>NZ_AWFX01000042.1:0-114410 GCF_000463115.2 Franconibacter helveticus LMG 23732 | reverse complement strand
GTGGTCACCGCCATTATCAACGGCGTGTTTGATTAACCTTTGCTTTCATTACGGCGGGAATGTGACGTTCCCGCCTTTTATTTGCTGCTTCGGCTGTCCAGCCCTAACAGTTCCCGCGCTGCTTCCCGTTCCTGTTTTTGCGCTGCAAAATCGTCAAACTGGTGTTTCGAAACGCGAATAATATGCTCGCTGATAAATTTCGCCCCTTCGCGGGCGCCCGTTTCGCCATCCTTCAGGCAGCACTCCCACTCAAGCGTCGCCCAGCCGGGATAGTCATATTGCGCGAGCTTGCTGAAAATGCCTTTAAAGTTGATTTGCCCGTCGCCCGGAGAGCGGAAGCGGCCCGGGCGCTGCGGCCAGTCCTGATAACCGCCGTAGACGCCGCTCTGAGCCGAGGCGTTGAACTCCGCGTCTTTAACGTGAAAAGCGCGGATGCGCGAGTGCCAGTGGTCGATAAACCCAAGGTAATCCATGTGCTGCAACAGCATATGGCTGGGATCATAGAGAATATTGCAGCGCGGATGGTGATGAACTAATTCCAGAAAACGGCCGAAGGTGGCGCCGTCGTGCAAATCTTCTCCCGGGTGCAGCTCAAAACAGAGATCGACGCCTGATTCCTCAAAACTGTCGAGTATGGGCCGCCAGCGCGATGCCAGCTCAGAGAACGCCTCCTCAAACAACACGGCATTATGCGGCGGCCAGGGGTAGAAGAAAGGCCAGGCGAGCGAGCCTGAAAAAGTGGCGTGCGCTTTAAGCCCCAGATTCTGCGAAGCCTTCGCCGCTTTTTTTAATACGCTTATCGCCCACTGCTGGCGCGCATGGGCGTCAAGGCGCAGTGAAGATGGCGCAAAGCGGGAAAACGCCTTGTCGTAAGCAGGATGCACCGCCACCAGTTGCCCCTGCAAATGCGTTGAAAGCTCGCTTATCTGCACGCCGCGGTTGCGCAGCGTTTCGCTCACCTGGGCGCAATACTCCTGGCTTTCCGCCGCTTTATTGAGATCAAAAATATGCGGCAGATGGGTAGGCAACTGCACGGCTTTGTACCCTAACCCCGCCGCCCATGAGGCCATGCTTTCCAGCGCATTGAACGGCGGCTGGTCGCGAATATACTGGGAAAGAAAAATTGAAGGTCCCTGTAGCGTTTTCATCTTCCTGCCTCCTGTTACGCCGGCTGACGGCTTAAGCATAGCCTGGCCTCCTGTCCGGGGCGCAGGCCCGGCCAGTAACCAAGCTTAACCTCTTGTTTTACAATAATTACGTTGTTTTAAATTAAATTCCTTTCTTTTAATGCCGATAAACCTTTTGACCGCAGCGCAATGCTGGCGGCGTTTATCCGTGTTCACCCGGGAAGGACCTTTCATGTCAGTCAGACGTTTTTCATTTATTGTTTTTAGCGCGCTGGTAGTTATCTTTCTTGCCAGTACCGTTTCCACTATCCATTCGCTTATCCGCAGCAACCAGTCGCTGGACAGCGTAAATAAAGAAATCCGCGTCGTGCTTTCGGTAATCGATCCGATAAACCACAGCCGCACCCTGCGGGTTCGCGCCATGGAAGCGATGCAGAGCCAGGCGGCGGGCGACACACAAAAGGCGCAGCAATCGTTAGCCAGCGCCCGCGAAGTGTTAGGCAAAGCCGACGGCGCCTTTACCCAATACGTGGCGGCGTTGAAACAAGCTGGCGAAGCGACGCTTGCGGATACCTATCGCCGTAACTGGCAGGCGTACCGCGACGGGGGGTTGCGGCCGTTACTGGACGCCGTGGCGCGTAACGACAGCGCAAGCTATGTTCAGCTTGTTACCACTACGCTGCCGCAGCTGGATCGCCAGTTTGAAATCTCCCTCGATCAGCTTCTGGCGTTCCGGGAAGATTACGCCCGCCAGCAGAATGACGAAGTCCAGGCGAGCTTTGTTTCCGGGCTGCTGCTGATAGCCTTTTTCGCGCTGCTTTTCCTGGCGTTGATTGCGGTGATTTTCGCATTGCTCAAGCGCCGCGTGCTGAAACCGCTGGATGCCGCCCGCGCGCACTGCGTTGAGATGGCGGCAGGCGATCTGCACACCCCGGTGCTCTCTGACGCGAAAGATGAAATTGGCGAAATGCTGCGCGCGCTGGAAACGACGCGCCTGTCGCTGACGGAAATCATCGGCCAGGTGCGTGAATCAAGCCAGACCGTGGCGTTCGCCTCTGAAGAGATTGCCGCGGGCAATACCGATCTTTCCGCACGCACCGAGGAGCAGGCGGCCTCGCTTGGCGAAACGGCAGCCAGCATGGAACAGCTGACAGCGACGGTTAAACAGACTTCCGGCAACGCGCATGAAGCAAACACCCTCACGGGCACCATGCGCAGCGCGGCGCAGGAAGGCAACGCCATTGTCGAAGATGTCATCGCCTCGATGGGCAAAATTGAATCCAGCGCCGGCAAGATTGAAAACATCATCGGCATTATTGAAGACATCGCCTTCCAGACAAACATTCTGGCGCTTAACGCGGCGGTTGAGGCAGCGCGCGCGGGCGAACAGGGCCGCGGTTTCGCCGTCGTGGCAAGCGAAGTGCGCAACCTCGCCCAGCGCTCCTCGGTGGCGGCGAAAGAGATCAAAGAGCTGATTGAACAATCCGGCGAGCAGGTCAACCAGGGCAGCGCGCTGGTCAGCCGCGCCGGGGAGAGCATGAAAGGGATTATCATCGCCATTAAGCATGTTTCTGAGCTAATGTCGGAAATCGCGCTGTCTACCAGCGAGCAGAGCCGCGGCATTGAGCAGATAAACCTCGCGGTGGCGCAGATGGATTCCGTCACCCAGCAAAACGCCGCCCTGGTGGAGGAAGCCTCCGCCGCAGCGCATTCCCTGAAAGAACAGTCGCAGTTGCTGAACGCCTCCGTGGCGGTGTTCAAACTCTGACACACAGAGCGGACGGGCTTGCCTGTCCGCTTTTACCCACCTGTTTTCAGAGCCTTTCCCTGATATTTGTCCATGTTATGATGCCCTTCCGCCACGACAGGAGCGCTCATGACAATTCCGACACTGCGTGTGACTGACGCCACGCACTTCAACAGCCATGAACTTGCGGAGATCCTGAACCGCTGTTTTGAAGGCTACCTTGTTCCTTTTACCCTTGAGGGCGACATTTTCGCGCCGCGCTTTGCCGCAGAATCCCTTTCGCTTCCCGACAGCCGGGTTTGGCTTGAAGGCGATACGCCCGTGGCGCTGGCGCTGATAACCCGGCGCGGGTGGCGCTCGCGCCTGGCGGCCTTTGCTATCCGTGCGCAGTGGCGCGGCAAAGGCTTTGGCAAAACGATGATGCAAAGCCTGCTTGCGCAAGCGAAAGCGCGCGGCGATAAAGAGATGATTGTTGAAGTTATCAGAGGCAATGAGGCGGCGCAGCAGCTTTACGAGCGGGTGGGCTTTACGAAGGAGTACCGCCTGCGCGCCTTTTCCAGCGCGGGGGCCGCGCAGGATAACCCCTGCGACGATGTGCAGTTGCTTGACCCAGGCATTGTAGCCGGGATGATGATGCAGGAAGCGCACGCCCTGCCCTGGCTGATACATCCGCTCACCGCGCTGGCCTTGCCAGGCCAGGGCGTCACGCTTGACGATAAGGCGTTCGCCATTGTTAACACGCTGTTTAAAGAGCCGCAGTTGCGGGCGCTGTACGTGAAGCCGGAATGCCGGGGTAAGGGTTATGCTTCGCGTTTGCTGACGCAACTGGCAGGCGCTTTTCCTGGCATCATCGCCCCGTGCGCAGTGCCCGATAACCTGAGCGGTGTGTTTGAGCGCAACGGCTGGCAGGAGCTGAATATTCAGCAGTATCAGTTACGGCAGGCGTTATAGGGCTGCGTTTCATCCGCAAGAAATCACCGGCGGACCCGTTCAACGACGCCGGGAAGCACTAAAAAAGGCGGTCTGGCTCCGCGCCAGACCGCCGGTTATTGAATCGACGCGCTTCAGAACGGCTTATCGAGCTTAATTACCCAGAGATCGTTTTCTGACTGTGGTTTTTCCAGCGGCTTAATGCCGATACGGGTTGCCACGGTTTTGCCATCCAGCGTCAGATGACCTTTGCCGTCGACCTGATACTCATCGGCATCCTGCTTGTCGCCTTCGGGTTTTTCAAGCGTCGCCTGAAGGCCAAAGTCGTTGTCGTTGATAACCGCGATGGTTTGCTTGTCGACAACCGTCAGCCCTTCCGCTTTTTCCTGCTGCCAACCCAGCTTGCGCAGGTCAACCAGCAGCGATTTAGCGGCGAGTTTTATGCCGCGCGCGTTGAGCTTGTCCGCGTCGTCAAATTCCGGCGGTTGTTCTTTATCAAAAGCGCTGAGATCGGTCGCGTTGCGCAGATCCACCACATAAACCAAGTTACGCATGGTTTTGTTTTTATCGCCGCCCTGCTCAATCAGCAACAGGCGGTCATTATCAAGCGCCACGATATCGCCAATTTTGGCGTCTTTTGCTTTTTTATAGACGTCGATATCGATCGGGTAGCCATACATCGCCGTTTTGCCGCTGGCCGGGTCGAAACTGACCAGCCGTGTAAAGCGCGCGCTGTTTTTGGTTTTACCGTCAATGTCGAGCGTGCTTTGCACCGCGGCGATGATACGGCCATCCGGCATGCGGGTCAGCCCTTCAAACCCGCGGTTAGACTGCCGCCACTTAACGATATTCGGCAAACCGCCCGCGACGGCCTGCTCGCCCTGGTCCGCCTGGGGGCCATGTTTTTCCAGGATTTTACCGTTCGCGTCTACATGGATGATAAACGGCCCGTATTCGTCACACAGCCAGTAGCCGCCCTTGCCATCAGGCGTAATGCCTTCGGTATCCAGCCCGCGGCGATCGCTTTTCAGCGGTTGCAGCGCGTCATTCAGCGCCAGCTCGTTGGTTGCGCCAATCAGCCCTTCCGGCAGCGGCAAGCCGGTAATGTTTCCCTGCTCGTCGTGCAGCGGCTTGCCCTCTGTAGCTTCGGCTTTATCGCCGCTGACGCGGATCGTCATTAGCTGCGGCGCGTAGCCGGGGCTTGCGAAAATTTTTGACTCGCGCTTGCCCGCTTTTGGGGAATCCGCATTCGGACCGCGATCGGTCACCGTGGCGAAAACCAGACTGTCGCCCTCTTTGCGTAAAAATTGCAGGCCGGAGCCAACCCCAACCGGCAGCCCCTGTGGAAATGCGCTGGTATAGTCGCCCTGGTAAGCAACGCGATCGCCCTGCGGAAATGTGACAACGTAACGAGAAACCTGCGGTTCAGCAGCCTGAAGCGAGAACGAAAAGAGCGTGGCGCACAGCAGCGCAAGGGGTTTTATTTTCATGGGGATAGCGTCCTTTTTAACGTTGCCCCTGTTATAAAGAGCGGCTGTGACAGATTAATGACAGCGGGCAAAGGCTAAACCCCGGCCCCCTGCCAGGCTTACCAGGCAGGCTTAACCATCAATCTTAACAAGCAGGCTTAAAAACCCGCGCTAAGGCCAAACCGTTCATTCCTCTTTATAGTATGTTGTAACTAATCAGGCTTCGCGCATGCCATGGTGATGACGCAGGCATAAGGGACAAGGCTGCCCCTCTTTGCCAGGCCAGCTTAGCCGCGGCTGTTTACAGACGGGGCACGCTGTTTCGCTCACGGTGAGTTGGATGATGCTATTCACCTCGCCTCTGGTAATAGCGACCGCGCCCACCGGACAAACCGCTTCGCACCCCCGGCACCCGGTGCAGTCCATCGCGTTGAGCCGCACTTCGCTTTCAGCAAAATGCATGGCCCCCGCGCTGCAAATGCGGCCGCAGGCGCCGCACAACGTGCATTTCTTCTGGTTCAGGGCGATAACGTATTCGCTGGTCACGCGCCACAAGCGTCGTCTTGCGCGGCTGCCAGCCGTGACGCTCAGCGTCGCGTTCTCTTCAGCAAGGCGAAGCCATCTTCTTCTCTCCCGCTGCGACGCTGCCTCTGACGGCGCGGCAAGCCGCCACGGCGTCTGGCCTGCTTTTCGCAACTGAAGATTAAGCGCGGCGAGCGTGACAGCCCAGCCCGGGAAGCGAAACGGATCGAGCGCGACAGCACGAATCTGGTGCTGCGCGTGCCACATCAGGAGCTCCTCAACGCTTACCGGCAGCGTAAACGGGCCGAGCAGTACGCCATCACGCACGGCCCGCGCTGGCGCGCTCAGGTTTTCTATCGCATCGCAAGGACAAACAAACAGGCAGATGCCGCAGCCAACGCACCGCTGCTCATCAAGCCGCATGCGGCCTTCAGTAAAGCGAAAAGCCTGCGCGGGGCAGCGCGTCCGGCAGGCTTCACAGCCGCTTTGCCTGACGCGCTGATGGAGACATTACGCCCCCACGCGCGGCGGCGCGGGGGGAGCAACCAGTGAAAATAACTTCACAGTTCGACGATGAAAAAAAGCTGTCGCAGCAGCACTTCCGCCACAATTAACAGCACAGCGCCTGCCCGCAGCCAGAGCGCGCTTCTGGGGCGCATAAGGCTGATGATAAGCAACAGCGCGCCCGCCGCTGAAAGGCTCCATGCCAGAAGCCGCAACGGCCACAGGTGCGAATAAACCTCCAGCGCCGGTAGCGGAAACGTTACTGTCACCTCGGCCGAGGAAAGAAAGCTCTGGTACAGGGGCTGGAATAGCAGCCGAACCAGCAGCGTCGTAATAATCAGCAGCGTAAGGCCGCGCTGTACCGAAACCGGACATTCGCCCCGGTAATCAAGGCGCAGCAGCAGGATCGCCGCGCCCAGCACCGCTGCCGCGCCGTAAAACATAACCCAGGTAGTGACGTGCATCCATGTCGCTACCGACGAGTAACGGTAAATGGCCCCCATGCAGCCGATATCGACCAGACCAGCCAGCGCAACCAGCCACAACAGCGCTGGCGGGATCCGGCCTTTACGCAACGCCAGCAGCGTACACAATGCCGCCAGCGCCAGAAACAGCCCGGCCATTACAATCTCGCGGCTAAGCCAGGAGCTGGAAAGGTGGCGCAGCGCGTGAAACGCGTTCAGCGGGTATCCCAGATGCAGCGTTGAGGCCGCAAGCCCCAGCGCGCCGGCGAACAGCACCGCAAAAAGCGCCGGGAAGGTTAACAGGCTCCGCTGCCCGGCCCGACAGGCCGGCGTTTCGCAAAGCAGCATCATCAGCCAGTACCCCACTGCGCCCTGAAACAAGAGCGTAAACGCCATCAATGGCCATTCAGACATGGTTTTCATCCTCTTTTTCTGCGCCATGATGCGCCTTGACGACCAGATTTGGCCGGGTGATGGTGGAGTCAGGCAGCCCTTTTACGTCGCACAATTCGCCATAACGCGCCCGCAGCGTTGCTATGGGGCCAAACTGAATGGCCCCCAGCGGACAAGTCGCCACGCAGATCGGTGATTTGCCTTCGGCGAGCTGATCGATACAGAAATCGCATTTCGACATCTGCCCGGTGACGGTGTTGCGCTGCGGCGCGCCGTAAGGGCATAACCACGCGCAGTAACCGCAGCCGACGCATTTGTCGGTATTTACACGCACGATGCCGTCTCCGGGACGCTTATGCATCGCCGTGGTCGGGCAGTTTTTAACGCAGATGGGGTCGGCGCAGTGGTTGCAGGAGAGTGAAAGCGTATAAGCGAAGACGTTATGGATTAACCCGCCCTGCCCGGTCGGCGCGAAACCGCCCCCTTTCACTTCATACACCCGACGGTAACGACGGCCCGGCTCAAGGTTGTTTTTATCTTTGCAGGCTACCTGACACGCTTTACAGCCCGAGCAACGGGCGCTGTCGATATAAAAACCGAGCTGCTTTTCGCTGACCGCCGCGAACTCTTTAAACTGACTCATGCTTTGTTACCTCTACCAGCAGGGTTTGATGGGCGTTGCCTTTCGCAAGGGGCGTAATGCGTGAAGTGGTAAGGACGTTGGCGCAGCCGCCGTGATCCACGCCGGAGACATCAGGCTGCCACCAGGCGCCCGCCTGCATCGCCACCACGCCTGGCATAATGCGCGGCGTCACTTCCGCAGGCACCAGCGTGACCCCGCGGTCGTTGAAAACACGCAGCTTGTCGCCTTGCTGAATGCGGCGGGCCATGGCGTCCTGCGGGTTTATCCAGAGTTTTTGCGTCTGCACTTCCTGTAGCCAGGGGTTGGCATACTGCGTAGAGTTGGCGCGGTTTTTCCCTTTCCAGGTAATGAGCTGCAACGGGTATTTTTCCCGTAGCGCATCCTGCGGCCCTTCTTCGGTGGGGACATAATGCGAAAGCGCCGGAATCGCCGGGTTGTTCATCTCCCAGAGGCGCTTAGAGAAGATTTCGATTTTGCCTGACGGCGTGGCGAAGGGATGGTTATCCGGGTCGCGGATGTTCTCTTCAAAAGCGACATAAGGCGGCTCTTTGAAGTAAAAGTGGCGCTGCTCGCGAAGCGCGGCGAAGCCCGGCAGCGCCAGGTCGGCACAGGCCTCCCGGGTTTTCTCCCAGATGTGCGCTACCCATTGCTGTTCGTCGCGCCCTTCGCTGAACCGCTCGCCGATCCCCAGCTTTTGCGCCACATCGCACAGCCAGTCGTAATCTGAACGGCGCTCAAACTCCGGCTCAATGAGTTTTTCTGACAGCATCAGGTAGTTGCCGGTGCCCCAGGTTTCGCCAATGTTCCAGCGTTCCATAAAGCTGGTTTCCGGCAACAGCAGGTCGGCGTAACGGGCGCTGGGCGTTAAAAAGAGATCGCTTGCGACGATAAACTCTACCTTCGACTCATCTTCCAGCACCTTTACCGCCTGGTTGATATCGGGGTTCTGGTTCGCCAGATAGTTGCCCGCCAGGCTGAAGATCATCTTAATGTTGCTGGTGAGCTTATCAGCCTCTTTCAACCCCATCTCTGGCGTGACTTTGCTGGCGTCATCGCACGCCTGCACCCAGTTCATGATGGAAATCTTTTCTTTAACCGGGTTGGCAATGGCCCAGGGTTCGGCGGCGAATTTTCGGTTGCCGATGCCGCCATAGCCCGCCGCCCAGCCCCCTTTTACCCCTACGTTGCCGGTAATAACGGCAAGGAGCGTGGAACCGCGCGCGGTACGCTCGCCGCAAAGGTGACGCTGCGGCCCCCAGCCCTGAATCAGCGCGGCGGGTTTAGCGGTGGCATACTCACGCGCCAGCTGGCGTATAGTCTGCGCCGGCACGCCGGTTATCGGCTCCGCCCACGCCGGCGTTTTAACCACGCCATCTTTTTTACCCGTTAAATAAGCGACCAGCGATTCATTTTCCGGCACGCCTTCCGGCATTTGCGCCTCATCAAAGCCCAGCGCGAAGCGGTCGATGAATGCCCGATCGTGCAGGTTTTCGCTGATGATGACATACATCATCGCGTCCATCAGGGCGTTATCGGTGGTGGGCCGCAGCGGGATCCACTGATCCGCCAACGACGCGACGGTGTCGGAATAACGCGGGTCGACGACAATAAAGCGCGTGCCGCGCTGCTTCATTTTCTGAAAGTAATAATTGCTGTGGCCGAAGATGGTTTCGTTGGGGTTGTGGCCCCAGAGGATCACCAGCGGGGTATCAAGCAAGGTATCAAGGCTGCTGCCGCTTTTGGCGGTGCCGTAAGTGTATGGCGTGGCGGCGCCGGTATTGCCCATGCTCACCGAATGGTAATACTCAAGGTAGCCGCCCGTCATGCTGAGCAGGCGCCGGGCCATTTTGTCGCCGGAAAACGCGCCGCCCGAGACGGCGGTATTGTTGTGAACGAAACGCGATGCCGGGCCATATTTTTTGGTAATGCGCCGCAAGTTATCGGCAATCAGCGTTGTCGCCTCATCCCAGCTTATCCGCTCAAACTTTCCTTCTCCGCGCTTGCCCGTGCGCTTCATAGGGTATTTGAGCCGGTCCGGATGATAGACGAACTGACGGTAGCCGCGTCCGCGTACGCAGGCGCGCATGACCGGCATTTGCGGGTCAACCTGGTCATCCGGGCAGGTGGTCACGCGCGTTACCACCCCATCCTGTACGTGGGCGCGAATATCGCATTTCCCGCCGCAGTCGAACGTACTACAGGTCGCCACCACCCGCGCCGGCGCAGAGGCGGCTTTCGCCGCGGCTTCGCTTTTCTGCGCGTTGAAAGTAAACAGCGGCGCGGCGGCCAGCGCTGAAGTCGTCAGCAAAAAACCCCGCCGCGATACGTTTAGCCCGCCAGCCTGCTGCTGCGCTTTTTCTTCTTCCATCATTATCCCCTTATCAAAAGGGGGTATTGTGCGTACCCCGGACGACGCGGAGTTTGATGATTATCAACTGGAAAAAATGAAAGCGCCGGTTGGCAAAAGTTTCAGAAAAACGCGTGGTTAGTGAGAAAAGCGCGTCGCCCGGGCGGGCAACGCGTCAGGATCAGGGGGTATGGATAAGCTCCCGCGCCGCTTTTACCGCTTTCGCGTTTACGGGCGCGCCGTGGTTACCCCAGCTGTTGCGTACGTAGTTCATCACATCCGCGGCTTGCTGGTCGTCCAGCGCCCAGGCGTAGCCCGGCATGCTGTACGGCAAGTGCGCCTGAGTAACCGGCGTTTGCGCGCCCTCCAGCAGCACGCGGGTTAAGGTCAGCGGATTGCTGCTGTTCACCGTCAGATTGCCTTTCAGCGACGGCACGGCGTAATCGGCGCCCTCACCGTTGCTGCCATGGCAGGTTGCGCAGTAGCGCCCGTAAATAACATGACCGTTATTCATGGCGCTCTCGCTTACCTTCTGTGCTGGCTGAGGCTGTTCCGCGTTGCCCTTCAGGCTCAGCAAATAGCTGGCGATAGCGTTGAGATCGTCACTCGTCAGGTACTGGCTGCTGTGCGTCACGACGTCATCCATCGGCCCGCTCAGCGCGGCGTGCTTGCTGCGTCCTTCGCGCAGCAGCATCGCCAGATCCGCCTGCGACATGTTTAGCCCGCGCAGCGAAGGAGCGTACCAGCCATCCAGTTCGGCGCCGGCAAGAAATTGCTCGTCGCTGTCGCTAAGCGCTTTTTCCTGCATCGCCGCGCCGCGTGGCGTGTGGCAGGCGCCGCAGTGGCCCTCGCCCTGCACCAGATAAGCGCCCCGGTTCCAGGCGGCGTCTTTGTCCGCTCGCGGCGTAAAAGGTTTGGCATCAACAAACAGGCCGTTCCAGGCGGCCAGCGGCCAGCGCAGGGAGAGCGGCCAGGGGATGTCGCTTTCGCGGTTCGCCGCAGGCTGCGGCTTGACCTCGTTCATCAGGTAGTCATAAAGCGCGCGGAGATCTTCATCGTTCATTTTCGCATAGGAAGGATAAGGCATGGCCGGGTAGAGACGATGACCGTCTTTAGCCACCCCGTCGCGCATGGCGCGGGCGAACTCATCGAAACGATAAGCGCCGATACCGTGGTTTTTATCCGGCGTGATATTGGTGGAATAGATCGCGCCGAGCGGCGTGGCGAATTTCAGCCCGCCCGCCAGCGGCGCGCCGTTTTCCGTGGTGTGGCAGGCCATGCAGTCGCCCGCCCGCGCCACATATTCGCCTTTGCTCATCGGCTCGGCGTTGGCGCCTGCCGCCAACAGCGTGAGGGTTAACAACGTTAAACGTTTCATGCGCCCTCCTTCGCCGCCATCTCATGCAGCTCTTTTACCGCACGGTAGCCCTGGTCGATGGCCGAGTTAGCGTAGGGGCTCCAGTCGGCGTCGGAGTTGGCGATGGTGATGCGGCCCACTGGCTGGCGCGCCTGTTCGATAATTTTCTGCGACCCTTCTTCATCGTCAAACAGGCCGCTGTAAAAGTAGGAGTAGCCGTGGGACCAGCGGTTGACGGTGATAGCGGCGATATCGCGCTCGTGGTCAAAGCCCGCTTCGCCAAACATCCCCTGTAGCTGTTCGCGGATCATCTGCTCATGCACCTCAAACGGCGTGCCGAGGAGAAACGCGCGCCCTTTGCGAAACTGCTCGCGGGCGCTCAGGCCGCTGCCCGGGAAGGTTGGCACATAAACCATATGCAGGCCAATCGGCTGCGCAGGGTCGCGCGGATGCGCGTAGCCGCCCATATCCACCGGATAGTCGAGCTTTACGCGGCTGTATGGCGCGGCGGGCGAGTAAATTTCATGCACGCCAAGCGTGATAAACGGCTGCCAGTTGCGAATAACCACCTTGCTGTAAACCAGCGGCGCCTTGACGTTTTGTTTCAGCGCCGCTTTTTGCGCCTCTGGCATTTCCGGCACCAGATAAGGGATCATCATATTGTACCCCGCCATCACCGCCTGCCCGCCTTTCACCTTGTGCAGCTTGCCGTCGCGCAGATAAGTGACCTCCACCCCGCCGTTAACGTTGGCGGCGTGCACGCCGGTGCTGTTCAGGCGCAGACGCACCGGGGAGCCAGCGTTATCAAGCTGGCTGTAATCAAACTTCGCCAGCACGATGTCGTCCATGGTGTTGCCCGGCGCAACGGCGGGAATAAGATGGCGAACCATCAGGCGCGCAAGCCCTGCGTTGCCGTCCGGGAAATGGTAGATATAAGGCTCTTCGAGATCCGCCAGCGATTCCGGGTCAAGCGGCGGCAGCCCCATTCCTTCAAGCCCCGGCAGCGCGCAGATGCGCGCATCGCTCGCCGACGTGCCGTCGATGCCGATAGCCTGAAAGTCATTGGTGCGCTGCTGGAAGTAGCGAATGGCGCTGTCGCTTAAGCCCACTTTTTCCCGCAGAAACTGGCTATAGCTGTGGCTGTCCATCCACGCCTGTTTCTCTTCAATGCTCATCCCGGCGAGATAATCTTTCTGTTCAGTATGCAGCGATATCAGCGCTTCACGGTCGGCTTGCGGTAAGGGGAAGTCATTGATAAACGCGTTGATATCACGGGCATTCATGCGATCCGGCGGAATATCATCCGCCACCGCGCGGCCAGGATCGCCTGCAACGATTTTATTGACGCCAAAATTTTTCTTATCGAAAAAGACGCCGCGGCTGAGGTTGAGATCCGGGTAAAAGGTCTGGTCGAAGCTTTTCGCCATCCCTTCAATGCTGACATTCAACGTTTTTAGCAGCGCCATCGCCGTTTCGCTGAAGTTGTTGCGCGGCGACTGGAACGATTCGCTGCCGCCGTAGCCAAGCACCGTTTTACCGTCGACGTTGAATTCGTTGCGTTTGGCGTGGCCGCCAAAGTCGTCATGGTTATCAAGAAGCAGAATACGGCTCGTCTTGCCGCGCAATTCCTGCCAGAAGCAGGCGGCGGCAAGGCCGCTGATGCCCGCGCCGACAATCACCAGGTCATAGGTTTCTTCAACCGGCACGTTTGCCGGGTTAACGTTTTTCCCTTCGCGCCCCAACGCGTGCGCAGCCTCAAACGAGCCGGGATGGTTACCGCGAAGGCCAGTCAATACCGGCGGGTAATAGAGCGAGCGGGCGGCGGTTTGCGGCGATGCGCGCAGGATTTGCCAGGGGGTGACGCCCGCAGCAACGGTGATAGCGACGCCGTTGATAAAATCGCGCCGGGTGATTGCCATAAAGCTTCCTTAACAGACAAAAGTTATTGTTTTATTGAATTGTTATCGCAGGATACAGAATTTTCGCCTGCCAGACACCCGGCAGGCAGAGCGCATCAGGCAGAGCGCATCAGGCAGAAAGTTTTCCGGTCTGGGCGACTTCATCCAGCCGCTGCTTTATTTCGTCGAGCGCGCGCAGCAGGTTTTGGTCCGCCTCGGTCGCGGTTTCCCCTTTTCCCGTTACGCTAAAATGGTAGGTTTCTTCACGGCAGGTCGCGGTATAGATGTATTCCCCGTTCGGCTGCTGTTTTTTCTCAATTGACAGTGACATGCGTCCTCCTTTCAGTCGCGTTTACTCAAAGGGTAGAGTATTTTCGCGCTTCAGGTTGCCTGCCGTGCGGGAAATCCAGAGACGTGCCACCGGGATGTGAGCGGTTTCAATATCCTGATGGCATTAAGGAATAACCGAAAGTTCCGCCAGCCGGAAATGGTCCGGTTTAAAAATTCGCGTGCGGCAGCGGGTATGGATTTGCCACGCCTGTCTGGGTTGCAGATCAAAAACAATATCCGTGCTGTAACCCACCACCATGCCGTTTTTCAGCAGATTAAACGCGACATAAACCTGGCGCAGCGGATGCGCAGTCAGATTCTTCACCAGCCCTTCAATATATAACTGCCCTTCAACGGACTTCACAAAATGAAGATCGGTGATATCAATCTTGCTTTCCGCCGCCTGCGCAGCGTGAAAGTTAAACAGCAGCACGAAGAGCGTCAGCATTAACAGGTATTTCATTGCTTTCCAAAATGAAGTGTCCTTCAGCCGGTGCGGCTTACAGGCAGTTGTTACGTAAAGGTTAACAATCCTAACCGATTAAAAGCGCAGTTTTAATCGGTATAAATGTTAAAAAGTAACGGGATGTGAACTTTGTTGCTCACTTTGCTGCGCGTGTTGTAATTCTCTGCTTTCGATGCGTTTCTACTTTAGCGATGCCGTTTTAGCGATAAGAAGTCGAATAAAAAACATCAGATTATGCTTAAGGCAATATTATGTTTCAGCCCGGCGATAAAATGTGGATTAAATGCATGTTCTACAGCACAAAAGGTTAACTTTGCGGCCTTGTGTAGTTGCAGGTCATTATCTAAATTTCCCCGCGTGACGACTGTCACAGGTAACGAATGATGCTTTGCATCGCCTCTGAAGGTGCGTGGATTTCCACCTTCAGAGGTTTCTTTTTTTACCCTGTCTGCGGCCCGCGCAACGTTGAGTTTGTCATTCACCGGGTTGCAGAATTATCGCCGTCAGCCACTGTAAGCTATCACCCTTATAGTTAATCGCTTTATTAATAAGATATGGTTAACAAACTCTCGATGTATTTCTCGCCTCACTATTTGTATACATTCAATCAGCAATAACCCTTAAACACACCTGTTTTTTGATCGGCTTAATCGCCCCGCTGCCGATTATGTTTCCACAGACAACAGAACCTATATTCGTCGCTATTTTTCTTAACGATTTCGCGTTGAGCACACTTATTTTCCTGATGATTTTTACGGAATTATTCTTCTGCATGACATGCTTTATCTGATTGTAAAAACCCCCGCTGCAAGATGCGTAAGAGCCAGCGAAGAAAGGCGAAACCATTAACAGACACGGCATCGCCCCAATCAAATCACCGATGTTAACCTTTAGTTGGAAACATACGCCGTCACGTCGGAAATCATGACATCAATGGCGCCTTTAACGTCAGCCTGGGTGATAGGCGCATTGCTATTTGAAATTGAGCCGCCATAACCTTTTCTGACGACTTTAGCGACGGTTTCATTTGTTGAGACATCGATAGCTTCAGCCTCTAAAAAAAGCGTGGCATTCTGCGAGCGCTGGCCCGAAAGCGCCATGGTGCCGGCGACAACCGCAGTGACCGGCAATACCTCATAAAATCTTAAATCTTTATTTTCTGCTGAAACGGCTGCAATAGCGGTTTTAAGAATGAGACCGCCAGGTTCCGGTTGCGAGGCAATGCGAATATGCGCGCCTAAGGCGCTTCTCAGCCGTTGGTCGGTATACAGGCGCACCTGTTCAAGCGTTTGCTCAGTCACGCGTTTATTGGGCATGGGTTTGGGGTAATAAATAACGGGGGCGAAATAAAGGCTTTTATAATTGCTTAGACGAAAATCAGGCGCTACCCAGCGCAGCACCTCTTGTCCGGAAGCGGTTTTAGCTGGCGCTAAATTGGAATAGTCGGCAATGAATCCTGAATATTGTTTTGTTTCTGTCACTTTTGACGAGCAGCCCGCAAGAGCGCAGGCGAGCAATATTGCGCCCGCTTTTAACGATAACGTTGTGGTGACGTTCATGAAGCCTCCGGAGGATATTAAACAGCGCGTTTTTTCACAGCTAAATTATAAAATATGCGTTGAAAATAACAGGCAGTCCGTAAGGAATTTCAATAAACAGCGAAAGATCTCACAAAGCCGATGAGCGCTGTTTTTCAGCAGATAAAAATTCGCTTACGCCGCGCGCAAGGGCTTCAAAGCGCAGCGTAAGCGATGATTAATCACACCGCAGCGTTAGTGTTTTATCATCACATGGCGCACCACGGTGTAATCTTCCAGCCCGTAAATCGACATATCTTTGCCGTAGCCGGAGTGTTTCTGCCCGCCGTGGGGCATTTCGCTGACCAGCATAAAGTGCGTGTTCACCCAGGTGCAGCCGTATTGCAGACGCGCGCTTAAGCGGTGGGCGCGGCCCACATCCTGAGTCCAGACGGACGACGCCAGGCCATATTGCGAATCGTTAGCCCAGGCGAGCGCCTGCGCTTCGTCATCAAACGGCGTGACGCTCACCACCGGGCCGAATACTTCACGCTGCACAATGGCGTCTTGCTGTTTCGCCCCGGCGATGACCGTCGGCTTGAAGAAATAACCTGGGCCGTCCAGCTTTTCGCCGCCCGTCACCACCTTCACGTGCGGCAAGGCTTTGGCGTCGTTGACCGCCTTGCTCACGCGCTCAAGGTGCGCGAGCGAGCTGAGCGGCCCCAGCTCGGTCGTTTCATCTTCCGGCGCGCCCTGCTTTATGCTTGCCACCGCCGCGCCCAGTTTTTCCACCAGCTGCTCGTAAATGCCTTTTTGCGCATAGACGCGACAGGCGGCGGTGCAATCCTGCCCGGCGTTATAAAAACCAAACGTGCGGATGCCTTCCACCACTGCATCGATATCGGCATCATCAAACACCAGCACCGGCGCTTTGCCGCCAAGCTCCATATGAGTGCGCTTAATCGACGAGGCGGTGCGGCTGATAATGTGCTCGCCGGTGGCGACAGAACCGGTAAGCGAAACCATGCGCACTTTCTCATGGCCCGTGAGCGGGTCGCCTACCGTCTGGCCGCGGCCGAACAGCACGTTCAGCACGCCTGCCGGCAGGATATCTTTCACAAGCTCCGCAAGCTTCAACGCCGTGAGCGGCGTAATTTCCGAAGGCTTCATCACCACGCAGTTACCTGCCGCCAGCGCGGGCGCAAGCTTCCACGCCGCCATCATCAGCGGATAGTTCCAGGGCGCGATGGATGCGACAACCCCCACCGGATCGCGGCGGATCATCGAGGTATGGCCGCTCAGGTATTCGCCGGCAGCCAGTCCGCTCAGGCAGCGCGCGGCGCCTGCGAAGAAGCGAAACACATCCACTACCGCCGGAATTTCGTCGTTGATGACGCAGTGCAGCGGTTTACCGCAGTTTTGCGATTCAAGCTTCGCGAATTCGTCGGCGTTGCGCTCAATGACGTCGGCGATTTTCAGCAGCGCCTCCGCGCGCTCTTTCGGCGTCGTCTGCCCCCACTGCGCAAAGGCGGCGTCGGCGGCGTTGACTGCCGCATCCACCTGTTCAGCCGTGGCCTCAGCGATGTCGAGCAGCACTTCTCCCGTCGCCGGGTTGTAAACGGGCAGCTTTTCCCCTTCGCCGCTCAGGAGTGTTCCGTTAATCAATAGTTGATTCTGCATAGCGTTTTCCTTTGAACGAAAAGTTATTTACCGCCGCCGGCGACCATGTCGCCTTCGCGGGTCAGCCACCAGGCCCCTAAAATGGGGATCATCGTCACCACCATCACCAGCAAAGCCACCACGTTTGTGACCGGCGCATCGCGGGGACGGCCAAGCTGGTTGAGTAACCAGAGCGGCAGCGTGCGCTCATGCCCGGCGGTAAACGTGGTGACGATAATCTCGTCGAACGACAGCGCGAAGGCGAGCATGCCGCCCGCCAGCAGGGCCGTGCCCAGGTTCGGCAGAATGATATGCCGGAAGGTTTGCCAGCTGTCGGCCCCGAGATCCATCGAAGCTTCAACCAGGCTGTATGACGTCCGGCGAAAGCGCGCGATGACGTTATTGAACACCACAACCACACAGAAGGTGGCGTGACCGACCACAATCGTCAGGAACCCTGGTTCAAAGTTTAGCGTTTTAAACGCGGTCAACAGCGCGATGCCGGTAATAATTCCTGGCAGAGCGACGGGCAAAAGCAGCAGCAGCGAGATGGCGTCTTTGCCGAAAAACTCCCGCCGCCAGAGCGCAGCGGCGGCAAGCGTGCCGAGCACGAGCGCAAGCGCGGTGGCAAGCGCCGCTACTTTCACCGAGAGCATCACGGCATCAAGAATATCTGACCTTCCTGCCGCCACGCTGAACCAGTGCAGGGTAAAACCCTTGGGCGGAAAGCTGAAAGCCGCGTCTTCCGTGTTGAAGGCGTAAAGGGCGATCACCAGCAGCGGAAAATGCAGGAAGATAACCCCGCCCCAGGCGGCGATCCTTAGCAAGAGCGGCGCGCGTTCAGAGTGCATCGAAAGCCCCCAGGCGCTTCACGAACGCCAGATAAACCGCAATTAACACGATCGGCACAAGCGTAAAGGCCGCCGCCATCGGCATATTGCCAATCGCCCCCTGCTGGGAATAGACCATGTTGCCGATGAAAAAGCCCGGCGGCCCAACGAGCTGCGGCACGATAAAATCGCCAAGCGTGAGCGAGAACGTAAAGATAGACCCCGCCGCCACGCCCGGAATGGCGAGCGGCAGAATAACGTGCCGAAAGGTTTGCGAAGGGCGCGCCCCCAGGTCTGCCGACGCCTGCAACAGCGAAGGCGGCAACCGCTCAAGCGACGCCTGAACAGGCAGGATCATAAACGGCAGCCAGATATAGACGAAGACCAGGAAGCGGCCCAGCCCCGAGGTGGAAAGCGTGTTGCCGCCAATGCCGGGCACGCCGAGCAGCGCGTTCAGCAGCCCCTCAAGCCCCAGATGCTGCAAGAACCACTGCGCCACGCCGTCCCGCGCCAGCAATAACGTCCAGGCGTAGGCTTTAACGATATAGCTTGCCCACATCGGCAACATGACGGCGATGTAAAAGAAGGCTTTCATCTTGCCGCTGGTGTAACGCGCCATGTAGTAAGCCATCGGGAAAGCCAGAACCGCGCAGGCCAGGGTCACGGCTATCGCCATCGTCAGCGTTCGCAGGATGATGTCGTAATTGGCAGGGATAAACAGGGCGCGCAGATTGGCAAGCGTCAGGTCTGGCGTCACCGACATGGTGAAGTCGTCAAAGGTATAAAACCCCTGCCACAACAGCGTGAGCAGCGAACCCAGATAGATAATGCCGAACCAGAGCAGCGGCGGCAGCAGCAGTAAAAAGAGCCACAGCGTCGGGCGCTGCCAGAGCAGCGTGGTAATGCGGCGCAGAAATCCTTCACGCGAGGAAGCAGGCATGACGGTCATCTCCATCTTACCCCTCCCCGCGCAGCGGGATCATCGCCTCTCGCGCCCAGGACGCGGTGACCTGCTGTCCAATGCGAAAGTCGCCGCCAGCCAGCGCGCTGTGCAGGTTCGCCTGGCTTACCAGCAGCTTTTCGCCGCCCGCGAGGCGCAGCTCAAGGCGCGTGGCGGCACCCTGGTACTGGATCTCCTGCACGGTGCCAGCGACCTGAATATCGCCCGCTTCATTAAGCCGGATATGCTCAGGGCGCAATGAAAACGCCCCCGGCGCGCCGCACAACCGCTGCGCCAGTGCGTCATCCAGCACGTTGGCCGTGCCGACGAAGCCCGCCACGAACGGCGTGCGCGGACGCATATAAAGCTCGCGGGGAGAATCGACCTGCTCTATACGGCCATTATTAAAGACTGCCACGCGGTCGGACATCGACAGCGCTTCGCCCTGATCGTGAGTGACGAAGATAAAAGTGATGCCCAGGTCACGCTGCAACTTTTTAAGCTCTACCTGCATCTGTTCACGAAGCTTGAGATCGAGCGCGCCGAGGGGCTCATCCAGCAGCAGCACCCGCGGCTGGTTCACCAGCGCCCGGGCGATGGCGACGCGCTGGCGCTGGCCGCCGGAGAGCTGCGACGGTTTGCGGGCGTGGGTAAAACCCAGCGCGACGCGCTCCAGCGCCTCCTGCGCCCGGGCGAGCCGCGCTTTCTTCGCCACGCCTTTCACCATCAGCCCGTAGGCGACATTTTCCAGCACCGACATATGCGGAAAGAGCGCGTAGTCCTGAAACACGGTGTTGACGTCGCGCTCCCAGGGCGGCAGTTCGCTCGCCTCGCGGCCAAAGATGCGAATAGCCCCGGAAGAGAGCTGCTCAAAGCCGGCAATAAGACGCAGGCAGGTGGTTTTGCCGGAGCCGGAAGGCCCCAGCATAGAGAAAAACTCGCCGTCATTTATCCGGATGGTCACATTGTCCACTGCGCGAACGTCGCCATAGAGCCGGGAGACATTTTCAAACTCGACTGCATACGACATAAAAAACTCCCGGGCGTTAACGGCCGCCCATAATGGCGATGTAATCCTGCGTCCAGCGGCTGTAGGGAACGAACTTCCCGCCCTGGGCGACCGGCGTTTTCCAGAAGACAATTTTGTCGAAGAATCCCATGCCGTTGGTCTCGCAACCTTTATCGCCCAGCAAGGCGCTCGCTTTGCAGCCTTCCACCACGGCAGGCAACGAACCAAACCAGGCGGCAACGTCGCCCTGCACTTTCGGCGTGAGCGACCAGTTCATCCATTTGTAAGCGCAGTTAGGGTGTTTGGCTTCGGCGTGCAGCATGGTGGTATCCGCCCAGCCCGTTACGCCCTCTTTCGGAAAGACGGTGGCGATGGGCTGGCCTTCGTTTTTCAGCGCGTTCGCCTGGTAAGGCCAGGCGCTGGAGGCCACCACCCCTTCGTTTTTAAAATCGCTCATTTGCACTGTGGTGTCGTGCCAGTAGCGGTGGATGAGCTGATGCTGGTCGCGCAACACTTTCAGCACCGCGTTGTATTGCGCCTCGGTAAGCTGATACGGGTCGGTAATGCCTAAATCGGGCTGTTTCGCTTTCAGATAGAGCGCGGCGTCGGCGATATAGATAGGCCCGTCATAGGCCTGCACGCGCCCCTGGTTGGTTTTGCCGTCCGGCAGGTTTTGCTTCTCGAAAATCACCGCCCAGCTGTCCGGCGCCTGCGGGAACGTTTTGGTGTTGTACATCAGCAGGTTTGGCCCCCACTGATAGGGCGTGCCGTACACTTTGCCGCCTGCGTTAAACCAGTCGCCTTTAACCAGCCGCGGATCGACATTTTTCCAGTTCGGGATAAGCGCGGTGTTAATGGGCTGCACGCGTTTGCCCATAATCAGGCGCAGCGAGGCGTCGCCGGAGGCGGTCACCAGGTCATAGCCCCCTTTCGCCATCAGGCTGACCATTTCATCGGAGGTGGCGGCGGTTTTTACATTAACCTCGCAGCCGGTCTCTTTTTCAAAACCGCTGACCCAGTCGTAGTTTTTATCGGTTTGCCCGTTTTCGATATAACCAGGCCAGGCGATGATATCGAGGCGGCCTTCGCCTTCGCCAATGGCTTTGGGAGGTTCAGCAGCCTGGGCGGTAAGCACGGTCAGGCACAGCGCAGAGAGCGCGCTAAGCGCGAAAGATTTGCTCATGATTCTTTTACTCCTGTCTGAATTAATTAGCCGGCCGCCTTGCCGTAAAAATATCTCCCGAAATAACCATATACGTAGCGAAGAGAATTCTCCCGCCGCATGTAAAGATTTTGTTAAGGTTGTGACAAGCCGCGCACTCTTTGTACTCTGCGAAGAAAGTTGCAGAATTAATTGCGCGCTTTTTCATAGTGTAGACAGTAGGTTAGCTTTGTGAAGCGCGAAGAGAAAAGTATCAGAATTCCCTATGACCGGAATGATAAGTTGTTTGCGTGAAATAGATAAAACGGCAGTTTGTTTTATTTTTTTATTATTTCCACCGTGCGAATAACTTATTCTTTAAATGAGAAAGCCCGGCGGTAAAAAGTATATAACCCGCCGGGCAAGCCAATTAAAACCATCAGGCGCTGAGCGACGCAGGGGCGGCTAACGCGCGACGAATAAGGTCGGCAAGGCGGATAACCGCCTGCTCTTCCCGCTCTCCCCATTCCCAGGAGGCGTTGAAGCGAAAGAAATTATGCCAGGCGTCGCTGGTAGAGAACATGCGCCCTGGCGCGATGCTTATCTGCTGGCGCAACGCCTGCTCGCCAAGCGCCCCCGCATCCAGCCCGGCGGGCAATTCAATCCATAAAAAGTAGCCGCTTTCGCTGCGGTGAATGCGCACCCCGGCGGGAAGATGGCGGCGCAGCGCCTGCCAGGCCTGCTGCTTACGCTCGGCAAGCTGGCGGCGCAGGCGACGCAAATGGGCGTCATAGCGGCGAGTCGCCAGGTAATCCACCAGCGCCATTTGCATCGGCGAACTGGTTGAAAGCGTGCTCATCAGCTGTAACTGCTGAATACGCCGCGCGTGGCGGCCTGCCGCCACCCAACCAATACGAAACCCCGCCACCAGACATTTTGAAAAAGAGGAACAGTGCAGCGTGATGCCTTTCTCATCCCAGGCGCGCGCCGGCAAGGGTTTGTCGCGCCCGTAGTAAAGCTCGCTGTAAACGTCATCCTCAATCAGCGTGACGTTATGCTGTGAAAGCAGCGCCACCAGCCGCGCCTTTTTCTCCGGGCTTAAGGTAAAGCCCAGCGGATTTTGCGCGTTGGTCATCAGCCAGCACGCTTTCACCGGGTAGTCTTGCAGCGCCTGGGCGAGCGCGTCGAGATCGATGCCCTCTTCGGCGTCGGTCGCCACCGACAGCGCCTTCAGGCGCAGCCGCTCCAGCGCCTGCAACGCGCCATAAAAGCAGGGGTTTTCCACAATCACCCAGTCGCCCGGCTCCGTCACGGCTTGCAGGCTCAGGTTAAGCGCTTCGAGCGCGCCGGCGGTGATCACTATCTCCTCTGGCGAGACGTTAACCCCCTGCTGGGCATAACGGCGGGCGATGGCGTGACGCAGCGCTTCGTTGCCCGGCGGCAGGTTTTCAATCACGCTCATGGCGTTAGCGTATTTACTGACGTTGGACAGCGAGCGGTTAAGCTGCGCGAGCGGGAAAAGGCGCGGGTCCGGGAAAGCAGAGCCAAACGGCACCACCGAGGCATCCGTACTCGCCTGCAACACCTCGAAAATATAGGTATTGATATCAACTTGCTCGTCGCGGCGGATCTGCTCGGGCGGCTGGGGCGTACGGGCCTGCGGCTGCGGCGCCACGTAGTAGCCCGACTGCGGACGGGCGACGATGACCCCCTGGCTTTCCAGCATCTGATAGGCATGGCTTACCGTCATCAGGCTCATGCCGCTGCTGGCGACCTGCTCGCGCAGCGAGGGCAGCCTGTCGCCCGGATGCCAGACGCCAAGCGCAATCTGGTCGATTATCTGCTGCACCAGCCGTTGGTACTTTTTCATGCTTGCCCTCCCTGCGACGGGAGCCTGTTTTAACAAAGAGTTAACGAGTATAAAGCAATCGCCTGCCGCTTGGTTAGATCAGCTGCGTAAAATCGCAACTTTTTAATTAACTGTTATAGTCAAATAGCGCCATTCTGTTTCTGCAAGTTTCAGCCGCGCCCGAGTACTCTTTGTCGCAGACAACGTTATGTCATGAGGTTTGCATGTTTGGTCTAGACGCTTTTATCCTGGCAAGGATTCAGTTCGCCTTTACTGTCTCTTTCCATATCATTTTTCCCGCCATTACCATCGGGCTTGCCAGTTACCTGGCGGTGCTGGAAGGCTTATGGCTCAAAACCAAAAACCCCGTGTGGCGGTCGCTTTACCATTTCTGGGTGAAGATTTTCGCCGTTAACTTCGGCATGGGCGTCGTTTCCGGGCTGGTGATGGCTTATCAGTTCGGTACTAACTGGAGCGGCTTCTCTGAGTTCGCAGGCAGTATTACCGGCCCGCTGCTCACTTATGAAGTGCTCACCGCCTTCTTCCTGGAGGCGGGCTTTCTGGGCGTTATGCTCTTTGGCTGGAATAAAGTGGGGCCGGGGCTTCATTTTCTTGCCACCTGCATGGTGGCGCTCGGCACACTGATGTCGACGTTCTGGATCCTCTCCTCCAACAGCTGGATGCACACGCCGCAGGGCTACGAAATCCATAACGGCCAGGTGGTGCCGGTAGACTGGTTCGCCGTGGTATTTAACCCTTCGTTCCCTTTCCGCCTGCTGCATATGTCGATAGCGGCGTTTCTCAGCAGCGCGCTGTTTGTTGGCGCCTCCGCCGCCTGGCATCTGTTACATGGCAACAATACGCCTGCGATTCGCCGGATGTTTTCCATGGCGCTGTGGATGGCGCTTATCGTCGCGCCCATCCAGGCCTTTGTTGGCGATATGCACGGTCTGAATACGCTTAAGTATCAGCCAGCCAAAATCGCCGCTATTGAAGGCCACTGGGAGAACCCGCCGGGCGAGGCGACGCCGCTGCTGCTCTTCGGCCTGCCGGATATGGAAGAAGAGCGCACGAAATATGGGCTGGAAATCCCCATGCTCGGCAGTCTAATCCTGACCCACAGCCTGGACCAGCAGGTACCGGCGCTGAAGGAGTTTGCGAAGGATGAGCGGCCTAACTCCACCATTGTCTTCTGGTCGTTTCGCATCATGGTGGCGATGGGGCTGTTGATGATCCTGATGGGGGTGCTGAGCCTCTGGCTGCGCCACAAAGGCACGCTCTACCGCTCGCGGCCTTTCCATCACTTCGCGCTGTGGATGGGCCCCGCCGGTCTGCTGGCGATCCTCGCCGGCTGGGTGACGACGGAAGTGGGCCGTCAGCCCTGGGTGGTGTATGGCCTGCTGCGCACAAGGGATGCGGTTTCCGGCCACGGCGACTTGCAGATGAGCCTGAGTCTGCTGACGTTTATCGTGGTCTATTCCGCCGTCTTCGGCGTGGGGTATTACTACATGGTGCGGCTTATTAAGAAAGGCCCGCAGCCTGTGGATCATCTGCCCTCTTCAACCACCGGCACCCCGGCGCGTCCGCTTTCAGCGGCTGGCGAATCTCTGGAACAGGAGAAACCGTAATGGGTATCGATCTCTCTTTAATCTGGTTTGTAATAATTGTCTTCGCCACGCTGATGTACATCGTGATGGACGGGTTCGATCTCGGTATCGGCATTCTCTTCCCGTTCGTGCGCGATCCGCATGACCGCGACGTTATGGTAAACACCGTTGCGCCGGTGTGGGACGGCAACGAAACCTGGCTGGTGCTGGGAGGCGCAGGGCTGTTCGGCGCCTTTCCGCTGGCCTACGCGGTGATTATTGATGCGCTGACTATTCCGCTCACGCTGATGCTGATTGGCCTTATTTTCCGCGGCGTAGCCTTTGAGTTTCGCTTTAAAGCGGTTGCCGCGCACCGTGCGTTCTGGGATAAGTCTTTCGTTTTCGGCTCCCTGCTCGCCACCTTTTGCCAGGGTATCGTGGTCGGCGCAGTGCTGAACGGCTTTTCTGTAACGGGCCGTCGTTTCAGCGGCTCGGCGCTGGACTGGCTGACTCCCTTTAACCTGTTCTGCGGGTTCGGGCTGGTGGTGGCCTATGCGCTGCTGGGCGCAAGCTGGCTGGTGATGAAGAGCGAAGATCCGCTGCTAAGCCGCATGCGCAGCGTGGCGAAGTCGTTGCTGGTGGCGCTGCTGGTGGTAATGGCGATTATCAGCGCCTGGACGCCGCTTGCGCATTCCGCCGTGGCGGAGCGCTGGTTCACGCTGCCGAATCTTTATTTCCTGCTGCCGGTGCCGGTGCTGGTGGTGCTGTTCAGCCTGGGCCTGTGGCGCAAGCTGGCTGACCCGGCAAGCCACACGCTGCCGTTTGTGCTGACGCTCGGGCTGATTTTCTTAGGGTTCAGCGGGCTTGGCATCAGCATCTGGCCGCACATTATTCCCCCTGACATTACCCTCTGGCAGGCCGCCGCGCCGCCTGCGAGCCAGGGCTTTATGCTGGTGGGCGCCCTGCTTATCCTGCCGGTTATTCTGATGTACACCTTCTGGAGCTACTACGTGTTCCGGGGCAAAGTACAGCACGGGGAGGGTTATCATTGATGGCGGCGCACACTCCCTTATGGAAACGGCTGCTCTGGATGGCGGCCATCTGGGTCGCCAGCGTGTTGGCGCTCACGGCGGTGTCGATGGTGTTCAGGATGCTAATGACCGCGGCGGGGTTAAAGACGCATTAGGTTAAGCAAAGGCAAAACTCAACAAGGCGGGCAGGCACGTTGCCGCCCGCCTGGTATCGCCGTTCACTCGCTAATAAATCATTTATCCGCGTTAATTGTCAGGCCCCAGCAGAGGGGCACTGAATTTCATTAATAGTCGCGTCATATTTTTGCCGATCGTTCTTTTTAAGTTCGGCAAGGGCATTATTAAGCAGGAGTCTGTTATTGCCGTGAGCCAATACCTGGTCCAGCCATTTATCATCATTTGCCGTATGGTTAATGTCGCAGTGCTTTTTCAGGTCTTTAACAATAGTGCTTTTATAAGAGTAGAATTCTAAACTCGCCATCGGCGAATCGGCTATCGCTAGCGCAGAAACAGACAGGCCAAAAGTAAAAGCCGCAACTTGATGAAGTTTCATATTCCTCTCCTGGGTTAACAAGGGCAGTCAAAAACTCAGCGCGTTTTATTTCTCACCAGCATGCCGTTGAAGGCCTGTTTGCCACCTTCTGTTCCATTGTAGCCAGAAACGGCGGCTGTAATTAAGGTTAGCGAACCCATCGCATGACCGTTATTTGCCCGTAAAAGATAATGTTACAGAGGGAAAGAAGCCCTCGCGCTGACGCGCGAGGGTAAGCCCGTTTATGGCGTAACGATATTGAACCAGAATTCAAATTTATCCATGTAGCCGAGCATCGCATCGAGTTTGGCGCCGTCGCCGGTAATTTTCACGTCGCCGCTCTCCTGCGCCTGTTTCAGCGTCACTTCTTTAAGGATAATTTTATTCAGCGTATCGCGGTTCAGGGTAATCGTGGCGTCGGCATTCTGCGCCTGCGCATCCGCGGTGTGGTTCAGCACGCCGTTTTCCAGCTCCAGCTTATATTTGCCGCCATCGTTGCCAAGGTCGATATTGAATACCGATTTAGCGCCTGCGGCTTTTTCACCGTTGATATGCACCGCAAGATAGTCGAAGAACATTTCCGGCGTCATAGCCCGCACCGTATCCGGGCTGGCGGTGTTTGGCGTTGGGCCTTGCATTACGCCGTTTCGCAACTCCTGCGCGCCGGTAAGGTAGAAGTTACGCCACGGACCGGATTCTGCCTGGTAACCCAGCTGTTCCAGCGCGTCGGCTTCCAGGTTGCGCGCCGCCTGATTATTGGGATCGGCGAAAACGACTTTGCTTACCACCTGCGCCACCCAGCGATAGTTGCCCTGGTCAAAATCACTTTTTGCCTTTTGCAGAATGGCATCCGCCCCGCCCATATACTCCACAAATTTCTTCGCGGCTTCCTCGGGCGGCAACTCATCCAGGGTCGCCGGATTGCCGTCGAACCAGCCAAGATAGAGGACATAAGTGGCTTTCACGTCGTGGCTTACCGAACCGTAGTAGCCGCGGTTGGCCCAGGTATGGGCCAGCGAATCCGGCAGTTTGAAGTTAGCGGCGATTTCGTCACGCGTCATCCCTTCGTTCGCCATCCGCAGCGTCTGGTCGTTAATGTAGCGGTACAAATCACGCTGGCTTTTCAGCAGATTGAGCACATTTTCTTTGCCCCAGGTCGGCCAGTGATGCTGGGCCATAATGATTTCTGCTTTATCGCCCCAGCGTACAATCGCCTGGTTAATGTATTTGGACCAGGGCAGCGGTTCACGTATTTTTGCCCCACGTAACGAGTAAGTGTTATGCAGGGTGTGGGTGACATCTTCAGCGGATTCGATAAGTTTCTTCTCTTCAATGAACCACAGCATTTCTGAAGGCGCCTCAGAGCCTGGCGCCAGCATAAAATCATAGGTCAGGCCGTCAATCACCTCTTTCTGCCCATCTTTTTCAATGATATTTGTCGGGGCGATTAGCGTTACCGTACCGGCAGAGGTCGTTGTACCCAGCCCGGCGCCAACCTGGCCTTTGGCGTCGGGTTTCAGCAGGTTGCCATACATATAACTGGCGCGGCGGCTCATTACGTTACCTGCCATAATGTTCTCCGCAACCGCCGCCTCCATAAATCCGGCCGGGGCGTAAACCTTAACTTTGCCCGACTTAACATCCTCTTCATTCACTACGCCCCGCACACCGCCATAATGGTCGACGTGGCTGTGGGTATAAATAATGGCAACGACCGGTTTTTGGCCCCGGTTTTTGAAGTAGAGATCCATGCCGACTTTAGCGGTTTCCGCAGAGACCAGCGGGTCCACCACCGTTACGCCCGTCTGACCTTCAATAATCGTCATATTTGAAAGGTCGAGGTTGCGGATTTGATATACGCCTTCGGTCACTTCAAACAGCCCGCTGATATTAATCAGTTGAGACTGCCGCCATAAACTTGGGTTAACCGTATCTGGCGCTTTATCCCCTTCTTTGATAAAGGCATACTGCTGCGGATTCCAGATAACATTGCCTTGCTCGCCTTTAATAATTTCCTGCGGCAGTGGCGCGATAAACCCTTTATGGGCATTGGTAAAATCGGTGTTATCAGAGAAAGGGAGCTGACTAAACAGTGCGTTGTTGGCTTGCTGGGTGGCGGCGGTTGCCTCTTTTGGCGCTTCAGCTGCCCAGGATGCTGCGGAAACGAACAAACCTGCGAGCGCGAAACTTCTGACAATCGGTTTGACTTTCATCCTAAAACCTCTCAGTGAACTTTACGATGTTTGTTAAAACGTCTGGTCCTGGCTGAAATGTTTCAATAAATGCAAAGAAAAACGAACAAATATAAATAAATATAACCATGCCTTTTTATTGGGCAATAAATTAAAAAGAAAAAATGATTAACAAAGGGCCGGTTATATTAATGAGATAGTGTTAATCCGAGGTATTTTCGTTATGTATTTGTTTATTGGATCCACGACTCGGAAAAACAGAGCAATAAAAAATAAAGTTTTTTACTCCCGCTTCGATGCCGCTTTATTCATTAACGCTTCGCTTATTTCCGCACCGGTTTCTGTTCCTGGATTTTTTATTCATTAACGCTTCGTTTATTTCTGCACCGGTTTCTGTTCCGGGATCTTTTCTCGCCTTGCCCCTCTCCCGCCCCCTCCGCTATGCTTTCCCGCTCTTACTTTTAAGGAGCCTGCACGATGAATTACCTACTGCTCGGCGTCGCCATTATTTGCGAAGTTATCGCCACCACCTGTCTTAAGCTCTCCGACAGCTTCACGAAATTGCTGCCGAGCATCGCCACGGTAGTTTTCTATGGGCTTTCGTTCTACAGCCTGACTTTCCCGATGCGAACGCTCCCAACCGGCGTGATTTACGCTATCTGGTCGGGCGTCGGCATTGTGCTGATCGGCGTGGTGAGCTGGCTGCTGCTGGGGCAAAAGCTGGACTGGCCAGCCATACTCGGCATGGCGCTGATTATCCTGGGGGTGCTGGTGATAAACCTCTTTTCCCGCTCCGTCGCGCATTAAGCTCAACGCCGCCTCAACAAAGACAAATCCTGCAAATGCTTTGCAATCCTGACAACGCCTTTTCAGCGCTTTGAACTTCGCAATAATAAACAGACGTTATTATTGCGATAGTGCGCGCACCGTTGGCAGTTAAGGGATCCGGGCAAATGTTAAAAAAGGCGCTAAGCGCTCTGCTGCTTTGCGGCGCGCTCTTTTCCGGGCAGTATGCCGCGCATGCGGGCGAACATACTTTTTTCCGGGTTAAGAACCCCGATGCTCAGTTGCGCCATGAGGCCGACAGCGACGAACTGCGCGCCGTGGCTGAAGAGGCCGCCGACGCCCTGCGCGAACGCCACGGGTTCAGCGCCCGCAAACCCGCCCGCCAGTTACCATAAAAAAGCCCGCTTAAGCGGGCTTTTAATCAGGCATGTTTATGCTTTGGCAATGTCTTTAACAAATCGTCCGGGCTGATGGAAGCCACCACGCTGCCGGGCTGCGGCATTTTCAGAATGTGATTTTTGATCTTGCCGACCACGTGCATTTCGCAGGGTTTGCAGTCGAACTTCAGCGTCAGCACTTCGTCGCCGTGAACCAGCTGCATCGGCGTGGCGCGCCAGCTTTTGATGTTGCCTTTCGCCTGTTTCGGGCAAAGGTTGAAGGCAAAGCGCAGGCAGTGCTTGGTGATCATCACCGGCACGTCGCCCTTCTCTTCATGCGCTTCATAAGCCGCGTCGATAAGCTGCACGCCGTAACGCTGGTAGAAATCGCGCGCTTTTTGGTTGTAGACGTTAGACAGGAAGGTCAGGTGCGTCTCCGGGTACACCGGCGGCGGTACGGAAACCGGCTTGCGGCTGCCGCGCTGGTAGTTGGCCAGACGCGCTTCATCCAGCGCGTCAATGGCTTCGCGGCGCAGCGGGTTCAGCAGGCTGTTCGGCACAAACAGCGCGCCGGGCAGCGTGATGTCGATATTGCGGGCGTAATAGATAGTCTGGCCGAGCTTAGCCAGCCCCTCTTTCAGGTTCGCCATCGCCTTTTCCGCGTTGTTGGCAACGTCGAACGCGCCATCCAGCGTGCGGGTGACGCTGACGCCATCTTCGCTGGTGACGGTCAGGATAAGCTGCTCCTGCCAGCCGCCCAGCTCGATATCGACCCCAACACGGCGTTCGCTGGAGGTTTTCAGCAGCGCCTGCTGCCAGTTGTGGTCGAGGTTGCGGTTAAGGCGATGGTGCGCACGCAAGGTTCTCAGCGCATCCGGCATCTCGTTAGGGAAAACACGGTAGCGGTTTTCGCCGGTTTTCTCCGCCACGTTCACGCGAAAACCCACCACTTCGCGCTTTATCATGACGTTCAGGCCATCGCCATTCGCCAGCGGCTCGGTGGTTTCCACATCCAGATGATCTTTGCCCACTTTCAGCACTTCGCCTACCGGCAGGCCGACAAACGTGGGGGTGTCGAACGCGCCGATATCCATTTTGCGCGCATTGACGAAGTAATCGGTGCTGCCGCGATGGAACGTTTTATCGGTAGACGGAACGAAATAGTGCGCCGTGTTGCCCGCAGACGCGCGCGCCAGGTCGCCGCGATCTTCAATAATCGCATCCAGCATCTGCCGGTAATGGGCGGTGATGTTTTTCACATAGCTCATGTCCTTGTAGCGCCCTTCGATTTTGAAAGAGCGCACGCCTGCGTCGATAAGCGCCGCCAGGTTGGCGGTCTGATCGTTGTCTTTCATCGACAGCAGATGTTTTTCATACGCCACCACGCGCCCCTGGTCATCTTTCAGGGTATACGGCAGACGGCAGGCCTGCGAGCAGTCGCCGCGGTTGGCGCTGCGTCCGGTCTGCGCATGAGAAATGTAACACTGGCCGGAATAAGCCACGCACAGCGCGCCATGCACGAAGAATTCAATCGTGGCGCCCGCCGCCTCGTGGATAGCCTGGATCTGGTTCAGGTTCAGCTCGCGCGCCAGAACAATCTGCGTGAAGCCCGCGTCGGCGAGAAATTTCGCTTTTTCCGGGGTGCGAATATCGCACTGGGTGCTGGCGTGCAGTTCGATGGGCGGAATATCCAGCTCCAGAATCCCCATGTCCTGCACAATCAGCGCATCCACGCCGGTCTGGTAGAGGTCGGTGATCAGCTTTTGCGCAGGCTCCAGCTCGTTGTCGTGCAAAATCGTGTTCAGCGTGACAAATACCTTCGCGCCAAAGCGGTGGGCGAAGGGCACCAGCTCTGCGATATCTTTCAGGCTGTTGCTGGCGTTATGGCGGGCGCCGAAACCAGGGCCGCCGATATAGACCGCGTCTGCGCCATGCAGGATGGCCTCACGGGCGATGTTGGCGTCACGGGCGGGGCTGAGCAGTTCAAGATGATGGGATTGCAGGCGCATAAATTTTGTTCGTTATTGGTCATGGAAAGGCGGCTATTGTAGTCAGAACCCTGGCAGATCAGAAATAGTTTCGCGGCTGCGCTTAACAGACGTTTTGCACAGGGCGGCAAAGCATGGGCGGATTTGTTATTTCCCGGGCGTGAGCGGAGTCGTTAAGCTGAAGCTGTATTCCTGATTGTTCACCTCAGTATCGCTAGTCGTTGTAGTTTGTCGTTGTCACTTGCCGCAAGCTTGCTTGCGGTTTTTTTTATTCCGGTTTCGCGTAATGAATGAGGGAATGAAAACGCGTTGGCCGCGCGCAGGCGTTGCGGTAAACGTGAGGCTGGTCGCCATGAAACCGCAGCCCTTCCCCTGCCACCAGACGCTGCCAGCGCTCCTGAATGCGCATCTCCAGCTCGCCCTCAATAACCACCACATGCTCAATCACCCCCGCCTCGTGCGGCGTTGACTCACTCTCGGCGCCAGGCGCAAGCGTAATGGCGAAAAGCTCAAAGCGCAGCGCTTCGTCCCAGGGAAAAAGCGGCGTAATAACCATCGCCTGTTTATCCGGATCATATTGCTGCGGCGCGCTCGCTTGCGGCGGCGCGATAAAGCGCGAGAAGGGCACGTTAAAACCGGTGGCGATTTTCCAGAGCGTGGCCACCGTCGGGCTTGATTCGTTGCGCTCGATCTGGCCAAGCATGGCTTTCGACACGCCGGTTAACTCAGCGGCCTGCGTCAGGCTTAAGCCGCGGCTCTGGCGAAGCGCTTTCAGGGTGGCGGCAAGGTACGTGGCGATATCCATAATGCTTACGGGTTCCCGGCGGGCATAGAAAACGCTAAAGATAGCATTGCGGCGCAAGCGGATCACGCACAGACCGGCCCGCTTCTGGCGGTCTGTGGCGCCCGGGTATTTTACCTGCCCGTTTTTTCGCTTTTCATTACGCATAAACCGTTAGGTTTATTAATGTCATCACAACGCCACTTGATTTACAGCACGTTACGGCGGTTTATTTACTGCTGATGTCGCACCGCCTTTTCTTTCTTTTTCCACTGCTATAGTTAGTCATTCACAGGCGCGCAAAACCGTTTCTTTTGCGCCGCGTTTATATAACGAAGCTGTTACTCTCAGGAGGTCGGTATGTCTGAGAATATCGTCACTTCAGTCTCTGCGTCTCGTCACTGGCCTGCGCCGGTTCAGGCGGGCGGCCGTCGCGGTAATAAAGATGGCGTGGGGTATAAAAATACGCATGACCGTTCGGTGGATGCCGGGCAAAAAGCGGGAAAAGCCACGCCGCCGCCCAACGATCCGCCGCAGGAGCGCAAATAACCCCCGGCAAAGGAATGCCGGTTTCTTTATTCTTCTCTGCCCTCTAACTCCAGTGAAAAAGAACGGTGAAATAACCGCTGCGGTTGATCGTTATTTTAGCGCTGCGCAGTGAGCGTTATTTATCGTGCTGGCAATAATGTGCTTGTCAGAAATAAATGTGCCCTTTCGTTTCCTGAACGCACTTGTGCGCTATAACGCACAATGCTACGCTGCGCGGACGTTATAACGCACAGCGGAGCCTTTATGCGTCAGTTTTCTTTTCCTCTCCCCACCGCGCTTGCTGGTTTTGTGGCGGTGCTGGTGGGCTACGCCAGTTCGGCGGCGATTATCTGGCAGGCCGCCGCCGCTGCGGGGGCAAGCGTCGGGCAAATCGCCGGGTGGATGACAGCGCTTGGCATTGGCATGGGGGTCAGCACGCTGGCGCTGAGTTTCTGGTATCGCGCGCCCGTGCTCACGGCCTGGTCTACCCCCGGCGCGGCGCTGCTCGCCACCAGCCTGCAAGGCAGCACGCTCAATGAGGCGGTAGGCGTGTTTATTTTCGCCAACGTTTTGATTGTGCTTTGCGGCATAACGGGTCTTTTCGCCCGCCTGATGAAAATCATTCCGCCGTCTCTGGCAGCGGCGATGCTGGCGGGGATTTTGCTTCGCTTCGGTTTGCAGGCATTTAGCGCGCTGGAGGGCCATTTCTGGCTTTGCGGCGGCATGCTGGCGGCCTGGGTGGTAGCCAAAGCGCGCATGCCGCGTTACGCCATTGTGGTCACGCTCATCACAGGCCTGGCGATCTCCTGGCTCGGCGGCCAGATACAAAGCGCGGCGCTGCGCTTTGAGGTCGTGGCCCCCGCTTTTGTTGCGCCTCACTTTACGCTGGCTTCGCTGACAGGCATCGGCCTGCCCTTTTTCCTGGTCACCATGGCTTCGCAAAACGCGCCAGGGCTTGCCACTATGCAGGCCGCGGGTTACAGGCTTCCCGTCTCGCCGCTGATTGTCGCCACCGGGGCGCTGGCCCTGCTGCTGTCGCCCTTCGGCGTATTTTCCATCTGCATTGCGGCGATCACCGCCGCCATTTGTCAGAGCCCGGATGCGCACCCGGACGCCAGCAAGCGCTGGCTCGCCGCGGCCGCCGCAGGCGGTTTTTATCTGCTGGCGGGACTGTTCGGCGGCTCAATCACCTCATTGCTTGCCGCCCTGCCGCTGCCCTGGATCCAGATGCTTGCCGGGCTGGCGCTGCTGGGCACCATCAGCGCCAGCCTGCATCAGGCGCTGGTGAAAGAAAACGAACGCGACGCGGCCGTCGTCACTTTTCTGGTGACCGCAAGCGGCATGACGCTGCTGGGCGTTGGTTCTGCGTTCTGGGGTCTGGCGGTTGGGGGAATAAGCTACGCGATTTTTTCACTTGCGCGGCGCGAAGCGCCGTTAAGTAAAGAGAAAAAGGCATGAAAAAAGGGAGCTTCGCTCCCTTTTCGTTTACTTCACGCCAGCGCCATTCACCTCAAACAGCGACGCGTCGGTCGCCATATCGTCGACCACCTGTTTTAATGTTTCTAACGTCATCGGCGCTTTTTCATTATTCAAATCTTTTCCTTCGCCCATGCGCACCACCTTCACCACCGGCTGACGGGTGGCGGCGTCAATCAGTTCGCCTTCGAAGTAAAGATGGGTGTCCATGGTGCGGTGCCCTGTCGCCATTTGCGTGCCGGCCACCAGCAGCGCCACCGGCACCACTTCATAGAAATGCAGCCCTTCTTTGCTGCTGTCCACGCCGGTGATGGCGCCACGGAAAATCAGGCTGCGCGGGCCAGGCGTGGCGACCAGCGGTTTTCGCTGCTGCACGGCCGTCTTCAGTTTACTGTTGGTGTAATCCAGTAACCCGTTCAGCACTTGCTGCCCCACCTGCGTGGTCGGGCGCGCTTCGGGGTAAAAGGTGATGGGGTTATAAACGATGCTGTCGTAACTGGCGCTGTTAAAGTTTGGGTCCACCCAGCGCAGCACAGGTTTGCCGCCAGGCGATGTGGTCTCTTGCAGGCTGGAGTAGTCTTTTAAAAAACCCGAATATTTTTCAGGCTCTGTAACTTTCGCCGAGCAACCAGCCAGAACCAGCAACGAAGAAAGTAATGTTGCTTTAATAAGTGAGTGAGTACGCATTTTTATTCTCTGCAATGAGTAAGAGAGCGGGAAGATAGCGTAAAAACAGGTCGATTCTGGATCTTAAAAAGGCTTTTTCAGGGATAGCCGCGTTAATCGGCCATTTTCAGAACAGACATATAGTTATTATTTATAAATTGCTCGCAGATAATCATTATTGAAAATGAAAAAGCGAGTAAACCCGTGTTTACCCGCCTTACTTATTTACGCTTTTTTAGCCAGCAGCGTGGCGAAACGCAGTTTGATTCGGTTGCCGTTGGCGTCGGTTCGGTGAAGCTCGCCTGGGTTTTCGTTGTATTTAATGAGCTCCCACCCGGCGTAATAGTTTTTTAATTCCCCTTCGCTAAAGGCAAAAGGAAAGCCGACGTTGCAGGGATAATCTTTCGTATTCATCGCCGCCACAATCAGGTTATATCCGCCGGGACGGGTGCAGCGCTGCATATTTTCAATCAGGCGGGGAATGGTTGCCGGCTCAAGAAACATCAGCACCACGGTCGAGAGGATAAAGTCATAGTCGCTCTCGAAACTCAAGCTGTTTAAATCGGCGATATCCGCCTTCAGGTTGGGCAGGGATTCCGCTTCAACAATGCGCTGCAAATTCGCAATGCTGGACGGGTTTTTATCCCAGGCGGTAACGTCAAAGCCGCGCGCCGCCAGATAAAGGCTGTTGCGCCCGTTGCCGCAGCCCAGATCGAGGGTTTTCCCTGGCTGAATATACTTTACGGCATTCAGCACTTCAGAATGCGTGGCGGTAAGGCCATATTTTTCAGTGAAGTAATTTTCGTCACGAATAGTCATTGCGGGTATCCTGCGTCGTTTCGTTAAGATGCATTTTATCTACATTTTAAGGAAGCCAGCCGCGCACCGCCAGCGCAAAAATCTCTGCTACGTTTATTGCAGGGCGTGAAGAGGAAAGCGAAGCCATGAGTAAATATGAACTGGGCGATGACGTGCGGAAATTCACCTGGAGTGAAGGCGGCGAAAAAAAGAGCGTTGCGTTGCGCCAGATCCGCGCCCTGCGCGACTTTGCGGATGTGAAAGCCGGCGCGGCCGGCGGCTGGGTGGAAGATGAAGAGTGCCTGAGCCAGCAAGGCGACTGCTGGATTTACGATGAAAACAGCGTGGTTTTCGGCGGCGCCAGGGTCAGCGGCAACGCGCGCCTGACGCAGCCCTGCGATATTCGCGACGGCGCGAAAATCAGCGATAACGCCTGGATCGATCACGCGCAGATAAGCGAGCGCGCCCACGTCAGCGGCAACGCCATGGTGCAAAGCTCCCAGGTCCGGGGCGAGTGCCATATTTTTGGCGAAGCGCGGGTGATGAACGGCAGCCTGGTGCTGGCGGCGAAAGGCCTGACGCCCGACGGCGAACGGCAATTGCACATCTACGGCCATGCTACCGTCAGCGCCTCGCGCATTGTTCATCAGGCGCAAATCTATGGCCATGCGCTGGTGACTTATGCTTTCGTCGAGCATCGGGCGGAAATTTATGAAAACGCGATGCTCGAAGGCAACGAAGATAACGATGTCTGGGTCTGCGACTGCGCCAGAGTATATGGCAACGCACGCATTGTTGCCGGACGCGGCGAGGAAGATGTGCCGACGCTGCGCTACAGCGCGCAGGTATATGGTCATGCGGTGGTTGAAGGCAACTGCGTGCTTAAGCATCATGTGGACGTGTTTGACCATGCCCGGCTTTCAGGCGGCCCGCTTATGCTGGACGGCGGCGCGCGCATCTTCGGCCATGCGCAGGTCAAAGGCAATGTCCTGATAGAAGAAGGCGTGCAGGTGTTTGACAACGCCATCGTCGAGGCTTTCAACGGCGCCCCGCTGCATCTGCGGGGGCATAAAACGGTGAATGGCGCCCAGCACGTGACCCGCACGCCGGTGCTGGGCGCCATTTAGCGCCGTTTGTCGATGATCCGCGCGTAGATATTCTGGTCGTGGAATTGTCCGTTGAGGTATTCCGCCTCTTTCAGCGTCCCCTCAAGCCTGAAACCGTTGCGCAGGGCCACGCGGTTGCTCGCTTCATTCGCCACCCGGCATTTGATGACGAATCGCCGCACCTGCCCTGAATCTGCATAACGTGCGATAAACGCCTGCAACGCCTGCGACAGCAACCCCTTTCCCTGCCAGGCTTCGTCCAGCCAGTAGCCTACGTAAGCCGTTTTATTAGCAGGCTCAATCTGGTTAAAGGAGAGCACCCCAATCAGTTCCTCTTGCTCCAGAATCAGGAACATTTTGGCATAGCCGCGATGGTGCAGCAGGTAATTGCCCTGGATCGTTTTGCGGGTATCTTCTTCCGATCTCACATACTGCGGCCAGTCCATCGCTTTTTGCAGCGCGGACTTGTTGCGCATGACCAGCTCAAACAACGCCCCGGCAAAAGATTCATTCACCGAGTGGAGCTTCAGGTGATCGTTGACCGTGATTATCTCATCCTGCCAGTGTTGAGTTTCCTGCAAAGGGGGCTCCTGATTGCGTTAACGAGTAAACCTGATAGTTAACATAGCCTGGCGATAAGCAACACCACCAGAATTTATGGTTTGCCGCAAAAAGCGGCAACTGCACCAGCCAGGGTCACCAGACTGATGCAACAGGAACGTAAGGTATGGCTATCGCGCCCGCTTATGGCTGCGACACGCTGGTATAGATATTGCTTAACGTTTTCGTAACTACGAAGGAGACGAAAACATGAAAGCGATCATTATTGGCGGCGGCATAGGCGGCCTGAGCGCGGCGATTGCGCTTAAGCGCTGCGGCATCAGCACCGAAGTCTATGAAGCGGTAAAGGAAATTAAACCTGTCGGCGCCGCCATATCCATCTGGCCGAACGGCGTAAAGTGCCTGAACTGGCTTGGCATGAAGGCGCAGCTGGCGGCGCTGGGCGGACCGATGGAATTTATGGCCTACCAGGAGTTTCGTCTGGGCCAGACGCTGACGCGCTTTAGTCTCGATCCCCTGATTAAAAGCGTGGGTGAGCGCCCCTACCCTGTGGCGCGCGCCGAATTACAGGATATGCTGCTGGCGACTTATGGCCGCGAAGCCGTCCAGTTTGACAAACGCGTCACCCATATCGAAGAAACCCCGGAAGGCGTTCGCGCCCACTTCAGCGACGGGCATATCGCAACAGGCGACCTGCTGATTGCCGCCGACGGCACCCACTCCGTCATCCGCCCCTGGGTGCTGGGCCACCAGACAGAGCGCCGCTATGCAGGCTACGTTAACTGGAACGGGCTGGTAGAGATTGATGAATCCATCGCGCCAGCTAATCAGTGGACGACGTTTGTTGGCGAAGGCAAACGCGTTTCGCTGATGCCGGTGTCGGGCAACCGATTTTATTTCTTTTTCGACGTGCCGTTGCCGAAGGGGCTGGCGGAGGATCGCACCACTGTACGCGCCGATCTTAAACGTTATTTCTCCGGCTGGGCGGCGCCTGTGCAGAAGCTGATTGATGCTATCGACCCGCAAACCACCAACCGCATTGAGATCCACGACATCGAACCTTTTATGCAACTGGTGCGCGGGCGCGTGGCGCTGCTCGGGGATGCCGGACACAGCACAACGCCGGATATCGGCCAGGGCGGCTGCGCGGCGATGGAAGACGCGGTAGTGCTGGCGATAGCATTGCAAACCAATTCTCTGGGCATTGAAGACGCGCTGTTGCGTTATCAGGAAAAGCGCGCTTATAGGGTAAAAGATTTGGTGCTGAAAGCGCGTAAGCGCAGCGACGTTACCCATGGCAAAGAGATGAGCGTGACAGACGGCTGGTATGAAGAGCTAAAAAGCGAAACCGGCGACCGCATCCTGGCGGGCATGCGCGAAACCATTATGGGCGGGCCGCTGGCGTAAGACGCGTTATAACCGCTACACGGGTAACGCAGATGACGACGCGTTGAGATGAAAAAGCCCTGAAGAAGGGCTTTTTCCTGAGGGCTTTATATTATTTTCTCCCGGCATCCATGTCACAGCGCATATGGTCCCAGCCGGTGTAGTGCTTCACTTCCGGCACGCTTTGCGGCAGGTCCTGCCAGTTAGTTTTGTGCTTTTCAACGGACGTGATAAGCGTTTTGGGGTTGAAATAGACCATCCCCCATGCCCAGCCGGGGAACCGGGGTTCAGTTTTTTGCATTTCCCCGTCCAGCTCCCAGGTGATGCCCGGCCCGCCGGGCGCCAGGCGCGGGTCGTCAAAGGGCTTCGAGGACATGTATATCCGCCCCTGCTTTGTCAGCAGGAAGCCCTGGTCGTTGACCACCGTAAAGGAAACTATGTCCTCACGCTTCGGGCTGCTGGTGCCATCGTCTTCGGAACTGGTTGGTGCGTACTCAATTGATTTCCATGTCCGGCCATAATCTTTGGATACCCTGAAACCCTGCGAATCCCATGACATAATGGCAATATAACGCTCAGACGGATGGACATATTTTTTGGTGAAAATCCGGTAAAACTGTAAGCCCGGCTGTGTATGAATTCCGCGTTTTATATCCGTGTACCAGAGCTCACCTTCACAGTCCCACCCTTTCAGCTCCAGATAGCGGTGGTCGTCGAAACGGTAAACCACCTGCACCGGTACCGGCAGGGGCGGCTGGACGGTGTCGAATGCCCCGTCACAGCCGGAGAGCAGCGCGGGTAAAACTGCTGTCAGAAAAGCTGTCCCTGTCATTTTTTAATCCCTTCCGTTATTTCCTGCTCCCTCAGCGGGCGCGGCCTCTTCCTCGGGGGATTATGCTGCTCAGCACCATGATTGCACGGCGAAGCGTTGCGCTGACGGGCTGTTGCGTTACGCATCATTTCCTCCCGGCGTCCATGTCACAGCGCATATGGTCCCAGCCGGTGTAGTGCTTCACTTCCGGCACGCTTTGCGGCAGGTCCTGGTAGTTCGCCTTGAACTGTTCCACGAGGTGAGGAAGGGTTTTGGGGTTGAAATAGTCCAGCCCCCATGCCGGACCGGGAGAGCGGGGCAGGATTTTATGCATTTCCCCGTCCAGCTCCCAGGGGATGCCCGGCCCGCCGGGCGCCAGGCGCGGGTCGTCAAAGGGCTTTGAGGACATGTATATCCGCCCCTGCTTTGTCAGCAGGAAGCCCTGGTCGTTGACCACCGTAAAGGAAACTATGTCCTCACGCTTTGGGCTGCTGGTGCCATCGTCTTCGGAACTGGTTGGCGCGTACTCAACCGATTTCCATGTCCGGCCATAGTCTTTTGAAACAAGAAACCCTGTGGAATCCCAGGTCATAACGGCAATATAACGCTCAGACGGATGGACATACTTTTTGGTGAATATCCGGTAAAACTGTGAGGCCACCTCAGAGTGTATTTTGCGCCGGGTATCAACATAGGTGAGCGCGCCTTCACAGTCCCACCCTTTCAGCTCCAGATAGCGGTGGTCGTCGAAACGGTAAACCACCTGCACCGGTACCGGCGGGGGCGGCTGGACGGTGTCGAATGCCCCGTCACAGCCGGTGAGCAGTAGCGGCAGGAGTGTTGCCGGAAAAAATTTCCCTGTCATTTTTTAATCCCTTCCGTTATTTCCTGCTCGCTCAGCGGGCGCGGCATCTTCCACTGGGCTTCATAAACTGTGGTCGCCCCTTCCAGCGTGTAGTAACTTTGAAGTTGCGTGGTCGCCTGGCCTGCATACTCATTAACCACGCCAAATTCGCCGGTTGGCAGCACTTTATCCGGCTTATTCATATAAAGTTTTGTATTCGGCTCCGGTAATTTTCCCGTCCGGTAATATTCCTTCGCAGGCGCATACTCACCCAGCCTGTCCCGCCAGTCGGCGGTGTGCAGCAGCATTTCCCAGAACTTTCCCTCCCGGTAATCAAACGCCTCGCACTGGCCTATCGCCAGGTCAAAGGCCATGGCGTGCGACGGCGCTTTGTCGCTCATGACGATAGCGGAGTGCTGGCTGTAGCCCACCGGGTCGGTTTTCTCCCATTCCCGGTGAAGCTCCTCCTCCGTCTTAAGCCGGGTGTACTCCACCGAGCGGAAATCCATGCTGCTGCCGCGCACGATGCCCCGGATAAACGTCCCGCGGTAATAACTGCTCATTACCGCCAGCTCTTCTTCATTCAGCTGGTAGCCCACGGGCCAGGTACTGGCGCGGTAGTCCGGCAGGGTGTAAATCACCTGTTCGGTGCGTTTCAGCGCCACCGCCCTGGCGGAATAGGAAATTTCCCGGTCCGGACCGCTGATATCTCCCCGGTATTTCCCGTCGCAGGTGGCCGGGTCACCATCCGGGTGGTTATGCTCGCCCGTCAGCTCAAAAACAAAGGCCTCCGGCAGCGCCTCGCCCGTAATCACCACGTCGTGAAAATCCCATCGGGTGTTGGTTAAGCCGCTGTAGCTGAAATCGCCCGGCCGGGGCTCAGGTTTACGGAACGGCGTGGCAGACGGCGAATGGCCCACCTCCACGCCCTGGCAGAACACCCGCTGGCGCAGGTTGGGTATCGCGCCGGCAACCGCGGACGGAATGCCCCGCCAGCCGATACCCTGCACGTTATTCAGTGAAACGGTGCCGTCATTCGGGCTGAAGTAGTTGTAGACCTTGCCGTGGTTGTTGCGCCGGTAGCGCGGGTCGCTGTGCCATTTTCCGTTTACCGGGCGGGGAAGCGTGCCGCGGGACTCCATATGCGCCATCTCCGCTTCCGTATGTTCGCCGCCGCTGTACTGCGTCGCCATCAGGCGGCAGAAGTTACTGAACGTCTCCTGGCGCGCCCGCACGGTCTGGTGATTTCCCGGCTGCACATTTTCCAGGAAGGTGTATTCCAGCGAATAAGGGGAGTGGTTCAGGATGCAGCAGTTCACCGGGTCAAACCCCGCCTGCTTCACCAGCATGTTCGCCAGCATGGTGATGAGCGTGCCCTGGCTGTGCGCCACGATATTAATCACATCCTTTTCCGTACGCGGCTCCTGGCGAATGCGGATTATCAGCTCCGCCAGCCGCTGGGCGGCGAAGAACTGGTAGATGCGGTGCGGGTTAGCGTAGACGGGGTGCGTGTAGTCGCCGCCGTTCAGGTGGAGCGAGGCAAACCCGGCTGCCGCCAGCACCGCGCCGCCCGCACCGGGGCCGAGCATATCCGGGATACTGGTGGTGGCGTTGGCGAAGGTGCCGCCATTTTTGGCAAAGCCGGTATCCAGCACGTTGCCGAAACAGTCATTCTCAAACTTAAGGCTGCCCTGTCCGTCATTGCCGTACCGGCGCTTTTTCTGCGGGTCGTTTTCCTGGTAGGCGTCATAGGGCAGTTTTGCGTCGCTGCTGAGCCTGCTGACCTCCTCGCGGTAGCGGCGCTGGTCGGCGGCCCACGCCTCGCGGGTCACGGGCTTGTAGCCCCAGTAAAACGGAATAACGGGCGAGCGCCCCGGCGCGCAGATTTTCCTTTGCGCCGGTTCATTACGCATCTGCATGAACTCCCGCCACTCATGCGGCCAGAAATCCTGGCGGCTCAGGCGTTCGCCCAGCCCTGCAAGGATGCCGCGCTCCTGGTTTTCATAGGCTTCGCCCACGTCGTTCACGCCATGCACCAGAATCACGATGCAGGGCATCGGGCGTGGCACGCCAATACGGCATGTCTGGGCGGCCAGGCCGTGGGCTTTATGGACGCCCGGATCGTTCTCAATCAGCACGCGTTTGCGGTAAGGACTGGTCTTGTTTTCCATCACAGTAACTCCATTTTTCAGGTATTAAGATCTGCCGCCTTAAATTGCTTACCAAATTAACTGGATCCGTTAATAGTGTGAAAGCCAGACACAGGCCGCTGAATTAAATATTCATACCTCTAAAAATATCTAATTAAAAAACGGCGAATATCTTTCTGTAAGGTCTTAATGAAAGAAGATACCTGTTATTGATATAACAGCATTGTGATCCACAACAAAAGTAGCTGACCATCAGAGCCAGCATATAAGCCAGTCTGGTGACTGGCCGCGCGAGTCATAATTCCATTGAATATTACTGATGAAATTATAAATTCTGTAACAACACGCGGAGGATAATAAAAGCCCGTCGCTAAAAGAGAAGCCCTGCTTTAAAGCGAAATAAAAGTTAAGCCTGCATGTTCCCTGGTTTTACAGGCGCAGCCACCTTTATACCAGGCTGAACCGGATAAATTTTTTTTGCTAAAACCATTAACGAATTACGTATATAAAAAGCTGCGCTTTCAGCATGAAATAAAAAAGCCCAGCAAGCGGGGCTTTTTTATTCTGCGCAACAACCGGGCGCTTATCGCATCTGGCGGTCGTCCACGTAGTTGCGCTTATCCGGCGCGGGCGGAAAGTACTGATAAAGCCAGGTTTCGCTGATGGCTTCGCCCTGGCAGCGCAGATACATGCGCATTTCTACCGGCTCTACGGAGTCGGAGTTTGGATACCAGTCGAACAGAATGCGGTAACCGTCGAACGGCTCAACATAGAGAATTTCAACCTGCTTCGCTTCGCCGCTGGAAAGCGTGATCACGGGCTCAATGCCCTTCGGCGCGGATTCTTTCAGCTTGCCGCCGATAAAGTCGATGGCGATGCGACGCGACCACTGGCTCGGGAAGTGTTCGCCCGGCGCCCAGCCCTCCGGGAAGCTGCCCATTCCGGTACGGGTGGCGTAAACGCGCGCCAGCGGCGTACGCACCGGCGCGTCGCCGCTCCAGTAGAGCCGGTATTCGAAGTTAAGCTTATCCCCGGCTTTCACCGGCTTCTCCGGCTGCCAGAAGCAGACAATATTATCGAGCGTTTCACCGGTCGTTGGGATCTCCATCAGACCGACAGCGCCCTTGCCCCAGCGGTTGCGCGGTTCGACCCACAAGCTTGGGCGCTTGTTATACCAGCCCATGACATCCTGATAACTCTCGAACTTATGGTCAGTTTGCAACAGACCGAACCCTTTCGGGTTTTCATCCATAAATGCGTTGAATTGCAGACGCTGAGGATTATTCAGCGGGCGGCAGACCCATTCGCCGTTGCCGCGCCACATGGCGAGACGGTCGGAGTCGTGAATTTGCGGATGAATGGTGTCGCACATGCGCCGCTCGTTTGTGCCGCAGCTGAACATACTGGTCATTGGCGCGATGCCGAGCTGTTTAATGTCTTTACGGGCGAAGAGATGGTTTTCCACCTCCATCATCACCTGCGTGGATTCGCAATGAATGGTGAACTTATAAGCGCCGGTGATGCTCGGGCTGTCGAGCAACGCGTAAACCACAAATGTGGTGTCATTCGCTTTTGGCGTTTCAAACCAGAAGGCGGTGAAATCGGGGAACTCTTCCGGCTGGTCCGTAAAGGTATCTACCGCCAGACCGCGCGCGGAGAGGCCGTACTGATAGGTGCTGTCCACCGCGCGGAAATAGCTTGCGCCAAGGAAAGAGACAATGTCCCGGCGCGCCAGCTCCGGCGCTTTAAACGCGCGAAAACCCGCGAAGCCGAGATCGGTCTGCCCTTCCAGCTGGCGGGTATCCACGCCAGCGTCATGATAGTTAAAAAGCTCCGGGCGGAAGTGAATTTCACGCGCCTGTCGGCTGCCAGGATCGACAGAGAACATGCGCACGCGACGGCGAAAACCCATGCCGACGTGAAAGAACTGCACGTCGAGCTGGCGCCCGTCGATGTTGTTCCACAAAGAATGGCCCGCATCATACTGAATGCTGTTGTAAGCCTGCGGGGTGAGCGTGGCGAGCGTAGTCGGCAGCGGTCGCGGCGCGCCGCCCCACGGGTTCTTTGAAAGGCTGCTCGCCATGTTCTGCAACTCAGAGAAGTCAAACGCGCGGGTCTGTCCGTCGGCGATCCCGGCATCCTCCGCCCAGGCCGTACGGGAAAAGAGTCCGGCGAGGCCGGGCGCGCCACACGCTGCGGCGAGCGCGAAAGAGGCTTTGATAAAACGTCTGCGGTTCATGCCTGAGAAATCGTCCTTAGTTGTCGATACAGTTGTCCTGCCCGCAGGCAGAACACGGCAAGTGTTAAGCGATCTGACCGCACACTGTAGACAAAATTCAGAATGAATCCAATAGCCTGCCGGAAACTTATTTTTATTATATTTTTCAGCATGTTATTTGTCAGCAAGCGGTAAGGAAGCGTCAGGCTTTGCAAAAGCTAACGCCCTAATTATGAAGGGAATTCCAGGGCGGCACGGCAGTTCTCAATATTGCCGGATAAAACGCGAAAACCCGAACCGTTATCAGACGATTCTCTCTGTTTTAACGCGCCCGATGGCAGCTTCGACTCATTCAAAAATAATATGGCGGCGCCCTCTTGCCAGACGAAGCGCCGCAGCGTAGTTTCACCGGCGCAGTCTGCGCGATGCGCTGTTATCACGCAGGCTGTATATGCCTTTTTATTCCTCCCACTGGGAGGCTCCGGCGTAACCAAAGCGCTTCGCCGGATAACACCTATAAATAGTAATGATGATAGCTCGCGGTGGCCCGGCTTTGCCGGGTTCTCTTTGAGAAACACCGATAAAAAAACCCCGGTTTCCCGGGGTTTTTTGTCTGCGGGCGATTATTTCACGCTAACGTCGATGCCCGGAAAGTACTTTTTCGCCAGCTGGTCGATGGTGCCGTCGGCACGCACTTTGTCGATAGCGGCGTCGAGCTGTTTTTTGGTCGCCTCGTCGCCTTTACGCAGACCAAAACCGATGCCGCTGCCGAGAATTTTGTCATCCTCAACCGGCTTGCCGATGAAGCCAAACCCTTTGCCCTGCGGCTTACTCAGAAAACCACCCTGGCCTGCGGCGGACATAACAAGCGAGGCGTCGATACGCCCGTTCACCAGGTCGCCCCATGCCATGTTCTGGTCTTTATAGGAAACCACCGTCACGCCCTGCTTTTCCCAGTGCTCTTTGGCGTAGGTCTCCTGAATAGACCCCTGCAACACGCCGATGGTTTTGCCTTTCAGCGCCTGCGGCGTGGCGTCCAGCGCGCTGCCCTCTTTCCCCACCAGCTGCGAAGGGATGCGGTAAATGGGCTGGGTGAAGTCGATACTCTGGCGGCGCTGGTCGGTAATGTTCATCGCGGAATTGATGGCGTCGAATTTTTTCGCCATTAAGCCTGGGATCAGCGCGTCAAACGAGGTTTCCACCCAGCTACACCTAAGACTCGCCGCCTTGCAAATGGCGTTGCCGAGATCGACGTCAAACCCTTCCAGCTCGCCCGCGGCATTGCGGCTTTCAAACGGCGGATATTCAGCTTCAATACCGTAGCGCAGTTCGCCTGCGGCAAACGCGGCGCAGGAAAACATCCCAAGCGTCAGACATAACACCTTAACTTTATTCATCATCACCCCTGCTTAACGTGGCTTCACCTGGCAGAGCGCCTGCGCCCCTGCCCTTAACGTCGCTTCATCTTTGGCAAAAGAGAGGCGAATAAGTTTGTTATCGGTCCCATCGGCGTAAAAGGCGGAAAGCGGAATGGTCGCGACGCCGTAATCGGTAATCAGCCGTTTTACCATCTCGCTGTCCGCCTCGTCGCTGAAATGCGCGTAGCTGGCGAGCAGGAAAAACGCCCCGCCGCTCGGCAACAGTTTGAAGGGCGACGCCGCCAGCAACTGCTGCATTAAATCGCGCTTGCGTTGATAAAAGCTCCCCAGCGCCAGATAAGTTTGCGGGTTCGCCATGTAATCAGCGAAAGCGTACTGCATCGGCGTGTCGGCGGAAAACATTAAAAACTGATGGACCTTGCAGACCTCTTCCATCAGCGCCGCCGGCGCCAGGCAGTAACCCACGCGCCAGCCCGTCACGTGGAAAGTTTTGCCAAACGAAGAGACAATCACGCTGCGCTCCGCCAGCTGCGGGTGCGTCGCCATCCCGTGATGGCGCTCGCCATCAAAGACAATGTGTTCGTAAACCTCATCGGAAAGAATGACGATGTCGGTATTTTTGGTTACCGCCGCCAGCTGCTCGAGGTCGTCGCGGGTAAAGACCTGCCCGCTCGGGTTATGAGGCGTATTGACGATAATCATCCGCGTGCGGGGGGTGATGGCGGCGCGCACCGCATCCCAGTCGACGCTGAAATCGGGCACCGTCAGCTTGATGGCAACCGGCGTCGCCCCCTGCAAGCGTACAATGGGCGCATAGCTGTCGAAGGAGGGTTCAAAGTAAATCACCTCGTCGCCAGGATGCACCAGCCCGCTGATTGCGGAGTAAAGCGCTTCGCTGGCGCTGGCGGTAATGAGAATTTCACTTCCGGCGTCGTAGCGCGCCTGGTAAAGACGCTCTGCTTTTTCGGCGATACGCTCTTTTAAGGCCATCAGCCCGGTCATCGGCGCATACTGGTTGTGGTTGGCTTCCATCGCCCGGGTCACGCCCAGCGTAAGCTGCGGGTCGCAGGGGAAGTTGGGCGCGCCCTGGGAGAGATTAATGGCGTTATGCTGCGCCGAAAGCTGGCCAATCACCGTAAAAATCGTGGTGCCTACATCGGGAAGTTTCGAACGGCTCTGAACCGGAGTGTGCATCGTCTCGCCCTGTCATTAATCACAAAATATGCATAACTATTCAACAGCAAGGTTGCCGCCACAACCGAATTGTTGTCATAATAGCCATGCAAAAAACGCATAGCTGGAGCACCCATGTCGCGGCGAACTTTCCCCCTCACAGCGGTGGACGCTTTCCTGGTCACCGCCCGTTTTCTTAACCTGACTCATGCCGCGCGCGCGAGCTTTGCCTGACGCAAAGCGCCGTCAGCCGAAAGATCGCCGCGCTGGAAGCCTGGTTCGGCTTTGCTTTATTTGAGCGTCACGCCCGTGGGCTGCACCTGACGCCGCAAGGCGCAGCGCTGCTGCCTGAGCTTCAGCAGCGTTATGGCGAGCTTATCCGCACCGCCGAGCAGGCGCGGCATAAACAGAGCGTGGTACGCCTGAAAGCCCCCACCTGCGCCATGCGCTGGCTGTTGCCTAAGCTGATGCAACTGGAAAAGACCCTGCCGGAGGTGCAGGTGGCGCTAACCACGACCACCGGTCACGGAGTGAGTTTTAAAACGGAACCGTTTGACGCCGCCATTGTGTTCGGCGCGCAAAACCGGGGCGGCGATGCGCTTTTTGAAGAGGCGCTCACGCCGGTCGTCAGCGCCGCGCTGGCAGGCGATGCCCCCCTCACGCTGGATGCCCTGTCCCGGTTCACCTTTCTGCACCCCACTCGCGATAAAACGGACTGGACGCTCTGGCTTTCGCAACAGCCGCCGCCGCTGCCCGTTATGCGGAAAAATCAGCACTTCGATACGATGGATCTGGCTATCAGCGCCGCGATCCAGGGCTTTGGCATTGCCATTGCCGATGTAAAACTGGTAGAGGAAGATTTGCGCGCGGGCCGCTTATTACGCCCATTCCAGGAGAGCGTAAAAACCGGCGCCAGCTACCGTCTGATGACACGCGAGCAGCCGGACGACGCCGCGCCGCTGCTCGCCTTTCGCCAGGCGCTGCTTACTCTAAGCTAACGTGATGTTTCATTACCCTTTTAAAAAGCTGCATTCGGGCGCGCATAAAGCGGGTCTCAAGCCTGAACCCCGCCAGCTTGTTCAGGCCCAGGCGCAACAGCCGCTCGCGCCCGCGTAAACTCGCCCACCAGCGCACCGGCCCTCCCAGCACCGGCAGGTCGCCTGGCTGATAGTGCGCGAAACGCGCCCAGTAATCCGACACCTGCGAAGCGAAAGCAAGGTCTTCCGGCGTGAGGTTATTGCAGGCAGGCTCCACCAGCCTGAGCGTATCGAAAACATAAGGCACTTCGTAACCGTGCCACGCGCCGTTGGCGCAGGTTTCGCGCTCCGCTTGCGCTACGTAATCAAACCAGTAACGCCAGCAGGGCTGGTTTATACGCTGCTGCGCCTGCATCACCACAAACCCAAGCGTGGTGAAGGCCATGTCGCGGCTAACCTGGCGGCCCAGCTCGCGGTCGTCCCGCACGCCGGGGTAAAGCAGACGAATCAGCCCAAGCCCCAGGCGCCGCTCGCGCCGCAGCTTCGCAATCTGCGCTTCCAGCGAGACGCCAAACCAGGTCAGCACGCTCGCCTCATCGCTGTTGCTGCCAATCAGTATGGGCATGGGATGGTGGCGGGCGGCGAAAAAGGTTTCCAGCATCGGTTGCGGCAGCACGCTGTCGCCGGAGATGGGCACCGGGGCAAGGTTATGGGGCGCGCTGAGCGGCCAGAAAGCGTCGGCGGGCAATGCGCGCAGTTGCTCTGCGGTGGCGTTCTCAAGGCCGAGGTGCGAAGCCAGCGCCACGCCTTTCTGCAAAGCTTTATCGCGAGGCGTGTCCGCCAGCGTATACCCACTCTGCACCCCGGCTTTATGAAACAGCCCTTTCGCCAGCGGCGAAGCGAGCAAAGACAGCACGCTGCGCGCGCCAGCCGACTCGCCAAACAGAGTGACGTTGTCACGATCGCCGCCAAACGCGGCAATATTTTCCTGCACCCAGCGCAGCGCGGCTATCTGGTCGAGCAAAGCAAAGTTACAGACAGGTTCGTCTTCTTCCAGCGCCGGGTGAGCGAAAAAACCAAGGTGCCCGAGCCGGTAATTGACCGTCACCACCACTACGCCGCGCTCTGCCAGCCGCTTGCCGTCATAAGGCGGCAAGCCGCCTGAGCCGAGCGTATAGCCGCCGCCGTGCAGCCAGACCATCACCGGCAACGCGCCCTGGCGTTCACGTGGGGCCCAGACATTCAGATAAAGGCAATCTTCTGAAAACGCGCCCGGGTCGCCGCCCGCCAGCGCCTTGCAGAAATCGGCGTTTTGCCAGCTTGCCGGGCCAAACGTGTCGGCCTGCAATACCCCCTGCCAGGGGGCGGGAGGTTGCGGCGCGCGCCAGCGTAATTCCCCTGTGGGCGGCGCGGCGTAAGGGATGCCGCGCCATACAGCAATATTCTCTTCAATTACGCCCGACAGCAGCCCCTGCGCCACTGCGACTTCTGGCGATGTTTCCATTGATTTGTCCTTTTCAGCCTCACTGCTGAGAGCGTAGCGCGATCAGAGCAGACCGCAACGTCGCTTACTGCGATCCTCTGCTTCCTGATAGAGCGTAAATTCGTCGAAAACCTGGCTTCCCAGCGCCGCCTCAAAGCTTTCCCGGCTGGCGTTGCCATGGCTGCGGGCGTGGTTTTCCGCCCCGAGGTTTGACTGGAAAATGCCTGCCGCGCTCACCGGCAGAAAATCTTCATAAATAATCGGCTGCGCCGTCACCCAACCGCGTTCGATTAACAGCTGCGGGTCGTCTCCTGGCCGGATAGCGTGGCGATGCTTTTCGCCCACCGGCGTTAAGCGATAGCGAAAATAGGCCAGGCCCTGGCGGCGCAGCAGCGCGTCGCTGTCAGGGAAGCGGCTGAAAACCTCCTGCAAGTGGTACTGATGCGTGAAATTATCTTTGCCGCTGCCCGCTTCCTGTAAAAGCGCATCGTAAAGCGCGCGGCCTTTCGGCGTCAGCGCCATGCCGCGCTGCTCAATCTCCCCGAAACGCGCCGTGTGGGTGCCCGCGCTTTCTCCGGCAAAGAGAATCGGCTCCTCCAGCGCCCTGAAGCTGGTCTGGCGCAATAAGATGGGGAACTCACGGCGCGGCGGCCCTTCTATCAATACTTTCGGCGTGATGCCATATTCCGGCATTAACGCCTGCACCCGGTCGATATCGAGCGTGCGCGGCGTTAAGTGGTTGATATGACAGCCGCGAAAGCAAACCACGTCGGCAATTAAGCGGTGCTCGTCGTGCAGCGCCTGGTAGGTTTGCGCATCCACGGTGGCGTGACTGTGCCAGCGAAAGGTCTCCAGCGCTTCGCTTACAAACTCGTTTGCCTGCTCCTGGGTAAAATGGCCCTGCTCGTCGTAAATGCTCAGCAATTCATAGCAGCGCGGCGTGAAGATATCGCGTCTGGCGAGGATAGCGGCGGCGCGCTTTCTGAGCTTTTCATTTTCAATCAGCTCAAGGCGCAGCAAAGAGGTGAAGATGCGAAACGGGTTACGCGCCAGCGCCACGTCATCCACCGGACGAAAAGCGGTGGAATGCACCGGCACGCCCGCCTGCGAGAGATCGTAGTAGCCGACCGGATACATGCCCATGATGGCGAAAATGCGGCGCAGCGTGGCAAGCTCATGGGCCGTGCCGACCCGTATCGCCCCGTGGCGCTCCACGTTCAGGCGCGCCAGCTCATCGGCGTTCGCCAGCTGTTCGTGCAACTGCGGGTTATTCTCCAGAACCCCAAGATTAACGTCGGCCACCAGCTCCAGCAGCGTGCCGTACTGCGGCACCTCTTTCTGGTACATCGCCGACATCGCCTGTGAAAACTGCTCCCGAATATCATCAGCCGTGATGCTGTTCGCCATGTTCTCATGCCTCCTGTGAGTATTGATGTGAGTGTAGAGAACGGCTTAAGCGCCTGGCGGGAACAATTCGTAATTTGTGATCTGCGACGGCAGTAACAGAAAGTGATGTGAACGCCTGGTTCCATAACTCATGGTTATGTAAATAAAGCCATAAATTCACTTTAAATTAACATTATATTTACACACACTCCTGGCAGGCGTTTAAAAAACATAACCTTTGTACCCTGCCTGATGGAGTCCGCTATGAGTGAAAAACGGCCCGCGCGAGAAGTCGTGCATCGCGATTATAACCAACACCCGCCCGCCTTTGCGCCGGGATATAAAACCAGCGTGCTGCGCTCACCGCGCAACGCGTTAATCTCGTTGCAAAGCTCGCTGTCAGAAATTACCGGCCCGGTGTTTGGCGAGCAGGATCTCGGCCCGCTGGATAACGACCTGATTATGAATTACGCCAAAGAGGGGTTGCCGATTGGCGAGCGTATTATTGTGCACGGCTACGTGCGCGACGGGTTTGGCCGCCCAATGAAAAACACGCTGGTGGAAGTGTGGCAGGCGAATGCAGGCGGTCGCTATCGTCATAAGAAAGATCAGTACCTGGCGCCCATCGACCCGAACTTTGGCGGCTGCGGCCGCGTACTGACCGATGAAAACGGCTATTACTTTTTCCGCACTATTAAACCGGGCCCCTATCCGTGGCGCAACCAGGCGAGCGACTGGCGCCCTTCGCATATCCACTTTTCGCTCTCCGGCGACGCCTTCGCCCAGCGGCTTATTACGCAAATGTATTTCGAGGGCGACCCGCTTATCCGCCAGTGCCCTATTGTCCGCACGATTAACAACGACGACGCGGTACGCACGCTGATTGCCGAGCTTGATACGCACGCCGCCGTGCCGCTGGACTGCCTGGCTTATCGCTTCGACCTGGTGCTGCGCGGCAGCCGCGCCACGCTGTTTGAAAACCGCACGCAAGGAGCCGCACGATGAAAGATTATCTGCCGGAAACCGCCTCGCAGACCGCCGGGCCGTATGTGCATATCGGTCTCGCGCCGCACGCGGCGGGGTTTCATATTTTCGAGAAAAACTTCAGCCATGTGCTGACCAACAGCCACACCGAGGGCGAGCGCATTGTGATCGAAGGCCGGGTGATTGACGGCTCCGGCACGCCGGTGCGCGACGTGCTGCTGGAGATCTGGCAGGCCAATGCCGCCGGGCGTTATAACCACCCTGCCGACTTGCAGCAGGAGAAAGCGCTCGACCCGGACTTTCGCGGCTGGGGCCGCACCTGCTCCGATTTCGACAGCGGCGTGTGGCGCTTTGAAACCATCAAGCCCGGCCCGGTAACGGGACGAGACGGCCGCATGATGGCGCCGCATGTCAATCTGTGGATTGTGGCGCGCGGCATTAACATCGGTCTGAATACCCGCATGTACTTTGCCGATGAACAGGCGGCCAACGAAAAAGATCCGGTGCTGAATCTGATTGAATGGGAAGTGCGCCGCAATACGCTTATCGCCACGCGCGAGCAGCGCGGCGATGAGGTGGTGTATCGCTTTGATATTTATCTTCAGGGCGAGAAAGAGACCGTCTTTTTCGACGTGTAGTGAATCAACAGGGCGCTGCTGGCGCCCTTTTTTATCCCGGGCATATGGACATCTGCCCTGCCTCTCTCCGCTTTGTGTCGTAAATGCTAGTTCATTGTTAATATTATTTTGCTAGCAAGTTATCAAAATTAAACAACTTATCTTGTCACGCTTCCCGCTCTGTTTTTAACATCAGTTATGGAAAAAAATGGTCTGTTTTCTCAGCGCATTCGCTTGCGCCACCTTCACACCTTCGTCGCCGTCGCACAGCAGGGAACTCTGGGGCGCGCGGCAGAAACGCTCAACCTGAGCCAACCTGCGCTTTCTAAAACGCTTAACGAACTGGAGCAGCTTACCGGCACCCGCCTGTTTGAGCGCGGCAGGCTCGGCGCCCAGCTGACGCTCGTCGGCGAGCAGTTTCTCACCCATGCGGTGAAAGTGCTGGACGCGCTGAACCATGCAGGCCAGGCGCTCTCCCGCAAAGAGAGCGATAATATCGACGTCGTGCGCATCGGCGCGCTGCCCACCGCCGCGCTCGGCATTCTTCCCGCCGTGATCGGGCAGTTTCACCAACAGCAGAGCGGTATTACCCTTCAGGTCGCCACCATGAACAACACCATGCTGCTGGCGGGCCTGAAATCGGGCGAACTGGATCTCGGCATTGGCCGCATGTCGGACCCGGAACTGATGAACGGGCTTAATTATGAGTTGCTGTTTCTCGAATCCCTGAAGCTGGTGGTGCGTCCAGGTCACCCTTTACTCAACGACAACATTACGCTGAGCCGCGTGATGGAGTGGCCTGTGGTGGTCTCTCCCAAAGGCACCGTACCGCGCCAGAACGCTGAGACGCTGCTGGCGAGCCAGGGCTGTCGATTGCCCGCCACCTGCATTGAAACGCTCTCCGCCTCGCTCTCGCGCCAGCTGACCGTGGATTACAACTATGTCTGGTTTGTTCCTTCCGGCGCGGTAAAAGAGGATTTGCGCCAGGGAACGCTGACCGCGCTGCCTGTCGCCACGCAGGGCGCGGGCGAACCTATCGGCATTCTGACGCGTGTCGACAGCCCGCTCTCCAGCGGCGCGCAAACCCTGCTCGCCTCTATTCGCAAATCCATGCCTGTTTGATCCGCAATCATGACGTAAGGGCATAATTAAGCGCATAAAGTGCTAATTCCCTGCCCTTGCGAATTTGCGAGGAATAACGCATTTTTTACCGAACCGCATTATTCCTGACAGGAGTTTGACTATGCCTTCGCTGTTTGATCCCGTAAAAATCGGCGCGCTCGAACTGAGCAACCGCATCGTGATGGCCCCGCTCACGCGCATGCGCGCCGTGGATGAACGCTCGCCGGGGGAAGTGACCAAAGCGTATTACGTTCAGCGCGCCAGCGCCGGGCTTATCTTTACCGAAGCTACCTCTGTCACCTCGCAGGGCGTGGGCTATCCGAACACCCCGGGTATCTGGTCGGAAAAACAGGTTGCGGCGTGGAAAGAGATTGTCGATGCCGTGCATGCGAAAGGCGGAAAAATCGCGATTCAGCTCTGGCATGTCGGCCGCGTCTCCGACCCGGTCTTCCTTGACGGCGAAAAGCCGGTTGCGCCAAGCGCCATCGCCCCGGAAGGACATGTAACCGCCGTGCGCCCTAAACGCCCTTACGGCGAGCCGCGCGCGCTGGAAACCGAAGAAATTCCCGGCATCGTGGAAGATTTCCGCAAAGCGGCAATCAACGCGAAGCGCGCCGGCTTCGACGCCATTGAAGTGCATGCCGCCAACGGCTACCTGTTTGATCAGTTCCTGCACGACGGCTCCAACAAGCGCACCGACCATTACGGCGGCAGCATTGAGAACCGTGCCCGTTTCCTGCTGGAAACCGTAGACGCGCTGCTTGAAGAGTGGCCTGCCGATCGCGTGGGGGTGCACCTGAACCTGATGTCCAACTCCTATTCGATGGAAGATTCGCAGCCGGTGGCGATGTTCGGCTATGTGCTGGAAGCGCTCAATAAACGCAATCTCGCCTTTATCTTCGCCCGCGAAGCGCTCGATTTTCCGAACCGCGTTGGCCCGCAGGTCAAAGAGAAGTTTCACGGCGCGTGGATCGCTAATGACGGGTTAACCAAAGAGAGCGCCGAAGCGCTGATTGAACAAGGCGAAGCGGACGCCGTCGCCTTCGGTAAGCTTTATATCGCTAACCCCGATCTGGTGGAGCGCTTCTCGCAAAACGGCCCTTATAACCCGCTTAACGCCGACACCATCTACTCCCCGGGCGAAACGGGCTACACCGACTACCCTGCGCTGGCGTAAGCCGCTTGCAGAAAGCAAAAACCACTCCCGAAAGAGTGGTTTTTTTTACGCCCGATAAGCGCGGACTTATTTGGTTGACGCTTTGGTATTGACGTCAGACTCCGCGATGGTAGTCAGTTTACCGTCGGTGGATTTCTCTTCTTCCAGCGTTTCACCCAGCAGTTTTTTCGCCTCGGTGTAGCCCAACTGGCCCGCCAGGGTGCAGAGCGTGCCGTAAGCGGCGATTTCGTAGTGCTCCACTTTCTGAGCGGCGGCGATCAGGCCCGCATCGCGCACCGGCCCTTTCTCCACTTCATCAATGACTTCCTGGCCTTCTTCAATCAGGCCTTCCATCGCTACGCATTTAATACGGCGCAGCTTCAGTTCCGGCACGCTTTCAACCACTTTGTCGATACGTTCAATCTGGCCGTGCGTCTCTTCCAGGTGAGCTTTAAACGCCTGGACAAGCTTTTCGTCTGACGCAGCGCGCGCCAGCTTCGGCAGCGCACGGGTGATCTGTTTTTCGGCGCTGTAGGTGTCTGAAAGTAAATGAACGAAAAGGTCTTGAGCGGTTTTAATCTGCATGTCGTTGTCTCCGTTAGTTATTTCAGAATGTCATATCCGGACCCTGATAAGCCTGGACGATGATTGGCGAAATAAGCCAGGCGGCAAACGCAGAAAACGGTACAGCATATTCCTAATTTAAAAAAAGTCGCCCCGAAGGGCGACAAAAGTCAGCCTGCCGATGGCTAAGGGGATCGGCAGGTTTACGCTTCTGTCAGAACGTTTCCCAGTTATCGCCGCTGGCCAGCGCCGGGCGCGGCGCGGTTGTCGCGCGCGGTTCAACAGGCGAAGCGCGATGCTCAGGCGCAGAAACGGACTGGCGCAGGCGGAACGCTCCTACGGCCTCGTTAAGACGAGCCGCCTGCTCTTCCAGCGAGACGGCGGCGGCGGAAGCTTCCTCCACCAGCGACGCGTTCTGTTGCGTCACGTTGTCCATTTCCGCGATGGCCTGCGCGACTTGCTCGATGCCCCGGCTCTGTTCATCCGACGCGGCGGCGATCTCCAGCATAATATCGGTAACGCGTTTTACCGCCTCCACAATGCTTTTCATGGTGTCGCCCGCGTGCACCACTTCCGTGGAGCCTTTATCGATCAAGGCCACGGATTCGCTGATAAGCCCTTCAATTTCTTTCGCCGCCTGGGCGCTGCGGCTTGCCAGGGTACGCACTTCGCTCGCCACCACGGCGAAACCGCGTCCCTGCTCCCCTGCGCGCGCCGCTTCCACCGCGGCGTTCAGCGCCAGGATGTTGGTCTGGAAAGCGATGCTGTTAATGACCGCGGTAATTTCAGAAATCTTCTTCGAACTGGTGGAGATGTTGCCCATGGTGGTGACAACGCCGGAGACGATGCGCCCGCCGTCGCTCGCTTTGCCGGAAGCGTCTTCTGCAAGTTTTGTGGCGTGATGGGCGTTATCGGCGTTCTGTTTCACCGTGGCGGTGAGCTGCTCCATGCTGGCGGCGGTTTGCTCCAGCGCGGCGGCCTGTTGTTCGGTTCGGGATGAAAGATCGGTATTGCCGGCGGAGATTTCGCTGGTGCCCTGATAGATGGCTTGCGCGCCTTCACGCACGGTGCCGACGGTTTTCACAAGCGAACGCTGCATAAGTTGCAGATGCTGGCTGAGGCGGCCGATTTCACTGCGCCCTGCGGGCTCTTCCGGCAGGGTGAGGTCGCCGCTGGCGATAGTTTCAATGCGGCTGGCGGCATGCTGGAGCGGCACGATCACTATGCGGCGCAGCACGACAAAGGTCAGCAACGTCATGATAAGCGCCACGGCAAACGCGCCCGCCATCATCAGGACGCTGAAATGGGTGCGTTTCGCCGCCTGGTCGCTTAGTGCCTGGACGCGCTCGGTGCGGATCGCCACCGCTTTTTGCAGCACATCGCTGTAGGCGGTGTCGAGCTGGCGAGCCTGTTCGTTTTCATGGTTGATAATCGCTTCGAACATGCCGTTTTTGGCGAATTTCAGCATCGGCTGAAGGCCGTTCAGATAGGCGTCGAAGCGGGCTTTCAGATCGCTGTTCAGCGCGTTGCCGGTCTGCTGCTGGCGCGCCTCATAGCTGGCGAAGCCTTGCGCGGCGAGTTTGATATTTTTTTCCGCCTCGCTGATATTGCGGCGCATGTCTTCCATTTCCGCCACGCGGCTGGCGGCGCCGGCGTGGATCATATTAATGCGCGCGGTGCGCAGCAGGCTGGCGCTGTCCGCCAGGCCGCTTCGCACCTGTATTTCCTCTTTCACGTCGTTAAGCGCGCTATCGCTCTGAACAAGGAAATAGCCAGCAAGCCCTGCGCTGATGGCGAAAAGCAGCAAAATGCCGCCAAGTATGGCTGAGAACAGCGGAACCAGCCGGATGTTATGCCAGAAACTCAGGACGTCCGTTTTTTGCTTTGTTGTCGTTTTAGTCATGGCCAGTTTTCTCATGTGTGTAGGACAGGAATAAGCCTGTAAGAAAACCATCGGCAGAAGCCCGCGAAGGGTTAGCGCAAAGATCGCTACCTGGCTCACAGAATCAGCAATTTAGTGCTGGCGCAGCGTATAAAAAAAGCGGCCCGCAGGCCGCTTTATGCTGCACAGGAAAACTTATTCGTCGCCGAAATGAATAACCGTACGAATGGATTTGCCTTCATGCATCAAATCAAACGCCTCGTTGATTTGAGAAAGCGGCAGACGGTGCGTGATGAACGGGTCGAGGCGGATCTTGCCTTCCATTGCATCTTCAACCATACCCGGCAACTGGCTGCGGCCTTTTACGCCGCCAAACGCTGAACCGCGCCATACGCGGCCAGTCACCAGCTGGAACGGACGGGTGCGAATCTCCTGCCCCGCGCCCGCCACGCCGATGATAACGCTTTCGCCCCAGCCTTTGTGGCAGCATTCCAGCGCGGCGCGCATCACGTTGACATTGCCGATGCATTCAAAGCTGAACTCCACGCCGCCGTCGGTCATCTCGACAATGACCTCCTGAATCGGTTTGTCGTAGTCGCTGGGGTTGACGCAATCGGTCGCGCCCATTTCGCGGGCCAGGTCGAACTTCGCCGGGTTGGTGTCGATGGCGATAATGCGCCCCGCCTTCGCCTGCACCGCGCCCTGGATCACCGCAAGGCCGATGCCGCCCAGGCCAAACACGGCGACGGAATCGCCTTCTTTGACCTTCGCCGTATTATGCACAGCGCCGATACCGGTAGTAACGCCGCAGCCCAGCAGGCAGACTTTGTCCAGCGGCGCTTGCGGGTTCACTTTCGCCAGAGAGATTTCCGCGCAAACGGTATATTCGCTGAAGGTGCTGGTGCCCATGTAGTGGTAAACCGGCTCGCCGTTATAAGAGAAGCGGGTCGTGCCGTCCGGCATCAGCCCTTTGCCCTGGGTGGCGCGCACCGCCTGGCAGAGGTTAGTTTTGCCGGACTTACAGAACTTACATTCGCCGCATTCAGCGGTATAAAGCGGAATAACATGGTCGCCGGGCTTGAGGCTGGTGACGCCCTCGCCCACTTCCACCACAATGCCGCCCCCTTCGTGGCCCAGCACCGCCGGGAAAACCCCTTCCGGATCATCGCCGGAAAGCGTAAAGGCATCGGTATGGCAGACGCCGGTGTGGGTGATTTTCACCAGCACTTCGCCTTTCTTCGGCGGCGCGACGTCAATCTCAACAATCTCCAGCGGTTTGCCGGGACCAAATGCAACTGCTGCACGTGATTTCATACTTGTCCTTTTCCGTTCGAGTGAATGGTCATTGTTATTTTAGATAGGCGCGCAGAAGCTGGCCGATTTCCGCCATACGTTCCGCGCGCTCGGCGCTGGTCGTCTCACCGCTGACCAGTTCATCTTTCAGGTGAATTTCCACCATCTCGCCCATCAGGCCGTTCGCTGCGCCGCGTACGGCGGCGATTTGCTGCAAAATGGCCAGACAAGGCTCGCCAGCTTCCAGCGCGCGCTCCAGCGCCTCTGCCTGGCCGCGAATACGGCGCACGCGGGTGAGAATACGTTTTTTGTCTTCCGGGGAATGCGGCATCATCGCCTCCTGATACTATAGGGGGGTATAGTACATAATTTTGCACTCCGCTGTAAACCTTAACTTTTATCGCTATTTCAGCGGGTTAGCGAACCAGCGCAAAAGCCACAAAAAGGCATCACCACCCTTTTTCATGCCGCTAAACCGTTTTTCGCCCCCAAATTTGCCTCTAAAATTGACAAAATGACGCGCTGCGAAGGGCTAAATAAACGCCGAATTCCGCCCGCGTTTTTGCCTGCATTAACACGCAAAAGATAGACACAAACGATCAATCAGATCGAATTGATCATTCATATCAATTAGAAGAAACGCAGAAACAAGAGGAACATAGCCTCAACAACGGGGGCTTCATGTTCATTGTTCTTGGCTTGATTCTTATTTTTGTAATATTAGTAGTCGCGATTATCGTATCGGCATTAGGTGATCTATCTGACGATTATTGAGGCTTGAGGCGAGTTGATTTCTCACAGGGCGGCTAAGAGAAAAAGCCAGCTCGCTGTAGCGGATGCTATAAAGCTCGCCTGCCTCACGCGTAACGACCCGCGAATTCAGCCAATCGGGCTAAGGCAGAAGCAAATAACCAATTTTATATATTATCTGGTTGTTTATATGGCATTCACATAAACCACCAGCATGACATAACTCAATACGCTTACGTTTTCAGAATGTAATAAAGCTCCCCCTGAACAGGACAGGAGCCGTATGAAAACGTTTTTACTCGTGATGTTACTTTTAGTTTTGCCCCGCTTAGCGTTAGCGCTTTCTCTCGACAGCAGCATTCTACTGCTGGGCTGCCCTGGCAGAGGAAGCATTGAGGTGATACTGCACCGCTATGAGCATACGCAGGAAGCCTGGGGCCAGGGCCAGTTTGAAACCGGGGGCGGTTATATAAAGAGAGCAGGTTTAGTGGTTTTCCCCTTTGCTAACCTCGACAGGCTGATTTATGACCAGAGCACCGCCTCGTTTGGCTTCTGGTATGCCCGCGAAGAGCGGTTTGTACACTGTCAGTTGCTGAGCCTGAGAAATACTTATCCCGCAGATATTCCTTATTTCCGCGAATAGCCAGCGGAGGGCGATGCATCGTTTTGCGGCGCTAAACGTCAGCGCCGCAGCGGCTGCCCCGCGGTTTCTTTCGCGCGCATCACCGTAACAAAGGTAATCAGCGCTGCGCCCATTACGTACCACGCTGGCGAGAACGGGTTGCCCGTGGCGGTAATAAGATAAGCTGAAAACCACGGCGTGATGCCGCCGAAAAAAGCAACGGCGAAGTTATAGGCTATCGACATGCCGCCGTAGCGCACGCGGGTGGGAAAAAGCTCGGCCATTGCCGCGCTGCACGCGCCGTCGAACGCGGCGATAAACGCGCCGAGCAGCAGCATAGCCAGTACGGCGGAGAGCATGTCGCCCTGCGCCATGACCATCATCGCCGGCCAGGTAAAGAGAATGAATCCTCCGCAGCCTGCCAGCATCAACGGCTTGCGCCCGAAGCGATCCGAAAGATAACCCATAAAAGGCACCATCACGGCAATTGCAAACAGACCAATGGTTGTGATGGCGTAAGAATCGAGTTTGCTGAAATGAAGCTGCGTGGAAAGATAACCCGGCATAAAGGTTTGCAGCGTCCAGTGTCCCACCGCTTTGATGACCACAAACCCGACGCAGAAAAGCAGCGCTCGCCAGGCAGAGGTTACCGCTGTGCGCAGCGGCGCCTGAGTGGTTTTCCCCGCCCGCGCGGCGGCGGTGAACTCCGGTGAATCTTCAAGCCGGGTTCGTAAATAGAGGCCGACAATGCCAAGCGGCCCGGCAATTAAAAAGGGAATACGCCAGCCCCATGCATTCATGGCTGTCTCGCCAAGCGAGGCGGTCAGCAGGAAAACCAGCCCGGAGCCTGCCACAAACGCCATAAAGCCAAAATTATCTATCCAGCAGGTGAAATATCCCCGCTGACGCTGCGGCGCGAACTCGGCAAGATACGTTGTGGCGCCGGAGGTTTCGCCGCCTGCGGCGAACCCCTGAACCAGGCGGGTGATCACCAGCAGCACGGGCGCCAGCACGCCAACCTGATTCCAGGTCGGAAGCAGCCCCATCACGAAGGTGGCGCCGGAGGTAAGTAAAATCACATTGGCCAGCACCTTCTGCCGCCCTTTTCTGTCGCCAAGCGAGCCGAACCATAACCCGCCCAGCGGGCGCATAACAAAGCCCGCGCCAAAAACCGCAAAGGAAGAGAGCAACGCCGCTGTCGGGCTGCTTGCCTGAAAGAACTGCATACCGATGATGGCCGCAAGCGTGCCATACAGACCGAAATCAAACCATTCGACAAAATGCCCGACGCCGGTCGCCAGCAAAACCTTCCGCAATCTGCGCGCCTGCTGCGCCTCTTCCTGCATTACTACCCCTGCCGCCGAACGTTCAATTGACTGCGCCATAGAGCCCTCTCGCTGTGAGTGTTTCTATAATAGATATATGTAGGCTAAACGGCGCCGCTTTAACGAGCATGCATTGTATAAAATGTGAACCGCGCGAAGTTCCATGAATAAAAAAGCGACAATGCTCGCATTTTAACGCTTTTGCCTGCCGGGCAGCATGCGCAGCAAAGTGTTGTCTTTCCATAAATAGTGATGAACCAGCGCAGCGCCGGCATGCAGCGCAATAACGAAATAGCTGGCATTGGCAATAAAAGCGTGGATAGCGCGCAGCTGCATCTCAACATCTTCATCGCCTTCTGCCGCCACTGGCATGCTGATGCCAAAAGCGAACCACTCCCGTCCGCCATAATATTTTGCCGCCACGCCCAGCAGCGGGAGCGTGATAAACATCAGGTAGATAACCAGGTGAACGAGATGGGAAAGGCCCGTATAGAGCGGCTTTGGCTTCGGCTCGATGGGCGGCGCCGGGTATCTCACCCTGACCAGCAGGCGGCTGACCATCAGCAGCAGAATGGCGATGCCGCAACTAAAATGGGTATAAATGAACAGTCGACCAACGCTTCGCGGCACCAGCCCGCGCAGTTCAATGGCGCCCCAGGTGACAATCACCAGCAAAAAGACCAGCCAGTGAAGCGTGATTTGCAACGACGTAAATTTACTGCGCATAAGGCAATCCTGAAACGAGGCGATAAAAGGCTCAAGATAGCGAGCCTGCATAGGAAATTCATCTGATTTGTTGTTCAATCTCCTGTAATTAAACGGGGTCAGGGACAAAAGCGCGCTTTTCCCGCCAGGGAGTACACTTCTAAAAGAGGCCGGAAAAAGCGTGCAGAAATCAGTAAATAGTTTTTTCCCGTCGCGACCTTGTACCCCTCAACATAATAAGGATGAGATGATGAACTTCACCAGAACCACCGCCTTTTTAGCGACCCTGCTTTGCGCCGCCACGTTGCAGGCGGCGGAAAAAACCGCCACGGCGCAGCAGGAGCGGATGACCAGCTGTAATCAGCAGGCAACCAGCCAGTCGCTGAAAGGCGATGAACGCAAAACGTTTATGAGCAAGTGCCTGAAAAACACCGACGAAGCGCCGGATAAGAGCCTGACGCCGCAGCAGCAGAAAATGAAAGACTGCAATTTCCAGGCGACGAACCAGTCTCTCACTGGCGATGAGCGTAAAAAATTCATGAGCGGCTGCCTGAAAAACGTTTCCGCCGCGCCTGCGCCGCAGGAGAACAACGTCACCCCGCAGCAGCAAAAAATGAAAGACTGTAATACCCAGGCCGTCACCCAGTCGCTGACCGGCGACGACCGTAAAAAATTCATGAGCAACTGTCTGAAGGCCGCCAGTTGATACGCCCGGGAGCCCGTTTTACGCGGGCTCTCTGCTTTTTGCCCTCTGCGTTCTTCCCTTACGGCCCCTCTGCGTTATCTTTATAGCTCGCCATCGTAACGGTAAACCCTTATGACTGAACTCGCTGAACGCATGGCGCAGGCTGTCGCCCGCGCCGAAACCTTTTCCGTCTGGCCTGGCGGCGACGCCCCCGGCGCACAGCAAAGCCGCGCCCGCTTCACGCTTGAAGAGCGCCACACTGGCGCGACGCTGCTTGACCGCGCGGTAACGGGCGTGCGCGCCCCGCAAATCACCGTTTACCAGCCCGCGTCGCCCAACGGCGTTGGGCTGCTGGTTACTCCGGGCGGCTCTTACCAGCGCGTGGTGCTGGATAAAGAAGGCAGCGCGCTGGCGCCTGCGTTTACCGACGCGGGCTATACCCTGTTCGTGATGACCTACCGCCTGCCCGGCGACCAGCACGCCGAAGGGCCAGACGCGCCGCTGGCGGATGCGCAGCGCGCATTAAGGCTGATACGCCATCGGGCGGCGGAATATAACCTGAATGCGGACCATATCGGCATACTCGGTTTTTCCGCAGGCGGCCACGTAGCGGCAAGCCTCGCCACGCGCTACGCCGAGGCCGTTTACGCGCCGCTGGACGAAGCGGATGAACTGAGCGCCCGCCCGGCGTTTATGGCGCTCGCCTATCCGGTTATCACCATGACCGGGGCCGCAGCGCATAGCGGTTCACGTCAGCAACTGTTGGGCGACGCGCCCGACGACGCGCAAGAAAAACGCTATTCCGCTGAACAGGCGGTCACCGCCGCTACGCCGCCCGCGTTTTTATTTCACGCCGCTGACGACCCTGCCGTGAAAGTGGAGAACAGCCTGATGATGTATGCCGCGCTGCGGGACAAAGGCGTACCCGCCGAGCTGCATCTTTTTGAAGAAGGCGGGCACGGCTTTGGCATTCGCGACGCCGAAGCGCTGCCCGCCCGCGCCTGGCCTGCGCTTTTAATGCGCTGGATTACCCGCACGCTTGAGAAAAAATAGGGGGGCGTGCCCCCTGTTTTTATGATTGCAGATAAACCACCTGGGTTTGCAGGTATTCATGCAGCCCGTGCTTGCCGTCCGCGCCGCCGATGCCCGATTTGCGCCAGCCCGCGTGAAAGCCTTGCATCGCTTCGAAGTTTTCACGGTTAACGTAGGTTTCGCCAAACTTCAGCCCTTTGATGGCTTTCATTGCGGTGTTGAGATTGCTGGTATAGATGGAGGAGGTCAGGCCGTAGTCGCTGTCATTGGCCATTTTCAGCGCCTCGTCGAGGGTATCGAAAGCCACCACCGGCAGCACCGGTCCGAACGTCTCCTCATGCATGATGGACATCTGCTGGTTGACGTCCACCAGCAGCGTCGGCGGGTAGAAATAGCCTTTGCCCTCTGCCGCCTTGCCGCCGAAGACCACTTTCGCCCCTTCGCTCACCGCTTTCGCCACCTTTTGCTCTACGCGCTCCAGCGCCGCAGCGTTAATCAGCGGCCCCATCGCCACGTCGTTACGCTGCGCCGGGTCGCCAAATTCCACCGCTTTCATGGTTTCGCCCAGTTTGCTGACAAAGCGGTCATAAATGCCTTTTTGCACATAGACGCGCTCGGCGCAGTTACAGACCTGCCCGGTATTAATAACCCGTGAATCGACAATCGCTTTAACCGCAAGCTCAAGATCCGCATCGTCCATGACAATCGCCGGCGCTTTACCGCCAAGCTCAAGGCACACTTTAGTGATGTTTTTCGCCGCCGCCGCCATGATCTTCTCGCCCGCCGCGACGCTTCCGGTCATGCTGACCATCGCCACTTTCGGGTTGCCCGCCAGTTCCTGCCCGACCGTTTCACCGCGCCCCAGCACCAGGTTGAATACCCCTTTCGGCAGCCCAACGTCATGAACGATTTCTGCGAACGCAATAGCGTTATTCGGCGTGAATTCGCTGGGTTTGATAACAATGGTGTTGCCGGTGATCAGCGCAGGCGCAAGCTTGCGGGCAATCAGGAAAAACGGGAAGTTCCAGGGCAGAATGCCGGTCGTCACGCCCAGCGCGCGTTTGAATACCAGAATATTTTCGCCGGGACGATCGCTTTGAATAATTTCACCTTCATAACGGCGCGCCCACTCCGCCATGTACTCCATGTAATCGGCAGTAAAGGCCACTTCAACGTCCGCCAGCTGCTGCGTTTTACCGCCTTCAGCAACAATCATCGCGCTGATTTCCGCCGCCCGCTCGCGGATCCCCGCGGCGATTTTCCGCAGCCAGCCTGCGCGTTCAATAGCAGGCAACGCCTCCCACGACGCCTGCGCCCTTTCAGCCGCCTCGATGGCCTTGCGCGCATCCTCAGCGCTGCCGTCCGGGATACGCGAGATAACCTCTTCCGTGGCGGGATTGATAACCTCAAGCCAGTTATCGCCCTGCCAGTGGACGAATTGACCATCGATATACATCGGATGTTGTACAGGTGCCGTCATGCCTTACTCCTTGAATATGATATTGATGTGTGTTTGAAGTAAAAAGCTTGTTAAAAATTACCCGGCATTGCCTCACCCGGCGCGGTGAAAAAGAGGAATGTGTGAAGGAAATCTAAAAAAAGAAACGCTGTTGCAGAAAAAATGAAGAGTCAGAGTGAAAAACCGTTTACGGCAGCGCACCGTAAACGGCAGGCGAGAGCTTAAATAAGAGAGCGGCTTCGCAGCGGCATCATGAGGGCTGGATCGTTTTGCGCCTGTCGCCAGGCTTCACGAACCTCATCCGGGATATCGATATGGCCGATGAACCCCTGCCCGCGCGGACCGTAGCCGTGTTCATCATCGTTAAGGCGCGGCATTTCGCCAAGCACCAGCGAAAGGTAGCGCGCCACTTCCCACAGCCCGTCCCGGGGCTGGGCGAATTTCAGGTTGCGGCTGCCGTTGATGACCTGCGCAGTAAAGCCCGGATAGCTCAGCCATTGCGGCTGAAAGGGCGCATCGCGCCATACCTGGGCGAACGTGGCCGCTGTGCGCCGCTGCATGGTCGGGTCCTGGATCAGCACCGCGCGTTGCGGCTTAAGCCCTTTTTCTTCCATCAGCTTGCGGGTAAAGCTGGCGTTCTCGCCGCTGTTAGTCGACTGGCGCTCGATAATCAGGCGTTCTTCAGGCACCTTCAGACGCTCTCTGGCGATAGTCGCCAGCAGATCCGCCTCGCTCAGCCCGGTTGTCCGCAACCCGTTGTAACGGGGATGGCGCGCGACAGCGGCATAAAGAAAGGTGGTGGAGTGGCCTATCCCGCCGGTTATCAGCAAGGGCAGCGAGCAGGCGTTTGACAGTTCAGCCGCGGTTTCCAGCGTTGGAAGCGCCGCATTGCCTGCCAGCACAATCAGCTGCGCCTGGCGCGCCTCATCGGGCGAAGCCATGTCGGTTTGCGCCAGCCACTGGCCCAGCGTGTTAACCGCGTTAAGCGTGCTTTCAGATAATTTTGGCATTGGCATCAGCTCCATAGGGGCCTCCTTGATTGCGAACCAACAGCCAGATTACCGGGGTTTTACCCCTCGCCCTATCGGAGCAACCTTAAAGCCGCGACAGTGCAGCCCTGCCGTCTTTCGCCGTCAAAAAGAAAAGAGCGTTTGCCATGCAATAACCGCCATCGCCAGCCCAAAGATGACCTGTAAAAGAATGACGGCGAAAGCCAGCACGCGCCAGAGCGTAATTTTGCCGTTTCTCATCATCAGCGTGATGCCAGACAGCACCAGCACAAAGAGAATAAACTTTACGATAAGCGCAATAATGAAACAGGTTGCGAACTGGTTGCTGAGCGCCGAGGTGGCGATCATCCCCAGAATGAAATTACCGCAAACGCCGTATCCCCAGAATGTCTGCGCCAGGCCCAGCCTGCCCGTCGCCAGATCTTTTATTGTTTGCATCCCTGTGTTTCGCTTGTTCTTTAAGAGTTTGAATGGCCGGGAAGTTTACCAGCCCGGCGAAGCGCTGCCAAAGGCTGCTTTGTGTGACTATCCGCATCCGAAACCGCAAAGTCCGCACGCACCCATGCCCTGCGCCCTTTAACCGCGCTGGCAAAATAAAAACGCCGAATTTCGCCTTATCGAAAAATAACGTTAATTGTCTGAAAACGGCCGGGTTGCACCTGCGCCCGATTCTGGCAACGGCGCATTGTTCCGCACACTCTCTTATTTATTACGCACTGCAAAGCAGATTTTGCTGCATAAATAGTCATTTTTTGCTGTTAAAAACGCCTTTCCCGCTTGCCAAAAGTTACACCTCTCCCGTATTTAATTAACAAATTAACAACTTTTCGCCGTTTGGGGTTGCACCTGTAGCGCGCCAGGTGACACCTCGCCTTCTTACACTTGCGAGGACTTACCTGTTATGACAACGCTAAAGAGCAGCGCCGCGATCCTGCGGGAAAACAAAAAGGTGCTGGTGGCAAGCCTTACCGGCAGCGCCATTGAGTGGTTTGACTATTTTCTGTATGGCACCGCCGCCGCGCTGGTGTTCAACAAAGTGTTTTTTCCCATGGTGGACCCGGTTATCGGGCTTATTCTCTCTTATCTTTCCTTTTCGCTGACTTTTTTCATCCGGCCCATCGGCGGCGTTATTTTCGCGCATATCGGCGACAGAATTGGCCGCAAAAAAACGCTGGTATTAACCCTTTCGCTTATGGGCGGCGCCACGGTGATGATCGGCCTGCTGCCGACTTATGACACCATCGGCATCTGGGCGCCGGTGCTGCTCATTCTGATGCGTATTATCCAGGGCATGGGGATTGGCGGCGAATGGGGCGGCGCGTTGCTGCTTGCTTATGAATATGCCCCGCCTAACCGCAAGGGGTTTTTCGGCAGCATCCCGCAGGCGGGCGTTACCATCGGCATGCTGATGGCGACCTTTATCGTCTCGCTGATGACGCTGTTCAGCGAAGAGGCTTTTCTCTCCTGGGGCTGGCGCATTCCTTTCCTGCTAAGCGCCGTACTGGTGTTACTTGGCCTGTGGATCCGCAAAGACATTGATGAAACACCCGATTTCAAAGCGGTGAAGCGCGCCGGGCAGATCAGCAAAACGCCGCTCAGTATTACGGTGAAGCATCACTGGCGTGAAGTGTTGATAGCCGCCGGGCTGAAGGTGGTGGAAACCGCGCCGTTCTATATCTTCTCCACGTTTGTGGTGAGCTACGCCACCACAACGCTTGCGTATCAGAAATCCCAGGCGCTGGAAGCGGTGACGCTCGGGGCGCTGGTGGCGACGCTAATGATCCCGCTGATGGGCCTGCTCTCAGACAAAGTGGGGCGCCAGCGCATGTACGCCTGTAGCGTTGTGCTGCTGGGGTTATTTATCGTGCCGTGGTTCTGGCTGCTGGATACGGGAACGACCTGGGGCATTGTGCTGGCGACGGTTATCGCCTTCGGCGTGCTGTGGGCGCCGGTTACCGCCGTGCTCGGTACGCTCTGTTCAGAAATTTTTGAAGCGCGCGTGCGCTATACCGGCATCACGCTTGGCTACCAGCTTGGCGCAGCGCTGGCGGGCGGCACCGCCCCGCTTATCGCCACCGGCCTGCTGGCGCATTCCGGGGGAGACTGGCGACCGGTGGCCTGGTATCTGGGGGTTACGGTGATTATTTCGCTGGTTGCTATTTTCTTCGCCAGCCGCATCGGGCGTAAAACGCCGCTCAACGGTGAAACCAGCCCGCTGTGAGCGGGCTTTACGCGTAAAACCGCATGCCGGAGTAAGGTTTTTCCCGGCAGGCGGCAAGGCGTGAAGCGAGCGATCCGACATGCAGCTCCAGCTGGTGGTTGTCCGGATCGAGAAAATAGAACGACTCGCCTTCGCTGCGGTTGTTTTTCCATACCTGAACGCCGGCGCGAGTTAACGCTTGCGCCAGCGACGGAAAATCCGTTTCGCTCACCGTAAAAGCGTAATGGGTATAGTCGCCTGGCCGGGCGCCCGCAGCCTCGTCAAACGAGAGGCACAGCCAGAGCGAACCGCAGGTCAGGTATGCGCCGTTATCCCAGCGGGCGTGCAGCTTCATTCCCAGCAGGTCGACATAAAAGGCGACGCTTCTGTCCAGCTCGCGCACGGCGAGCGTCAGGTGGTTAAGCCCGCTCAGCATGCTCATCCTCCCGAAGCGCCCGGGCAAAACAGACCGCGTCCGCCTGGCCTACGTAACGGCCATAGTTTTCAATAATGCGATAACCGTTACGCAGATAAAACTCGACTGCCGTCGGGTTGCTGCTGCGCGTTTCCAGCCAGGCTTCACGATAACCATAATCCCGGGCGAAGGCTTCAATATGGCGCAACAGCGCCCGTCCGGCGCCCCGGTTGCCGGGCACCGCGAACAACCGCTTGATCTCCACCACCTCTTTGCCGATCGGCCGACAGGCGACACACCCCACCGCTTTGCCGTTTTCGTCGCGCGCCAGCACAAACGTCGCGCCATCGCCTTTTACATCGTCATGATTAAACGACTGGGTGCCGGAGCTGCCGGTTAAAGCTTCCAGCGTTTTCGATAGCGCCGCTTGCAGGACGATGGCGTCCGGGTGCTGCGGGTCGGTCTCTTCGATGGTGAACTCTGCCATAACATTTCCTCTGCACGGTTTTGCACCGAACATAGCCTAAAAAAGGCCAGGCATAAAACCCCGGCATGAGTGACAACGTCACAAACCGGCGTCAAGCGCTGTTTTTTTCAGCTATTCGTTCTGATTCTTCCGATACAGCTGACCATTCACTTGATGAATGAATTAAACCGGTTCTAAACTCGTTAGATCTCTAACGATTAACTCTATGGCTGTGGATCACGACAATCTCTCCTTTTCTCACCTGCTCTACCTGACCGCTCACCACTGGCGCCGGGCGGTGGACAGACGCCTGAAAGGGCTTGGCATGAGCCAGGCAAGCTGGGTGGCGGTTTCCGCCATTGCACGGCGCGAGGCGCCGCTTTCGCAGGGCGAGCTGGCCCAGGAGCTTGGCGTCGAGAGCGCAACGCTTGTGCCGCTGCTTAACCGGCTGGTGGCGCAAGGGCTCATTATGCGCATTACCCCAAGCGATAAGCGAAAACGTCTGCTGGTAGCGACGCCCGAGGGCGAAGCGCTCTATGAAAAGGTGAAGATAGAAGCCGACCGCCTGCGTGAAGAGATCCTCACGCTCATCAGTCCCGACGATCAGGCCATCACGCGCCGCGTGCTGAGCCGCCTGTTGCAGGAAGTGGAAAAACAGTAATGCGTTTGCCGAAATCCGACCCTTATGCGCCGCGCGAGTGGCAGCCGCACGAAAAACCGATGCTGCTTGGCTCGCCTTCCACGCCTCATCACCCGGCGGCCAGGCGCATCGCCTATGGCATCGTCGGGCTGCTGGTTTGCCTGACCGGCGGGCTTGGCAACGCCATGGTGACCGCCAACCTGCAAAATTTGCAGGGTACTTTCGCCGCCTGGTCGACGGAAATCGCCTGGCTCCCCGCCGTTTACGTCATGACCAATATTTCTATCAACCTGCTGCTGGTGAAATTTCGCCAGCAATACGGGCTGCGGGCCTTTACCGAAGGCTTTCTGGTGCTTTATGTGCTGGTGACTTTCTTTCACCTGTTCGTTAACGATCTCTCTTCGGCGCTGATGGTGCGGGCGGCCCACGGCATGGTGGGCGCGGCGCTGAGTTCGCTCGGTATTTATTATCAGATACAGGCCTGGCCCGCGAAGCATCGCCTGAAAGCGCTGACGATTGGCATTACCGGTTCGCAGCTCGCCATTCCCATGGCGCGCCTTTTTTCCTCCGAACTGCTGGAGCTGGACGAATGGCGCGGGCTTTATCTGTTTGAGCTGGGGCTGGCGCTGATTTCGCTCGCCTGCGTGATAGCGCTGAAGCTGCCGCCGGGCGATCGGCGCAAGGTGTTTGAGAAAAAAGATTTCCTCACCTTTTTTATGCTGGCGCCGGGTATGGCGATGCTTTGCGCCGTGCTGTCGCTTGGACGCATCGACTGGTGGTTTGAAACGCCGTGGCTTGGCTGGACGCTGGCGGGCGCGGTGGTGCTGATTATCGCCGCCATCACGTTTGAGCATAACCGGGCTAATCCGCTGCTTAACACGCGCTGGCTCTCCAGCGGCAGTATTTTAAGGCTCGGTCTGGTAATGGTGCTGATACGCATTGTGCTGGCGGAACAGAACACCGGCGCCATCGGCTGGCTACAGTATGTCGGCCTGCAAAACGAACAAATGACGACGCTGGCGTTTTCCATTCTTGCCGGAACCGTCTGCGGCATTGTTATCAGCGCCCTGACCATTAACCCGCAAAAAACCGCCTGGCCGATTGTCACTTCGCTGGCGCTGATGGTTATCGCCTCGCTGATGGACAGCCATTCCACCAGCCTCACCCGGCCGAACCAGTTGCTGATTAGCCAGTTTTTGTTTGGCTTCAGCAGCGCCTTTTTCCTCGCGCCGGCCATGCTGGCGGCTATCGGCGGCGTTATCGCCGACCCGCGCAATCTGGTGAGTTTTTCGGTGCTGTTCGGCATGAGCCAGAACCTGGGCGGGCTTATCGGCTCGGCGCTGCTCGGCACCTTCCAGACCTGGCGCGAAAAATACCATTCGAACCTGCTTGCCGACCAGCTCACCACGCTAAACCCGCTGGTGACGGAGCGCCTGCAACTCTACAGCCAGCTTTTCCAGAGCCGCATCAACGACCCGACGTTACTGAGCGTGCAGGCTTCGCAACAGCTACAAACGGTCAGCACCACAGAGGCGACTATCCTTGCCTATAACGACACCTATTTGCTGACCGCTACTATCGCCGCCTCGACGCTTTTGTGGATTTTCTGGCGGCTGATTCGCCTGCGCCTCGCCGCACGCAAAGCGCTGAAACAGGCGATGGCCGCCAAACCCGAAGAGAAGACCCAATAATGATTATCTGTATGGAGCTGTTATGAGCCAGCAAGACGCTACGCCCGCTCAAACCCCGGAACGCAACAACTTACGCGTGGTTTCTTTTTTCGCCGCGGCGGCCATTGGCATTCTGGGGGTGCTGATTATTCTTTACGCCTGGAAGTTGCCCCCCTTCACCCGCAACGTGGAATTCACCGACAACGCCTATGTGCGCGGCATGACCACTTTTATCAGTCCGCAGGTCAACGGCTATATCACCGCCGTGAACGTGCAGGATTTCGCCGTGGTCAAAAAAGGCGACGTGCTGATGACCATTGACGATCGCATCTACAGCCAGCGTGTGCACCAGGCTGAAGCGACGCTCGCCATGCGCCAGGCGGCGCTGGCGAATAATATTCAGCAACGCCGCAGCGCCGAGGCGACTATCGCCCAGAACAAAGCGACGCTGCTCAATGCGCAGGCCCAGTACAAACGCAACCAGGCGGATTTGCGCCGCGTGCAGGAGCTTGCTTCTGACGGCTCGCTTTCCGTGCGCGAACGCGACGCCGCGCTCGCCAGCGCCGCCCAGGGCAATGCCGGCGTGGAGCAGGCAAAGGCGCAGCTGGAGGTCTCCCGGCAGAATTTACAAACGGTTATCGTTAACCGCGCCTCGCTTGAGGCGGATGTGGAAAACGCCAAAGCCGCGCTCGAACTGGCGCAGATTGATTTACAGAACACGCGCATCATCGCGCCGCGCGACGGCCAGCTTGGGCAAATCGCTGTGCGCCTTGGCGCCTACGTGACCGCAGGCACCCATCTGACAAGCCTGGTGCCGCCGCAACACTGGGTTATCGCCAATATCAAAGAAACGCAGCTTGCGAACCTGCGGGTAGGCCAGCCTGTGACTTTCAGCGTCGACGCGCTGCATGGCGAAAAGTTCCAGGGCCGGGTACAGAGTATTTCGCCCGCCACGGGCGTGGAGTTCAGCGCCATTACCCCTGATAACGCCACCGGCAACTTTGTCAAAATCGCCCAGCGTATTCCGGTGCGAATCGAAGTGCTTGGCAACAGCGAGCAGCGCCAGCGGCTGCGCCCCGGCATGTCGGTGCAGGTGCATATTAATACCGGCGAGGAGGCGAAATAATGCGTTGTCTGAAGCTGGCTGCGCTCGCACTGCTGCTGGCAGGGTGTCATGGTTCAGAAGTGGAACAGGCGAAACCTTCGCTGCACATTCCCGCCCAGTGGCGTGACGCCGTCGGGCCTTCCTCCGCGGCGGAAGGGTTCTGGTGGCGTAACTTTCACGACGCCGCCCTGAACCGCTACGTGGATCAAGCGCTGCGTTATAACAGCGACGTGCTGACGGCCCGTGAGCGAGTGAATGAATACCAGGCGCGGCTGAACGCCGCCGACAGTACGCTCTGGCCGACCGTCGACGCCGGGCTTAACGGCACGCGAAGCCGGGCGCAGTCTGCCGCGACCGGCCTGCCGGTCTACAGCACGCTTTATCGCGGCAGCCTGACGGCCAGTTACGATGTGGATCTCTGGGGCGGCAACCGTCGGGCGATCGACGCCGCGCAGGCGAGCCTTGAGGCGCAGAGGGCGGCGGCGGCTGCCGCCGATTTAACCGTCGCCTCGTCAGTGGCTTCGGGTTATCTCACGCTGCTGTCGCTGGATGAGCAGCTCCGGGTGACGCAAGAGACGCTAAAAGCGCGCGAAGAGGCTTTCCGGCTCGCAAAACGCCAGTTCGAAACGGGCTACACATCGCGCCTGGAGCTAATGCAAACGGACTCCGAGCTGCGGGCCACGCGGGCGCAGATCCCGCCGTTGCAACACCAGATAGCAAGCCAGGAAAACGCGCTTAGCGTATTGCTCGGCGCAAGCCCGGGCGCGGTGGCGCGCGGCGGCAACATCAACGCGCTGACGCCGCTGGCTCTCCCTTCGCAGTTGCCCTCCTCGCTGCTGAACCGCCGCCCGGACATTGTCCAGGCGGAGCGCACGCTGGTGGCAGCGGACGCCTCGCTCGCCTCGCAGCGCGCAAAGCTGCTGCCATCGCTTAACCTCACCGCCAGCACCAGCATCCAGGACGACACGCTGGCGGGCCTGCTCGACAACCCGCTGCGGCTGTGGAGCATCGGCGGCAGCATTCTCGCTCCGCTGCTGAACCGGGAAACCTTGTACAGCCAGGTCGATATCGCCATGTCGCAGCGCAACCAGGCGCTCTATGGTTATGAATCCACGGTGCGCAACGCTTTCAAAGAGGTGAACGACAGTCTCGACGCCATCGGCCGCTACCGGGAACAGCTTGCGGAACTTCAGGGCCAGGTTGAGGTGGCGCAGGAAACGCTGCGCATAGCGCAAAACCGCTATAACAACGGTTATTCTTCTTATCTCGACGTGCTGGACGCCCAGCGCACGCTCTTTTCCGCTGAGCTGAACGTGGTGCAGGTGAAAAATAACCTGTTACAGGCGCAGGTCGATCTTTACCGCTCCCTTGGCGGCGGCTGGGGCGGGCTGGCGACCTCATAAGTGAAGCTAACCCGCAAAGCCCGGACGAGCGGGTTCAGGGCGTGCGGAGGTTTATTGACCTGCCCGGCACGGACCCGCGCCTCACCGTTACCGCCCTGCAAACCGTCGGCAGCAAAAGGTGGGACGGGTTTACGCTGGCGCGGGTGAAGTGACAACGTAACGTGAACAGCAGACCTAAACGGCAGGCGCGCCGCGCTTTGCTTTAGCGCTGACGCTGGCCTGCCCTCGGTAACGCCAGGCTCGCTACCCGCTGATTTGCTCCATCGCCTGCAATACGCGCTTGTCGGAAACCGGGTACGGGGTGCCGAGCTGCTGGGCGAAATAGCTGACGCGAAGCTCTTCTATCATCCAGCGAATCGCTTTCACCTCTTCATCTTCACGCCGTGCCGGCGGCAGCTTGTTAAGCCACTGCTGCCAGGCCTGCTGCACCGCTTCCACCTTCAGCATCTGGGCGCGGTCGCGATGCGGATCCACGGCCATCTTTTCCAGCCGCTTTTCGATTGCCTGAAGATAGCGCAGCGTGTCGCCCAGGCGGTTAAAGCCGTTGCCAGTGACAAAGCCGCGATAAACCAGCCCGTTCATTTGCGCTTTGATATCGGAAAGCCCCAGCGCCATCGTCATATCCACGCGCCCTTTCAGCCGCTTATTGATAGTGAACACCGCGGTGAGGATCTGTTCGACCTGCTTTGCGATGCCCACGACCGTGTCGTTAAGCTCGGCCCGCACTTTATCGTGCAGCTTCGCAAAACCTTCTTCCGTCCAGACCGGGCCGCCGTTGTCGGCAATCAGCTTATCCACGCCGCAGGAAATGCAGTCGTCAATCAGATCCAGCACTTTGCCGTAAGGGTTGAAATAAAGCCCAAGCTTCGCTTTGTTCGGCAGCTTCTCATGCAGGTATTTGATGGGCGACGGAATGTTCAGCAGCAGCAGGCGGCGCAGACCGCGCCACATGTTCGCCTGCTGCTCCAGCGGATTATCGAAAAGCTTAATCGCTACGCTGTCGCGTTCGTCCACCAGCGCCGGCCAGGCCTTAACGCGGTAGTTGCCGCGCTTTTGCTCGTAGTTTTCCGGCAGCTTGCCGAAGCTCCAGATATGCAGATTGCTCTGCTCAATGCCGTCATCCGCCACGGCGGAGAGCGTCTCCTGCACTTTTTCCTTAAGCCCGGACTTGAGCGCGTCAAGCGAACGTCCTTCACGCAGCTTTTTGTTGTTCTCATCCACCACCCGGAAGGTCATTTTCAGGTGATCGGGCACCTGATCCCACTGCCAGGCTTCACGGTCGATGGTCACGCCCGTCATACGGCGGAATTCGCGCTCAAGGCTTTCCAGCAGCGGCAGCTCAAGCGGCGTGGCGCGGCCTAAAAACGCCTCGGCGTAGTTCGGCGCGGGAACGAAATTGCGGCGAACCGGCTTCGGCAGCGATTTGATCAGCGCGATGATAAGTTCGCGGCGCATGCCTGGCACCTGCCACTCAAAGCCCGTCTCTTCCACCTGGTTTAACAGCGGCAGCGGAATATGCACCGTTACGCCGTCGGCGTCCGCGCCCGGCTCAAACTGATAAGTCAGCCGCAGCTTCAGGTTGCCCTGATGCCAGAAGTTCGGGTAATCAAGCTTGCTGACCTGTTCCGCGCCCGCTTTGATAAGCATGCTTTTTTCAAAGTTGAGCAGGTCCGGCGTTTCGCGGCTCGCCTTTTTCCACCAGCTGTCAAAGTGACGGGCGGAAACCGCCTCATGGCTGATGCGCTGGTCATAAAATTCAAACAGCGTGTCGTCATCCACCAGAATGTCGCGGCGGCGCGACTTGTGCTCAAGCTCCTCTACTTCCGCGCGCAGCTTCTGGTTTTCGCGAAAGAAAGCGTGGCGGGTTTGCCAGTCGCCTTCCACCAGCGCGTGGCGAATAAAAAGCTCGCGGCTAAGCGCCGGGTCAATCTGGCTGTAGTTCACCTTGCGCGCCGCGACGATCGGCAGACCATACAGCGTGACTTTTTCGCTCGCCATCACCGCGCCCTGCGCCCGCTCCCAGTGCGGCTCGCTGTAGGAGCGCTTAATCAAATGGCCCGCCACCGGCTCTATCCATTCCGGCTCAATACGGGCGGCGATACGCCCCCACAGGCGGCTGGTTTCCACCAGCTCCGCCACCATCGTCCATTTGGGCGGCTTTTTGAACAGACCCGATCCCGGGAAAATAGAGAAGCGGGCGTTGCGTGCGCCGGTGTACTCCTGTTTTTCGGCATCTTTCATGCCGATATGCGAAAGCAGGCCGGTAAGCAGCGCGGTATGCACGGCGCGGTAATCGGCAGGCTCGCTGTTGACCGGGATGCCGAGTTCTTTCACCACCTGGCGCAACTGGGTATAGATATCCTGCCATTCGCGCACGCGCAGATAGTTAAGGTAATCGGTGCGGCACAGGCGGCGGAACTGGTTAGATGAAAGCGCTTTTTGCTGCTCGCCGAGGTAGTTCCACAGATTAACGAACGCCAGAAAATCGGATTCTTTATCGTGGAAGCGGCGGTGTTTTTCATCGGAAGCCTGCTGCTTGTCCATGGGGCGCTCGCGCGGATCCTGAATGGAAAGCGCCGAAGTGATTATCATGGCTTCACGCACGCAGCCGTGTTTTTGCGCCTCCAGCACCATGCGCGCCAGGCGCGGATCCACCGGCAGCTGGGAAAGCTGGCGCCCGAGCGGCGTGAGTTTATAAACCGCAGCCTGTTCATCGGTAGTGATGGCGCCAAGCTCTTCCAGCAGGCGCACGCCGTCCTGGATGTTGCGCTTGTCCGGCGCTTCGACGAACGGAAACGCGGCGATATCGCCAAGCCCCAGCGCCGTCATTTGCAGAATGACGGAGGCCAGGTTGGTGCGCAGAATTTCCGGGTCGGTAAATTCCGGGCGCGAGAGGAAATCATCTTCCGAATAAAGGCGGATGCAGATACCTTCCGACACGCGGCCGCAGCGGCCTTTACGCTGGTTGGCCGAGGCCTGGGAAACCGGCTCGATAGGCAGGCGCTGCACTTTGGTGCGATAGCTGTAGCGGCTGATGCGCGCGGTGCCCGGGTCAATCACATATTTAATGCCCGGCACGGTCAGCGAGGTTTCCGCCACGTTGGTGGCCAGCACAATGCGCCGCCCGGTATGCGGCTGGAAGACGCGGTTTTGCTCGCTGTTCGACAGGCGCGCATAGAGCGGCAGCACCTCGGTATGCGGCAGGTTGAGTTTCATCAGGCCGTCGGCGGTATCACGAATTTCACGCTCGCCGCTCATAAAGATGAGGATATCCCCCGGCCCTTCTTCGCCAAGCTCCTCGACTGCGTCAAAGATGGCCTGAAGCTGGTCACGCTCAGTGTCATCCGCCTCTTCCACAATGGGGCGGTAGCGCACTTCCACCGGATAAGTGCGCCCGGAAACTTCGATAATCGGCGCGTTATTGAAATGGCGTGAAAAACGCTCAGGATCGATGGTTGCCGACGTAATAATGACTTTGAGATCCGGGCGACGCGGCAGCAGCTCGCGCAGGTAGCCCAGCAGGAAGTCGATGTTAAGGCTGCGCTCGTGCGCTTCATCGATGATAATGGTGTCGTACTGCATCAGCAGCCGGTCCTGCTGGATTTCCGCCAGCAGGATGCCGTCTGTCATCAGCTTGACCATGGTGTTGTCGCTGACATGGTCGCTGAAGCGGACTTTGTAGCCGACGCAGCCGCCCGGCTCCGTTTGCAACTCTTCGGCGATACGGTTCGCCACGGTGCGCGCAGCGAGACGGCGCGGCTGGGTGTGACCGATCAACCCTTTCAGGCCGCGGCCAAGCTCCATGCAGATTTTCGGCAGCTGGGTGGTTTTGCCTGAGCCGGTCTCCCCGGCCACAATGACCACCTGGTGGTCGCGCACCGCCTCCAGAATGTCCTGTTTTTTCTGGCTGACCGGCAGATTTTCCGGGTAGGTTATGGCCGGGCGCGCCGCTTCGCGCAGCAGAACTTTCCCTGCCGCCTCGTCTATTTCTTGCGCCAGCGTGGCGAAAAGCGCCTGCTGAGCTTCAGGATTTTTAACCTTCTTCGCTCCATGCAGGCGGCGAGAGAAACGGGATTTGTCACGCAACATCAGCGCATCCAGGCGCGCTGAAAGTGCGGAAAGCGTTAGATTTTGTTTTTCCATCATTGGGTTATGCGGCCTGTGCACGGCCTGTCAAATCAATAGAGTTCATTAAGCGTAGAGTACCACACCGCTTTTCCTCGCGCCTTGTTCAATAATTTCGAACATAGGCTTCGATATATTGCGCTATCACTGCAATCGGTTTGTGAATAGAGTTGTCGATAAGCAACGGGGGCAACGGCCCTGACAACCAAATCAAAAGGAACTACCCATGAGCAAAGTACTCGTTCTGAAGTCCAGCATTCTGGCAGGTTACTCCCAGTCCAACCAGCTTTCCGACTATTTTGTTGAGCAGTGGCGCGAAAAGCATGGCGCGGACGACATCACGGTTCGTGACCTGGCGTCCAATCCTGTTCCGGTGCTGGATGGCGAACTGGTAGGCGCAATGCGCCCGAGCGATGCGGCGCTCTCCCCGCGTCAGCAGGAAGCGCTGGCGCTTTCTGACGAACTGATCGCTGAACTGAAAGCGCATGATGTGATTGTTATTGCGGCGCCGATGTACAATTTCAACATCCCGACGCAGCTGAAAAACTATTTTGATCTGGTTGCCCGCGCCGGCGTAACGTTCCGCTATACCGAAAACGGCCCGGAAGGTCTGGTGACCGGCAAACGTGCGGTGATCCTCACCAGCCGCGGCGGTATTCATAAAGACACGCCGACTGACCTCGTAGTGCCGTACCTGAAACTCTTCCTGGGCTTTATCGGCATTACCGATGTGAACTTTGTCTTCGCCGAAGGCGTGGCCTATGGCCCGGAAGTGGCGGCAAAAGCGCAGAGCGATGCGAAAAGCGCTATCGACAGCCTGGTCGCTGCATAAGCAAAGCTTGTCAGACCGCCCCGCCCGGGGCGGTTTTTTTATCCCGCCGTTACGCCACTGTCCAGGGCGTCTCATCCAGCGTAAAAATCAGCGTATTTTCGCGGATCTCATAAGGCACGGTATAGCTGTGCGGATCCTGCATGTTGCGATCGCAGCAGGGTTCGAAATAGTGGATCAGGCAGCGAAAGGTGAAACTGCGCGCATTTATCGACGTGACTTCAAACGTTTCAGGCTGATACGCATAGCGCATATCGTCCGGGTATTCAGACATCACGAACGCGTTGAACAGCGCCGCGTTTTCGCGCAGCAGCCGGGCCAGCGAGGCGGTATCGTTCGCGGCTTCGCCGTTAAGCGACAGGGTATAAGTTTTCGTTGCCATGATGTTCTCCTCTCTCTGCCTTGAGCCTGACACAGTTGCCCTGCGGCGTCTGTTACTCCTGCGGGGTAAGCGTTATTTTCTTAACCACTGGCCGTTAAGGCCGCGCACGTACTCCCCCGGCCGGGCGCGGGCCACCAGCTTCTCGCCCGCCATTTTCGCGACGTCATCGGCCGACAGGTGATTGCGATCCGCCAGTTGCTGATAACTTTCGGCCCGGGCGGCGTTAATGTGTTTTACCAGCGCCAGCGTTTCGCTGTCCTGCGAGACGGGGGCGAGATAGCCGCTCAGCGTTTCGCCTACCCGTCCCTGTTGTCGCGCTTCGTCAAGCGTCAGGGCGAAGGAAGGCGAAGCAATAAGCAGCAGCGCCAGCAAAAGTGCCGATTTATATGCCATATCGCCTCCTCAGAAGAGATCGCTGCGCGCTTTCAGCAGCGCTTCGACATCTTTATCCACTTTTATGTGGATCTCATGTTCAATTTTAACATTCATGTTGATGGTAATAGGCTCTTTTGGCGCCGCCACCTCAATGCGCGGCGTACAGCCGGTTAAGCACGCCGCGGGCAGCAGCGCCAGTATCATTATTTTCATTTTTCTTCCTCGCAAACTGCGTTCCCGGATTTGCACGGCGCGCCGGGAAGCTGCGCGTGCTGTTCAAGCCAGGTCTGTAGGTTGTCGCCGAAACGTAAGCTGCGCCACAGAGTGAAAAGGTTTTCCTGATGATGGTAATTAAGCCGTACCGTGTTGCTTTTACCGTCTATGCGGCTGGTTCCCTGAAGCTCTGCGCTCATCGTTAACTGGCCAAGATTATCCAGCGTTAACCTCGTCCACGAGCGCGAGATTTCCATATAGCGCAGCCAGTTTATCGCCGCGCCCGCCGCCACGTTATCTTTCGCCATGGCGTCAGCCATCTCTTTATCCAGACGCAGCGTGAGCGGACCGGGGTTGGTCAGCCAGCCGTCTTTGATTATCCACTGCGGGTTTTCCAGCCACAGCGGCAGCGCGCCGTTAACCGCGCCGGAAAGCGCCACCTGCTTAACGTTGGTCGCGGTGATAAATTCACTGGCGGACAAGTTATGAAGGCGCAGCAGGGCCGCGTCGTGCTGCGGCATGCGCAGCTGTTGCAACGAAATCTGCCCGCCCAGCATTTCAACGCTGACGTTGCTTAACATCAGCGGCTGCGCCTCGCTCCAGGGATAATTGCCCTGCAAACTGGCGCTGACGTTGCGCGCCGTGACCTGGCTTTCTATTTCGCCAATGCGCAGCCGCACCGGCCCGCGCGTCCCAAGCTGCCAGACGGCGTTGCTGTAACGAAAAGGCAGCACGAAATCAACGTCGTTAATTTTGTTATCGGTAGTCCAGGCGCTGCCATTTTTCACCACCCCGTGGCCTCCCGCTTCAAACCCTTGCTCCGCTGCGGCGGAAAAAGCGACCTGGGCGTAAAACTGGCCGTCGCGCAGCGCCATTTTCCAGTCGGCAGGAATGAGCGGCTGAAACACCGCCAGCGGCTGCGCTGGCCACCAGGCTTGCCCGCGCAGGCGCTCGCCGTCCCAGCGGCCATTCACCCGCACCGGGCCGATGGCCTGCGCGCGCAGGTCGCCTTTGAACTGGAAAGCGGTCGGGTCGCGCCCTTTCACGCTGAAGACGAGCGTGGAAGGCGGCAGAACGCTGCCGCCGCTGAAGGTGGTTTTATCGGCGTCAAGTTGCAGGGCGCCGCGGAAATCCGGGGCGATGGCGTCGCGCTCCCAGCGCACCGGCGACGTGAGGCGCAAACGCGGCTGGCTCATTGACATCGCGCCGTACTGAAGCTTATCAAAGCCGGTGGCAAGCTCAGTCAGTTCAATCGCGCTGTCGCGCCATTCGCCCCGCCCGGCCACCTTCCAGCGCGCCTGCATAGGAATAAAGCTGCCGTCGCCCCAGTAGCGCCAGCGCCACAGCCCGGCATCCGGGAGGAAATTTTCCGCACGGCCGTCCATATGCAGCGTCATCTCCCCCATCGTCTGTTCATGCGCCCGCAGAATAGCCTGCAAGCGGCCGTCCACACCTTGCGGCGTGAGCTTAACGCCCGCCAGCGGCCAGCGAATTTCGTCAATGTTCAGCGAGTCGATAACCCTTCCGCGCGAGCGCAGCAGCGCGCCGGGCTGAAAACGTAACTGCGGCGCGAGCAGCGGCCCGCTGAGTTGCGCAGGCAGCATCGCGTAAAAGACCATGGCGTCCTGCTTCGCTTCGCCGTTGATGCGCAGCGGCATGTCGCTTTGCGTCATGCTTAAACGCCCCGGACCAAAGGTCATTACCGCGTTGCCTTTGCCCGCGGCGCCTTCCGTCACCACGTTAACCCTGCCGCTTATTTGCGCGCGCTCAAGCCCCGCGCGCCAGTTTTCCGCCTTTAGAGCCACCCTGCCGCTTAGCGGAAAGCCCTGATAAGGCCAGCGCCAGCGCCCGTCGCTCAGCATGAAAGTTTGCGACGTGAGCGTCCAGGGGAGATCCAGCAGCGGGTCCGGGTCGCCTGCCGCGCTTATCAACAATTGGCCGCGATTATCCTGCCACGCCAGCTCTGCCTGCGCCTCGCCCGGCGCAAAGGGTAACGTGAGCCGGGCGACGGTATGCCCCTGCGTTGGCAGGCCGTCCGGCACCAGCGGCAAAGTAAAATCGCCCGCCAGCGTCACTGGCGCCAGCGTATCCGCCACTTTCAGATTAAGCTTTGTTATGCGCAGTGTTTGTCCTTGCAGCTGCGCTTCTGTTTCAATTTGCTCGCCGGAAAAACGCAGGCGCTGTGCCTGCGGCGTAAGGCTCGCCTCCAGCGCGCCGGCGTACTGCGCCCAGGGCGTCAGCGTGAGCTTTTTGATGGTGACCCAGCTCATCGGCAGCATGCTCTGCCATTCGGCAAGGGTGCGCGGCGCGGCGGGGTTTTCATTTTCAGCAGGAAGCGTGCTGAAACAGGCGGGGTTAATGGTGAGCGCGTCGACATCAAGCCGCCAGCGGCTCGGATGGGTAAGCGTCGCGTTTTTTATCTTCGCCAGCTCACAGTCGCCAGCAAGGTAGCGTAAATCGGGAAGGATAACGGCGTGGCGGGAAAGGCGCGGCCGCTGCTCCAGCGCAATGCGCGTGCCCTGCGGCAGCCAGATGCCGGCAAACCAGGGCAGCCAGTATCCCACCGTGAAAACCAGCGTCAGTGGCAACAAAAGTAGCAGAAGCGCGAAGGCGATAACCGCTCTGTATTTACCCTTCATGGGCCGTTAATATCCTGATTCTTTGATAAAATTATGCGCCAGAGCGCCACATTGTGTCAGTTTAGCCGCTCCAGGTGAAGCAGACCGCCGCTTAGCCAGGTTATTGGCCTAAAATTATACATAACCAGCTGAAATATTAATTATTTTTTAAACTTTGTAAGATTATTTTAGCTATGCTACCGTGAATGCAGTTCAACACTGGAGAAAGTCTTATGAAACTGGCCGTATACAGCACAAAGCAATACGATAAAAAGTATTTGCAGCATGTTAACGAAGAGTTTGGCTTTGATCTTGAATTTTTTGACTTCCTTTTAACGGAAAGAACCGCCAAAACCGCCCACGGTTGCGAAGGCGTGTGTATTTTCGTTAATGATGACGGCAGCCGTCCGGTGCTGGAGGAGCTTCAAAAGCATGGCGTGAAATTCATCGCTCTGCGCTGCGCAGGCTTTAATAATGTCGATCTGGATGCAGCAAAAGAGCTGGGTATGAAAGTGGTGCGCGTGCCGGCTTATTCACCTGAAGCGGTCGCCGAGCATGCTGTCGGCATGATGATGTGTCTTAACCGCCGTATTCATCGCGCCTATCAGCGTACCCGCGACGCCAACTTTTCCCTTGAAGGGCTGACCGGCTTTACGATGTATGGCAAAACGGCCGGGGTTATCGGCACCGGGAAGATTGGCGTGGCGGCGCTGCGCATTCTGAAAGGCTTCGGCATGCGCCTGCTGGCGTCTGACCCCTTCCCGAGCGCGGCGGCGCTGGAGCTTGGCGTAGAGTATGTCGATGTCGATACGCTGTTCTCCCAGTCCGATGTTATCTCTCTGCACTGCCCGCTGACTAAAGATAACTATCACCTGCTCAACCGCACTGCGTTTGAAAAAATGAAAGACGGGGTGATGATCATCAACACCAGCCGCGGCGGGCTGATTGATTCCCAGGCGGCTATCGAAGCGCTGAAAATGCAGAAAATCGGCGCGCTGGGTATGGATGTGTATGAAAACGAACGCGACCTCTTCTTTGAAGATAAGTCTAACGATGTGATTCAGGACGACGTATTCCGCCGCTTGTCTGCCTGTCACAACGTATTGTTTACCGGCCATCAGGCTTTTTTAACCGAAGAAGCGCTTATCAGTATTTCGCAAACCACGCTGGAAAACCTGCGTCAGCTGGAAAAAGGCGAAACCTGCCCGAACGCGCTGTTTTAACTTTTAAGCTCAGTCCGATGGTTTCGCGTCAGAGGGCAGGCATACTGGCGCGAATCATTGATGATATGAATATCAGGGAGGCGATTATGAAAAAATACTTTGCGCTGGCACTGGCTGCTGTCACGCTCGCGGGTTGCTCAACCCCAGGCCATAAAGCAAAACTTACCGCGCAGCAGCTGGTTCATCACCGCTACGTGCTTTCGACGGTAGATGGCGCGCCGCTGGATGCGTCGACCCGCATGCCGGAAATCAGCTTTGGCGAAAACCTGCATGTTTCGGGCAGCATGTGCAACCGCTTTATGGGCCAGGGCGAACTGCATGGCGATGTGCTGAAGGTGAAAGGCATGGCTTCAACACGGATGCTCTGCACCGAGCCACGCCTTAACGAGCTGGATAACCTGATTGGCGAGATGCTGACGCAGGGCGCCAAAGTCAGCCAGTCACAGAAAACGCTGGAGCTGAAAACCAGCCAGCACACCCTGACTTACAAACTGGCGGATCTGGTCAATTAATCAGTAATTGCCGCAGCTGCCTGTCGCCAGCGCGCTTTCGCTACAGCGTTTACCGTTGGGCAGCGCGCACATGCCGATAGCCGAACCATCAAGCTGTCGCGCGACAGAAAGCGAACCGCCCACCATAGCGCAGTTGGCCTGCCCGGAATCTGACATCGCCGCGCGCAGGCCAGGCGATACATGCGCCGCCGTCGCCTGTTGTTCTGGTTCGCTGCTGCATGCCGATAAAACTAACGCGGCACATCCCACTAAAAACGCTGCACGCATGGTTCTCCCCTTTTAATGACCCAAAAAACTCAAGCATCATAGGCCACCTTTGCCGCCAGCGTCGAGCCTCGATTTGCCGCTTTTAAACGCAAAAGCACATTTTTTTGTATAAGTAAATTTCCTGCCGCTTCGCGCCATAAGGCTCGCTGGCGCTGGCGTGAGGCGCGTTGCGGTTTTTTTATTGCCGCACGGAAGGCAACAACGCGCCTGTTTTTAGCGGCTTAGCTTTCGCCGGCGTCAGTGCTATGCTGCCTGTAAACCCCCATAAAACGAGGCGGATATGGATAAGATACGCAAAGACGAAGAACTCTATCAGGAAATGTGCCGGGTGGTGGGCAAAGTGGTGCTGGAGATGCGCGACCTCGGCCAGGAGCCTAAGCATGTGGTTATCGCGGGCGTGGTGCGTACGGCGTTAGCAAACCAGAAAATAAAGCGTTCTGAGTTAACCAAAGAGGCGATGGAGGCGGTGATCCGCGCTTTAGGGTATGAAGTGTAAACCGGCAGCGGCGGTTCTTTGCGCTACCTGCCCTCTTTTTTGATTTACTTACCGGCTCAGTACACAAAAGCGAAAATGGCCCGCGCGGCGCTTTGCTAAAATTGAAAGATTACTACAGGATGCGCAGAGCCAGCGCGCATCCCCTCAATTTTGCAATTTTGCGCAATGTAAGGGTCACTTATGATCACTATTGACGGCAATGGCGCGGTCGCTTCCGTCGCGTTTCGCACCAGCGAAGTTATCGCTATCTATCCCATCACACCCAGCTCAACCATGGCGGAACAGGCGGATGCCTGGGCCGGCAACGGATTAAAGAATGTCTGGGGCGACACGCCGCGCGTGGTGGAAATGCAGTCCGAAGCCGGGGCGATAGCCACGGTGCATGGCGCGCTGCAAACCGGCGCCCTTTCTACCTCGTTTACCTCTTCGCAGGGCTTGCTGCTGATGATCCCGACGCTTTATAAGCTCGCGGGTCAGCTGACGCCCTTCGTGCTGCATGTGGCGGCGCGCACCGTCGCCACGCACGCCTTGTCGATATTTGGCGACCATTCCGACGTGATGGCGGTACGCCAGACCGGATGCGCGATGCTCTGCGCCAGCAGCGTGCAGGAAGCGCAGGACTTTGCGCTTATCTCCCACATCGCCACGCTGAAAAGCCGCGTACCCTTTATCCATTTTTTCGACGGCTTTCGCACCTCGCACGAAATCAACAAAATCGTGCCGCTGGCGGATGAGACCATTCGCAGCCTGATGCCGCAGGCGGAGATAGACGCCCATCGCGCCCGCGCGCTGAACCCGGAGCACCCGGTCATTCGCGGCACCTCGGCTAACCCCGATACTTACTTTCAGTCCCGCGAAGCGACAAACCCCTGGTATAACGCGGTCTATGACCATGTCGAAACGGCGATGAATGACTTCGCGCAGGCCACAGGCCGCCAGTATCGTCCGTTTGAGTATTACGGCCATCCACAGGCGGAACGGGTCATTGTGGTCATGGGTTCCGCTATCGGCACCTGTGAAGAAGTGGTGGACGAACTGCTAAGCCGCGGCGAAAAAGTGGGCGTGCTGAAAGTGCGTCTTTATCGTCCGTTCAGCGCCAGGCATCTTCTTAACGCGTTACCTGAAAGCGCCAGACGGATTGCGGTGCTTGACCGCACCAAAGAGCCAGGCGCGCATGCCGAGCCGCTTTATCTGGACGTGATGACCGCCCTTGCCGAAGCGTTTAATCACGGCGAACGTGAAACCCTGCCGCGCGTCATCGGCGGACGTTATGGCCTTTCATCCAAAGAATTCGGTCCCGATTGCGTGCTGGCGGTATTTACCGAGCTGAAAGCGCCGCAGCCTAAGCCGCGCTTCACGGTGGGTATTTATGATGACGTTACCCACCTTTCGCTGCCGCTGCCGGAAAATACCCTGCCCTCTCATGCCCGGCTGGAGGCGCTGTTTTACGGCCTCGGCAGTGACGGCAGCGTCTCCGCTACCAAAAACAATATCAAGATTATCGGCAACGCCACGCCGTGGTACGCGCAGGGTTATTTTGTCTATGACTCGAAAAAAGCGGGCGGCCTGACGGTTTCGCATCTGCGCGTCAGCGAACGGCCGATCAATTCCGCTTATCTCGTCAGCCAGGCTGATTTTGTCGGCTGCCACCAGCTTCAGTTTATCGACAAATACCAGATGGCCGAGCGGCTGAAGCCGGGCGGTATTTTTCTTATCAACACCCCTTACGGCGCGGATGAAGTCTGGCACAGGCTGCCGCAGGAAGTTCAGGCGGTGCTTAACCACAAGCAAGCGAAAGTGTATGTGGTTAACGCGGCGAAAATCGCCCGCGAGTGCGGCCTTGGCGCACGCATCAACACCGTAATGCAGATGGCCTTCTTCCATTTAACGCAGATCCTGCCGGGCGACAGCGCGTTGCAGGCGTTGCAGTCGGCTATCGCCAAAAGCTACAGCAGCAAAGGCCAGGAGCTGGTCGAGCGAAACTGGCAGGCGCTGGCGCTGGCCCGCGAATCGCTGTTCGAAGTCACGCGCGAGGCGGTGGACGAACGCAGCCCGCTGCGCCCGCCGGTGGTTTCCGACGCCGCGCCCGATTTCGTTAAAACCGTTACCGCCGCCATGCTGGCGGGCCTTGGCGACGCGCTGCCCGTCTCTGCATTGCCGCAGGACGGCACCTGGCCGCTCGGCACCACCCGGTGGGAAAAACGTAATATCGCCGAAGCGATCCCCATCTGGAAGCCGGAGCTTTGCACCCAGTGTAACCACTGCGTCGCCGCCTGCCCCCATTCAGCCATTCGCGCCAAAGTGGTTCAGCCCGAAGCGATGGCCGATGCCCCGGCGACGCTCGATTCGCTGGATGTGAAATCCCGCGATATGCGCGGCCAGAAGTATGTTTTGCAGGTTGCGCCTGAAGACTGCACTGGCTGCAACCTCTGCGTTGAGGTTTGCCCGGCGAAAGATCGCCAGGATCCGGATATCAAGGCCATCAATATGATGTCGCGCCTTGAGCATGTGGAAGAAGAGAAAGTGAATTATGACTTCTTCCTCAGCCTGCCGGAAATCGATCGCACTTCCCTTGAGCGGATTGATATCCGCACGTCGCAATTGATTACCCCGCTGTTTGAGTACTCCGGCGCCTGTTCGGGCTGCGGCGAAACGCCTTATATCAAGCTGCTTACCCAGCTTTACGGCGACCGGCTGCTGATTGCGAACGCCACCGGCTGCTCTTCTATCTATGGCGGCAACCTGCCCTCCACGCCTTACACCACAGATGCCAATGGCCGCGGCCCGGCATGGGCGAACTCGCTGTTTGAGGATAACGCGGAATTTGGTCTGGGCTTTCGCCTGACGGTGGACCAGCACAAAGCGCGGGTCATGCGCCTGCTCGACAAGTTCGCCGATAAGCTTACGCCGGAGCTTAATGAACAGTTGCGCGCGCACGCTTCGCCGGAGGTACGCCGCGAACAGGTCGCCGCTTTACGTCAACAGCTGGCGAACGTTGAGGATGCCGACGCCAGACAGCTCATGACCGATGCGGACGCGCTGGTTGAGAAATCTGTCTGGCTTATCGGCGGCGACGGCTGGGCCTACGATATTGGTTTCGGCGGACTTGACCATGTGATGAGCCTGACCGAAAACGTCAACATTCTGGTGCTGGATACCCAGTGTTATTCAAACACCGGCGGCCAGGCGTCGAAGGCGACGCCGCTCGGCGCCGTTACTAAATTCGGCGAACACGGCAAGCGCAAGGCGCGTAAGGACCTGGGCGTCAGCATGATGATGTACGGCCATGTTTATGTGGCGCAAATTTCGCTTGGCGCACAGCTTAACCAGACGGTAAAAGCCATTCAGGAGGCGGAAGCCTACCCTGGCCCTTCGCTTATCATCGCCTACAGCCCCTGTGAGGAACACGGCTACGACCTGGCGCTCAGCCATGACCAGATGCGCCAGCTGACGGCGACCGGCTTCTGGCCGCTTTATCGCTTCGACCCGCGCCGCGCCGACGAAGGCAAACTGCCGCTGGCGCTCGATTCACGGCCGCCTTCCGACGCGCTCGCGCAAACGCTGCTTACCGAGCAACGTTTTCGTCGCCTGAACGCGCAGCAGCCGGAGGTGGCGGAGCAACTGTGGAAAGATGCCGCCGCCGACCTGCAAAAACGCTACGACTTCCTGGCGCAGATGGCGGGCAAGGCGGAAAAAACCAATACCGAGTAAGCAAAAAGGCCGCGCAAGCGGCCTTTTTTATAAGCGGGAACCTTAGCTGAAAAGGCGCACCCGGCAGGTTTTGCCTTTGATTTTGCCCTGTTGCAGCGCTTTATACGCTTTGCGGGCGACAGCGTGTTTTACCGCCACGTAGACATGTACCGGATACACATCAATCTTGCCGATGTCTTCAGCGCTTAAGCCGACATCGCCGGTCAGCGCGCCGAGCACGTCGCCCGGACGCATTTTCGCTTTTTTACCGCCGTCGATGCACAGTGTCGCCATTTCCGCTTCCAGCGGCTTCACCGCCCGGCGGGATGGCGGCGTCTGCCAGTCGATATCAAGTTTAAGCATATCCGCCAGCGCGTTTGCCCGTTGCATTTCTTCCGGCGCGCAGAAGCTGACCGCCAGCCCCTGCTCCCCTGCGCGGGCGGTACGGCCGATGCGGTGAACGTGCACCTGTGGTTCCCAGGCGAGTTCATAGTTGATGACCATCTCCAGCGCTTTGATATCCAGACCGCGCGCGGCGACATCGGTCGCTACCAGCACCCGGCTGCTGCCGTTGGCGAAGCGAACCAGCGTCTGATCGCGGTCGCGCTGCTCCATGTCGCCATGCAGCGCCAGCGCGCTCTGCTGGCTGGCGTTGAGCGCGTCGCAGACATCCTGGCAGGCTTTACGCGTATTGCAGAAAATTACGCAGGACGCAGGCTGGCGTTCGCTCAGCAGCGTTTGCAGCAGGGCGATTTTCTCGCGCCCCGCCACGTCAAAAAAGAGCTGCTCAACGGCGGGCAGCTCGTCCACGCTGTCGATGTCCACTGTCACCGGGTTACGCTGCACGCGCTCGCTTACGGCGGCAATGGCTTGCGGCCACGTTGCGGAGAAAAGCAGTGTCTGGCGGTTTTGCGGGCTGAAGCGAATGATTTCATCAATGTCATCGCTAAAGCCCATATCGAGCATACGGTCCGCCTCATCCAGCACCAGGGTCTGGAGGTCATCCAGCTTGACGGTGCCTCTGGAGAGATGCTCCAGCAGGCGACCGGGCGTGGCGACAATAATATGCGGCGCATGGGCGAGCGAATCGCGCTGAATGTTGAACGGCTGGCCGCCGCACACCGTCAGCACTTTTACGTTCGGCAAATGACGCGCCAGGCGACGCAGCGCATTCGCCACCTGGTCCGCCAGTTCGCGCGTGGGGCAAAGAATCAAAGACTGGGTGCAAAAACGCGAGGCATCAAGCCGCGCCAGCACGCCCAGGCCGAAAGCGGCCGTTTTGCCGCTCCCTGTTTTCGCCTGCGCCCGCACGTCGCTGCCGGCAAGCATGGCGGGCAGCGAGGCCGCCTGTACTGGCGTCATGGTGTGGTAGCCCAGCGCGTCAAGGTTGCTAAGCTGGTCGGGGGTGAGTGCGTTAAGGGTGGAAAACGAAGCCTGGGTCATGATTCTCTGCTCATCAAAAAGCGTAAAGCGCGTATCCTCGCATAAAGCGTCGCCCTTTGCGCGTTGAATGTGGTGTGGTGGTTGTCGGTTGCGTATAAACGCAAAAAACCCGCACAAGGCGGGTTTTATTACAGGCGGCCGTTTCGTTATTTCGGGAAAATAAACGCAGCGTTTATTTCCGGGCCGATACGTTACAGCGCAGCGCGATAACCGTTTTGCATTATTGCAGTACGCTTATATTCCGTGGGCTGCATGCTCACCTGCATATTCGATTTGCAAAAAATACATTTGGCGCCGTACGGGTTCTTTTCCGTTACGTCAAAATGCGACGTCCGGTACTGCGATCCCTGGCAGCATGGACATTTAAAATGCATAACTACAGTAGCGTCCTTAGAGAGCTACCACGTTCGCTGCTGCCGGGCCTTTCTGGCCTTGTTCAACAGTGAACTCTACTTTCTGGCCTTCTTCCAGCGTACGGAATGCGTCGCTCTGAATTGCAGAAAAATGCACGAAAACGTCTTTGCTGCCGTCAACCGGAGAAATAAAGCCAAAGCCTTTCTCAGAGTTGAACCATTTAACGATACCAGTCATTTTAGCAGACATAATTTTACCTTTTTGATTTAGCCTTCCGGCGAATGAGGTCTGAGTAACAGAATTTAATCAGAGCTTAAGTGGAGACTCAAAGAGGAGAGGTATCGAAGGATAACGCCTGAGAGAGAACTGCTTTACTAACTGCTTTTGATCGGGTCTGTATATCAAACCGAGGACGCTATTAACGCACGCCCTTCTGTTTTAAGCAAGCATTATATTTATCTTCCTTTTCCCGCTGCGTTTTATTTGCTCCTGCTCTGGTGAAAAGCGGCAAGGAAAAAAACCAAGCGCGAATAACGCTTTTCTTTGGTACAAGCCCTTGCGTAAGCATCAAAACGCGCTGGCATTCGTCGCCGTAATCCGTACCATACACGCCACACTGTTTGCAGCAGCCAGGCGATATTGCCTTAAAAGCGGCAACAACTGGCTGGCGCCTGCGCTTAACGCCATACTCACACGCTGGACCCGTTTGTTAACCCGGCGTTATTTGTCAACGTGGACAACGAATAAATGTCAGAGAATCAAGAAATTAGCAAGAAAGAGCAATACAACCTGAACAAGCTTCAGAAGCGTCTGCGCCGCAATGTCGGGGAAGCCATCGCCGATTACAATATGATTGAAGAAGGCGACCGCATTATGGTTTGCCTTTCTGGCGGTAAAGACAGCTATACCATGCTGGAGATCTTGCGCAATCTTCAACAGAGCGCGCCGGTCAATTTCACTCTGGTGGCGGTTAACCTCGACCAGAAGCAGCCCGGTTTCCCGGAACATATTCTGCCGCAGTACCTTGATTCTCTCGGCGTGGAATACAAAATCGTTGAAGAGAACACTTATGGCATTGTGAAAGAGAAGATCCCGGAGGGGAAAACCACCTGCTCGCTTTGCTCTCGTCTGCGCCGGGGCATTCTCTACCGCACCGCAACCGAACTTGGCGCCACTAAAATCGCCCTGGGGCACCACCGCGATGACATTCTGCAAACGCTGTTTTTGAATATGTTTTACGGCGGCAAAATGAAAGGCATGCCGCCCAAGCTGATGAGCGACGACGGCAAACATATCGTTATTCGCCCTCTCGCCTACTGCCGGGAAAAAGATATAGAACGTTTCTCCACGGCCAAAGGTTTCCCGATTATTCCCTGCAACCTTTGCGGCTCGCAGCCGAACCTGCAACGTCAGGTTATTGCCGATATGCTGCGTGACTGGGATAAACGCTATCCTGGGCGCATTGAAACCATGTTTAGCGCCATGCAAAACGTTGTGCCTTCTCATCTCTGCGACACAGAACTGTTCGACTTTAAAGGCATCCAGCATGGTTCAGAAGTGGTGGCGGGCGGCGATCTCGCGTTTGATCGTGAAGAGCTTCCGATGCAGCCTGCCGGCTGGCAGCCGGAAGAAGAGGAAAATGATCCTCTGGCCCTTCGTCTCGACGTGCTCGAAATTAAATAATCTCGTCTCATGTGTGCCCCGCCCGTTGCGGGGCACACTTTTTTTAGCGCTTAACGCATGTGCGGCGGCGGATCGATAATCGGTTTCGGGTCTGGCTCAAGCGGCGGATCGGGGATAGGCTGCGGTTTGGGGATAGGATCGGGCACCGGCACCGGGTCGGTAGGTACAGGGTCGCTCATACGTAGTGGGTTAAAGTGTGTCATGTGTGCCTCCTGTTAAGGGGAGATGCGGTCCCTTTAAGCGTAGAGGCTGATGGCGAGGAGGCAAAAAAAAGCCGACTTATTCAGTCGGCGTCGTACGAATCAATTGTGCTATGCAGTAATTCAAAAAAGGAAGTAAGACAATATGGAGCGCAACGCCCATCGCTTGACGTTGCATTCACCTGCGAGAGAGATAATGCCCCGAAACGCGCTTTCCTTTTTTGACATGGCTCAATTTAAACCGCCTTTTCATGTTTTAATTTTGTTAATTAAGTTAATATTTACAGCCATTTACTGCGATGTAACCACCACGTAACCCCGCCTATCACCGCCACTAACAACATGCAAAACAGGCTGAAACCAAAATGCCACTCGCCGCCGGGAATGCCGCCGAGGTTCACGCCAAACAGGCCGGTTAAAAACGTGCTGGGAAGAAAAACCATCGCCATTAGCGACATGGTATAGCTGCGGCGGGAAAGCGATTCCTGCATCAGTTGAGAAATTTCATCTGTCATGACCGCCGTGCGGGCAATGCAGGCGTCGATTTCATCAAGCCCCCTGCCGAGACGGTCAGAGATATCCTGCATGCGGCGTCGGTGATCGTCGCTCATCCAGCTAAAACGCTCACTGGCAAGGCGTGAATAGACATCCCGTTGCGGCGTCATATAGCGACGCATAACGATAAGCTGTTTACGCAGCAAAGCCAGATGGCCGCGCGGCGGCACTTGCTGGTCGAGCAGATTATCTTCAAGATCGATAATTTTATCGTGCAGCTCTTCGATAAACTCGCTGGCGTGGTCGGTAAGCGAATCGCAAATATCCACCAGCCAGCTGCCGCCATCCGTCGGCCCAGTGCCTTCATTCAGGTCATTCACCACGTCATCCAGCGCCAGCACTTTGCGTTGCCGGGTAGAGACAATCAGCCGCTCGTCCATATACAGGCGCATTGCGACCAGTTGATCGGGACGTTCGTCCGTGCTGCCGTTGATGCAGCGCAGCGTGATAAGCGTGCCTTCGCCCATGCGGGTGACGCGCGGCCGCAGGCTTTCTCCCGCCAGCGCGTCGCGTATGGCGTTAGGCAAGAGCGGCGTCGTCGCCAGCCACTGCGCGCTTTCCGGGTTGGTATAATTAAGGTGCAGCCAACAGGGGTGGTCTTTATCGATGATGTCATTATCGGCCAGCGGTTTTACCCCGCCTTTGCCATCCAGCATCCAGGCAAATACCGCGTCAGGCACATTTACATCCGATCCTTTAATTGCGTCCACCATGCCTCCTTACGCAATAACAATTCACACAGTCTAGCCACGTGGCGCCATCAAGCAACCCGCTTCGTCTGATACTTTTTTACAAGTCATTACCAGGCTGCTGGCTTAAGTAGGATTTAGCGCTAACGAATAAAATGAGGATTAAGCCTTCGCGTAAAAACAAAACCGTCGCGTTTCGCTTTCCGCTCTGCTTATTGATTAAAAAAGAGACTGGCAGGAAATACCGTTTCGCTTCGCGCCATAAAGCACAGCTTTATTACGCGCCGTCAGCAATATTGAAGAAAAAACAGAAATAACGGCAGGCTAAAAATAGCCGCCTGTGCCGCAACGTTAATTCATTACCGCATCAGAACAGCGCGACCAACAGCGCAACCGGGAAGCTCATCGGCCAGGTCGCCCCCACCAGCGCTGCGCTCAGGAGCTTGATGCGCACACGATCTTTCGCGATAAAAAAGGTAATGACCGCAGCGATCAGCGCCACTACGGCATAGAAGATAAGCATATGTTGATAGAGTGTCATGAGATTGCAAAACGTAAGGATTTATGGCGCTGAACTATGCGATTTTTTATGACGCAGATCAACTTTTTTATCACGCCTTGCTCATGCCAGCGCCCGCTTGCCGCCACTTCTCGCCCCTAAGACTCGAACAAATCCTAAATCTCTTCTTTCAGGCTTGCCGAAAGCCGCTTTATCGTCAGACTTTGCTGAGTGCTATCCTATCCCAACACCAGGGGATGATGGCTTCACGGAAGAAGCCGCTTTCCCTGCGCCATGAAAAAGCCGCCCGCAGGCGGCTTATTTTAACGATTTCCAGGCCTATAACGGGCGCGTCGCGTCAGTATCTTCTTCATCATCAAGCGGGTCGATATCATCTGTCCCGTCTTCCGGTGAATCGATATAGTCGTCATCTTCATCCAGTGGATCGTCTAACGGCTCATCGTCGTCCAGTGGAATGGCATCGTCATCCGGTAAAGGCTCATCATAATCAGGACGGTCTGTCATACACCCCTCCATAAAACCTGTATCAGGAGAAATGAGTATAGCCAGGGCGCGTTATTATACCGGGGCGCCAGCCGGTTTATTTTTTCGAAATGGCTGCCGTCAGGCTGACACTTTTTAATTATTTTACGCTTCGTTTTTGCTTATTCCGCCACCATATTATTATCCAGGCGGACTTATTACCGGCCGCCTTCAGGAGGGTTATACTCTTTATCATTCACCCTGCGGAGATAATATCTTGCAACGAGAGAAAGTGGCCTCATCCAGCCTTGATTCCGTTGGCTATGACATAGATAGCCGGGTGCTGGAAATCGCCTTTCGCAACGGTACGGTTTATCACTATCAAAATGTGCCGCAGCAGACCTGGGCGCAGCTCATGCGCGCCGCGTCGAAAGGCCGATACTTTGACCGCGCCATCCGGGAGCGCTACCCCTTTCAACGTATAGAGGGCGAGTGAAAAACCACGCCGGATGGCGTGGTTTAAGGAAAAGCCGAAAGTGGCCATTTCCCCCGTACTGACTTGCAGCGAAATAGCCGTCGTGCCGGGCATCAGGTAAAAACCAGAACTGAATTGCAGGTTGCTGGCCGTGCCGTCGGTTTCGGCATATACCTTCGTCCAGCTGAGATTGCGTTCAGCCTCCTCCCGCGCGTTGCGCGCCATGGCGGTCTGACTCGCTGCTGTAAAACAGGGATTGTCTTACCTGTTCATCAATTTTCCGGCGGCTCTCTTCATTAGCCGGGTTAAAAACGATCATATTCAGATCCTGTCGCCCCTCGACCATAAACGTCGAAAATTCAAGATCGATCGCCCCAGCCTGCGGGTGATAAATGCGTTTTGCCCCTTCGCCGTGGCTGGTGACGTCGTTGCTGCGCCACCAGGCGTCAAATTCAGGGCTTCGTTGCGAAAGTTCCGCCACCAGATGATCGGTCTCCACAGATTGACCTGCCCGCGCTATATCGGCGCGAAACGCATTCACCACCAGCCGCGCCATCGACTGCCAGTTATCCTGCGCCTGTCGCACTTCCGGGTCAGTGAATAACCGACGCAGAATATTACGCTCCGCCAGCGGCAACTGCCCATAATCAGTTAACACAGATGCGGCGGCACGATTCCAGGCGATCACATCCCAGGTCACGGTTTTGATGATCGCCGGGATAGTGAACGCATCCAGCACCCGCTGTAATCGCGGCGTAATAGCGCCGGAAATAGTGAATTGCGCGTCGGGCGGATGACCAAACGCCAGAATAAAGAGGTGGTCGCGTTCGAGGGAAGTCAGACGCAACCCGCTGGCAATGCGATTAAGCACTTCCCGCGACGGCGCCCCACCGCGACCCTGCTCAAGCCAGGTGTACCAGATGGGACTGATATTGGCGAGTTGTGCGACCTCTTCGCGGCGCAATCCGGACGTACGCCGTCTGCCCGCAACAAAGCCAAACGCGGTGGGATCGAGGCGCAAACGCAGCGCCCGCAGGAAGTCGCCCAGTGACTGCATGACCATTTGCATCGCCGTTATCCTGTTAAAGTTTATACCCTGATAATGTCTCTACTTTTATCGTATGACTATAGCGTTACTCTGTTGCGGAACCCTTATCTGGAGGTGTGTTATGCGCGTATTTCTTACCGGAGCCAGCGGCTTTATCGGCTCAAGGATCCTGACAGAACTGCTGGCAGCCGGGCACCAGGTGACCGGTCTTGCCCGCTCGGAGAGCAGCGCCCAGGCGCTCAAAAAAGCGGGTGCCGATGTTCATCGCGGTACGCTGGAAGCGCCAGATTCAATAGTGACAGCGGTACAGCATGCCGATGCCGTCATCCATACCGCGTTTGACCACGATTTTCACCATTTCGTGGAAAGTTGTGAAAAAGACCGACGAGTTATCCACGCCATCGGCCAGGCGCTAAAAGGCAGCGATCGACCGTTTATCATCACCTCTGGCACCGGCATTGGCGACGACGGCAGCACAGCCCTGGCCCGGGAAGAACAGTTTAAACCCGACAATATCAACCCCCGCGTAGCATCCGAAATTGAGGGCAACGCCCTGCTCGCCGAAGGCGTTAATGTGCGGGTGGTGCGCCTGCCGCAGGTCCATGACACCACCCGACAGGGACTCATCACCGGGTACATTCAGCACGCTGTTGAAAAAGGCGCAGTTGCCTGCATTGGTGAGGGCGACAACTGCTGGTCGGCGGCCCACGTCAGCGACGTCGCAAGATTGTACCGACTGGTGCTGGAGCACGGTGAAAAGGGTAAACGCTACCATGGCGTTGCAGAAGAAGGCGTACCTCTCCGGCAGATTGCGCAAGTGGTTGCCCGCCAGCTCAGGCTGCCGCTGATATCCATCTCGCCTTCAGAGGCGCAAGCGCATTTTGGCTGGTTTGCGATGTTTGCCGCCATGAATCTACGTGCATCATCGGCCTGGACGCGTCAACAGTTGGGCTGGCATCCCACTGGCCCGGGTCTGCTCGACGATTTGCAAAATATGGATTACACATCGCTATTATCGTCTCAATAACCCCTTCCCGGCTCCGCATGGCTGGAGTCGGGTAAAGATTTTACCGGTTAATCCCGGTTGTCAGCGCCCGTTCGCAAGCACCACGCCCGCTTCCCGCCAGCGCCGTTAACTTTTGCAGGAAGGGATTCGTGGTCAGCACATCATCGGAAAAACGAGAATAAGGAATCAGCTGCCCCGTAGCGGCTGAGAACAGTTCCTGAAGCGGCAGGCCAGTGACAACATCTGTTGGCCTGGCGCGCCAAAGACCAAGATGAAAGATCGGTTATTAATCAGTTACAGCCACTCGCTTCCGTCCAGCCATAGTTCCCATATTTATCGACATTCAGCCAGCCGCAGGAGTGCCCGGAGAAATGCGCGCTAAGCCACAGGGCATGATGCTCTGCGCACCACGCCATCGCCCGGCGGCGCGACGTTTCCGCCTGTTGACGATCGCCGCAAAATACTGAATTCCATTCCGGGTGGGTAAACTGCAACGGTGAATGCACAATATCTCCAGCAAAAAAGGCATATTCACCACCGCAGGACAATATCAAGGCCGCATGATCGGGGCTGTGCCCGGGTGTCGGCGTATAGTGTATTTTGCCGCCGAACACCGGCTGCGCGGCAACATCAACCGTTTCCAGCAAGCCCGCCTCAATAATCGGCAGCAGGCTGTCGAGCCAGAGATTCCGGTAGCGCTCGCTCTCTTTTACCCGCATCAGCTCTTTCTCAGAGCAGATATATCGCGCATGAGGAAACAACGGCACCCAACGATTTTCACGCCAAACGGTATTCCAGCCGACATGGTCAGTATGCAGGTGCGTCATTAATACCAACGTGACCTCTTCCGGCTTGATGCCTGTTGCCAGAAAGTTCTCCAGATAGGGCGTGTCTAACTGATGATAAAACGGATTATTCCCGCGATCGCGGTCGTTACCGGTCCCGGTATCAATCACAATAACATCGTCGGGGGTGCGGACGACCCAACTATGTATGGATAGTGAAACCGGTTGGTTAGCCTCATCTGCATCTGCTGACTGGAGAGAGTCTGGATATAAATCCGCTGCCGGAATGTGTATTTCACGTTCCAGCACTTTAAAAATAACGCTGTCGCCTGTTCGGTACTGTTTCATCACGCCCTCCGCGCATGCTGCGCATGGTTGATTTATCAGGGTGATGTTCACCATCCTGCTGGCAGGAATAACATTCAAATTGATTCTTATGATGCAGAAAATCATTGAAAATGATTTCAGCCGCATGGATTTGAATCTGCTGAGGGTATTTCTGGTGTTATACCGGGAGGTCAGCGTCACCCGTACCGCAGAAATTCTGCATCCGGGACAGCCCGCCATCACATCGATGGCAGCAATATTTACTTTACGGTCCAGCGCAGCACCCGCGAATTGCCCCATCTTCACGCTGTGTATTCTGCGCTTAACCGGCTGATGGCGCAGTTAAAAACAGCCATGCCGCAATTTCAATAATCAGTCGCCATGTTGGTGTAGCACCACTCTGCTCCAGTCATAAAAGGCGCGTACCGCAGGAGGAAGATAGCGGTTTTGCGGATAGACCAGCGAAAGCGGTAAATCAAAAGTGAGGTTTTCCATACAGAGAACAAGCGCACCGCTTCGCAGACAGGGCGCAACCAGATAGCTGGCGACGCGAATCAACCCCAACCCTTGTATTCCGGCCTGGATATAAGCGTCAGTATCATCAACGATCAGCGTCTCTTTCATACGGATGGCGCAGTCGCCATCATCCAGCGTAAAAAGCCAGTCGGTGGTACGTCCGGTGCGGTGGTTCAGGTAGCCAACGGCGTGATGTCTTTCCAGGCTTTCTACGCTATCCGGCTTACCATGGGCGGCAATATAGTCTGGCGAGGCCAGAATCACCCACCTGAAGTTCGCAAGAGGCCGCGCAACCAGCGTCGTTGAATCCTCGATTCTTCCGGTGCGAATCACGCAGTCATACCCTTCCTGAATGATGTCTTCGACGTTATCGCTTGAGCAGAGTCGCACCTCCAGTTCGGGATACTGATGCAGAAACGCCGGAAGCCTGGGGATAATACAATGCCGGGCAAGAGACTGCGGCATTCCCACTTTAAAACGGCCTTTGGGCTGTGCGGCCCGGCCGGGGAATGAAGATTCCATCATTGCGATATCCGCCAGAAGCCTTTTGCTCTCGTCGTAATAACGTCGACCATCTGCGGTTACGCTGAGTTTGCGGGTGGTGCGCTGTAAAAGCTGAATCCCAAGCCAGGACTCCAGCTCTTTAATAACCCGCGATACCGTTGAACGCGGCAGCCCAAGGACTTCAGCAGCCCTGGCGAAGCTATGGGTATCGACCACGCAAACATAGACCTGCATTGACTCCAGCTTATCCATATTTCCACCCTGCCTGAACGCATTGATTATCCCATTTATGCGAACAGTCTAACCTGCATTCGTTGTCTTATCGAATGCGTTTCACTGACATAACCTTGCTCTACTCGCAGCAAACAGGCGATTTAACAGAGTGGAGATCAATATGAAAGAACGTGATGTTAAAACGGGTGAAAAAGTATTAGTGCTTGGCGCAGGACAATTGGGCGCTGCCGTGCTGACCTGGCTGATTCCGGCGGTCAACCAGCGCAATGGCGCCGTTTCTGTTATCGTGTCGCCCGACTCCCGGGATCAACAAGGCAACCTGAAGTCTGATATTCATCAAAAACTCACTGATGCAGGGGCCAAATTTATCTCTGTCGATGTCGCCGCCAGCACGATTGACGCGTTAAAAAACCACTTCGCGGATTTTGATACCGTTATCAACTGCATGGGGTTTGTCGCTGGCGCGGGAACACAGATAAAAATTACCCGTGCGGTACTGGAGGCTGGCGTTAGCCGCTATTTTCCCTGGCAGTTTGGCGTGAATTACGATGTGGTGGGCAAAGGTAGCGGTCAGCCCGTCTGGGACGAGCAGTATGATGTCAGAACGCTACTGCGGGAGCAGAACATGACGGAATGGGTAATTGTTTCAACCGGCATGTTTACCAGTTTTCTCTTCGAACCCGCATTTGATGTGGTGAATTTATCCAAAAAAACCATCAATGCGCTCGGATCGTGGGAAACACAGGTCACCGTGACATCCCCTGCGGATATTGGCCGCCTCACCACCGAAATTTATTTGCATCAGCCGCGTGTAGCTAACGAGGTGGTCTTTGTCGCGGGTGAAACAACCTCGTATGGAAAGCTGGCCGAAACGGTTGAACGCATAACAAAACAAACCTTTGCTAAAAACGTATTGACGCTCCCGGCGCTACTGGCTGCGCTGGATTTACATCCTGATGACCAGATGCTTCGCTATCGCGCGGCCTTCGCCCGGGGAGACGGCATGTGGTGGCCGATGAGTAACACCTGGAATGTACAGAATAATATGCCGACTCAAAATATTGAGTCCTGGCTTAAAACCATTATTTAATTCACCTGCCGCTTCAGGAGGCGAGTACTATGAAAACCCTCATACCGCTTTTATTGGTTTATTTTCTCCATCCCTTTTCCGTATATGCTCAAACCGTCACCGCAACCGGCGATACGCTTGATAACGCGGAAAGCAAAATTCGCCAGTTGGTACAGAAGGAAGGCGGTCACTCCTGTAAAATAATTGAAGCCCGGATGGGAAATAAGGTTCATATTACGGCAGAGATCGTGCCGGAATAAGCAAACGGGGGCTTCTACGCCCCCTCTGTGGTTGCAACTATCTCTGTTACACGTCAAATCAGACTCGCATTGTCGCCATGCGTTTATCCCGCCCCGGCGGCGCGCCAAACATACGGGCATATTCGCGGGTAAACTGCGAAACGCTGGCATAACCGACCGTATACGCCGCCTGCGCGATCCCTGCGCCATCGATAAGCATCAGGCGACGGGCATGGATAAGGCGTAGTTGTTTCTGAAATTGCAGGGGCGAAATCGTGGTTATAGCGCGAAAATGCTGATGGAATACGGACACGCTCATGCCCGCTACGTCAGCAAGCTCCTCAACGCTTATCGTACGTGTAAACTCCTTACGCAACATGGCGACCACACGGCTAATTCGCCCGGAACGGCTATCCGCCGCGCCGAGGGCGCGAATAGCAGGACCATGGACGCTGCGCAGCAACCAGTAATGCAGCTCTCGCCGTAGCCCATCCCCAAGAACAGCCATCGCCTCCGGTTGTTCAAACAGCCTTGCCAGCCGGTAAGCCGCATCCGTCACGTCAGCATTCATTGGCTCAACCCCAACGCAAGGCGCATCCCCCTGCTCCACTGGCGCAGCATTCTGCAACTCACGCAGGATGGCGGTATCCAGTTCCAGCACCAGGGAATAGTAGGGATGGCGAAGGCTGGCCTGGGTAATCTGGCTGAGGGTCGGCACATCGGCGGCAATCACCATCGCCTCACCGGGGCCATATTCAAAACTTTCCGCCCCCGTAGCGACATGTTTGCGACCCTGCAACAGCATCGCTATCAATGGTCTGTTGATCGCCGCCTGCAATTCGCCAGGATGCAAAGCCCGGATAATCGTCAACCCTGGAACCGGCGTTACGGCAACCCCACTACGGTCGACGTGAGCATCGGCATACCGGCGGCAGAGATCGAACAGGATTTCACGCATAGACACTCTTTCAGGCAAGTTTTTAAACCATAGTATGCGTTCATTCTGATCAGAACGAACCATGAAAAGAGAAACAGGCAAAAGATAACCAGAATCAGGCAAAGTGGACTCGTGCACTTCTCATATTGTAAAAGCTCCACCAGACAGAGGATACATCATGAGTAAAATTGCACTTATCACCGGCGCCAATCGTGGTCTTGGCCGTAACACCGCCCTCTCCATCGCGCGTCAGGGTGGCGATATTATCGTCGCTTACAGAGGAAATACCGCCCAGGCGCAAGCGGTTGTCGCGGAAATCCGCACCCTTGGCCGTAAGGCGATCGCGCTTCAACTGGATATGGCGCAGACTACAAGTTTTCCGGCTTTTGCCGAAACGCTGCGTCAACAACTTGCCGAAGTCTGGCAACGCGACACCTTCGACCACCTGATAAATAACGCAGGCCAGGGCGAGTTTGCCGGGGTGGCCGAGACCACCGAAGCGCAGTTCGACGGGCTGTTCAATGTCCATGTCAAAGGGGTATTTTTCCTGGTCCAGACTCTGTTGCCGCTGCTGGCGGACAGCGGGCGCATCATTAACTTCTCGTCCGGCCTGACCCGGGTATCGTACCCTGGATTCTCCGCTTACGCTGCGGCAAAAGCGGCTGTGGAAATGCTCAGCGTTTATCTGGCACGCGAGTTGGGCCCGCGCGGCATCACTGTCAATACCATCGCGCCTGGCGCCATTGAAACCGATTTTGGCGGCGGCCTGGTTCGCGACAACGCCGATGTCAACGCGCAGTTCGCCGCCATGACCGCGCTCGGGCGGGTTGGAGTTCCCGACGATATCGGGCCGGTGGTCGCCAACCTGCTGCGTGATGATAACCGATGGGTAACCGCACAACGTATTGAAGTGTCGGGCGGGCAAACCATCTGACAGCAATAGCCAGGGTCTGGCATCAGCACGCAAGTATCTGTCGCAGCGCCAGACCCGCCAGGCGTACGGTTTTCCCCAGGCACTCCAGGCTATCCCCTGCCCGCGCTTTCGCGAAAAGGCCAGACATCAGCGTGCTCATAAAGTCAGTTAACCGAACCGCGTCCTGCGGATACTGCCTCGTAATATCATCCCGAATGATATTTTCAGCGGCAATATGCAGCGCACACGCCGCCGCGTTCAGAACGCCTGTCAAACAGTCAGTCATCGGACGATGGTTACGCAAAAGCGACGTAAACGAGATCGCGCCAGGGTGGCTATAGCGATCGCATACGCGTGCATACAGTTTAGGTTTGCTGCCAAATGCGGCCTGGAAACCAGGGGGATTGATACCGAACGCTTTGTCAGGCCAGCCACGCACAAAAGTGACGCTTGCTGCTGCGGCGGGTGATGGTCAGAAGGAGAAACTGGCGCTGCAAGCCGCGCCAGCTCCGGGTGTTGCGGTGGTTTCCGCTCGTCAGCAGGCAACCGGTACTGATTAGTGCTTGATGAGATACATCGTACGGCTATAAGCGACATCTTCCGGGTTGGTAATGGGGTACCCTTTAACCCAGGGTTTGATCAGCCGTCCATTGGTGTACTGATAAAGTGGCGCAATGGGCGCCTGGCTGGCGATAATATTTTCCGCCTCGTTATAATCGGCGTTGCGCGCCTGCGCGTCACTCTCAAGGCTCGCCTGCTGAAGCACTTTATCGTAAGCCGGATTGTTAAAGCGGGCGATATTGCCGCTATGTGTTGACGTCAGCAAGGAAAGAAAGGTGGAAGGTTCGTTATAGTCACCCACCCACGAAGCGCGAATCACATCAAAATTGCCGCTGTTGCGGCTGTCGATGTAGGTTTTCCACTCCTGGTTTTGCAGTTTCACGTCTACACCAAGGTTTTTCTTCCACATCGAAGCCACAGCGATGGCAATCTTCTGGTGGTTTTCCGAGGTGTTATAGAGCAGCGTGAGCTTGAGCGGACGACCCGGACCGTAGCCTGCCGCCTGCAACAGCGTTTTGGCCTGTAGGTTCAGCTCCTGCTGGCTTGTCTCTTCCATCATGGTTGGCGCAGGCCTGAAGCCCGCCGTTACGTCCGGCGTGAAGCGCCAGGCGGGTTTCTCGCCTGTGCCAAGCACTTTTTCCGCCAGCAGGCGCCGGTCGATAGTCATGCTAAGCGCAAGGCGGACCCTGCGGTCGGCGGTCGGCCCTTTTTCCGTGTTGAAAGCATAATAGTAGGTCCCCAGCTGCGGCGGCGTATAAACCTGGCCGGGGATCTCTTTTAAGAGCTTCTGATAAAGGTTTTTTGGGAAGGATTCGGTAATGTCGATATCGCCCGCCAGGTAGCGCTTGGTCGCAGCAGACTCCTGGTTAACGGGCACAAACGTCACTTTCTTCAGCACGGTTTTGCCATTGTCCCAGTACTGTTTATTCGGCGTGACCACCAGTTTCTCATTCACCACGCGGTCAGCCAGCACAAAAGCGCCGTTGCCCACCAGCTTGCCCGGGCGGGTCCAGTCGTTGCCAAACTTCTCTACTGCCGCTTTTGGCACCGGGTAAAGCGCGACATTCGCCGTCAGGTTCGGGAAAAATGGAACCGGCTTATCCAGTTGAACTTTCAGCGTGCGGTTATCCACCGCGCTGACGCCAAGCTTATCCGCCGCCATTTTGCCGTCCATGATCGCCTGCGCGTTGGTGATGCCGCCAAGCGCCGCGAACCAGGCGAAGGGCGAGGTCGTTTTCGGATCCACCAGTCGCCGCCAGCTATAGACGAAGTCCTGCGCCGTTACCGGCGTACCGTCAGACCAGCGCGCATCCTCTCTCAGGGTGAAAGTCCAGATGCGGTTGTCGATGCTTTGCCATTTTGTCGCTACGCCTGGCGTCAATTCGCCTTTTTCGTTCTGGTTAACCAGGCCTTCAAAGAGATCGCGTAAAACCTGAATTTCCGGCAGACCGACGACTTTAGCCGGATCCAGCGTCGCAGGCTCATCTTTTATGTGGCGAACCAGCTCCTGGCGCTCCGCAAGCTTCGTTCCCGGCGGCACGTCAGCCGCCCAGGCGACGGAAAGCGTGCTGGCGACCCACAGCGCGCCCACCGAAAGATAAACAGGAAACTTCATGCGATCTCCTCTCGTTAATTAGCACAACCCGTCATTGGATGCGTGCTGGCGAATTATTTGGTTTATCGGCACTAATTGCAAACTTCACGCGCTTTTTTGCCCGCCGCGCAAACCCGGGGCGCAGAGAGAAGCGGGTTGAATTATCAGCACTTTTGCACAACACTGCGAGTAACCCCGCCATGAGCTAAGGAGCATCATGACCGCTTTACGCCCCCGCCCGCAACGCGGGCCGCTGCCGCCCGGCGCGGAACGCTACGGAACCTCAACCCTCGGCGCGCCGTTGCTCTGGTTTCCCGCCACACAGCCCAGCGCGCAAAGCGGGCTTATCATTGCCGGCACGCACGGCGATGAAAACGCGGCGTTAGTTACGCTCTCCTGCGCGCTTCGCACGCTTGAGCCTGCGCACCGTTTGCATGCCGTGGTGCTGGCGGTAAACCCGGACGGCTGTCAGCTTGGGCTTCGTGCGAACGCACGCGGGGTTGACCTTAACCGTAATTTCCCGGCGGCTAACTGGAAGGCGGGCGAGACGGTTTATCGCTGGAATAGCGCCGCCGAAGCGCGTGATGTCACGCTGTCGACAGGCGAAAAACCGGCGTCGGAGCCTGAAACCGCCGCGCTCTGCCAGCTTATCCATAAGATAAAGCCCGCGTGGGTTGTCTCTTTTCATGACCCGCTCGGCTGTATTGAAGACCCGTTGCGCAGCCCGCTTGGCGAGTGGCTGGCCGGTGAATTCGCCCTGCCGCTGGTGGGCAGCGTCGGGTATGAAACCCCAGGCTCATTCGGCAGCTGGTGCGCGGATATTGCGCTCCCCTGCATCACTGCCGAATTCCCGGCGATTTCAGCAGATGAAGCGACGGAGCGATACCTGGGGCCTGTAACGGCACTGCTGCACTGGCACGCTCAGAGATGAAGCAGGCCGGTGCTGAAGTTAAGCGACGGCTCTACGTCTACGGCAAGCCATGTCGGGCCGTCCAGGTCGGCGAAGCGAACCAGCGGGGCCAGCGGCAACGCGGCGCTGATGGCGCGTGAAGTGCACAGCATGCAGCCGAGCATAAGTTCAAACCCCTGCTGCTTTGCCTGATCCGCCAGCGCCAGCGCTTCAGTTAAACCGCCGGTTTTATCAAGCTTGATGTTCACCATCTCGTAACGGCCCGCGAGCGCCGCCAAACTTTCGCGCGTATGGCAGCTTTCATCGGCACAGATGGGCAACGGATGAATAAAGGTTTCCAGCCCTTTGTCGTCACCGGCTGGCAGCGGTTGCTCCAGCATCGCCACGCCGAGATCCGCCAGTAGCTGGCAGCGCGCAGCCAGGCCTTCGCTGCGCCAGGATTCGTTAGCGTCGACTATCAGCAGCGCCTGCGGCGCGGCTTCGCGAATGGCGACAATGCGTTCTGTGAGCATGGCGTCGTCCAGTTTAACTTTCAGTAACGTCGCCCCTTTTTCCCACAGCGCTGACGCGCTCGCCGCCATTTGCTCGGGCGTGCCTATCGACACGGTTTGCGCGGTGGTAAGAGTTTGCGGCAGCAGAGTTTGCAAAAGCCCCGTCACGCTCTGGTTGCCGCGGCGGGCTTCTAAATCCCATAGCGCGCTGTCTATCGCATTGCGGGCCGCGCCTGCGGGTAAAATCTTTTGCAGCGCATTGCGCTCAAGCCCCGCCTCAAGCTGCGGCCCCACAGAGAGGATCTGCGCCATTACGGAATCGACGCTCTCACCATAACGCGGATAAGGCGTGCACTCGCCCACCGCTTTAATGCCATCTTCCGTTAGCTCCACCACCACGACAGTCGCCTCATTACGGCTGCCGCGGGCAATAACAAAGGGGGAATGAAGCGGCCACGCTTCCTGATAAACTTTTACGCTTCTCATGCTTTTCCTCGCACCAGGCTTTGCCTCAGTATAGCGAGGAGAAAGTCGTCCTGCCGCTCAGTTTTAGCTGTCCATCACGATGCCGATGGCATAAACTAGCGGCGACGTTAACTATATGTAAACAGGAAGATAATCATGTCACAAGTCGTCCATTTTCAGGGTAACCCGGTTTCCGTAGCAGGTCAGATCCCGCAGGCAGGCAGCAAAGCGCAGCCGTTCAGCCTGGTCGCTAAAGATCTTTCTGACGTTGCGCTAAGCCAGTTTGCCGGCAAACGCAAAGTACTGAACATTTTCCCGAGCATCGATACCGGCGTCTGCGCGGCGTCTGTGCGCAAATTTAACCAGCTGGCGACCGATATGGAGAACACTGTTGTTCTGTGCATCTCCGCCGATCTGCCGTTCGCCCAGTCCCGTTTTTGCGGCGCGGAAGGCCTGAGCAACGTGATTACCCTCTCTACCCTGCGTAACCCGGAGTTCCAGCAGGCGTACGGCGTAGGGATCAGCGAAGGCGCCCTGAAAGGCCTGACCGCGCGCGCGGTGGTAGTCCTTAACGAAAACGACGACGTGGTATTCAGCGAACTGGTGAATGAAATCACTCAGGAGCCGAACTACGACGCGGCGCTTGAAGCGCTGAAGGCGTAATCGCCGCATAAAAAAACCACCTCGCTGGAGGTGGTTAAGTGAAGAAACCTCCTGCGGGAGGTTTTTTTATTCTTCGCCTTTGCGCTGGCTCAGGCCGTATTCGCGAAGTTTATTAGCGATAGCGGTATGCGATACGCCCAGCCGACGGGCGAGCTTGCGGGTGCTGGGATAGGTGCGATAAAGCTGCACCAGCACTGAACGCTCAAAACGGCGGGTAATATCGTCAAGCGAGCCTTCCATCGCCTCTTCACCCACCGGCAAAGCGGCGGCGTCGAAATCAGGCAGCAGGATGTCCTGCGGGCGCAGCTCATGTCCTTCGAGCTGGGCAAGGCCGCGATAAACCGCGTTTTTTAACTGCCGAACATTGCCCGGCCATCCGTAGCGCGTCAGCACCGAGCCCAGCTCAGGGGAGAGTTTTGGCCGCGCGATGCCCTGCTCATCGGCGAAGCGGGCAACAAACATATCCGTCAGCGGCATAATATCCTGCGGACGATCGCGCAGCGGCGGCAGGTTTAAGGTCAGCACATTCAGGCGATAATATAAATCTTCACGGAACGCCCCTTTCTGCACCAGCTCCACCAGATTTTTCTGCGTGGCGCAAATAACACGCACATCGACATGCACTTCATGCTCCTCGCCAACGCGGCGAAACGTGCCGTCGTTGAGAAAGCGCAACAGCTTCGCCTGCATGCGCGGCGACATCTCGCCGATTTCATCCAGCAGAACAGACCCGCCGTTAGCCTGTTCGAAGAAGCCTTTTTTCCCCTCGACGGCATTGGCGTATGCGCCCGGCGCATGACCAAACAGCTCGCTTTCAACCACATCTTCCGGAATAGAGGCGCAGTTCAGCGCCAGATAAGGCTTGCTGGCGCGCGGGCTGGCAAGGTGGCAGGCGTGAGCCAGTAAATCTTTGCCGGTGCCCGTATCGCCTGCAATCAACAGCGGCGCGTTAAGGGTAGCCATTTTACGCGCCTGCTCTACCACCTGGCGCATTTTTGGGCTGACGGCGATGATGTGGCTGAAAGCGTTGAGATTCAGGCTGGAGATGTTCTGGAGCTGGCGCCCCATGCGCACCGTTGAGCGCAGCATCACCACCGCCCCGGTCAGCACGCTGCCGCCCGCGTCATCATCCAGATGCACTGGCGTAATTTCCAGCAGGAAGTTTTGCCCGTTGATAACCACATGCTCGGTATGCGACGTTTTGGGGTTGCTCTCCAGCCAGCGCTGGAAGTTAAAGCCGCTAATCAGGGCGGCGGCGTTATGGTTGCGAAGCCGCTCCTCGTTTTGCCCGAACAGGGCGCAGCTGGCAGGGTTGGCAAGCTCCAGCTTGCTTTTCATGTCCAGTGAGAAAACCGGTTCCGGCAACGCCTCCAGCAGCGCGCTTAATGAGCGGTGCTCACGCTCCGAGGGCATCCATGGCACTTTACGTACATCGGTAACGCCGGGAATGCGGCGGATTTCAGTCATTAAATCGCTGAAAGCCGAGAACTCCAGCTCAGCGAAGTTCAGGTAGATCCGCCCGATGGGGTCGATTTCAATCCCGCGTAAATCGATATTGCGTAGCACCAGAAGATCCAGCAGCTCGCGGGTCAGACCAAGGCGGTCTTCACAAAATACTTCCAGACGCATCAGAGCACCTACAGGTATAAAGTCAACGAATAACAGAATGATACTTCAGAACCTGGATGCGCGGAACATTCTGTCAACAAATATTGACAGAGCGACGGAAAATTGGGCGCTGCGCTGTAAAAATCGGGCGCAGCGGGGCGAGTCAGGCTTCGCCCTTCCCTTTTTGCAGCGTCTCTTTAAGCTGCGTCAGCAACTGGCGGCGGAAATCCCCCAGCCGGGGTTTATCGTCCTGAAGCCAGGGCAGCGGGCGACAAAGCTCCATTGCTTTGATGCCAAGACGCGCCGTTAACAACCCGGCGCCGATCCCCTGCGCCGCTCTGGCGGAAAGTCGGGCGGCAAGATCCTGCGACAGCCAGTCCATACCCACTTCACGCACCAGTTCACTTGCGCCAGCGAACGCGATGTTCAGGAGCACCAGGCGAAACAGCCGGATGCGGCTGAAATAGCCAAGTTCAATGCCGTAAATCGCCGCGATGCGGTTGATAAGGCGCAAATTTCGCCAGGCGATAAACGCCATATCCACCAGCGCCAGCGGACTGACCGCTATCATTAGCGTCGATTCCGCCGCTGAACGGCTCACCTCGCGTCGCGCCTGGGTGTCCAGCACAAGTTGCACCAGATGCGCATAAAGCGTTACCACCTCACGATCGCTGTGCGTCTCGTGAATGGCGGCATACCAGCGCTGGAGCGCCGGATGCCCCTTATCAAGCCCCGCCTGAGCGGCGAGCTTTTCGCAAAAAGCACGCCCTTTGCCTGAGCCGTGGCTTTGCAGCAGATCGCGCGCCTCGTCGCGTTCATCGGCGCGCTGACGCAGACGCCACAGCCTGCGCCACTCCGTCGCTAAGGCGCCAGCGCCTGCCGCCACGATAAGCCCGCCCGCCGCGCAGCCGCCGAGCGCTATCCAGTCCTGAGTTTGCCAGGCGTTTATTGTCCACTGCACGCCTTGCGCCACGACGCTTGCGCCGAAAAGCCCCAGCCCGGCGGTCACCATGCGCCGCCAGATACTGCGACGGGGCCGCAACGCTGCTTCCACCACCGCTTCCGCCTGCCCTTCTTCCATCACTTCGCCGGTCGCTGTCGGAATGAATTTTTCCGCTTCCGGTTCATTGAAGGCGCGGGCGGCCTTAAGCTGTTCACGGTTTTCCGCTTCCAGCGGCTCGGCGAAATCAATGCGCGGTTTAATGGGATCGTTCATCGCAGCTTGTCTCCTGTTAAAAACTCCAGCGCGGCGTCGAGCCGGATATGCGGCAACGGCTGGTCCACATCCATCACCTGCGGACGGAAATTCTCAAACTGAAAGCCCTGGCTATCCCAGAAGGCGCTGCCGGGCAAACGCGGCGGCACTTCGCCGGGATAAAAGGTGAGCGGCGCGCCGTCGGCTAAACGGTGTCCGCGCAACGCCGGAATTTTTTCGCCGCGATGGTCAACCAGCCCGCTCTGCGTTGCCTGCACCGAGGCGAGCCCCATGCAATCCATGCTGATGCCTTCAAACGCGGCGTTCTGCCAGGCGTCCTGCACCAGCTGTTGCAGCAGAGAAACCATATTTGCATGCTGATCCACCGTGACATGGTCGGCTTTGGTGGCGGCGAAAAGTAATTTATCAATGACGGGCGAAAAAAGACGCCGAAACAGCGTGCGCTGCCCGTAGTGAAAACTTTGCATCAGCTGCGTGAGCGCAAGACGCATGTCGTTAAAGGCCTGCGGCCCGCTGTTGAGCGGCTGTAGGCAATCTACCAGCACAATCTGGCGGTCGAAGCGCAGAAAGTGGTTTTTATAAAAGCCTTTGACCACCTTTTCACAGTAATAATTGAACCGTTCGCGCAGCATACCGATGTTGGTGGTTTTGTCCGCCTGGGCGAGCTTTGACTCGCCCGTTCCGTCGACATCCGGCCAGGGGAAAAATTGCAGCGCCGGCGCGCCCGCCATATCCCCCGGCAGCACAAAGCGCCCGGGCTGGATGAAGTGCAGCCCTTCGCGTTTGCACGCCAGCAGGTAGTCCGTCCACGCCTGCGATATCTCAGCCAGACGGTTTTCATCCGCAGGGGCAAGCGGATCCAGCCCTTCGCAAAGCGTTCGCCAGCGACGCGACCACGCTTCCCGGTTGCCTTTCAGCAGCCCGGTCATTTGCCGCGACCAGCTAAGATAGTCCTGGGCCAGCATAGGCAGGTCGAGCAACCACTCGCCGGGGTAATCCACAATTTCCAGATAAAGCGTGGAGGTCTCTTTGAAATGACGCAACAGCGATTCCCGCGAGCGAAAGCGCAGAGCAAGGCGCATTTCACTGACGCCGCGGGTGGGCGTCGGCCACGCGGGCGGCTCGCCGTAAAGTTGCGCCAGCCCTTCATCGTAGGCAAAGCGGGGCACGCCGAGATCGCGCTGCGGCACGCGCTTTACGCCGAGCAATCGCTCTTCCCGTACGGCGCTGAAAAGCGGCAGCCGGGCGCCGCTGTTAACAGACAAAAGCTGGTTTACCAGAGAAGTGATAAAAGCGGTTTTGCCGCTGCGGCTCAGTCCGGTGACCGCCAGCCGCAAGTGGCGATCCACGCCGCGGTTAACCAGAGACTGCATTTCATTTTTGAATCGCTGCATCATGAGTGTGGCGTCCGCTAAAACAGGAATGGCTTTAATATTAACAGGTAAGGATCGCTAAATCCGCCCCGCCGCCGGGCCAGGCAACGTCGTTCAGCCTCGCTTTTGTTGCCTGAACCGCGCGACTTTCGCCCGGTTGCCGCATAACGCCATGCTGCACCAGCGGCGGCGGTGGGATTTCGTTCTGTCGTAAAACCACAGGCAGCATTCAGGATGCTCGCATTCTCTTACCCGTTCAAAATGCGCATCCGACAGTAGCGAGGCCGCCAGTTCTGCAACCGGCGCCAGCAACTGCGCCGGAGTTTCGCTGGCATAAACCCGCTCCACGCTTAGCTTGCCCGCCTTTTCCACCAGCTGCTTATGACTGCTGGCTGATGCCAGGTACTGGTTCAGCGGCGCGAGGTTCATCGTCTCGCCCGCCTTTTTCTGCTGGACAAGCTTTCTTATTGTTTCCCGAAGCGTAAGCGCCTCAGCCAGCAGCGCGCCAGCGGCGAAAGCGGTTTTATTCGGTACGTTCACCAGACCCGACTGCCTGAGCCACGCTATCACGTCATCGTCATGCTGCCAGAAATCGTGCAGATGCCCTTCGGCGCGCGCCAGCGTATTGATGAAATCCAGCGCGCCGTGATCGGCCAGGAAAAGCGGCCCGTTGATAACAGGTATGGATGAGACAGAAGACACAGCACACCTCCGGCGAAATCGTCATGCCTGATTGTAACCTGAATAGCGCTATTTAGCAGTTACAACCTGAAGTATAGCAGCCTGAAGCGATACCCCATCCTGAGCGGGAAATATTTAATCTTTTGAAAGCAAAGATATTTTCTTTGGCGGACAGCGCGTTGGCGCTGCTTTGCGGTTGAAACCAGTAAAAATAAGTTTGACTGGTTACAGACAGCCTTCATACTGAGCTAATGTAACCTTTAAAAAACCATTTACCAGTTACCAGTTACCAAGAGGCCATGATGATGAACAAACACTACCCGGTACGTTATCAGTTCGTCGACGCAGACGGCATTCGCGTTTTCTACCGCGAGGCTGGCGATCGCGCCAGGCCAACGCTCTTGCTGCTGCACGGTTTCGCCAGTTCTTCGCATCAGTTTCGCGAACTTATTCCCATGCTGGCGGATAAGTTCCATCTGGTGGCGCCCGACCTGCCCGGCTTCGGCTTTACTGAAGTGCCTGCGCAGCGGAATTATCATTACCGCTTTGACAGTTTTGGCGAAACGCTAACGGCCTTTGTGGATGCGCTGGCGCTGAAAAGCTATGCGCTTTATGTTTTCGATTATGGCGCGCCCGCCGGACTGCGCCTTGCGCTTCATTACCCTGAGCGGGTGACGGGCCTGGTTTCGCAAAACGGCAATGCTTATCTGGAGGGGCTTGGCGACGCGTGGGAACCGATTCGCGCCTACTGGGCCGCCCCTTCAGCAGAAAACCGGCAAATCGTGCATGACGCTGTCCTGAACCTGGAGGGGATACGCTGGCAATATCTGCACGGCGTAAAAACGCCTGAAAGCGTGGCGCCGGAGGCTTATTACCTGGATACGCTGCTGCTGGAAAGACCCGGCAATAAAGAGATTCAGCTCGATCTGTTCCTGGATTATGCAAACAACCTGACCCGCTACCCTGAGTTCCAGGCCTTTTTCCGCCAGACTCAGTTGCCAGCGCTGGTTATCTGGGGCGAGCACGATCCGTTTTTCATACCGCCCGGCGCGCATGCCTGGAAGCGCGATAACCCCAACGCCGTGGTGGAATTGCTTGATACCGGCCACTTTGCGCTGGAAACCCACGTTGAACACATTGCTTTGCGTATTCGCGAGGTTCTCGGCGACGAGCAATCGCAGTGATAACAATGGCCGCTTAGCGGCCATTTAATTTGCCTGTTGTGCAGGCGCTGGCGAGGTGATTGCGCATGGACATCTTTTATACGCTTACGTAAGATGTCTGCGTTTTGACGAAGTGACGGAGCACTGTCGACAATGTCCCCCACTATTTATGATATCGCCCGCCTGGCAAAGGTTTCTAAATCTACCGTTTCCCGCGTGCTGAATAATCAAACCAATATTTCCCCACAAGCGCGTGAACGGGTTTTAAAAGCCATAGAAGAACTGAATTACCAGCCGAATATTATGGCGCGCGCCCTTTCATCGGCAGGTTTCGACGCCATTCTGGTTATTACCACGCGTTCGACAAAAACGACCGCCGGTAACCCTTTTTTCTCTGAGGTGCTGCATGCTATAACCGCCCGCGCCGAAAAAGAGGGGTTCGACGTTATTTTGCAAACCTCGGGTAATGACTCCAACTTATTGATAGTGTTTTATGTTCAGATAATGCCCGATGACTTTGTCATGCAGCTCCAC
>NZ_AWFX01000041.1 GCF_000463115.2 Franconibacter helveticus LMG 23732 | reverse complement strand
AAGCCGCTCTCGGCCTCAGTAAAAATTTTACATCGCAGCGAAATTTGGGTCCGGCCTCAAAATCGCCTCAGCTTTTTCACGGTGGCCGGGGCGCACCGGCTGGACCCGGTGCGAGGGCATGTCGGCACAGGGACGTGCCGTCATGCCCGACCCGAAGCCAGCGGGGAAAAGATGAGGTTTCCCGCTTCAGCGGGCGATTTTGCG
>NZ_AWFX01000040.1 GCF_000463115.2 Franconibacter helveticus LMG 23732 | reverse complement strand
ATGCTCGACCCATCCAGAGTAGCCTCTTACCTGCCGTGAGGCAAGGAGAAGATGGCGATGAAAATGCCGCATAACCCCCGGATCTGGCGCGTATTAATGGTGTGCGTAACGCTGTTACTGCTCGTTTTCCTGCTGCGAAACCCGCTCTGCGGTGTGCGCTATAAGGATGAGCTACGGGAGGTTGTTGCGCTTATGGCTTACGAATCCGGTAAGTAGCAACCTGGGGCGGGGGCAACCCCGCCTTTTCAGGGCGGATGAGGTCAGGCATACCGCGAGCGCCTTTTAAAAGGG
>NZ_AWFX01000039.1 GCF_000463115.2 Franconibacter helveticus LMG 23732 | reverse complement strand
ATGTCACCGACAGAATATGAAAACCAGTATTATCAACGGCTCGGAAGTGTCTAGATTATCCGTGGCGATTCAAGTATCAGTTTTATATCAAACTGATAAGTCTAAGCCGACAACCAGAGCCGAGGCTAAAGCTCACCTTGCAGCCAAGTTGCGCATACAAAATATCAGAGTAAAAAGGTTGGAAGAGGCACCATGAGTAACAAGACGCTCGTGATAAAACCAAGGCGTTACGCTTGGGAGAGGTGAAAATTTATACATCAAATTATCTGATTAATTTGCAGACGTCTTCATTATTTTTGTTAGGTTAGCTTAACGCTAGCAAAGGTTTCCGATTATCGGCATGTCATGAGTTGATGACTCCAATAAAAAAGGTGCTTTTATGGATGCTTGGTTGGGAAGTTTAATTGGTGGTGTTGCTGGTGGGGTTATTGGGCATTTTACAAATCACGCTATTGTTTGGTTTAAGGAGAACAAGCAATCATCTCCGGAAAGGAGGTTCATATGTGTTGAGATTGTCTTTTTACTTGAAAGCTATTCTAGGAAATGTGCAGAAGTTGTGAATGATGATGGCGAGCCTACGGATCCTCATGGGGAATTAACGCCAGTAGTCCTTTTACCAGATGTCATTGATTATTCAGTCATCAAAGGCAACTGGAGGGCGCTGAAATCAGAAACAATGTACGGAATTTGTAGTTTACCTCCTTTGCAACGTAGAGCTGTAGATAATATAAGTTTTATGAGCGAGATGAGTTCCCTGCCTGATAATCGGGAATATTTTGATGAGAGGCAATTACAGTTCGCCCAATTAGGTTTGAAAGCAGCAAAACTTGCTTGTGAGATTCGAAAAGAAAACCTTTTTCCAGAAAGCGACTTAAAAACATGGGTTATCCCAACCATGCAGGAAAAAATTTCCCAAATTACAAGCAAGAGAGAGAGGTACAAAGTTGATGAAGAACTTTGATTTTCTATTATCAACAGGCCATAATGCAGTTGCAGCCTGAACAACTGCCAGGGGCCTGAACAACCCCGCCCGGCCCGAACAGCCCGAACAGAACTTGCGTGTCATAGGTGAGAAATCATTTATGGCACATGAAAACGCGAAATCCCTCTCTTCACTGACGTCCCCGGGCGCCAGCGAATTCTTGTTTTCTGCGTCCGACCTCTGCGGAGGTGGCGCATGACATTCCCAAGCGAAGGCGTCCGCCTTCACAAAACAAACTTTGCCGCCATCGGTCAGCAGCTGATGCCGCTGCTTGAGTCCGGCGAATGCTACCGCCTCGTTGTTAAACCCTGGAAAGAAAAGCGCAGCCTTAGCCAGAACGCGCTGGCGCATATGTGGTTCGGTGAAATCAGTGAATATCTGATTAAGTCCGGCCGCACTGATGCTACCCCTGAGTGGGTTAAGCGCAACCTCAAAAAGACCTACCTCGGCAGCGAACAGGTCACATACACCGATTTTGTTACCGGCGAGAAAACCACGACGTGGGAGCCGCGCCATACCTCCAGCCTCGACACTGGCGAGATGCATCACTTCCTGTGCCAGGTGGAAGGTTGGTGCGCACAGTTTGGCCTCGCGCTGACCATCCCGAACGGCTGCGAGTTCCAGCAGCTACGCGAAAAGCAGGAGGCGTGATGAAGAACCCTCTTGCTCGCGTCATTGCCAATCACATTTTTAAAGTCCCGATGCGCCGCCAGCGCAAGCAGGAAGTTAAACCATCCGACATCCCCACGCTGAAAGGCTACACGGCCCGACTGGTGGATGAGAAATGGCTGCGCCTCGCAGCAAGGAGGAGCCATGGCTGATTTACGCAAAGCGGCTCGTGGCAGAGAGTGCCAGATCCGCATTCCCGGGGTGTGTAACGGAAACCCTGAGACGTCTGTGCTGGCCCACCTGCGATTACCTGGTACATGCGGAACAGGATTGAAGCCGCCAGATATCCTCGGGGCCATCGGCTGCAACTGTTGCCACGATGTTGTAGATGGTCGTCTTAAAACGCCATACACGCACGACGAGCTAAAGCTGATGCATGCAGAAGGCGTCATGAGGACTGTCATTATCTGGATTCATGAGGGGCTTGTTAAAGCATGAATACCTATCAGATCACCTTACCCTGGCCGCCAAGCAATAACCGCTACTATCGGCACAACCGCGGGCGTACACACATCAGCGCAGAAGGGCAGGCGTATCGCGCGAAGGTGGCAGAAATCATCAAGACCAGTCTTCTAGACATCATGACCGAATCACCGCTGCGAGTGCGCATTGAGTGCCACATGCCGGATCGCAGGCGCCGCGACCTCGACAACCTGCAAAAAGCCGCGTTTGACGCGCTTACAAAGGCTGGTTTCTGGCAAGACGACGTGCAGGTGGTCGACTACCGCGTACTGAAGATGCCGCAGTGTAAGGGCGGTAAGCTCGAATTAACCGTAACTGAACTGGAGGCAGCATGAACTACCACGACTACATCACTATTGGCTTTTTGCTGCTTCCGGTGGCGTTTGTTTTCAGCCAGTGGCTTCACCTGCGAGGTAAGCGCAAATGAAACGCGAAGAATGCAATCGCTACGAGATGGAAAGCGTACTGCGTGCCGGGGTCACTCTCAACAGGCGCGGCCCCGGAGACGACACGGCACAGAAACTCATCGGCAACAGTGAGCGCCGCAAGGCAAAGAGAAAGCAGAGGGCAGGAGAGACGTTATGACGGTTCAGTATCTTGAGTATGTACGCCAACAGTTAATCACTGCCACCGCTGACCTGAGCGGATGCACTAAGGGGCAACTCATGGCATGGCTGGAGAATGCACAGTTCGACACGAAAACCTTCAAGCGCAAAAAGCCTCGCATCAAAGACGAGGTAAGCGGCAAGTGGCTTACGCTCGATAACCCTCCCATTCCAGGCAGGCAGTCGCACGCAAAGGGCTCATCAATAGCGCTGGTTCAGCCTGTGGAGTTTTGCACAGCATCATGGCGCCGCGCAGTGCTGGCGCTGGATGAGCATCAAAAGGCGTGGATTCTCTGGAGCTATAGCGAAGACACGACATTCTCTCATCAGGTTGCCATTACCAGCTGGGCATGGGGAGAATTCAGGCATTACCTTGGCGCCAGAAAGATGGCTAGCAAGACGACGGACAGGCTAAAGGCTCTAATCTGGCTGGCGGCGCAGGACGTCAAAGCGGAATTGGCCGGGCGCGATGTATATCAGCAACAGGACCTTGCCGCTATGTGTGGTGTTAAGCCGGATAACTGGAGCCACAACTACGCGGACTACTGGCGTGCCATGTGCACCATTTTCAAGCGGCTGGATAGTGATTCTCTTCTCTGTACGGTGAGAACACGATCACAACAAAAGGGGACTTTTTCACAGCAATGTATTGCAAAAGTCAATTAAATAAGCCATATTTGAGTCTACTTTGATATGCTGCCAAAAATGTATAGGGCGGCATCAGGCTAACGCCAGATTAGATTCCTTTAGCAAAGCAACTCGAAAGAGATAACCGATTAGCCCGCCAATGTGCGGGCTTTTTTGTTTCTGGAAGATGCCGCCCGGTGGTGGGCAAGCCGGCTTGAACCCGGCGGTGCTGGCAACGGCAGGGGTTCGACCCCTCCATCTTCCGCCAGATAAAGGACTCACCGTGGATGGCTCATAACCCAGGCCGCGGGCGCTTGCGCAGAGTCCGCCTCTTTGGTCGCTGGCCCCCTTAACTGGCCGGCCTGCTTGTTACGCGCTGGCGACCGAAGCCATCCGCGCCACGCTCGGCGCATTCAACCACAGAGCCTTTCAGAGGTGAGCCAGAGTGATGGTCGGTGTGACCGTCTCTGTGGGCTGACCATCCTGAGCGCTGGCTCACCCCCTAAAAGGAAAGTCACTATGCTTGGCATGTTCAAAAAGAAAACCCGTAAAGCAGTAAGCGACATCAAAAAGTTCGAAAAGCGCGATCTGGCGCAGGCAGTGGTGAACGCCGCGTACCTGGTGGCATATGCCGATGGTGAATGTGAAGCGTCAGAGAAGGCGAAGATTGAGCAGGTACTCCGTAACCAGCCTGCGCTGGCGGCGTTCACCTCTGAAATCAACTCCATCAGCGCGACCATCGTCGGCCAGCTCGATACCAATTTCAAGATTGGTCGCCGTGCTGCGCTGCGCGAGATTGAAGACGTTAAGCACGATACCCGCGAAGCAGAAGACGTGCTCGATGTGGCGGTTGCCATTGCTGAAGCTGACGGTGAAGTTGAGCCAGAAGAGCGCAAGGTGCTGGAAGAGATTGCTAACGCGCTGGGCCTGCGTCTGGAAAACCACCTCTGATGAAAAAACTCCGCTTCGCCGCCGCCGGGGTGCTGCTCTTTCTGGTTATCGCTATCGACTTCACCAGCAAAGTGATGTCTGTCCTGGCGGATGGCGTGCTGGTGGCCGGGGTGATTGCTCTGCTCTGGCCGATTATTCAAAACGAGAAGTAGGGCCGCTCGACGGCATTTTCATCTCCGGAGGCAGTATGGAAAGTATTAAAGATAGTGTTCCCCATTTTTTCAACCCTGGATTGACAACTGAGCAGCTTGAAGACTGGCTTAATCAGCAGCGGTTACATGTATCGCATTTCAACCGTTTGATGAAAGAAAAAGCCGCTCTTGAGGAACGGCTGGAAGAAGTCAGTAAAACTATTGAGTTGCTTTCAGGGCCAGGCTTCGAAGGAATGTTGAGTTTTCCCTATAGTTCCAGTCCTCTTCTGGAAAATCCTCAAACAGAAAAGCAACAGAAGGCAGATTGAACGTGCTCAAAGCGTCCCGAGCTTCGTCGCTGATGTTCTCTACCCTCAGTTCATCCTGAATAACAAATAGAGCATCCTCCAGTTTCAAATCCCTGATCTCTGAAGGCAGCCATTTTGTTTTCATAAAGATGAGGTGGTGCAAAGCAGCTTTTCCCTCAAGTGGATTGAAAATAGTGGCATATTTTTGTCTGTGCTGATGGAGTTCGCTTTCCGCGTGCCGATTTCCCTCCGCTCTATAATTCCACCGTCTGGCTGTTTAGTTTAACAATCACAGGGGGCAGGGATGGAAGAGGGCTTTTACTGGGTGCTTTACGCTGGCGAAAAGCTGGCGGCGTATTATTCGCAAGAAGAAACGCGGCACCATGGGACAGGTGAATTAGTTAACGGCGTCTGGCACTTTGCCGGAACCAGCGGCTGGATAGCACTCAAAGAAGAGGCTTCGGTTCTTGATGGACCGTTACAGCCACCAGCATGAATAAAAGATTTATTCGCTCTGTGAGCGGAGTCACCCTTTCGCTTAACCGGCCATCTATATTTTAAATGTGATGACAGTCTCTCCCGGGCAGATGCCCGGCATCACACCGACGATTAGCATTTGTTGAGTGAATCCTGATTCTCGGCCAGTTCCGTCCGGACTGGCCTTTTTTTTATTCCCGATTCCGCCCGGCTCGTCCGGGCTTTTCTTTGGCCGCAGGCAATCAGCAACCAAACACCCTTGAACCGCATGCCTCGCGGCCATTCCCCACTACGCACAGCCTCCCAACCCTGCGGAGGTACGAGACATGTTTAATATGAGCAAACTGGCTACGGGCGCGGCTTACGGCGCATCTGCCGGGACGGTAGCCAATAGCCTGCTTACCCGGCTCAGCCCTGACGAGTGGAGCGCCGTCGGCGTTATCGTTGGCATCGTGGTCGCGATTATGACCTTCGGCATCAACTGGTATTACAAGCGCAAAACCACACTGGCGCAGATACAGGCTTATGAGCGCTGGCCCGCCGGTCCTCACCAGATTAAAGAGGATTAACCATGGCAATATCTGCTTCATTACGTAACAAGCTTATTGCCGTGGCGGGTGCTGGCTCTATCGCTATCGCAACGGTATTTCTCGGCGGTAAAGACGGCGTGGAAGGGCGCAAGTACGAAGCCTATAAGGATGTGGCTGGCGTCTGGACAGTTTGCGACGGGCATACGGGCCGTGACATCGTGATCGGCAAGAAGTACACCGATCGCGAATGCGACCAACTCCTTTGGAAAGACCTCCAACCCGCTAAAAAGACCGTTGACCAGTTGGTAAAAGTACCGCTCGGCGAATACCAGCGCGCAGCGCTCTACAGCTTCGTGTTCAACGTTGGTGCCGATGCTTTCTCCAAATCTACTCTCCTTCGCAAGCTGAACCGCGGCGACAAGGAAGGCGCATGCGAAGAAATGCGGCGCTGGGTTTTCGCCGGTGGCATGAAGTGGAAAGGCTTGCAGAACCGTCGCGAAATGGAGCGCTCGATGTGTCTGGCGGAGAGTAAAGATGACCTTTAGCATTCGAACGCTCTTGCTTGTTCTGCTCTCAATGGTTCTGCTGGCAGTTGGCTACGGTGAAATACGCTACCGCAACGGCTGGTATGCACATGCTGACCATATCAATGCGCTGGCGGATAAAAAGAAAGACAAGGCGGCTAAAGCAGTCCAGTCGGGCGAGCAAAAAGCGGCGCAGGCCACCAGTGAAGGCAAAGTCATCTACCGAACCATAACCCGCGACGTGGTGAAATATGTTCAGAACCCGAATCGTACCCGCTGTGATTTTGATGATGAGTCTGTCCGGCTGCGCCAACGAGCTATCGACGCTGCCAATTCCATCAGCGGATTTGATGCAGGAGCCGTGCAAGGCAAGTGACGCTGGCAGGAACAGCGATGAAGACCTGCAGTCGGATGTAGAGATAGCGGAATGCCTGCGTCAGCTGCGGCTTGATAAGTATCGCTGGCAGGCCTGGTATAACGCGGTTAAGTGATTGTGGAAAATAGCCCTTCTGGTGAAACCTCTGTTGAAACACCAGAAGGGGGCCAAAGGCCACACATAGTCTAACGTTATAACTATTAGCTATCTTCTGACGTGTTTCCAGAGGGATAAATTTGTTTTATGTATAAGCATTATCAACGGCTTCAGCTACTTCTCAGATAAGAATTATTAGATAATTCGTTGACTAACAGTAAGGGCCTTACGCACTAACTGAGAATAATGAATTCAAAATTACTGATAATAAGCAGGCAAAAAAAAGCCTCCTGGTGCGGAGGCAATTATGAGTCAATCTTTATTATGTGCTTCTTGCTTTAATAGCAGGGCAAAAATAACAGCTCTCTGATAAATTACAAATCAAATGCATCTTTCGAGTTGGCATTCCGTGCTTTTGTTTGTTTACGGCTTCTTATGAATTGGCTTAGCTTATAGCTAGCGCCGCCAGTTGCGTTTTCAAACGTACCGATGCTGATTACACCGACATATTTTGGGCAAGGCTCCTGACTTGACTAGACTTAAGATCCTTTAAGTGAAAAGAGAGGTTCATATGACTGACCGTCCAGTTAATGGTGACCATCCTGACTTTAGCCCCATCCCGGACAATGTAGGTGACGATAAGCCGGAGCAGTCAGAAACAACCAAAAAAGATGATCCTGGCTCAGCACCAGAATCTGGTGATAAAGAGCCAGAATGAACAGAAGCCGCCTCCGGGCGGTTTTTTTGTGACCATCACAAGGCGCTTTCACAGCAGAGCGCCTGATGATGTTCTCTCCGCTGCACAACAACACGGTTAGCCACGCTGTGAAGCGCCGCGAAACCGGCACTACATAGAGAAAAAGTTATGAGCCATTTATCTGATGAAGAGGTACGTCGCCGAGCGGAAAGTCGCCGCCGCCGCGATGAAGAACACCGTCGGCGCATGGTAAGCAATTCAGCCGCAGGTAGTGATCTGATGAACCCGCTCAACCCAGTCAGTCCGGTTTACGTCGGTAATGACTACGGAAGCTCTGATTCATGCAGCAGCAGTTACGACTCTGGCAGTTCGTCGGACAGTGGCGGCAGTTGCAGCAGCGATTAAGGCATTCCAGCAGGCATTTACTGAGTGCCTGGGATAATGCAAACCAGAGGATTAATTCATGCCCCAGTACGCTGTAACGGTCAAAAAGAAAGACGGCACTGTCTACGAAGGCATCATGACCGTCAAAGAGCCTCAACTGGTCAACGGCATGTTTGCCCTCGCCAGAGCTAACGGCGGGTGGAAATACCTTCAGCCTGACACGGTTGATGAAATCGACTATGAGCCGGTTGAAGAGGCAGACACCAAAGGCACCGACGAGCTTCAGGCAGATGAAGCCGGAGTTACGGAAGAAGAGCAGGAGGGTACGAAATGACTAAGATAGGCCCTATCACCCTGAATCTCGACATGAAAGAACATGTTGAAAAATCCCAGGCGGTCATTTCTGAGTTAAAACGCAGGGTCGATGAATTAAGCCCGCAAATTTCAGAAGAGGAAGCCCTTTACATTCTTCTCATCGATATGACCTTCGACTACCTGAAGTTCAAGGATAAGGTAGAGCAAAAAACGGAGTAACCCATGGCTAACGATGACGAGCGCAGGCCCTTCCCGCCGGTTAACTTCATCAACTCCGATAACTGGCAGCCATACACCAGGCTAATCCCCGCCAATGAAGTGCATGAATGGGTAAGCCGTCAAATCCTCAGCGATGCCGGAAGAATCCATAACCCTGACCACGCACACCTTACTGATGCTGACCTTTGCTTCATGTGGGCCTCCGACTCTTTCGCGAAGAAAGGCCGTTACGTTCTGGGGCAGGCTGAGCAGGTAATGCTGAGAGCTGGGGGATGGCAGAAAGCCCGCATGGAACAGCAGATGCATGAATGGTTCGGCCGCATACCGAAGTTCATCATCACGCTGGCCGCTGATTATTGCTCTCAATGCAATGACATCGAGTTCTGCGCGCTGGTGGAACACGAGCTTTATCACATCGCCCAGGCAACTGATGATTTTGGTGCGCCGAAGTTCAACAAAGAGACCGGGCAGCCAGTGCTGACATTACGCGGTCACGATGTGGAAGAGTTCGTCGGGGTTGTGCGTCGTTACGGCGCCAGCAAAGACGTACAGGAATTGGTTGATGCAGCAAACAGGCCAGCGGAGGTTGCGCATCTTGATATCGCCAGGGCGTGCGGAACATGCATGCTGAAACTGGCTTGACTATTGGACTGAATATGACGAGTGGTGATTTATGGCTGCACTAAAACCTGAGGTGAAAGCCTTCATCGTTCAGGCTCTCGCATGCTATGACACGCCGTCACAGGTAGTTGAGTCTGTCCAGGAAGCTTTCGGCATTACGATAAGCCGCCAGCAAGTCGAATCCCACGACCCGACAAAGGTTAGCGGCAAGACACTAGCGCAGAAGTGGGTGGACATGTTCAACGCCGCCCGCGAGCGATTTCAGAACGAAGTCGGCGACATTCCCATCGCCAGTAAGGCGTACCGCCTGCGCGTTCTTAACCGCATGGCTGCCAGCGCTGAAAAGATGAAGAACTTTGGCATGACCTCTCAACTCATCGAGCAGGCTGCCAAGGAGATGGGCGACGCCTACACCAATAAGCACAAGCTTGAACATTCCGGGCCGAACGGTGGCGCCATCCAGACGATCACCATGAGCAAAGAGGAATACAAATCCGCAAGGCAGGAGATGATGGAGGATGACGACTGCTGAGCAAAAGGCATTCGCCCGCAAGGTTGAATGCGAAGAGGATGGTTTGTATTACGCGCGCTACTTCTTCAAGCAGCGTACCGGCGGCAAGATGATCGTCGCGCCGCACCACCGCGTGATTCAGCAGACGCTGGACCGGGTGATAGACGGCGAGATAACCCGCCTCATAATTAACGTTCCTCCTGGCTATACGAAAACAGAACTGGCGACCATCAACATGATGGGGCGAGGGCTGGCGCTGAACCAGCGCGCCCGCTTCATGCACCTGTCGTACTCCCACCAGCTCGCATTACTCAACTCATCCACCGCGCGCGGCATGATCAAGTCACAGGCGTATCAGTCGATGTGGCCGATGGCGCTGCGGGATGATGCCGACAGTAAGGCTATGTGGTGGAACGAATACGGCGGCGGGGTTTATGCCAGTTCGGCAGCCGGGCAGGTTACTGGCTTTCGTGCCGGTCATATGGAGCCAGGCTGGCAGGGCGCGCTGCTTATCGACGACCCGGTTAAACCTGATGATGCTTATTCCGAGGTGGTGCGCGACGGCGTAAACAACCGTTTTAACGAAACCATCAAGTCTCGTCTGGCAATTGAAACGACGCCAATGATAGTGATCATGCAGCGCATCCACTATCACGACCTGAGCGGATACCTGCTGCGCGGCGGCTCCGGCGAGAAATGGCATCATCTGAATCTGCCGGTGATTATCGACAACAGCCAGGCGTATTCAGCGCAGTATCCGGAAAACACTCACGCTATCCCGATTGAACATGGCCTGCCTGATGGCTGGCTCTGGCCGTTTAAGCATAACGAAAGCCATCGCGTTTCTCTTTTCTCGCACAGGCGTACCGCTGAAGCGCAGTACATGCAGAAGCCGCGCAAGTTCAACGCAGAGGGCGCGCTGTGGACTGAGGCAATGATAAGCGCCGCGCGCGACATGGAAATCCATGCCGATAAGGTGCGAACGGTCATTGCAATTGACCCTCAGGCAACGAACAGCGAAGAGAGCGACGAATCAGGCATCGTGGCCGCGAGTGCTTATGGAGCTGGCGACAAGAAGCGGTATTCGGTTGACGGTGACTACAGCGCGAAATACTCCCCAGCGGGCTGGGCTAAGAAGGCCATGTGGGCCTACGAAGAGCACGGTGCCGATGCGATCGTCATCGAAACGAACCAGGGCGGCGACATGGCTGAGGAAACGCTGCGTAACGCCGGGTTTAAAGGTCGCATTATTCGCGTTCACGCGAGCAAAGGTAAGTATGCCCGCGCTGAGCCTATTTCCGCGCTCTACGAGCAGGGGCGCGTAGCGCATCACGGCAATCTCTACGTGCTGGAAAACCAGTTGATGGAGTACGTGCCGGCCACTGCCAAAAAGTCGCCTGACCGCCTCGACGCAATGGTTTATGCGCTTACTGAATTAGGCGGGGTACAGCCGATGGGCATGATGATTCCTAAACGCCTGCAAGGCAGGGGATAAATGAGGGATTATGGAGCTTATATTCTTACTTTGTGTCGCTCTGTTTGTGGGTTTCATACTTTTTGCATCAAATACAGGTAGGTCGCGTGATGGAACCTGTCATCGTTGCGGCGTGGGCATAAAGCCTCCTGCTATGTTCTGCGGCCAATGCAGGCCCGAAAAATTTACTCCGGCCAAGGGGCCAAAACTTCCACCTTTCAAACGCTGACGGACAACTCATGACTGACAAATTAACACTGGCCGTCAACCATGCGTTGAACGATGCGCGAATGGCTCGCGCCAGAATGGCGATGCTGGCGCCCACAATGGGGCTGGATGCGAAGCGCAGCACGGCATGGTGCGAGTACGGCTTCAAAGAGGACATTACCTATGATGACCTCTACGCCCTGTACCGGCGCGGCGGTATCGCCCATGGCGCAGTGAAGAAAATCATCAGCGCGTGCTGGCAGACCAATCCGGAAATCATTGAAGGCGATGAGCAGGACGAAACGCGCAAAGAGACCGCATGGGAGAGAAAGGCAAAGACGGTTTTCACAAACCGTTTCTGGCGGGCACTCGCTGAGGCAGACCTTCGTCGGCTTGTGGGCCGCTATTCCGGCATCTTGCTGCATATACGCGACAACAAGGACTGGAACCTGCCCGCCACTATAGGAAAGGGGCTGGAGAAAATCACCGTCGCCTGGGCTGGTTCGCTACAGGTCAAAGAGTGGGATACAGGCATTAACTCCCGCACCTACGGGCAGCCGAAGATGTGGCAGTACCTGGAGAGCCTGCCTAATGGCAGCTCGCGGCGAGTGGATGTTCATCCCGATCGCGTATTCATCCTCGGAGATTACTCAGCGGACGCTATCGGCTTTCTTGAGCCTGCCTATAACGCTTTCGTTAGCCTGGAGAAAGTAGAGGGTGGCTCGGGTGAATCATTCCTGAAGAACGCCGCCCGCCAGCTCAACATCAATTTCGATAGAGAAATCGAATTTTCCAATATCGCCTCGATGTATGGCGTAACTGTTGAAGAGTTGCAGGGCAAGTTCAATGAGGCTGCTGCTGAAGTTAACAAGGGTAATGACGTTCTGTTGACAACGCAGGGCGCAAGCGTCACCCCCCTGGTGACTTCAGTCGCTGACCCCGGGCCAACCTATGACGTAAACCTTCAGACAGCAGCAGCTGCGCTGGACATCCCCACGAAAGTGCTTGTCGGCATGCAGACAGGTGAGCGTGCCAGCACCGAAGACCAGCGTTATATGAATAAGCGCTGCCAGTCTCGCCGCGGCGATCTGTCGTTTGATATCGAAGACCTCTGCGACAAGCTGGTTGGTCTTGGCATTCTCGACCCGGTATCGCAAAAGACGGTTATCTGGGATGACCTGAACGCCAGCACCGACGCCGAAAAGCTGGCATCTGCCAAGCTGATGGCCGATATCAACAGTGCATCCATTGCCACTGGCGAGCAGCCGTTCTCTGGCAAAGAGATTCGCGTCGCGGCTGGTTACGAAGGTGAGTCGCAGTCACTGGGAGAGGATGACGATGAAGAAACGGAAGGCGAAGAAGACCCGACCTCCGATCCTGCCGGGAAACCTTAGCGACCCGACCGGCGTTGACAGACTTGAACGCGGCGCGATTAACGAGTTCTCCAGGCGAATGAAGAAGGTCGCAAAAGTATATCAAAGCATTCTCGACCGTATCCCCGCATCACTCGCAGTAAACCAGCGTTACACCTTCGACCTCGACACAACCATGCTTTCGATGCTTCTGAATAACGCATCGGCATTCGTTGACGAGATTCTCTACGGGAACAGCGATATCGATTTCTGGCTCTGGTCTGATTACGTCAAGCCAGCGTACCAGCGCGGTACGGCGCAGGAGTTTGCCAGCCTGTCGCAGCAGTCGCCGGTCTATGCCGCCGGGCAGGAGAGTCTGGAGCAGGTGCTGCTGAGCGAGCCTTACCGCCGTCGCCTGTCTCTGCAACGCGCTCGCACGTTTGAGGAGATGAAGGGACTCAGTGCTCAGGTTAAGACAGACATGGCGCGCATCCTGACGGATGGCCTCGGGCGCGGGCAGAACCCGCTTGATATTGCTGAGCGCCTTAATGAGCAGATCGGTATTGAGCAACGCCGGGCGAACCGCATTGCCCGCACCGAAATTACTACCGCTTTACGCCGAGCGCGCTGGGATGAGACCGATGAGGCAACAGAGCAGTACGGCATCCGCATGAAACTGATGCACATCTCGGCGCTTAGCCCCACGACGCGACGGAGCCACGCAGCGCGCCATGCGCACCTGTACACCTCTGAAGAGGTGAGGGAGTGGTATTCCATCGGCGCCAACGCCATCAACTGCAAATGCAGCCAGATTTCCGTGCTGGTGGATGAGGATGGGCAGCCGCTCAACGAAAACATCGTCGAAAAGGCAAAGAAAACATTCAACACAATGAAGGCCCGGGGCTACGGCTGGGCTGAGGGTTAATTCATGCCACAAGTACAAGTCAACGTCACCACTAAGGTGAACAGTCAGGCCATTCGCCGCGAAGTTCATAACGGACGCGATCACTTGGTTCTGCCGAGTTATACGCTTCCGGCCAATGTCGTAATGAACGGTGGGCTTTATCCGGCCAGTGAAATCGACGCGCATTATAAAGGCCTTGAAGGGACGCTGGCGCCGCTGGGGCATCCTCAGGTTAACGGCCAGTTTGTCTCTGCGTTCTCGCCCGAAGGGCTGAACGTGGGCTTTGTCGGCGCGTGGAACCGTAACGTTAAAAAGGCAGGCAATCGCATCTACCTGGAAAAATGGGTTGATGTGAACAAGGCCAGTGAATCAGAAGGCGGGCGTGAGCTGCTGGAACGAGTAGAGGCCATTGAACGCGGGGATGACGTGCCGCCCATTCATACCAGTGTCGCCGTGTTCCTTGACCAGCTTGAAGCCAACGAAGAGCAGAAATCGCTCGGCGCTGAGTGGGTGGCGAAGATTCACGGCATGGACCACGACGCGATTCTCCTGCATGAAGTGGGGGCGGCTACCCCGGAGCAGGGCGTAGGCCTGATGGTTAACGCGGACCTCGCTACGCCCTTAAAAGCCAATTCTGGCGCGCTGGTGGGGGAATCATACCGCGAACGCGAGCAGCGCCTTGACCGTGCTGCTAAAGCGCGATTTGCGCCCGGCGAGAACGAATACGCCTGGGTGGCGGACTTCACCGACTCGCAGGTAGTCATCATCCGCAACGGTGGCAATGCTCAGGTGTTTGGGTACACCTCAGAAGGCGGAAAAATCACCTTTGACGAAACCGGAACGTCGGTTGCACGCCAGGAGTCGTGGGTCACCATCGTAGCCAACAAAGTTAAATCCCTTTTTACTCCGCAGGATCAGCCTGCACCTAACCATCAAACGGAGGGCGACATGCCTTTAACCAAAGAAGAAATGGAACAGATCGGCACCATGATCGGTGAGGCTGTGGCCACCAACACCAGTAAGGCTATCGAGCCTCTTCAGCAGCAAATTACTGCTTTACAGGCCAACCAGCAGCAACTCACTGACACCATTACCGCTAATTCTCGTGCTGAAGAGCAGACAATGCGCGAAGCAGTGAAAGCAGTGCATGGCGAGCTGGTGGCAAACGCGCTTTCTGGCGATGCCCTGAAAGACATGTACAGCAAGCTTGGTAATGCCGCTCCGCTGGGCGCCAATTCTGCCACGCAGCCGAGCCAAAGCGGCGCGCCGGACGCAAGCACCTACTTCCCGGCCTAAGTAATCAGGCTGAACAGTCATCTATTTAAGAGGAGACCGGCATGGCTTCCCGCTATCGTCGCGTAAATATCGACGGGCAGTCGCTCTATAAGACTGAAACCCGCACCACCGCCGCAGCATTGCTGCCCGGTACCGCAGCTGTCATCAATGCTGATGGCGAGTTTGCACAGGCCACTGCGATTACCGGCCGCCTGTACATCATCGACTCCGCTTATCACCAGGGTCTTGGCATCCGTGATGCCGTTCCGGCAGGTGATTCCGCGGTTGGCAATTACGTCGAAGAGGGCCGCGAACTGGCGCTGCTTTGCGTGCCCGGCGCGTACAAGAAAGACAGCCCGATTAAGCTCGGCGCGAATGGTCAGTTCACCCTTGCGACCGATGACACCGACTCGGTGATCGGCTACAGCCAGGATGAGGCGACTATTGCCGCCAGCTCCACTGATTTCATTCGCGTGCGTATGCGCGTCGGCACCGCAGCCGCCGCAGATGCTGGCGCATAACTAAAGGACAGACGCACATGTATTTTTCACGAGAAACACTGGCGACTAACAGTCGCCTTGGCGGGCACTGGAATGAACTGTGGGCGAACCGCAACATGTGGAATCTGCAGAATGATTCCATCATTGCGGCTAACCGCGCAATCATGACTCCGGATATGCTGGCCTGTAACGCTGTGGGTGGTTTCACCCGCGATTTCTGGGCTGAAATCGACCGGCAGGTGCTGCAACTGCGAGACCAGGAAGTCGGCATGGAAATCGTGAACGACCTGATCGGCGTTCAGACGGTGCTGCCGGTTGGCAAAACCGCCAAGCTGTACAGCGTGGTTGGCGATATTGCTGACGACGTTTCAGTAAGCATCGATGGTCAGGCGCCGTTCTCCTTCGACCACACTGAGTACGCCAGCGATGGCGACCCGATTCCGGTATTCACTGCCGGTTACGGTGTTAACTGGCGTCATGCTGCCGGCCTGAACTCTGTTGGAATTGATCTGGTGCTGGACTCGCAGATGGCGAAGATGCGCAAATTCAACCAGAAACGCGTTAACTACTATCTGAACGGTGACGCCAACATTCAGGTTCAGTCATACCCGGCGCAGGGTATTAAAAATCACCGCAATACCAAGAAAATTAACCTCGGATCTGGTGCAGGCGGTGCAAACATCGATTTGACCACCGCAGACATGACTGCGCTGTTCACTTTCTTCGGTAAAGGTGCTTTCGGGACTCTGGCCCGCGAAAACAAAGTTGCGACCTATGATGTGATGTGGGTATCACCTGAAATCTGGGCCAACCTGGCACAGCCGTATGTTGTGAATGGTGTTGTGAGTGGCAATATACTGAACGCTGTTCTGCCTTTCGCCCCGGTCCGCGAAATTCGCCCAACCTTCGCGCTGTCAGGCAACGAATTTATCGCCTACGTTCGCCGTCAGGACGTTATCTCTCCGCTGGTTGGCATGGCTGTCGGCGTTGTGCCGCTGCCGCGTCCGCTGCCGAACGTTAACTACAACTTCCAGATCATGTCTGCTGAAGGTCTGCAAATCACCGCAGATGAGCAGGGGCTGTCCGGTGTTGTTTACGGCGCCAATCTGGCCTAAGGGGTGAGCATGGCTAAGTACGAAGTAGTGCGCCCGTGGAATGGCGTTTCGCTGGGTCAGGTGGTTGAGATGGAAACACTGCATCCGGCTCTTAAATCCAATGTCCGCCTGATGCGCGGTGAGGCGGGCGGCACGCTTACCCCGGCAACACCGGAAGGTGGCACTGGCGAGAAATCCCGTAAAGAGATCATCGCTGAGCGGTTGAAAGAGTTGAACATTGAGTTCAAAGGCAATCTGGGAGCAGACAGGCTCACGGAGCTGCTGCCGGAAGGCGAGCTCGAAAACCTCTTCCCCGCTGAATAACAGCCGCCGCTAAGGCGGTTTTTTATGCCCCGCTCCGGCGGGGTATCTCACTTATGGAGTCGATGATGGTAACTCTCGAACAGGCGAAGGAGTACCTGACCGGTCAGGGGATTACCATTCCTGATTTCGTGCTTCAGGCTCTCGTTGACCAGGCTAACAGCATTCAGGATTGCCTTGATGCTCATTATTCGGCATCAACAGCGCTGCTGATTCAGGTCTACCTCCTGGCACTGATGGGGCTGGGGCAAGGTGACAAATACATCTCCAGCCAGACGGCGCCAAACGGCGCGTCACGCTCTTTCAGATTCCAGTCATTCTCCGATCGCTGGAAAGGCGCACTAAGCCTGTTGCGTGGGCTCGATAAACACGGCTGCGCGACAGCGCTTATCCCCGCTGACCCGACGGCAGCTCCCGCTTTTGCGGGCATCTGGATAGCGAAGGGCGGCTGCATGTGCAACGGTGACCGTTAATGACCTGGATATCCGTTAAGCAAAGACTGCCTGAGCCGTTCACGAAAGTCTGGGTGCTGACCGACAGCGGCAGGAAGGTAACCGGATACGTCAAAAGTAACGGCGAATGGCATCTGTTATGCCCGCAGGTAGCCGCTACAAAGCCTGAAGTTATCCGCTGGGAGGGCGAATGAGCGCTACGTCAGAATGGGTGTATACCAACCTGTGCACTGTTTACCCACTTGTCGGCTATGAAGACTGGAATAACCGTCATCAGTACGGCGAGCCCTATCTCATCGCCTGCACATGGGAATCTGAAGCTAAAACCGTAACGGACGACAACGGCAAAGAGTTCGTTTGTCAGCAGACGATCTACACCGAGTCGAAACTGAATGGCGAGCTGGTTCGCTTGCCGCAGCGTGAAGACTATATCTCGCATGGCGACACCAGGGTGCAGGCCGATCCGCTCAAGGCCGACGCTGACAAGATTGTTGCTGTTCGCAGCGATGACATGAGCTTTTTTGGCGAAGACCCTGATTATCAGATTATGACGTGAGGTGAATATGCCCGTTAAAGGCATAAAGCGCGTGCAGATGAACGCAAAAAAGATGCTGGGGGATATCGCCGGGAATCGTACCGAAAAGGTGCTGACCGAAGTGATGATTGTGGGCTCCGCTTATGCGGCGCAGATTACGCCAGTTCACACCTCGACGCTGGTTAACAGCATGTATCGTCAACTGAAACCTGTAGCTGGTGGCATGACAGGGCGTGTCGGATACACAGCAAGTTATGCCGCTTTCGTTAATGCATCTGAAGGCACTCTTAAAGGCACGCCGCGGCCAGATGGTAGCGGTAATTACTGGGACCCTGACGGTGAACCAGACTTCCTGCGTAAAGGCTTCGAGCGCGACGGCCTTAACGATATCAGGGAGACCATTAAAAGAGGTTACAAGCTATGACCCGTGGCGAGGTTTACGACGCGTTGCGCGCCTGGCTCCAGAAGCATGGTCTTGATGCTGGCTACCGCGTGCAAAAACGCGTCTGGAATGAACTGGAGGATACGCAAAGCGATCGCTATCTCGTGATCCAGCAGAACGGCGGCGGCGCCACAGAAGAAGCGTTAACGCGTGATTATTATCGCTTCATTCTGCTATCCGGTCAGAACGACGCCAGCGTTGATGAGGTTGAAAACCGAGCCGATGCTATCCGCCAGGCGCTTATCGACGACCATAAAATCGAATGCATCACCTCGATGCAGCCAGTCGGCGGCATCCCCGCCATCCGAACAGAAGAGGGGCGTTTTCTCTTCGAAATTAACTTTCAAACCATCATTTCCCGCTAATACGGAGCAAAATATATGGCATGTGAATCAGGTGCATTCACAGGGCGCGACGTCGTCGTTTATTACGCGATCGGCTGTCCCGAGGTTCAGCCAGCGGCGAACCAGTATCGCCGCCTTGGCATGATGCGCGGCAAAACCACCGGGGTCGAGTGGGATACTGCTGACGCTACTGCTGACCAGAGCGCAGCCTACACCCAGGAAAACCTTGTCACGTATAAAAACGTGTCGTTCTCCGGTGACGGCGTGACGCGCAAGGAAGATGCCTATGCGCAGAACGCGCTTAAGCGTCATGTTTACAACCCGCCGGCGGCCACCAGCAGCCAGCCTTATGTGTGGTTTAAAATCATCTCCCCGAACGACATCACCGAAGGCCCGTTTCTGGTGACCAGCTGGGAAGATGAATCGCCGCATGATGATGTTGCAACCTGGTCTCTGGAAGCATCCAGCGCCGGGCTGGTGGACGTGCGTGATGTTGGCGAGGTGATCACTGTGACCTCTCAGCCTGTCGATAAGGCTCTGACTGAGGGGCAGACGCTTACGCTGACAGTGGCCGCTGCTGCGACCGACAATTCACCGCTTACCTACCAGTGGCAGAAAGACGGCTCTGATATCACTGGTGCTACGTCAGCAACCTACACCAAGGCTAACGTGGCGGAAGCCGATGAAGGCTCCTACGCCTGCATCGTTTCGTCCCCTACGGCAGGCAGCGTAACGTCCAACCCGGCGACAGTTACCGTAAGCGCCGATTAACAGCAGGGGCTACGGCCCCTTTGAGGATTTATGCAGGCGATTACCGATATCGGCCAGGCGGTGATCCGCGCTGGTGGGCGTGAGATTTTCCTTAACCCGTCTTTTCTTGCAATGTCCCGGCTCGGAAGCCCAGAAGAAATCGTTGAGATATTTGTCACTGTTCATGCAGGGCATTATCCGCAGCACCGCATCAGCGACAAAGCCGTTATGAAGGGCGTTCTGGCGCATTGCTTTGCTGAGATGGCGGTAGCTGCCGCTGCGGTGGTTCAGGCCTGTGCAGGCGAAAAGTTGAAGGACGTGATCGGTTCTTTTGCCGTGACGTCGAAAGGGAAGCTCTCTTATCGCCCGGGTGCGATACCCGTTTCTGACGTGCTGGAGCTGGCGCGCCATCTGATACGTCATGGTGTGATGGGCGATCAGCCACCGGAAGAGTTCGCGGAAAAAAAGGGCGAATACTCCAGCAGGTTTGATGCACGGTCATTTGTTTATACGGCGGTGGCGCACATTGGCATGAGTGAAGCCGATGCCTGGAACATGACTATGACAAGCTTCCGCGCGGCGATGAATGCCAAATATCCACCGAAAGAGAAGGCAAAAATCCCGACCCAGAAGAAGTACGACGAGGTTATGGACTGGGCCGAGAAGATGCTGGCGCGTGATGCGCAGCGGAATGGACTTCACTGACCCAGGATGATTGATCAGGGAGTACAGCCGAACTGGTTGCAGTAATGAGAATAGCTTTGTCCTTTAGAGTTGGTGCCGGTAACCATTCTGCTCCCGCCGCCAAGATTCGTCTGCGTTTGATTCCATGACTGACCATTTGCAGCCCGGCCATTGGTATAGGTCTGGTTGCCAAATGTCTGAGAGGTTTGAGACCACGTTGAACCCGTGCTGGCATTACTTCCGTTAACGGTTGTCATTCCACCCATGCGATTGACAGTATATGTGTTACCGTTGTTGTCATAGCAGGTGGAAAGCGCACTGCTGCCTATACATTGCGCCATGGCACCAGATGAAATGCCACTCACTGCGACTGTTAAAAGCACTGCTGCTAGTTTATTCATTTGGGTATCCGAATCGATGGTTGATTTGCAATAAACATATTAACGCATGGTTTTATGACGTTCCCTTAATACCTGCTTACGATTGACCTACCAATAATAAGGGGTAAAGCAATAAGGGAAATAAATGTTAGGATGTTTCCGATTGCAATCAATGGAAACATAAAATGAAAAAGGTAGTGGCTATCGCGCTTGGAGCGCTTTTGTTGTCTGGTTGTACTGTCCGTGTTGCTGATATGACTGTTGGTAGTACCAAAAATTATAACCTGAACTCAGCGCAGTTTGTAAAAGGCGCTCGCGTTATTGGTGAAGACACCGCACCAGTATTTATCTTCCCGCTGGGTATCCCCAACGTCAAAACCGCAATGGATCGCGCCATTGAAAAAAACCGTTGTTCCGTAGCTTTGTCTGACGTTGTTGTTACACAGCTCAACCATGCATTCATTGTTGGGCAGATTGGCTACCGCATCGAAGGTACATCCATTATTGATCGCAGCCAGCCTGGTTGTGAGAACGCGAACTAACACTTAAGCCACCTCCGGGTGGCTTTTTTGTATTTCTCTCATGAGATCAAAAAATCACCCGTCGCCGTTGCGCCGGAGCGCTGCCCTGTTAGGATGTGACTAAACGTTACTGATGGGACCTTTAAAATGATGATGGAAATACCCGGCAGCGTTCAAGATTACTACACAGAATCAGAAAACGAAGCGGGAGAAAAGATTTACCTGGCTAACCGGCAAAGGTTGCGGGCTTTAGTTTCCCTGATAAATCAGAAAACACAGGAAGTAATTGCGAGCGGTGGTAACCCGCATACTGCATCCCTTGATCTGAACGACCAGTTTAATGATTTTATTTCCACAGCCCCTGTATTGGCGCAGGTTTCAATACTGGATGTTTTTGCTCAAGAAATGAATGCATCTGCTATGGAGATGAATGATGAGGCTAATCGCCTGAACAGGCAGGCAGCCAAACATGAGGCTGCTGGTTTTGCAATTGGTCAATGGGTCGGCGCAGGCATTCTTCTGATATTCCTTCTGGTTTTATTTGGCATCATTTCCTAATCAAATCTAGTAAAAATAAACCTCGCTTCGGCGGGGTTTTTTATTGCCCGGAGATAATCAATGTCTGAAAACCTTGGAACCATTGAATACATTATCAAGGCTGACACAGCTCAGTTGTTGATGGCTGATAAGGAGGTCGCCAAGGCTACCGATAATATGCAGGATGGCTTTGACGCGGCTGATGAGGCGGCACAGTCACTATCATCATCTCTGGGCGAGTTGAGTAAAATTGCTGCGGCTGTGATGGCTGTGTTATCGGTGAACCAGGTATCAAAATATGCTGATGCCTGGACCGAGCTCAACAACAAACTTACAAACGCCCTACGTCCAAATGAAGATTTGGTTGATGTAACTGAGCGCGTTTTCAATATAACTCAGCAAACCCGATCAAGCCTGGATGCTACAGCATCGCTCTACTCTCGCCTGGAGCGAGCAACTAGGCAGTACGGTACCAGCGCAGAAGATTTAGCGAAGCTTACATCCATCATCAACCAGGGATTTATTGTTTCTGGAGCATCAGCTGAAGAGGCAGAAAATGCCATCATTCAGCTTTCTCAAGGGCTGGCTTCTGGTGCGCTTCGCGGTGAAGAATTCAACTCCGTTAACGAGCAAGGAAATCGTTTAATCGTGGCTCTTGCTGATTCACTGGGAGTCACGATCGGGCAAATGAGGCAACTGGCTGCGGATGGAAAGCTTACAACCGATGTAGTTGTTAATGGCCTTTTATCACAAGGGACAACTATCGGTGCTGAATTTGCCAAAACCACAACAACTATCAGCCAGGCAATGCAGGTTGCTGGCAACAACATCACCAAATTCATTGGAGAAAGTACATCAGTTAAAACCGGCGTTGCAATTTTCAATGATGCCATTATCACTGCTAGCGATAACATCTCAGGGCTGAGCTTGGCCTTAACCGCAGTTGCGGCTTTAATGGGCAGCCGATATGTTGGCGCACTCACTATGGCAGCATCGGCACAGGTTCGCAGCACTGTGGCTAAGATTGCTGATGCCAAGGCTGCAGCAGCTACAGCGTCGGCAGCTGAAGCACAGGCTGCTGCGCAACTGCGTTCTGCTCAGGCCAGTAAAAGCGCAGCAACGTCTGAACTCAATCTTGCGCAGGCCAGGCTGAACACCCTTAAAGCGACCGGAGCAGCGTCTGTTGAAGAGGTGCGCCTTGCTGCCGCCGAATCGCAGACAATCCGCACCCAACTGGCACAAATCAATTCTGAGAAAGCTCTTGAGACTCAGCGTTTGCGTGCACAGATTACAGAGCAAGGGCGCATTCAGACAGCCACCAGAATGGCTCAATTACAGCAGGCTTCAGCAACACTTACCGCGCGACTGGCTGCTGCAGAATCTGCCGTTTCGCAATCGCGCGCTGCAGCTATAGCCTCAGCTGAAGCCCAAGTATCAGCAGCTCGAATGGCTCTTGCTGATGCAACTGGAGTTGCTACGGCAGCTAACGGAAGGTATATCGCTTCACAAGAAGCATCGGCAGTAGCATCCCGCGCTGCGTCTACAGCAGCTACTTTAGCCAAAGGCGCTCTTTCTCTTATTGGTGGGCCTGCTGGCGCAGCCATGATAGCCGCTGGCGCCATATTCTATTTTTGGCAAAAAGCTCAACAAGCCAGAGAAGAAGCTATCTCTTTCGCTGACGGCGTCGATAAATTAAATGCCTCGTTGAAGTCGATGAGTAATACCCAACTTAGAGGAACTATCGCTGACGCGAATATTGCTTTTAAAGGCCAGACAGATGCGGTTCAGGATCTGAAAGATGAAATTAAAGACCTGACCGCTGAACGAGATAGGGCACAAAAAGCGGGAGAGATATACGGCACCACTATTGAACAGGGAAACGGCTTGCTAAAAAGGGCCGCAGACCTTACTGATCGGATAAACCAGAAGCAGCGAGACCTTGAATCCTTAGAGCAAAAGGCTGCCAGGACAAAACAGTTACTTGCTGATGCCACCACTCAAGTAACTAATAACATGCTTTCTTCAATGGGTGTTCACGATAAGCTTATTAAAAAAGGCACCACGCTGGAACGAGTACAAGGTGCGGTGGCCCGGGCTTTCGGTGATACAGCGGATGAAATAAACCGCGCCAATCAGGCCGGTAAAAGCTTTAATCCTAAGGCTTTGCAGGTTTCACCTCCTACCGAAGATGGCGATAAAGTAATTCTGAATCTTCAGGAGCAAAATGAGCTGCTGAAAATACAGGATGACCGCTTGAGAGCTGTAACCAAAGCCGGAATGGAGGCAGCCAAAGCAACCAGCAATCCTAATCAGATAGAATCTGCCCGGCGCCTAGCTGGTGAAAATTACGACCTTCAGCAAGCTGAAGATGAGCGTAAAAAAGCACAGCAGGAAAGCGAACAACAAGGAAAAAGGTCAGCGAATGCAGCTGAATCAGTAGCCCAGAAACTCGCGAATCTTAAGCAGCAATCTGAACTTGCAGCTGACTCAACGCAAACTTTGAGCAGAGAGCAGGCAATTCTGCAAGCCCAACAGTCTCTTGGTAAGGCCGCTACAGAGACGGATATCAAGCTTGCGGGTGAATACGCTGCGAAAAAGTGGGATACGGCAAACGCTTTAAAAGCGCAAGCGGCAGCGGAAAAACTAATTCCGGATTTACGTGAGAACGCATCTTACGCCAAGGATGTTAGTGACCTACAAGCCGCTTTAGATGCGAAAAAAATAACACAGCAGCAATATGATGCTGCATCGGTAAGAATGGAGCAGGACCATCAAGCAAATCTCGCTAAAATCCGTTCACAACAGGCTATAACGCCTCAACAAGAGGCTGCCGGGCAAATCGACCCGGTGCAACAGTTGGCCAACCAGCACGCGCAAGAACTGGCGATGATTCAACAGTTCGAGCAGCAGGGCGTGCTGGCACATGAACAGGCCCTTGCTCTTAAAAACGCAGCAGATACAGAGTACGAACAGCAGCGCATTGCCGCGCAGTGGGAAATATTCCGTAACCAGAGTCAGGCTAACGAGTTGCTGGCATCTTCTCTCGATGGACTTCAGAGCGGAACCAGTAGCGCTATTACTGGCCTGTTAAATGGCACGCAGAGCCTTCAGGAATCATTCGCCAACATCGGATCCACCATCCTAAATAGTGTGGTCGGCAGCCTTGTGCAAATGGGTGTCGAGTGGGTTAAAAGCCAGATTATGGGGCAGGCGGCAGCGGCTACTTCGCTGGCTTCCACCATGGCTCAGGCGACTGCGGCAGCGGCCGCGTGGGCACCAGCAGCGATAAGCGCCTCGATAGCAACGATGGGAGCTGCGAACGCAACCGGTCAGGCAGCGTATGCCACATCACTTGCCACAGCGAAGGGGATGGCGCTTGCAGGTGCCCGCCGATATGGCGGCACCGTTTCGGCAGGCAATGCCTACCGTATCAACGAGAGCGGCGAATCTGAGATTTTCCAAACTGCGGGAGGGAAGCAAGCCTTCATCCCAAACCAGTCGGGAAAGGTCATTCCAGCGGATAAGGTCGGAGGTGGTGGAGTTCAAAATGTTTACTTCACCATTAACACTACTGGCGGAATAAGTGATGCTGAGTGGGCGCAGATCGAGGCAAAGGCCGTTAGTATTAGTAAGAAAATGGCGCTTTACCAGATTAGCGACCAAGCCAACAGGCCGGGCGGAATAATACAGCGAAGGAAGAACGGATAGTTATTGTTATCATGCTGCTTCAACCAAATGATGGAGTTTTTGTATGGAATACCAGATTGAAGACATCACGCCTTATGAAGACGAAAGTGGCTCAGCTATCCTTGCCTGCGTATATGTAAATTACGAAGATCACTGCAAGGGTGTAAAAGTCCGCGTTCATTTACCGTTAAACCGGGAAAAGACACTGGCGGAAATAGAGCAGCAAATTCTTGAAGAAGCAAAGCAACAACTAAAGGAACTTGTCGCCACCTTTTAATTTAATCGCTGCTCATATGCCCCGCTCCGGCGGGGTTTTTTATTGGGGAAAATTATGCCAGAAGTATTCACATGGATACCGCAGAAGGGATACAGCGTTGAGCGAACGCCGAACGTTTCTGTCGTAAAACTGGGTGACGGCTACGAGCAGAGACAGGTGAAGGGTATCAATCCGCTTATGGATAAATACTCTCTCACGTTTAGAGGCGTGGGCAGCGCCTGCCGGAGTAATTCTGCTAAGGATGCTGAGGCCTTCCTGAAAGCCAGAGGGGCGGTTGAATCGTTCTACTGGACACCATCAGATACGGGAGTGCAAAGGCTCTTTGTTTGCCGCTCCTGGAGCATGGTTAAAACCGGGCCGTTATACGAACTCACGGCCACATTTGAGCAAGTGCCACGATAAGCCGCCTACGGGTGGCTTTTTTATTGGGAGTTATCCGTGCGCGATATTCCAGCGGAACTGATTATTGAAAGCGTTGATGCCGGAGTAGGCGCTTTCATTGACCTTTTTGAAGCGGACCTGCAACCCTACGGCGGTGATGTTGTCCGTTTCCATTCCGGTACGAATGGTTATTACGGCGATGTTATCTGGCGCGGGCTCGCCTACCCGGCGTACCCGATAGCAGTCGAAGGCTTCGAGCAAAAAAACGAAGGCACTTATTCCCGCCCAACAATGACGGTAGCCAATATCACCGGTCTGATAACGGGCATAAACCATGATTTCGACGACATGCGTGGTGTCGTTATCACCCGCCGGCAGGTTCCCGTAAAGCATCTTGACGCAGTGAACTTCCCTAACGGCAACCCCGATGCCGATCCGACTATGGAAGCGCTGTCGCGATATGTCGTGGAAGAGATGAGCCAGGAAACGGCGGAGCAGGTTACCTATGAACTTGCGACGCCCATCGATTGCGACAACGCCATTATTCCGGCTCGGACAATACTGGCCGATGTGTGCCAGTGGCAGTACCGCGGCATCGGGTGCGGTTATGACGGCCCGCCGGTGGCAGATGAGCGGGATAACCCGACATCTGATCCGGCGAAAGATAAATGTTCACACAGGAGATCAGGATGTCGCTTCCGCTACCCGCGGCCCGAGCCGATGCCGATCAGCAGCTTCCCCGGTTCGCAGAAAGTGAGTTGATAGGCGCATGCCTGGACTATGCGGCCTCATCAGCTGAGGAGGTATGCGGCCTGATTATCGACAATTGCCGCTTGCATCGCTGCCGCAACATCCACCCGCAGCCCACCACCAGCTTTCGCATCAGCGATGATGACTGGCTGGCGGCTGAGGATTCAGGCCAGATAACGGCCGTGTTTCACTCCCACCCGATGCTCTCTCCGGTGCTCTCTGGCGCCGATCGTCAGATGCAGATAATAACCGGGCTACCGTGGTGGCTGGCCTGCGGCGGCTCGCTGAGGCAGTTCCGGCCGGTTCCGCATCTGCTGGGCCGTCGGTTCGAGCATGGCACCATGGACTGTTACACGTTGTTCAGGGATGCCTATCACCTGTGCGGCATTGATTTGCCTGACTTTGAGCGAAGCAATGGCTGGTGGTTGCGCGGCGAGAACCTTTACATCAAGAACATGGCCGCCAATGGCTTCTGCCAGGTGTCTGCCAGCGAGGCATGTCCCGGCGATGTAATCATTCGCCAGCCTTTCCCTGGTGCTGACCCTTGCCACGCGATGATCCTTCTGGAAGACCATAAGGTGCTTCATCACGACTGTGCCGGGCACCTGAGCCGACGTGAGGATTACCGTCTGGCCTTTATAAAACAAACCCATTCGATATGGAGGCACGAACAATGCTCGTCTTTAGATTTGCGGGGCATTTCCGCCGACATTTCCGCCAGGTCTCACTGAATGTTGATACGCCTGCTCAGGGGCTTCGTCTGTTGCTGGCGCAGAATCAGGAGTTTAAAAAAGATTTCCTCAGAACACGTTTTCGAATGCGAATAGCGGGAGAAGAGGTAAAGGAAGTCGACATGAAGCTGCACATGGACAGGCATCTTAACGACGGATCAACCGTGTTTTTTGTGCCCGTGGTGGAAGGCGCAGGTATCGAAATCGGTATCGCAGGCTGGATTGCTATCAGCCTGGCTGCGGCGTCGGTTGCTTACTCCGTTTATGCTGCGCGCAACTTGAAAACCAAAACTTCGGCAGAGGCGGCCGAAACGAACACCATCACGAATAACTCATTCACCAGCGCTGAAAACCGCGTCGGGCAGGGGCGACCGGTTCCTATTTTACTCGGCGAGATGATGGTGGGCTCAAACGTAATTTCCCTCGGTATCGACACATCGAATAACCAGGACTGGACCGAATCAATTAGCTAAGGTGGCTTAAATGTCTTCAGGCGGCGGTAAAGCATCCACTCCGAAACTCCTCAACGATAACCTCAAATCAAAACAGTTTTACCGCGTGCTGGACCTTATCAGCGAGGGGCCGATTTATGGGCCGGTAGACCAGGCTCACCTGTCGTCTTTCATGCTGAACAAAACACCAATCACCGACACCAGCGGCAATGTCAGTATTAACGGTGTAAGCGTTGCCTGGCGGCCGGGTTCTGAAACACAGGCGCCGATTAATGGGTTTGGTGCCATTGAGGCGACAACCATTATCAATACCGAAGTCACCTACGATACGCCGCTGGTGCGTACCGTAACCGACTCGGAGGTGACCCGCGTACGCTTTAATATCGGCGTAACAAGCCTTGTTGAGCAGGATTCAAAAGGCAACCAGAAAAACACCTCAGTAACCATGGTTATCGAGACGCGGACAGCAGGCGGAGCGTTTGCCATTGCAAAGACGGTAACCATCGGGCCGAATAAAATCTCCGGAGAATACCTCGAGGCGCATGTTATCGACGCGCCGGGAATCAAACCGTTCGATATTCGCGTTCGGCGCATTACCCCAGACAGCACCAGCGATTTGCTGAATAACGGGACCATCTGGAACAGTTACACCGAAATCACTGACGACAATCTGTCTTATCCTTTTTCGGCTATTGCCGGGGCCGTTATCGACCGTGACCAGTACACCGATACGCCGAGCCGAACCTATCACCTTCGGGGATTGATCGTTGATGTGCCGGATAACTATGACCCGATAGCGCGAACGTATTCAGGCCTGTGGCTTGGAGGCTTTAAAAAGGCGTGGACCAATAACCCCGCCTGGCTGTTCCGTGAGTTGGTGAAAAATACCCGTTTCGGGCTTGCCCGCCGCGCTGGTTACATCGATGTTGATGACGGCGCTCTGTATGTGCTTTCTCAGTATTGCGATCAGCAAGTAGATGATGGCTACGGCGGAAAAGAGCCGCGTATGGTGCTGAACGCCTATATCACCGAGCAGGCCAGCGCCCGCGACATTCTTGATAAAATCGCCGGGATGTTTCGCGGTATTGCATTGTGGGACGGCATGCGCCTGACGGTCATGCTGGACGCGCCGCAGGACCCGATCGCCACAGTAACCAATGCTAACGTGGTTGACGGCAAGTTCAGCCGTAGCTCGGTGAAGCGCTCTGAGAAATACAATGCTGTGGTTGTGTCCTGGACGGACCCGGATAACGGCTGGGAGCAGGTGAAAGAGTACGTCTCTGATGATGAGATGATCGCGCGCAGCACCTATAACGAAACCACACTGGAGGCGTTTGGTTGCACTTCCCGTGGACAGGCCTGGCGCGCGGGAAAATGGCTGCTTGAGACAGCGAAAAGGGAAGGGGAACGGCTGTCGTTCCAGATGGCGAGGGATGCTATCCACTTTACGCCTGGCGATATTATTGAGGTAATGGATAACAACTATGCCGGGACGCGACTTGGCGGTCGCATTATGTCTCATTCCGGTACCAGAATAAGGGTTGATGCGGTTGACCCATCTCTTATAAGTAATGGCGATACCATGTCTGTTATGGGTCCAGACGGTAAGTTTGTTAAATACGAAATTGCCTCCGCCACGGATAGCATTGTCACCCTGAAAACAGCGCCCGCCTGGATTCGCGACGGTACAGTATTCGCTATTTCCACCAGCGAGATATCAGTCCGCTTATTCCGCATTCTCAGTATTGCCGAAACAGAGAATAATTCCGTTTACAGCATCACAGCATCTCAGCACGACCCTAACAAACAGGCTGTCGTGGACGAAGGCGCGGTTTTCGATATACCCAGCGACACTCTGAACGGATACCGTGTGCCGAACATTGAAAACCTGCGTATTCTGAACACGAACAGCGAGACCGTGCAGGTGACCGCAACGTGGGAGACGGCCACCACGACTAAAAAACTGGTATTCGAACTGTACGTTTATACCGAGAGCGGCGCGGTTGTGGCGCAGTATGAAACTGATCAGTTCCGTTACGACTTTTACGGGCTAAACGCCGGGAATTACACACTTGGCGTACGTGGTCGCAATGAAAATGGGATGAAAGGTGCAGAAACTCAGGTTAGCCTACTAATTGGTGCCCCTTTACCTCCCAACTCAGTGCAGTGGATACCCGGGCCTTTGCAGGCCACTCTTGTCCCGGTTATGTCTGTTTCTGCCACCTCTGATACTTCATTTGAATTCTGGTATGCAGGGGAAATCCCTGTTACTGGCGATATTGAAAACAACACACAGTTCCTGGGTCGCGGATACCAGTGGACGCTTCAGAGGCTTAAATTCGACCACACCTATTACGTTTATGTCCGAACCCGGAATGCTTTTGGCGTGTCTGATTTTGTTGAGGCCTCAGGTAAACCGACAGACGATTTCAGTGATATTACTGATGCAATTCTTGAGGAAATGGAGGAAACAGAACTCTTCAAGGATATGGTCGAAAACGCCGTTGATACCAGCGAGAAGGTCTCGCAGATGGTGACGGATATCCAGGCCAACGCTGACAGCCTTGAGCAGCAGGCGCAGCAGATTAAGGAAAATGCCGACGGACTTTCAGCGGCAGAAACCAAAATCGATGATATGCGCGTGAGCATCGACGGGATGAGCGGCGGCGTTAAAAACTCTGCAATCTCTATCATCCAGGGCAATCTCGCGCAGGTTACGAGCCGCCGCAGCCAGACGGCTAAGAACGCCAGTAATTCGGCGTCTATTGACCGTGTTGAAACAACAATAGCGACTAATGAAGAGGCAACCGCGCAGGCATTAACCGAGATTCGTGCCAGTGTTGCCACCAACACCGCAAGTGTCGTGTCGCTGACGACATCATTTGCGGATTATCGACAGGCCACAGCAACGCAAATAGATTCTTTGACTGTTTCCGTAAACGGAACAACCGCAGCCGTTACGACAAATGCCCAGGCTATTGCATCACTGTCGGGGAGCCTGTCCGCGATGTATTCAATCAAAGTAGGGGTGGATGCAAACGGCGTGAAGTACGCAGCGGGAATGGGGCTGGGTGTTGAAAATACTCCGTCCGGCATGCAGTCGCAGGTCATTTTCCTGGCGGACCGTTTCGCTGTAATGAGTCAGGCGGGCAGTGCTGTAAGTCTGCCATTTGTTATTCAGAATGGTCAGACGTTCATTCGCGACACGTTCATCCAGGACGGCACCATCACTAACGCCAAAATCGGCAGCTTTATTCAGTCGTCAAACTATGTGGCAGGTTCGGCTGGCTGGAGACTGGACAAGAGCGGAACATTTGAGCGCAATGCCGCCAATGGCGCCGGAAGAACGGTAGATAACGGCGTTCTGCGACTGGTTTACGACGCTAACGGAACGCTCAGAATTCGTGACGGACTCTGGTAAGGAGGAGTTATGCCGTGCGGTTTACAGTGCTGGGATGCGAGTGGAAAGCTGATAGTGGATATCGGCGACTACAACACGCGTTATCTCGGTAGGACAACCATCACAATCCCGGACAATATAAATGCAGTTACCGGCGGATTTGCAGGGCTGACAGCAGCAGGCAGCTTTGTTGTTGTCGTATCAACGGTGAGTTCCGTCAATTATACCCCAGCTAATTTCGCAGCCCGTGCTTATGATGGAGGGTTCCGCATTTTCAAGTTATCGAGATATACCCCCTCCGTAACTCTCACTCTGGATATGTATGCATTCTTATGAGCGGATATCAGGTATGGAATGATAAAGGCGCCCTTGTGATCGACTCGAATTATAAAGGAACCTATTATTACGATAATCGTATTTATTCCGGAATAAGCGATATCGGATATTACAATATATCCTGCCAACTGGGTAACTCTGTTGATATGGGTTTTGCGGGTGGCAGTGCCCCGCTGGATGATGGTCTCAGGTGGTTTAAACCTAACAATAACGCAAAGATGTTTTTTGCCGGACCGGACTGGATGACGGCGAACGCGGGTTCAATGGCAAGAACACGAAACGACATCCCGGTTGAAAGTGGTTATCGCGATATTTTTAATGCCGCCGGTCAACTGGTGTGGTCTGCCGTTATGGCCGCTAAAATCCCCCGTATTCTGGGGTTTTTTGATGTGCCAGCAGGTTTTGACCTTGATAATGCGGTGTATTCCCAGACCATCGGCACCAACAGCTGGATACTGGTAAGCGCTGTGCCAGGAGGAAATATTTCAGATGATGGTACCGTTACAGGTTTTTCCGGCCCGTTTTTCAGGTTCGTCAACGGTGTGCTCCAGTGTCAGTGGGTTAACCAGAACCAGCAAACATGGGCTAATACACTGAAACCCTACGGGATGCGGATACCTTACGGCATCCTTTCAAATCTGTCTTAAACCTGCATAAAGCACTGAGCATTTCAAAGTAAACAGTCCGCCGGACAGCGGGCTGTTTTATTTGTGGGGTATTGGGCTGTAGCTTATCTAAACCGGCGTTCTTGATGGCTGAGTGGCAAGCATGTTCTGGCCGGTTCCTCTTACCGGGTCAAAACGATAGGTTACTTTAAACTGTCCCTGTTTTTTAAAGCATATATTCCAGGCTCTTCTGTTGAGATGCCTGGCGAATATTCCATTGCTTGTGTCTGATATTACGGACACCTCTTTTTTATCACAGTCAACAACAGCTGTAATTTCTCCGCCCAAAGACATTCTTGATGCTTCTACAGGGTAATCCATCACGTAATCAGTATTTCTTCCGGACGTTGCACAGGCAGAGGTAGCCAAAGCAATAACCAGAGTCATGGCTTTTGTCAGTTTCACTTAAATACCTTTTTGTTTTTTATTTTATGCCTGCCGATTATATCAGTAGGCTGGAGAAATAATATGATTTACAGCACGGGAACAATTTCTTTAAACGGCAATATAGCTACCGGAAATGGTAGTAACTGGACCGCCCCTTCAAGTCAGGTTCGTCAGGGGCAAGTGTTAATTGTTCTCTCCACGCCTGTGCAACTGTTCCAGATTAATGCGGTAAACAGCGCAACAGAACTTACCGTGTCGCCGGCAGCCGCAGCCCCTTTAAACGACCAGGAATACGGGATTCTTGTCAGTGATGCCATGTCAATTGACGGCCTGGCTCAGGCGATGTCACAGCTCATCAATGAGTACGATGAGAATATCGGTTCATGGGAAGCCTTCGCGCTCACATCTGCGGCGCAGGATATTACGGTCACCATCAACGGCCAGCAGCTCAGCATCCCTTCAATTGGTAAACTGAAAGACAGCATTAGCAAAAAAGCGGACAAAGATGCTCTCGAAAAGAAAGCCGACCTTGTTTCTGGTGCTGTTCCTGTAACGCAGGGTGGCACCGGCGCCACTGATGCGGCGGGGGCACGAACGAACCTGGGTCTCAAAGGCGCAGCAACGCGCGATGTCGGGAAGGCTTCGGGTACAGTCGCAGCGGGTGATGATTCTCGACTCAACACAATCGACGGCAAAACGGGCGGAGCTGTTACAGACTCAATATATGTCAAGACGATAAATAACAATCTCGGTGTTGTCGGCGGGACAATTGCATCGACCATACAGAATACCATTGGTGGAACCAGCACGCAGTTCCAGATGTTTTCTCAGCTGGCATCAGGGGGGCAGCGTTACGGATTTCTGCGTTTGTATCAGGATACATCTTACAAAGACTGGTACTTTGACTACAGTGGCGGCGTTGCTTATGCACCTGTGGGCTGGAGTCAAGCCTCTGACAGGCGCGTAAAAGATAAAATAACCAGAATTCCAGAGCCTTTAGCCAAGATGCGCAAGATATCTGGAAATACATGGGTTCGTAAGGATGACCAGTCCAAAGGTGCATTCGGGATGGGGTTCATTGCTCAGGAAGTAGCTGAAGTATTCCCTGAAGCCGTTAGCTATGCAAGAGAGGGCTGCTACACGGTTGATGGGAAAGTGATAGATAAGCCTTTAGCTCTTTCCCCGGGCGATGTTGCCGCTGCCCTGCATCACGAATCGCTACTTAGCCTGATGGATATCCTGAAATCAGCGCTGGAAGTTATTGCAGACTCCACTTCCGATACCGAGACACGGGAAAAACTGTCTGCCATTGCGGCATTGATACCTGAAGCAGGGACGGCGCAAAAAGATAGCGCCGTTGAAAATCAGTAATATTGATAGGCCGCTTCGTCTTGATCCCCCTCCTGTTTAAAAATACTGTATATAAAAACAGTATAATTTATTGGGAGGGAATATGCCGCGCAGAGATGACATTGAAACGGCCTTCAGAGCCGCAGTTGAGTTCAAACCAGATGCCCGCCGGATTGTGACGACGGAAGCGTTTGTGAGGGAGTTGCAGAAACATAACTGGGACTGGACACTGAAAGAGGCGAATAAGTGGATTGAGCTTTCCGTCAGCACGTTCAGAGACGTGTCCACGGAGGAGGGCGAGAACAGGACGTTCACTCTCTACAATCCGAACGGAGGCCTGTGACATGTTCGCATCTCCGGCTACCGATTACCTCGAACAAAAGATATCGCTCGACGCGCTCTGCGTCAGGAGTCCGGCATCTACCTATTTCCTCCGCGCCAGTAACACATACTGGAAGGCGGGTATACTTAACGGCTCACTGCTCGTAGTAGACATGAGCGTTAAGCCGTGCGACGGGTCAATCGTTGTATGCGCATATGAAGGCGAGTTAGTGCTTAGGCGGCTTAAGCTTATCTCGCGTCGTTGTTTGCAGGATATCGACCACCCAAACTTCACATGGCCGCTGCCAACGGAAGAGGATGAGGTGAGGGTTGTTTATGGCGTGGTGACGTATGTCATTAACGATACCCGGGGAGGGGAGTTTGATGACACTCCGTTTTGATGGGGCATGTATGGGGCAAAAAAACATGCGTGAACTATAACGAACTACACCGCCACGCTTTCTCGTGACGGCTAATAAACTGTTATGTAAAGCGCTCTTGGACGATCTATAACGTTTAGAAAAAATGCATCTTCATATTATGAACATGCAGGTCTAGTTTCCCCGCTTTAATTCAGCCAGCTTTTCGTGCTGGCTGAAGGGTAAAACTCCTCATTCTTTTGCATTTGCAGGCGTAAACGCATAAACCGCTTTTTTACTCTGTTTAATAAAGGGGCGCTCGACCCACCGGTAAGTCAGCATGCTGACGGATGCGGTAATCAGCAGGCTGATGATTACGCCCGGTATAAAGCTCAGATGCGTCCAGGTAAAAATGCAGGCATAGACAACGCCATGCAGCAAATAGATGCTGTAGCTGGCGGTGCCTGCCAGTCTTAACGGCATAAACGTTAATAAGCCCAGTAGCGACGCGCCGGAAGCGACCGAAATAAAAAGCGGAAACAGCATCGGCGCGCTGTAAATACTGTAGGCCTTATATTTCAATCCCCAGACCATAATCACCAGCGAAGCGATGGCGAATAAGACAAAGAGCTTGTTCACCAGCACCCTTTTTAGCGCCGGGTAATATTCATGCAGCAGCGCGGCCAGAATGCCAAAGCCAAAACAGAGCGCAAGCGTAGCGTTTTTCTCGTTAATGATACCTAGCTTACAAACGGCGGCTATCGTTATAATCGCCACAGCCAGGCAGGCGACTTTATTTCGAAAAAGACAAATAAAAGCAATGATGGCCGGGAAGGCGAGGTAAAACATCCACTCATAAGCCAGCGTCCAGATAACGCCGGCGACAATCAGCGAACCCCGATAAACAGGGGTGAACGACACCGGCTCCACAAAACCAAACGTTAGCCAGGAGACGATAAAACGCAGGATCTCCGCAAGCGTTGTCGACGGCTTAAGCCCCATGGCAAAGGAAACAAAGAGCACCGCCACCAGGACAAAAAGGTATTGCGGAACGATGCGGGCAAACCGCTTGTAATAAAAAAGCGGAATGTTGATGCCGTTATTTTTAATGCCGTGATTACCGAAAAGATAACCTGTTATCATAAAAAAAAGCATGACCGGCACATAGCCAAATGAGGCCAGCAAAATTAACGGGTAGTCATTCTCTGTTGAAAAGAAATGATTCCCTTCGCTCAGCGACCAGCTTCCCTGATGATAATAGTTATAAGCAAAGACCGAATGGTGTAGCGCTACCAGCAACGCCGCAAGGCCTCGCAGCGCATTAATATGGTTAGAACCCGGATCGCGATATTCTGAATCAGCCAGTAAAGTGGATTTTTTATAAGAGGCCAGCCAGAACGGCAACAGAGCGGCAGCCATAAACAGCAGATAAGCTGCAAGAGCGTACATTTTTTTCTCGCTTACAGGCTCTAAGGCGTGCAGAGGAACCAGGATAGTAATAGCGTAGCGAAGGGCGGTAAAAAGCAAAGCGCGAAAAATGAAATACAGATTAAGGCTATGCCCTTATTCACGATCTAAAGGAGTTGGCCGCCGCTAACCTTTTACATATCAATAAGTAAATATAAGCGGCCGCCCGCAGAAAAAAACCTAAGAATGGGGTTTATCTACCGGCTCCACTAATTCAGGCCCCTGGTTTTTTACATTCCCCACCGCTCTTGTTACCGGATGCCAGGCGAAAGCGTCGGCAGGCAGCGCGCCTTCATGGGCAAGCTCATCCGCCCGCTTAGCGGATGTGTCGGGGTGCAGCCAGGCAAGGGCCGCTTCGGGCGTTAACACCAGCGGACGACGATCGTGGATATCCACCAGCCCTGCATCTGCGGCAGCGGTGACGATGACAAACCCTTCGGCTTCACTGTTGGCGTCAAACGGCGTTTTGCCAATCGCAGCGAAACAGAGCGGCGCTTTATCCTCGCGATAGATAAAGTAGGGCTGCTTTTTATCGCCCACACGCTGCCATTCATACCAGCCATCAGCGAAAACAATGGCCCGGCCGTTCTGCCACAGCGGTTTAAACATCCGGCTTTGCGAGGCGGTTTCCACGCGGGCGTTAATCAGCGGCGCTTTATGCCACCACTCCGGGGCGTAACCCCAGACCACGGGATCTAAATGCAGCGTATCGTTTTCATCCATGCTGAGCAGCAAAACGCGGCTGCGCGGGGCAACGTTGTAGTGGGCGAGCGGCTCCGGGTCCCAGGGAATATCACGTTCAAAATTCTCGGTGAAAGGGGCAAGGTATTCTTCCCGGCTTCGCGTTTGCGCGAATCGTCCGCACATGGCCGTCTCCTTAAAGCAGAAATAATGATTAAGTATAGGGCACAAAATGCGTGGCCCTGCGCGAAGCAGGGCCGGGAGGGCGTTAACGCTGGATCAGGTAGCGGATGGTTGGCCCGTCTTGCTGAATATCCAGCACCGTATAGCCGTGGTTGCGGGCATCAAGCGGAATGTTGTTGATCGACTGGGGGCAATCGCTCACGACTTCAAGAATTTCCCCTTTCCTGAGCTGCGGCATGGCTTCAAGGGTAGCGACCGCCGGGTAAGGACACGGCTCGCCGACCATATCGAGCCGGTAATCAGGAACCCAATTTTTCATACGCTCTCCTTAACAGGTTGCGAAGCGACAGTACGGGCCGCGCGGAAAAAGCGTTTTTCCCAGACGATCACAAAAAGCAGCGCGGCGAGCAGCAACAGGTAGGTGACCAGCAGGCCGCCGAGCGGGCCGAAAGCGGTAAGCAGATTCACCTTATCCCAGCGGGTGGCAAGCGCCGGGGAGATATCGTCCCAGAAATAAGCCAGAAGCGTGGAGCCAATGACGTTGCCAAGGCCCACCCACCAGTAATGCACCTGGCCTTCCACGGCGCGGTACATCCAGCCGGTTTCGCAGCCGCCCGCCAGCACGATGCCGAAGCCGAAAAGCAGCCCGCCGATCGCGGCGTTAGGCCCGGCCCACATGATCTTCGGCTCCGCGCCAAGCTGCACATAGCTAAAGATGCCGATGGCGCTCGCCGCCATGCCGAAGATAATCGCCTTCGCCATATGGGTGCGCCCGGTTATCCACATATCGCGAAACGCCGAGGTAAAGCAGATTTGCGCGCGTTCAATCAGCAGCCCAAAACCAACCCCAAAAAGCATCGCCAGCCCCAGTTTCGGCATCTGCATGGCGGTAAGCAGCGCCCAGCCAACGGCGCCGATAAACACCAGCATGCCGAGACGAAAACGGCGGCGCGCCTGCGCAAGATTCTGGGTGAGCGGCGAGGCGCTGGAGACCTTTTGCAGCTTCACCGGAATACGGAACATCGGCAGCAGCGTAAAGCGGGCGCCCGCCCAGGAGCCGATGGCGGTAGCAATAGCGAAAAACCAGGCGTGGAGAGAGAACTGCGGAATGCCGGTGAAAAAGGCCGCCAGGTTACACCCCATGGCAAGACGGGCGCCAAAGCCTGCAATAATGCCGCCGGCTACCGCCTGGATAATACGGATACGATGCTGCGGCAGGCGCAGCTTCACGTTGTTCGCCCAGAGCGCGGCGGCGAAACAGCCAGCGAACATGCCGATAATCATCCGCCCGTCGATGCGGGTGAGGGGCGTTCCCTCAAGGTGGATAAGCTTAAAGTATCCCCACGTCTGCGCCTGTACGCCCATCAGTTGCAACAGCTGTCCGCCCCAGCGGGTAAATTCGCCGGTCACGGCCCAGAAGGTGCCGGTGAGACCGAAATAATAAGTGGAAAGAATACCTGCTGCGATAACGGCGGGAAAAGGAGACCAGAACGTAATGAGATAGTGTTGTTTAAAGTATTGCCATGACATGAAACTTTAGCCTCTGAACTCAGACGGAACTAAAACGCGCCCGGGCGGGCGCAAGGAGTCGAGATAGTACTCCCCGCAAGCGCGATGCCCAGCGAAAAAAAGCGAAAACTTCGTCTCGATCAATTTTTGCGGCGCTCCGGAGTAATGCTGGCGAGCTTACGGCTTTAATGCCACACTCCTTTTTCTTCGCAGGGAGGAAAAACGAATGAAAAAATTGATGCTGTTAACCGCATGGCTGGCTTTATCGGGTTGTGTGCAGGTGAGTGATTATAATGAGGTTGTTAAAGCGCCCGCGCCCGCTGGGCTTGCGGGATACTGGCAGAGCCAGGGGCCGCAAAGCGAACTGGTAAGCCCGCAGGCGATAGCAAGCCTGGTGGTCACCGCACAGGGCGATACGCTGGATTGCCGCCAGTGGCAACGCGTTATTGCGCTGCCCGGCAAGCTGATGCAGCGGGGCGGCGACCTCTACAACGTGACGGTAAAACAGGAAGTTTATGACCTTGAGCGGGCAGGCGATACGCTGGAATACGCAGGCATGACGCTTAAACGCGTGGCGCGCCCGACTGCGGAATGCGCGGAGGTGCTGGCGAAAAGCCCGCTTGCCACGCCGCTGCCTTAATGCGGCTGTTTATCTGACGCACTCCTGGCGCAATAAATGGTAAGCCAGCCCGCGTTTGTTGCGGTCGTTTTGAGAGGGCGTGTCGGCGAGCGCGCTCGACGTGCAGGGTGTTATTACTCCCTTCGCCAGCCGACGAGGCGATTAACGGCGTCGGAGCGTTGTTAATGACGAAGCATAAGGGGAACGCCTGTTCCTTTTTTCGGGATTTTCGTCGCAGCAGGAAAGCCGGCGAGCTTTATTGCCTCTATGCTCCGGCAGGCTGTCAACACCGTTCGGAGCATGGAGGAAGGCGGTCATTGTCCTGAAGGCGCCCCTGGCACTAAAAGCATACCAGAGAGCCGGCCATAGGTATGGTTAAGCGATTGCTGACGGGATGATTGCCCAATCAAGGAGCTGAGCTCATCAAGCCGTTTTTTTAACAACAGCTTCAGTTGCTCTTCATTATCCAGCGTTTGTCTGAGATAGCCCGCAACCAGACTCTGAACATTTTTTGGCAACCCTTGTGGAGTTTCGGATCCCATTACAGTTTCGACACTCTGGAGGTAGACAACTTCCTGTTCCAGTAAAAGATCCCATTCACCTCGCTGTGCAAGTTCAAGCAGCGACTGGCTGAGCAACGCAATCTGTTGCCAGCGGTTAATAAACTCCACATAAGGCGACATCAAATGGACTCCTGCGCGGTGTGGTTTGGAGAGATTTGCTTCCAGGCTTCTGCAATATTGGTGAGCAAGTGTTCCACTTCCTCGATCGCCTGGGTATCGTTACGCAAATTCGCCTGCAATAAGCGCCGAATCATGTAATCGTACAGAGAAGAAAGGTTATCTGCGATCTCCCCGCCTTTCTCCTGATCCAGCCCCGCCTTGAGTCCGTTATCGATAATGTTAATCGCTTTACTGAGCGCTTCGCCTTTAGCAACGGTTTCGCCCTGTTGCATAAACAGACGCGCGCGCACCAGCGCGCTCATCGCGCCGTCAAATAACAGGGTTATCAACTGATGGGGACTTGCGCTCATGACGGCGCTCTCCACGCCGATTTGAGCATACGCTTTTGTACCGCTCGCGGTATACATATCAACCTCTTATCATTACGAACTGCTGCTCATCGATTCAAACTGCTGAGACAGGTAAGAACTGGTGTTGTTTAACTGGCTCATCATGGTGTCGAGCTGCGTAAATTGCGCTTTATAGCGGGCCATGGTGTCATCAATACTCTGGCTTACTGAGAGATATTGCTTCGTCAGTTTCTTCAGCGTCGAGTTGATACTGTCCTGCGCGCTGTCAATAATGCCGTCATCCGCGAGGTAGCCTTTTACCTGTGTAGCGACTTTGGTGGTGATGCCTGTGGTTTTGCCATCGCCAACCAGCAGTTGCTGTACATCAACTGACTTATCGGTAAGCGCCGTTTTTAATTTGGCGTCATCGATTTTCAGCTTGCCTGTAGAAGCATCCTGAGTGATGCCTATCTGCGTCAGGGTCTGGAAACTGCCGCCGTTGCCTACATCCGTGAACTGCGCGCGAATGCCTGTCTGGATCGTGCGTACCGCGCTGTCGCCAAGCAGGGCGCCGTTGCTGGTGTCTTGCGCGTCCGTACCGGCATCGACGGAGGTGTACTTGGTCAGCGAACCAATGGTATCGACCAGCGAGTTATAAGCATCGACCCAGGTTTTAATCGCGCTTGTCGCTTTGTCGTTGCTCTTGCTGACAGTAACGGTGACGTCGCTGACGACTTTAGAAAGATTGAGCGTCACGCCCTGCGGCGCATCGGTAATGGTGTTGCTGCTGCGAACGATATTAATGCCGTTAACGCTTAACTCTGCGTCTTTCGCCTCGACAATTTGTTCCACGCCGCTGCCGGTCACATCCGGATTATTGAAGCTGATGAACTGATTGAGCGTGTCGTCTCCCGAAACCGAGATGCTCATTTTATTGGCGGTGCCGGTTTCGCTGGAGGTCAGCACCAGCTGGAAATCATTATCTTTGAGCTTAACAATACTGGCTGAAACGCCGCCGTTGGCGTTGTTGATAGCATCGCGAATGCCTTCAAGCGAGGTCTGGTCTTTCGTCAGCTTAATTTCTAACGGCTTTTCTTTACCGTCCTGCTTGATTACCAGCGTGCGTTCTTCGTTGCTGTTGCCTTGCGCCGCTTTTGAATCGGTCACGGTTGCCGTCGTGCGTACCGATTGCGCTTGCGCCAGCTGGGTCACATTAATCTTATAGGTGCCTGCCGCTGCGCCTGCGGTGGTGCTGACGGTTAAGTCTGTGCTGTTGCTGGTCGCCGTCGTGCTTTTAAATAAGGAAGCGTCATTTAATGCCGTATTGGCTGTCTGGAACTTTTCAAGTGAGCTTTTCAGTGTGCCATAGGCCGTAAGCTTGGCCGAGAAGCTACTCTGCTGGGTTGAAATCGGGGTCAAACGACCTTTCTCAGCGGTTTCCAGGTTAGTCAGCAACGTACTCAGCGGCAGGTTTGAACCCACGCCTAAAGAAGTAAAAGCAGCCATGCGTGATCCCTTTTTATGCAAATAGTGGTTAAGCACGGTATCGGCAACAGAAGAACAAAGTTTAGAGGTTTATTTATTCAGTTAATGGACCGAATAGTGGCTAATAGAGAGGCTATTTCGCCCTGGAAAAAAAAGTCGTGGGAAGTACAAAATTTTCTAAAGTTCGAATTTAAGGTGCCGATACATGGGTTACGGTGCGAAACCGTGGGCAACAGCCCAACAACATCAAGATGTAAATTGATAAGGAAAAGATCATGGCACAAGTCATCAATACTAACAGCCTGTCGCTGTTGACCCAAAACAACCTGAACAAATCTCAGTCTGCTTTAGGCTCTGCTATCGAGCGTCTGTCCTCTGGTCTGCGTATTAACAGCGCGAAAGACGACGCTGCCGGCCAGGCGATTGCTAACCGTTTCACTGCGAACATCAAAGGTCTGACCCAGGCTTCCCGTAACGCGAACGACGGTATCTCCATCGCGCAGACCACTGAAGGTTCTCTGTCTGAAATCAACAACAACTTGCAGCGTGTTCGTGAGCTGTCTGTTCAGGCGACCAACGGTACTAACTCCGACTCCGACCTGAAATCTATCCAGGCTGAAATCACCCAACGTCTGCAGGAAATCGATCGCGTTTCTGGTCAGACTCAGTTCAACGGCGTGAAAGTGCTGGCTTCTGACCAGACGCTGAAAATTCAGGTTGGGGCGAACGATGGCGAAACTATCGATATCAACCTGAAAGAGATCACTTCCAGCACCCCAGGCCTGGGCAACCTGGACGTGACCAACAAAGGTCTGGACCTGAGCAAGCTGTCTTCTGCTGCTCTGACCGAAGCTAAGCCATCTTCAAGTGTTGCTGGCGTGAGCAAAACTCTGGTTGGCGTTGATAAAGCAACTGCCAGCAACTATGAGCTGTATGTTGACGATGCTGATGCAAGCAAAGTTTACGTAGGTGACGGCACCGATTACTATGCAGTAGATGGCTACAATAAAGATACTGGCGTAGTTTCCTTCGATGGTTCTACTAAGATAGGCACGCCGCCGACTGCAACTAAAGTTACTGCTGGGCAGACTGTTAACATCGACGGTACCACCGTCGCTGATGCTGACGACCTGACCCTGACCAACACCGAAGCAGCTGCATCAACCAGTTTCTCCGTGGACGAAGATGGTAAAATGTACGTCACTGTGGGGTCTAATACCTATAACGGTACGCTGAACCAGGCGACTGGGGTTGTTGAGTATGACAGCAGTTCTACAGCTGTGTCCCCAGCAGGTACTGAAGCGACTGTCACCACTGCAGACGTTATCGGCAGCACAACTCCAGCGGTTAAGCTGAACACCAGCGGTATCACCGACCTGGGTGATAACCCGCAGGTGTTCTCCGTTAAAGGCGGTGGCTATGTAATCAAAGGTACCGAGAATGGAGCTGATGCTTACTACAGCGCAACCATTAAAGATGACGGTACCGTTGTTAAAGGTGACGAGCTGAACTCTGACCCGCTGGCTGCGATCGACAAAGCGTTGGCACAGGTTGACTCCCTGCGTTCCGACCTGGGTGCGGTACAGAACCGTTTCGATTCCACCATCACCAACCTGGGCAACACCGTAAACAACCTGTCTTCTGCACGTAGCCGTATCGAAGACGCTGATTACGCGACCGAAGTTTCCAACATGTCCCGCGCGCAGATCCTGCAGCAGGCTGGTACTTCTGTTCTGGCTCAGGCTAACCAAACTACTCAGAACGTACTCTCTCTGCTGCGTTAATCCAGCGATTGAAATTTGGGAAGTTGAAGATAATCAAGGCAGCGAAAGCTGCCTTTTTTTTCGACCGGAGCAAGCGTAATGAAAGAAATAGTGATTAACGAACCTGCATTTGTGCGTTCATTCAGCTGTACGGGAGGAGCCTGCCGCGACCATTGCTGTAAGGGTTGGCAGATTACGCTTGATAAGCAGACAGTAAAGAAATACACCACCAGCAAAGACTTTATTATCCGCACGATCGCGGAGCAAAGTATTGATATTGTAAAAAAGAGCCAGCAGGACTGGGGTATTGTAAAGTTTTCACCACAAACCGGGAACTGCCCTTATTTCGATGAGGATCGGTTATGCCGGGTGCAGAAAAGTATGGGGGCTCAGGCGTTAAGTCAAACCTGTTCTGTTTTCCCACGTTCGAATCGTGTCTATAAAGCGGAGGTTCAGCATTCGCTGAATATTTCCTGCCCGGAAGTGGCGTCAATTATTTTTAGCGATGCGGATGCAATGCGTTTTTCTGAGCGCGTCGTATTGCAGGATAAATTCAATAACACCGGGCCTGCTCGCGCGCAAAACAAGCTTCTTAACCTGTTTTGTCTGAGCCTGATTGATTTTGTTGAAACGGATGTTGAAACGGGTCTCTACGCTATCATCAAGTTTCTTATGTTTATTGAGAAAATTGAAATAATTGATGATGCTTCGCTTGTTGAAATTGAAAACGCCTATGCCATTTTAGCCGGGCAGTTACAGTCGGGCGAAATGAAACAAGAGTTGGCCGCACTTAGTACCGATAAAAAAGTGAAAGTATCGTTGGTCTTATTAATGCAGGATTTCTTTCGCAAAAAAGCGACGACCCGTGGCAGCGGCGTGCTTAATTATTATATCGATTACTTATTACATGCGCTCTTCGCACAGCAGGATGCGGGTCTCGAAGAAAAAATTACTGCTATTGAAAACGCCTGGCAAGAAATCGTGCTGCCTTCTTTTGAAGAGAGCGCGTTCGCCATCAAAAACTTTATTCTTTATAAGTTCTGGCAAAACAATTTCCCTAACTATCAGGGCGTGCCGCCGCTGCGTGCGCTCTATATGATCGTAGCCGAATATTACTTTATTAAACTTCTGGCTTCGGCTTGTGCGAAGCATAAAGGTTCGATAGAGCGCGACGATTTGGTGAATATTGTCTACAGCTTCCATTCGCTAAGTCAGCATAACAAAGCGCTGACCGAGACGTTTTATGGTCATATCGAAAGCGTGAGATCGGGTGACGATCTCTCTATGATCCATCTTCTTGGTTAATCATCAACGGCAGGTTCTCCTGCCGTTAAAATGTTTATATCATTGAAATATATAAATAAATCCGCTGGGTGTCGTCTTTTTTTCCTGCTATCTGGTTAACAAAAGTCAAATAACCCTCCTTTTGTGTCTTTATTCATTCGATAGATACCCCTCCAGAAACGGATAATCGTGCCGATAACTCAATTAACGCAGGGCTGTTTATCGTGAATTCAATGTATACCGCTGAAGGTGTAATGGATAAACACTCGCTGTGGCAGCGTTATGTGCCGCTGGTGCGTCACGAAGCATTGCGCCTTCAGGTGCGGCTGCCGGCGAGCGTGGAACTGGACGATCTGCTTCAGGCGGGCGGTATTGGCCTGTTGAACGCGGTCGAACGCTACGACGCCCTGCAAGGAACGGCATTTACCACTTACGCAGTGCAGCGTATTCGTGGCGCGATGCTGGATGAACTGCGCAGCCGTGACTGGGTACCGCGCAGCGTCCGACGCAACGCGCGCGAAGTGGCGCAGGCGATAGGCCAACTGGAACAGGAACTGGGACGCAACGCGACGGAAACCGAAGTGGCGCAGCGCCTGGATATCCCGCTCGAAGAGTACCGGCAGATGCTGCTCGATACCAATAACAGCCAGCTTTTTTCCTACGACGAGTGGCGGGAGGAGCATGGCGACAGCATCGAGCTGGTCACCGACGAGCACCAGAATGAAAACCCGTTGCAGCAGTTGATGGAGAGCAATCTTCGTCATCGCGTCATGGAAGCGATCGAATCGCTGCCGGAGCGCGAACAGCTGGTGCTGACGCTCTACTACCAGGAAGAGCTCAATCTCAAAGAGATTGGCGCGGTGCTGGAAGTGGGAGAGTCGCGGGTGAGCCAGCTGCACAGCCAGGCTATTAAACGTCTGCGCACCCGGCTGGGTAAGCTTTAGGTTGAGTTGCTCACCTGCCGGTAACGCCACACACAGCATTTATTGAGGAGTTATCATGACGGTGCAGCAACTAAAAAGACGGCCTTTGAGCCGCTACCTGAAAGATTTCAAACACGCGCAAACCCATTGCGCGCACTGCCATAAGCTGCTTGATCGCATCACCCTGGTCCGCCAGGGCGAGATAGTCAACAAAATCGCTATCGCCCAGCTCGATACCCTGATGGACGAAGCGGCCTGGGAAGAAGAGCGGCAGGCATGGGTGGCGCTTTGCCGCTTCTGCGGCGATTTGCACTGCAAAGAGCAGAGCAACTACTTCGATATCATCGGCTTCAAGCAGTACCTTTTCGAACAAACCGACATGAGCCACGGCACGATCCGCGAATATGTGGTTCGCCTGCGCCGTCTGGGCGCGCATCTGTCGCAAAAACAGGTGCCGCAAGAGCTGGCGAAGCAGGGCGATATCGACGCCCGGCTTGAAATGTGGCTGCCGCTTACCAGCACCAACAACTACCGCATCGCGCTGCGCAAGTATGCCCAGTATCTGGCGCAAAAATCTTTTCCTCCCGCGCATAAACCCGTCGTCCAGCCAGCATGTGATATATATTAAAAAAGAATAAGTTGTAGCGGAGTGGATTTTGCTTTCACTGCGAAACTATTTACACTGCGGCTTAACGTTTTGACTCTTGGGGGAAATATGAAATTAGCTACTTTTGGCCGCCAGGCGCTGATGGGCGTCATGGCGGTAGCGCTGGTTGCGGGCATGAGCATGAAAACTTACGCTGCGGAAAATCTGCTGAATAAAGTCAAAGAGCGCGGCACGCTGCTGGTAGGGCTGGAAGGCACCTATCCGCCGTTCAGCTACCAGGGCGACGACGGCAAGCTGACCGGCTTTGAGGTCGATTTTGCCGAGGAGCTGGCGAAACATCTTGGCGTGAAAGCGTCGTTGAAGCCGACCAAATGGGACGGCATGCTTGCGTCGCTCGACTCTAAACGCATCGACGTGGTGATAAACCAGGTCACCATCTCCGACGAGCGTAAGAAAAAGTATGATTTCTCCACCCCTTATACCGTTTCCGGTATCCAGGCGCTGGTGAAGAAAGAGAATGCCGGCAGCATTACCAATGCGGAATCGCTGAAGGGCAAAAAAGTGGGCGTAGGCCTTGGCACTAACTACGAAGAGTGGCTGCGCCAGAATGTGCAGGGCGTGGACATTCGTACCTATGACGACGATCCGACCAAGTATCAGGATCTGCGCGTAGGCCGTATCGACGCCATTCTGGTTGACCGTCTGGCGGCGCTGGATCTGGTGAAGAAAACCAACAACACGCTGGCGGCGGCGGGCGAACCGTTCTCACGTCAGGAAGCAGGCGTGGCGCTGCGCAAAGGCAATGACGATCTGCTGAACGCCATCAACAAGGCGATTGCGGATATGCAGCAGGATGGCTCGCTCAAGCAGCTTTCCGAAAAGTGGTTTGGCGCTGATGTAACCAAATAAGCGGCGTTTTAGCGAAAAAAGGTGCTGATTTCAGCACCTTTTTTTATTGTATTTAGCCGGGCTCGCGCCGGGTGATGCATAATAAAACGTTACGCCCTTTCTGAAACGGCAACCGGAGGCTGTATGTCTTTGCAAAATTTGACCCGCTTTGCGCGTCTGGAACTGATTGGCGCGCCGACGCCGCTTGAATACCTGCCGCGCCTGTCTGACTACCTGGGCCGCGAAATTTACATCAAGCGCGATGACGTCACGCCGGTGGCGATGGGCGGCAATAAGCTGCGCAAACTGGAATTTCTCGCCGCCGAAGCGCTGCGCGAAGGCGCGGACACGCTGATTACCGCGGGCGCCATTCAGTCTAACCATGTGCGCCAGACGGCGGCCGTGGCGGCGAAGCTTGGGCTTCACTGCGTGGCGCTGCTGGAAAACCCGATGGGCACGCGCGCTGAAAACTACCTCAGCAACGGCAATCGTCTGCTGCTGGACCTCTTCAACGCGCAAACTGAAATGTGCGATGCGCTGACCGACCCGGACGCGCAGCTTGAAGCGCTCGCAACCCGCGTGGAAGCGCAGGGCTTTCGGCCCTACGTCATTCCGGTGGGCGGCTCAAACGCGCTGGGCGCGCTTGGCTATGTGGAAAGCGCGCTGGAAATCGCGCAGCAGTGCGAAGGCGCGGTCGACCTCTCATCTGTCGTCGTCGCCTCCGGCAGCGCCGGCACGCATGCCGGGCTTGCGGTGGGGCTGGAACAGCTGATGCCCGAAGTGGAACTGGTTGGCGTAACGGTTTCACGCACCGTTGAGCAGCAAAAGCCTAAAGTGCTGGCTCTGCAACAGGCGGTGGCGCAAACGCTGGAGCTGGAAGCCCATGCCGACATTATTTTATGGGACGACTACTTTGCGCCAGCCTACGGCGTGCCGAACGACGAAGGCATGGAGGCGGTGAAACTGCTGGCCCGCCTTGAAGGCATTCTGCTCGACCCGGTTTACACCGGCAAGGCGATGGCCGGGCTGATTGACGGCATTGAGCAGCAGCGCTTTAAAGATAACGGTCCCATTCTCTTTGTGCATACGGGCGGCGCGCCGGCGCTTTTTGCCTATCATCCGCATATCTGATAACCCAGGGTGCTATTTATATAATGCAAGAAAGTATTCAACTGGTGATCGACTCCGCGCCCTTTTTGCTGCGGGGCGCGGTCTTTACGCTACAGCTTAGTATCGGCGGCATGTTTTTCGGCCTGGTGCTCGGTTTTGTGCTGGCGCTTATGCGCCTGTCTCACTTCTGGCCGGTCTCCTGGCTGGCGCGCTTTTATATTTCGATTTTCCGCGGCACGCCGCTTATCGCCCAGCTCTTTATGATCTACTACGGCCTGCCGCAGTTCGGCATTGAACTCGATCCGATCCCGGCGGCGATGATTGGCCTTTCGCTTAACACTGCGGCTTATACCTCCGAAACCCTGCGCGCGGCGATCTCCTCCATCGACAAAGGGCAGTGGGAAGCAGCGGCGAGTATTGGCATGACGCCGTGGCAGACGCTGCGCCGCGCTATCCTGCCGCAGGCGGCGCGCGTGGCGTTGCCGCCGCTCAGCAACAGTTTCATCAGCCTTGTAAAAGACACCTCGCTCGCCGCCACCATTCAGGTGCCGGAGCTGTTCCGCCAGGCGCAGCTGATAACGTCGCGCACGCTGGAAGTCTTTACGATGTATCTGGCCGCGTCGCTGATTTACTGGGTGATGGCGACCGTGCTTTCCGCGCTGCAAAACTATTTCGAAAACCAGCTGAACCGCCAGGAGCGTGACCCGAAATGAGTGCGATTGATGTCAAAAATCTGGTGAAAGCGTTTCACGGCCAGACGGTGCTGCACGGCATTGACCTGGAGGTTAACGAGGGTGAAGTCGTGGCGATCATCGGGCCGAGCGGCTCAGGTAAAACCACCTTGCTGCGCAGCATTAATCTGCTCGAGCAGCCTGACAGCGGCACAATCAAAGTAGGCGAAATCGTTATCGACGCCGGTAAGCCGATGAGCCAGCAAAAGGCGCTGGTGCGCCGGTTGCGTCAGCATGTTGGCTTTGTGTTCCAGAGCTTTAACCTTTTTCCTCACCGCACGGTGCTGGAAAACATTATTGAAGGGCCGGTTATCGTTAAGGGCGAACCAAAAGCCGAGGCCGCCGCCCGGGCGCGTGAGCTGCTGGCGAAAGTCGGGCTGACGGGAAAAGAGTCCAGTTATCCTAAGCGGCTTTCCGGTGGGCAGCAGCAGCGCGTGGCGATAGCGCGAGCGCTGGCGATGCGCCCGGATGTCATTCTCTTCGATGAGCCCACTTCAGCGCTGGATCCTGAACTGGTAGGCGAAGTGCTTAATACTATCCGTCAGCTGGCGCAGGAGAAGCGCACCATGGTCATCGTCACCCATGAGATGAGCTTTGCCCGCGACGTGGCGGATCGCGCCATTTTTATGGATCAAGGACGCATCGTGGAGCAGGGGCCAGCGAAGACGTTGTTTGCTAACCCGCAGCAACCGCGCACCCGGCAGTTCCTCGAAAAATTTCTAAACGCCTGATGTTGTTCGCCTGATACCGGCGTTAAGCCGGTGTCAGACTAAAACGCCGTAAGCAGGCGTTTCGGCGCTGAGCGCTTTTCCCTTTCCCGGGAGGGGAAAACGGGCCAGCGCCGGGTAACTATTTACGCTTTCACAGGCGCCGCCGCTGTCTATTCCCATCTTGCTTTATCGCTGCCACAGGGCGAAGGCGCCCGCGCCCAGGCAAGCGGCGTCCCTGAAAGCCATAGCGGCGGTTTAAGACGCGCACCGAGTCCGAACGAAGACCACTCGTAATAAGGCATTTCATCATGGCGGCTTCGCGGAGCGAATGCTTCCTGAGGTGGTTGAGGAAAAGCCATCAATAATGCGGCGGTTCGCGCAAGCGACAACCGCGCCTGGTAACCCTGTTGATGATGCAGCCGGTGGTAAAGCCCTTTCAACACGGCAGCCGCCATCAGGTAGCCCGTCGCGTGGTCAAGCGCCTGCACCGGCAGCGGGGTGGGCTTGTCGCCGCCTCGCCACAACATGCCCGCATGAGCTATTCCGCAGGCCATCTGAACCAGGCTGTCGAAACCCCGACGGTTGCGCCACGGGCCGCTCCAGCCCCAGGCGTTCAGCGAGACATCCACCAGGCCCGGCGCCAGCGCGCTGCGCGTTTCTTCATCAAAACCGAGCGCCGCCAGCGCATCGGCGCGGTAGCCATGCACCACCACATCGGCTTTAGCCAGTAGCTCGCGCAGTTGCGCTTTGCCTGCGTCACTTTTCAGATCAAGCCGCGCGCAACGCTTGCCTGGCGTTATCTCTTCTTCCAGCGTCGGTTCGGCCCAGTCTGGCGGGTCAATACGCAGCACCTGCGCGCCAAGGCCCGCCAGTAGCCGGGTGGCGACCGGGCCGGCGATAATACGGGTTAAATCCAGTACGCGAATGCCGAGCAAAGGTCGCGCGGCAGGCAAAGGCCAGCCGGGGGCAGGCGCAAAACCCGTGGTTTGCTGAAGAAAAAGCGGTTCGCGTGCGACCGCCAGGCCCTGAGGATGCGTTCGCCATTCGTCTTCACTGCGCATCGCCGCTGCGCAGCCGCCCGCCTCAGCAATCGCCTCTTCAAGCGTTGCGCTTTGCCAGCCTTTTACCGTAACGCTTAGCGCCTCCCGGTTGAGAGGCTTACCCAGCACGCTTTCCATTGCACGGCGGTGATGCGCGGCATTGGTGTGCAGCCTTATCCAGCCATCCTGCGTGGCGTAATCGCCAGCGAAAGGATCCCACAACGCCGGCGCAGGGCGGTTAAGCGGGCGCAGGCTCATGGCAAACCACAGGCTGGCCAGCCGGCGATCAACAACGGGGATGGACGCAGAGTCGATGAGCGAGCGTAACGTTCCGGCGACTAAACCCAGACTGGCGGCGGCAAGGTCGCTCACCGCATAACAGGAGGGCAGGGTGCCAGGAGCGGTAAAGGTAATATCAGGAAGCGGGGAAGGGTCGTGAAGCGATCGCCAGAGCATGGCATAAAGCGATACTGTCTCTGTTGGTTTACACATTTTTATCTCCTACTTATCGCATAAACCTTAGCAAGAGATTCCTTCTCATGTTGCGTTCAATGATAATGTGTACAAATGATTTCAAAGAAATGTTACGTTGTATTCGCATAATTGGACAATATTAATAACGCAGGGGAATAATCGCACAGCATGAAGGAAAGTGATTTTTTTGACTGGCGACAGGATATACTGGCTCGCTTTCAGTCAATCGAAACTGCCGATGAGATTTACGACCTGCTACACCAGCAAACGCAAAAATTAGAATTTGATTATTTCGCGCTTTGTATTAAGCATCCCGTTCCTTTCACACGGCCAAGATTAACGCTTTATTCCACTTACCCGCAGGCGTGGTTAGGTCACTATCAGGCGGAAAATTATTTCGCGATCGATCCGGTGCTAAAACCACAGAATTACCGGCGTGGTTTTCTTAAGTGGAATGATGAACTTTTTGCCGCGCCGGCAGAGGAGTTGTGGCAGAGAGCGCGTGATTTCGGGCTTCGTAAGGGAATAACGCAGTGTGTCATGGCGCCAAGCCGTACTCAGGGCTTCCTTTCCGTTTCCCGTACTCAGGCTAACGGTAAAACGTTTGCTGACAGCGAAATGGAGCTACGTCTTCACTATTTAACAGAGCTGAGCATGATGACGCTCGCGCGGATCGAAGACCCGGCAATGGCCTGCCTTGAGATGAAACTCAGCAAAAGGGAAAAAGAGATTTTGCAGTGGACGGCGGAAGGCAAAACGTCAGCGGAAATTGCTATCATCCTTGCGATTTCCGAAAACACCGTTAATTTCCACCAGAAGAATATGCAGAAGAAGTTCAATGCGCCCAATAAAACGCAAATTGCCTGCTATGCGGCGGCGATAGGCCTGATATGACATTTTCTTAGGTTCTGCGTGTCAGACAGCAAAACGGCAGCCCGCTTATCCGGCTGCCGTTTTTTATATTACTGACGGTAAGCTTGTTTAATTTGCTTAACCGTATTGCTGAAAACGGCGGCCTGCGCTTCATCTTCCATTTCAGCAATCTGCCTTTCCATTTTAATGATAACCCGACCGGCGTCCGCCTGGCCCATAGCCTGCAACATCAGGGTAATCAGGCTTTTCAGACAGGTGACTTCCTGGGCCAGTTCCTGAAGATTGTCTGCGGTAGAAAAATCTGGGGTGCTCATCTCTTTTCCTCTGTGATTGGCGCAACCAAAAGCGCGGCGAGATTATTGAGGGCGCGGAGTATACCATAAGGCGTACAAAAGTAATCATTGCTGCTTTTTTGAACGCCGATTCGCGCTGGGTTTAGCTTTGCAAAAGTAATTTTTCATACGCTACATTCCGGCAATGTGAGTAACATTTTTCACGCCGTTAAATATTATGTTTCATGCTGGTTTTTCAATGGTTAATTAATATATTCGATAATTTAGATTTATTTTTTCTTCGCTTGCTAAAATGGTTATATAAAACTAAGCTATTGAAAAGTAAGGGTGTGCATTTTTGGTGTGGCATTGTGTTGCCACTTTTGGGCCGGAGTCGTCGCGTTTTATTTCCAAAAAAAGGCGGAAACTGAACTACCGCTAACGTTTTACATTTTAAAGTTAGCTTAAAACCCGTTAATATACGGCGGATTGGCTTTATCAGCGTTATCCCTTTTCTGGAGAGTTTTCCATTGATCAACGTTCTTCTTGTTGATGACCACGAACTGGTGCGCGCAGGGATACGACGCATTCTTGAAGATATAAAGGGCATTAAAGTGGCAGGCGAAGCTTGCTGCGGCGAGGACGCCATCAAATGGTGCCGCACAAATCCGGTAGATGTTGTCTTAATGGACATGAACATGCCGGGTATCGGCGGCCTTGAGGCAACCCGAAAAATCGCCCGTTACTCTTCTGACATCAAAGTCATTATGTTAACCGTGCATACGGAAAATCCGCTACCCGCTAAAGTCATGCAAGCTGGCGCTGCGGGATACCTGAGTAAAGGCGCCGCGCCTGCTGAAGTGGTCAGCGCTATCCGCTGCGTTCATGCCGGTCAGCGTTACATCGCATCAGACATCGCTCAGCAGATGGCGCTCAGCCAGATAGAGCCTGCAAAGACGGAATCGCCGTTTGCCAGTTTGTCTGAACGCGAATTGCAGATTATGCTCATGATTACCAAAGGCCAGAAGGTCACTGAGATTTCCGAGCAGCTTAATCTCAGCCCGAAGACGGTGAACAGCTACCGCTATCGGATGTTCAGCAAGCTGAATATTCATGGCGATGTGGAGCTGACTCATCTGGCAATCCGCCATGGCCTGTGTAATGCGGAGACGTTAACAAGTCAGTGAGTGAAGTTTTTGATTCCAAATCTTTCCTGAAAACCGTGACCAGCCAGCCTGGCGTTTATCGAATGTATGACGCCAGCGGCACGGTTATCTATGTCGGTAAGGCAAAAGATCTCAAGAAGCGCCTTTCAAGCTACTTTCGCAGCAACCTCGCCAGCCGGAAAACGGAAGCGCTGGTCGCGCAAATTCAGCAGATTGACGTGACGGTAACCCATACCGAAACGGAAGCGCTGCTTCTTGAACATAACTACATCAAGCTTTATCAGCCGCGCTATAACGTCTTATTGCGCGATGATAAATCTTATCCTTACATCTTTCTGAGCGGCGATACGCACCCGCGCCTCGCCATGCACCGCGGCGCCAAGCATGCCAAAGGCGAATATTTCGGCCCGTTCCCTAATGGCTATGCGGTAAGAGAAACGCTGGCGCTGCTGCAAAAAATCTTCCCCATCCGGCAGTGCGAAAACAGCGTTTACCGCAACCGCTCGCGCCCCTGCCTGCAATACCAGATTGGCCGCTGCCTTGGGCCGTGCGTTGAAGGGCTGGTGAGCGAAGAGGACTATGCGCAGCAGGTGGAGTATGTGCGCCTCTTTCTCGCCGGGAAAGATGACCAGGTTATAAACCAGCTGGTGGCGCGCATGGAGAAAGCGAGCCAGAGCATGGAGTTTGAAGAGGCGGCGCGCATTCGTGACCAGATACAGGCCGTGCGCCGCGTCACTGAAAAACAGTTTGTTTCTAACACCGGCGACGACCTGGACGTTATCGGCGTGGCGTTTGACGCGGGCATGGCCTGCGTACATGTGCTGTTTATTCGCCAGGGTAAAGTACTGGGCAGCCGCAGCTATTTCCCGAAAGTGCCCGGCGGCACGGACTTAGCGGAAGTGGTGGAGACGTTTGTCGGCCAGTTTTATTTACAGGGCAGCCAGATGCGCACGCTGCCGGGGGAAATTCTGCTCGATTTCGCGCTGGCGGACCAGAACGTGCTGGCGGAATCCCTGAGCGAGCTCGCCGGACGGCGCGTACACGTGCAGACTAAACCGCGCGGCGATCGCGCCCGTTATCTTAAGCTTGCGCGCACTAACGCCGCGACGGCGCTGACCACGAAGCTTTCTCAGCAGTCTACTATTACCCAGCGGCTGCTGGCGCTGGCTAAAACGCTCGATCTGCCGGAAGTGAAGCGGATGGAGTGCTTTGATATCAGCCACACCATGGGCGAGCAAACGGTCGCTTCCTGCGTGGTGTTTGACAGCAACGGCCCTGTGCGGGCGGAATATCGACGCTACAATATTACCGGCATTACGCCAGGCGATGACTATGCGGCGATGAATCAGGTGCTGCGTCGCCGCTATGGTAAAGCTATTGATGAAAGCAAAGTACCCGATCTCATTCTTATTGACGGCGGCAAAGGTCAGTTGGCGCAGGCTAAAACCGTTTTCGCCGAACTCGACGTGCCGTGGGATAAGCATCATCCGTTGTTGTTGGGCGTGGCGAAAGGCAGTGACCGAAAAGCGGGCCTTGAGACGCTTTTCTTCGAGCCGGAAGGGGAGGGCTTCTCTTTGCCGCCTGACTCGCCTGCGCTGCATGTCATCCAGCATATCCGTGATGAATCGCACAACCATGCGATAACCGGGCATCGTAAAAAACGCGCTAAGGTCAAAAACACCAGCACGCTGGAAGAAATAGAAGGCATCGGGCCGAAACGGCGTCAGGTTCTGCTGAAATATATGGGCGGGTTGCAGCCTCTGCTGAATGCTTCTATTGATGAAATCGCCAAAGTGCCGGGGATTTCACAGGCGCTGGCAGAAAAGATCTACTACTCGTTGAAACATTAGGGGCTATGTAGCAACATAGCGGTAATTTTACTGACGACAGATAGTTACCTGCATTATGCGATTTAATATTCCTACGTTGCTAACCCTGTTTCGCGTCATCCTGATCCCATTTTTTGTGCTGGCATTTTATCTGCCGTTCCACTGGGCGCCTTTTGTCTGCGCCCTTATTTTTTGCTTCGCGGCCATTACCGACTGGTTCGATGGCTACCTGGCTCGCCGCTGGAACCAAAGTACGCGCTTCGGCGCTTTCCTTGATCCGGTCGCCGATAAAGTGCTGGTTGGCATTGCCATGGTGCTGGTGGCGGAGCATTACCACAGCTGGTGGATAACATTGCCTGCCGCTACCATGATCGCCCGTGAAATTATCATCTCCGCATTGCGTGAATGGATGGCGGAACTCGGCAAGCGCAGCAGCGTGGCGGTTTCCTGGATAGGTAAAGTGAAAACCACGGCGCAGATGCTGGCGCTGGTCGGGCTTTTGTGGCGGCCTAACCTGTGGATTGAGTACGCCGGCATTGCGCTCTTTTTTGTCGCCGCGGTGCTGACCTTCTGGTCAATGTTCCAGTATTTGCACGCTGCGCGGGGCGATTTGCTCGAACGGTGATCTATCCGGCGCAAAATTCAGCAAACAAACCGGCTGATGGGAAAATTTCGTTGACTCATTTCGTCAGGTAAGTAGAATGCAACGCATCGAACGGCGGCACAGGTTGCCGGGAGATAAAGAAATCAAGCAATTAAGTTAAGAAATTAAGTCTGGTTGCTTCGATAAGCGGGAATAGCTCAGTTGGTAGAGCACGACCTTGCCAAGGTCGGGGTCGCGAGTTCGAGTCTCGTTTCCCGCTCCAGATTAAAAGCGCTGGCCGTTACGGCGGGTGCGGTCTGAAAAGACAAAGTATTAAGGCGCGTTAACAAAGCGGTTATGTAGCGGATTGCAAATCCGCCTAGTCCGGTTCGACTCCGGAACGCGCCTCCACTTTCTTCCCGAGCCCGGATGGTGGAATCGGTAGACACAAGGGATTTAAAATCCCTCGGCGTTCGCGCTGTGCGGGTTCAAGTCCCGCTCCGGGTACCATGGGAAAGACAAGAATAATCAAAGCAATAAGCAGTGTCGTGAAACCACCTCCGGGTGGTTTTTTTGTGCCTGAAATTCATGTCCTGTGCATATCCTGTGCTCACGGGGTGCGATGAGCTGCAATCTTCAGCCTGGCAATGCCGAATCGAACGTGTCGCTTCCAGCATAGAGAACCAGGCCGCTTTGCCTGTTTTCCGGTACGCTTCCGGGAAGGGGGCCCGCTGAGCAAGCTGTAATGCTCTAGCCACCCTGAGTACAAAGTTGCTTAATTCGTGCAATCACCTCATCTCTGTACTTCTGGTGTCCGCGCATAGCCCGTGGATGGGCAATTCTGAAACAGATTGCATTACCTGTTTTGAACTCCCATAGCTTCCCCGGAATGACTGAAGAAGTCTCATAGCCGCCCAGCTCAGTAAGCACCTGTTTTATGATGTAGTCTGTTCTCCGGGCTCCAGATGCAAAGATGATGAAATCAGGCTCAAGGTGTTTAATTTGTACCGCCAGCAGTTTCAGTGAGGCTAATATGACTTCCTGCAATTCATTTTGAGGGCGATCGAGGGGGGTCAGTCCGTCGTAATCCCACGCCATTAGATTGGCATACACGATAGCCTGAGGAGGAATATTAAGCTCCCGGGCCAGCCGGAAATGATACTGCGTGAAGCGGCTACGTGATTTGAGGTTCGTGGTGCCATCATTTTGTACCGGAAGATGATTCCTGTAACGATCTACAGCCTCTCCAACCACCTGCCCGATGGTGACGTCAGGTATAAGTCCCAGCACCCGTGATATCGTGTTCTTACCATTCAGAGTATTCCAGCCAGCGGTTTCACGTCCAACCAGCATGATTTTTACCGGTGAGTGCCAGTATTCTTCAAAGGGCACGGGTAAAAAGACGCCTGAGTATTTATCCTCATTCAGGTTAAATGACTGGGCGTCAACTTCCTGTAATATCCGTTTGTACGCGTCTAATAGCTTTTCCATTCTTCAATCCTGCCCCGTAATAAAAACACCTTCAGATATATATTATCTCCATGATATCAATCAGATACATGAGGATAAATATGCAAAAATCCTTCCGATTCACCAATTCATCCATCAAAGCCCTTCCGGCAAACACAGATACCCGATCTACAGAGCTTGAGGTATCCGATACTGAGGTCATTGGCCTCAAATGCCTCTCAGGTCGAACGGGTAACAAACGTTTCCTCCTGCGCTACACATTCCACGGTACCAAAAAAAGTATCAGTATTGGCAGATTCCCTGAAATCGATGTGGGGACAGCCCGTCAGATAGCTCGTCGTCACAAGGAGGCGATTGCACTGGGAAATGACCCTAAAGCAGAACGCGATAATTATCGTGCGATGCCAACACTTAGTGAGTTTTTTCACCAGACCTATGTTCCGTTCATCAAACGCCATAAAAAGTCCTGGGATAAGGATGTTCAGCGTTTCACGCAATACATTGAACCTCGTCTGGGAAAGATACGTTACTGCGATCTCAGGGCCAGAGAGATACAACAGGTGCTGTTTGACATGCTGGAGGGGCGTATTCACGGGCAGCAATATGCGCCGTCTACCTGTAACAGAGCCCTTGCTATTCTGAAAACGATGGGGCGTTATGCGTTGCGACAGGATGTGCTGGAAAAGAATGAAGCCGATAAGATCCCTTTACTGAAAGAGAATAATCAGCGGACGCGCTTTTTTGATGCTGATGAGATCAGGCGCATTCTTGACGCTGCTACCCAATATCCCAACAAAGCTGCCGGGGGATTGATAGCCATGTTGTTGTTAACCGGTACACGCAAATCAGAAATGCTTAATGTCAGGCATGAACATATCGACCGGGCCAATCGTACTCTGTTCATTCCTTATACAAAAAATGGTCGCAGTCGGACGGTATATCTAAGCGATGCCGCATTATCGATTATTGATGCTATCCCACGAGTTGGCAGTAATCCGTATCTGTTCGCCATTAAGGATAATGGAAAACCGATATCGGAACCCCGATGGGCATATGAAAAAATACTGGCACAGTGCGGTATAGACAAGAATGAAGTCTGTTTTCACACCACACGTCATTCTGTTGCCTCTTTACTGGTTTCGAGTGGTCAATTCAGCCTGTATGACGTTAAAGCCCAACTGGCGCATGCCAGTATTCAGAGTACAGAACGTTACGCGAAATTAACACCGGAACGTATGCGTCAGACAGGGCAGGGAGTGACTGACCTGCTTCTGAATACTGCGGCTACGAAGCAGATGTGACTACTTTTTAGCAAACTATAAATACGGAGAATGAGGATGCATTTAAAATGCCCACAGTGTGGCAGTTGTAATACATTGATAAGTTCAGCAGGAAAACTGCCATCAATAACCGATAATAAACGCTCTGGGTATATTAGCCTGGAGTTTTTACCTGAAATACTGAAAGAAATTATTAAGGCTATTAAAAAACTATTTGGATTCCTTGAACAGTGTGAAAGGAATAATGCTCCAGTGCTTATCTGTATGGACTGTGGGTATTATGAAAGAATTTAAATAGAAAACCAATAACTGTAAATAATAGTTATGCGGATGTATAAAAACCCCGGGTAATGACTCCAACTTATTGATAGTGTTTTATGTTCAGATAATGCCCGATGACTTTGTCATGCAGCTCCAC
>NZ_AWFX01000038.1:137970-212911 GCF_000463115.2 Franconibacter helveticus LMG 23732 | reverse complement strand
TGATCAAACTCTTCAATTAAAGTTTGATGCTCAATGAATTAAACTTCGTAATGAATTACGTGTTCACTCATGAGACTTGCTAATCATTTATCGTCCGAGGACGTTAAGATATCGCATCTCTGAGTGCCCACACAGATTGTCTGACAAATTGTTAAAGAGCAGTGCCGCTTCGCTATTTCTCAGCGGCGCGGGCTGCGTATACTACGCTTTCCCGCTTCAGAGTCAAGCATTAATTTTGCTTAATTCCGTTTTGATTCTTACTGCCAGGCCGGCTTGTTTGCCGTTGTGCCGTGTCAGTGGAGGCGCATTATAGGGAGTTCTGAGAGCCTGACAAGAGGAAATTTAAAAAAAATGCCTGACCGCGTACTTTTTCACCAAAACACATCATAACTGCTTATATATTGTGATATCTGCTGTTTTTTGCACCTCATCTTAGCGCCCGATGGCATACTACTGAGCGAGATAAAGCTAAAGGAATTGCTCACATGTCGTTATCCACGCAACAACTCGCGGCCCAAAAAAACCTTTCTTATGTTCTTGCCGCCAAACTGGCGCAACGCATATTAAAAGGAGAATACGCACCGGGAAGCATTTTGCCAGGCGAAATGGATTTGGGTGAGCAGTTTGGCGTAAGTCGCACCGCTGTCAGGGAGGCGGTGAAAACGCTTACCGCGAAAGGCATGCTTTTACCTCGCCCTCGCATCGGTACGCGAGTCATGCCGCAAAGCCACTGGAATTTCCTCGATAAGGAATTGCTCTCGTGGTGGATGACAGTAGAAGACTTCAATAATGTGGTGAACGACTTTCTGGTGATGCGACAAAGCCTCGAGCCCCAGGCCTGCGCGCTTGCCGCTCGTCACGGCAGTGAGGATCAGAAGCGCGAGCTGAAAGTGACGCTTGATGAGATGCTCTCGTTGAAATCCAAATTCGACCGCGAGCGTTGGGTTGAAGCGGATATGGCGTATCACGAGAAAATCTATGAGATGAGCGGCAATCCTTTCATGACATCTTTCGCCAGCCTGTTTCGTTCTATCTACTACACCTACTTCACTGCGATTACGCATAATGAAGTGATCAAGCTTGAGCTTCATCAGACCATTGTTGAGGCCATCCTGACGGGAAAAGGCGAAGTTGCTTTCGCCGCCTGCCAGACACTTTTGCAGAATAACGATATTCAAGAGTAATAACTTAACAACAGGATACGCATGACTAAAAAAGCGCGCAGTATGGCTGGTCTGCCATGGATAGCGGCCATGGCCTTTTTTATGCAGGCGCTGGACGCCACTATTCTTAACACAGCGCTCCCGGCTATCGCTCAAAGTCTTAACCGTTCCCCTCTGGCGATGCAGTCTGCCATTATCAGTTACACCCTGACTGTCGCCATGCTTATTCCCGTTAGCGGTTGGCTGGCCGACCGTTTTGGCACCCGCCGCGTTTTTATGCTGGCGGTAATGCTATTTACCCTGGGCTCACTGGCATGCGCGCTGTCCGGTTCTTTAGGCGAACTGGTTGTTTTTCGCGTAATACAGGGAATTGGCGGTGCAATGATGATGCCCGTCGCGCGCCTGGCGCTGCTTCGCGCCTATCCGCGCAGCGAACTGCTGCCAGTGCTTAACTTCGTCACTATGCCTGGATTAGTCGGACCGATTCTGGGGCCCCTGCTGGGCGGCGTGCTGGTTACCTGGGCTAGCTGGCACTGGATCTTCCTTATTAACATTCCCATTGGCATCGCCGGGCTACTGTACGCGCGCAAATATATGCCGAATTTCACTACGCCGCGCCGACGCTTCGATTTATCCGGTTTCTTTCTCTTTGGCCTGAGCCTGGTGCTGTTCTCCAGCGGCATGGAGCTTTTCGGCGAACGCATCGTCGCAACCTGGCTGGCGTTACTGGTTATTGCCAGCGGGTTGCTGCTTTTGCTGGCCTATATCTGGCACGCGCGCCGTCATCCGACGCCGCTTATCGCTCTGCCATTATTTAAAACGCGGACCTTTTCAGTCGGCATCGCCGGCAACATCGCGTCGCGTCTTGGCACCGGCTGCGTCCCCTTTTTGATGCCGCTGATGCTACAGGTTGGGTTCGGTTATCCGGCGTTTATTGCAGGCTGCATGATGGCGCCAACGGCGGTAGGCTCTATTCTGGCCAAGTCTGTCGTCACCAAAGTATTGAGAGGTTTTGGCTACCGTAAAACGCTGGTCGGTATTACTGTCTTCATCGGCCTGATGATTGCCCAGTTCGCTGTGCAGTCGCCAGGGAAAGAAGTGTGGATGCTGATATTGCCGCTGTTCATCCTTGGAATGGCAATGTCGACGCAGTTCACGGCGATGAACACCATTACGCTTGCGGATCTTTCAGATGAAAACGCCAGCGGCGGCAACAGCGTGCTGGCAGTGACGCAGCAGCTTTCCATTAGTCTTGGCGTGGCGGTCAGCGCTGCGGTATTGCGCTTTTACGAAGGATTTGAAAACGCCAATACCATTGAGCAGTTCCACTACACCTTTATTACTATGGGCGTGATCACCGTCATTTCAGCGGCAGTCTTTATGCTGCTGCGCCCGAAAGATGGCAATAACCTGATCAGAGAACGGCATAAAGCTAAAGCCTAAGCTGAACCGCGCTCCACCAGCTCAGGCGTAAGCTGAAGCCGCTGCTGCTGTAAGTCGGGCTGCGCCATACGATGAATAAGTACATCAATGGCCAGCTCGCCAAGTTCATCTTTAGGCTGATGAATAGTGGTCAGCGGCGGCGTCATATAGCGCGCCAGTTCGATATCGTCATAGCCTACCAGCGCCATATCCTGAGGAATGCGCAAGCCTGCCTGATAAAGCGCCTGGTAAGCGCCGACAGCCATCGCATCGTTACTCATAAACACGGCCTGAGGCGGTTCGCCCATCGCCAGCAACGTTTGCATGGCGTCGAAGCCGCCGCCAAACTCGAAGTCGGCATTAACTTCATATCCTTCTTTTATAGCAAGCCCGGCGCGCGCCATCGCATTGCGATATCCCTCAACGCGCAGACGCGCTGGCGTTTTATCAAGCGGCCCGGTAATGCAGGCGATGCGGGTGTAGCCTTTGTCTATCAAATATTGTGTAGCGATATCGCCGCCCAACAGCGAATTATCCTGAATCAAATCGCCCTCGCCGCCGAACGGCGCCCAGTCCATCATGACGGTAGGAATAGCCGGATAACGCCGCATGATCTCTGGCGAAGGTTGGTGCGTTTCGGTGCAAAGCAGCAATAAACCATCCACGCGCTTTTGCAGCAGCGTTTCAAGGTTGCGGTTCATACGCTGTTCGTCGCCGTCCGTATTGCAGAGCACCAGACTGTAGCCGCGCTCAAAGCAGCTGCGCTCCACGCCGCGAACCAGCTCAGAGAAAAAAGGGTTGGAGCTGGCGGTGATCAGCATGCCAATGGTGCGGGTCTGGTTAATTTTAAGGCTGCGCGCCAGCGCGGAGGGAGCGTAATTAAGGCTCTGGATCGCCGCCTCGACTTTTTCGCGAATGGTATCGCTGACAAAGCGATCGTTATTAATAACGTGAGAAACAGTGGAAGTTGACACGCCCGCAACGCGGGCGACATCTTTCATGGTCGCCACAATTTACCCCTGCTGCGCCAGAAAGTCGTCAATCTCCCTGCGCCACGGCACGGAAGGCTGCGCACCGGGCCGGGTAACGGCGATAGCCGCTGCCGCATGCGCGAAACGGATAGCCTCCGCCAGCGGTTTCTCTTCCAGCATGGCCGTTACCAGCGCGCCGTTAAAGGTATCGCCCGCCGCGATAGTATCAACAGCCTTGACTTTAAAACCTGGAATACGCTGCCCTTCACCTTTAACGCTTGCCCAGACGCCGCGGCTGCCGAGCGTGATAATCACGGTGTCGATGCCTTTAGCATGCAGCGCCGCCGCCGCTTTCGCCGCGTCGTCATCGTTTTTCACCGCGATGCCGGTAAGCTTTTCAGCTTCGGTTTCATTCGGGGTAATAATATCCACCAGCGCAAGCAATTCATCAGAAAGCATGCGGGCCGGCGCGGGGTTAAGAATAACGCGGGTCTGGTGGCGATGGGCGATTTTCGCCGCCGCCAGCACGCTCTCAACCGGCGATTCAAGCTGCATTAACAGAGCGGACGCCTGCGCGATGCGTTGATGCTGCGCTTCAACCAGCGCAGGCGTCAGCGCACCGTTAGCGCCAGCATTAATAGCAATCACGTTTTCGCCTTCGCCATTAACAAAAATCAGCGCCACGCCAGTGGGCTCGTCTTCTATTACGCTTACCGGGTCGACATCAATCTTGTCCTGAACCAGCTGTTTACGAACGCGGGCGCCCGTATCGTCGTTGCCCACACAGGCGATAAACGCAATATCTGCGCCGCTGCGCCCGGCCGCCACCGCCTGGTTTGCGCCTTTGCCGCCAAACGCCACCTGATAGTGGCTGCCGGTTACGGTTTCTCCGGGAGCGGGAAAAGCGTCCAGATTAAGAATATGGTCGGCATTAATACTGCCGAGAACGACGAGTTTGCCCACGCTACTCACCCTTATTTGTCCAGTTAAAGTGCGCCACATCCTGTGGCGCGTTGCCCTGCATTTCTTTTGATGTCTTTATTGTTTAACGACCAGTTTCAGGTCAACCGGGATTTTAGCGTGAACTTTTTCGCCTTTAAGCACTTTATCGGCAGTTTGTACGCCAATCGCGCCGATTTGCTCCGGCAACTGCGCGATAGTCGCGCCCAGCTTGCCGTCTTCTACCGCTTTCACGCCGTCTGCGGTGCCGTCGAAACCGACAACCAGCACATCAGACTTGCCTGCGGTTTGCAGGGCACGCAGCGCGCCCAGTGCCATTTCGTCATTCTGCGCGAAGACAGCCTGCACGTCCGGGTGCGCAGTCAGCAGGTTCTGCATGACGTTCAGCCCTTTGGTGCGGTCAAAATCGGCCGGCTGGCTTGCCAGTACGTTCAGTTTGTTCGCTGCCACGGCTTGCTGGAAGCCTTCGCCGCGCTCACGAGCGGCGGAGGTGCCCGCAATGCCCTGAAGCTCAATCACTTTCGCGCTCTGACCCGCTTTTTTAGCAATGTAGTCGCCCGCGATTTTGCCGCCAACCACGTTATCGGAAGCGACGTGGCTCACCACTTCGCCTTTAGCAGCCATGCGGTCGAGCGTAATAACCGGGATTTTCGCCTGGTTAGCCATCTTCACAGCGTTACCCACGGCGTCGGAATCGGTCGGGTTGATGAGCAGCAGTTTGGTGCCGCGAACAGTCAGATCCTGCACGTTAGCCAGCTCTTTCGCCGGGTTGTTTTGCGAATCCAGCACCACCAGGTTGTAGCCAAGCTTGTCCGCTTCTTTCTGCGCGCCATCTTTCAGCGAAACGAAGAACGGGTTGTTAAGGGTCGAGACAACCAGCGCGATGGTCTCTTTCGCCATCGCGTTCGCGCTGACGGTTGCGCTTAACGCAACGGCGGAAACCAGGGTAGCCAGCTTTTTCATGTTCATAGTCAGATGTCCTGTTGAGTAATGAGTTACTGCTTTTTGTTGTCTACCAGCACCGCCAGCAATATCACCACCGCTTTGACGATCATCTGGTAATAGGAAGAAACCCCTAATAAATTCAAACCATTATTCAGGAAACCAAGAATTAAAGCGCCGATCAATGTTCCAACAATACGGCCTTTGCCGCCTGCCAGACTGGTGCCGCCCAGCACGACGGCTGCGATCGCATCCAGTTCATAACCGGTGCCCGCCGTCGGCTGCGCCGAGGAAAGACGCGCTACTTCGATAACGCCCGCCAGCGCCGCCAGCAGGCCGGAGAGCGAGTAAACAATCACTTTGATTTTGTTAACGCTAATGCCGGAAAGGCGCGTCGCCGCTTCGTTACCGCCCAGCGCGTAGATATAACGACCAAGGCGGGTGTGGTGCAACATGTACCAGGCGGCGATAAAAACAATGGCCATGATCCAGACCGGCGTCGGAATACCCAGCGGACGACCGATGCCAAACCAGCCAAACAGGTCGGCGTTTTCGGTAAAGCCGGTATTCACCGGGCTGCCATTGGTGTAAACCATCGTCACGCCGCGCAGCAGCAGCATCATAACCAGCGTGGCGATAAACGCCTGCACGCGGCCTTTGGCAACAATCACCCCGGTCACGGCCCCGATTGCGGCACCTAAAGCCAGCGCCGCGGCAATGGCCACCAGCGCGTTGACTTCAATGCCGACAATCGAGGCGGCCACCGCTCCGGTCAGCGCCAGCAGGGAACCGACGGACAGATCGATTCCGGAAGTGAGAATGACCAGCGTCATGCCCACCGCCATAATGGCGTTCACGGAGGTTTGTTGCAGGATGTTGAACAGGTTGTTGAGAGTGAAAAAGTTCGGGCTCAGGGTTGAGACAATCGCAATCAGCACCAGCAGGGCTATCAGTGATTTCTGGTCCATCAGCCATGCTTTGCTGAAATAGCGGCGAGTCGCCACGGTATGGGTAGTCATGTCTTTTACTCCTGAGTCACACGATTCAGTTTGCCGACGGCTGCCGCCATCAGTACTTCCTGGGTGGCCTGCTCGCGTGTGAATTCACCGCCGAGATGCCCTTCATGCATCACCATGATGCGGTCGCTCATTCCCAGCACTTCCGGCATCTCGCTGGAGACCAGAATGATGCTAAGCCCTTCGGCCTTAAACTGGTTAATAAGCTGATAGATCTCTTTTTTCGCCCCAACGTCCACACCGCGCGTAGGCTCGTCGAGGATCAGCACTTTCGGCCGCGTCATCAGCCCGCGAGCAATGGCCACTTTCTGCTGGTTGCCGCCAGAGAGCAGGCCGATAGCCTGATCCATAGAAGGGGTCTTCACGTTAAACAGCCGGATAAAATCGCTGACCGCCTGCTGCTCATCTTTATGCTTCAGGCTGCCGACATCGCGGCTGAAATAGCGCAGCGCGGTAAGCGACATGTTCTCTTTAACCGACATGCCGAGCACCAGCCCGTCGCGTTTACGATCTTCAGAGATATAAACGATGCCGTTCGCCAGCCCGTCCTGGGGTGAGCGAGTCACCACGTCGCGCCCGTCCAGCTCCACGCGTCCGCCGGTACGCGGCAAGGCGCCGTAAAGCACTTTCATTAACTCGGTACGCCCGGCGCCCATCAACCCGGCCACGCCGAGAATTTCTCCTTTCTTCAGCGTAAAGCTGACATCATGGACGCCCGGGCCGGTGAGGTTCGCTACGCGCAAGCGAATGTCGCCAGGTGCTTTATCAAGACGCGGATACTGGTCTTCGAGCTTGCGGCCTACCATCATTTCGATAAGCGTCTCTTCGGTAAGCGTGTTTACCTCGCGTTCAGCAATAAACTGGCCGTCGCGAAAAACCGTTACGTCATCGCAAATCTCAAAGATCTCTTTCATGCGATGGGAGATATAAACAATGCCGCGCCCCTGCGCTTTCAGCTCACGGATCACGCGGAAAAGCGACTCGGTTTCCGTGTCGGTGAGGGCATCGGTCGGCTCATCCATAATGATGACTTTCGACTCGAAGCTCAGCACTTTGGCGATTTCCACCATTTGCTGATCGCCGATAGAGAGATCGCCCACCAGACGGTGGCTATTAAAACGCAGGTTCAGCTTCTTAAGCAGTTTGTCCGCTTCGGCATGCATGGTTTTCCAGTCGATTTTGCCGAAACGGTTAACAAACTCACGGCCCAGAAAGATGTTCTCGGCGATAGAAAGCTGCGGAATGAGGTTAAGCTCCTGGTGGATAATGCCGATTCCCGCTTCCTGAGAAGATTTCGGGCCGTTGAAGGCGGTCTCCTGACCGAGCCACTTCAGCGAACCGGCGTCTTTGGTATAGATGCCGGTCAGCACTTTCATCATGGTGGATTTTCCGGCGCCGTTTTCTCCCACCAGCGCCATCACGCGGCCGGGATAAACATTGAGCGCCGCGCCGGAGAGGGCTTTTACGCCAGGGAACGCTTTATCGATCCCTTTAAGTTGCAATAATGCTTCCATGACGGCCTCAGAAGGTTACGCCGGCACAGAGAATGATATTCGCATACGGGGAACACTCCCCGCTGCGAATCACCGCCTGACTGTCTGCGGTTTGTTTTTTGAACTGCTGGTGTGTGATGTAACGTACATCAATATGATTTCCCTGGTGCTGCTGTAGCTGCCTGATGTGCTCAAGCAACGTTTCGTGGAGCTGCGGATTGTGCTGCTTAATTTCTTCCGCCAGGTATGCCGCCTCGACCTGCATCTCTTTCGTGACCACTTCCACGACCTGCATGAAGGTTGGAACGCCCTGCGTTAAAGCCAGATCGATTCGCTCCGTCGTGCCGGGAATGGGTAAGCCTGCGTCGCACACCACAACCGTATCGGTATGACCAAGACGGGCGATGACTGAAGAGATGCCTGCGTTAAGTACGGTGCCTTTTTTCATTATTCTGCTCCAGTAGCGAAACGTTTCGCTGACGGCAGTTTAGTGAAAGGCATGTTCAGAAAACAATCGCGAAGTCGCGAAATTGTGATCGTTATCGAAACGTTTCGCTAACGTAAATTTTCGGGTATGAAAAAGAAAAACGCCCCGCTTTGCAGTGAGGCGTGAGAAAAGCCTTAGATTTCAACCTGGGTTCCCAGTTCGATGACCCGGTTAGGCGGGATTTCAAACTGATCAGGCGCTCTCAGGGCGTTGCGCTGGAGCAACAAAAACAGCTTGCCGCGCAGGCGAAGATACCAGGGACGGTCGCCGATAATCAGCGATTCGTGAGACATGAAGAACGAGGTTTCCATCATCCGGCAGCTTAAGCCTTCAAGCCCGCACCGGTGGAAGATCTCTTCCACGTTTGGCGTTTCTCGCCAGCCGTAGCTTGCCACAACGCGCCAGAAGGTTGGCGAAAGCTGCTCAATTTGCACGCGGCGAACATTATGAACATACGGCGCGTCTTCGGTGCGCAACGTCAGCAATATCACCCTTTCGTGCAGCACCTTGTTGTGCTTAAGGTTGTGCAACATCGCGAAAGGAATAACGTTCAGCGCGCGGGACATATAAACCGCAGTGCCAGGCACGCGCACCGGCGGAGATTTCTCCAGCGAGGCAATCATGGCATCCAGCGAGTTGCCATGCTCGTGCATGCGGCGCAGCAGGCGAAAACGCTCGCTCTTCCAGGTAGTCATGATGATAAACATCACGATGCCGAGACTTAACGGCAGCCAGCCGCCGGAGAACAGCTTGTCCAGGTTCGCCGAAAAGAGCGGGATATCCACACACAGGAAAGCGGTGCCGGTTAGCAACACGAAGACTTTATTCCAGTGCCAGTTTTTACGCGCGACGGTACAGGAAAGGATAGAGGTCAGCACCATCGTGCCGGTCACCGCAATACCATAAGCCGCCGCGAGGTTGCTTGAATGCTCGAAGCTGATTATCACAATCACTACCGCGAAGTAGAGCATCCAGTTAATCACCGGAATATAGATTTGCCCCGACTCCATTTCTGAAGTGTGAATAATACGCATCGGCGACAGATAACCCAGACGCACCGCCTGGCGAGTAAGCGAGAAGACGCCGGAGATAACCGCCTGCGAGGCGATAACGGTAGCAAGCGTCGCCAGAATCAACATCGGGATCAACGCCCAGTCCGGCGCCAGCAAAAAGAACGGGTTTTTAATCGCTTCCGGCGTTTTCAGCAGCAGCGCGCCCTGGCCAAAATAGTTCAGCACCAGCGAAGGCAACACTACGCTAAACCACGCCACGCGAATGGGCAGTTTGCCGAAGTGCCCCATATCGGCATACAGCGCTTCCACGCCAGTAATGGAGAGCACTACCGCCCCCAGCGCGACAAACGAGATCGTTTTATATTCAAGGAAGAAGTTCGCCGCCCAGACCGGATTGAGCGCCTGCAAAACTTCCGGGTTCCCCATAATGCCGCGCACGCCCAATACCGCCAGCACCAGAAACCAGGTAAGCATGATCGGCGCAAACAGTTTGCCCACCATACCGGTGCCGTGCTTCTGAATGATAAACAGCAGGGTAAGAACAATAATGGAAAGCGGAACGATATAGGCATCCAGCGAAGGCGCGGCTATCTCCAGGCCTTCAATGGCCGACATCACCGAAATAGCAGGCGTAATGACCACCTCGCCATAAAAGAAGCTGCCGCCAATCAGTCCCAGGATCACCAGAACGGAAGTCATGCGCGCCGACGTGTTGCGGCCCGCGAGCGACATCAGCGTAAGGATCCCGCCTTCGCCGGCGTTGTCAGCCCGCATGACAAAGGTGAGATATTTTATGGAAACAACAAAAATCAACAGCCAGAAAATAAGAGAAAGGAAACCGAAAACGGCATCCCGCTCGACGCCAAACCCGAACTGTCCTGACAGACACTCTCTTAAGGTATAAAGCGGGCTGGTGCCGATATCACCGTAAACCACCCCGATTGCTGCCAGCGTAATGGCGGGCAGCGATTGCTTATTGTCAGTGCTCATAGACTAATCTTTCGTTGGGAGAAATGGGTGTGCTTAGTCCCTTGGCCCACAAAAAGCGCACAGTATGCACGATTCGTTAAAAAATCGTACCCCTAAATGGCGATGTCTTTATTTACATCAACCGGATTTAACCGAAGCATCAATCTATTATTAGCGAATAAGCGGAACGTTTATACTCGCCCTTTCATCGGATGGCAGCGTCTGGCTCAGAGTAACTATTATGGCTCAAACACATCTTCTGGCAGAAAGAATTTCACGACTCAGCGCAGCGCTGGAAAAGGGGCTGTTTGAGCGCAGCCACGCGATCCGTCTTTGCCTGCTGGCGGCGCTTAGCGGCGAAAGCGTGTTCCTGCTCGGGCCGCCCGGCATCGCAAAAAGCCTGATAGCCCGTCGCCTTAAATTCGCTTTCGAGCGCGCCCGCGCGTTTGAATACTTAATGACCCGCTTTTCAACCCCTGAAGAGGTATTTGGGCCGCTCTCCATTCAGGCGCTGAAAGATGAAGGGCGCTATGAGCGCCTGACGCAAGGCTACCTCCCGGAAGCGGAAATCGTTTTTCTTGATGAGATCTGGAAAGCAGGCCCGGCCATTCTTAATACGCTGCTGACCGCGATTAACGAACGCCGTTTTCGCAACGGCGCGCAGGAAGAGAAAATCCCCATGCGGCTGCTGGTCACCGCCTCTAACGAACTGCCGGAAGCCGACAGCAGCCTGGAGGCGCTTTATGACCGCATGCTTATCCGTCTGTGGCTCGATAAAGTGCAGGAGAAAAATAACTTCCGCGCCATGCTGGTTAGCCAGCAGGATGAGAATGAAAACCCGGTGCCGAAGGGGTTGCAGGTCACTGACGAAGAGTATGCGCGCTGGCAGCAAGAAATAGGCCAGGTCGCGCTGCCGGATAACGTCTTTGAACTCATCTTTATTTTGCGCCAGCAACTCGATGAGCTGCCGCAGGCGCCTTATGTTTCCGATCGCCGCTGGAAAAAAGCGATACGCCTCTTACAGGCCAGCGCCTTTTTTAGCGGCCGCGAGGCAGTGGCGCCAGTGGATCTTATCCTGCTGAAAGATTGCCTGTGGCACGACGTCAACGCCATGACGCTAATGCAGCAACAGATTGAAGCGCTGATGACCGGTCACGCCTGGCAGCAGCACGCGATGCTGACGAAGCTCGGCGCCATAGAGCAACGTCGGCTTCAGCTTCAGCAGCAGCAGAGCGACCAACAGGCGCTGACGGTCGTCAAAGCGGGCAGCATGTTCAGCCGTCGTCCGCATTACCAGCTCCCGGATGATTTGCAGGGCGATACCCTGACGCTGCTGCTGCAAAAACCGCTCAGGCTGCACGATATGGACGTGATTCATATTACCCTGGCGCGCGAAGCGCTGGACGCCTGGCTGCAAAAAGGCGGCGAGATCCGCGGTAAGCTCAACGGCATTGGCTTTGCCCAACCGCTTAACCTGGAAGTGGATAACCGTCAGCATGTCATTATCCGCGATATCAGCCTTCAGGGAACGGCGCTGGCGCTGCCGGGCGCGCAGGAGCAAGGCGTGCCGGAAGAGGTTAAGCAGCAGCTCGACGCGCTCGATAATGAATGGCATCAGCAACATACCCGCTTTAGCGAGCAGCAAAAGTGCCTTTTTATTCACAGCGACTGGCTCGGACGAATTGAAGCAAGCCTACAGGATGTGGGCGCGCAAATTAAACAGGCGCGACAATGCTGACTCTCGACACGCTCAACGTCATGCTGGCGGTGAGCGAAGGGGAGATGATAGAGGAGTTGATCCTCACCCTGCTGGCTTCGCCGCAACTGGCGCTCTTTTTTGAAAAGTTTCCGCGCCTTAAGCAGGCGATGACTCAGGACATTCCGCGCTGGCGCGAAACGCTTAAAGCGCGCCTGCGGGAAGCGCGCGTACCGCCCGAGCTGGAGCAGGAAGTTGTCTGCTATCAGCAAAGCCAGTTGCTCTCCACGACGCAATTTATCGTTAAGCTTCCGGAAACCCTTCGCCAGCTTAAGGCGGTAAATTCGCCTTTCGCCGCGCAAGCGGCGCAGCTGGTGGCGGAGAACACGATTTTTACGCCCGCGCTGCACACGCTTTTTCTTCAGCGCTGGCGCCTGAGCCTGGTTGTGCAGGTCACTACGCTTAACCAACAGTTGCTTGAGAATGAACGGGAGCAGTTGCTGACCGAGATGCAGGAGCGTCTGACCCTGAGCGGGCAGCTTGCGCCGGTATTGGCCGAAAATGACGCTTCCGCCGGCAGGCTATGGGATATGAGCGCCGGTAAGCTCAAGCGCGGCGATTATCAGCTTATCGTTAATTATGGCGAGTTTCTCGCGCAGCAGCCGGAGTTATTGCGGCTGGCAGAACAGCTGGGCCGTTCGCGTGAAGCGAAATCGGTGCCGAAGAACGATGCGCCGCTGGAAACATTTCGCACGCTGGTTCGTGAACCGGCAACGGTTCCGGAGCAGGTGGATGGCTTACAGCACAGCGATGATATTCTTCGCTTGTTGCCGCCGGAGCTGGCGACGCTCGGGTTGACGGAGCTTGAGTTCGATTTCTATCGCAGGCTGGCAGAGAAGCAACTGCTTACTTACCGGCTACAGGGAGATGCCTGGCGGGAGAAAGTCATGCAACGGCCCGTTACGCACAAAGATGTTGAAGAACAGCCGCGCGGTCCGTTTATTGTCTGTGTCGACACTTCCGGCTCAATGGGCGGTTTTAATGAGCAGTGCGCGAAAGCATTTTGCCTGGCGCTGATGCGCATTGCCCTCGCGGACAACCGGCGCTGCTTTATCATGCTTTTTTCCAGCGAAGTGGTGCGTTATGAGCTGGCGGGGCGAGACGGCATCGAACAGGCGATCCGCTTTTTAAGCCAGCGTTTTCGCGGCGGCACCGATCTCGCGAGCTGCTTTCGCGCCATTATCGAGAAAATGCACGGCGGTGAATGGCATGATGCTGACGCGGTCGTTATCTCAGACTTTATTGCTCAGCGCTTGCCGGATGACGTGGTGACTAAAGTAAAAGCGCTACAGAGGATTAACGAACATCGCTTTCATGCCGTGGCGATGTCAGCCCACGGCAAACCCGGCATTATGCGCATCTTTGATCATATCTGGCGCTTTGATACCGGGCTGCGCAGCCGCCTGCTCAGGCGCTGGCGGCGTTAAACCTTATAACAGACCGCTGACGCTTTCCTGCACTTCGGCAGGCCACACGCCGCACTGTACCTGACCGATATGCGGCAGCTGGAGAAGGAGCATGGTCAGACGCGACTGGCCGATGCCGCCGCCAATCGTCTGCGGCATTTCCCCTTTTAACAGCGACTGGTGCCATTCCAGCGCCAGCCTGTCTTCATCGCCCGTCAGCGCCAGCTGGCGTTTCAGCGCTTCGCCATCCACGCGAATGCCCATGGACGAAATTTCAAAAGCGTCTTCAAGCACAGGGTTCCAGACCAGAATATCGCCGTTCAGTCCGGCAAAGCCGCCTTCGCTCGCCGTTGTCCAGTCATCATAATCAGGCGCGCGAACGTCGTGGCGTTTGCCGTCGGCCAGCTTGCCGCCGATGCCGATAAGAAACACCGCGCCCAGCTCTCTGGTGATGGCGCGCTCGCGTCCTTTTGCATCCAGGCCCGGAAAGCGGCTTTGCAGCGTTTCGCTGTGAACAAAGTGGATCTGATCCGGTAAAGAAGGCTTCAGACCGAACTGCTCACTGACTGCCGCTTCTGTGGCTTTGATCGCCGCCCAGAGCGTTTCTACCGTCTGCTTCAGGGTGCCGAGATGACGTTCGCCGTCGCCCATTACGCGTTCCCAGTCCCACTGGTCCACATAAACCGAATGCACCGCAGAAAGACGGTCTTCATCCGGGCGCAGCGCTTTCATATGGGTATACAGCCCTTCACCGGCGCTGAAATCATGCTGGCCCAGCGTTTTGCGTTTCCATTTCGCCAGTGAATGCACGACCTCAAACTGCGCCTGCGGCAGCGTTTTCACCTTTACCTGCACCGCTTTTTCGCTGCCGGATAAGTTATCCTGCGTGCCATCTCCGAGGCGGCTTAAAATCGGCGCCTGCACTTCAATCAGGCCAAGCTTTTCCTCCAGCTGGCGTGAAAAGTGGGATTTAACGAAGCTGATCTGGCGTTGTTTAGCGATATAAGCGGTTTTCATTTTTTAGCGACTCCTGTGCGTCCAGTGCAGTGATTAAGCAACAGGAAGCGGGTGATATTCAATAATCAATAATAAAAAAGGCCATTACGGTTTTGTTTCGTTAAAATGAAGGCAGCCAAAATCAGGAATCTCTATTTGTCATAGGAAAAAGTGATGGAAAATTATCAGATCGATAATCTGGACCGCGGCATTCTGGAGGCGCTCATGGCAAATGCGCGCACCGCTTACGCAGAACTCGCCAAGCAATTCGGCGTTAGCCCTGGCACCATTCATGTGCGGGTTGAGAAGATGAAGCAGGCGGGCATTATTACCGGCGCGCGGATAGACGTCAGCCCGAAACAGCTTGGCTATGACGTGTGCTGCTTTATCGGCATTATTCTCAAGAGCGCGAAAGATTATCCCGCTGCGCTGGCAAAACTCGAGATTCTGGAAGAAGTAACGGAGGCTTATTACACCACAGGGCATTACAGCATCTTTATTAAGGTAATGTGCCGTTCTATTGACGCGCTGCAACAGGTACTTATCAACAAGATCCAAACAATTGATGAAATTCAGTCCACTGAGACATTGATCTCGCTGCAAAACCCGATCATGCGTACTATCCGCCCGTGAAGCGCTATTTCAATACCCATATTATCCACAGGTAGATCCCAGCCCGCGCACAGCGTACAATGCACGTCGTTTCACTAAAGGCGGGACACTATGGCAGACATTACCCTGATTAGCGGCAGCACCCTGGGCGGCGCAGAATACGTGGCCGAGCATCTGGCGGAAAAGCTGGAAGAAGCGAATGTTTCGACAGAAACGTTTCATGGGCCGCTGCTGGAAGACCTTAATAAAGAAGGCGTCTGGCTGGTGGTTAGCTCAACCCATGGCGCAGGCGATCTGCCGGATAACCTTCAGCCGCTTTACGATGAGCTGAACGAACAGCGCCCCGATCTGAGCAATTTACGCTACGGCGCTATCGGTATCGGCAGCCGCGAATATGACACCTTCTGTGGCGCCATTGAGAAAATAGATGAGCTGCTTACCGCTTGCGGTGCGAAACGCGTCGGCGATCTGCTGAAAATTAACATTCTCGATCACGACATTCCGGAAGATCCGGCCGAAATCTGGCTGGGATCCTGGAAAAATTTGCTCTAATTGCTATCACGATCAAATTTTTTCTGTGGATAAAGCTGCTGAAAAGCTTGGATCAAGCCGTAGTTATCCAAGGTATAACCGTTGTTTACTTTTTGAGTTGTGCATAACCCTCGTTTCTGATCCCAGCTTATACGGTGTGGGATCACCGATCATTCACAGCAAGCGATCCAGGATAACGTCTTGATCCTCATAGCAGGTTTTGCGTTATCCACAGGACAGGACGATCTTAATAAGAGATCACAGTAAAAAAGATCCCTATATAAAAGATCTTCTTTTTAATACCAACGATCCCGATGCTTTCTCGATACGCTAAAGTTGAGTAGAATCCACGGCCCGGGACATTCTCACCCTCATTCGCCACACCGCGAGGTTACACCACCATGTTTTATCCGGATCCTTTTGACGTCATTATCATTGGCGGGGGTCATGCAGGTACTGAGGCCGCGATGGCCGCTGCACGTATGGGTCAACAGACTCTGCTACTGACACACAATATCGACACGCTGGGGCAGATGTCCTGCAACCCGGCCATTGGCGGTATTGGTAAAGGACATCTGGTTAAGGAAGTGGACGCCCTCGGCGGGTTAATGGCAAAAGCGATCGATCAGGGCGGTATTCAGTTTAGGATACTAAACGCGAGCAAAGGCCCCGCTGTTCGCGCCACCCGCGCACAGGCCGACCGCGTGCTTTATAAACAGGCCGTACGCACTGCGCTTGAGAACCAGCCCAATCTGATGATCTTCCAGCAGGCCGTGGACGACCTGATCGTAGAAAACGATCGCGTTGTCGGCGCTGTGACGCAAATGGGCCTGAAGTTTCGCGCTAAAGCCGTGGTGCTGACTGTCGGCACTTTCCTTGACGGCAAAATCCATATCGGCCTCGATAATTACAGCGGCGGCCGCGCAGGCGACCCGCCATCCATCCCGCTGGCCCGTCGTCTGCGGGAATTGCCGCTGCGCGTAAATCGCCTGAAAACCGGTACGCCGCCGCGCATCGACGCCCGCACCATCGACTTCAGCGAGCTTGCGCAGCAGCACGGCGACAATCCGATGCCGGTCTTCTCGTTCATGGGATCGGCCTCGCAGCATCCGGCTCAGGTGCCTTGCTATATCACGCATACGAACGAGAAAACCCATGACGTGATCCGCAATAACCTCGATCGCAGCCCGATGTACGCCGGGATCATCGAAGGGATCGGTCCGCGCTACTGCCCTTCTATCGAAGATAAAGTGATGCGCTTCGCCGATCGCAACGCGCACCAAATCTTCCTGGAGCCAGAAGGGCTGACCAGCAATGAAATTTATCCGAACGGCATCTCCACCAGCCTGCCGTTCGATGTGCAGATGCAAATCGTCCGTTCCATGAAGGGAATGGAAAACGCGCGCATCGTGCGTCCGGGCTATGCGATTGAGTACGATTTCTTCGACCCGCGCGACCTGAAGCCGACGCTGGAAAGCAAATATATTCAGGGTTTGTTCTTTGCAGGACAAATCAACGGCACCACAGGCTACGAAGAAGCTGCCGCCCAGGGCCTGCTGGCAGGTCTGAACGCTGGCCGTTATTCCGCTGAAAAAGAGGGTTGGGCGCCGCGTCGCGATCAGGCTTATCTCGGCGTACTGGTTGACGATCTCTGCACTCTTGGCACGAAAGAGCCTTACCGTATGTTCACTTCCCGCGCGGAATATCGTTTGATGCTTCGCGAGGACAATGCCGACCTGCGCCTGACCGCCATCGGCCGCGAACTGGGCCTGGTGGATGACGAGCGCTGGGCGCGCTTCAATGAGAAGCTGGAAAGCATTGAGCGCGAGCGCCAGCGCCTTAAAGAAACCTGGGTGCACCCGGGGGCTGAAAACGTAGCAGAAGTGAATGCTCACTTAACCGCGCCGCTTTCCCGTGAAGCGAGTGGTGAAGACCTGCTGCGTCGTCCGGAAATGACTTACGAGCAGCTGGTAAAAATGAGTCATTTCGCCCCGGGCCTGGCTGATGTTCAGGCCGCCGAGCAGGTTGAGATTCAGGTCAAGTACGAAGGTTATATTGCTCGCCAGCAGGATGAGATTGAAAAGCAACAGCGCAATGAAAATACGCTTTTGCCGGCAACGCTTGACTACCGTCAGGTAAATGGCCTCTCCAATGAGGTTATCGCCAAGCTGAACGACCATAAACCGGCTTCAATCGGCCAGGCGTCCCGCATCTCCGGGATAACTCCAGCCGCTATCTCCATTCTGCTGGTCTGGCTGAAAAAACAAGGGCTGCTGCGCCGCAGCGCCTGAACGTGTTAAACATGGGCCAGCAACTGACTGGCCCTTTTTTTGGGATACCGTTGTGCTCAATTCACTCAATCGTCTGCTGGATGCTGCGGCTATTTCGCTGCCCGATCGCCAGAAAGAGCAGTTGCTGGCTTATGTGGAGATGCTGAACAAATGGAATAAGGCTTATAACCTGACATCCGTACGCGATCCGCAGGAAATGTTGGTGCGTCACATCCTGGACAGCATTGTCGTTGCGCCTTATCTGAAAGGAACGCGTTTTATTGATGTCGGCACGGGACCTGGCTTGCCAGGCATTCCGCTGGCTATAGTGATGCCGCAGGCGCATTTCACGCTGCTGGATAGCCTTGGCAAACGCGTTCGCTTTCTAAAGCAAGTGCAGCATGAGTTGAAGCTGGAAAATATCACGCCGGTACAAAGCCGCGTGGAGGCGTTCCCCGCTGAGCCGCCGTTTGATGGGGTTATCAGCCGCGCCTTCGCCTCATTGTCCGATATGGTGAACTGGTGCCATCATTTGCCGGCAGGGGAGGGGCGGTTTTACGCGTTAAAAGGATTGCGTCCTGATGATGAAATCGCCTCGCTTCCGGCAGGCTTTAGCGTTGATGAAATCGTGCCGCTCAGGGTACCGTCTCTGGAAGGCGAACGGCATCTGGTTACGATTAAACCAAACAATATTTAATTTTTATCAAAAAAAGTGGAAATAAGGATGTTTCCATTTTGTTAATTACAGCCTTAAAAACAGGCGATCGGCGTGTCGGAAGTTTTACCCTTTATTTACTGTGGCTTTTCTGTTTCTTAACGGCGCACGTTTTGTATGCCAATTTAAATAATCAACCGCGAAAATATCAGCCTGCTAAAAGTATGCTTTGGCAAAGTTTAAATGTTAAATTTTTGTCGCGGATGTCAATAAAAGGTTTTTATCGTGTTTTTCTCACTTTTATGAAATGGATAAAATAAAGTTAACCCATTTCAATAAGATAAGTGATTAACATTCTTAAATGAAATAAATTTCCCTGCCGGGGTAATGTTAAGAATGTGATCTAAAGCACGCTTTATTTGCCGTTATTACGCGCGTTACGTCAATTTCGCTTTTCACGCGGCCGTTTCATAAAAAGTGTGAAAAACGCTGTGCTGAAAATTATTTAAACATTTATTCACCTTTTAGCTACTTATTGTTTGAAATCACGAGGCCGCCCCGTATAATTTGAGCGCTTTTTGAAGCTTGACTCTGAGCTGCAAAGACAGTTTTATACGACACGCGACATACCTCAAAGGGAGCAGGAGTAAAATCTTATGACGGTGTCGCTTTTGAGTAGAAACGTTGCTCGCAAGCTTCTGTTCATTCAACTTCTGGCGGTGATAGCAATCGGATTGCTGTTTTGCCTCAAAGCCCCCTTCTGGGGCGCTTCCGCGATAAGCGGAGGTCTGGCGGTTTTGCTGCCAAACATGTTTTTTATGATTTTTGCCTGGCGCCATCAGGCGCAACCACCCGCTCAGGGCCGTGTGGCCTGGTCATTCGCTCTCGGCGAGGCGATTAAGGTGATTGTGACCTTTACTTTGCTGGTGGTGGCGCTGGCGGTATTCAAAGCGGAATTTGTACCGCTCATAGTGACGTGGGTTTCGGTGCTGGTGGTTCAGATACTGGCGCCAGCTGTAATCAACAACAAAGGGTAAGAGGCATCATGTCTGCAGGAGAAATCTCGACGCCGCAGGAGTATATAGGTCACCATCTGAATAACCTTCAGATTGACCTGCGTACCTTCTCGCTGGTGGATCCGCATAACCCCCCGGCCACCTTCTGGACGCTCAACATCGACTCCATGTTCTTCTCTGTGGTGCTCGGTCTGTTGTTTCTGGTGCTGTTTCGCAAAGTCGCTAAAAATGCGACCAGCGGCGTACCGGGTAAATTCCAGACGGCGGTAGAGCTGGTCATCGGCTTCGTGCATGGTAGCGTGAAAGACATGTACCATGGCAAAAGCAAGCTGATTGCCCCGCTGGCCCTGACGATTTTCGTCTGGGTATTCCTGATGAACCTGATGGATTTACTGCCAATCGACCTGCTGCCGTACATCGGCGAGCACGTGTTCGGCTTGCCTGCGCTGCGCGTGGTGCCGTCTGCTGACGTGAACATCACCCTGTCCATGGCGCTTGGCGTGTTTATCCTCATTCTGTTCTACAGCATCAAAATGAAAGGCATCGGCGGCTTCACGAAAGAGTTGACGCTTCAGCCGTTCAATCACTGGGCGTTCATTCCGGTCAACTTGATCCTGGAAGGCGTGAGCCTGCTGTCCAAGCCGGTTTCTCTCGGTCTGCGACTGTTCGGCAACATGTATGCCGGTGAGCTGATTTTCATTCTGATTGCTGGTCTGCTGCCGTGGTGGTCGCAATGGTTGTTGAACGTGCCCTGGGCAATTTTCCACATCCTGATCATTACACTGCAAGCCTTCATCTTCATGGTTCTGACGATCGTCTATCTGTCGATGGCGTCTGAAGAGCATTGATTTTTTAACTCAACACTACTGCGTTTTAACTGAAACAAACTGGAGACTGTCATGGAAAACCTGAATATGGATCTGCTGTACATGGCTGCCGCTGTGATGATGGGTCTGGCGGCAATCGGTGCTGCGATCGGTATCGGCATCCTCGGGGGTAAATTCCTGGAAGGCGCTGCGCGCCAGCCTGATCTGATTCCTCTGCTGCGTACTCAGTTCTTTATCGTAATGGGTCTGGTGGATGCTATCCCGATGATCGCTGTGGGTCTGGGTCTGTACGTGATGTTCGCTGTCGCGTAGTAAACGAAGTTGTCTGGCACTAACGGGCAATATCAGAACATTAACCAGATAAGAGGCATTGTGCTGTGAATCTTAACGCAACAATCCTCGGCCAGGCCATCGCGTTTGTCCTGTTCGTTCTGTTCTGCATGAAGTATGTATGGCCGCCTTTAATGGCTGCCATCGAAAAGCGTCAAAAAGAAATTGCTGACGGCCTTGCTTCTGCTGAACGAGCTAAAAAGGATTTGGACCTTGCACAGGCCAACGCGACCGACCAGCTGAAAAAAGCGAAGGCGGAAGCTCAGGTAATCATCGAGCAGGCGAACAAACGCCGCGCGCAGATCCTGGACGAAGCCAAAGCTGAAGCAGAGCAGGAACGTAACAAAATCGTCGCGCAGGCGCAGGCTGAAATCGAAGCCGAACGCAAACGCGCACGCGAAGAGCTGCGTAAGCAAGTCGCTACGCTGGCTGTTGCTGGCGCCGAGAAGATCATCGAACGTTCCGTGGATGAAGCTGCTAACAGCGACATCGTGGATAAACTTGTCGCTGAACTGTAAGGAGGGAGGGGCTGATGTCTGAATTTGTAACGGTAGCTCGCCCCTACGCCAAAGCAGCTTTTGACTTTGCCGTCGAACACCAGAGCATCGACCGCTGGCAGAACATGCTGGCGTTTGCCGCTGAGGTGGCTAAAAACGAACAAATGGCAGAGCTTCTCTCCGGCGCCGTGGCGCCGGAAACGCTCGCTAAGTCGTTTATCGCAATTTGCGGTGACCAGCTGGACGAAAATGGCCAGAACCTGATTCGGGTGATGGCGGAAAACGGTCGTCTGAAGGTCCTTCCTGATGTTCTTGAGCAGTTCATGCAACTGCGCGCAGCCCTTGAGGCTATCGTTGAGGTGGATGTCACCTCAGCCAGCGCGTTAAGCGACGAACAGCTTGCGAAAATCAGCGCCGCGATGGAAAAACGTCTGTCACGCAAAGTTAAGCTGAATTGCAAAATCGATAAGTCTGTAATGGCAGGCGTCATCATCCGTGCGGGTGATATGGTCATTGATGGCAGCGTGCGCGGCCGTCTTGAGCGCCTTGCAGACGTCTTGCAGTCTTAAGGGGACTGGAGCATGCAACTGAATTCCACCGAAATCAGCGAACTGATCAAGCAGCGCATTGCTCAGTTCAATGTTGTGAGCGAAGCTCATAACGAAGGTACTATTGTTTCTGTAAGTGACGGTGTTATCCGCATTCACGGCCTGGCCGATTGTATGCAGGGTGAAATGATCTCCCTGCCGGGTAACCGTTACGCTATCGCACTGAACCTGGAGCGCGACTCCGTAGGTGCGGTAGTTATGGGTCCTTACTCTGACCTCGCCGAAGGCATGAAGGTTAAGTGTACTGGCCGTATTCTTGAAGTGCCGGTTGGCCGTGGCCTGCTCGGTCGCGTGGTTAACACCCTCGGCGCGCCGATCGACGGCAAAGGTCCGGTTGAACACGATGGCTTCTCGCCAATCGAAGTTATCGCACCGGGCGTTATCGATCGTCAGTCCGTAGACCAGCCTGTACAGACCGGTTACAAATCTGTCGACGCCATGATTCCAATCGGCCGCGGCCAGCGTGAGCTGATCATCGGCGACCGTCAGACCGGTAAAACCGCAATGGCTATCGACGCCATCATCAACCAGCGCGATTCCGGTATCAAATGCGTGTACGTGGCTATCGGTCAGAAAGCGTCCACCATTTCTAACGTGGTTCGTAAACTGGAAGAGCATGGCGCGCTGTCCAACACTATCGTTGTGGTCGCTACCGCTTCTGAATCTGCTGCGCTGCAATATCTGGCGCCGTATGCCGGTTGCGCAATGGGCGAATACTTCCGCGACCGCGGCGAAGACGCGCTGATTGTTTACGATGACCTGTCTAAACAGGCTGTCGCTTACCGTCAGGTTTCTCTGCTGCTCCGTCGTCCGCCGGGACGTGAAGCATTCCCGGGCGACGTGTTCTACCTCCACTCCCGTCTGCTGGAGCGCGCATCCCGCGTTAACGCGGAATACGTAGAGAACTTCACGAAAGGTGAAGTGAAAGGTAAAACCGGCTCCCTGACCGCGCTGCCGATCATCGAAACCCAGGCGGGTGACGTTTCCGCATTCGTTCCGACCAACGTAATTTCCATTACCGATGGTCAGATCTTCCTGGAAACCAACCTGTTTAACTCCGGTATTCGTCCGGCGGTTAACCCGGGTATCTCCGTATCTCGTGTGGGCGGTGCTGCTCAGACCAAGATCATCAAGAAACTGTCCGGTGGTATTCGTACCGCGCTGGCGCAGTATCGTGAACTGGCGGCGTTCTCTCAGTTCGCCTCCGATCTGGACGAAGCAACCCGTAAGCAGCTGAGCCATGGTCAGAAAGTAACTGAACTGCTCAAGCAGAAACAGTATGCGCCGATGTCTGTTGCACAGCAGGGCCTGGTACTGTTCGCGGCGGAACGCGGTTACCTCGAAGATGTGGAACTGGCGAAAATCGGTAGCTTTGAAGCCGCTCTGCTGGCTTACGCTGATCGTGACCACGCTCCGCTGATGCAAGAGATTAACCAGAACGGTGGCTATAACGATGAGATCGAAGGCAAGCTGAAAAGCCTCCTCGACTCCTTTAAAGCAACCCAGTCCTGGTAACGTCTGGCGGCTTGCTGTAAAGCAAGCCGCAAGGCATTGAGGAGAAGCTCATGGCCGGCGCAAAAGAGATACGTAGTAAGATCGCAAGCGTCCAGAACACGCAAAAGATCACTAAAGCGATGGAGATGGTCGCCGCTTCCAAAATGCGTAAATCGCAGGATCGCATGGCGGCCAGCCGTCCTTATGCAGATACCATGCGCAAAGTGATTAGTCACCTTGCTACCGGTAATCTGGAATATAAGCACCCTTACCTGGAAGAACGCGACGTTAAACGCGTGGGCTACCTGGTGGTGTCTACCGACCGTGGTCTGTGCGGTGGTTTGAACATTAACCTGTTCAAAAAACTGCTGGCGGATATGAAAGCATGGTCCGATAAAGGCGTTCAGTGCGACCTCGCAATGATCGGCTCCAAGGGCGTTTCTTTCTTCAATTCCGTAGGCGGCAACATTGTCGCTCAGGTGACCGGCATGGGGGATAACCCTTCCCTGTCCGAACTGATCGGCCCGGTTAAAGTGATGTTGCAGGCCTACGATGAAGGTCGTCTGGACAAGCTTTACGTTGTCAGCAACAAATTTATTAACACCATGTCTCAGGCTCCAACCATCACTCAGCTGCTGCCGTTACCGGCGTCAGAAGATGAAGAGTTGAAACGCAAATCCTGGGATTACCTGTATGAACCCGACCCGAAAGCGCTGCTGGATACCCTGCTGCGTCGTTATGTGGAATCGCAGGTTTATCAGGGCGTGGTTGAAAACCTGGCCAGCGAGCAGGCCGCACGAATGGTGGCGATGAAAGCCGCAACCGATAATGGCGGCAGCCTGATTAAAGAGCTGCAGTTGGTATACAACAAAGCTCGTCAGGCCAGCATTACTCAGGAACTCACCGAGATCGTCTCGGGGGCCGCCGCGGTTTAACCAGGTTATTTCGTAGAGGATTCAAGATGGCTACTGGAAAGATTGTCCAGGTAATCGGCGCCGTGGTGGACGTCGAGTTCCCTCAGGATGCCGTACCGAAGGTGTACGACGCCCTTGAGGTAACAAATGGTAATGAGCGTCTGGTGCTGGAAGTACAGCAGCAGCTCGGCGGCGGTATCGTACGTACCATCGCGATGGGTTCTTCCGACGGCCTGCGCCGCGGTCTGCCGGTTGCAGACCTCGAGCACCCGATCGAAGTCCCGGTAGGTAAAGCGACCCTCGGCCGTATCATGAACGTGCTGGGTCAGCCGATCGACATGAAAGGCGATATCGGCGAAGAAGAGCGTTGGGCTATTCACCGCGCGGCGCCTTCCTATGAAGAGCTCTCCAGCTCTCAGGAACTGCTGGAAACCGGCATCAAAGTTATCGACCTGATGTGTCCATTCGCTAAGGGCGGTAAAGTTGGTCTGTTCGGTGGTGCGGGCGTAGGTAAAACCGTAAACATGATGGAGCTTATCCGTAACATCGCGATCGAGCACTCCGGTTACTCCGTGTTTGCAGGCGTGGGTGAGCGTACCCGTGAAGGTAACGACTTCTACCACGAAATGACCGACTCCAACGTTCTGGATAAAGTATCCCTGGTTTACGGCCAGATGAACGAGCCGCCGGGAAACCGTCTGCGCGTTGCGCTGACTGGCCTGACCATGGCTGAGAAATTCCGTGACGAAGGTCGTGACGTACTGCTGTTCGTCGACAACATCTATCGTTACACCCTGGCCGGTACGGAAGTATCCGCACTGCTGGGTCGTATGCCTTCAGCGGTAGGTTATCAGCCGACGCTGGCGGAAGAGATGGGCGTTCTGCAAGAGCGTATCACCTCCACCAAAACTGGTTCTATCACCTCCGTACAGGCGGTATACGTACCGGCGGATGACTTGACTGACCCGTCTCCGGCAACCACCTTTGCGCACCTTGACGCAACCGTGGTACTGAGCCGTCAGATCGCATCTCTCGGTATCTACCCGGCCGTTGACCCGCTGGACTCCACCAGCCGTCAGCTGGACCCGCTGGTCGTAGGCCAGGAGCACTATGATACCGCTCGCGGCGTGCAGTCTATTTTGCAGCGTTATCAGGAGCTGAAAGACATCATCGCCATCCTCGGTATGGACGAACTGTCTGAAGAAGACAAACTGGTGGTAGCTCGCGCGCGTAAAATCCAGCGCTTCCTGTCCCAGCCGTTCTTCGTAGCGGAAGTGTTCACCGGTTCTCCGGGTAAATACGTATCGCTGAAAGACACTATCCGTGGCTTTAAAGGCATCATGGAAGGCGAATACGACCATCTGCCGGAGCAGGCGTTCTACATGGTTGGCTCTATCGACGAAGCCGTGGAAAAAGCCAAAAAACTTTAACGCCTTAATCGGAGGGTGATATGGCAATGACTTACCACCTGGACGTCGTCAGCGCAGAACAGCAGATGTTTTCTGGTCTGGTTGAGAAAATCCAGGTTACGGGCAGTGAAGGTGAACTGGGTATCTACCCGGGTCACGCCCCGCTGCTCACCGCCATTAAGCCTGGTATGATCCGCATCGTGAAACAGCACGGCCACGAAGAGTTTATCTATCTCTCCGGCGGCGTGCTGGAAGTGCAACCGGGCAACGTAACCGTGCTCGCGGACACCGCGATTCGTGGCCAGGATCTCGACGAAGCGCGAGCCCTGGAATCGAAGCGTAAGGCGGAAGAGCATATTCGTAGTTCCCACGGCGACGTGGACTACGCTCAGGCTTCTGCTGAACTGGCTAAAGCGATCGCCAAACTGCGCGTTATCGAGTTGACCAAAAAAGCGATGTAACACCGGCTTGAAAGTGAAAATGCCAGTCTGATGACTGGCATTTTTTTTATCTGAATATTATCGCCGCACTCTGTGGCTGGTTATTTATTATACTTTCTCTACACCCATACTCGCCTCGTTCACAGCAAATCTTTGTATTTCAACTGTGTGACTAGTTCATTCGGATGATTGATCAAATAGTGTGGTCTGCCAGACTCAAAACGCTTCAGAAATGAAGGCGCAAAGCAGAGCCTTATACCCGCTGACAGCACAAAATATAAAAATGTCATGGAAAACGCGCAGGCGAACAGCTGCTTTATTTTATAAATGAAAAAACTATTAACCAACTGATTGTTATTTAGTTTCTTCGTGTTTAGCCAGCAAAAACCCCATTTTGCGGTACTTTTATAAACCCGGATGCGTTAAGCGAGTGGAAAAACGCAGGATTTAACAACGATCCTTTTTATGCTGAAAAATATGTAGAATTTTCATTATCAACTCGCTTTACTTCATTCACTTTTAAAAGTCAGGACAGATATGTCAAACAGTGCGATGAGCGTGGTGATCCTTGCAGCAGGCAAAGGCACCCGCATGTATTCCGACCTTCCGAAGGTGCTGCATCAACTGGCCGGCAAAGCCATGGTGCAGCATGTTATCGACGCGGCTAAACAGGTAGGCGCGCAGCGCGTACATCTGGTTTATGGTCATGGCGGCGAACTGCTTAAGCAAACGCTTCGCGACGACTCGCTGAACTGGGTATTGCAGGCGGAGCAACTGGGTACCGGCCATGCTATGCAACAGGCGGCGCCGTTCTTTAATGACGATGAAGACGTTCTGATGCTCTACGGCGATGTGCCGCTCATCAGCGTGGAAACGCTTGGGCGTCTGCGCGCTGCCAAACCGCAGGGCGGCATCGGTCTGTTGACGGTTAAGCTTGACGATCCCACAGGCTATGGCCGTATTACCCGCGAGAACGGCACCGTAACCGGCATCGTTGAACATAAAGATGCCAGCGATGAACAGCGCCTTATTAATGAAATCAATACCGGTATTCTGGTCGCAAATGGCGCGGATCTGAAACGCTGGCTGGCGAAGCTGAATAACAATAATGCCCAGGGTGAATACTACATCACCGACATTATCGCCATGGCCCATCAGGAAGGGCGAGAAATCGCCGCGGTGCATCCGGAGCGCTTAAGCGAAGTGGAAGGGGTTAACAACCGTCTGCAACTGGCGCGCCTGGAACGTGTTTATCAGGCCGAGCAGGCAGAGAAGCTGCTGCTGGCGGGAGTCATGTTGCGCGATCCGGCGCGTTTCGACCTGCGCGGCGAGCTGGAACATGGTCGCGATGTAGAAATCGACGTTAACGTCGTGATCGAAGGCCGCGTCACCCTTGGCAACCGCGTGAAAATCGGCGCAGGCTGCGTCATCAAAAACAGCATCATCGGCGATGATTGCGAAATCAGCCCTTACACCGTGGTGGAAGAGGCCCGCCTTGACTCCGCCTGCACCATCGGCCCGTTTGCACGTCTTCGTCCTGGCGCTGAGCTTGAAGAGGGCGCGCACGTCGGCAACTTTGTCGAAATGAAAAAAGCGCGCCTGGGCAAAGGTTCCAAGGCGGGTCATCTGACTTATCTTGGCGATGCGGAAATCGGCGCCAATGTAAACATTGGCGCGGGTACCATCACCTGTAACTACGATGGCGCGAACAAACATAAAACCCTTATCGGCGATGACGTCTTTGTCGGCTCCGATACGCAGCTGGTGGCGCCTGTCAGCGTAGCGCGCGGCGCCACTATCGGCGCGGGCACGACGGTAACGCGTGATATCGCTGAAGATGAACTGGTCATAAGCCGCGTGAAACAGACCCATATTCAGGGCTGGCAGCGTCCGGTGAAGAAGAAGTAGTTCTCCGCGTCCTTCGGGAAGCGGTTTGGGCAGAGGGGCACATAATAAATCGCCCCCGCCCGCATCCCTTAAGGGATAAATAATAATAACCCCACTCTCTACAAGGCTCGGGGCGCCCAAAAAGGGCATAACAGGTCGTCGACAACGTATGGCGAAAAGCCATAATCAGGAACCATAAACTATGTGTGGAATTGTTGGCGCAGTCGCGCAACGTGATATTGCTGAAATCTTGCTCGAAGGCTTACGTCGTCTGGAATACCGCGGTTATGACTCTGCGGGTCTGGCGGTGGTTGACAGCGAAGGGCATATGACTCGCCTGCGTCGCCTTGGCAAAGTCCAGATGCTGGCTCAGGCGGCGGAAGAACAGCCGCTGCGTGGCGGCACCGGTATTGCTCACACCCGCTGGGCAACGCATGGCGAGCCTTCTGAAGGCAATGCGCACCCGCATGTTTCCGGCCACATCGTGGTCGTGCATAACGGCATTATCGAAAACCATGAACCGCTGCGCGAAGAATTAAAATCCCGCGGCTACGAATTTATCTCCGAGACAGACACCGAAGTTATCGCTCACCTGGTGCACTGGGAGCTGGAGAAAGGCGGTACGCTGCGTGAAGCCGTACTGCGCGCTATCCCTCAACTGCGCGGCGCTTACGGCACCGTTATCATGGACAGCCGCGACCCGAGCGTGCTGCTGGCTGCCCGCTCCGGCAGCCCGCTGGTCATTGGTCTTGGCATGGGCGAAAACTTTATTGCTTCCGACCAGCTGGCGCTGCTGCCGGTAACGCGTCGCTTCATCTTCCTGGAAGAGGGCGACATTGCCGAAGTAACGCGCCGTACTGTAACCGTGTTCGAGAAATCGGGCGATCAGGTCACCCGCGAAGAAATTGAATCTAACCTGCAATACGATGCGGGCGATAAAGGCGTTTATCGTCACTATATGCAGAAAGAGATTTATGAGCAGCCGAACGCCATTAAGAGCACCCTGACCGGGCGCATCAATCATGGCGAAGTGGATCTCAGCGAGCTGGGTCCTGACGCGAACAATCTGCTCTCTCAGGTTGAGCATATTCAGATTGTCGCCTGCGGCACCTCTTACAACTCCGGTATGGTTTCCCGTTACTGGTTTGAATCGCTGGCTGGCGTGCCGTGTGATGTCGAAATCGCGTCTGAATTCCGCTACCGGAAGTCTGCGGTTCGCCGCAACAGCCTGATGATCACCCTTTCGCAATCCGGCGAAACGGCGGATACGCTGGCAGCGCTGCGTCTGTCAAAAGAGCTGGGTTATCTTGGTTCGCTCGCCATCTGTAACGTGCCAGGCTCCTCTCTGGTGCGTGAGTCCGATCTGGCGATGATGACCAAAGCGGGCACCGAAATCGGCGTTGCCTCAACCAAAGCTTTTACCACCCAGTTAACCGTACTGCTGATGCTGGTGGCGAAACTGAGCCGTCTGAAAGGGCTGAGCGCCTCTATCGAGCAGGATATTGTTCATGGCCTCCAGGCGCTGCCTAACCGCATCGAACAGATGCTGGCTCAGGATAAACGCATCGAACAGCTTGCCGAAGGGTTCTCTGAGAAACACCACGCCCTGTTCCTGGGTCGCGGCGATCAATACCCTATCGCGCTGGAAGGGGCGCTGAAGCTCAAAGAGATCTCCTACATTCATGCGGAAGCTTATGCCGCAGGCGAGCTGAAACATGGCCCGCTGGCGCTTATCGATGCCGATATGCCGGTTATCGTGGTGGCGCCTAACAACGAACTGCTGGAAAAACTCAAGTCCAACATCGAAGAAGTACGCGCCCGTGGCGGCCAGCTGTATGTCTTCGCCGACCAGGACGCTGGTTTCACCAGCAGCGAAAACATGCACATCATTCCGATGCCGCATGTGGAAGAGGTGATTGCCCCGATTTTCTACACCGTGCCGCTGCAACTGCTGGCTTATCACGTCGCGCTTATCAAAGGCACCGACGTGGACCAGCCGCGTAACCTGGCGAAATCCGTAACGGTGGAATAAGCCTCCTTAACGCGTGTTATCCTGAAGAGGTTGCCGTCTGGCAACCTCTTCTTTTTTGGCTACCCCCTGGAAAATACGCTTTCATGTTTTTGCTTAAATGGATTTCCGGCTCGCGCTTTTATGCGCTTCTGGCCTTCAGCGCCAGCGTCGAGGACGATATCGCTCGCCGCAGGCTGCATCAGCTGAAGGAGAAAATGGCGCAGTGCAGCGAGGAGCCCAAATCCCGCTATTTCGGCGTCGCCTCTTTCTTTCATGTGCTGGTCGCCAGCACGTATGCTTTGTTTTTCAGCGCCATCGCGAACGTAGCGGCATTACGCCCAACTTTTTCAGCGATCTTCGTCATAGCTGGCTTCGCCTGGCTGCTCGTTTTAATGATCCCCACTTTTCTTATTGAAAAAGGAAGGCGCGTCGGGCTGGTTGCTTTGCTTTACAGCTGGTTTTTTCACCTGGCGCTCAGCCTGGCGACGCTGATTTATGGTCTTGGCTTTCTGCCGCTCTCGCGCATTTCCATACTGTGCTGGTGCGCCGGCGCGTTACTGGTGTGGCTTGCCTGGAAGGTGATAAACAGCCGGGAGATGAGTATCCTGGTGCGCTGGTGTTTGCGACTAAAAATGCGTCAGACGCTGATGCGACAGCTTCAGCGACGCTCTGTCAAAAAGCGCAGCAAGCCGCCTGCAATCCCTCAGAAAAGGCGTTAACGCTGGCGTAGAAAAATGACCAATCAGGATGAAAAACAGCCATCCTGCGCTATGTTTACCCTGTCATAAAAATAAAATTTACGCTTCATTTCTTTGTCATAAATTACTTTAATTGATTGATTTTTATGGTTATTACTTAAAGTAAATGCGTAAATTCCGCGCTGTCATAAAACTGTCATAATTCGTACATTTAACTGTCACCCAATTGTCCTATTTTGCAGAGCGTAGCCACTTAACAATGAATTACGTTTACCTCATGCAGGAGACATTATGAAAGTTATGCGTACCACCGTCGCAACCGTTGTCGCCGCGACCTTATCGATGAGCGCTTTCGCCGTTAACGCGGCTGCAAGCCTGACTGGCGCCGGTGCAACCTTCCCGGCGCCGGTGTATGCCAAGTGGGCTGACACTTATCAGAAATCCACCGGTAATAAGATTAACTACCAGGGGATCGGCTCTTCCGGCGGCGTGAAGCAAATCATCGCGAACACCGTGGATTTCGGTGCTTCCGATGCGCCGCTGTCTGACGAAAAACTACAGCAGGAAGGCCTCTTCCAGTTCCCGACCGTTATCGGCGGCGTGGTGCTGGCGGTTAACCTGCCGGGCTTCAAAGCGGGCGAACTGGTGCTTGATGGTAAAACCCTGGGCGATATCTACCTGGGCAAAATCAAGAAGTGGGATGACGAAGCCATCGCTAAGCTGAACCCGGGCAAAAAACTGCCTTCTCAGAATATCGCAGTGGTGCGTCGCGCTGACGGCTCCGGCACCTCTTTCGTTTTCACCAGCTACCTGGCGAAAGTGAACGAAGAGTGGAAATCCAAAATCGGCGCCGGCTCGACGGTTAACTGGCCGACCGGTCTTGGCGGTAAAGGCAACGACGGCATCGCCGCGTTCGTACAGCGTCTGCCTGGCTCTATCGGCTATGTGGAATACGCTTACGCCAAGCAGAACAACCTGACCTACACCAAACTGGTTTCTGCTGACGGCAAGCCGGTTGACCCGACCGAAGAGAACTTCTCCAACGCGGCGAAAGACGTGGACTGGAGCAAATCCTTCGCTCAGGACCTGACTAACCAGAAAGGCGAAAACGCGTGGCCGATTACCTCCACCACCTTCATCCTGGTTCACAAAGAGCAGAAGAAACCTGAGCAGGGCGCTGAAGTGCTGAAGTTCTTCGACTGGGCTTACAAAGAAGGCGCGAAACAGGCTAATGACCTGGACTACGCTTCTCTGCCGGACAGCGTGGTTGAGCAAGTTCGCGCAGCATGGAAGACCAACGTGAAGGACAGCAGCGGTAAAGCGTTGTACTAATTAGCATTACCTTTGTCCCGGAAGCCGGTAAAATTGCCGGCTTTCTGGGCTCAACTGAAAGAGTGAATTATGGCTGCCACAAAGCCTGTATTTAACCCTCCGGGGAAAAAAGGTGACATGATATTCAGCGCGCTGGTTCGTCTGGCTGCGCTGATTGTGCTTTTGCTGCTGGGCGGCATTATCGTCTCCCTTATCATCTCCTCCTGGCCAAGCATCCAGAAGTTCGGTTTCTCCTTCCTCTGGACCAAAGAATGGGATGCGCCGAACGATATCTACGGCGCGCTGGTGCCTATTTACGGCACGCTGGTGACCTCGTTTATCGCGCTGCTGATCGCGGTTCCCGTAAGCTTCGGCATTGCGCTGTTCCTGACGGAACTGGCTCCGGGCTGGCTCAAGCGTCCGCTCGGCATCGCCATTGAACTGCTGGCCGCTATCCCGAGTATCGTTTACGGCATGTGGGGCCTGTTTATTTTCGCGCCGCTGTTTGCGACTTACTTTCAGGAGCCGGTGGGCAACGTGCTTTCCGCCATCCCTTTTGTGGGCGCGCTCTTCTCCGGTCCGGCGTTCGGCATCGGCATTCTCGCGGCGGGCGTGATTCTCGCCATCATGATTATTCCTTACATCGCAGCGGTCATGCGCGATGTATTCGAGCAAACCCCGGTGATGATGAAAGAGTCAGCCTACGGCATCGGCTGCACCACTTGGGAAGTTATCTGGCGCATCGTGTTGCCGTTCACCAAAAACGGCGTAATCGGCGGCGTCATGCTCGGTCTTGGCCGCGCGCTGGGCGAAACCATGGCGGTGACGTTTATCATCGGCAACACCTACCAGCTCGACAGCCCCTCGCTCTATATGCCGGGCAACAGCATCACGTCGGCGCTGGCGAACGAATTCGCCGAAGCGGAGTCGGGCCTGCACGTGGCGGCGCTGATGGAGCTTGGCCTGATCCTCTTCGTCATCACCTTTATCGTGCTGGCGATTTCTAAAGTCATGATTATGCGTCTGGCGAAAAACGAGGGGGCACGATAATGGCGACGACTCTGGAACTGCAAACCTCGCAGGAGCTGGCGCAATCGCGCCGTAAAATGCAGGCGAAGCGCCGTACAAAAAACCGCATCGCGCTGACCTTGTCTATGGCCACCATGGCGTTCGGCCTGTTCTGGCTTATCTGGATCCTGTTCTCAACGGTAGTGCGCGGCTTTGACGGCATGTCGCTCGCCCTGTTCACCGAAATGACCCCGCCGCCAAATACGGCGGGCGGCGGTCTGGCGAACGCCCTGGCAGGCAGCGGGTTGCTTATTCTCTGGGCGACCGTTTTCGGTACGCCGCTTGGCATTATGGCGGGCATTTACCTGGCGGAATATGGCCGCAAATCCTGGCTTGCCGAGGTTATCCGCTTTATTAACGACATTCTGCTTTCCGCTCCTTCCATCGTGGTGGGTCTCTTCGTCTACACCATCGTGGTGGCGCAAATGGAGCACTTCTCCGGCTGGGCGGGCGTGATTGCGCTGGCGCTGTTGCAGGTGCCGATTGTTATCCGCACCACCGAGAACATGCTCAAGCTGGTGCCGGACAGCCTGCGCGAAGCGGCTTACGCGCTTGGCACACCGAAGTGGAAGATGATCTCCGCCATTACGCTGAAGGCGTCTGTTTCCGGCATTCTGACCGGCGTGCTGCTGGCGGTGGCGCGTATCGCGGGCGAAACTGCCCCGCTGCTCTTTACGGCGCTCTCTAACCAGTTCTGGAGCACCGACATGATGCAGCCTATCGCCAACCTGCCGGTGACCATTTTCAAATTCGCCATGAGCCCGTTTGCCGAGTGGCAGCAGCTTGCCTGGGCTGGCGTGCTGATTATTACGCTGTGCGTGCTGTTGCTGAATATCCTGGCACGCGTGCTGTTCGCTAAACGTAAACACGGTTAATTGATGCGGCGCGGCAAAACGCGGCGCCGGATAAGGAAAAGATTGCAATGAGTATGGTTGACACTACCCCGGGCAAAATTCAGGTTCGCGATTTGAACTTTTATTACGGGAAATTCCATGCCCTGAAAAACATCAGTCTGGATATCGCCAAAAATCAGGTAACGGCTTTTATCGGCCCGTCCGGCTGCGGTAAATCGACGCTGCTGCGCACCTTCAACAAAATGTTCGAGCTCTATCCGGAGCAGCGCGCAGAAGGCGAAATCCTGCTTGATGGCGAAAACATCCTTACGCACTCACAGGATATCGCCCTGCTGCGCGCTAAAGTCGGCATGGTATTCCAGAAGCCGACGCCGTTCCCGATGTCGATTTACGACAACATCGCCTTCGGCGTGCGCCTGTTTGAGAAGCTTTCCCGCGCGGAGATGGACGAACGCGTGCAGTGGGCTTTGACCAAGGCCGCATTGTGGAATGAAACCAAAGATAAACTGCACCAGAGCGGGTACTCTCTCTCCGGCGGTCAGCAGCAGCGCCTTTGCATCGCGCGCGGCATCGCCATCCGCCCGGACGTCTTGTTACTTGATGAGCCTTGCTCGGCGCTGGATCCTATCTCCACCGGGCGTATTGAAGAGCTTATCACCGAGCTTAAGCAGGACTATACGGTGGTCATCGTGACCCACAATATGCAGCAGGCGGCGCGCTGCTCGGATCACACGGCGTTTATGTATCTCGGCGAACTGATTGAGTTCAGCAATACGGACGATATCTTTACCAAGCCGAAGAAGAAACAGACTGAAGATTACATCACGGGTCGTTACGGCTGATATGCCCTGATATTTCAGGTGAGCCGCTTTTGAATCTGTCGGGCATGCGGAGTGCTAAATGGACAACCTTAATCTTAATAAACACATTTCTGGTCAGTTTAACGCGGAGCTGGAGTACGTACGTACTCAGGTGCTGACCATGGGAGGGCTGGTAGAACAGCAGCTCTCCGACGCGATTACCGCCATGCACAACCAGGACAGCGAGCTGGCCAAACGGGTTATCGAAGGCGATCAGAAAGTTAATATGATGGAAGTGGCGATTGATGAAGCCTGTGTGCGCATCATCGCCAAGCGCCAGCCGACGGCGAGCGACCTGCGCCTGGTCATGGCGATTATCAAAACTATCGCTGAGCTGGAGCGCATCGGCGACGTAGCGGATAAAATTTGCCGCACCGCGCTGGAGAAATTTTCTCAACAGCATCAGTCGCTGCTGGTAAGCCTGGAGTCGCTTGGCCGTCACACGGTGCAAATGCTGCACGATGTGCTGGATGCCTTTGCGCGCATGGATCTCGACGAAGCGGTACGCATCTACCGTGAAGACAAAAAAGTGGATCAGGAATACGAAGGCATTGTTCGTCAGCTGATGACCTACATGATGGAAGATTCCCGCACCATCCCAAGCGTGCTTACCGCGCTGTTCTGCGCGCGTTCTATCGAGCGTATCGGCGACCGCTGCCAGAACATCTGCGAATACATCTTCTATTTCGTTAAAGGCCAGGATTTCCGCCACGTTGGCGGCGACGAGCTGGATAAACTACTGGCGGGTAAAGATCCAAAAGAGTAATCACGCCCCCTGCCCGTTAATTACGCGCAGGCTTTAGTAAATAAGCGCCGCTGGCCCGTCAGGTCAGCGGCGTTTTTTCTATGCTGACAGCCCCAAAATGCCGCCGCTCAGATAACGCGGCCCGTTTTCCTTTGACCGATCGCCCGTTTTCGCCCAGCGCAGGCTATTTTTCATTCACTAATGTGGCTATGTTAGAAAACCCTGTTAGTGAACGGAGTTGCCCGATCCATGAATAAGGATTTGATATTTCAATGGCTTGAAAAGGCGTGCGGCCAGCGACAATTAACAGCGGCGGATACCAGCGATTTTAGCGCTATGCAGATTGCCAGCCACTTTCGTCAGAAGCGAAACATTGTCAGCCATCATCTGAATAACCTGCACCGCGAGCAGCGGGTCATAAAAATAAACAGTCGCCCGGTGCTTTTTCTGCCGGTTAATCAGTTGCGGGAACGACACGGCCTGGCAGTGCGTCAGATGGAATATGCTTCTCTTGCCGGATTGCTGGAAGACCGACAGGACAGCCTTGAGACGCTGATTGGCGCGCAGGGCAGCTTGCAGGAGGCTATCCGTCAATGCAAGGCGGCTATCAGCTACCCGGGCAGCGGCCTGCCGGTATTGCTGAAAGGACCTACGGGCACCGGCAAAAGCTTCCTGGCCGGCCGTCTCTGGCGTTACGCTATTGAACAACACATCCTCGCCCCGGATGCGCCCTTCCAGGTGTTTAACTGCGCGGAATACGCTAACAACCCGGAACTGCTCACCTCCAAGCTTTTTGGTCATGTTAAAGGGGCTTTTACCGGCGCCGACAGAAACGTTGAAGGGTTGATCGAGGCGAGCGACGGCGGCGTGCTGTTTATTGATGAGGTGCACAGGTTAACGCCGGAAGGCCAGGAAAAGTTGTTCCACTTTATGGATAACGGCACCTGGCGGCGGCTTGGCGAGAGCAGCCAGGAACGGCGAGCCTGCGTGCGGCTTATTTTCGCCACCACGGAGGAACCGGATAAACACTTCCTGGCGACGTTTATTCGCCGTATCCCAATGATAGTGAAAATTCTGCCAGTGGCGGAGCGTGGTCAGTATGAACGCATGGCTTTTATCTGGCATTTTTTCCAGACCCAGGCGCGCCAGCTCGGGCACGATCTGGCGGTAGACGGCGAAATCATGCAATTGCTGCTGGAGGAGCCGGTAGAAGGCAACGTGGGCGGCCTTGAGAACCTGATCAAAAACGTCTGCGCTAATGCCTGGGCGTTCGGACAGCGCCGGGAGGCGATCCTGGAGGTCAAAGCCGGACATATTCCGGATAAGCTTTTGCCGGGCCGTCCGCTGCTGCCGCTGCTCAGTCAGGAAAAGGTGATTATTCTTCGCGACAGTCAGGGCGCGCCGGTACTTGCGGGCAGGCAACAGGAGTATGAGAGGCTAACCCGTAATGTCTGCGGCCTTTGCCTTGAACTGTCGCGCGAAAACATCAGTTCGCGCGCCTTTGGCAAACTCGTTTATCAGAACGTTACCCAGTATCTTGATGCGCTGATGAACAAAGAGAGCGAAATGGCGCAGCAGGAAAAGCGGCTGCGCTTTATTGAGGATGCCGGCAAGCTTATCGCCGCCAACTACGATCTGGCGCTAAGCGGCGAATTTGCTTTTCTCACCGGCCGTTACCTCACCAGCCTGCCGTTGACGCTGCGCGAACCCGATGAAAGCTCCCGGCAGATTATGGCTAACTGGCTGAGTCAGGAAGCGGGGCTGGCGCACAGGGTGGCGCAAAAACTTATCGAAGTCATCGTAGCGAAATACGATCTGCTTATTACCACGCTGGACCGGGCTGCCATTACCGCTATCGTCAGCAATGCCATTGACGCCACTGTCAGCAGCAAAATAAAAGCGGTGATTGTGGCGCATGGCTATTCCACCGCCAGCAGCATCGCCAGCGTGGCAAACCGGCTTATCGGCGAGAAAATTTATCATGCGATGGACATGCCGGTAGATGTCGCTTTCAGCGACGTAAGCCGCGCCATTCTTGACTACCTGCAACATACCGACACCAGCGCCGGGGTGATGATCCTTATCGATATGGGCTATAGCCGCGAAATCGCCGACACGCTGCTCGAAGCTATCCACGGGCCGCTGGTGGTGGTTGATAACGTCACAACGCGTCTTGCGCTGAATATCGCCAGCGAGATCGCGTTATCTAAAAGCATTGAGTCGATAGCGGAAGAGATTGTGCCGCTCAACCGCTCAAGCTGGGATATTCATTACCCGCGCCATAAAAAAGAGAAGGCGTTGCTGGTCACCTGCGTTACCGGCATTGGCACGGCGTTTAAGTTTAAGAATCTGATGGAAAAAAGCCTGTTGGCCGATTTCAACATCAACATCATCGCCTGTGAATTTACCCGCCTGAAACACCAGCCGAACGCGCTTTTTACCCAGTATGACGTTATCGCCATCATCGGCACGCTGGATCCGCAGGTAAACGGGGTGCCTTATATGGGCATCGAAGAGCTGCTCGGCGAGCAGGGACACGCTAATTTAACGCAGCTGCTGAGCGGGTATTTAACGGAGAAACAGATAAACGCCATTAACCAGAATATGGTGCGAGAGTTTTCACTGCATAATGTGGTTAATTCTCTGACTATCCTTAACGCCAGCAAAACGCTGGGGTATATCGAAGAGATTATTGCCGAATGGCAGCAGACGCTGGGCTTCACCTTCTCCAATAACCTGATCATCGGCCTTTATGTGCACCTTAGCTGTATGATCGAGCGCCTTGTTATGCGCAATGAGATAACCCATTACCGCAATCTTGAACGCTTTAGCGAACGGCACGGCGATTTTATCGCTATGGTGAACCGCTCTTTCCAGCGCTTTAAGTCGCTCTATAACATTTCTCTGCCGGTGGCGGAGATAGGGTATATCCACGATATCTTTGAGTTGCGGGTGGCGGAGTTCAGCCAGTGAAAGCGGGGCGAGCAGGCCGCCCCGTGAGGGTTAGTATTCCACTTTCCACATATAGCGACGCGTGGTCAGCGGATGATGACGCGCCTGTGAAAGCGCCAGGTTATAAACGTCCAGCAGCGCAGTGTGGAACAGACCGCAGAAATATTCGCGCACCGCTTCCGGCAGAGCATTGATGCCCTGTTCTCTGGCGTCAATCACTTGCAGCTTGCCGCCATACTGACGAATAAAACGAATGGCGCGCTCATCCAGCGCGCGGGTGCGGCCTTCGCTTTGCAGCAATACAAACGGCGTGCCCTCTTCGGTAATTTCAAACGGGCCGTGGAAATATTCGCCGCTATGCACGCTGGCGGAGTTAATCCACTGCATCTCCAGCAGAATGCAAATAGACTGCTGGTGCGCGGCGCCGAACGACGGTCCGCTGCCCATCATGTAAATCACCTTGTCATCTTTGTAAGTCTGGGCGAAGCGCTGCGCATCCTCCTGCACTTTGCGCTGCCCATCGCGCACTACGTTTTCGAACTGCTCAAAAGCGCCAACCATGGTTTCATACTGGGCGTAGCCTTCCGTCTGTTGCAGCAGTTCCAGCGCCAGCCATAAGCCGTAAGCGGCTTTTTGCTGCGCCGGGTCGACGGTTTCCGGGTAGCGCGCCCAGCGGTATTCGATAACCGCATCGCTGTGCTCGCAAAGCGGCGAAGCCGGCGCAAAGGTAAGGCCCACCGTGGCGGCGCCTCTGGCTTGCGCCACCCGGGCCGCTTCTACTGTTTCGGGCGTATTGCCCTGCTGTGAAGCCAGAATCACCAGGCTATTTTCGCCGAGCGCCTGCGGCGTGGCGTGTACAAATTCGTTGCTGGTGATATAGCCCACCGCGAGTTTTTTCGCTTCGCAATCGAGAAAATATTTCGCCGGGTAAAAACCCGTTAACGAACCGCCGCAGCCAACAAAATAGACGCGTTCAATAGCGGGCTTATTCTGCAAAAGCGTGCTGATAATTTTTCGTGACTGCTCATGAGGATGTGACATTTTCTTCTCCTTCAGGCGTAAAGGGTCCTCCGCGCAAGGCGGATAACAGTAAGTGGCTGAGTTAATTAGGCTGCTTGTTTGCTTTTCATTTTCTGATGAAATTGCGGATCTTTCGGAATGGCCGGGTTAATGCCTTTTTCCGGCGCGAGCTTTGCGCACAACATTTGCAGCGGAATAATGTATTCAAAGACGCTGAAATCTTTATCGTTAATAAAGGGAAAGCGCATATTTTTGCCGTTCTCTTCCACCTGGCTGCCGATGCGGTAAATATGGTTTGTCCACTGCGAGAGAATAGCCACCAGATTTTCGCTGCGTTCGTCAGGGCGATTATCAAGCATAATCAGCGCCGAGCCGCTGTTGAAGGCGTTATATATGCCGTGGATAAACTCCTCGAATTCGTAGCCGGAAACCGGGCAGCGCAGCGTCTCCAGCAACTTCAACGCCCCTTCCTGCGCTGTGCCGTAAAGTTCCGGCGGCGCCACCAGGCGCAGATCCTGGCTTTCGGCGAGCGGGCGCGCCGGGCCTTGCGCCCAGGCGGCGGAGGCGTCAATCACCGCAGGCAGATGGCGGAACGTCTTTGCCATGCGCGCTTTTACTTCCTCCAGCTGCGACTGAGTAATCGCGTTGCGCTGCCCGGCCACGCTGAGCGCCAGCAGCATCAGATTCAGCAGCGTGCAGAGGTAGCCTTTGGTTTTCGCGCCCGCTTTTTCTTCGCCGCAGGGTACGGTCAACACATGATCCGCCACGCGATCGATAGTCGCATTCTCCACGCCCGCCATCGATGCCGTCACATGGCCCGCTTCCCGGGCGCGCCTCATTGCTTCAAGCGTAGAGAGGCTGCCGCCGCCCTGGGAGATGCCGATCAACAAAGCCTTGCCGCCGCGCGCCAGCGTGGCGCTGTCGAGTAAAAAAGGATAACTGACGTCTACCGGCACGTGACACCACTGCTGCATAAAGCGTCTCGCGGTGAGCGCGCCATGGTAGGAGGTGCCGGAGCCGGTAAGGATTATCCGCGTTACCCCTTGCTCTGAAAGGGCGCTTGCGGCCTGCGTTAAATCGTCACGGCGTTGGTCCAGCATCGCCAGCAGGCGTTGCGGCGCCTCGTTCATGTAATCTTCCATCTGCATTGTAAAAACCCTCAGTTAAAGAATGCCCAGCGCGCTGGCCAGCAAGCCAAACGCCACGGTGCCCAACAGAACCCAGTTAATGCTGACGCCTTTGCGGATGAGCTTGTACATCCCCAGCGTGAAGAGCAGCGGCAGCAGCGAAGGCAGAATTTTGTCGAGAAAATCCTGCACTTTGACGGTGGTGTTGCCGGTGGTGAAGCTCAGCGGCGTGTGAATATCAATCATGGTGGCGGTCATGGCGCCGACCACCATCAGCCCTACAATCGAGGCGATGTAAGTCACCCGGTCCATTAGCCCGCTCTGATAGATGCGCATCAGCCAGGTGGTGCCGGCGCGGTAACCGAGCTTTAGCCCGTACCAGCGGCAGAAGAGATGCGGCAGGTTATAAACCAGCAGCGCCACGACAGGCCCGAGCACGCTGCCTTGTTGGGCGAAATAAATGCCCATCCCGGCGGCGATAACTTTAAGCGAACCCCAGAAGATAGAGTCGCCAATGCCCGCCAACGGCCCCATCAGGCTGGTTTTAACGGCGTTGATCGACTCCTCATTAAATTCCGGATTGCGGCGGTTCTCCTCTTCCATGGCGATAGCCAACCCGAAGATAAACGTCGACAGGTGGGGCGTGGTGTTGAACAGCACCAGGTGGCGCTGGAGCGCCCGGCTTAGCGCTTCACGCGTGTTATATATTCGGCGCAGCGCCGGACTCATGATAAAAGCGCAGCCCATGTGCTGCTGGCGCTCGTAGTTCCAGGAGCCCTGAAGAGTAAAGGAGCGCCAGAAGATGCTGCGCAGATCCCGCGCCGTTACTTTTCCCTCTGTTTGTGTCTGTGCGTCAGCCGTCGCTTTTTCGTCGAGATGTTCCGTTAACTGACTCATGGTTATGCCTCCGGCTGTTGGTTGCTAAGGAACTGGCTGATGATGAAGGCCAGCACCACCGAAAAGAGCGCAATCGCGATAATATCCAGCCCGGTATAGGCGGCGATAAGAAAGCCCAGACCGAGATAGGGCAGCAGCTTGGTGCTCAGCATCATGTTGATAAGCAAGGCGAAACCCAGTGCCGGCAAAATCTTACTGGCGATGACCAGGCCATTGGTGATAACCGGCGGGATAGCATCCAGAAACCAGGTGACGGCGGATGAACCCAGCAGGATGGCGAAAAACACCGGCAGAAAGCCGCTCAGGAAATAAAGCACCGTGGGGCCGCCCAGATGCATAAATGCCACCATGCGAGTGTTGCCTTGTTCGGCGTAGCGGTCGGCAAGATGACCAAAGCGGGCATTGGCGACGCGCACCAGAATCCCCAGCGTCTGCGCCAGCATAGAAACCGGAATAGCGATGGCCAGCGCCGCTTCAGGCCCGCGTCCGGACATAATGGAAAAGGCGGTCGCAAGGATAGCGCCGGTGACAATATCGGGCGGATGGGCGGCGCCAATCGCCACGTTGCCAAGAAAAATCAGCTCAAGCGTGGCGCCGATAAGGATCCCTTCCGTCATGTTGCCGCAGACCAGGCCTGTCAGGGTACACATCACCAGCGGGCGATCGATCATCGTCACCCCCAGCAAACGCCCTTCCAGAATGCCCAGCGCGGCGATAAGCCCCAGCAGGGTTGCAGTCAGCAACATGGTTTTCTCCTTATACTTTCTCGTTGAGCAGCTCCGCAGAGTGCGCCGGTACCTGGCGCATCTCCATCCGGATGCCTCTCTCTTTCATTTGCCGGCTGTCGGAAAGCTCCTCCGGCGTCAGATAGATGGCTTTGCCGAACTGCTGAGCGCCCTCTTTTTGCGCGATGCCGCCAAAGTTCACCGCGTCAATACCCGGCACTTTTTCCACCAGTTCCAGCGTCTCGCGGGTATTTCCCAGCACGATCATCACTTTTTTGTGGTCGAGCTTGCCGCTGTTGAGCTTTGTCGCCGCCTGGTCGACAGTGGCGATATCCAGCGTGACGCCCGCCGGTTTAGCGAGGTTAAGGGACATGGTGATAAAAGGATCGCTGGCGGCTTTTTTATCCGCGACGATGATGTAGTCGATATCCAGCGCGCGGGTCCAGGCAAAGACAACCTGACCATGCAGCAGGCGGTAATCAATACGAACGAGTTTTATCATGGGTGATCTCCGGCAATTTCTGTGGGGGATTGCAATACGGCGTTGATAAAGACGATAGATTCCCGGGCGGTCGCCGTGGCGTAGTTAATCGCCTCTTTGACGCTTTGCGCTTCGCAGAGTAAAAACTCCAGCAGCAGCGTAAGGTTAACGCCCGCAACCACATAAACGTTGTCATGGCGCAGCACGGTTCTGGCGGCGCTGTTATTCACGCTGCCGCCCAGCAGGTCGGTAAAGATCACCACCTCCTCGCCTGCGGCCTGAATCACCAGTTCTTCAAATACGCGCTCCAGCTGTTCCGTGGTGGCTATTTCACCCTGATAAGCGCAAACAGGCTTTACGCCATGCTCTTCGCCAATCAGCAACGCCAGACTTTCCACCACGCCGGTGGCGAAATTACCGTGGCTGGCTACATAAACATGTTTCACCTGTTCATCCTCTTTTTGGGTTAGCTTGTTGGGCTGAAGTTAAAAGAGCAAAAGCCGTGCCATAAATTAAAGCTTTTAATTATCAGTAAGTTATTTTGATTTATTGACACTAAGAACAGGAGGCCTGGCACAAAGGAGAAGCGGGAAAGGGAAAAGCTGACACTGCGAAGCGGGAACGTGACGGTGGTTGCGTTAATAAAGCCAGCGCGCAAGAACATTTCCCGAAGCGGCTGATTTTACGCAATACTTTTACAGCCACTCCGAGGCGTATAAAAAGGAATATGCTTGTGAAACGTCTGCTTACCCCGCTTGCTCTGCTTATCGCTGCTTCCGCCATGCCGCTGCGCGCGGCGCCGCTGCCCGCTACGCCCGACCAGACGGTGCCGCTCAATCAGTTCATCACCCAGGTAAACGCCGATAAATCAGTCACGTTCCGTCTTTTCGCCCCTGCCGCTAAACGCGTTGCTGTCGTCACCGGCTCAACGGCGGACAGCATGGTTTCGCATGAGATGAAAAAAGAGGCGAACGGCGCATGGACGTGGAAAAGCGAGCCGATGAAGCCCAACCTGTATGAATATTTCTTTGATGTGGACGGCTTTCGCTCTATTGATACGGGCAACCCCTATGTGAAGCCACAGCGCCAGCCTAATACGTCGCTGGTTCTGGTGCCTGGCAGCATTATTGATGACCGGGCGGTGCCGCATGGCGATGTGCTCGCGCTGAGTTACCACTCCAGCGCCCTGAAATCGGAGCGCAAGGTCTACGTCTGGACGCCGCCGGGCTATAGCCAGGAGAGCGATCCGCTGCCGGTGCTCTACTTCTATCACGGCTTCGGCGATACCGGGCTTTCGGCTATTACCCAGCTACGCATTCCGCAGATCATGGATAACCTGCTCGCCGAAGGCAAAATCAAACCGATGCTGGTGGTGGTGCCGGATACCGAAACGGACATCAGCGACGCGGTGCCGGAAAACTTCCCGGCTGCCGACAGGCGTAAAGATTTTTACCCCCTCAATGCCCGGGCGGCCGACAAAGAATTAATGAACGATATTATTCCGCTGATCGGACAGCGTTTTAACGCCCGTAAAGATGCCGAGGGCCGTGCGCTGGCGGGGCTTTCGCAAGGCGGCTATCAGGCGCTGGTTTCCGGCATGAGCCATCTGCAAAGTTTTGGCTGGCTGGCCTCTTTCAGCGGTGTAACCACCGCAACGGTGCCGAATGACGAGGTCACGAAGCAGCTTTCGCGCGCTGACGATATTAACCAGCAACTGCGCAACTTCACGCTGGTCGTCGGCGATAAAGACAGCGTGACCGGGAAAGACATTGCCGGGCTGAAAACCGAGCTTGAGCGCCAGAAAGTGAAGTTCGATTACGTCGAGTATCCGGGTGCTGGACATGAAATGGATGTCTGGCGACCTGCCTATGCGGCGTGGGTGCAGAAGATTTTTAACTAAGCGGCAAACGGGTCAGCCGCGCTGGCTGACCCGGGCAGTTAATCGAAATCGATATGCAGACGGTATTTTGCGCAGTGCAGACACTGAAATAAATAGCCCTGACAGGAGCCGTTATTAAAGAGCACTTTTTCCAGATCCTCTGTTTGCAGACCACTGTCAGCGCAATCACTTTCTAAGTTGGCAAACTCGCTTAACCGATCCTTTATCTCTTTCCAGCCGACATAACCGACAAAAGCGCAAAAATCGTCGCAGTGAGCAAGCCAGTGCTCTTGCTGCCAGCCGCGATAGCCAGGAGTTCGCTCAACCAGCTCCGCCACCTGCTCAAGCGTAATCGCGCCTGTGGTTCCCTGCGCTTCGCCTTTCTCGTTGAAGGCGTAGTCTACCCCTTCAAGACTGGCGTCATCCTGAAAGACGCCGTTAAATTTTTGCGCCGCCGCGCCGCTCGCTATACACCACGGGCAAAAGGCGTTTATGTTTTCAACGCTATAAAATGGCCCGCTGTAGTAAAGAGGCGTAGCCTGCTGACAACAATCGCACTTCACCGTTTTGCCGGTTTCGAATGCGCCGGTTTCCAGCGGGCGAGGGTGATATTTAAACAGAGGGAGGGGGCGAATGGCGTCAGTCATCAGTAACGTCCTGTTGGTTGATAAAGCACGCGCCTGCGAACAGGCGCGAAGGGTTAACGCGTTACATCCCACCCGCGCGCCCGCCAGAGCGCGGGAAGCTGTTCAAGCCCGGTAAACGCCGTCACATTCGGGTGATCGAGCGGCGGATTGTGCGGGTCGGCACAAAAGTAATAAACCTGCATGCCTGCGGCAATGCCCGCTTTTGCTCCTGCCGCGGAGTCATCCACCAGAATGCAGTTTTCTACATTGACCTGCATCGCATCGGCGGCAAAGTGCATTAACGCCGGGTCGGGCTTCCAGCGCTGAATGTCGTAGCCGCTGTAAAGTTTATCGGGAAAATGGCGCAACATGCCGGTTTTGCCGAGCGACTGCTGCATCTTGCTCACCGGCCCGTTGGAAACAATGCACATCGGCGCCGTGACGCTTTCAAGCAGCGCCGCCGCGCCCGGGATCTCCACCAGCTCCGTCTCAAAAAGCCGCGCCACCTCGGCGCGATAGACCGGCTCCATCTCTCCCTTTGGCAGGCTTACGCCATATTCGGCGCTGATGGTATCGATGATTTCATAAAGTTTTACGCCCTTGAACCGCTTAAACACCTCTTCCAGCTCAAGCTGGATACCCCATCGCGCGAACATATGGACATACGCGCGCGAGCAGATGACTTCGCTGTCGACCAGCGTGCCATCGCAATCGAAAAAGATCGCTTCAATACGGGACATGCCGTTTCCTGTTAATGCAAGTTGAACGTTTACTCTAAGCGGTTTGCGCCACGCAATCGATGCCGTATAAGCAAATTCAATGAAAAAAAGTGTGTGACAAGCGTCAACCTCGCGGCTTTTTGGTATAGGATAGCGGCGAATTTTCCCTCCTTTTGCACGGAATTGAGAATGAGCCAACAACAGACTGCCCAGGGCTCCGGCCAGGGGTTGCTTGAGCGCGTGTTTAAACTTCGCGAGCACGGCACCACGGCGCGCACTGAAGTGATTGCCGGTTTTACCACTTTCCTGACGATGGTTTATATCGTTTTTGTTAACCCGCAAATTCTGGGCGCGGCGGGGATGGATACTCACGCGGTATTTGTCACCACCTGTCTGATTGCCGCGTTCGGCAGCATCCTGATGGGGCTGTTCGCCAACCTGCCGGTAGCGCTGGCGCCGGCAATGGGGCTGAACGCCTTTTTCGCTTTTGTTGTGGTAGGCGCAATGGGCCTTTCCTGGCAGGTGGGGATGGGCGCCATTTTCTGGGGCGCCGTCGGCCTGCTGCTGCTGACTATTTTCCGCGTGCGTTACTGGATGATTGCGAATATCCCGGTCAGCCTGCGCGTTGGCATCACCAGCGGCATCGGTTTGTTTATCGGCATGATGGGCCTGAAAAACGCGGGCGTGATTGTCGCTAACCCGGAAACGCTGGTCAGCATCGGCAACCTGACTTCTCACAGCACGCTGCTGGGGGCGCTTGGCTTCTTTATTATTGCGGTTCTCGCTTCGCGCAATATTCACGCTGCGGTGCTGGTTTCTATTATCGTGACCACCCTGCTGGGCTGGATGCTTGGCGATGTAAATTACAACGGCATTGTCTCGGCGCCGCCGAGCGTGCTCTCTGTGGTCGGTCAGGTGGATCTCGCCGGTTCGCTGAATATCGGCTTGGCGGGCGTTATTTTCTCCTTCATGCTGGTTAACCTCTTTGACTCCTCTGGTACGCTGATTGGCGTGACCGACAAAGCGGGCCTGGCCGACGAGCAGGGCAAGTTTCCTCGCATGAAGCAGGCGCTTTATGTCGACAGCGTCTCTTCTGTTGCCGGTTCTTTTATTGGCACCTCTTCGGTGACGGCTTACATTGAATCGTCTTCCGGCGTTTCCATTGGCGGGCGCACCGGCTTGACCGCCATTGTGGTCGGCCTGCTGTTCCTGCTGGTGATTTTCCTTTCGCCGCTGGCGGGCATGGTGCCGCCGTATGCGGCCGCAGGCGCGCTGATTTACGTGGGCGTGCTGATGACCTCCAGCCTGGCGCGCGTGAAGTGGGATGACCTCACGGAAGCGGTGCCGGCGTTTATCACCGCCGTGATGATGCCGTTTAGCTTCTCCATTACCGAAGGCATCGCGCTGGGCTTTATCTCTTACTGCATCATGAAGATTTTCACCGGACGCTTTAAGGATCTCAGCCTTTGCGTAGTGGTGGTCGCTCTGCTGTTTGTGCTGAAGATTGTTTTTATCGACGCGCACTAAGTTTTAATTAAAAAGAAGAGGGCCAGCATTGCTGGCCCTTTTTGTTAGTTGCGCACCCGCTGGATATAGTCGGCGAAGGCGGTCAACTGACCGGTAAGATGGTCCAGCGTGCTTTGATCGATAACTTCGCCCGTCTGCGGGTCGACTTTGTTCTGAATCACGCCGCCCATAAATTCCGGCTTGTTCATTACCATGGCGTCTAAAAAGACCAGGATCTGGCGCAGATGATACTGGCAGCGCGCGCCGCCGATGGCGCCCATTGAACTGGTCTGAATCAGCACAGGCTTGCCTGCAAGCGGCTGCTCCGGCAGGCGGGAAAGCCAGTCGATAGCGTTTTTCAGGCCGCCCGGCACCGAGTAGTTATACTCAGGCGTCACGATCACCACGCCGTCCGCCTGACGGATCTGCTCCGCTATCGCTTCAACGCTTTCGGGAAACCCTTCTTCCTGCTGAATGTCCGCGTCATAGAGCGGAATATCGCCAATAGAGGGCAATGCGTTCACCTCCATGCCTGCCGGCGCGATCTTCGGCAACGTGCGCGCCACCATAGCGTTAAACGAACCTTTGCGCAGGCTTCCCAACAGCGTGACAACTTTCAGCGTTTCAGACATGGCGACTCCTTCGGTCAGGGATAAAAGATCAGTTGAGTATAAGCGTTTTCTCGACGGGAAAACTGGTAAAGCGCATCAGGCGCGCATCCGGCCCCTGCGTGCGTTTTTGCGTGTCCGGCAGGCCGCGCCAGCCCTGCTGCGCATCAAATTCCCAAAGCTTGAGCTTATCTGTGGTTGGCGAGACGGCTATCGCCCACACCAGCACATCTTCCGCGTCGCTGACAGCCTCGACATTGGGCGTATCGGCCACGCGCAGCCTGCCTGCGCCCGGCAGCAGTTGCAACTCTTGCTCCGGGTGGCCGGTAAGCTTCAGCAGGCTACGGCGCAGCGTCAACAGCTGAGATTTCGCCTCCGCCGGATCGTTCTGGTTGGCAATCCAGATGGTTTCGTTGCTGGTCAGGCCGGGTTCGCTGCGGGACGCTAACGGGTTGGTAAGGTTGCGGGCAGCGCGCCGTAGCTCCATCCCAAGCCCGCAGCGGCCATCGGTCGCCAGCGCCACGCCTACCATATTTCCTGCATAAGAAAGGGAGAAATCGGCAAGGGTCTCGTCGCTGAAATGCGGCCGACCCTGTGGGTTGCGGCTCAGGGAAGGCAATTCCTTAAAGCCATAAAGCATGAACACCAGCTCCGCCAGCAGCGAGCGCGAGGCGAGATAGCGGTGGCGGCGGTGCTCAGGTAATTCCCGCGCCTCGTTACGGCATTCGTCGTTTAGTCTTGGCGAGATAACGTTGTCAGCGTTAAAGGTCCCTCGTGCAAAATGCGTTGCCATTTGTCGCTCCGTGATAATGGTCAGATAGTGATAAGGCGTAAAACATACAAACCGGGTGAATGGTGGATCTGAAGTCAATCAGCAAAATTATGCTTAGGTTTTAATGCGAAAACGGTTAGCTGAACAGACCAGTTGAACCATCTTTACAAATATATCTTTACCGTGAGGGTTACGACACGCTTTCGGCGCCGGTTTGCACAGTGGTTTTCACCACTTCGCTTAGCTGCGCCAGCTTGCATCACTGCGCGCCGCGGCTGAGTCAGAAAGGCACCGGCGCAGGACGACAAACGCAAAGCTGCCTGCGGCGCCGGGCATTCATCCCGTCGATGTGATGATCGTGATTCGGTTTAATGGCGCCGAAGAGTGGAGTTTTGGCGGCGGCCGGATGTTTAATCCAGCGTCTCTACCTGCGTCCAGTTGTAGTTAGTCATCACCAGCTGGCGCGGCGCGCTTACCATGCCGTAACGCGCCTGCTGGCGGGAAAGAAAAAATTTCCGCCACTTTTCAGGAAGCCGCGCGGCGCGGTAGCGCAGCAGGGTGCTGTGCCAGAAGGGCGGCGGCAGCGGCGTGTTCTTATAGCGCGCCTGAATTTCATCCCGCCAGCTGGAGCGCAACAGCCGCTGCGCCAGCTCTCTGCGCGCCGCCGCGCTGGCTTCATCGGGAATGCCCGCAAGCAGCAGTTGGCCCGGCAGCGCCACCAACTGAAGTTCGCTAATGCAGGTGGGCTTAGTGCGGTACGCTTCCCAGATCGTCTGCAACTCAGCAAGGTTTTCCGGCCGCTGCTGGCGTTGATAAAGGGGCAGGGTAACGGCCAGGAAAGTAAAATGCAGACCATCAAGCGGCATTGCGTCCGCCAGTGGGTCGCCTTCGGCAAGCGCATTGACCTCTGTAAGCAGGCTTCGCAGCGCAGGCGAAAGCGGAGGCTGAATGCCGGTCGCCGGGGCAAATTTATCTTTATTGTAATAGTCACCTTCCATCGCTTCGCCAGTCGAGGGCGCCTGGCGCCAGAGCGCGAGCGTACGCGCGCTGGTTTCGTCATAAAGCGGGGTTAAATCGGTTTTCGGCATAACAACGTCTCTGAAAAGAGAAAAGAAGAAAGTAACCTGTAACTTTAGTCAGGCGATATCGCTAATCCAATACCCTGCGCCATAAATAATATTCCGACATTAACAATATCGGTCTGACTTTAGGAATGGTTGAATAACGGGTAACAGTGCAGAATATTCTTTTTAATAAATCGCTGTCGGGAGAGATGATATAAGCCATAAAAAAGATTGTGCATGATAATAACGCTACCGTAAAAGAGAGCGCATTTTCTAATTTGCGGATTTTAACTTTGCTTATGCGGCGCGGCGTCATATCAATATGCTCACACGGTCTTTCAGCGCGGCGTCTTTCATTCCTATGATGCTCTTCCTTAACGTAATGAAAGGAAAGCCACCATGACCGTCACCCATGCTATTTCCCCACAAGCGTTTCCGTTATTAAATTTACGCCGCGTTGCCGGAAATATTGGCGCTGAAATTCGCGATATTGAATTATCCGCTAACGTAAGCGATGAATTATTTGCGCAGATAGAAGCGGCGCTGCTGAAATATAAAGTGCTCTTTTTCCGCAATCAAAACCATTTAACCGATGAGGCGCATCAGGCTTTTGGCGCACGCTTTGGCAAAATTGTCGCGCACCCTACCGTCCCGGCGCCAACGGGCACCAAACTGTTTGAACTGGACGCGTCTAAGGGCGGCGGCCGTGCGGACTCCTGGCACACTGATGTCACTTTTGTAGAAGCTTTCCCGAAAATCTCCATTCTGCGCGGCGTGACCATTCCGGAATATGGCGGCGACACCGTGTGGGCCAACACGGTGCTGGCGTATGAGCGGCTGCCCGAAGCGCTTAAGCGCTTTGCCGAGTCGCTGCGCGCCGTACACAGCAACGATTACGACTATGGCGCTGAGCGCATCGTTGCTGAAGAGCACCGCGTTCAGCATCATCGCCAGGTGTTTGTCTCCTCTGTCTGGGAAGCGGAACACCCGGTAGTGCATGTGCATCCGCAGACCGGCGAGCGAGCGCTGCTGCTGGGCCATTTCTTTAAACATCTGGTGGGCTTTAGCAGCCGCGAGTCGGCACGTATTTTCGAGCTGCTGCAAAACCGCGCCATTCAGCTTGAAAACACGGTTCGCTGGCAGTGGCAGCAGGGCGATGTGGTTATCTGGGATAACCGCAGCACTCAGCACTACGCCGTGAACGATTACGGAAACCAGCCTCGCGTGGTGCGCCGTGTGACGGTGGAGGGGGAACCGGCCGTCGCCGTTGACGGTAGCCGCAGCCGCACTGTTTCCCGCCCGCAGCCTGCCGGGCAGCAGGTCGCCTGACTGAAAAGGACGCCGAAAATGCAAAGACGTGACCTGTTAAAAGCGATGGCGGCCTTCGGGGTTTACGCCATGATGCCTGCGCTGGCGCGTGGGGCGAACGGCGCGCGCAAGTTTGAAGGCGTTACGCTGAACGTTTCTACCTTCAGCGCCGCCTGGCCGAAGCTGCTGCGCCAGTGGCTGCCGGAGTTTGAAGCGCTGACCGGCGCCCGGGTGCAGCTTGATACCCCCTCTTTCCCGGTTTACAACCAGCGGGCAGACCTGGAGCTTTCCACCAAAGGCTCCGCTTATGACGTGGTCAACGTCACCTTTATCTACACCAGCCGCTGGATCAACGCAGGCTGGCTCACGCCGCTGGACAGCTTTATCGCCGACCCAAACCAGACCTCGCCGCAATGGGACCTGAACGATTTCCTGCCCGCCGCGCTGGCGCCGGAAACCGGACGCGACGGCAAGCTCTACGGTATTCCTTATGTGGTGGAAGCGATGCTGGCAGGCGCTTCCCGTTTCGATCTTATTCAGCAGGCCGGGCTCGGTTTTCCTCAGACGACGGACGATCTGCTAAGCGTGCTGAGGGCGGTGAATAAGAAAGCGCGCGTATCGGGTTACATTACCGATAACCACTACGGCTGGACGTTCATCCCTTACTTGCAGGCTTTCGGCGGCAACGTCTTCCGCACGCCGCCGGACGATCTTTTCCCGGTGCTGGATTCTCCGGAAGCGGTGGCGGCGGCGGACTATTTTGCCAGTCTTATTCGCGAATTCGGCCCCAACGGCGGCATTACCTATACCGCCGACCAGTCGCTCCAGGCGCTTAAACAAGGGCGCGTGAATTTTTCCGACGCCAGCCAGACCTATCTGGCGCAGCTGGCCGACCCCTCGTCCCGCACGCTGAAAACCGCGAGTTTCGGCCAGATGGTGAGCGGGCCGAAAGGGCGCTTCCCGGGCATGGCGGTGCATGCGCTGGGCATTCCCGTCGGTTCGAAAAACAAGGAGGCCGCCTGGGCTTTTATTCAGTGGGCGCTTTCTAAACAGCTTACTCGCCGGGCGATTGGCGCGGGATACGGCTCGCCGACGCGGCGCAGCGACATCGACTCTCAGGCGTTTCGCGGCAAGCAGGTCGTCAACGGCATCGATCTGGCGCAGCTGTCGCTGGACGCCATTGAGCGTGCGGGCAGCGGCGGCTACATGAAATACCGCACCGTGGAAGTCTATCCGCAGGTGGATCAGCAACTGAACAAGGCCATTGCGCTTATCGCTTCCGGACAGCTTTCGGCGAAGCAGGCGATGGCGCAGGCGCAGGCGGGCACGATTTCCGACCTTAAGCGCGCAGGCGTGAAAATCTAAGCGGAGGCGCGAATGAGTCAACCGATAAGCTGGCGAGCGCGGCGGCGCAACGCGCTGCTGGTGGGGCTTTCGCCGTCGCTGGCGGTGCTGGCGCTGCTCACCATCGTGCCGGCGCTGGCGCTGGTGACGGCAAGCTTCACGCCGTTCAGCCTGACCAACCCGCAGGCGTCGTTCAACTTCCAGCAGCCGCTGATTAACTACCAGCAGTTGCTGCATGATGAACGCTTTCTCAATTCTGTCGTCACGCAGATGAAGCTTTCGGTGGCGAGCGTCTTCTTTCAGGTGCTGATGGGACTGCTGCTGGCGCTGCTGCTTAACGGCGAAACGCGCCTGCTGCATGGCGTGCGCACGCTGCTGCTGATCCCGATGGTGCTGCCGCCGATTATCGTGGCGCTTATCTGGAAGATTATCTACACGCCGGACATCAGCCCGCTACACCAGGTGCTGGACCGGCTCGGTTATCCGCTCGACTCGCTTATCGCCAACCCGGACACGGCGTTATGGGCGATTGTGGCGGCGGATGTCTGGCAGTGGTTTCCCTTCACCATGCTAATGGTGCTGGCGGCATTGCAGATGATCCCGCACGAGCCGAAAGAGGCGGCAAGCCTCGACGGCGCGCGCTCGTTCAACCTCTTTCGCTACATCGTCCTGCCGCATCTCAAGCCGGTGCTGGCGGTCTGCGTGCTGTTTCGCCTGATAGACAGCTTTAAAGCCTTTCCGCTGATTTACGTGCTGACGGACGGCGGGCCGGGGTCAGTGACCGAGGTGACCAACTATTACGGCTTTATCCAGGCTTTTAACTTTTCGTACTGGGGATACGGCAGCGCTATTGCCGTCATCATCCTGGTGGGGGTTTTCATATTGAGCTGGCTGACAGGCCGGGCGGGGTGGAACCATGACGGTACAGCAACCTGAAACCAATGGCGCGATGCTTGCCGCGGGCCGAGTCGCGGTACGCCGCAAAACGTTGCGCCTGAAGGGCGGGCGCGAAATCCTGACGCTGGCGCTGCTGTTCATCATCCTGTCGCCGTTTTTATGGATGGTGATTATGGCGTTCCGGCCCGCCGAGGCGGTATTTGACCTCACGCTGTGGTTCACGCCGACGCTTGAGGCGTTTCGCTCGCTGATTGAAGGCAACTTTCTGCACTCTTTTGGCAACAGCCTGTGGGTAAGCGTGCTTTCCACCTTCTTCTCGCTGCTGCTGGGCGTGCCTGCCGCCTGGGTGCTGACGCGCTGGCGCTTTCGCGGTCGTCGTCAGGTGGCTATGTGGATTTTAGTCACCCGCATGGCGCCGCCGATTGCTTTCACCATCCCTTTCTTCCTCGCCTGGCGCTGGCTTGGGTTGCAGGATACGGTAATCGGACTTGCGATTGTGTACCTTACGTTCAACCTGGCAATAGTCATCTGGCTGATGCAGACCTTTTTTGCCGCCGTGCCGGTAGCGCTGGAAGAAGCTTCCTGGATGGACGGCTGCTCGCTGTGGCGCAGCTTCTGGACCATCTCGCTGCCGCTGGTCAAGCCGGGCCTCGCGGCGACGGCCATCCTTTGCTTTATCTTCTCGTGGAACGACTTCTTCTACGCCCTGATTTTAACGCGCACTAACGCCATTACCGCTCCGGTGGCCATTGTGAACTTCCTCCAGTACGAAGGCTGGGAGTGGAGCAAAATCGCCGCCAGCGGCACGCTGGTCATGCTGCCGGTAGTGGCGTTTACGCTGCTGGTGCGCCGCTATCTGGTTCACGGGCTGACGGCCGGTGGCCTAAAGGATTAACACTATGGCAACGCTGAACTTACGACAGATTGAAAAGCATTTTGCGGACAACGCTATTATCAAAGGCGTCGATCTCACCATACGCCACGGCGAGTTTATCGCGCTGGTTGGGCCTTCCGGCTGCGGCAAATCGACCCTGCTGCGCATGATTGCCGGCCTTGAGAGCGTTTCCGGGGGCGACATCCTGCTGGATGGCGAGGTGATAAACGATCTGCCGCCGCAGGAGCGCAACATGGCGATGGTGTTTCAGAACTACGCGCTCTACCCGCATATGACGGTCGCGGAAAATCTGGGCTTCTCGCTGAAGATGCAGGGCGCGGCGAAAGACGAAATAGCAAGGCAGGTGGCGCAGGCCGCCGCCACCCTTGGGCTAACGCCATTGCTGGCGCGCAGGCCCTCGCAGCTTTCCGGCGGGCAGCGCCAGCGCGTGGCGATGGGGCGGGCGATACTGCGCCATCCGCGCCTTTTTCTCTTCGACGAGCCGCTCTCTAACCTCGACGCTAAGCTTCGCGTGGAGTTGCGAAGCGAAATCAAAAGCCTGCACCAGCGGCTCGACGCGACCATGATTTACGTCACCCATGACCAGGTGGAGGCGATGACCATGGCGGACCGCATCGTGGTATTGAAAGACGGCAACATCGAGCAGGTCGGTACGCCGCTTGAGCTGTACGACCGGCCGAATAACGCTTTTGTGGCAAGCTTTATCGGATCGCCCGCCATGAACCTGTTCAGCGGAAGGCTGGAGCAAAACGGCTGGGTCACGACCGATGATGGCGTGCGGCTGCCCGTCGCGCAGGCGCCGCGACAGGCGATCGGCCAGCGGGTGCTCTATGGTGTGCGCCCACAGCACTTTGTCCTGCAACAGGCCGACAGCCTGAGCGCCCGCGTTGATGTGGTTGAGCCGACCGGCTCGGAAACGCAAATCGTTTTTGATATCGGCGCACAGAAAGCCACCGCGCTGTTCCATTCGCGTATTGCGGTGCGGACTGGCGAAACGCTGGGCCTGCTGCCGGACCCGCATCAGGCGCACCTGTTCGACGCCGAAACCGGCCTGCGGCTGAATTGAGATATGCATGATGAGCTACAGCGTGTTTGCATGTGGCTCGCTGGATGGCGCCATGATGAGTGACTTTCTGGCGTCATCCCAGTAACTCAGGAGCGGCACAGGTTTATACCCTGTAAGCCAGCCTTGCCAGTAAAACCCTCATTACTATCACAAAGACGAGCGGCACGGGCGCGGGAGGAGATAAACAGCATGCAGGCGCCGGATATTGTGCTGCAAGGGCCATGGCGCTGCCTCGCCTGCGACGACGCGCGCGGCTGTGGTGGATGCGGGAATACGGCTTTGCGGGCAATGTATGGCTGGCACCGGATTTCGGTAGGCAGGCGAAAAAGGGCTGGATAATGGCTTCGTTATTTGTCATTTTTTCTCTCTTTTCGGGAGGAAAATATGTCTGTTACCGACGCCCTGCTCGCCTACTGCCTTGCCGCCACGCTCTTAACGTTAACGCCCGGTCTCGATACCGCGCTTATCCTGCGTACCGCTTCCGCCGAAGGGAGCAAAAAAGCGTTTCACGCCGCGCTCGGCATTGATGCCGGGTGCTTTGTCTGGGGCGCGCTGGTGGCGTTTGGTCTGGGGGCGTTGATTGCTGTTTCCGAAGTGGCTTACAACCTGCTGAAATGGTGCGGCGCGGCTTACCTGATGTGGCTGGGCGCGCAGTTGCTTTTTCGCCCGCGCGACACGTTCACAACCGCTACGGCGGGCGGTGAAAAGAGCACCAACTGGTTTATGCGCGGTCTGCTCGGCAACGTGCTTAACCCAAAAATGGGCGTGTTTTATGTCTCTTTCCTGCCGCAGTTTATTCCCGCCGGCCATGCGCCGATGGAGTGGACATTCCTGCTGGTGACCATTCATGTGCTTATCGGCACCCTCTGGTCGTTAACGCTGATCCTTGCTACGCGCTCGGTTTCCGGCGCGCTCAGCAAACCTGCCGTGGTGAAATGGATGGACCGCTCGACGGGGCTGCTGTTTATGGCCTTCGCCGCGAAGCTTGCTTTCAGTAAACGGTAAGTTTTACCCGGCAGAGATAAAAAACCCGCATCGCTGCGGGTTTTTGTTTTTTGACGCTACTTGCCAATACAGAAGCTGGAGAAGATCCGTCCCAGCAGGTCATCGGAGGTAAACTCGCCGGTTATCTCGCTTAAGCTTTGCTGCGCCAGGCGCAGCTCTTCCGCCAGCAGTTCGCCCGCCCAGGCGCCCAGCAGTTGCGCTTTGCCCTGTTGCAGGTGGTTTGCCGCTTCTTCCAGCGCCTGCAAGTGACGTCGACGGGCCAGGAAACCGCCTTCCATATTGGTGTCAAAGCCCATGCTGCTTTTCAGGTGGTCGCGCAGCACCTCCACGCCTTCGCCGGAACGGGCCGACAGACGAATCAGTGAGTGACCGTTTACTTCTGACAGGCCCGCCGGTTCGCCGGTAACGTCCGCTTTATTACGCACAACGGTGATGGGTAAATTCTGCGGCAGACGCGCCATAAAGTCGGGCCAGATTTGCGCCGGGTCTACGGCGTCGGTGGTGGTGCCGTCGACCATAAACAGCACGCGGTCCGCCTGTTCAATCTCTTTCCAGGCGCGCTCAATGCCGATGCGTTCTACTTCGTCGCTCGCTTCGCGCAGGCCAGCCGTGTCGATGATATGCAAGGGCATGCCGTCGATATGAATATGCTCGCGCAATACGTCGCGGGTCGTGCCGGCGATGTCGGTAACGATGGCCGCTTCACGGCCCGCGAGCGCGTTCAGCAGGCTTGATTTCCCGGCGTTGGGGCGCCCGGCGATAACCACTTTCATCCCTTCGCGCAGCAGGCTGCCCTGGCGCGCTTCGGCGCGTACCGCGTCGAGATCGCCAATAACCGTGTTGAGCTGCGCTTCGATTTTACCGTCCGAGAGAAAATCTATCTCTTCGTCCGGGAAGTCTATCGCCGCTTCCACAAAGATGCGCAGGTGAGTAAGCGCTTCCACCAGATGGTTTACGCGCGCCGAGAAAGCCCCCTGCAAAGAGTTAAGCGCCGAACGCGCCGCCTGCTCCGAGCTGGCGTCAATCAGGTCGGCAATCGCTTCGGCCTGGGCCAGGTCAAGCTTGTCGTTGAGGAACGCGCGTTCCGAAAACTCGCCGGGGCGGGCGATACGCACGCCGGGAATCGTCAGGATGCGCTTAAGCAGCAGATCCAGAATCACTGGCCCGCCGTGGCCCTGTAGTTCCAGCACGTCTTCGCCGGTAAACGAGTTGGGGCCAGGGAACCACAGCGCAATGCCCTGGTCGAGCGGGGTGTTATCGCTGTCTTTAAACGGCAGATAGTCGGCGTAACGCGGCTTAGGCAGCTTGCCCAGCACCGCCTGCGCCACGTCCCGCGCCTGCTTGCCGGAAATGCGCAGAATGCCCACGCCGCCGCGTCCGGGTGGGGTTGCCTGGGCGACGATGGTATCGCTATGGCTCATGATATTCCTGTCAATCTGTTGACGGGAGCGTTGCGCTTACCCGTCCTGAAAAATAAAAAAGGCGGTCAACTGACCGCCTTCCATTTTAGCTTTGCCTTAACCGAATCAGGACTTTTTCTTCTCGCGGCTGTGCAGACCGCGTTTTTCCAGACCGCGGTAGATCAGCTGCTGCTGAAGGATGGTCACCAGGTTGCTGACGATATAGTACAGCACCAGACCGGACGGGAACCACAGGAAGAAGACCGTGAAGATGACCGGCATAAAGGTCATGATCTTCTGCTGCATCGGGTCGGTCACGGTGGTCGGCGACATCTTCTGGATGAAGAACATCGTTACGCCCATCAGGATCGGCAGGATGTAGTACGGGTCCTGCGCGGACAGGTCGTGGATCCAGAGCGCGAACGGCGCGTGGCGCAGCTCGACAGAGCCCATCAGCATGTAGTACAGCGCAAGGAAGATAGGCATCTGAATCAGCAGCGGGAAGCAACCACCCAGCGGGTTTACTTTCTCTGCTTTGTAGAGCGCCATCATCTCCTGGCTCATACGCTGCTTGTCATCGCCAAGACGCTCACGCATCGCTTGAATCTTCGGCTGCAACATACGCATTTTCGCCATGGAGGTGTACTGCGCTTTAGTCAGCGGGTACATGATGCCACGAACGATAAAGGTGATGACGATGATGGAGAAGCCCCAGTTACCGAGGAAACTGTGGATCCATTTCAGCAGTTTGAACAGCGGCTGAGAGATAAACCACAGCCAGCCGTAGTCTACGGTCAGGTCCAGGTGCGGCGCGACGGCAGCCATTTTGTCCTGGATTTCCGGGCCGACCCACAGGGTGCTGGTCAGTTGACCCGTCTGGCCAGGCTGCACCAGTACCGGCTGTGATTTGTAGCCGATAGCCGCAACGCCGTTGCCAAGATTGGTGGTGTAGAAGTTATTGTTCACATCGTTACGCGGAACCCATGCGGTAGCGAAGTACTGCTGGAGCATCGCCACCCAGCCGCCTTTGGAGCTGATGTTCAGGTTCTCGTTGTCGGCGATAGTATCGAACTTGTACTTCTCATACTTCTCGTCAGGCGTGGAGTAAGCCGCGCCGCGGAAGGTATGCAACGCAAAGTTGTTGCTGCCGGTATCGCGATGGGAAGGCAGGTTGATGGTCTGCTTCAGTTGACCAAAGGTAGACACTTCCAGCGGTTTCTGGCCGGCGTTCTGCACGCTGTAGCCCACGTTCACCGCATACTCGCCGCGCTTAAGCACGAAGGTTTTGGTGAAGGTGTTGCCTGCGGCATCGGTATACGTCATCGGGATAGCCAGTTCGTTCTGACCGTCCGCCAGGGTAAACGTATCCTGGGCGACGTTATAAAGCGGACGCGCGCCGTTCGCCGGGTTATCCGGGCCGTCACGGCCAGTCAGGCCGCTCTGCGCCTGATAGATAAATTCCGGGGTCGTTTCCAGCAGCTGGAACGGTTCGTTAGAACCCAGCTCTTTCGGGTAGGTCAGCAGCAGCGCCTGCTCTACGTCGCCACCACGGGTGTTGATGGTAAGAGAGAGGACGTCTGTCTTAACGGTAATGAGTTTCCCCTGGCCACTGGCCGGTACGCCCTGGCTTGCGGCGCTACCCGCTGCGGTGGTCGTAGTCTGCGTGGTCTGCTGCGTCTGAGGCTGAGGATTTTTATCCTGCTCCCAGGCTTGCCAGATCATGAAAGACACGAACAACAAAGCGATGACAAGAAGATTGCGTTGCGAATCCATCGTTAGTGTTCTCTGGTATCAAAAGGTCCTGGCGGGACGGGGTCGTCTCCACCCGGGTGTAAAGGGTGGCATTTTAATACGCGTTTCACTGTCAACCAACTGCCTTTTATCACCCCAAACCTGCGTAATGCCTCAATTCCATACTGCGAACAGGTGGGGTGAAAACGACAATGTGGCCCAAGCAAGGGGCTGATAAATCGTTGATAGACCCGAATGAGGGCTATCAGGAGCCGCGAGCCAGGCGACAATGACGACGCCATAACTTTTCCAACGCTTCCGAAAGCGCCCGGTTATCGAGATCGGCAACACCCCGTTTCGCCACTACCACAAAATCCATCGACGGCAGTTCATGCTGAAGTAAACGGAAGCTTTCACGCGTCAGACGTTTAATCCGGTTGCGTTCATGGGCGCGTTTAACATTCTTTTTGGCGACGGTAAGACCGATGCGGGGATGCCCCAGCGAATTGTGGCGGCCGAGAATGGTGATTTGCGGCGTGCCAGCCCGTTGTGGTTGCTGGAAGACGAAAGTGAAATGAGTGGGAGTTAACAAACGTAACTCCCTGGGAAATGCGAGCTTAACCACTAGCGGGTTAGCTTTTATTACTTGGAAACGGTCAGACGAGCGCGGCCTTTAGCACGACGACGTGCCAGAACCTGACGACCATTTTTAGTAGCCATACGAGCACGGAAGCCGTGAGAACGGTTGCGCTTCAGTACAGACGGTTGAAAAGTGCGTTTCATGGCGATTTCTACCTAAACTTGAATAAATTCACTGACTTTGCATAAGGGCGAACGGACAGCCGAACGTCTGGCGGCGAAGTCAAGGATGATTAAAGAGGCCGGATTGTAATAATTGTACACTCCGGAGTCAATTCACTTTCCTTATTTCCCGCGCCGTCGCGCCCGTTTTTTGAGCAATTAACGCGCAGAAATTAAGCCCTCTGACTGCGGGAACCGCAGCGGGTGGGAAATTATACGGGCTCAGAGGCAAAGCGCAAGGATCCACCGGGATCTTAATGCGATCGGTCAGGGCTTTTTTTCGCGATCGCCATTTAATTTTCCGATATGCCGTCTAAATCGCGCCGCAGGGTTGAGAGGATCGTTTACACTTAATCGGCCCGGCGCGTCCCTGTGGATAAATCATGAAGAATCTGTGAGAAACAGAAGATCTCTGGCTCGCTTTAGGCTATGATCCGCGGTCCCGATCGCGATCCCCGGATCGACTGCCTCGGGTTAAAACCGCAAATAGCGGTTCGCATGCTTCCCGTTTCGGGGTTTGATCCGCATGTGTCAACAATCATGAATGTTTCAGTCTTCGTCTTTTATCGACTTTTGTTCGAGTGGAGTCCGCCGTGTCACTTTCGCTTTGGCAGCAGTGTCTTGCCCGATTGCAGGATGAGTTACCAGCCACAGAATTCAGCATGTGGATACGCCCCCTACAGGCGGAACTGAGCGATAACACGCTGGCTTTGTATGCGCCAAATCGTTTTGTGCTCGATTGGGTAAGGGACAAATACCTTAATAATATCAACGGACTGCTTAATGATTTCTGCGGCACCGACGCGCCGCTTCTGCGTTTTGAAGTCGGCAGCAAGCCGGTCACTGCACAGGCGGCCGCGCCGGTAAATGCTGCGGTGAAGCCTGCGCCTGTCGCCGCGCCGGTCGCCCCGCCTGCCCGCCCGAGTTGGGATAACGTTCCCGCGCCGGCGGAGCCCTCCTACCGCTCGAACGTCAACGTAAAGCATACGTTTGATAACTTCGTGGAAGGTAAATCGAACCAGCTGGCGCGCGCGGCGGCGCGTCAGGTGGCGGATAACCCCGGCGGCGCTTATAACCCGCTCTTCCTTTATGGCGGTACGGGCCTCGGTAAGACTCACCTGCTGCATGCGGTGGGCAACGGCATTATGGCGCGTAAGCCTAATGCCAAAGTGGTGTATATGCATTCCGAGCGCTTTGTGCAGGACATGGTAAAAGCGCTGCAAAACAACGCTATTGAAGAGTTCAAACGCTATTACCGTTCGGTAGATGCGCTGCTTATCGATGATATTCAGTTCTTCGCCAACAAAGAGCGTTCGCAGGAAGAGTTTTTTCATACCTTTAACGCGCTGCTGGAAGGCAATCAGCAAATCATCCTGACTTCAGATCGCTACCCCAAAGAGATTAACGGCGTGGAAGACCGTCTGAAGTCTCGTTTCGGCTGGGGCCTGACGGTGGCTATCGAGCCGCCGGAACTGGAAACCCGCGTGGCGATCCTGATGAAAAAAGCCGACGAGAACGACATTCGTCTGCCGGGCGAAGTGGCCTTTTTCATCGCAAAACGCCTGCGCTCCAACGTGCGAGAGCTTGAAGGGGCGCTGAATCGCGTTATCGCCAACGCCAACTTTACCGGGCGGGCGATTACCATCGATTTTGTGCGTGAAGCGCTGCGCGATTTGCTGGCGTTGCAGGAGAAGCTCGTCACCATCGACAATATTCAGAAGACGGTGGCGGAGTATTACAAAATCAAGGTCGCAGACCTGCTTTCCAAGCGGCGCTCCCGCTCGGTTGCGCGTCCGCGGCAGATGGCGATGGCGCTCGCCAAAGAGCTGACCAACCACAGTTTGCCTGAGATTGGCGACGCGTTCGGTGGCCGCGACCATACCACCGTGCTGCACGCCTGCCGTAAAATTGAGCAGCTGCGTGAGGAAAGCCACGATATCAAAGAAGATTTTTCCAATTTAATCAGAACACTCTCTTCGTGACGCTATGAAATTTACCGTAGAACGTGAACATTTATTAAAGCCGCTGCAACAGGTTAGCGGCCCGCTCGGTGGCCGCCCGACATTGCCTATTCTCGGCAACCTGCTGTTGCAGGTCGCCGACGGCGCGCTGTCATTAACCGGCACCGATCTGGAAATGGAAATGGTGGCGCGCGTAGCGTTGTCGCAGCCGCACGAGCCCGGCGCCACTACGGTGCCGGCGCGTAAATTCTTTGATATCTGCCGTGGCCTGCCGGAAGGGGCGGAAATTGCCGTGCAGCTGGAGGGCGACCGCATGCTGGTGCGCTCCGGGCGCAGCCGTTTCTCGCTTTCCACGCTGCCGGCGGCGGATTTCCCGAATCTGGACGACTGGCAGAGCGAAGTGGAGTTTACGCTTCCTCAGGCGACCATGAAGCGGCTTATCGAAGCCACGCAGTTCTCCATGGCTCATCAGGATGTGCGTTACTACTTAAACGGCATGCTGTTTGAAACCGAAGGCGAAGAGCTGCGCACGGTCGCGACCGACGGCCACCGCCTGGCGGTCTGTTCGATGCCCATTGGTCAGCCATTGCCAAACCATTCGGTGATCGTGCCGCGTAAAGGGGTGCTGGAGTTAATGCGTATGCTGGACGGCGGCGAAAACCCGCTTCGCGTACAAATTGGCAGCAATAATATTCGCGCCCATGTAAACGATTTTATCTTTACCTCCAAGCTGGTGGATGGCCGCTTCCCGGATTACCGCCGCGTGTTGCCGAAAAACCCGGACAAAACGCTGGAAGCGGGCTGCGATCTGCTCAAGCAGGCTTTTGCCCGCGCCGCCATTCTTTCCAACGAGAAATTTCGCGGCGTGCGCCTTTACGTGAGCGAGAACCAGCTTCGCATTACCGCCAATAACCCTGAACAGGAAGAAGCGGAAGAGATTCTGGACGTCACCTACGGCGGAACGGAAATGGAAATCGGCTTTAACGTAAGCTACGTGCTCGACGTGCTGAACGCGCTTAAGTGCGAAAGTGTGCGTATTCTGCTGACCGATTCCGTCTCCAGCGTACAGATTGAAGACAGCGCCAGCTCCTCGGCGGCTTATGTCGTTATGCCTATGAGACTCTGATGTCGCTTTCACGCTTGTTGATCCGCGATTTTCGCAACATCGAAAGCGCGGATCTCGCTCTCTCTCCCGGCTTTAACTTTCTGGTTGGCGCCAACGGCAGCGGCAAAACCAGCGTGCTGGAAGCCATTTACACGCTGGGTCATGGGCGGGCCTTTCGCAGCCTGCAAATTGGACGGGTTATTCGCCACGATCGGGAAGCGTTTGTTCTGCATGGCCGCTTGCAGGGAGAAGAGCGGGAAATTTCCGTTGGCTTGACCAAAGATCGCCTGGGCGAAAGCAAGGTGCGCATCGACGGCACCGACGGCCATAAAGTGGCGGAGCTGGCGCACCTGATGCCGATGCAATTAATTACCCCCGAGGGGTTTACTTTGCTCGGCGGCGGCCCCAAATACAGAAGAGCATTCCTTGACTGGGGATGCTTTCACAACGAGCCGGGTTTTTTTGTCGCCTGGAGCAACTTAAAACGCCTGCTAAAGCAGCGCAACGCCGCGCTGCGCCAGGTCACCCGCTATGAACAACTTCGTCCCTGGGACAAAGAGCTGGTGCCGCTGGCGCAACAGATAAGCCAGTGGCGAGCCGATTACAGCGAAGCTATCGCCAGTGACATGGCCGATACCTGCGCGCAATTTTTACCTGAATTCAAATTAAGCTTCTCTTTCCAGCGCGGCTGGGAAAAAGAGAGCGATTACGCCGATGTGCTGGAGCGCAGCTTTGAGCGCGACCGGCTGCTGACCTATACCGCGCACGGCCCGCACAAAGCCGATTTCCGCATCCGCGCCGACGGCGCGCCGGTGGAAGATACGCTGTCGCGAGGACAGCTAAAGCTGCTGATGTGCGCGCTGCGTCTGGCGCAAGGGGAGTTTCTTACCCGTGAAAGCGGGCGACACTGCCTTTATCTGATAGATGATTTTGCCTCTGAACTCGATGATGTCCGCCGTGGTCTACTGGCGAGCCGCTTAAAGGCTACCCAATCCCAGGTGTTTGTCAGCGCGATAAGCGCTGAACATGTAATGGACATGGCGGACAAAAATTCGAAGATGTTCGCTGTCGATCAGGGTAAAATAACGGATTAACCCAAGTACAAATGAGCGAGAAACGTTGATGTCGAATTCTTATGACTCCTCCAGTATCAAAGTCCTGAAAGGGCTGGATGCGGTGCGTAAGCGCCCGGGCATGTATATCGGCGACACGGATGACGGCACCGGTCTGCACCATATGGTATTTGAGGTGGTGGATAACGCTATCGACGAAGCGCTCGCGGGTCACTGTAAAGATATCGTCGTGACAATCCATGCCGATAACTCGGTGTCGGTATCGGACGATGGTCGCGGCATCCCGACCGGCATTCACCCGGAAGAGGGCGTTTCGGCGGCGGAAGTTATCATGACTGTGCTCCACGCGGGCGGTAAGTTCGACGATAACTCCTATAAAGTTTCCGGCGGTCTGCACGGCGTGGGGGTTTCGGTAGTAAACGCCCTGTCGCAGAAACTGGAGCTGGTGATTCGCCGCGAAGGCAAAGTGCACCAGCAAACTTACGTGCACGGCGTGCCGCAGGCGCCGCTGGCGGTTACCGGCGAAACCGAACAAACCGGTACGCAGGTGCGTTTCTGGCCAAGCCTTGAAACCTTCACCAACGTCACCGAATTTGAATATGAAATTCTGGCCAAGCGTCTGCGCGAGCTGTCGTTCCTGAACTCCGGCGTTTCTATTCGTCTTCTCGACAAGCGCGACGGCAAACAGGATCACTTCCACTACGAAGGCGGCATCAAGGCGTTCGTTGAGTACCTCAACAAGAACAAAACGCCGATTCACCCGAACATCTTCTATTTCTCTACCGAGAAAGACGGCATCGGCGTGGAAGTGGCATTGCAGTGGAATGACGGCTTCCAGGAAAACATCTACTGCTTTACCAACAATATTCCGCAGCGCGACGGCGGTACGCACCTTGCAGGCTTCCGCGCGGCGATGACCCGTACGCTGAACGCTTACATGGATAAAGAAGGCTACAGCAAGAAAGCGAAGGTCAGCGCCACCGGCGATGACGCCCGTGAAGGCCTGATTGCCGTTGTTTCCGTAAAAGTGCCGGACCCGAAATTCTCCTCACAGACCAAAGACAAGCTGGTCTCTTCGGAGGTGAAATCGGCGGTTGAGCAGCAGATGAACGAACTGCTGGCGGAATACCTGCTGGAAAACCCGAACGACGCGAAAATCGTTGTCGGTAAAATTATCGATGCGGCCCGCGCCCGTGAAGCAGCCCGTAAAGCGCGTGAAATGACGCGCCGCAAAGGGGCGCTGGATCTCGCTGGCCTGCCGGGCAAACTGGCGGACTGCCAGGAGCGCGACCCGGCGCTTTCTGAACTCTACCTGGTGGAGGGTGACTCCGCAGGCGGCTCCGCCAAACAGGGCCGTAACCGTAAAAACCAGGCGATTCTGCCGCTGAAAGGCAAAATCCTGAACGTTGAGAAAGCGCGTTTCGACAAGATGCTCTCTTCTCAGGAAGTGGCGACGCTTATCACCGCGCTCGGCTGCGGCATCGGCCGCGATGAGTACAACCCGGACAAGCTGCGCTATCACAGCATCATCATCATGACCGATGCGGACGTCGACGGCTCGCATATCCGTACGCTGCTGTTGACCTTCTTCTATCGTCAGATGCCGGAAATCATTGAGCGCGGCCATGTGTACATCGCTCAGCCGCCGCTTTACAAAGTGAAGAAAGGCAAGCAGGAGCAGTACATTAAGGATGATGAAGCGATGGATCAGTACCAGATCTCCATCGCGCTGGACGGCGCTACGCTGCACACCAACGCCAGTGCCCCTGCGCTTGCCGGTGAAGCGCTTGAGAAGCTGGTGGCGGAATACAACAGCGCGCAGAAGATGATTAACCGTATGGAACGTCGCTACCCGCGCTCGCTGCTGAAAGAGCTGGTTTATCAGCCAACGCTTGCCGAAGGCGATCTGTCTGACGAAGCGAAAGTCACCCGCTGGGTTTCCGCGCTTATCACCGAGCTGAATGAGAAAGAGCAGCACGGCAGCGTGTGGAAATATGATGTTCGCGAAAACAGCGAGCAGGGGATGTTCGAGCCGGTTGTGCGCGTGCGTACTCACGGCGTGGATACCGATTATGTTCTCGACCACGAGTTTGTCATCGGCGCAGAATACCGTCGTCTGTGCACGCTTGGCGAGAAACTGCGCGGCCTGATTGAAGAAGATGCGTTTATCGAGCGCGGCGAGCGCCGTCAGCCGGTAGCGAGCTTCGAGCAGGCGCTGGACTGGCTGGTGAAAGAGTCCCGCCGCGGCCTGGCTATTCAGCGTTACAAAGGGCTGGGCGAGATGAACCCGGACCAGCTGTGGGAAACCACCATGGACCCGGAAAGCCGCCGCATGCTGCGCGTAACGGTAAAAGACGCCATTGCCGCCGACCAGCTTTTCACCACGCTGATGGGGGATGCCGTCGAGCCGCGTCGCGCCTTTATCGAAGAGAACGCCCTGAAAGCGGCGAATATCGATATCTAAGCGAATCGGTCATCAAAAATACCGCCTCCGGGCGGTATTTTTTTATGGGGACATTCGATCGCTGTGCTGTGCTTGCCATAAGCCCGTTCTTTCATTCGAAGCGACGCCCTGTCTTTGTGAGCCGAATCGTGCCAGGATGAAAAACGAAACCCATCACTTAAAAGAATGCTATGTCCATAAAACTCATTGCCATCGATATGGACGGCACGCTGCTGCTGCCGGATCACACTATTTCTCCTGCGGTAAAGGAGGCGATTGCCGCCGCCCGCGAGCGCGGCGTTAACGTGGTTCTGACGACCGGACGCCCTTACGCCGGGGTCGAAAATTATCTGCGCGAACTGCATATGAACCAGCCTGGCGACTACTGCATCACCTACAACGGCGCGCTGGTGCAGAAGGCGGCGGATGGCAGCACGGTGGCGCAAACCACGCTGAGCTATGACGATTACCGTTACCTTGAGCAACTTTCCCGCGAAGTCGGCTCGCATTTTCATGCGCTTGACCGGACCACCCTCTACACCGCTAACCGCGATATCAGCCGTTATACGGTGCACGAATCTTTTGTGGCCACTATCCCGCTGGTCTTCTGCGAAGCGGAGAAAATGGACCCGAACATGACCTTTCTGAAGGTGATGATGATCGACGAGCCGGATATTCTTGATAAAGCCATTAGCCGCATCCCGCAGGAAGTAAAAGAGAAGTACACGGTGCTGAAAAGCGCGCCATATTTCCTGGAGATGCTTGATAAGCGTGTAACCAAAGGCACGGGCGTGAAGTCGCTTGCTGAAGCGCTGAATATTAAGCCCGAAGAGGTCATGGCGATTGGCGATCAGGAAAACGACATCGCCATGCTGGAATACGCAGGCGTTGGCGTGGCGATGGAAAACGCCATTAGCTCGGTGAAGGAAGTGGCGAATTTTGTCACCAAAACCAATCTCGAAGATGGTGTGGCGTACGCCATTGAGAAATTTGTTCTGCATTAAACGCAGCGGAAATAAAAAAGGCTGCCAGCGTAAACTGACAGCCTTTTTAACAAGCGCTTGCGGTATGCCTGACGCCATCCTTTCCGAAAAGGCGGGGATGCCCCCGCCTCCAGATTGCTACTTACCGGAGCCGCAAGCCATGCTTGCCGCAACCTCCCTGAATCCGTCTTTATAGCGAATTTCGCAAAGCGATTCTCGTAATAAAGAGGTGAGTATTAATAGCGTTATACAGACGATTAATAAGCACCAGATCGCGGCAGTTCGCGGCAGTTTCATAGCTTTCTTCTCCTTGCCTTGCGGCGGGTAAGAGGCTATCCTGATGTTGTCGGACATCGGAGTGAGCCTCGTTGGTTAATGAAAATTGGCCTTCGGGGCTTTCTTCTTTCTGCCTCACAACATGTACCGACTCCGTGAGGCAAAAAGCCTCAAGCGCCGCCGCTATTCTACCGCCTTCATTTTCGCCATCACCACCAGAACCATGCGGGCGTTTTACTGAATTTTTCTTAGTAAATCCTGTGCTTACGTTAGCGATTTCACTACTGGTCGATTCATAAATAAGCCCCGTCAATAAAACGGGGCTTTTTTATATGTTCTGTAAAATGGATTGTCTTTTTTGTGATCTGGATTGTAGTACAACTGTTATTTATTGTACTACATTCACCCTATCAACAATTCAGCCTGCTTCACGTTTGTACTGCAAAAGAGAGGCGAAAAGCGGCAACCACGGTAAAGTAAGGGGCATTACCCTTTGTTTTAAGGAATCACTATGACCCTCACGAAAACCGACCGCATTATCGTCACGCTGGGTCGCCAGATTGTTAGCGGAAAGTATGCCCCGGGTTCGGCACTGCCAGCGGAGGCGGAACTGTGCGAAGAGTTTGAGACCTCGCGCAATATCATTCGCGAAGTTTTCCGTTCGTTAATGGCGAAACGGCTGATTGAGATGAAGCGCTATCGCGGCGCGTTTGTGGCGCCCCGCAACCAGTGGAATTTTCTTGATACTGAAATTCTGCAATGGGTGCTGGAGCATGACGATGATCCCCGGCTTATCGCGGCGATGAGCGAAGTGCGAAACCTGGTCGAGCCGGCCATTGCCCGTTGGGCGGCGGAGCGCGCCACCTCAAGCGATCTGGCGCAAATTGAGCTGGCGCTTAACGACATGATCGCCAATAACCAGAATCGCGAAGCGTTCAATGAAGCGGACATTCGCTATCACGAAGCGGTGCTGGCTTCGGTGCATAACCCGCTTTTGCAGCAGCTGAGCGTCGCTATCAGCTCTTTGCAGCGTGCGGTGTTTGAACGGACCTGGATGGGCGACGAGGCCAATATGCCGAAAACCCTCCAGGAACATAAGGCGCTGTACGATGCGATTCGGCATCAGGACGGCGATGCGGCGGAGCAGGCGGCGCTCACGATGATCGCCAGCTCTACCCGAAGACTTAAGGAAATCACATGACATCTCGCTACATCGCTATCGACTGGGGGTCGACCAACCTTCGCGCCTGGCTTTATCAGGGCGATAACTGCCTGGATAGCAGGAAATCAGAAGCGGGCGTTACCCGGCTTAACGGCAGAACGCCCGAAGCGGTACTGGCGGAGGTAACTGAAGGCTGGCGCGATGAAAGCACGCCGGTTGTGATGGCAGGCATGGTCGGCAGCAACGCAGGCTGGAAAATCGCCCCTTATTTGCCTTGCCCGGCCCGCTTCGCGGAATTTGGCTCGCAGCTCACCACCGTCGCCAGACAGGTTTTTATCATTCCCGGCCTCTGCGTACAGCGTGAAGATAACCGCAATGTAATGCGCGGCGAAGAGACGCAGCTGCTCGGCGCCCGTTCGCTGCAACCCGCGCCGCTTTACATCATGCCCGGCACCCACTGCAAATGGGTACAGGCAGACAGCGAGCAGGTCCAGGATTTTCGCACCGTCATGACCGGCGAGCTGCATCATCTTTTACTTAAGCACTCGCTTATCGGCATGGGCTTGCCGGAGCAGACGCTTAATGCCCCCGCGTTTCAGGCCGGGCTGGAACAGGGGCTTGAGACCGACGCGCCGCTGGCCCGTCTGTTCGAAGTGCGCGCAGGCCACGTGCTGGGCGATTTAGCCCGCGAACACGTCAGTGAATTTCTCTCGGGGCTGCTGATTGGCAACGAGGCGGCGAGCATGACCCGCCTCTGGCAGCCCGATCGTCAGCAGCCTTTAACTATCGTCGCCAGTCCGGCGCTCGCCAGCCGCTATCAGCAGGCGCTGAACGCGCTGGGCTACCAGGCGCAGGCGCTTGAAGGCGACGCCGCATTCCAGGCAGGCATAAGGAGCATCGCTCATGCAGTGGCAGAATAGACTTCCCCTCATCGCCATCTTACGCGGCATTAAGCCCGAAGAGGCGCACGACCACGTTGCTGCGGTTATCGACGCCGGGTTTGAAGCGGTGGAAATCCCGCTGAACTCGCCCGACTGGCGCACCAGCATTGCCGCCATGGTAAAAGCCTTTGGCGACAAAGCGCTGATTGGCGCAGGCACCGTACTGAAGCCGGAACAGGTGGACGAACTGGCGGAAATGGGCTGCCAGCTCCTCGTCACGCCCAATATTCAGCCGGAAGTGATCCGCCGCGCCGTGAGTTACGGCATGACGGTTTGCCCCGGTTGCGCCACGGCGACAGAGGCGTTTAACGCCATCGACGCTGGCGCGCAGTCGCTGAAAATTTTCCCTTCCGCCGCCTTTGGGCCGGACTACATCAAAGCATTAAAAGCGGTGCTGCCGCCGGAAGTCCCGGTCTTCGCCGTGGGCGGCGTCACGCCGGAAAACCTGGCGGTGTGGCTGAAAGCGGGCTGCGTCGGCGCAGGGTTAGGCAGTGATTTATACCGCGCGGGGCAAACCGTTGAGCGCACCGCGGAGCAGGCAAAAGCATTTGTTAAGGCGTATCGAGAGGCAGTGCAATGAAAATCACCAAACTAACGACATACCGTTTACCGCCCCGCTGGATGTTTCTGAAGATTGAAACTGACGAAGGCGTGGTGGGCTGGGGCGAGCCGGTCATTGAAGGCCGCGCCCGCACGGTAGAAGCAGCGGTGCATGAGCTGGGCGAGTACCTGATTGGCCAGGATCCGGCGCGTATCAACGACCTGTGGCAGGTTATGTACCGCGGCGGTTTTTATCGCGGCGGCCCGATCCTGATGAGCGCCATTGCCGGTATTGATCAGGCGCTGTGGGATATTAAAGGCAAAGTCTTAAACGCCCCGGTCTGGCAATTAATGGGCGGCCTGGTACGCGATAAAATTAAAGCGTACAGCTGGGTAGGCGGCGACCGTCCTGCGGAGGTTATCGCGGGTATCGAAACGCTGCGCAAAATTGGCTTTGATACCTTCAAATTAAACGGCTGCGAAGAATTAGGCGTGATTGATAACGCGCGAAAAGTGGATGCCGCCGTTAATACCGTGGCGCAAATCCGCGAAGCCTTCGGCATGGATATTGAGTTTGGCCTGGATTTCCACGGTCGCGTCAGTGCGCCGATGGCGAAAATATTAATTAAAGAGCTGGAGCCTTACCGTCCGTTATTTATTGAAGAGCCGGTACTGGCGGAACAGGCGGAATATTATCCCAAGCTTGCTGAACAAACCTCTATTCCTATTGCGGCAGGCGAGCGTATGTTCTCGCGTTTTGAATTTAAACGCGTGCTGGATGCAGGCGGCCTGGCCATTCTGCAACCGGATCTGTCGCATGCGGGCGGTATTACCGAGTGCTATAAAATCGCTGCGATGGCGGAAGCCTATGACGTGGGCCTTGCGCCGCACTGCCCGCTGGGGCCGATTGCGCTGGCTGCCTGTCTGCATGTGGACTTTATCTCGCGCAACGCGGTGTTCCAGGAGCAGAGCATGGGCATTCACTACAACCAGGGCGCCGAATTGCTCGACTTCGTGAAAAATAAAGACGATTTCAAAATGGAAGGCGGCTATTTCCATCCATTAATGAAGCCAGGCCTGGGCGTGGAGATCGACGAAGAGCAAGTTATTGAGCGCAGCCGAAATACGGTCGACTGGCGCAATCCTTTATGGCGGCATGATGATGGTTCGGTCGCCGAATGGTAATGCGCGTCATACTTCGCGCTGCAACGGCGTTGGCTGCGTTAATTCGCCCCAGTCACATAATTTATTATGCTGCCGGGGACTTATTAACTTGCCGCCTTGTTGCAACACGAATTATTTAGCGCATTGCGCGTCATACTTTGCGCTGTAACAGCGTTGGCTGCGTTAATTCGCCCCAGTCACAGAGTTTATTATGCTGCCGGGGAGTCATTAACTTGCCGCCTTGTTGCAACACAAATTATTTAGCGCATTAGCGTTAGTTTATTAAATAAAAAACGATTACATCACCCTCTGTAATTTACAGGGCATGGTGAGGGGCCTCGCCATGCCAAAATCCGGAGAATAAGTACTATGGATATTCCTGTAACCGCCGTGAAAACCGGGCGTCGGCGCTACCTGACGCTGGTGATGATCTTTATTACGGTCGTTATTTGTTATGTCGACCGCGCCAACCTGGCGGTGGCGTCAGCGCATATTCAGGAAGAGTTCGGCATCACCAAAGCGGAAATGGGCTACGTCTTTTCCGCTTTTGCCTGGCTCTATACCCTCTGTCAGATCCCGGGCGGCTGGTTTTTAGACCGCGTGGGTTCGCGCCTGACCTATTTCATCGCCATCTTCGGCTGGTCTGTCGCCACGCTGTTGCAGGGCTTCGCCACCGGATTAATGTCGCTGATTGGCCTGCGCGCCATTACCGGCGTGTTTGAAGCGCCCGCGTTCCCGACCAACAACCGCATGGTGACAAGCTGGTTTCCGGAACAGGAGCGCGCATCCGCCGTGGGGTTTTACACTTCCGGGCAGTTCGTCGGCCTGGCGTTTCTGACTCCGCTGCTTATCTGGATCCAGGAAGTGCTGAGCTGGCACTGGGTATTCATCATTACCGGCGGCGTGGGCATTATCTGGTCGCTGGTCTGGTTTAAGGTTTACCAGCCGCCGCGCCTGACCAAAAGCCTCAGCAAGGCGGAGCTGGATTACATTCGCGAAGGTGGCGGTCTGGTGGATGGCGACGCGCCAGCGGCGAAAACCGAGCGCCAGCCGCTGAGCCGCGCCGACTGGAAGCAGGTTTTCCACCGCAAGCTGATTGGCGTTTATCTTGGTCAGTTTGCCGTGACATCCACCCTCTGGTTCTTCCTTACCTGGTTCCCGAACTACCTGACGCAGGAGAAAGGCATTACGGCGCTGAAGGCGGGCTTTATGACTACCGTACCGTTCCTTGCCGCCTTTTTCGGCGTGCTGCTCTCCGGGTGGCTGGCGGACAAATTAGTGCAGAAAGGCTTCTCGCTCGGCGTGGCGCGTAAAACGCCTGTTATCTGCGGCCTTTTGATCTCCACCTGCATTATGGGCGCCAACTACACCAATGACCCGGTGTGGATCATGGTGCTGATGGCGGTGGCTTTCTTCGGCAACGGTTTCGCCTCTATTACCTGGTCGCTGGTTTCGTCGCTGGCGCCGATGCGCCTGATTGGCCTGACCGGCGGGGTGTTCAACTTTGTCGGCGGCCTTGGCGGCATCACCGTACCGCTGGTGATCGGCTATCTGGCGCAAGACTTCGGCTTCGCCCCGGCGCTGGTTTACATCTCCGTGGTGGCGCTGGTAGGCGCGCTCTCTTACATCCTGCTGGTGGGGGAGGTGAAGCGCGTGGGCTAAGGCCCGTTAAGGGACAAGGTTAAAACAGGCAAGGGAGCGCAGTAAAAGCGTTATCGCCCGGCGCAGCCGTTAACGTCTCGCCGGCGATAACCGTTTCAACATTATAACTAACCGGCCGCCATGAGCGGCCAGACGAGAGGGTTCTGCTATGAATACCGATCTGTACACTACGACCTTACGGCAGCTTAACGCAAAGATAATTCCCTTTATTATCATCTGCTACTTCGTTGCTAACCTCGATAAAACCAATATCTCCATTGCGGCGCTGCAAATGAACGCCGACCTCGGCCTGAGCGCCAGTATGTATGGCCTCGGCGTCGGGATGTTCTATATCTCCTACATCATTTTTGAAATTCCCAGCAACATCATCATGACCAAAGTGGGCGCGCGGGTCTGGATCGCGCGCATCATGATTACCTGGGGCATCGTCAGCGCCGGGATGTCGCTGGTGCAAACGCCAACCCAGCTTTATGTCATGCGCTTTTTACTCGGCATGGCGGAAGCAGGCTTTACGCCGGGCATCATTTACTACATCTCTTGCTGGTTCCCGAAAAGCAACCGCGCGCGGGCGATGTCTTTCTTTTATATGGGCTCAGTGATGGCGTCGATTATCGGCCTGCCGATTTCCGGCACCATCCTGAACATGCACGGCATCGCCGATATCGCAGGCTGGCGCTGGCTGTTCGCCATTGAAGGTATTCCGGCTATCGTGCTCGGCATTCTGGTGCTGTGGCGCTTGCCGCAGTCGCCGGACCACGCGGCCTGGCTCTCCAGCGAGCAAAAAGGCTGGTTGAAGGCGCAGCTGGAGCGCGATAACGCGGGCGTGGAAGTGGGCAAAAATCACAGCTGGCTGAGTGCGCTGAAAAACAAAACCGTGCTGCTGTTGAGCCTGGTCTGGTTCCTGCAAGCGTTTGGCTCTATCGGTATCACCCTTTTCCTGCCGCTCATCATCAAGAGCATGGCGAGCGAGCAGAGCAACATTGTGATAAGCCTGCTTTCAGCGGTGCCGTTTATTGCCGCCTGCTTGTTTATGTATCTTAACGGCCGTCACTCCGACACCACCAACGAGCGCTCCTGGCACCTCGGCCTGCCGCTGATTATCTCGGGCCTTTCGCTCGCCATCGCCATTTATTCCAGCAACCTGCTGGTGGCTTACGCGCTGCTGGTGCTGACGGTA
>NZ_AWFX01000038.1:33068-137917 GCF_000463115.2 Franconibacter helveticus LMG 23732 | reverse complement strand
GGCGGGGTTATCGGCATCCTGGTATCGCGCCCGCCGCGCCCTCGCGCATCGGAACAGACTGCCTCCCGCCTCTCTTAAGGAAGGAACATGAAACAGAAAGTACTCAAGCAAGCGTATTTGCCGGACGCGCTGACAGCGGAACTGAGCGAACATTATGATCTGCGCGAACTGGCGCAGATGACCGCCGCGGATCTTGCCGCCATTGCGCATGAAATTACGGTAGTGATCACCAATGGCGAGGCGGTAGTCACGCGCGAGTTTATCGCTTCGCTGCCCGCGCTGAAGCTGATTGCCGTTTTCGGCGTCGGCTATGACGGCGTGGACGTGGCGGCAGCGCGGGATCACGGCGTGCAGGTCACCCACACGCCAAGGGTGCTGACCGATGACGTGGCGGATCTGGCGATGGGGCTGATGCTCGCCGTCTCGCGTAAAATCGTCGCGGCGCATAAGTTTATCGAGCAGGGCGGCTGGCGGCAGGGCGGCTTTCAGTGGACGCGCAAAGTCTCCGGCGCTCGCCTGGGCATTTTCGGCATGGGGCGCATCGGCCAGGCTATCGCCCGCCGCGCTCAGGCGTTTGATATGGACATCAGCTACACCGACCGCAATCACCACAGCACATTGCCGTACCGTTATGTCGCCGACCTGCGCGAGCTGGCGGCGCAAAGCGATTTTCTGATGGTGTGCGCGCCGGGCGGGTCGCAGACGCGTGGGCTGATTAATCACGAGGTGCTGGAGGCGCTCGGCCCGCAGGGCATGCTGATTAATATCTCGCGCGGCAGCGTGGTGGATGAAGCGGCGCTGGCGAATGCGCTGGCAAACAATCTCATCGCCGGGGCCGGGCTGGATGTTTTCGAAGATGAGCCTCATGTTCCCGCCGCGCTGCAACAGCGCGACAACGTGGTCATTACTCCGCACATGGCAAGCGCGACATGGGAAACGCGCCGGGAGATGTCGCGGCTGGTGCTGGAGAACGTGCACGCCTGGTTTGCAGGCGAGCCGCTGGTGACGCCGGTTCCCTGACAGCCATTTGCCCGTCAGCGCGTTATCTTTTACCCTGAGGCGATATCTCGCTTCAGGGTTTTATTTTATGAAACAGCTCACTTTCGCCCCGCGTCATCACCAGCTTACCAATATCAATACCTGGACGCCGGACAGCCGCTGGCTGGCGTTTGACGTGCGTCCTTCCGGCGCGTCGTTCACCGGTGAAACCATTGAGCAAGTGAATGTAGAAACCGGCGAACTGGATGTCATCTACCGCGCTGCGCAGGGCGCGCATGTGGGCGTGGTGACGGTAAACCCGCAAAAAGCGCAGTATGTTTTTATCCACGGCCCGGAGAACCCGGACGAGAGCTGGCGCTACGATTTTCATCATCGACGCGGCGTGCTGGTGGAAAAGGGTAAAGCGACAAACCTGGATGCGATGGACATTACGCCGCCCTTCACGCCCGGCGCCCTACGCGGCGGCAGCCATGTGCATGTTTTCAGCCCGGACGGCGAGTGGCTGAGCTTTACCTATAACGACCACGTGCTACACGAACTCGATCCGAAACTTGATTTACGCAATGTCGGCGTGGCGCTGCCGTTTGGGCCGGTTAATCCTGATATCGATCACCCTCGTGAATATGCAGGCAGCCGCTGGTGCGCGCTGGTGAGCCGCACCACGCCCACGCCGCGGCCCGGCAGCGACGAAATCAACCGCGCGTATGAAGAGGGATGGGTAGGCAATAACGGCTACCTGAAAGCGGACGGCAGCCGTCAACGCCGGGCGTTAGCGTTTATCGGCGATACGCTTTCAACACGCGGCGAAAAGGTGCCGGAACTGTTTATCGTTGACCTGCCGCAAGAGGAAGCGGTGTGGCGGCAGGCGAGCCCCGGCAGCGCAGTCAGCCTGCCCGCTCCGCCCGCGGGCGTCATGCAGCGCCGCTTGACGTTTACTCACGCGCGTCGTTATCCGGGCCTTGCCACCGTGCCGCGTCACTGGGTGCGCAGCAACCCGCAGGGCAGCGAGATCGCTTTTTTAATGAAAGATGATAACGGCGTGGCGCAGCTGTGGTTTATTTCGCCGGAAGGCGGCGAGCCGCGACAGCTTACCTGCGGCGAGGGAGTGCAGTCCGCTTTTAACTGGCATCCATCGGGTGAAGCGATAGGATTTGTGCAGCAGAACCGTATTGTGTTGTGCGACGCGCACACGGGAGACATTACGCCGCTAACGCCTGTTCAGGAGAGTGAAATTTCCGCCGACGCGGTCGTGTTCTCGCCGGATGGCGAAAAGGTAGCCTGGATGCAGGAGACGGCGGGCTTCCGCCAGCTCTGGATGACGTCGACCAGACGTTAAATCAGATGGCGGGCGGAATAGCGGTATTAATAGCGTAATTTTTCTTTTCGCTCTCTTCTACCCGCGATTTCACCGATCTGTCGGTACGGAAGGCGTCCCACGGCACCAGCAGCGTATCGGCGACCACCGTGAAAGGCATATCAAGCGCCACCAGCGGCTTCAGCCCCCAGCTGGTGTCGCTGTCGGCCAGCATTTTGTAACTGTTGCGGGTGCCGGGGTAATACCCCTGCTCGCCGCCGCCGGTATGCGACATCATGCTTGAACAGCCGCTCAGCAGCACTACGCTTGCGCCGCATAACCATTTCCCGAATCTCGTTTTCATATTCATTCTTTTGTTTGTGTAGACATCATGTCGTGTGCTCCCGAGGTATATCCTTCCCGGTTCAGAATGAGTAGCGCTATCTCAACGCTGTGTGGTGACCGTCGCAATTTATTCAACATACCTCCAGTCTAAGCAAAGAAATGTAAACCGCAAAAAAACCGCGACATTTCCTCTTGAAAAGTCCGGGGGCGAACCCACTTTAAAGAGGTGACTGAAGAGCAACACGCCGCATGGGTGTTGACGTCACCGCCGTCTGTCCTTCGGGAAGCGGCTATTTTAAATCTCGCTGATTTCAGGAGTTCGTTGTTATGCGTAATTTTGACTTATCCCCGCTTTATCGTTCCGCTATTGGTTTCGACCGTCTGTTCAACCTGCTTGAGAATAACCAGAGCCAGAGCAATGGCGGCTACCCTCCGTACAACGTCGAGCTGGTAGATGAAAACCACTACCGTATCGCCATCGCCGTGGCCGGTTTCGCCGAAAGTGAACTGGAGATCACCGCGCAGGACAATCTGCTGGTGGTGAAAGGCTCCCATGCCGCGGAACAGAAAGAGCGTACCTACCTGTATCAGGGCATCGCCGAGCGCAACTTCGAGCGCAAATTCCAGCTCGCTGAAAACATCTTCGTGCGTGGCGCAAACCTGGTGAACGGCCTGCTCTATATCGATCTTGAGCGCGTTATTCCCGAAGCTAAAAAACCGCGCCGTATCGAAATCGGCAACTAATTTCCCGGGTCGCCCGCGCGGCCCTTGTATGACCCGTGCTCGCCGAACGGGAGCACAGCCAGCCCGCATACGCTGGCCGTTAAAACTCGCTTCAAAGAAGGAGAAACGTTATGCGTAACTATGATTTATCCCCCTTTTTCCGTCAGTGGATTGGCTTTGACAAGCTGGCCAATGCGATGCTGAACGCCGGTGAAAGCCAGACCTTCCCGCCCTATAACATTGAAAAAAGCGACGATAACCACTATCGCATCACCCTTGCGTTAGCCGGTTTCCGTCAGGAAGATCTGGAAGTGGAACTGGAAGGCACCCGCCTGAGCGTGAAAGGCAACCCGGAAAAACCGGAAACCGAGCCGAAATGGCTGCATCAGGGCCTGGTGCTGCAACCCTTCAGCCTGAGCTTTACCCTGGCTGAGCATATGGAAGTTTCCGGCGCAAGCTTCATTAATGGCCTGTTGCACATCGATCTTGTGCGCAACTTACCGGAATCGCTGGCGCCGCAGCGTATCGCCATCGGCCAGCCGCGCGCCCTGAGCGACGACCGTGTTATTGAAGGCGAGCGTCCGGCGCTGAGCCACAGCGAAAACCAGAACAGTCATTAATACCTGAAGGCCCCGTCCGGGGCCTTTTTTATTCCGCTGTCGCACTCCTCGCCGCGCTCGCCCGAGCAGCTTTTTCCCGCGTATGCTTAAATGGCTTACTTTCGGGAAAAGCCCGGCACAGGAGACGCAATGAAACTTTCCCGCACCGGCGAAGCGCCGGATTACCGCTTTTCGCTGGCAAACGAACGCACTTTTCTCGCCTGGATCCGCACCGCGCTTGGTTTTCTTGCCGCAGGGGTGGGCCTTGACCAGTTCGCGCCGGATCTCGCCACGCCGCTGGTGCGCGAAGGCGTTTCGCTGCTGCTCTGCCTGCTTGCCGGCGGGCTTGCATTTTATGGCTACCTGCGCTGGCTGAAGGTGGAAAAAGCGATGCGCCTGAAAACCGATTTGCCCTATACCGGCGCGCTGCTGGGCGTTAGCCTGCTCATGCTGCTGGTCGCGCTCGCGGTCATCCTTATGGTGATGTATGGCCGATAGCCGCCGCGCGCGCCGTATCGCCGACCCTGGCCTGCAACCCGAGCGCACGTCGCTTGCCTGGTTTCGCACGTTCCTGGGCTACGGCGCGCTCTTAATGCTGGCGCTGCGCCACAGCTGGCAACAGGCGGGCGTGCTTTTCTGGGTGGCCATCGCGGCGGGCGTTATCGTGGCAGGCGTGCTTTACGGCTATGCCCGCCAGCGCAACGTTATGGATACCGCCAGCAGCGATTTTTTAACGCCGTCCGCCGTACACGCTAAGCTTCTGATCGTGCTTGCGGTAGGTATGCTGGCGCTGCTTTTTGCCGTGGTGCATATAGGGCAACTCGTCGCCCTGTTAAGCGCGACGTGACCTTTTGTTGCAAACCCGCGAAGCCGCCGCGCAAAATTCATGTTAAAAATGCCCTTTTCGCCTACCCGCAGGAAAATACCTTGAAGCCGCTACTTGCTCTTGCCTTCTGTTTTTGTCTGCCCGCCTGGGCTGGCGAGACGCCTGCCGCGCCGCTGACGGCGCAACGCTATGCCGCACAGCTTGGCGTGGGAATGGATGTAGACTGGGCGCGAACCGAACGCGGCATCCGCGAGTTTGACCCGCTGGCGGTACGCGACTTTCACGACAAAGGGCTGGGTCATATCCGCATTCGCGTGGCGGGAGAGATAAGCGAGCAGAAACTTATTCACTTGCGCAAAATTGTCGAAGCCTGCGAGCAATATCATGTGGTGCCGGTTATCGCTTATCAGGCGGAAACCTTTAAAGCCGATCCGGATCGGGAGAATGAAGCGAAGGTTATCGCCTGGTGGAGCGCGGTGGCGCGCTATTTTGGCCGTGAGCACCCACTGCTGGGGTTTGATCTGATTTATGAACCGGCTGAACGGGTAAACCGTAATCAGCAGGCGCTGAATCATCTCTATGAAAAAACCATCAAGGCCATTCATGCCATTGATCCGCAGCGGATGGTGTTTGTCGCCCCGCGCCTGCGCGCTGCGCCGGAAGCATTGGCGAATCTGAAGCTTCCGGCCCAGAGCAGCGGCTACGTGCTGGCGGAGTGGCATATTTTTCCGTGGGGACCGCAGAAGGTAAGCGGTAAATATCCCTGGACCTCCGGCACGGCGGCGGAAAAAGCGGCGATCCGCGAACATATCAATGCCGCGTTGCGCTGGCAGCATAAAACCGGACATGCAAGCTGGGTTGGCGGCTGGTCCGCCGGGCAGTCGATAAATACCGCGCCATCTTCCTCCACGCTGGCATTCGCCACGTTTATGGCCTGCGAGCTGCAAAAAGCGAACATCCCTTATGCGCTCAATGCCGATAACCTTTTTTACGATGGCGAAGAGGGCGCCTGGCGGCCCGCCATGGAGCCGCTGCTACAGGCAATGTTAAAACCAGAGTGCGCGGTTAAACCGGCTGGCCGTGCAGCCGTTCACGGTGCGCCAGCGGCAGCCAGCACAGTAAAATAAGCAGCCCCATCGCCGTCATCAGCATGCCGATGCTCGACTGACCGCCCTGCGGCAGCAGCGCGGATGACCAGGCCAGCAAACCGGAGCCGCAGTTCTGTAATCCGCCTACCAGCGCGCCTGCGGTGCCGGCAAGAAAAGGGAAAGGCTCCATCGCGCCGCTGGTGGCGAGCGGGAAAAGCATGCCCGCGCCAAAGAAAAAGAGCGCGGCGGGAATCAGCAACGTCCAGACCGTCATTACGCCGAACCAGCCCGGCAGCCACATTAAAATCCCCGCCAGCAGGCAACTCGTCACCGCCTGCCACATCAGCGTGGAAAAACGTTTATGCCGCCTTCCGGCAAACCAGGCGCCGAAAAAGGCGGCCGGCACCGGCAAAATAAAGAGGATGCTCACCGCCATGCTGTTAAGGCCAAGCCCTGCGCCCAGCAGCACCCCGGCGCTGGCCTCAAACACCGCCACGCCTGCCAGCCCGCCAATCAGCATCAGCAAATAGCAGTTGAACGCGCCATTGCCAAACAGCGTTTTATAGCTGGCGAGCAGCGGGGTGCGCGGCGCCTGCGAAGGGCGCGTTTCCGGCATCCAGCGGAACATGCTGAAGGCGACCACGAGGCAGAGCGCCAGCAAAAAAGCGAAGCAGGCGCGCCAGCCCCAGAGCGTATCCAGCACGCCGCCGATGAGCGGCGCCAGTAAGGGGCTAACCAGAATGCCCATATTCAACAGGCTGTTAGCGTGACGCAGCGCCGGGCCTTCGTAAAGGTCGCGCGGCAACGTGCGCGCCATCACGCCCGCTACGCCGGTGCCCATGCCTTGCAGACTGCCTGCGATAATCAGCACCGGCAGGTTACGGCTCAACAGGGCAATCACCGTCGCCAGAATAAAAATCAGCATGCCCGCCAGGATAACCGGGCGGCGGCCGATACGGTCCGAAATGGGGCCGTAAACCAACTGCGATGCGCCATAGGTCAACAGATAGGCCGCCATTACGCTTTGTACGGCGCCCTCCCGCACGTTCATCTCACGGGCAATATCCGCAATAGCGGGAATATAAATGGTCTGGGCCATCTGACCGACGGCGACCAGCAAAATTAACATCATCAGCAGGTGACGATTAGCCAGTTTTCTCATGGTTATTAGTCAAATCGCATTTGTCAGGATCAGGGGATATATCTGGTTAACAGATGAATGCGAGAGGAATATACCGCAGGACTGGCTTTAATCCAGTGGAGATGTCGGTTTTGCTGCCTGGTGCCAGGCAGCTTTTATAAACGCTTTTCGGCAACATTTGTTGCCATAATTACAGGCAACCGGCCGCCAGCAGGTGAGTGGCATGGCCCCAGCTTGCAACATGCATTTCGCCATTTTGCACATCGATCAGCGAAAAGCTGCCATTAGCCGGGCTGTAACGGGAAAAGGGCACGGCGGGGTCGGCGCCATGCAGCCGCCAGAGCAGGGCGGCCAGCGTGTTGCCATGCGTAATGGCGCAGGCCGTTTCGCCAGGGAGCGCCTGCGCGTAGTCCAGCAGCGCATGATAAAGCCTCTCGCCGGCGTGGCGGGCGCTTTCGCCCTGCGCCGGAATGAGGTCGATATCGCCCGCCAGCAGCGCACTGCCGGCCTGCGGATGCAGCCGCAACATGTCCTGAATCATCATGCCCTGAAATTCACCCAGATGTTGTTCGTGCAGGCGAGCGTCAATGCGCAACTGCGCCGCATGATGCTGCGCAACGGCATGGGCGGTAGAAAGGGCGCGGGTTGCGGGCGAAGAGAGTACCGCCTCTATGGGGAAGCCATCGAGCGCGTCAAGAAGCGCCTCAATTTGCGCCAGTCCGCGAGCGCTAACGCTGCTTTCGCGCTGCCCCTGCAAAATGCCGCGCTGGTTCCACTCCGACTGCGCATGGCGAACCAGGATAAAACGCACAGGCCGCTCCTTATAAAAAGGCTACCTTATCATGCGTTGGACGAAGGGGCGAACACCAGCCGGTGCGTGATGCGCGGATGCGCCTCTACGGGCAGGAAACCGGCGCGCTGGTAAAAACGGAACGCATTTTTTGGCGCATGCGTGTTGAGATAGTCAAAAAATTCGTGCGCCTGCTGTGTGACTGACAAGAGCAGGGATTGACCAACGCCGACGCCGCGTACCGGATGGCTGACATAAAGGTGGCGCACACGTCCGGCGCGGGGCGTTTCGTCGTACGGGTCGCGGTTCAGCCCGCACACGCCGACCAGCGCGTTGCCGAGAAAGGCGCCCAGCAGTTTTTCGCCAGGGGCGGAAAAAAGGTTGCTGCCGTCCAGCCAGTGGGTGGAAAGGCGATTAAGCATGTTGAAACCCAGCGCCTGGCTCTCCTCGCGCAGGCGCTCGAAATCGGCGCTGTAAGGGGTAACTGGCTTGATGGTGATAATGGATGACATCCTTCCCTCCTTTTTTCGCTTATAAAGCGAAGCCGTGTTAAAGGGGGGCGGTTGCCCGCCCCCCTTAGGTGCGGCTTGAACCTGAGTGACCGACGGCGCATTTACCGAAGGTATTTCAGGACAGCATCAAGCAGTTGCAGCAGCGCAACCATGAGTTTGAGGACAAGGATAACCCAATCCACAGCGCTCATACGCGTCTCCTCTGGTCAAGGAGCACGCAACTGACGTACCTCTCCGCTGCCTGTTGCCAGTTGCTTTGTTGGCGTAACACAGTGTGCTCTCACGGGGTTAAGGCACTGACGGCACCACCCGTTTCAGCCAGGACTTTCTTCGCGCCCGTAAGATGCGGCCCCGTCTCGCACGCTGTGACAGCAGAATCAGTATAGATAAATACTGTATAAATGAACAGTAATTTCTGGACAGGAAAAGCAACCCTGGATCATACTGTTGAAAAGCCACTGTTACGCCGCGCGCAGAATTGCGATAGCGGTCAATTCGTCGTATAGTTGATAAGTTGACGTAACACAGTGTGCTTTGCGGTTACCACCCGCGAACAGCTGAAAAAACCCTGCCTCTGCGGCGGGGTTTTTTGTTTTTACGCCTCTCTTCTTTCACCATAGTGAAGAAAAACCTTATTTGCCGCATTCCTTACGTACTTTCATTCGGAAAAAACGAATCCTGTCTTTTTATGTAGCCAGCCTGGCGTATTGGTTTACCTGAGCTACATATTGCCCGGCGCTTTACCCGCGCGTTTCTTTTTCGCAAACCGTATTCTGTTTTTTAATCATGCGTTTTTACTTAAATCCGTTTTCTTTATTTCATTTTATCTTCCAAAAAACGTGATTAGATTTGCCTTAATCGTTAAATAACATCGGTAGTTGCAACAAGGCGCTGCGACAGCCTGAGCAGAAGCATTGAGTAATTAGGGGCTTATGTAAAAAATTATTAAGCGAAGCGGCAAAGCGTGACAGATGAAAATGGCTGTTAAGGAGTATTGAATTCCTGCCGCGCTCACTTAAAAATAGCAGCCTCTTGCGCCGCTTATTTGATAAAGTCTGTGCAGGAGTAAACGCTTGCGCGAGCAGGATGCCGCTCACGACGCTTTAAGCCGTCTAATCAGGGTTTGTTAATTATGATAAAGCCAACCCTGCCGCGCCTGGTACTCTGTGCACGATACTCTATTTGCAATGGAAGAAGCTGAAGATGATGCGAAGCGTATTAGTCCTGGTGGTTGCGCTGGTCCTGTCGGGCTGTATGGGGTCAAAGCGTCCGCCCATGACCGATGACACAATAGTAACCAGTCAGGTTAACGGCGTTACTCTGACTCACCGGTATGCGGTTACGCCGCCGCAAGAGTTTACGCCAGTCAATGAGGATTACCGGGCGCTTTATCCGGCCTCATTAATGAGCCGCCCCGATTTCGGCGGCAAAGTTATCCGCCAACTGGATAACGGCGCCACCTATAAAGTGCTGGGCAAGGTCGAAAACGCCTGGATGGCGCTTGCTGATGACGGTAAAGATGAGCTGATTGGCTACGTGCCGACGCGTGCGGTAGTAAAAAGCGAACAGTATGAAGCGACAGTCCGTCGCGACAGACCGCGCCCGCGCCGCGCCAGCAGCAAAAAAGATACCTGTGTTGCGGTAGATGGCAACAGCAAAGCGTGTAAGAGCGCGACCAGCGGCACCTGGATTATTGACTGATTCCGCCGTTGCGGCAGGAAGAATAATAAGTCAACGCAACGCCAGGTCATGCTGGCGTTTTTCGTTGTCATTTTGCAGGCCAGGCGTTCGCCGCCTGCACGACGCTGATCCATTTGCCAGTCTTCAGAACCTGACAGGTTTTTGCACAGCACGTTACCCAGGCAGGAAAATGTTATGCGATTCACCCTTGTTTCTATGAAACCAGGCCACAAACCGCCGCAGGCCAGTTGTGATTTTTACGCGCCCGGCGGCACCATCGGTCGCGGGCCGGATAACCACATGGTGTTGCCGGATAATGACCGCGCGCTTTCCCGCCTCCAGGCGCTGGTTCATGTCGCGCCGGACGGCGAGTGTCGTATCACGAATCTTGGCGCGGCCGCCATGGCTATCAATAACAAGCCCCTGGAAAAAGGCGAACAGGGTGAGTTGCAGGATGGCGACCGGCTGACGATTGCGGAATACAGCATTGAAATCACGGATTTCATTTTACATACCCAGCCGGTGAGCCGGCTGGCAAGCCTTGGCGCCGCCAGCGAGCCGGTATCAACGTCCGCTCCCGCCGCGCCTGCGGCGACCGGAAATGCGCCAACTTCCGTGCCTGCGGAAATCTTGCAGTCGCTGATTAAAAATTACGCGGTTGCCGACAATATCTCCAGGCCATTGCCGCAAAGCGCTGCTGACGAAACGGCGCGCGCGCCGCAGGAAAGCGTTGAGTCATCAACGATGAAATCCCGTCTGCGCATTCAGCCGCAGCCGCGCGAAAGCGCGAAAACAACCGAACCGGCCCAGGGCGACATGCTGGAAGGCGAACTGCTTACCGCGCTACTGGAAGGGTTAGGGTTGCACGATATTCATACGGTTCCCCGCTTCGATCGTGAAAAAATGCGTCAGTTAGGTGAGATGCTCAGCATGTTCGCGCAGGGAACGGTGGCGCTGCTCGCTTCGCGATCTATGCTTAAGCGCGACGTGAAAGCCGACATGACTATGATGCTGGATGACGCCAACAACCCGTTCAAGCTGCTGCCTTCCGGCAAATCGGTATTAATGCAGGCGTTCGCCTCCGACATGCCGGGTTTTATGCCGCCTGGCAAAGCGGTTCACGATGCGCTGGTCGATTTACAGGCGCACCAGATTGGCATGATCGCCGGTCTGCACGCCACCAGCGAAGCGATGTCCGCCTCTTTCGACCCGCAGGCGCTGGAAGAAGAAGCGATGCGCGAAGGCTCGCTCTTTCGTCTGGCGTTGCCGGTCAGCCGCAAGGCGGCGCTGTGGGATGCGTTTGTCGCCCAGCACAGCAGCGCAGCAGGCGGCAGCGATGAAGTGAACGCCCTTTTCCGCGAAGCCTTTTTGCAGGCTTATGAGCGGGAAGTAAACCAGTACAAAGATTCGCAGAGCGAAGCGGAAACGCTCTGAACACGGTTTCATCATTCGTAATGGCTTCAGGCTTACAAGGACTTTTATGAAATTTTGGTTGCCCGGTCTGGCCTTGCTGGCGCTGTCAGCGGCAGCACAGGCGGAGAATTACCGCATAGTGCAGTCGCCTTCGCAGAAGCTGGATGTCTGGATAGACGATATAGCGGACAACACCCCGCAGAGCTGGTGCGCAAACGAGCTGCCGCTGCGCATCGTCGCAAACGGCGACAAGCGCCCCTCTCTGTTGAAAACCTTCATGCCGCGTCTTGGCGCGCTGCTGGAAAACCAGTGCGCGACGCTTTCTGTGGTGCGCTGGCGTTTCACTTCGCCGGAAGGCGAGGTTCTGGCGCAAGGCACCGCCAGTAAAACGGCGGACTGGACGCCGGTAGTGCAGCCTGCCGCCGCAACCGGCGCCAGCGCGGCGCCGACGGGCCGTCCTGAAGATCTCTCGCCCCTTGCGGACCGTACGCCGTGGCTGGAGTTTACCCTCCAGGATGGCTGCCATCTGCGTACATTCTGGCAGGATAACGGCCGTGTGCCGGCTATCTTTATTCCGGCAAAAGCGGACGGCAAATGCGAAAAAGGCGGCTGGCTGAACGGCAGCAGCGAAGTGGTGCAGCTAAGCCACAACGCGCAGAAGAAAATGACCATGACTTTCGTGCATGGCTTTCCTGTGAGCGGCCTGAATACCCGCGTAAACGCCGACAACCTGCTCATCACCACCGTTAACAATGAACGAATGGTGGTCAGCGACGGGCGCGCCAACCAAAGCTGGATGATTTTACCTTACTCTGCGGACCTGAACGGCTGGCTGGCCGATGGCACCGTCGCGGTAGAGATGCCGCGCGAGCAGGCAAGCGACGACGCGCGGCTGCGCGCTCGCCTTGAGACCGTACGCAAAGTCTGGTCCGGCTACCTTGAACCCGGCACGAATCTTAAGATCCTGCTGGTGGACTCTCTCTCGCCGCTGCTGCGCGACCCGGCGGCGGGCGCTTACCGGGTCGTTAAATAATGCGGACTATCGCGCTTCGCGCTGCCGTTTCGCAACGCAGCGTGGCCAGGGCCTGGCGCAAGCCGGGCCTGCTTAAAGAGAAACTTGCAACATGACGGACAACGCTAACAAAAAAGTATCTGACGCCCTGCCGATCGGTTACCGGTTCAATGAGTTTGAGATCCAGGAGGTGCTCGGCAGCGGCGGATTCGGCATTGTTTATCGCGCCTGGGATCACCAGCTTGAGCGCGCCGTCGCCATTAAAGAATTTATGCCCGCCGCTTTCACCCTGCGTAAAGCGGATCTCAGCATCGGGCTTCGCGGCGAACGTTACGGCCAGGCCTTCAGCGCCGGGTTGACCAGCTTTATCGACGAGGCGCGCCTGCTGGCGCGTTTTAATCACCCGGGCCTCGCCCAGGTGCTGCGCTTCTGGGTGCAGAATGACACCGCCTATATTGTCTCTCTCTATTATGAAGGCGTTACGCTTGGCCGCCTGCGCGAACAACATCCGCAACGGCTTGATGAGGCGGCCATTCGCCGTTTGTTGCCGATGCTGTTTGGCGCGCTGCGGGCGCTGCATAAAGCGGGCTATCAGCATCTGGATATTTCGCCAGACAACATTCTGTTGCAGGAAAACGGCCTGCCGGTGCTGCTGGACCCGGGCGCCGCGCGCCGCAGCATTGGTAACGTGACCGATGAAACCGAAACGCTGCTGCGTCCGGGCTACGCGCCGGTCGAGCAATATAATGACGATGAAAGCGAGCTTGGCCCGTGGACCGACATCTACGCGCTGGGCGCGGTGCTACATACGCTGATTGTCGGCTCGCCGCCGCCGGTCAGCCTGGCCCGCTCTCTCCAGGACACTTATCAGCCGCTCGCGGAGCGCAAGCCGGAAGGGTATTCGCTTTCGTTATTGCAGGCGGTGGACCGCGCGCTTTCGCTGAAAAAAGAGGGGCGACCGCAGTCGGTGGATGAATTCGCCGGGCTGGTGGATTTGCCGGTCGGCGGGCACGATGACCTGCTGAACGCCGACAAACCCGGCACTATGCTGATCCCTGTCGAAAACGACAAGCTCACCGTTTCCGGCTGGAAGCGCTATCAAACGGCCGGGCTGGTCGCCGCTGGCGTTGTCGCCGGGATAATCATTGGCGGGCTGCTGTTTAGCGGCGGCGCGCCGGATAACGTTCAGCCTGACGTTGCTGATAACGACAGCCCGCAAGAGCAAACCGGGGTTGTGACGCAGCCTGCGGCAACCGGCGAGCAGCAGGCGCTGGTTTATGTGCGCATTCGCGAAGGCGAACAGCTTTTGCTGAACGGCAAACCGCAGGCGGTTGTGCCGGCGGCGAACGGTTTCGCGGCGCTACAGTTAAAGCCCGGCCAGTACGCCTTCACCCTGAAAAATCACGATCAGATCCGCAGCCAGCGGCTTACCGTCGGGCAATCCGGCACCTGGCTTATCAACCCGCAAGGCTAATTTCGCAGGCGCCCGGATGTGGCGCCGCGTTCTTATGGCGCCGTTTTCCGCTACGCTGTTAACGACACCCACGCAGCCGCCACGTTATGATCAAACGTCTCTACATCGAAAAGTTCGCTTCGCCGCGTTTCCCTTGAGCTGGAACAGCTCAATATCGTTTTTGGCCCTAACGGCAGCGGCAAATCCAACATCTATAAAGCGATACCGTTGATGCAAAGCGCCGCGCAGGGCGCGTTCTCTCCGGCGCCTCGCCCTGGAAGAGGGCGAAACGCGGGTGGAAAAACAAGAATAAGCGGCTCATCGCTTCAGCGCAGCGTATCCCACACGTCGCCAAGCCGGGTTATCTCTTCTTCGCTGTCGCCCCGCGCTTTGAGGGGAGCGATAATATCGCGCGCCAGATCCGGCACGTAGCCTACCAGCAGCTCGCCGTTACCCGTCAGCGTCGCTTTACGCAGCGCCGCGGGCAGCAGGCAACTTTCACCGCGTTCCAGCGTCAGGGTTTCGCCTGCGGCTTCAATCGTCAGCGGATCGCCCAGGTTAGAGAGAATTTGCGCGACCGTAAAGGTGTACTCATAGCGCGAAGCGAAACGCCAGCGCTCCAGCGCAAAGTACGGCCCGGCGCAGCAGACGCGCCGGGAGGCGTGCGGGCTTTCCTCAATCAGCAGGCCGGGCTGCGGTTCGGTCACAAGCTCCGGGCGTAACTCGTCCAACAGCGCATCGATGTTTTTCTCGCGCTCCTCGCGGGAAATTTCGCTGCCGTCTTCCATGCGCCACGGCATGGCATGCTGTTGAATATCAGAGGCTTGCTCTATTTCGTAAATCAGAGTGTCCGGGCCGAAAGAGTGCAGCATGCCGCCAGGAATATAAAACGTGTCGCCGGTTTTTACCGGCAGGCGATGCATAACGCTGTCGTACGCTTCGGCAAGCAGGGCGGCGCGAAGGGTTTCGCGGCTGACGCCAGGTTTAATGCCCGCCAGACAGCTGGCGCCAGGCGCCGCCCATAAAATGTGCCAGGCTTCGGTTTTGCCGTTGGGCTGCTGCTCAAGACGCTGCGCCGCCTCGTCATTGGCGTGCAGGTGAACCGGCAGCATGCCGCTGGCGTCGATAAACTTGGTCAGCAGGGGAAAATGGGGGCCGCGCCAGCCAGGGCCAACCAGTTCATCCGGGTAGCGCTGCGCCAGGTCGCGCAGGCTTGTGCCTGCCAGTTCGCCGTTTTTCACCGTCGCGATATTGCCGTCTACGTCGCTCACTTCCCAGGTTTCGGCAAGCGGCCCTTCAGGCAAGCCGCGCTTGCCAAGTTTCGACCGGATAAGCTGGCCGCCGAACACATGCGTGGCTATCGGCAGGGTCAGCTGTAAAGGGTAGGCTTTCATCGTTCAGCTCCTTACAGCGGGGCCTGCTCTTTTCTGAGCATGGGCAATAGGGATAAGAGCAGAAAGGAACGCCACAGCGCATCAGCCCTGTGGCGCAAAACATCAGATAACTGCCGTGCCGCCGGTAACGGCGATGGTGGCGCCGGAGATATAGCTCGCTTCGTCGCTCGCCAGCATCACATAAGGCGCCGCCAGCTCGGCGGGCTGCCCGGCGCGCTCCAGCGGTACCTGGCTGCCGAAGCTTTTCACCTGTTCAGCGGGCATGGTGGACGGGATCAGCGGCGTCCAGATAGGGCCCGGCGCGACCGCATTAGAGCGGATGCCTTTTTCCGCCAGCAGGGCGGCCAGGCTGCCGGACATATTCACAATCGCCGCTTTCGTCGCGGAATAGGCCACCAGCATCGGCTTGGGCGAATCCGCATTGACAGACGCCGTATGGATAAGCGAACCGCCTTTGGGCATGTGCGGCACGGCGGCTTTGCAGATACGGAAAGTACCGTAAATGTTGGTTTTCATCGTGCGGTCAAATTCTTCATCGCTTATCTCATCCAGCGAATTACGGGTCTGCTGGAAGGCGGCGTTGTTGACCACGATATCAATTTTACCGAAGGCTTCCACCGCCTTGTCGACAACCGCCTGGCACTGCGCCAGCTCGGTAATATCGCCGCTTACCAGCACCGCTTTACGTCCGGCTTCTTCTACCAGCCGCGCCGTCTCTCTGGCGTCTTCATGTTCATCAAGGTAAGAAATAAGCACGTCCGCGCCTTCGCGGGCATAGGCGATGGCGACCGCGCGGCCAATGCCGGAGTCGCCGCCGGTGATGATAGCCGCTTTACCGGTCAGCTTGCCGGAGCCTTTATAGGTGGTTTCGCCATGGTCGGGCTGCGGTTGCATATCTTTGGTGGAGCCAGGCCAGTTCTGCTGTTGTTCAGGAAACGGGGGAGTAGGATAGTTCGACATCGTTCGATCTCCTTTTCTGACAGCGTAGCCGCTGGTGGACACAACGCGGCGTAAGGGCGCCGCGAAAGCAATAAACAAGCCGGGCGCGCCCGGTCTCGTCAAAATGAATGTTAAGCGTAGTTCATAAACTGGCGGGTTTGCGGCGATTCATCAGAACCACAGGTTATTGAAAGGGCGAAGGCCGTTTCGTTTACGTTATGAAAAGCGAGGCGGGGACAATGAATTAACTGGCTGATATTGCAATAAATTACTGGCGGTCAGCAGCGCGGCGGATCGAAGGGGCGGCGCAAGGCTTCAGATTAGTTTTAAATTTTGCCGGGTAATAAGGGCGGGATAAACCCGCCCCGGTCAGGCTGTTCAGGCGCTCAGCGTGGCGTTATCAATAACGAAGCGGTATTTCACATCGCCTTTCAGCATGCGTTCATAAGCTTCGTTAATCTGATCGGCGCGGATAAGCTCAATATCGGCGACGATATTGTGCTCAGCGCAGAAGTCGAGCATCTCCTGGGTTTCTGGAATGCCGCCAATCATCGAGCCGGCAATTGAGCGGCGCTTGAAGATGAGGTTGAACACTTCCGGCGACGGGTGCGGGGAAGCCGGTGCGCCCACCAGCGTCATGGTGCCGTCGCGTTTAAGCAACGATGTGAACGCATCCAGATTATGCGGCGCGGCCACGGTATTAAGGATGAAGTCGAAGCTCTTCGCGTGCGCCTGCATCTCTTCTTCATTGCGTGAAACCACAACTTCATCCGCGCCCAGCGCTTTCGCCGCTTCGCGCTTGGATTCAGACGTTGTGAATGCGACAACGTGCGCGCCCATGGCATGCGCGAGCTTAATGCCCATATGGCCGAGACCGCCGATGCCCACCACGCCGACTTTTTTGCCGGGCCCTGCCTGCCAGTGGCGCAGCGGCGAGTACGTGGTAATGCCCGCGCAAAGCAGCGGCGCGACGGCGGCAAGCTGCTCCTGCGGATGGCGAATACGCAACACATAGCGCTCATGCACCACAATCTGCTGCGAATAACCGCCCAGCGTGTGGCCTGGCGCATCCGGGGTCGGGAAGTTATAGGTGCCGATCATATGGTCGCAATAGTTCTCCAGCCCTTCATCGCACTCTTCGCAATGCTTACAGCTGTCGACAATACAGCCCACGCCGACCAGGTCGCCGGGCTGAAAGCCGGTTACCTGCGCGCCGGTTGCGGTAACGCGGCCAACAATTTCATGCCCCGGAACGCAGGGGTAGAGCGTGCCTGCCCACTCGGCGCGCACCTGGTGGAGATCCGAGTGGCAAACGCCGCAGTAATCAATGGCTATCTGCACATCGTGTTCGCCAGGCTCGCGACGGGTAATGGTCATCGCTTCCAGCGGCTGGGAGGCGGAATAAGCGCCAATCGCAGTAATTTTCATGAAAATAGCTCCTTTACAGAACGGGCCGGGGGTTATGTACGCTATGGCATAGCGATGCCGCGCTTTTTAAGCGGGCGAGAGGGTAACTGCGGAAGTTTCACATGCGCCGCTTGCGCTGACTAGCTAATGAATGCTTAATGCGCTTATAAATAATCTTCATAAATCGTACCGGCAGGAGCCGCCATGAAGCGTAATCTCAACGACTTGCTCTCTGTTTTTTCTCCCCTGCCGCCAGCACCCTTTTTGTGAACCAGCCTGCGCTTAAAATGCTACGGGTAAGGCAGCCTTCCCGGCATGCATTAAATAAATGTTGTTTTTTTAGTCTTTGCCTCGTTTTGAGTGCAGAAGATCGATTGACGTTGCTTATTAATATCTTCGACAAATAAAAGCAGGATAATTTCAGGAATATTGGGTAGATACGCTAAGCAGACGGTAAGAGCAGAGGCATTGTTTATGTAACCAGGCTTTCAACTAATTAATAAAATCTGAATTAGCTACGGGATGTGCTTAACAGCATATGTCTGAAGGCGAAAAAGAGTACGATAAAAAAGCAGTGGTTGACGTTATAGTTATAAGGTGAAAGGAAATATTCGCTGAAGGAGCGGCGTATGTATTATAGCGACTCAATAATTACCGCCATGCAGGCTAACCGCATTTTGGCTCTTAAGCTTGAAGAGTCGCTAGCAGGCGTGAAAGAAAACGTTATAACCAACCTAAAGCAAATGAGGGACGGTCTGACGCGTGCAGCCTACTACACCGCCTGCTTTACAGAGAATTATCAGGATGTTTGCGCTAACCTCAAACATGAAGATGTAAGATTTATTGCCGGACTTATCCAGCTAATTAAAGATCGTAATGTTGTTTTTGAAATGATTCGCCTCTACATAGAGATCTATTTCAAAAACAAACAAGAAGAGAGCGTTCAGCATATCATTCGTAAGCTTGTTAGTGCCGGTGTATGCTTATCATCGTCAGGTTTGACCAACAGATTATTAATCACTGCGGTAGCAACCGCCGTATGCCAAAGTTATCATTTCAGTTCTCTGGTAAACGCACGTATAAATCGTGCGAAGTCGATTGTTCTTAAAGGTAGCGTAACTACGGCGGCGGTGGCCCTGAACGTTTATGGAATCGTTCAGGCGGCTGCGAATAGTGCAGATAATCTGAAGAAATTAAATGCTTTTTATTACAGCGTACTCTATGAACGTAACCTTGAAATGATGTACTTTCTCATTGAGCCTGTTATCACCAAAAATCCTTATTCAAATCCCATGCTTATTTCAGATGAGGAGCTTGCTGATTTTATTATCAGAATGGCAAGGTGAACATGATAAATTTTATACGCAAGTGGCTTAAAGAAGAGCTTATCCTATTTTTATGGGGCTGGGGTGTTGTCCTGTCTGTTATCGCTTTTAGTATGTTTGTTGTGTCTTTTTTTCCTGACTACGCGATTAATTTAACAGGGCTGTTTATTTTATTGGTTGTCGGGCTGCACCTTTTCCTCTGGTTTAAATTTAAGTAATAATGTGAGGTTTTAATCTATGTCGAATCCAGCGCACTTATGATTAACAGATGAGAATGGCTCGCCAATTATTGGTTCTTGCCTGATGCCCTCCCGTACTGGTTCTATTGAGCTACGTTCGGTTAATCATCATATTTGCATACCTACAGATACGAATACAGGGAAACTGACCGGAACCAGAATTCACACGCCGATAAAAATACAAAAAGAGTTTGATAAAACAACGCCGTTGTTATTCCGTTCCCTTTTTGAAGGCCACGTCTTAAAATCGGCTACGCTGAAAATGTATGCAATAAATGACGCTGGCATTGAAGTTGAGTATTTTAATATTGTTATGGAGAACGTGAAAATTACTGCAATAACGCCAAACTTACATCCAGGCGGAATGAGCAGCACCCATCTCGAAGATATTGAGTTCCGTTATGAAACGATTACCTGGAAGTACACGGATGGAAATATCTTCTATAAAGACTCCTGGAATCATCGCGCGGTAGCTTAAAAATCGCGCCGATTCTGCGCCGGTTGGCTGGTAGCTTTTACGTGCAAAAGAGGTGAGAAAAATAAGCATCAACAGAAGTCGTTGCCTCAGGCACTGCCGTTGCATGCCTTAAGGTCTGGCGAACATGATTAGCTGGAAATTTCACATGCGCCGCTTGCGCTGACTAGCTAATGAATGCTTAATGCGCTTATAAATAATCTTCATAAATCGTACCGGCAGGAGCCGCCATGAAGCGTAATCTCAACGACTTGCTCTCTTTCGTGACGGTGGCGCGCGAAGGCAGTTTTACCCGTGCCGCCGCCCAGCTTGGCGTAACCCAGCCAGCGTTGAGCCATGCAGTAAGCGGGCTGGAAGAACGGCTGCAAATTCGTCTGCTGACGCGCACCACCCGCAGCGTTTCGCTCACCGCCGCCGGGGAGCGGCTGTTGCAGGCCATTGGCAACCGCTTTGATGAAATTGAAGCGGAGCTGGATATGCTGACCGAACTGCGCGACAAGCCTGCCGGTACGGTGCGCATTACCTGCGGCCCTAACGTGCTGCATAACATCCTGCTGCCGAAGCTTACGCCTTTGCTTCGCGACTACCCCGACATCAATCTGGAATTCGACGCCAACCACGGTTTTCGCAATATCGTCACGGACCGCTTCGACGCGGGCGTGCGCATGGGCGACACCATTGATAAAGACATGGTGGCGGTGCCGATTGGCTCTCCTTTACGCATGGCGGCGGCAGCGTCGCCGGATTATTTCTCGCGCTATGCCAGGCCGCAAACGCCGCAGGAACTGGTGCACCACCGTTGCATCAATATGCGTATGCCCGCCTCTGGCAGGATCTACGTCTGGGAGTTCGACAGCGAAGAAGGGCCGGTGAACGTGCGTGTGAACGGGCAGCTGGTTTTCAACACCTCCGCCCATATAGTGGACGCGGCGCTCGCCGGGCTTGGCATCGCGTTTCTGCCGGAAGAAGAGTTTGGTTCGCATATCAACGAAGGGCGCCTGGTGCGCGTACTGGAAACATGGTGTAAGCCTTTTCCCGGCTATTACCTTTATTATCCCAGCAGAAAGCAGCCTTCTCCGGCTTTTTCTTTAGTGGTGGAGGCGCTGAAGCTACGCGCTTAACCCTCGCTGGCGAGTCGTTTTAACCCTTCCATGGTCAGGCGCTGATAAAACGCCGCCGCCTGGGGCCGCATGCCGGAGGCTTTCGCAATAACGCCGAGGTTGTAGAAGGCGTTAACGCCGTTTACCCCGCTTTATTGCCCGGCGGCTTACGCTCTGCGGGCGCGGCGGTTCAGGTCGCTGTCGGCGATTTTTTCCGCGAGAAAATCAATCAGCACCCGGCATTTCGGCGGCAGAAAGCGGTTCGGGTGATAGAGGATCCAGGACATGCCGTAGTAAGAGGTCATGTAATCCCACTGCGGCAGCACCTCGACAACCTGCTGCGCCTCCAGCGCTTCCCGGGCGACAAACCACGGCAGGCAGCCAATGCCCAGGCTGCTCAATACCCCTTCCAGACGCGCCCGGCTGTGGTTAGTGACATAACGGCCGCGCACCGTCACGTTAACCCGCTCCTGAGTTTGCAGGTGACGAAACTTCCAGCAGTTATCGCCGGAAACCTCACCCAGATAAAGGCAACTGTGCAGCGCGAGGTCGTTCGGGTGCTGCGGATAACCCCGTTTTTCCAGGTAGGCGGCGGTGGCGCAGATAATATGGCTCACGCGAATAAGCGGGCGCGCCGCCAGCCCTTCGGGGGGGTTATCGGTAATGCGCACCATCAGGTCGATGTCGTCGCCAATCAGGTCGACCTGACGATCGGTCAGCTTGAGCTGAACGTCCACTTCCGGGTAACGGTTCAGAAATTCTTCAATATGCGGCGCTATCAACCGCATGCCGAAGGCGCGCGGCGCGCTGATTTTCACCATCCCCTGCGGCGCTTCGTTGACCCGCTCCGCCAGCTCCAGCACGAGCTTCGCCGACTGCACCATTTCACAGCAGCGGGCGTAGGCGTCGGCGCCTGCCGCAGAGAGCTTCAGCCGCCGCGTGGTTCGCTCCAGCAGCTTAACCGACAGCGCCTGCTCAAGGCTTGCCACCTGACGGCTGATGGACGACGCCGTGGTGCCAAGCTGTTCCGCCGCAGCGGAAAAACTGCCTGTCTCCACCACCTTCACAAACACCGCCATATACGGCAGCAAACCCATGTATTGATTTGTTCTCATAGCGCAAGAGTCTTGTTTGTTTACCCCGGTTATTCGCCGAAGCGGGATCGCCCATAATCGCCTCGTGGCTGGTCATAAAGAACACTGACACTCAACTAACAAGGAAAGCGATAATGAAGCGTTATCAGCAAGTCCGTAGCCTTGAAGATCTCTCTTATATTGCCCGTCGTTCAAAGCATATTTTGACGTTATTTAGCGGCGGCGTTGACAGCAGCTACCTGCTTTACAAGCTATCGCAGACCGGATGTAAAGTCACCGCGCTTACCGTCGATTTGGGCGACGGCGTAGACGCTGACGACCTGCGGCACATCACCGCCTTTTTTAATGTCGATTTGAAAATTATTGATGCGCGGGAAGCATTTGCGCAGGAATTTATCATCCCGGCCATTCGCGCGAACGCGCAGTATATGGGCATCTATCCCATTAGCTCTTCGCTCTCCCGGCCCCTTATTGCGCGGCTTGCCGTCGAGCATGCGCAGGCGCTCGGCTGCGACGCCATTCTGCATACCGCCAACCAGTCGCAAAACAGCCTGCGCCGCCTCAATGGCGCGCTAAACCAGCTTAACTTCAGCGGATTTATCGGCAGCCCCTATGAATATTCGGCGCTGAGCCGCGAAGAGAAAATCCATGCGCTGGCGCAGGCGGGGCTGCCCCGTTTCCAGGCGCGCGGCATCAGCGGCGACGCCAATATCTGGGTGCGCGAGTATGAGTCAGGCGCGCTGGATAACCCGGAAGACTTCATCATGCCGGAAGCGCTGTTCAAGTGGACCTCGCAACCGGAAAACCTGCCGGACGAAACCCTTTCCATTTGCTTTGAACACGGCGCGCCGGTAGCGGTCAACGGCCAGCCTCTGCCGCTGCTTGCGCTGATCGAGCAGTTAAACACGGTGGTTGGGCGTCACGGCATTGGGCGCTTCAGCGGGCTGGAGCACCTTGAAGGCGGCGAAAAAGTGCTGGAAGTGCGCGAGGCCCCGGCGGCGATGCTGCTGATGGCGGCGTTTCGTCACCTGGAAACCGCCACGCTTGACGCCGCGCTGCTGCGCCAGAAGCTGGCGCTGGAGCAAGCCTGGGTAAACGAGGCGATAGAAGGCCGTTGGTATGGGCTGCTTGCCGCCTCCATCGCCGCTTTCATCCGCACCAGCGCTGAAACCGTAAGCGGCACCGTGTTCTTCAACCTGCGCCGCGGCGTGGCGGACCTCGCCGCCATCAAGGCCCGCGACCCGCTCTATCTGACCGACCGCGACGGCTGGGAAAAACAGATCGCGCGGGTGCGCGGCAGCCGCACGCTGGCCGACCTTTCTCCCACTGTGACCCCCGATTACTCACTTACTGCCTGAGGTGAACCATGGAAACAATCAGTCAATATTACGCTCTGCCCACCTGCTCCATTAACCACGCGGCGCAGGCTATCAAAAACGACGGCTGGATTTTCATCGCAGGCGATGAACTGAGAGACGATCTGGAGCTGGATGAAGAGTATGTCTCTTCGTTCTCCCGCTTCTGGGATTCGCTTTCGCGCGATGAGTTTATGGCGGATAACGGCACGTACCGCTACCGTCGGTACAGCCAGTTTGAACTGCGCGACCCGGACGGCGAACTGACGCTGTTGCCCCATGAGCCTTATTCGCAACCTAAAAATATCAATACGTTAAACGGCGGCGTTGACCGCGTTTACCCGCCGCTGGAAGAGGGGTTTATCAACCACCCGCTGTTTATCTCTATTTTGCGCGGCCTGAGCAGAGTCTTTAACCAGGCGGAGGGAGAGACCTGCAAATGGCGCATTCGCCTGCATCCTTACCGCATCCTGACGGACGCGCAGGAGACCGGCAAACCGACGCCGGAAGGGCTGCACCGCGACGGCGTCGATTACATCGCCATGATGCTGATTCGCCGGGTGAATGTCTCCGGCGGCGTGACCACCGTAACGGATAACGCGCGCAATGTGCTGTGCACCAAAACGCTCAACGCGCCGCTGGATGTGATTGTGGCGGACGATCATCGCGTTATGCATGAGGTGACGCCCATCCTGTGCAGCAAAGGGTCGCAGGGTTATCGCGACGTGCTGGTGATTGCCTGGGAGCGGGAATAAGCGATGAGCGATCAATGTCAGGCGCAGAATGCGAGCATACGCTATGCCGACTGGATGCTGCTGGCGGTGGCCGTGGTCTGGGGAACCAGCTACGGCATGGCGAAGCAGGCGGTGTTCTTCTATCCGGTGGTCGGCTTTTTGTTTATCCGCTTTATGCTGACCTTTGTGCTGCTGCTGCCAGCGTTGAAAAACTGCTGGCGGCAGGCGGCCCCGCCGGGCCTGGCGCTGGGGGCGGTGCTGCTGGCTATTTTCCTGTGCGAAACGTACGGCGTGGCGCATACCACCGCCAGCAACGCGGCGTTTCTGATAAGCCTTTGCGTGGTGCTGACGCCTTTTGTCGAATGGCTGGTCTTTCGCACGCGGCCTGAAAGCACTGCCTTCATCGCCGCAGGGATTTCCCTGTGCGGGGCGCTGCTGCTGACCGGCAACCTCTCTCTGGAGCTGGGTTCGGGCGATGCGCTGATCCTCTGCGCCGCGCTGCTGCGGGCGATAATGGTCTGCCTGACAAAAAAACTCACCCAGCGTCATAACGTGCCGGCGCTGGCGCTGACGGCGGTGCAGACGGGCGTGGTGGCGGCCGGTTCGCTGGCTATTCTCCTGGCGACGCAGCACGGCATTCCGCCGCTGCCGCAGGCGCCCGCCTTCTGGGGCGCGACGCTCTACCTGGTGGTGTTCTGCACGCTGTTCGCCTTCTTCGCGCAAAACTACGCGGTGAAGCGCACCACGCCGACTAACGCCTCTTTGCTGATGGGCACCGAGCCGCTGTTTGGCGCGCTGTTCGCCGCGATGTGGTTAGGCGAAACCTTAACGCCTGCCTGCTGGATTGGCGGGTTGATGATTGTCGGCGCTTCGCTCTGGGCCACGCGTCCGCGACAGCGCCGGGCATTTCCGGTAAGAAATTAATGGCTGCGCCAGACGCCACCGGTCGTTCTGGCGCGCTTTTAACGCACGCCGCCTCTATTTATGAATTTTCCTCATTACGCCATTCCTGTTTTCGCCATTATTTCCTGCCGCTTTCTTTGCTAAAAACAAAAGCATAACTAAGACATTCAACAATAAGCGCGCCGCATTCCCGCATTTTGCCAGGGCGGGCCTGCTGCGCAGCAAACTCTCTTTTCTCTGTGGCGAGCCGCTTTAACCTCGCGCTCCCTTTTTTCGGGACGCATTTCTTTGCTTACTCTGGAGATAAATGATGATTCGCTATGCCTCTGCAACGGCTTTGCTGCTGATTGCCGTACCGGCGCTTGCCGCTGAACCCCTGGCGGCGCAGATGACGTTTTCTGAAAGCGGCAGCCGGGCCGCCATACCCGGGCCGGATGCGAACTTTACCGGCCGCGTCTGGGTGGACCCGCTGTTCCTCAAGCCGCAAGCGCCGCAGCGCGCAACCGGCTCGTACGTTACCTTCGAGCCTGGCGCGCGCAGCGCCTGGCATACGCATCCGTTGGGGCAAACGCTGGTGGTGACGTCAGGCAGCGGCTGGGTGCAGGAGTGGGGCGGCGAGAAGAAAACGATTCGCGCAGGCGACGTGGTGAACTGCCCGCCGGGTGTTAAGCACTGGCATGGCGCAACGGATAAAACGGGAATGGTGCATCTTGCCATTCAGGAGACCACCCCGGAAGGCAAAAGCGTGCAATGGCTCGGGAAAGTCTCCGACGACGTTTACTTACGTTAAGGACGGCTCATGAAGAGACAGATTGTCGCGGCCATGCTCACGCCTTTCCTGCTGACGGGCTGTATGCATACAGGAGCAGATAAAATGACCAAGCCAGAAACGCAAAATGTGAAAACCGCCGTGCAGAACGCCGCGCCAGCAATGGCAGGCTATGCGGAGCGGTTTATTGAAAACGATCTCTGGAACCGCCCTGGGCTCTCAAAGCGCGACCGCAGCCTGGTGACGGTCGCGGCGCTGATTAGCCGCAACGGCGTGGCGGAACTGCCGCAGTACTTTACCCTGGCGCTGGAAAGCGGCGTAACGCCTGTCGAGCTATCAGAAACCATTACGCATCTCGCTTTTTATGCTGGCTGGCCGAACGCCACGGCCGCTGCGGTTATCGCTCAGCAGGTTTTTGAAGCGCGCAATGTCGACACGGCAGCGCTGCCAGGCATGGACGTGGCGCCGTTGCCACTGGACACAGAGAGCGAAAGCAAGCGTGAGAAAATAGTGGCGGAAAACTTCGGCAACGTGTCGCCGGGCGTGGTGCATTACACCACCGACGCGCTGTTCCGCGATCTCTGGCTGCGCCCGGGGCTTGCGCCGCGCGACCGCAGCCTGATTACCGTCAGCGCGCTGGTCACGGCGGGGCAGGTGGCGCAGGTGCCTTATCATCTCAACAGGGCAATGGACAACGGCCTGACGCAGGAAGCGGCTTCTGAAGCGCTTACGCAGCTTGCTTTCGTGGCGGGCTGGCCGAACGTGTTTTCCGCGCTGCCGGTTTTTAAAGAGGTATTCAACAGCCGGGCGAAATAGCGCGGGGTTGATCGCTTCATCTTTTTACAAAGGGGCAGGCGCCCCTTTTTTTTCACCAGCCATTTCGTCGCCTTAGCCTGTTTATAAATTTTCCTCATAACACTAATTAGCTCGCCCGCGCCGCCCCGCCGCCAGCGCCGACTATTATTAACTGTTCGTTATAAAAAAACCGCGCGAAGCAGCAGCGGCAAGCGTTTCTTTTCCCCCTTTCACTTTAAAGATACTGGAGGCCTGGCATGAGCAACCAAGGCGATGAAGCAAATAAAGGGCGTCCGCCGGCAGCGGACGACACTGGCCGCGCAGAGCATGACTTCAGCCTGACGCGGCGCGAGCTTATCAAAGCGGGCGCGGCTTCGGCGGCGACAGCAGCCGTCTCTTCTAACGCAACCGCCGCTTTCACGGGCAATCCGCCTGCGACGCCCGCCCCGCAAACCCTGCCGCTGCGCCTGACAGTGAACGGCGAAGTGCGCCAGCTGGAAGTAGATACGCGCACTACGCTGCTGGACGCGTTGCGCGAAAACCTGCACCTCACCGGCACCAAAAAGGGGTGTGACCACGGCCAGTGCGGCGCCTGCACGGTTATTGTCGACGGGCGGCGTCTCAATTCCTGCCTGACCCTTGCCGTTATGCATCAGGATGCGCAAGTGACCACCATCGAAGGTCTCGGCACGCCGGACGACCTGCACCCGATGCAGGCGGCGTTCGTCAAACATGACGGCTACCAGTGCGGCTACTGCACGCCGGGGCAAATTTGCTCTTCCGTAGCGGTGCTGGAAGAGATTGAAGCGGGCATTCCAAGCCACGTCACGCTGGACCTGGTTTCGCCGCCGCAGATGACGGCAGACGAAATTCGCGAACGCATGAGCGGCAACATCTGCCGCTGCGGCGCCTATGCCAACATTCTTGCTGCTATCGAAGATGTCGCCGGGGGTGAGAAACCATGAAGGCTTTTACTTACGAACGCGCGACGACCCCAGCCGAAGCGGCGGCCAGCGCTAAACAACATCCGGGCGCGAAGTTTATCGCCGGCGGCACGAACCTGCTCGATCTGATGAAGCTTGAGATAGAAACCCCCGTTCACCTGATAGACGTAAACGGCCTGGCGCTGGATAAAACAGAGCCGACCGCGGAAGGCGGTTTGCGCATTGGCGCGCTGGTTCGCAACACCGATCTGGCGGCGGATGAACGGGTGCGCCGCGACTACGCCGTGCTCTCCCGCGCCCTGCTGGCGGGCGCTTCCGGCCAGCTTCGCAACCGCGCCACTACCGCAGGCAACCTGCTGCAACGCACCCGTTGCCCTTATTTCTATGACACCAACCAGCCTTGCAACAAGCGCCTCCCCGGCAGCGGCTGCGCCGCGCTGGAAGGCTATAGCCGCCAGCTTGCGGTGATAGGCGCGAGCGAAGCCTGCATCGCCACCCATCCCAGCGACATGGCCGTCGCCATGCGTCTTCTGGACGCGGTTGTGGAAACCGTAAACCCGGACGGCAGCGAGCGCCGCATTCCGGTTGCCGATTTCTACCGCGCGCCGGGCGATACGCCGCATCTGGAAACGGTGCTGGCGCCCGGTGAGTTCATCACTGCGGTAACGCTGCCGCCGCCGCTCGGCGGCAGCCATATTTATCGCAAAGTGCGCGATCGCTCCTCTTATGCTTTCGCCCTGGTCTCGGTTGCCGCCGTGGTGCAGCCCGACGGCACAGGCCGCGTGGCGCTGGGCGGGGTTGCCCATAAACCCTGGCGCATGGAAGAGGCGGACGCCCGGCTCGCCGAGGGGGCGCAGGCGGTCTGTGAGCAGCTGTTTGCCGATGCGCAACCCACGCCTGAAAACGAGTTCAAGCTGACACTGGCGAAGCGCACGCTCGCCTCGGTGCTGACGGAAGCGAGGTCCTGAACGAATGAAATTTGATAAACCGGCACAAGAGAACCCCATCGACCAGATGAACGTCGTGGGACGCCCGCACGACCGTATCGACGGCCCGCTGAAAACCACCGGCACGGCGACCTACGCTTATGAGTGGCATAAAGAGGCGTCCGACGTCGCCTACGGGCACGTAGTGGGATCGGCCATCGCCAAAGGCCGCATCGTCTCAATGGACATTAGCGCGGCGAAAAACGCCCCTGGCGTGCTGGCCGTGATTACCGCCGATAACGCCGGCCCGCTCGGCAAAGGGGAGATGAACGCCGCTACGCTGCTGGGCGGCCCGGAAATCGAACACTATCACCAGGCTATCGCCGTGGTGGTGGCGCAGACGTTTGAGCAGGCGCGCGCGGCTTCGGCGCTGATTGACGTGCGCTACCGCCGCGAGCCCGGCGCGTACGATCTCGCGCAGGAAAAACCGTCGGTGACGGAGCCGCCGGAAGATACGCCGGACAAAATCGTGGGCGATTTTGAGCGCGCCTTCAACGAGGCGGAGGTGAAGCTCGACGCGACTTACACCACGCCGGACCAGAGCCATATGGCGATGGAGCCGCACGCTTCGATGGCCGCATGGGAGGGCGACAAGCTCACCCTCTGGACGTCCAGCCAGATGATCAACTGGTGGCGGGGCGATCTGGCTAAAACGCTTCAGATCCCCAAAGAGAACATTCGCGTGCGCTCGCCTTTTATCGGCGGCGGCTTCGGCAGCAAGCTGTTTTTGCGCAGCGACGCGCTGCTGGCCGCGCTGGCCGCGCGGGCGGTGAAACGGCCCGTGAAAGTGATGCTGCCAAGACCGTTTATTCCAAACAATACGACCCACCGCCCGGCGACCATACAGCGCGTGCGTCTCGGCGCGAAGCAGGACGGGCGCATCACCGCCATCGCGCATGAAAGCTGGTCCGGCAACCTGCCGGGCGGCCCAACGGAAACCGCCACCAACCAGACTGAGCTACTGTATGCCGGGGCGAACCGCCATACCGGGCTGCGTCTGGCGGAGCTGGGGCTGCCGGAAGGCAATTCCATGCGCGCCCCTGGCGAAGCGCCGGGGATGATGGTGCTGGAGATAGCCATCGACGAGATGGCTGAAAAGCTGGGAATGGATCCGGTGGAGTTCCGCATCCTTAACGACACGCAGGTGGACCCGGCCAAACCGGAGCGTTTCTTCTCGCGCCGCCAGCTGGTGGAATGCCTGCGCACGGGTGCGGAGCGTTTCGGCTGGAGCCAGCGCAACCCGCAACCCGCCCGGGTACGCGACGGCCGCTGGCTGGTGGGGCTTGGCATGGCGGCTGGCTTTCGCAACAACCTGCTGACCCCTTCCGGCGCGCGCGTGCATCTTGATGCTAAAGGCGTGGTGACCGTGGAGACTGACATGACCGATATCGGCACCGGCAGCTACACCATCATCGCCCAGACCGCCGCCGAGATGATGGGCGTGCCGCTGGAGAAAGTGGTGGTGCGCCTTGGCGACTCCGACTATCCGGTCTCTTCCGGCTCCGGCGGTCAGTGGGGCGCCAACAGCTCTACGGCGGGCGTTTATGCTGCCTGCGTTAAGCTGCGCGAAGCGGTAGCGAACCGGCTGGGCATGGAGGCGAATACGGTGGAATTTACCGACGGGCAAATCCGTTCAGGCGACCGCAGCGTTCCGCTGGCGGAAGCGGCGGCGGGCGGCACCCTCACCGCAGAAGACACCATGGAATATGGCGACCTCGACAAGCAATTCCAGCAGTCCACCTTCGCCGGACATTTCGTGGAAGTGGCGGTTGATATGGCGACTGGCGAGGTTCGCGTGCGCCGCATGCTCGCGGTGTGCGCCGCCGGGCGCATCCTTAACCCCAAAACGGCCCGCAGCCAGGTGATTGGCGCGATGACCATGGGGCTTGGCGGCGCGCTGATGGAAGAGCTGGCGGTGGATACGCGGCTCGGCTTCTTCGTTAACCACGACATGGCGGGTTACGAAGTGCCGGTGCATGCCGATATTCCTGAACAGGACGTGGTGTTCCTTGAAGATACTGACCCGATCTCTTCTCCTGTGAAAGCCAAAGGGGTAGGCGAGCTGGGGCTTTGCGGCGTCAGCGCCGCCATCGCCAACGCCATTTACAACGCCACAGGCGTGCGGGTGCGGGATTACCCCATCACCGTCGATAAGCTGTTGCAAGGGCTACCGGCGCTCGTTTAAGGACCGCAGCGGCTGGCGGCTCTGTGCTGCCAGCCGCGCTTTCAGGCAGAGGATGGAGACAAGGTGCTACAACAATTTCCCCTTATCGATCAACCCGGCCAGGCGCTGCGCAAGCCGGAGCCGGCATTTTTGACCGACGACAGCGCCGAAATATTGCGCTTCGCCGCCGGGGCGCTGAAGGCGGGCATGGCGGCGGCGCTGGTGACGCTGGTGGCGATCCGCGGCGGCTCTTCCCGTCCGCTGGGCGCGCAGATGGCCGTACGCGAAGACGGGTTCTATTGCGGTTTTGTCTCTGGCGGTTGCGTGGAAGCGGCGGCCGCTTTTGAGGCTCTGGACGTCATCACCTCTGGGGAAGACCGCATGGTGAAATATGGCGAAGGCTCGCCTTATTTTGACATTGTGCTGCCCTGCGGCGGCGGCATCACCCTGAGCGTGCATAAGCTGCGCGACGCAAGCCCGCTGCTGGCGGTGCTCAACGCCATGGAACAGCGCCAGCCGGCAGGGCTTCGCTATACGCCGCAGGCGCAAACGCTGGAAAGCGCGCCTCCGGTAACAAAAACAGGCTGGCGCGACGACTATTTTGACGTGAGCTACCGCCCCTGTGCGCGGGTTATTGTTTATGGCCGCTCGGTGGAAGCGGAAGTGACGGCCAACGTCGCCCGGGCAGCGGGTTACGATGTGCAGACCAGCGACGGATTCGACCCGCGCACCACTTTCGCGCTGATGGACGCCGACACGGCGGTTATTTTGCTTTATCACGATCTCAACCGCGAGCTGCCGGTGCTGCAAGCCGCGCTTGCCGCCAACCCATTTTATATCGGCGCGCTGGGAAGCAAGCGGACCCATGGCGAACGCGTGCGGCGGCTGAGCGAGCTTGGCTGGAGCGAGCAGGAGATTGTGCGGATAAAAGCGCCGATAGGCATCTTCCCGAAAGCGCGCGACGCCCATTCGCTGGCGCTCTCTGTGCTGGCGGATGTAGCGGCGGCTCGCCTGCGCTGCGCCAGCCAACCAGAGGCGCTCTAATGCAGGCCCGGGGCCAACCGGTCATCATTATTCTGGCTGCCGGAAAGGGAGCGCGTTTTCTTGCGTCCGGCGCGACAACCCACAAACTGGACGCGCTGCTTAACGGCAAAGCGGTGTTGCAGCATGTGCTCGACGCGGTGAAAGCGACAGGCCTGCCGTGGCATCTGGTCAGGCCGCAAGGCGGCACCGGCGGTATGGGCGAGTCCATCGCCATGGGCGTGCGCGCCACACCCGACGCGCCGGGGTGGTTAATCCTGCCGGGCGATCTTCCTTACATCCAGCCTGCTTCGCTGCTGCGCGTGGCGCAGGCGCTGCCAGAAAACCCGGTCGTGGTGCCGCGCTACCAGCAAAAGCAGGGGCACCCGGTAGGGTTTCAACAACGCTATTTTGCTGCCCTTGCCGGGCTTTGCGCAGATGTGGGCGCGAAAGCCGTTGTGCGTAGGGCGCGGGAACAGGGCGACGTGCTGGAACTGACGTTAGAAGATGTCGGCGTGGTAAAGGATGTGGATGTGGTGGAGGATTTGGAAAGTCACAAATCGTGACTTTAACCAGCGCTTTTTATTGCGCCTGAGGATTTAGGGGAGAGCGCAGCGTCTGGAGAAGCGAACAGACTAACCCCATAGCGAGCGGCCTTGCCTGATAAGGCGAAAACAGGAGCCCTGGTTCTACATTAGCTTTTTGATTTTATCTGGCTAATGCGTGATCTTCATAAGCGTCTGAATAATTGGCAGGCTATAATGCAGCCTGTTGCGGCTTACCTGACGATTACCTTCCTGTTGAACTTGTAAGTAAGACTTACAGGTTGCATTTTGTTCAAGCTCGCCTTCTTCATAGATAGCTTTGATATGCTGAGTAACGGCCTGGGGCGTGATTTGATAAAGTTTTGCGAGGGTGGCCTGAGGGAGCCATAGCGTCTCTTGTTCGAAGCGGCATTCAACATGGACCTCGCCATCATCGCTGGCAAACATAATAAATTCCCCTGCCGGGGATTGAGTTAAATGCTTATCTGCCATGCCGCCTCCTCTTATGCCTGCTCCATAATACGCTTAGTATGCCAGACATTCCTGGTGAAGCTCATGACTCGCATAGCGTTTATTTTGACCTTTTCTTTACCGGCGAAGCGGTACTTTCCAGAGAGATTTCTGCCAGCAATTAACCTGATACTCCTGAAGCCCAAAAAGACTGACAGATATTGATCTCAGAATATAAAGAAAGCTTGTTACAGAAGGGGTTAAAAGGGGATTCGTTGACTTCGGGGGAATTCAAAAGAGGCAACTTTGGCGGAAGATCACAGGAGTCGAACCTGCCCGGGACCGCTGGCGGCCCCAACTGGATTTGAAGTCCAGCCGCCTCACCGGAGACGACGATCTTCCGCGCCTCGATTGCTACATGGAGGCGGGCGCATTATAGGCGCGTTTCCACTGCTTACCAATACCCCGCCTCGCTCTTTTTTCCGTCCCGCTCCTTCGCCGCTCGCCCCGCGCCATGCCTGGTTTTGCGTGTTACCCGTCACAAAAAATTTATCATGAATTTCATCAATGAGTTATCCCGATCACAGAAAAGAAGAATCGTAAATAAATAACCAGAAAACACAATTTCCCGCATCGCTTTTCCGCACTAGAAATCTTAAGTGAAATTCCGCACTTACGTGATGAGGATGGCCTGAATGCGCGATCAAGTCTTATCAGTAAAAGAGAAAATTGGCTACGGCATGGGAGACGCCGCAAGCCATATCGTCTTCGATAACGTCATGCTTTACATGATGTTTTTTTATACCGACATATTCGGCATTCCCGCCGGGTTTGTCGGCACCATGTTTTTGCTGGCCCGCGCGCTGGATGCGATATCGGACCCGGCGATGGGGCTGATTGCCGACCGCACCCGCAGCCGCTGGGGCAAGTTCCGCCCGTGGGTGCTGTTCGGCGCGCTGCCGTTTGGCGTAGTCTGCGTCTTTGCTTACAGTTCGCCTGAGCTGAGCATGACCGGCAAAATGATTTATGCCGCCGTGACTTACACGCTGCTCACGCTGATGTACACCGTCGTGAATATTCCCTACTGCGCGCTGGGCGGCGTTATCACCAGCGACCCGCAGCAGCGCATCTCGTTGCAGTCCTGGCGCTTTGTGCTGGCGACGGCGGGCGGCATGCTCTCCACTGTGCTGATGATGCCGCTGGTTAACCTGCTCGGCGGCGAAGACAAAGCCTTCGGCTTTCAGGCGGGCATTGCGGTGCTGGCCTTTGTCGCGTTTCTGATGCTCGCGTTCTGCTTCTTCACGACCAAAGAGCGCGTGGAAGCGCCGCCCAACACCTCCACCATGCGCGAAGATTTGCGCGATATCCTGCAAAACGACCAGTGGCGCGTGGTGGGGCTGCTCACCCTCCTGAATATTCTCGCCGTTTGCGTGCGCGGCGGCGCAATGATGTATTACGTCACCTGGATAATGGGCGACGCGGCGCTCTTCTCCTGGTTCCTCGGCCTCTACTGCGTCGGCAACCTGATAGGCAGCGCGCTTGCCAAACCGCTGACCGACTGGAAGTGCAAAGTCAGCGTCTTCTGGTGGACTAACGCCGCGCTGGCGGTGCTGAGCATCGCTATGTTCTTTGTGCCGATGAGCGCCACCTTCACCATGTTCGCCTTCATTTTCGCCATCGGCGTGCTGCACCAGCTCGTTACGCCCATTCAGTGGGTGATGATGTCCGATACCGTTGACTACGGCGAGTGGCGCAACGGCAAGCGCCTGACGGGCATCAGCTTCGCCGGTACGCTGTTCGTGCTGAAGCTTGGCCTGGCGTTCGGCGGCGCGCTGATTGGCTGGATGCTGGCGGGCGGCGGCTACGACGCTGCGGCGAAAACACAAAACAGCGCCACCCTCAGCATCATCATCGCGCTTTTCACTATCGTGCCGGGCATCTGCTACGTGCTGAGCGCCCTTGTCGCCAAACGCTACTACACGCTGAAAACGCCGCTGCTGAAAACGATCCTGGCGGAGCTGGCGAAGGGCGCGCACAACAACCAGCGGGAGTTTGAAACGCTGCCGGTGAGCAAAGCATTTAATGAGTCAAAGGGGTAAGAGATGAAAATCAGTGACGGAAACTGGCTTATTCAACCGGGCTTAACGCTTATCCATCCCATTCAGGTGTTCGATGTTGAGCAGCGCGACAACGAGATGGTGGTTTATGCCGCGCCGCGCGACGCCCGCGAGCGCGCCTGGCAGCTTGATACGCCGCTCTTTACGCTGCGCTTTTTCTCGCCGCAGGAAGGGATCATCGGCGTGCGCCTTGAGCATTTTCAGGGCGCGGTGAATAACGGCCCCCATTACCCGCTCAACGTGCTGAAAGAGATGCGCGTGGAGATGCAAAACACGGCGGATTACGCTGAACTGAAAAGCGGCAATCTGAGCGTGCGCGTCACCAAAGGCGAAAGCTGGGCGCTTGATTTTCTGCGAGACGGCGAGCGCCTTACCGGCAGCCAGGTGAAAAACAACGGCTACGTGCAGGATGGCAACCACGGGCGCAATTATATGTTTGAGCGTCTCGATCTGGGCGTTGGCGAAACGGTTTATGGCCTTGGCGAGCGCTTTACCGCGCTGGTGCGCAACGGCCAGACGGTGGAAACCTGGAACCGTGATGGCGGCACCAGCACCGAGCAGGCTTACAAAAATATCCCCTTCTATCTGACCAACCGGGGCTATGGCGTGCTGGTCAATCATCCGGAGTGCGTCTCTTTCGAGATAGGCTCTGAGAAAGTGTCTAAAGTGCAGTTCAGCGTGGAAGGAGAGTACCTGGAGTATTTTGTTATCGACGGCCCCACGCCGAAGGCGGTGCTGGAGCGCTACACCCGCTTTACCGGCCGCCCCGCGCTGCCGCCAGCCTGGTCGTTCGGGCTGTGGCTCACCACGTCGTTTACCACCAACTACGACGAAGAGACCGTCAACCGCTTATCGACGGCATGGCGGAGCGCAATCTGCCGTTGCACGTTTTCCACTTCGATTGCTTCTGGATGAAAGCTTTTCAGTGGTGCGATTTTGAATGGGACCCGGACACCTTCCCGGACCCGGAAGGCATGCTTAAACGGCTGAAAGCGAAAGGGCTTAAAATTTGCGTCTGGATAAACCCCTATATCGGCCAGAAATCGCCGCTATTTCGCGAAGGCATGGAGAAAGGCTATCTGCTGAAGCGACCGAACGGCGCGGTATGGCAATGGGATAAATGGCAGCCGGGACAGGGCATTGTTGATTTTACTAACCCGGCGGCGTGCGACTGGTATGCGGGCCACCTTAAACGGCTGGTGCGGATGGGCGTCGACTGTTTTAAAACCGACTTCGGCGAGCGCATTCCCACTGACGTGGTCTGGCACGACGGCTCTGACCCGCAAAAGATGCACAACCACTATGCGTTTCTCTACAACGAACTGGTGTGGAACGTACTGAAAGAGACCGTTGGCGAAGACGAGGCGGTGCTGTTCACCCGCTCTGCCTCGGTGGGCGCGCAGCAGTTTCCGGTGCACTGGGGCGGCGACTGCTACGCTAACTATGAGTCGATGGCGGAAAGCCTGCGCGGCGGGCTTTCTATCGGCCTTTCCGGGTTTGGCTTCTGGAGCCACGATATCGGCGGCTTTGAAAACACCGCGCCAGCCCATGTTTACAAACGCTGGTGTGCGTTCGGGCTGCTCTCAAGCCACAGCCGCCTGCACGGCAGCAAATCTTACCGCGTGCCCTGGGCCTATGACGACGAAGCCTGCGACGTGGTGCGCCACTTCACGCAGCTTAAGTGTCGCCTGATGCCGTACCTGTATCGCCAGTCCGCGCTTGCTCACGAGTACGGCACACCAGTGATGCGCGCGATGATGCTGGAGTACCCGGACGACCCGGCCTGCGACTACCTCGATCGCCAGTACATGCTCGGCGACGCGCTGCTGGTGGCGCCGGTGTTCAGCGAGGCGGGCGACGTGGCGTTTTATCTGCCTGAGGGGCGCTGGACGCACGTGTGGCATAACGATGAACTGGCGGGCAGCCGCTGGCACAAGCAGCGTCATGATTTTCTTAGTCTGCCGGTTTACGTGCGTGAAAATACGCTGCTGGCGTTGGGGAACAACGATCAGAAGCCGGATTATGCCTGGCATGAAGGAACGGCTTTCCAGCTTTTTGCGCTGGAAGAAGGGCGCGAGGCGGTATGTGAAGTACCTGCGGCGGACGGTTCAGTTACCTTTACGCTGCGCGTGCAGCGCGAAGGCAACCGCCTGACGGTGCAGGGCGATGGAGAGGCGTCAGGCTGGACGCTCTGCCTGCGTAACGTTCATCGCATAGACGCGGCGCAGGGCGCAGCGCACACGGGCAGCGAGTGGGGCGTGGTGCTCACGCCGCAAAGCGGAGCACAGTCTTTCAGCGTAACCCTGTAAACGCTGTTTAACGTCACCTGAATGCCGCCTGCGGGCGGCATTCACATGGCTGTAATTCCACATAATGGAGAACGCTACGTTGCAAGCTTCCTGTATGGAAATCAGGAAAGGAAATAAGGCTCGCGGGTAAATAAGCAGGCGGATAAGCGTAGCGCCACCCGCTATGGCTCAATCTCTCTTTTCCGTTAACTCACTGAAAATAAAATTTTTAGCCTCTCTCCGTTATCGCCTCGCTTCATGCGCTCGCCAGGCCAGGTCTCGCATGAGATCGCGAGCGCTTTCGCTCACGCCGCCCAGTTGAAAGAAACCGTGAATAACGCCCAGCCAGCGCTGGCAGGTACAGCTAACGCCCTGCTGCGTCAGCCTTTCAAACAGCGCTTCGCCTTCATCGCACAGCGGGTCGAACTCGGCGGTAACGATATGCGTTGGCGGCAAGCCGGTGAAATCCTCGCGCCAGAGCGGGCTGGCTTCCGGGTGCTGGCGCGGCGTAACGCCAAGATAGGCATCGTAGCCGGTGAGCAGCGTTTCTCGGGTAATAATGTAATCAAGCCCGTTGCGCGTATAGCTTTCAAAATATGCCGTGGCGTCAAGCATCGGGTAGATCAGCAAAAGCTTCGCGGGTTGCCAGATGCCGCGCGCTTTCAGGCGCAGCGCGGTCACCAGTGCGATATGGCCGCCTGCGCTGTCGCCTGCAAGCGTAATCGCCGCGCTATCTACGCCGAGCGTTGCGGCATGCTGGTAGACAAGGTTCGCGGCGCGTTCAGCATCATCGTGGGCCGCCGGATAAGGGTGCTCCGGCGCCAGCCGGTACTGAACGGCTATTACCCGGCAGCCGCTGAAAAAGGCGAGCTGGCGCAGCGGGTTATCGTGCGTTTCAAACCCGCCGCTGACAAAACAGCCGCCGTGGTAGTAAATCACCGTTGGCAAAGCGCCCGTGGCGTTGAGCGGCGAGACAATACGAAGCCGTATGCCTTCCAGTTCCGTTTCTTTCACCCCGACCCGCTGTTCCGTCTCGCCCGCCAGCGCCGCGCTCGCCACGTAGCCTGCCCGCCGCTCGGCTATCGTCTGGTTGCGAACCGACGGCCTGCCTGCGGCGATAAAGCCGTCTACCAGCTTCGCAATGCTTTTTTCCAGCGCCATATCGCGCTCCCTTTTCCTGTATGTATATCCAGATTTATAGCCTGGCTGTGAATGAGAGGAAACCGCTTATTTCTGGCAGGGAGCCAATCTGGAAAGCATCTCGCAAAAGGGAAATTACGGATTGCCGGTGGGTTAACTTTTATCCTGATGCCGCTTATGCTTTTGCTCGTCAGATCGCTTTAAAAATAATCAAAAATGATATAGTGGAGTGATATATGAGTATGCTGATTGAGGGTTTTATGGGACGTATTCTTCTCGACCTGCCTGACGAGGCGATCCGTCGCCTTGAGCAGCTTAAAGAGCGCCGCAAGCTGCCGCGGGCAGAGTTACTGCGAGAGGCTGTGGAGCAATATCTTGACAGGCAAAATCAGGATGTCCTGCAAAACGCGCTGGGTTTATGGGGCGAGGGGGCGGAAGATGGCCTGGCCTATGAGCGCAAGCTGCGCGAGGAGTAGTAACCCATGCAGAGGCTGGCCGTCTTTGACACCAATATTTTAATCGACCTCTTTAGCGGGCATGTGCAGGCGAAAGACACGCTGTCGCGTTTTCCGGTTAACCGCGCTATTAGTCTGATGACATGGATTGAAGTGATGGTGGGGGCGAAAAAACACAGCCAGGAATCACGTACGCGGGAAGCGCTTGATACCTTTGAAATTTTGCCACTCTCTTCTGCTGTTGCAGAGCGCAGCGTGCTGCTTCGCCAGGAGCTCGGGATGAAACTGCCAGACGCCATTATCCTGGCTACGGCGCAGATCTATTCCCGTGAGCTTGTCACCCGCAATGTTAAAGATTTTGAAGGTATCAGCGGTGTGACCATTCCTTATTCCCTGCAATAACCCGCCCCCGGTTGGGAGCGGGAAACAGAACGGAAAGAAGGCTTATTCCCCTTCGCCCGGGAACAGGAACGGGTTGATGGAACTGCGGGCGAAGCCCTCTTGCTCCATACGCGCGTCCAGCACCAGTGAGGCGAGGTCATCCGCGACCGGCTCCACTTTCGGGTCTTTTTCCTGATAAAGAATTTTCAGGTAGGTGCCGCAGTCGCCGCAGCTTTCCGCTTTTACCGCCGCCTGTTCGCTCTCAAGCGACCAGTAGTTTAAATCGCGGGTTTGCTCGCAGTTGCTGCACTTCACGCGCACCACGTGCCACTCGGTTTCGCACAGGTTGCAGTGCAGGTAGCGCAGCCCCTGGCTTGTGCCGATGTGCACCATGCTTGAAACCGGCATGCTGCCGCACACCGGGCAGAACTGACGCTGCTCGCCATACTCGGCGCGCGCTTTGCCAGGTATCAGGCTTGCCATTTGCGACCAGTAAAGCGAAAGCGCAGCCCAGATGAACGGGGCTTTATCGCTGCCCACGGTAATGAAGTCTTCGTTAAACAGCGCCGTCGCCATCGCTTCCAGCTCCTGCGAGGACGCTTTTTCGAGATTCTCGATAACCGCCAGCGCCGGGCCGCTCATCTCCGGCTTCAGCTCGGCAATCAGCGAATGCAGCAGTTTCTGCCAGTGCGCGTCGCGCGGCAGCACGTGAATATCCAGCGGCGGCTTGCCTTTCTCTGCGGCTTCTTTAATTCGCGCCGTTAAGTCCATTTGCAGCGGGTGGTCATACAGCACCACCTCCTGCGCATGGGCGATAAGGGCGGCGAAGCGCAGATAGTCGCCCAGCGGATTTTTCTCCGCCAGCTCGCGCAGGCGTTCCGCGCGGCGGTTATAGAGATTCTTCAGTCTGGGGAACAATAACGGCGGAATGACTTCCGCCGTACGTTTATCGCTCTTCTCCAGCTGGTCTTGCGGGATAATGCGAATACTCATTCAGTCGATTTTTCCTGTTTACCGCGCACTTCACGGTACCAACGCGGGTGATGTCTTTTCGCCCATGTGGTAGTGACCCAGCCTTCAACCATCGCGGTGATAGTGCCTTTCACCCACAGAGCGGCGTAAATATGCACCATAATAACCACAATTAACGCTACGGCGGCAAATGAATGCAGCAACAGCGCGATGCGGATAACCGGGATTGGGAACGCGGCTGCGAAGTAAGGCCGCCAGATCACGACGCCGCTTGCCAGCAACAGCACGAGCAAAATAATCGCCGCCCAGAAAACGCATTTCTGGCCGAAGTTATAGCGCCCGGTATCTCCCACTTCCTCATTGACGACGATCTTACGAATATTCTTCGCCCAAAAGATATCATCCCGATTGATTAGGTTGTGGTGCCAGTAGCGGAAGAACATGATGATGAATGAAGCAAACATCACCACACCCACGAACGGATGCAGAATGCGCGCCAGTTGCGGCGTGCCGAGAATGTTCATCAACCAGTTAAAGGAGGGGAAAAAGAACCCCAGCCCGCTCACCGCCGCCAGCACGAAGCAGAAGGCGGTGACCCAGTGGTTGATGCGCTCCGGCGCCGAATAGCGCACGATGGTGTCACGTTTTCTCATTTGCGCACCTCGTCATCTTCTTTATCGTGAAGGTTGTCTTCATCATCGTCAGCGCGGTTCGGACCGACCCCGACATAGTGGAAGACGCTCGCGGCGAAGGTCGCCGCAAAGCCGATGGCGGCCAGCGGTTTCCAGATGCCTTTCCAGAACTTCACGGTTTCGCTGATCTGCGGGTTCTCCGGCAGGCCGTGGTAAAGATTCGGCTTGTCGGCATGGTGCAGAACATACATAACGTGAGTGCCGCCAACGCCTGCCGGATCGTACAAACCGGCGTTGTCATAACCGCGGGTTTTCAGTTCCGCCACGCGCTCGCCCGCGAGGTTTTTCATATCTTCTTTGGAGCCAAAATGGATGGCGCCAGTCGGACATGTCTTCACACACGCCGGCTCCTGGCCCACGGTAACGCGGTCTACGCACAGGGTGCATTTGTAGACGCGGTTGTCTTCCGGGTTCAGGCGCGGCACGTCGAACGGGCAGCCCGCGATGCAGTAGCCGCAGCCGATGCACTGCTCAGACTGGAAGTCGACGATGCCGTTGGCATACTGAATGATAGCGCCTTCTGAAGGACATGCTTTCAGGCAGCCCGGGTCGGCGCAGTGCATACAGCCATCCTTGCGGATGAGCCACTCCAGTTTGTCGTTCTGCTCCACTTCCGAGAAGCGCATGACGGTCCAGGACTTGGCGGTCAGGTCCGCCGGGTTGTCATAGACCCCAACGTTGTGCCCCACTTCGTCACGGATGTCGTTCCACTCCGAACAGGCCACCTGACAGGCTTTACAGCCGATACAGGTGGTTACGTCGATAAGCTTCGCCACTTCCTGCTGGTGATCCCGCGCCTGAGGCGCGGGGGTGAAACCGTTAGTCGCGGAACGACGGATAATGTCTTGTGATTGATAAGCCATGAGTCGTCTCCGTTACACCTTTTCCACGTTCACCAGGAACGCCTTAAATTCCGGCGTCTGGGTATTCGCATCACCCACAAACGGCGTCAGCGTGTTGGCGATAAAGCCTTTCTTCGCCACGCCTTCGTAGCCCCAGTGGATAGGAATGCCGATGGTATCGACTTCCTTACCGTGGACGCTCAGCGTGCGAATACGCTTGGTCACCACCGCTTTGGCCTTGATGTAGCCGCGGTTAGACGAGACTTTCACCGTGTCGCCCTGCGTAATGCCGAGCTTGCCGGCGAGCTTCTCGCCAATTTCCACAAACTGCTCCGGCTGCGCAATGGCGTTCAGCAATGCGTGCTTGGTCCAGTAGTGGAAGTGCTCTGTCAGACGGTACGTGGTGCCGACATACGGGAACTTATCTGACTTACCAAGGGCTGCCGCATCGCCTTTAAAGATGCGCGCCGCCGGGTTAGAGATAACGTTCGGGTGCAGCGGGTTGGTGCCGATAGGCGTCTCAAACGGCTCGTAGTGCTCCGGGAACGGCCCTTCCGCCATTTTGTCGATGGCGAACAGACGTCCCACGCCTTCCTGTAGCATGATAAACGGCCCGACGTTGCTGCCCGGAGGCGCCGTGTTGTAATCCGGAATATCCGCCCCGACCCATTTACCGTTAGCGTAAGTGAGCAGCTGGCGTTTCGGATCCCACGGTTTACCCTGCGGGTCTGCCGAGGCGCGGTTATAGAGAATGCGGCGGTTCAGCGGCCACGCCCATGCCCAGCCCAGCGTATTGCCAAGGCCTGACGGGTCGGCGTTGTCGCGGCGCGCCATCTGGTTGCCGTCCGGCGTCCAGCTACCGGCGAAGATCCAGCAGCCGCTTGATGTCGTACCGTCGTCGCGCAGGTGCGCGAAAGAGGCGAGCTGATTGCCTTTTTTCGCCAGCACATTGCCGGTAACCGGGTCGATAATGTCCTCAAGCGCCTTGCCGTTGCTCTCCATCGCCACTTCTTCCGGCGACGGGTTTTCCGGCGTGGAGTAGTTCCAGGTCATGTTCAGCACCGGCTCCGGCGTTGCGCCGCCCTGTTCGGCATACATCTTGCGCAGGCGCAGGAAGATACCGGCCAGGATCTCGCCGTCGTTCAGGGCTTCGCCCGGCGCGTCCTGACCTTTCCAGTGCCATTGCAGCCAGCGGCCGGAGTTAACGATAGAACCGTTCTCTTCAGCGAAGCAGGTAGAAGGCAGGCGGAACACTTCGGTCTGGATGCTGGCGGTATCCACGTCGTTTTGCTCGCCGTGGTTCTGCCAGAAGGTCGCCGTTTCGGTGTTCAGCGGGTCAATGGTCACCAGGAACTTCAGCTTCGAGAGCGAAGCGACCACTTTGTTTTTGTTCGGGAACGACGCCACCGGGTTAAAGCCCTGGCAGATATAACCGTTCACCTTGCCCTGGTTCATCATTTCGAAATATTGCAGGACGTCGTAGCCCTTGTCCCACTTCGGCAGCCAGTCGAAGCCCCAGTTATTTTCTGCGGTCGCCTTGTCGCCAAAAAAGGCTTTCATCATCGAAACGAAGAATTTCGGGTAGTTGCTCCAGTAGTTGACCTGGCCTTCCTGCAACGGCTTCGGCGTGTTGCCGGCGAAATAGGTCTGAAGGTCAGCCTGTTTTTCGCTTGGCAGCGTCATGTAACCCGGCAGGCTCTGCGTCAGCAGGCCGAGGTCGGTCAGACCCTGAATGTTGGAGTGGCCGCGCAGCGCGTTCACGCCGCCGCCCGCCATGCCCATGTTGCCGAGCAGCAGCTGAACCATCGCCATGGTGCGGATGTTCTGCGCGCCGACGGAGTGTTGCGTCCAGCCCAGCGCATAGAGGAACGAGGCGGTTTTATCGTGGGCGCTGGTTTCGGCGATAAGCTCGCAGACTTTCAGGAAGTCTTCTTTCGGCGTACCGCAGATGTCCGACACGGTTTCCGGCGTGTAGCGGGAAACGTGGGCTTTCAGCATATTCCACACGCAGCGCGGATGGGTAAGGGTGGCGTCGCGTTTGGCGTAGCCGTTCTCATCCAGCTCGTAGTTCCAGGTGGTTTTGTCGTACTTGCGGTTTTCCGCGTCATAGCCGGTAAACAGGCCGTCTTCGAAGCCGAAATCTTCACGCACAATCAGGCTGGCGTTGGTGTAGGCCTCGACATATTCGCGGTTAACTTTGTTGTTGGTGATCAGGTACAGCAGAACGCCCGACAGGAAAGCGATGTCGGTGCCGGAACGGATAGGCGTATAGAAATCCGCCACCGAAGCCGTACGCGTGAAGCGCGGATCGATAACAATCAGCTTCGCGCCGTTATGGATTTTGGCTTCCATCGCCCAGCGGAATCCGACCGGATGCGCTTCCGCCGCATTACCGCCCATGACGACGACAAGGTTGGCGTTTTTGATGTCGACCCAGTGGTTGGTCATCGCACCGCGACCAAATGTTGGAGCAAGACTTGCTACCGTTGGTCCGTGTCAGACACGCGCCTGGTTGTCGACGGCTAACATGCCGAGTGCGCGGGTGAATTTCTGCGATAAATAGCCGGTTTCGTTGCTGGAAGCGGAGGCGCACAGCATACCGGTGGAGAGCCAGCGGTTTACGGTGGTGCCTTCGGCGTTCTGCGCGATGAAGTTGGCGTCGCGGTCTTCTTTCATCAGTTTCGCGATGCGATCGAACGCCTCTTCCCAACTGATGCGCTGGAATTTGTCCGAGCCGGGAGCGCGGTATTCCGGGTATTTCAGGCGGCTTTCAGAGTGGATAAAGTCCACAAGACCTGCGCCTTTCGGGCAAAGCGCCCCGCGGTTTACCGGATGGTCCGGGTCGCCTTCGATGTGAAAAATGGAAGATTTCGCGTTTTTCGCGCCGTCGCCCAGGCTGTACATCAACAGCCCACAGCCGACGGAACAGTACGTACAGGTATTACGGGTTTCACGGGTGCGCAGCAGTTTGTACTGCCGCGTCTCCGCCAGCGCGACGCCTGGGGCAAAGCCCAGCGCAGCTGCCGTGGTGCCTGCCATACCGCCAGCGCAGATCTTAAAGAACTGCCTTCTGCTGACCTGCATGGGTCGCTCCTTGTTTCGACATTGTCACTAGTGTATTTGTGGATTTTTTATTTTGCGGATGCCCCCGCAAAGGTACACAATCGTGCTCGCCCCTCCGGTTCAGGGAGGGAAGGGAGGCGACAGGATACCATAATGTTGCTAAGGCTGTTCCAGGCGGTTAAATAAAAGTGAATAAGAATCACCCGAAACTGTTACGAAACGTGACCGGGGTCACCGCAGCGGCAGAGCGTTCGCTCTGGAAACGCGACGATCTGGCACAGGCGCAGCCCGACTGGCTCGCTGAAGAAGTGCCGGTGGCGCTGGTTTATAACGGCATTTCTCACGTGGTCATGATGGCCTCGCCAAAAGACCTTGAACTTTTCGCCTTAGGTTTCTCTTTATCGGAAGGGATTGTCGAATCTTCACAAGAAATCTACGGCATGGACGTGGTGCCGGGCTGCAACGGCATTGAAGTGCAGATAGAACTTTCCAGCCGCCGCTTTATGGGGCTAAAAGAGCGCCGCCGTTCAATGGCGGGCCGCACCGGCTGCGGCGTCTGCGGCGTGGAACAGCTCAATGACATTGGCCGTCCGGTCGCTCCGCTGCCCTTTACCCAAACTTTCCCGCTCTCTTTGCTTGATAACGCGCTGCGCCAGCTAAATGATTTTCAACCCGTAGGGCAGCTTACCGGCTGTACGCACGCGGCGGCCTGGATAAACGCCGACGGCGGCGTGCCGGGCGGGCATGAAGATATTGGCCGCCATGTGGCGCTCGACAAGCTGCTGGGACGGCGGGCGCGGGAAGGGTGGCGCGAGGGAGCGGTGATGGTTTCAAGCCGCGCCAGTTATGAAATGGTGCAGAAATCCGCCATGTGCGGCGTGGAGATCTTATTTGCGGTTTCCGCCGCCACCACGCTCGCGGTCGATGTGGCCGAACGCTGCAACCTGACGCTGGTGGGTTTCGCCAAGCCGGGCAGGGCAACCGTTTATACCCATCCGCAGCGGCTTATTTAACATTCAAAAATTTTGACTTACAACGGCAAATCCTTCCGCTTTTTGTTCCGTGAGTGCAGGTCTATTATTACTCACATCGAAGGCAATCAGCCTTCTCCCTGAACAAACTACCGGAAGGATTTTACCATGAACACTATCAAAACTTTTGTTGCAGTTGTCGCGCTCTCTTCTGCTTTTGGCGCTTTCGCTGGTCAGACTGTCACCGCGACCGATACCACGCTCTCTGGCGCGGAAGCAAAAATCGCCGCGCAGGCCAAAGACGCAGGCGCTTCTTATCGCATCACCGAAGCGTTCACCGGCAACCAGGTTCACATGACTGCCGAACTGAGCAAATAAACGAAACTTTGTCGAAAGAGCGCCTGCGGGCGCTTTTTTAGTTTATGCCCGCCAGACGCAGCAGCGCGGTAACCACGGCTGCCGCCAGGATCACCACAATCAACGGCGCTTTACGCCAGGCCAGAAACAGCGCGAACGCCACGCCCAGCACGCGCGCCATACCGGCAAATTTCTCACCTTCATAAAAGGTAGCGGCCAGCGCCACGGCGAATAACAACGTTGTCGCCGCATCAGAAAGCAGCGCCTGCGCGCGTTCAGAGAGCGCCAGCTTGTTGCCAAGCTTTGCGCCGCCGAAGCGCATCAGATAGGTCCCGACAGCAAGCACGGCGATACCGGCGAGTAGTAACCCTGTGCTGGCCATCATTTCTTCCTCGTCAGTAAACCGGCTAAAGAGAGCAACACCGGCAGCCCCACCGGGGCGAAAGGAACAGCGGCAAGCGAGATCGCCGCGCCGCTACCGGCGCGAATAAGCGTGGTTTTCTTTTTCAGCGCAGGCAGCACCAGCGCTAACAGAATCGCCGGAAATACCGCGTCCAGGCCAATGGTTTCCGGCGCGGGCAGCAGCTTGCCCACCGCCACGCCGACAATCACGCCAAGCGGCCAGAAAAGCGCGACGCCAAGTCCGCACAGCCAGTAGGCGGCTTTGCGCGTCTCGGGAGTGGATTGCGATAAACCGAACACCACGCTCTCGTCATTCATAATGTGCGAGCCGAGCAGCCGCGCCGCGCCCTGGCCTACCAGGTCGCGCACCGTTATACCGAACGGTAAATGGCGCGCGTTGACCAGCAGGCCCGCCGCCGCTGCCGCCAGCGGATTACCGCCGCTCGCCACGATGCCGATAAAAATAAATTCCGAAGCGCCCGCCAGTACGCAGAGCGAGAGCAGCAGCGGCACCCACAGCGCGAAGCCGTAAGCCATCGCCAGCGAGCCATAAGAGACGCCCACCACGCCGACCGCCAGACAGACCAGCAAAATAGCCTTTATAATGTCGCCTTTCAGGCAAGAGAAACGGTGTATCCACATACCTTTTTCAGCCATAATGAACGAATGACCATTATAATGAACAGTTCGCGAGGGGTTTTCAAGGCGAACGATCGTTCTTTTTAGCGAACACGGGAGCATGACATGACGCAGCCGATAAGCGTAATCGCCAAAAGTCTGGTGCGCGAGCGAACCCGCGCCGGGCTTTCGCTGGCTGAAGTAGCCCGTCGGGCGGGCATCGCCAAATCGACTCTTTCCCAACTGGAAAGCGGCAACGGCAACCCCAGCCTCGAAACGCTCTGGGCGTTGTGCGTGGCGCTCGATATTCCCTTTGCGCGACTGATGGAGCCGCAAAGCCCAAAGACGCAGGTGATCCGTCGCGGCGAAGGGCTGGCCGTCAACGCCGAGCTTGCGCAATACAAGGCGATTTTGCTTGCGGCCTGCCCGCCGGGAGCGCGGCGCGACATCTACTTGTTGTTAACTGAGCCTGGCGGAGAGCGTCTTTCGCACCCTCATCCCGCCGGTTCTGTCGAGCACATCATCGTGACGCGTGGCCGGGCGCTGGTCGGGCTGACGCAAGCTCCGGAAGAGCTGAGCGCGGGCGATTACATCTGTTATCCTGGCGATCAGGAGCATATTTTCCGCGCGCTGGAGCCTGATACCGAGGCGATACTGGTGGCGGAGCAGAACTGAGACACAACATTCAAAAATTTTGACTTATAACGGCAAATCCTTCCGCTTTTTGTTCCGTGAGTGCAGGTCTATTATTACTCACATCGAAGGCAAGCAGCCTTCTCCCTGAACAAACTACCGGAAGGATTTTACCATGAACACTATCAAAAATTTTGTTGCAGTTATCGCTCTCTCTTCTGCTTTTGGCGCTTTCGCTGGTCAGACCGTCACCGCGACCGACACCACGCTCTCCGGCGCGGAAGCAAAAATCGCCGCGCAGGCCAAAGACGCAGGCGCTTCTTACCGCATCACCGAAGCGTTCACCGGCAACCAGGTTCACATGACTGCCGAACTGAGCAAATAAACGAAACTTTGTCGAAAGAGCGCCTGCGGGCGCTTTTTTTGTTTTATGGACTCCATAGAGGCGATGGGCGAAACTAGCCGGGTTTTCACCATGGATACGGGGATCGTATGTCGCTTAAAGCCATCGCCAAAGAACTCGGACTCTCTGTGACCACCGTCAGCCGCGCGCTGAACGGCTATGACGATGTCTCAAAAGAGACGCGCGCCCGCGTTGAGGCAACCGCGCAGGCTCGCGGCTACCGGCCTAACACCTTCGCCCGCCGCCTGAAGATGGGCAAAATCGACGCCGTGGGGCTGGTTTTTCCGGTGCACCCGGTGCCGCTCAATAACAGCGTGTTTATGGAGATGGTCGGCGAGATAAGCCGCGAGCTGGCGCGGCATGAAATTGATTTGCTGCTTATTGCCGATGACGATCTGGCGGACAGCCACAGCTACATGCGGCTGGTGCAAAGCCGCCGCGTGGATGCGCTTATCGTTGCGCATACGCTTGATAACGACCCGCGTCTGCGGCAGCTTCAGGCGGCGAATTTTCCCTTCCTGGCGCTTGGCCGCAGCCAGCTTGCCGCGCCCTACGCCTGGTTTGATTTTGATAACCATGCCGGGATGTATCAGGCGACGCAGCGGTTAATTGCGCTTGGTCACCAGCGCATCGCGCTGCTTGGCGAAAACAACAGCCAGGCGTTTATCACCCAGCGCCGCGAAGGCTGGCGCGACGCGCTCAGAGCCCATCAGCTTAATGACAGCGGGTTGCGCATGTTGCCGCCCACCCGCCGCGCGGGCTACAAAGCGACGATGGATTTGCTGGCGCAGCCCGTGCCGCCTACGGCGATAGTGACCGACTGCAACACCCTCGGCGACGGCGCGGCAATGGCGCTGCAAACGCTCGGCCAGTTGCACGGCGATAACGCTGTTTCGCTGGTGGTCTACGATGGCCTGCCGCCGGACAGCATCGTGGAAACGGACGTGGCGGCCGTTATCCAGTCCACCCGCGAAGGGGTGGGCCGCCAGATAGCCGACATGGTCCGGCATTTGATTGCCGGCGTACCGGTCGACCAGCTCGCTCTGGCAACCCGATTTTCTCCCTGGCGCCACGCTCCATACGCCAGCATAAATCCCGCCTTTTTTAGCCTGCAAAATCGTGCTGCGATCACAGATCCAAAACGTTTGGGTTGGCATCCGAAACGTTTCGGATCAACAGTAAAAGCATACCTGAAACAGGAGATGCTTAATGGAAGCTGTTTTTTACCGCCTTGCCAGTCCCGTTACGGACATCGTCGTCAAAACCCGGCCGTTTGCCGAAATAGTCTACTGGGGGCCGCATCTTGCCCACTTTTCCGCGCAAGATTGCGAAAGTTTGCAGCGCCCGGTCGCCAACGGGCGGCTTGATACCGATTCCCCCGTCACGCTGATGGCGGAAGGGGGTCATGGTCTGTTTGGCTCGCCGGGCATTGAAGGTCACCGCAACGGGCTGGACGCTTCGCCGGTATTTACAACCGTAGAAGTGCGCCAGCAGGGCGAAACGCTGCTTATTGTGAGTGAAGATGTGAATGCGGGCCTGCGGCTGGAAAGCGAGCTGGCGCTGTCGCAAAGCGGCGTGCTGAAGGCGCGGCACGGCCTGACTAACCGCCGCGCCGGCGCCTGGCAGGTTAACCGTCTGGCGGTAACGCTGCCTGTTGCTGAACGGGCTTTTGAGGTCATGGCGTTTCATGGCCGCTGGATCCGGGAGTTTCAGCCGCACCGCGTCGTGTTGAGCCACGACGGTTTTGTGCTGGAAAACCGCCGCGGGCGCACCTCTCACGAGCATTTTCCGGCGCTTATCGCCGGCACGCAAAAGTTCGGCGAGCAGCATGGCGAAGTGTGGGGCGCGCATCTGGGCTGGAGCGGCAACCACCGGCTAAAGTGTGAGGTCAAAACCGACGGCCGCCGCTACCTTCAGGCCGAAGCGCTCTATTTGCCGGGTGAAATCGCGCTGGAAGAGGGCGAAACGCTGCACACCCCCTGGCTTTACGCCAGCCACTCCACGCAGGGGCTGAACGGCATGAGCCAGCAGTTCCACCGTTTTCTGCGCGACGAAGTTATCCGCTTTCCCGGCAACAAGCCCCGCCCGGTGCACCTCAATACCTGGGAAGGGATCTACTTCGACCACAAGCCGGAATACATCATGCAGATGGCGACCCAGGCGGCGGAGCTTGGCGTGGAGCGTTTTATCATCGACGATGGCTGGTTCAGGGGGCGCAACGATGACCACGCGGCGCTCGGCGACTGGTATCTCGACGAGAAAAAATACCCCGACGGCCTTATGCCGGTTATTCAGCATGTGAAATCGCTCGGCATGGAATTTGGCATCTGGGTGGAGCCGGAGATGATCAACCCCAATTCCGATCTCTGCCGCGCCCACCCGGACTGGGTACTGGCGCTGCCGGGCTATCCGCAGGCGACGGGACGCCACCAGTGGGTGCTTAACCTGAACATTGCCGAAGCGTTTGACTATTTACTGGAGCGGATGAGCTGGCTGCTTGGCGAGCACCCGGTGGATTACGTGAAGTGGGATATGAACCGCGAGCTGGTGCAGCCGGGGCATGAGGGCAGGGCGGCAGCGGACGCGCAGACGCGCCAGTTCTATCGCCTGCTTGATACGCTGCGCAGCCGCTTCCCGCAGGTGGAGTTTGAGTCCTGCGCTTCCGGCGGCGGGCGCATTGATTACGAAGTGCTGACCCGCTGCCACCGCTTCTGGGCTTCTGATAACAACGATGCGCTGGAGCGAAACACCATTCAGCGCGGCATGAGCTATTTCTTCCCGCCGGAAGTGATGGGCGCGCACATCGGCAACCGCCGCTGTCACGCCACCTTCCGCCAGCACAGTATTGAATTTCGCGGCCTGACGGCGCTGTTTGGCCATCTGGGGCTGGAGCTGGACCCGGTAAAGGCGGACGCCGACGAGCAGGCGGGCTACCGTCGCTACGCCGCGCTTTATAAACAATGGCGCGGGCTTATCCATAGCGGCAACCTGTGGCGCGTGGCGATGCCGGAACCGTCCACCCAGGTACAGGGCGTGGTGAGCCAGGATAAAAGGCAGGGGCTGTTTCTGGTCAGCCAGCTGGCGATGCCGGACTACACGCTGCCGGGCGCGCTGCGGGTGCCGGGGCTTGAGCCGGGCGCGCGTTATCAGGTGCGGCTGGTGGATCACCCGAATATCGCTCTTACCGGCGAGGGCGGACATACCATGCGTAAACTGCCTGGCTGGATGAACGAGCCGCTGAGCGCGACGGGAGAATGGCTGGCGCAGGCGGGGTTGCAACTACCGGTGCTGGATCCGGAAAGCGCCATTTTGATTGCGTTTGAACGCGTGTGAAGGTGGGGCGCCGTTCACGCGGCGCCGTAACGGTGTGCTTTGCAAGGATAACGATAATGACGACGACCGCCTGTACCTACAAAAACAACCCAAATTTCTGGATTTTCGGCCTCTTCTTCTTTTTCTACTTCTTCATTATGGCCACCTGCTTTCCGTTTCTGCCTATCTGGCTGTCGGATGTGATTGGCCTGAATAAAACCGATACCGGGATTGTCTTTTCCTGCATGTCGCTGTTCGCGATCGCTTTTCAGCCGGTGCTGGGGGTGATTTCCGACAAGCTCGGGCTGAGAAAGCATCTGTTATGGATCATCACGACCTTACTGGTGCTGTTCGCGCCATTCTTCCTGTGGGTGTTCGGGCCGCTTTTGAAGGTGAACATCTGGCTCGGCGCGCTGGCGGGCGGGCTGTACATCGGCTTTTGCTTCTCTTCCGGCTCCGGGGCCATTGAAGCGTACATTGAGCGCGTGAGCCGCAGCAGCGCTTTTGAGTACGGCAAAGCGCGGATGTTCGGCTGTCTCGGCTGGGGACTGTGCGCGTCTACCGCGGGCATGCTGTTTAACGTTAACCCGGCGATGGTCTTCTGGATGGGCTCCGGCGCGGCGGTAGTGCTGATGGTGCTGCTGCTCATCGCCCGGCCGCGCGCCAACCCCACGGCGCAGGTGATGAACGCGCTCGGCGCCAACCAGCCGCAGGTGACGGCGAAAATGGCGCTGGGGCTGTTTCGTCTGCCGAAGCTGTGGATGTTTATTCTCTATGTTGTTGGCGTGGCCTGCGTTTATGACGTCTTCGACCAGCAGTTTGCTACCTTTTTTAAATCATTCTTCCCGACGCCGCAGGCAGGCACGCAGGCGTTCGGCTTCGCCACCACGGCGGGCGAGCTGTGCAACGCCGTGATTATGTTCTGCTCGCCATGGATAATTAACCGCATCGGCGCGAAAAACACGCTGCTGATAGCGGGCGCTATTATGGCTACGCGTATCATCGGTTCGGCATTCGCCACCACGGTGTATGAAGTTATCGCGCTGAAGATGCTGCACGCGCTGGAAGTGCCGTTCCTGCTGGTGGGCGCGTTTAAATACATCACCGGCGTGTTCGATACGCGGCTCTCGGCGACCATCTACCTGATTGGCTTCCAGTTCGCCAAGCAGATGGCGGCGATTTTCCTCTCCGCCTTTGCCGGCAATATGTATGACCGGATAGGCTTCCAGGACACTTACCTGATCCTCGGCAGCATCGTGCTGGGGATAACGCTGGTTTCGGCGTTTACGCTTTCCAACCATCGGCCCGGTGTGGCCTTAAAAGAGACCGTGAAGGTGTAAGGCTGGCGGCGGGTGAGGCAAAGAGTGGCGGGTGCGCTTCGCTTACCCGCCATCCCCACTACCCACTTACGCCAGATAAAACACCGCTTTTAACTCCTGGCTTATCGGGCTGTTGTCCGGGTTTGAAGGCATAATCTCCCGCATATATTGCCACCAGCGCTGGCAGACCTCGGTGTTTGCTACCGCGTTCCAGCGCTCTTCGGATTCAATCTCAACGGTGGCGAACAGCAGGTTACGCCCGGCGTCGAGATAGATCGCGTAGTGATGCGCGCCGTGCTGCTTCAGCACCGCCTCCAGCTCCGGCCAGATGGGGGAGTGGCGGCGTTCGTACTCTTCATGGGCGCCGGGATTGACCTGCATAACAAACGCTTTGCGGATCATAACGCCTCCAGATAAAGCTCGCGCACCTCGTCGCGGGTGGCGCTGCGCGGGTTGCAGGGCGCGCACGGGTCCGCCAGCGCGTTATCAAGCCAGCCTTCGATATCCGCTTTGGTTACGCCAAGCTGGCTGAAGCCGGAAGGAATGCCCACACGGGCGGAAAGGGCGCGGATGGCGGCAATCGCCTGCTGGCTCGCCTGCTCGTCGCTCATGCCCTGCGTATTCACGCCCATCGCCTGCGCCACGCGGGCAAAGCGCGCCACGGCGTTCGGACGGTTAAAGTTTTCGATAATCGGTAAGAGAATGGCGTTGCAGACGCCGTGCGGCAGGTTGTGCGTCGCGCCCGGCTGGTGGGCCAATGCATGCACCAGACCCAGACCGGCGCTGTTAAACGCCATGCCCGCCAGATACTGACCGTAGGCCATCATTTCACGCGCTTCGAGGTTATGGCCCTCTTCCACCGCCTTCGGCAGCCACTGGCTAATCAGGCGTATCGCCTCCAGCGCGTTGGCGTCGGTCAGCGGATGCGCGCCGACAGAAACATAGGCTTCCACCGCGTGGGTCAGCGCGTCCATGCCGGTGGCGGCGGTCACCGCGGCAGGAATATCGAGCATCACGCTGGCGTCATCCACAGCGATATCGGGAATGATGTTCGGGTCGATGATGACCTCTTTCACCTGGCGGTCGGAATCGATGATCACCGCATTGCTGGTCATCTCCGCGGCGGTGCCTGCCGTGGTGTTAATGGCCACCAGCGGCACGCCGGGGTGTGTCACTTTGCCGACGCCGGCATAGCCGGTGGAGGGACCGGGGTTGGCGGTAAGAATTTTGATCGCCTTGGCGGTATCAATCGGGCTGCCGCCGCCGAAGGCTATCAGGTAATCACATTCGGCGTTTCGGTAAGCGTCGTAACCTTTTTGCACTAGCGCCTCGGTGGGGTTGGGGAAAACCTCGTCAAACAGCTCATAAGAGAGCTGATGCGCGTCCAGCGCGGCGAAAAGGCTCTCCAGCAGGCCAAGCTTCACCAGCTGCCCGTCGGTGACGATCAGCGCTTTGCCCCAGGGTTTCCCCGCCACCAGTTTCACCATATCGCCTATCGCGCCTGCGCCATGCAGGCTGATTTTTGGTAACGCCAACATAAAGCTCATGATTCTCTCCTTTAATTTGCTGCGATTTTTCCGGCGGCAAAATTCCTTGTCGCCGGAGGAATTTATCTCTCCGGCTGAAGTTTTCTGCGTTGCAGCAGGCGGCGGGTGATAATCGGCAGCGTGATCACCGTAATCAGCATCAGGCCGACAATAATCGACATCACAATGCCCGGCACGTTGAGCAGGCTCAGGCCGAAAGTCACAAGGCCCATCAGGAAGGCGGCGATGATCACGCCTCCCATGCTGCCGGAACCGCCAAGAATATTGACGCCGCCCAGCACCGCCATGGTCACCACGCTAAGCTCCCAGCCGAGCGCGATGGTCGGGCGCGTGCTGCCAAGCCGCGAGGTCAGCAGCACGGCGGCAAGCCCCGCCATCAACCCCACCAGCGCGAAGAGGATCAGGTTGTGGCGCTTGACGTTAATGCCGGAAAACCAGGCGCCGGTGGGGTTATTGCCGATGGCGTAAGTGCGGCGGCCAAAGTTGGTTTTGTGCAGCAAAAACCAGAACGCGGCGGCGAGCACAAGAAAGAGCGCGAACTCAAAAGAGAGCGCGCCCCAGACATATCCCTGGCCGAACCAGGCGAAGCTCTCCGGGTAGTGGTTCAGCGCCTGATCGCCAAGCAGGATATAAGTAATGCCGCGATAAAGGCTCATGGTGCCGATGGTGATAACAATCGACGACAGGTTAAAACGCGTCACCAGCACGCCGTTGAACAGCCCGCACAGCAGGCCCACCCCAAGCCCGACGCAAACCAGCAGCGGCGTGCCCATGCCCGCCTGGGCGCAAAAGCCCATCACCGTGGAGCAGAGCGCCATGGTGGAAGCCACAGAGAGGTCGATTTCCCGGGCGATAATCAGCATCGCCATCGGCAGCACGATGATTGCCTTTTCAGTGAAGTTAAAGGTGGCGTCTGAGAGGTTCCAGATGTTGAGGAAATAGGGCGAGGCCAGCGCGTTGGTGATAAAAACCAGCAGCGTCACCGCCAGCAAAAAGCCTTCCCAACCCAGCAGACGCCGAAAAAACGACGGCGACGCAGAGGCCGTGGCCGCAGGTTCGGAAATCAGGATCTTACTCATGGTTTCACCGCCTCTTTTTGACGTGAAAGCGCGACGTCGCGCAGGATCAGCCGTCCCTTGCGTTTATTGCTGCGCTCGTTGAGCAGCACGGCGATAACAATCACCAGCCCGGAAATCGCCATCTGCCAGAAAGGCGAGACGCCGATAACCGGCAGCGCGTTGTTAATCACCCCGAGGAACAGCGCGCCGAACAGGCAGCCCATCACCCGGCCAATGCCGCCCATGGTGCTGATGCCGCCAATCACGCAGGCGGCGACCACCTGTAGTTCAAAGCCGTTCGCCACATCGACATAAGCGACGGCGAAGCGCGAAATCCACAGGTAGCCGCAGAACCCGGCCAGCGCGCCGGAGAGGCAAAAGCTGATGAACTGCATTTTTCCGGCGTTGATACCGGTGTAATAGGCCGCCGTGGCGTTGCCGCCTGCGGTGTAGAGCGCCCGCCCGGTGCGGCTGTAGCGCAGGAAATAGCTCACCAGAATGAGCGCGGCGATAGCGCACCAGCCCAGCAGCGGCAGCCCAAGCACCGGGGTGCGCGGCAGGCCGAGGAAGTCCGGGCTCATCTGGTGGGCGTTGATCCAGCCGCCGTCAGAGAGCAAAAAGACGATGCCGCGATAAATGCTCATGGTGCCAAGCGTCACCACAATCGCCGGAATGCCGAGCTTCCAGACCAGCAGGCCGTTGATCGCCCCCATCACCAGACCCAGCCCGGTCGCCAGCAGCAGCAATGCCCAGACCGGAATGGCGGGATAGTGGAAGTTGAGGAGGGCGACAATCATGCCGGTGAGTGCAAGGTTCGCGGCCATAGAGAGATCGATGCCTTTGGTGAGCAACACCATCATCTGCCCGAGGGCGAGAATGATCAGGATCGCGGTGTCGTTAAACATCTCCAGCAGGTTCGCCGGGCGCAAAAACGACGGTACGCGGCTGCCGATAACCAGCAGCATCAGCACAATCACCAGCCCGAGCAGCGCCTCGCGGTGCTTCAGTAATTTCTGCATCATTATGCCGCCTCCTGACCCGCGCCGCTGGCGGCGCTGACGATGTTCTCGGCAGTGGCTTTGCCTGCGCCATATTCTGCCGCCATCAGCCCTTCGTGCATCACGATGATCCGGTCCGCCATGCCCATCACTTCCGGCAATTCAGACGAGACCATAATCACCGCCAGCCCCTGGCCTACCAGCTCCGACATAAACTGATGCACTGCCGCTTTCGAGCCGATGTCGATGCCCTTGGTGGGTTCATCCAGGATAATGACCGTGGGCTGGGTGGCGAGCCATTTGCCGATAACGACCTTTTGCTGGTTGCCGCCGGAGAGCGTTTCTACCGGCTGGCGCCAGCTAAACGCTTTTACCTGCAACCGGCGGGCGTATTCTTCGGCAAGCTTCCATTCGCGGTCATCATGCAGAATGCCGTTAGGGTTCAGGTGTTTTAGCTGCGGCAGGCTAATGTTTTGACTGATGGGCAGCTCGATAATCGCCCCTTGTTTTTGCCGCTCTTCCGGCACGTAAACAATGCCTGCTTCAATGGCGTCGGCAGGCTGGCGGAACTGCACGGTTTTGCCGTTGAGAATAATGTCGCCGCTGGAAGGGCGCGTAACGCCGCACAGCGCCTGCATAAGTTCGGTGCGCCCTGCGCCCACCAGCCCGTAAAAACCGAGAATTTCCCCTTTGCGCAGCGAAAAGCTGATATGGGCAAACTCGGTCGGGTGGCAGAGGTCTTTCACTTCCAGCACCGTGTCGCCCGGCTCGCAGGCGACTTTCGGGTAGGTTTGCGTAATGGCGCGGCCCACCATCATCGACACCATTTTTTCTTCGGTAATGCCGGAGATATCGCCTGCGCTGACGAATGCGCCGTCGCGCAAAATCGTGTAGTGGTCCGCCAGCTCGAAAATTTCATCGAACTTGTGCGAGATAAACAGAATAGCTTTGCCTTCCTGCTTCAGGCGCTCGACGATTTGGTAAAACTCCAGGATCTCATGCTGGGAGAGGGCGGCGGTAGGCTCATCCAGAATCACGACCTGCGCGTCAAAGGAGAGCGCGCGGGCAATCGCCACCATGTGCCGCTGGGCGATGCTCAGGGTTTTCAGCACCGCGTGCGGGTCGATATTCACCTCAAGGCGCTGCAAAATCGCCTGCGCCTGCCGGTGCATGGCGGCCCAGTCGAGCTTTTTAAACAGGCCGCGGTAAAGATAGTGGCCAACGAAGATGTTTTCCGTCACGGTGAGTTCGTCGAACAGCACCGTTTCCTGGTGAATGGCGGTGATGCCGACTTTGTGCGCCGCTTCCGGGTTGGGCAGGGTAATCGGGATAGCTTTGTAGAGCAGTTCGCCAGCGTCCGGCTGGTAAATGCCGGTCATCACTTTCACCAGCGTCGATTTGCCCGCGCCGTTTTCGCCGATAAGCGCCGTCACGCGACCGGGCCAGAGATCAAGCTGTACGTTCTCAAGCGCGCGCACCCCGGGGAAAACCTTGGTGATGCCCTTAAGCGACAGCAGAGGGGTGGAAGCCGTCATACTGATGCTCCTTTTTCTGAGTGACCGTTTCAGCGGCGTTTTTTCCGCTGCGGCGGGTGGCGCTGCGCCGACCCGTCATGGGGTGAGTTCTGCGAGGGCGGATACTCGCGGCGGCCTGTGGTTTTGCAGGAGGGGCAGCGAAGCGCTACCCGCCCTGGTGGCCGTGACTCAGAAAATCTTCGAGAACTTATCAATATTGCTGGCGTCGTAGACGAAGGGTTCCGCCATCGCGCCGCTGCCGTCGGCATCCAGCTTCACTTTGCCAAGCTTGCCCATGCTGGCTTCAGTTTTGGTCGCCGACCCTTTCACCAGGTCATCCGCCAGATAGGTCGCGGCGTAACCGAGGTCGATAGGGTTCCAGATAGCGAAGCTTTTCGACGCGCCGGATTTCACTGCGCCCGCCATTTCAGACGGCAGCCCCAGCCCGGTTACATACACCTGGCCGATTTTCCCCTGGTCTTTCACCGCCTGCGCCGCCGCCACAATGCCGACCGAGGAGGGAGAGACAATCACTTTCAGGTTGGGGTAAGACTTCAGCAGCCCCACCGCTTCGCGGTAGCTTTTATCAGAAAGGTCGTCGCCATAGGCCACCGTCACCAGGTTCACCGAAGGGTATTTCGGCAGCACCTTTTTCATTTCGGCGATCCAGGTGTTTTGGTTGGTGGAGGTGGGGGTGGCGCTTAAAATCGCCACGTCGCCTTTTTCCACGTTCAGCGCTTTCAGCGCGTCGGCGGCGAGCTTAACGTTGGTTTCGCCAATCAGCGCGTTATTCGACGGATTGAGATGGATCTGGCGGCCCTCTTTCGCCACGCCGGAATCCCAGGAAACCACCTTGATACCGCGCTGCATCGCTTTTTTCAGCACCGGCACCACGGCGTCCGGATCGTTGGCGGAGATGGCGATCGCATCCACCCCCTGGGCGATCAGCCCGTTCAGCACTTCGATCTGCGCTTCGGCGGTGGTGGTGGTGGGGCCGGTATAAATCACCTTCACATCCCCTAACTCTTTGGCTGCTTCCTGAGCCCCCACGTTCGCTGCTTCAAAAAAGCCGTTGCCTAACGATTTCGCCACCAGGGCGATTTTCACTTCGGCAAGGGCGGAACCGGACAACGCCAGAATGGCAACGGTGAGTGTACAACCTAAAATGGCTTTTGTTTTCATTTGCTTGTACTCCACGTAGTGACTCAGTTTGCAGGTAGAGAGGTTCCACGATCGCATCAGGCCGCCATAAGGCGACCTGGACGTCGGGCGATGTTGTTATTTAAAGTGCGATAGCGCCTGCGTGCGGGGTCACGCCAAAGCGCTCTCCCAGCGCGATTAATTCTTCACGGCTGATGGTCTGTTTCATACCCCCCATAGCGATGACTTTAACGAGGATCTCCGCTGATTTTTCGGCGGTGTCGATAAGACCGAAGGCTTCGTCAAGCGTCGGGCCGGTGCCGAAAATGCCGTGGTGCGGCCACAGCACCAGCGTGTGGGTTTTCATCTGCTCCGAGGTGGCGCTGCCGATGCCGTCGGTGCCTGGCACCATCCACGGCACGATGCCGACGCCGTCCGGGAAGACCACCAGGCACTCGGTGCTGCCTTCCCACAGCATGCGGGTAAAGCGCGCTTCATCCAGCTCCAGTACGAAGCTCAGGGCGATAAGATTTGTGGCGTGGCAGTGCATGATCACCCGGTCTTTATCGCCGGAAACCGCCTTGCGCACCGCGTGCGACTGGAAGTGCGACGCCAGCTCCGAGGTCGGCAGGCCGCCGTTGGTCAGCCCCCAGTGGATGTGATACGCCATGCCGTCGTCGGTGATTTGCAGCAGCACCAGCGTGTCCGCCGGGTCGAGCTGCACGTTGCGGAAAAATTTTCCCGAACCGGTCACCAGGAACCAGCAGCCTGCCAGTTCGGCGCGCGGCTGGCTCAGCTCCACGCAGCGCGGCTGCGGGTAAAATTCGTTGCGATAAGGCTCGACGTCGGCGGCGTCCAGGCGCAGGCTCACGTTGCCGCCGTTACGTTCGTCCCAGCCTTTCAGCCACATATCGCTGGTGGCTTTCACCATACCCTGAACAAACCAGGAAGAAAGAATGCGTTGCATGAGTGCTCCTTAGCGCTTGCTTAAAACGTTTTGTTCATAGTGACGAACGGCGGTAAGCCAGGCGGCGTCGGCCGGGGTGTCATGCCGCTGACAATACGTTTCCCAGACCGCCTGCCACGGCAGCGATTTTTGCTCTTCCAGCAGCGCCAGGCGGCCGGTGTAGTCGCCTTCTTGCTCCAGCTGGCGCAGCAGGGCGGTCGGCTCCAGCAGCGCGCGCAGCAGCGCTTTTTTCATGTTGCGGGTGCCAATAACCCACGCGGCGACGCGGTTGATAGAAGCGTCAAAAAAATCGAGGCCGATATGCACGCGGTCGAACAGGTCGTGGCGAATGATCTCGCTGGCGATAGCCTGAGTTTCGTCATCCAGCAGCACGACGTGGTCGCTGTCCCAGCGCACCGGGCGGCTTACGTGCAGCAGCAGGCGCGGCACGTAGAGCATGGCGGCGGAGATTTTGTCGGAAATGACTTCGGTTGGATGGAAGTGACCGGCGTCGAGACACAGCGCGGTCTGGCGGCTGGCGGCGTAGCCCATATAAAACTCACCGGAGCCGACGGTATAGCTTTCGGCGCCGATACCGAACAGCTTGCTCTCTACCGCGTCGATATGGTGCGCCGGGTTAAGCTTTTCGCTGATGACCTCATCAAGCGCGGAAAGCAGGCGTTGACGCGGCGCCAGGCGGTCTACCGGCACATCTTTCATGCCGTCCGGGATCCAGATATTCATCACCGACGGCGTGCCGAGCTGCTCGCCGAAGTATGCGGATACGCGGCGGCTTGCCTGGCAGTGCTCAATCCAGAACTGACGAATCTCCGGGTTGACGTGCGAAAGGGTAAAGCCGTCGGCGCTCAGCGGGTGTGAAAAACAGGAAGGGTTAAAGTCGAGGCCGAGCCGCTGCTTTTTGGCCCATTCCACCCAGTTTTGAAAGTGCTGCGGTTTGATTTCGTTGCGCGCCACCGGCGCGTCGGCTTCCAGATAAATGGCGTGCAGGTTCAGGCGCTTCGGCCCCGGGATCAGGCTCATCGCCTGCTCCAGGTCGGCGCGCAGTTCCGTGGCGTTGCGCGCTTTGCCCGGATAATTGCCGGTGGCCTGAATGCCGCCGGTCAGCGCGCCCTGCGGATTTTCAAACCCGGCGACGTCGTCGCCCTGCCAGCAGTGCATGGAAACCGGCAGGCGGTCGAGCTGACGAAGCGCCTCGTCGGCATCCACCCCGACGGCGGCGAAGCGCTGTTTCGCCAGTTCCCAGGCCTGATTAATGTAAGTGGTCATGCGCAAAGCTCCTTACGTGTTTTTAAGTTGTGCTGAAACTGCGCAACAAAGCGGGCAATTTCGCTGTCTGTCCGGGGAGAGAACGCCTCCAGCGGGTGGCTGGTAAGAATGAGCTGGCGGAACGCGTCCACATCTGCAATCTCATCAAGCGCCATTAGCTGACAGCCGATGTTGCCAAGCGTGGACGCTTCAACCGGGCCGGAGGAGACCGGCAGGCCGCAGGCGTCGGCGCACAGCTGGTTTAAAAAGCGGTTCTGGCTGCCGCCGCCCACGATATGCAGGCGCGTAAACGGCGTGCCGCGCAGCTGCGCCAGTTCCTGCAACACCTGCGCGTAGAGCAGCGCGAGGCTGTCGAAGATGCAGCGCGCCAGTTCCGCCGCGCTGCGGGGAACTTCCTGATCGCCTTCGCGGCAGGCGGCCTGAATTTCCGCGCTCATGTTCTGCGGGTTGAGAAAGCGGTCGTCGTTGGGGTTAATGACAAACCGGCAGGCGGGAAGCTGCTGCGCCTGCTGAATAAGCGCGGGCAGGTCGCTGACGTTTTGCTCTTTCACCATGCGCTGAAGCAGCCACAGCCCCATGATATTTTTCAGCACCCGGTAGCGGCCTTCCGCGCCGCCTTCGTTGGTGACGTTGGCGGCCAGCGCCGCTTCGCTGGCATAGGGCGTTTTGCTCTCAAAGCCCATCAGCGACCAGGTGCCGGAAGAGAGCCAGGCGGCGTCGGCGTCCTGTAAAGGCGCGGCGATAACCGCGCTGGCGGTGTCGTGGGTGGCGACGCAAACCACCGGTATGCGCCTGCCCTCGCGGCAAACCCAGTGGCCGATGACGTTCCCGGGGTGCGTGGGCGCGCCAAACCAGCGCGGCGGCACGCCAGCCCAGGCGAGCAGCGTTTCATCCCAGTTATCGGTATTGATATTCACCATCTGCGTGGTGGTGGCGTTGGTGTATTCCCAGTTCAGCGTGCCGGTGAGGCGGTAGCAAAGGTAGTCGGGCATCAGCAGGGCATGCTCGACCTGCCCGAGCAGCGCAGGTTGCTGTTCGGCCAGCGCGCGTAGCTGATAAAGGGTATTGAAGGGCAGAAACTGAATGCCGGTGCGGCGGTAAATCTCTTCGCGCCCCAGCTCTGCGCAGGCCTGCTGCATTACGCCTTCGGTGCGGCTGTCGCGGTAGGCAACCGGCAGCCCGACGCGGTTTCCTGCTTTATCGAGCAACACAAAATCCACGCCCCAGGTGTCGATGCCGATGCTGTCTATCACCTGCGCTTCATCGCAGGCTTTCTGTAACCCGACGCGGATTTCACCCTCCAGCGCGTCGACATCCCAGGTATCAAAACCTTGCTGCCGCTTAAGGCTGTTGGCGAAGCGATGGATCTCCTTAAGGTGCAGTTCGCGGCTCGCGCTGTCGTAACGCGCCAGCATCACGCGACCGCTGGAGGCGCCCAGGTCAACGGCAACACTATGGCGAAGAGTCATGATGAGGTCCTTGTCTGAAGCTTTCCCGCCAGTCTAAAAAAGCGCGCGGCCTGTCACCTTCACGTAACTGACAGCGCTATACCGGGTCTGGCAACAGAACAAAGGTAAACGTGAGGCGTTTCACAAATCGGCCTTTGCGGCAGAAAGCGAGCGCCTGTGAGCCTTCCCGCATTTCTGAATATTTCCGGCCCTTTCTTAAAAAACGTGCAGAGTTTGCGCGTTTTTCTGTCGAAAATTTAAGGTGAGGGGCCGGGCGCTTATCTACTATCACGCTACTTTCAGGTGTGAAGGAGGCGAACATGACGGTCTTATACGGCGCTGATTTTTTCCCGTCGGGCAATGCGACGGTGGCGATTGAACCACGCCTGCCGCAGGCGGCGTTTCCTGAACATCATCACGACTTCTGGGAGATCGTGATAGTTGAACACGGCACCGGCACCCACATTTTCAATGGTCAGCCCTATACGCTGAGCGGCGGCTCTGTTTGTTTTGTGCGTGACCATGACCGGCACCTTTTCGAGCACACCGAGAACCTGTGCCTGACTAACGTGCTTTACCGCGCGCCGGACGCCTTTTCGTTTATCGCCGGACTGGAGCGGCTGCTGCCGCAGGAGCAGGACGGCAACTATCCTTCCCACTGGCGGGTCGGGCCGCAGGTTTTACAGCAGGTTCGCGGGCTTATCGAACAGATAGAATCCCTGGGCGAAGCGGCTGACACGCACGCCGTCGCTAACCGGGAGCTTCTTTTTATGCAGTTGCTGATTTTGCTGCGAAAAAGCAGCCTTGCGGAACATACCGGCCATGCGGACGAACGGCTTAACAGGATGATCGCCTGGCTTGAGGCGCACTTTGCTGAAGAGGTTTGCTGGGAGCAGCTCGCCGACCGGTTTAATCTTTCGCTTCGCACCCTGCACCGGCAACTAAAACAGCAAACCGGGTTGACGCCGCAGCGTTACTTAAACCGTTTACGGCTGATTAAAGCGCGGCACCTGCTGCGTCACAGCGAAGAGAGCGTGACGGATATCGCCTACCAGTGCGGCTTTGGCGACAGCAACCACTTCTCCACGCTTTTTAAACGCGAGTTCTGCTGGTCGCCACGCGAAATTCGCCTTGGCCGCGACGGTCAGTTCCAGTAACGCGAGACAAATCACCCTCTTAAGCGCCAAAAACGTCGATACTTTCTGACTGTTTAGCCTGGGGAGCGTGATGTGGCCGGCCAGTTAATCCTCAAAAAAGATGACTTTTTTGCTACCGCGACCCAGGCCGTCGCGGTAGCGGACCGCTATCCGCAAAATGTCTTCGCTGAACATTCCCATGACTTCTGCGAACTGGTGCTGGTCTGGCGCGGCAACGGCCTGCATGTGCTGAACGACCGGCCCTGGCGCATCACCTGCGGCGATCTGTTTTATATTCGCGCCGAAGACCGTCACAGCTACCAGGCGGTGAACGACCTGGTGCTGCATAACATTATCTATTGCCCGGAGCGCTTGCGGCTGAACGTCGACTGGCCGGAACTGCTGCACCCGCCGCGCGGCAGCGAAGCGCGCTGGCGCATCGGCAGCCAGGGGATGGCGCAGGCGCGGCAGATCATCCACCAGCTGGAGCATGAAAGCGTTAAGCCGGACGCGCTGTCGCAGTGCCTTGCCGAGAGTCTCTTTTTGCAGCTTTGCATCGCGCTGCGCCGCCACCGCTACCAGCCTGCCGACGAAGCGGCGACGGAGCAGGGGGAAACGCTGGACTTGCTTATCGCCGCGCTCGGCAAAAGTCTCGACGCGGATTTCGACCTGGCGCGCTTCTGCGAGCGTCATCAGGCAGCCGAACGACCGCTGCGCCAGCTTTTCCGCCAGCAGACTGGCATGACCATCAGCCAGTATCTGCGCCAGCTGCGCATCTGCCAGGCGCAATATTTGCTGCGCCACACCGACATGTTGATTAGCGATATTGCCTCGCGCTGCGGTTTTGAGGACAGCAACTACTTTTCGGTGGTGTTTACGCGAGAAACGGGCGTGACGCCACGGGTATGGCGCCAGCAGTTCGGCGTTGCGTTGCACAAAGCCTCGTAAGCTTCCATGAACCTTCAACAGACGATTGCCCCCGGCGTTATGCCTCGCAAACCTCAAGCAGACCAGCCGGCGGTGGCTCGCGGGTTAAACGTTTTCTGAAAAAGTTATAAAAAAGCGTTATATCACGGTGCGGAATAAAGCCTTGTTTAAGGCCGTGTGAACGGGCATAGCGGCCCGGAACGACACGGGCGCGCCGCTTACTTTTTGCGCATCCAGCCGAAAAACAATAACCTTATGAAAACTGCGGCATTGATAAACATTTTCAATATCACTTAATTAACTATAATGAACCAACTGCTTACGCGGCGTTAACACCCCTCTGCCGCCCGACAATAAATGGAGATGATTATGAGCTATACACTGCCTTCCCTGCCGTATGCTTACGACGCCCTGGAACCGCATTTCGACAAGCAGACGATGGAAATCCATCACACCAAACATCACCAGACCTACGTTAACAACGCCAACGCGGCGCTGGAAAGCCTGCCGGAATTCGCTAACCTGCCGGTTGAAGAGCTGATCACCAAACTGGACCAGGTGCCGGCGGACAAGAAAACCGTACTGCGCAACAACGCGGGCGGCCACGCTAACCACAGCCTGTTCTGGAAAGGCCTGAAAAAAGGCACCACCCTCCAGGGCGATCTGAAAGCCGCTATTGAGCGCGATTTCGGCTCCGTTGAGAAATTTAAAGAAGAGTTTGAGAAAGCCGCTGCTACCCGTTTCGGCTCCGGCTGGGCGTGGCTGGTTAAGCAGGGCGATAAGCTGGCTGTGGTTTCCACCGCTAACCAGGATTCCCCGCTGATGGGCGAAGCGGTTTCCGGCGCTTCCGGCTACCCGATCCTGGGTCTGGACGTGTGGGAGCACGCTTACTACCTGAAATTCCAGAACCGTCGTCCGGACTACATCAAAGAGTTCTGGAACGTAGTGAACTGGGACGAAGCGGCTGCGCGTTTTGCTTCTCAGAAATAAGATTGCAAAATGACCGCTAAGAAGCGAGCCTGATGGCTCGCTTTTTTTATATCCGCAAAAGGAGGCGCGAATGCAGTATCCCGTAGACGTTTTTATCGGCAAGGTGCGCGAGTATGAAGGTTCGCGGCCAAGCGCTATCGCCAAAGTGCAGGTGGAGGGGGAGTTATCCCTGACCAGCCGCGGGCTGGCGGGTGATAAACAGGCTGAGAAAAAAATACACGGCGGACCGGATCGGGCGCTGTGTCATTATCCGCGCGAGCATTACGAACAGTGGGCGCGGGAATTCCCTCAGCAGGCGGCGTGGTTTGTCGCCCCGGCGTTTGGCGAGAATCTGTCTACCGTCGGGCTTACGGAAGAGAACGTTTTTATTGGCGACATTTTCCAGTGGGGCGAGGCGCTGATTCAGGTGACCCAGCCGCGCTCGCCCTGTTTTAAGGTTAACTTTCACTCCGGCATTAACGATCTTTCCGGGCTGATGCAGGAAAAAGCGCGCTGCGGCTGGCTTTACAGGGTCATTGCAGAAGGGAAAACGACCGCCGATACGCCGCTGGCGCTGGTTTCCCGCGTGAGCGATATCGCTGTAAAAGAAGCGGCCGCCATCGCCTGGCATATGCCGTTCGATGACGAGCAATACCACCGCCTGCTTAGCGCCGCCGGGCTTTCAGCAAGCTGGGCTAAAACCATGCAAAAGCGGCGTCTTAGCGGCAAGATCGAAAGCTTTTCGCGCAGGTTGTGGGGAAGAGGCTAATGACGGGCCTGCGTTAATTGCCCTGCTACTGAATTTTATGTCGGGCGAGTTTGCGTAGCGAAATGAAACTCGCCCTTAAACACCGCGGCTTAAGCCGCGTTATCCCGCTTGGTTTTTGCGCTGGCGGCAGGCAGCTCCGCCAGCACCGAGGTAAACTCCGGCGCAGGCACCAGTGACTCACGCGTGATTTCCTTGATTGATTTCGCGCCCGTCAGCGTCATCGCTACCCGCATCTCTTTTTCAATCAGATTCAGCAGATTAGCCACGCCTTTCTCGCCGTGCGTGGCGAGGGCGTAAAGGTAAGCGCGGCCCAGCAGCACGCTGTCGGCGCCGAGCGCAATCATGCGTACCACGTCCAGCCCGTTGCGAATGCCGCTGTCGGCGAGAATGGCGATATCGCCTTTCACCGCGTCGGCGATAGCGGGCAGGGCGCGGGCGGAAGAGAGTACGCCGTCCAGCTGGCGGCCGCCGTGGTTGGAGACCACAATGCCGTCGGCGCCGAAGCGCACCGCGTCGCGCGCGTCTTCCGGGTCGAGAATGCCTTTAATCACCATCGGGCCGTCCCAGAACTCGCGGATCCACTCCAGGTCTTTCCAGGAAATCGACGGGTCGAAGTTGTTGGCCAGCCAGCCGATGTAATCCTCAAGCCCGGTTGGCTTGCCAAGGTAGGTGGAAATATTGCCAAGGTCGTGCGGGCGGCCATGTAACCCGACATCCCAGGCCCATTCCGGGTGCGTGACCGCCTGCCAGTAGCGGCGCATGGCGGCGTTGGCGCCGCTCATGCCGGAGTGAGCGTCGCGGTAACGCGCGCCAGGCGTCGGCATATCGACAGTAAAGACCAGCGTGGAGCAGCCCGCCGCTTTGGCGCGCTCCAGGGCGTTGCGCATAAAGCCGCGGTCGCGCAGTACGTAAAGCTGGAACCACATCGGGCGGTTGATGGCGGGCGCCACTTCTTCAATCGGGCAGACGGAAACAGTCGAGAGGGTAAACGGAATGCCTTTTGCCGCCGCTGCGCGCGCCGCCTGCACTTCGCCGCGGCGGGCATACATGCCGCACAGCCCGACAGGGGCGAGCGCTACCGGCATAGAGAGCGTTTCGTTAAACAGTTTCGTTTCAAGGCTCAGGTCGGACATATTTTTCAGCACGCGCTGGCGCAGCGCCACCTGCGAAAGGTCTTCCACGTTGCGGCGCAGGGTATATTCGGCGTAAGCGCCGCCGTCGATATAGTGAAACAGAAAAGGCGGCAGCTTGCGTTTCGCTGCGGCCCGGTAATCACTTGCCGCGGAAATAATCATTCTTTTTTCTCCTGGTAAGGTGCGAGCGGGTCGTCGGGCAGGCGGGTTACGCGCGCCTGGCGGGCGACGTCTTCATCAAGTTGTTTAATGGTGGAGTGGACAAAGCCGAGGTGCTGCATCACCGCTTTGCGCGCCTGCTCGGCGTCGCCCGCCAGAATCGCTTCCAGCATTTCACGGTGTTGTTCAGTGAGCTGCGAGAAAATCGGCGGTTGCAGATACATACGCTGGCGGCTTTCCATCACGGAAGATTGCAGCAGGTCGAAGAAGCCGCGCATGGTTTGCAGCAGCACGATGTTATGTGAGGCTTCGGCAATCGCCAGATGAAAGCGCACGTCCGCCTGCGCGGCGAGATCCGGGTCGTCGCGCTCGGTAAACTTCAGCGTTGCGTCAAAACAGATTTGCAGCTTTTCTTTGTCGGCGGGCGTGGCCCGAAGCGCCGCATGCCAGGCGGTGCTGGCCTCAATGGCGTGGCGCGCTTCTAAAATGTCGTAGCGGTAGCCGGGATCCTGCGCCAGCAGGCTGCGGATGGGCTGCACGATGCGCTGTTCCGACCAGGGCTCCAGCTGATAACGCAGGAAGGTGCCGCCGCCGCGACGGCTGACCAGCAGCCCTTCGCGGATAAGAATTTGTATCGCCTCGCGCAGCGAATTGCGCGATACGCCAAGCTCGGCGGCGAACTTGCGCTCGGCGGGCAACCGCATGCCCGCCTCCAGCCCCCGGTCGCGAATAATCGTCCGGATGCGCTCCACCAGGTGGTCGGCGAGGCGCTTTGTCATCATGGTCATGGGATCATCCAGGTGAAGACATAAGCCTGAAGCGTGGTGATAAGACCCACCATGCAGGTAAAAATCAGGCTGTGTTTCACGGTAAAGCGGAACAGGTCTGACTCTTTGCCTACCAGCCCCACAGCCGCGCAGGCGATGGCGATAGACTGCGGCGAAATCATCTTGCCGGTCACGCCGCCGGTGGTATTCGCCGCCACCATCAGAATATCCGACACGCCAATCTGCTGGGCGGCGGTCGCCTGAAGCGCGGCGAACAGCGCGTTCGACGAGGTATCCGAGCCGGTCAGGAAGACGCCGAGCCAGCCGAGGAACGGCGAGAAGAACGGGAACGCGCTGCCGGTATGGGCCAGGGCCAGGGCAAGCGTTGACGACAGCCCGGAGTAGTTAGAGATAAAGGCAAACGCCAGCACCATGCCGATGGAGTAAATGGGCAGCGCCAGCTCTTTCATCGTCTGGCCGAAGGTTTCTACTGCCGCCTTCGGCTTCATGCGCAGCCAGACGATGGAGATAAGCGCCGCAACGAGGATGGCGGTGCCGGTAGCCGAGAACCAGTCGAATTTATAGACCGCGGCATACGGCGTGGCTTCCGCCACCACAGGCGGCATGCGGGCCACCAGTTTATCCAGATGCGGCACGGCGATATTAAATACCCAGTCCGCAAGCGGGCCTTCTTTCGCAAACAAAGCCTTAAACGGCGGCACGCTCCAGAGCGTTACCGTGGCGGTAAGGAACAGGAACGGCGTCCAGGCGCGAACCACCTGGCCTAAAGTATAGTTCTTGCGCGCCAGCGTCTGGTCCACCAGCGAGGCGCCGGCATCGCCGAAGCGGAAGATGCGTACCGGCTGCCAGCGTTTTAAAAACAGCGTCAGGCAAACCAGCGAAACCAGCGACGAGATAATGTCCGGCAGCTCCGGGCCGATAAAATTCGAGCTTAAATACTGGGCTATCGCGAACGAACCGCCCGCCACCAGCACCGCCGGCCATGTCTCTTTTACGCCGCGCCAGCCGTCCATAATCGCCATGATCCAGAACAGCACGATGATAGTCAGGAACGGAAGCTGGCGCCCTACCATCTGGCCGATGGCGAAGCTGTCGATGCCGGTCACCTGGCCTGCTACCAGAATGGGAATGCCCATTGCGCCGAAGGCCACCGGCGCGGTATTGACGATAAGACATAGCCCCGCCGCATAGAGCGGGTTAAAACCAAGCCCTACCAGCAGCGCGGCGGTAATCGCCACTGGCGCGCCAAACCCGGCGGCCCCTTCCAGGAATGCGCCAAACGAAAAGCCGACGATCAGCATCTGCAAACGCTGGTCCGGCGTAATTGAGAGTATTGATGACCGGATGATGTCGAACTGGCCGGTTTTTACCGAAATTTTATAAACAAAAACCGCCGCGATGATTATCCATGCGATCGGCCACAGGCCGTAAAAGAAGCCGTACACCACCGAAGCGAAAGCCCGGTCGACCGGCATGCGGTAGAAAAAGAGCGCCACCAGCAGCGCGATAGCCACGGTGATGGTCGCCGCCAGATAGCCTTTCAGCTTGAGCTTAATCAGCGCGAAAAAGAAAAAGAGGATGGGCAGCGCGGCAATCAGGCTGGAGAGCCAGAGATTGCCTGCCGGGTCGTAATTCTGTTGCCAGAGTTCCATTGCCTGTCTCCTGGGGACCGCGTTACGCCGCGCTGAGTCTGCGCTCATTTAAAAGCGACACTTCGTAAAGGTGGTCCAACCAAAATGGGTTTGTAGGGTAAGTGACAATGAATGGTTAATCAGATGTTAGTTTTAGGCAACGCAGTGGTTACGGTTTTTTAAGGTTCTGTGAGAGGCCAGAAGATTTTAGCCAGGATTGGTTGGGCCAATTATCCCCTTGCCGGACGTCGCCAGCCTGCATAAAGCGATTCTCTGGAAGCGGGCTCGTAAAAGCGGAGCGACAAAGTGCGGTCACTGAAAAGCGCGGATAATATGCGTTTTAAAAGAACTGGAAGCAGCAGAAGCAGGAGGGGCGTTTGAAAATTCAACAACCGGGCGTTATCCTCGCTGTACGTAATTTTACCGTACAGCCACCGGGGGCGACCGTAAGGAGAATGACCATGACCGCCCAGCCTAAAAGAGAGCGTCTCGAATGCCGCCTTTCCGCTGAAGACAAGGCCAGTATTGAGGCTGCCGCCAGCCTTACGAAAGTCAGCGTCTCGCAGTTTATTGTTGATTCAGCCTGCAAAAGGGCGCAAACGCTGCTTGAAGAACACAACCGCATCAAACTCACCGGGCAAGGCTGGCAGGCTGTCATGGCTGCGCTTGATAATCCGCCTGAACCAAACGAGCAATTGCAGCGGGCTTTCAAACGGCTGGACGAGGATGAAATCTGGGAATGAAGCTGAAAAAAGGCGTTTTTCCTTTCGCGCCAGAGCAGGGATGGTTAACGACCCCTTTTGATTGTGGTTGTAGTGAGTTGAATACGTTTCTGCATGACCGCCTTGCGCTTCAACAGCAGCGTAATGTATTGCGCGCCTGGATGATTGTCACAAACGAAGATGCGCCTGCTGTCGCCGGTTATTACACTTTATCCGGCGCCTCTTTTGAGAAAGCGGCATTCGGAAGCAAGAGACGGCAAATCCCTTACGCTAATGCGCCCTGTATTTTACTGGGCAGGCTGGCGGTAGATAAACGCTTCGCGGGAAAAGGGCTGGGCGCTATGCTGGTGGCTGACGCTGCCAGGCGTGTTTATGAAGTAGCCCGTACGGTAGGGGTTTACGCGCTGTTTGTTGAGGCGAAAGATGAGCGTGCCGTCGCGTTTTACCAAAACCTGGGGTTTATTCCGACACCCACCACCGATGGACGTAAAAGGCTTTTCTATCCGGTTAATGCCCTCGAATCCTTGTTGTCACAGGCTCCTGAAAAAACATAGCGGGCCGACATAGCCCGCCCGCTAAGCCATCAGAACGCGCTTTTCGCAAAGCCCGTCATCTCTTTTAAGTCCATTTCGCGGCCCAGCGCGGTCATTGGGTGTACGACTACCAACCCACGCACGCTTTTCTTCAGCTTGCCCATGTCGGCCTGCTCTTTTTTGGTAATGGCGCGCTTAAAGGGCATCGCCAGCAGCTTTTGCGCCTCTTTGCTGAGCTTCTGGTTACGCACGTCGTGCAGACGGGCGATTTCCGCCTCAAGCGTTTCCTTCTCTTTCTCAAGCTCCATGTATTTGTCTGCGGCTTCCGTCAGCGGCGTGGCGGCCTGCTGGTGGCGGATGGCGTCGAGGCGGTCGCTCAGACGCTTAATTTCTGCTTTTTCGATCTCTTTCATTTACTGCGAACCATCAAAAGGGGAAGTCTGACGCAAAGGATACACTATCTGGCGGCAGGAACGGTAAAACGGGGGAGAAACTCTCCCGCCCGCAGGCGGGAGAAGGGGAAGATTATTGCTCGTGCTCTTCCCATGCCATGGCGCGTTTAACCGCTTTGCGCCAGCCTTCGTAGCGGTAGTTACGCTCGGTGGTTTCGATACCCGGGCGGAACTCACGCTCAATGACCGCTTTTTCCTGCAACTCGTCCAGGTTCTGCCAGTAACCGACGGCGAGACCAGCCAGATAAGCCGCGCCCAGCGCCGTTACCTCACGCACTTCCGGACGCTCGACGCGGGTGCCAAGAATGTCAGACTGGAACTGCATCAGGAAGTTGTTCGCCACCGCGCCGCCATCCACGCGCAAGGCGTGCAGTCGAATGCCGGAGTCTGCCTGCATGGCTTCCAGCACGTCACGGGTTTGATAAGCGATGGATTCGAGCGTTGCGCGGATGATGTGGTTGGAATTCACGCCGCGGGTGAGGCCGAAAATAGCGCCGCGGGCGTACGGGTCCCAGTAGGGCGCGCCAAGGCCGGTAAAGGCAGGGACGACGTAAACGCCGTTGGTGTCCTTCACTTTGGTGGCAAAATATTCGGAGTCGAAGGCGTCGCTGATAAGCTTCATTTCGTCGCGCAGCCACTGGATAGAAGCGCCAGCCATAAACACCGCCCCTTCCAGCGCGTAGTTCACTTCGCCGCGCGGGCCGCAGGCGATAGTCGTGAGCAGGCCGTGGGTCGATTTCACCGCTTTCTCGCCAGTGTTCATCAGCATAAAGCAGCCGGTGCCGTAGGTGTTCTTCGCCATCCCTTCTTTTACGCACAGCTGGCCGAACAGCGCCGCCTGCTGGTCGCCCGCGATGCCGGCGATAGGAATACGGGTGCCGCCTTTACCGCCAATGTTAGTCTGGCCGTAAACTTCGGACGATTTACGCACCTGCGGCAGCATGGCGCGCGGGATATCCAGCGCGTCCAGCATTTTGTCATCCCAGTCGAGATCGTGGATGTTGAACAGCATGGTGCGCGAGGCGTTGGTGTAGTCGGTGACGTGCACGCGGCCCTGGGTCATTTTCCAGATAAGCCAGGTGTCGACGGTGCCGAACAGCAGTTCGCCGCGATGAGCGCGTTCGCGCGCGCCTTCCACATGGTCCAGGATCCATTTCACTTTGGTGCCGGAGAAGTAGGGGTCGATAACCAGGCCGGTGGCGTGGCGCACATACTCTTCCATGCCGTCGCGCTTGAGCTGCTCGCAAATCTCCGACGTGCGGCGGCACTGCCAGACAATCGCGTTGTGGATGGGCTTGCCGGTTTCGCGCTCCCAGACCACGGCGGTTTCACGCTGGTTAGTAATGCCGATAGCGGCGATCTGGTCGGAGCTAATGTCCGCTTTCGCCAGCGCTTCCACCAGTGTGGAGCTTTGCGAAGCCCAGATTTCCATCGGGTCGTGTTCCACCCAGCCCGCTTTCGGGTAGATTTGCGTAAACTCGCGCTGCGAGACGCTGACGATATTCGCGTTATGATCCAGCACCACGGCGCGGGAACTGGTGGTGCCCTGGTCGAGCGCGACGATATACTTTTTTTCTGTAGTCATAGTGGTGTCCCGTGAATCTGTTACAGCGAAGCTTTTTGTTGTGCGGCGGCGGACTGCTCTTCGGCGTCGTCCACGCAAGCATCGCACGGTAAATGGCGGCCAATCAATTTGCGATAGCCGAAGGCGCCAAGCGCCGCCCCCACCACCGGACCCAGCGCAGGGACCAGGAAGTAGGGAATATCACGCCCGCCGGTAAAGGCGACATTACCCCAGCCCGCAAGCCAGGCGAAGGCTTTCGGTCCTAAGTCGCGCGCCGGGTTCATGGCGAAGCCGGTAAGCGGCCCCATAGAAGCCCCGATAACCGCAATCAGCAAGCCAATCAGCAAAGGCGCCAGCGGGCCGCGCGGAATGCCGTTGCCATCGTCGGTCAGCGCCAGGATCACGCCCATCAGAATAGCCGTGATAATCATTTCCACTGCGAAGGCCTGCATAAAATTGATATGCGGGTTCGGGTAAGTGGAGAAAATACCGGCCAGGTCGAGGCTTTCCACACTGCCGCGCACCATGTGATGGGTCTGTTCGTAGTCGTAAAAAAGATTGTAATAAAGCCCGTAAACCAACGCCGCTGCGCAAAAAGCGCCGGCAAACTGAGAAAAAATAAAAGGCACAACTTTACGCCCGTCAAAGCAAGCGAACAGCCACAACGCAATGGTTACCGCCGGATTCAGATGCGCGCCAGAGACACCTGCGGTCAGGTAGATAGCCATCGCCACCCCTAAGCCCCAGATGATACTGATTTCCCACTGGCCGAAACTGGCGCCAGCCACTTTCAACGCCGCCACGCATCCTACACCGAAGAAAATCAACAACCCGGTACCGAGGAACTCAGCGATGCACTGTCCTTTTAAGGTTGATGTTTGACTCATAATCGGGGTCCTGAAGCAAAGTGAATATTATTGTTAGCCGAACGATAAAACTGTCCGGTATGTCGTGTAGACACAGTGTTAATTTATCGTTAACGAGCAAAAACGAGAAATAACGAAATCGAAATGTGTGTGACACGTCAAGAAAATGAGCGTTTTCGAGCGATATCAGAAAAGGGAAAATTGCGCTGGCGCCATAAATGCTCGAAATGGGTGAGGGAAATGTTAATCATCGCCTGCAATGCTTGCAAAAGGCATTCAGCATAGGCTGAAAAGTGTGGCAATCCGCAAACAGCGCGGGATGCCGCTGGACACTGGCTGTCACGCTCCATACAATCGGAACTAGCGTTTTCGCACGTAACATAAGGCGTCGCCGGCAACCGGGACGAGGATAGCCATCCATCAACGCCTTGCAATTCAGGAGAGGTATGACGATGTCATTTGAAGTGTTTGAGAAACTGGAAGCAAAAGTACAGCAGGCGGTTGATACCATCACGCTTTTGCAGATGGAAATCGAAGAGCTGAAAGAGAAGAACAACAGCCTGGCGCAGGAAGTACAAAACGCGCAGGGCAGCCGTGAAGAGCTGGAGCGTGAGAACCACCAGCTGCGCGAACAGCAACACGTATGGCAGGAGCGTCTACAGGCGCTGCTGGGTAAAATGGAAGAAGTGTGAGTTGACGCTTTAACCAAAAAAGAACGGGCGCTTAAGGCGCCCGTTTTTGTTACTCGATATCCAGCGGATCTTCGGAGAGGATAATGCCCGTGTTATCGGCATAGAGATGGTCGCCGGAGAAAAAGGTCACGCCGCCGAAATTGACGCGCACGTCGCTCTCGCCGATGCCTTCTCCCGCTGCGCCCACTGGAATGGCGGCAATAGCCTGAATGCCGATATCCAGCTCTTCAAGGTCGTCCACCTGACGCACCGCGCCATAAACCACCATGCCTTCCCACTCGTTCTGCACCGCAAGGCGCGCGAGATCGGCGTCGACCAGCGCCCGGCGTACCGAGCCGCCGCCGTCCACCAGCAGCACGCGGCCGCGGCCGTTCTCCTCGAGCAGCTCATACAGCAACCCGTTGTCCTCGAAACATTTTACCGTGATGATTTGCCCGCCAAACGAAGAGCGGCCGCCAAAATTGGTGAAGAGCGGCTCGACGACGTTGACCTCTTCCTGGTAGATATCACAAAGCTCAGAAGTATCGTATTTCATTGGCTTAACGCTTAGTTGCTGCAAGAGTTTTCAGTATATCGCTTAACGCGCATTGTTGGCAAAATCATCAATTGTTAATTGATATTTGTCAGCTAAAAAGGCACGCGGCTTAGCACAACGCCCAGCGCAAACAACAGGTTAACCAGCAGCGCTCCTTTGACCGTGCGCTCCAGCATCGGGCGCATCGCCACCGGCTCCTGCTCCGTTAAAACGTAGCGCGCCTGTTTAATCAGCAGCGGAGCGGCGAGAATAAACAGCCAGCCCCAGGCGCTGTGCAGCCATAACAGGTTAAATACCGCAAGGCAAAGCAGCGAGCCCAGCAGCAGCGCGGCGTGATAGCGGCGCGCCATCACCGGCCCCAGACGTACGGCCAGGGTGTTTTTACCGTTCGCCCGGTCGCTGTCGATATCGCGCAGGTTATTAATGTTCAGTACGGCAGTGGCGAGCAAACCGCTGGCGGTGGCGGGCAGAAAAATCGCGCCAATCAGCGTGTGCGCCTGTAAATACCAACTGCCTGCCACGCTCAGCCAGCCAAAGAAAACCAGCACGGAAATATCGCCAAGCCCCATATAGCCGTAAGGGCGCGTGCCGACGGTATAGGTGATGGCGGCGACGATGGAGAGCGCGCCAAGCGCCAGAAAGCCAATAAAATCGGTCATGTTATGGCAGGCGACGCGCACCAGGGCAAAACCGGAAAGGCAAATCAGAATCACGGTGATCACCAGCGCGCGTTTCATTTGCGCTGCGGTAATTACCCCTTTTTGCATGCCGCGCAGCGGGCCGATACGGTCCGGCTTGTCGCTGCCTTTTACCGCGTCGCCATAATCATTAGCGAGATTAGAGAGAATTTGCAGCAGTCCGGCGGTAAGCAGCGCCAGCAGCGCGACGACAGGATCGAACATGCCCTGCCAGTAGGCGAGCGCGGTGCCAACCACGATAGAGGCGAAAGCAAGAGGCAGCGTGCGGGGACGCAGGCTTTCCAGCCAGGCCTGGGTACGGGATACAGAATCGGTTTCAGTCATGAGTGCGCCAACAATAAAAAATGGGGGCATAGCCCCCACTAAATGTGATGAAAATGCGTTGCGCGCGATTATAGGATAAAACGGCTCAGATCTTCATCTGCCACCAGCTCATCCAGATGCTTGCTTACATATTCCGCATCAATAGTAATGCTCTGGCCGCCGAGATCGCTGGCGTCATAAGAGATATCTTCCATCAGGCGCTCCAGCACGGTGTGCAGACGACGCGCGCCGATATTCTCAGTGGTCTCGTTCACCTGCCAGGCCGCCTGGGCGATACGACGGATGCCATCGTCGGTAAAGTCGATGTTCACCCCTTCGGTCGCCATCAGCGCTTTGTACTGCATAGTGACGGACGCGTTCGGCTCGGTCAGGATGCGCTCGAAATCTTCAGTCGTCAGCGCCTGCAACTCAACGCGGATCGGCAGGCGGCCCTGCAATTCCGGAATGAGGTCGGACGGGCTTGCCACCTGGAACGCGCCGGACGCGATAAACAGGATGTGATCGGTTTTCACCATCCCGTGTTTGGTGGAGACGGTGCAGCCTTCCACCAGCGGCAGCAGGTCGCGCTGCACGCCTTCACGGGAAACGTCCGGCCCGGAAACGTTGCCGCGCTTACAGATTTTGTCTATCTCATCGATAAAGACAATGCCATGCTGCTCAACCGCTTCGATAGCCTGCTCTTTCAGCTCTTCCGGGTTAACCAGCTTCGCCGCTTCTTCTTCCACCAGCAGCTTCATAGCGTCTTTGATTTTCAGCTTGCGCGGCTTCTGCTTCTGGCCGCCCAGGTTCTGGAACATAGACTGCAACTGGCTGGTCATCTCTTCCATGCCCGGAGGCGCCATAATCTCCACGCCCATCGGCGCGGCGGCGAGATTAATTTCAATCTCTTTGTCGTCCAGTTCGCCTTCGCGCAGTTTTTTGCGGAACGCCTGGCGAGCGGCAGAAGGTTCCTGCGCCTGCTCCGGCTGGCCCCAGTTGTTTTTCGCCGGCGGGATCAGCGCGTCGAGAATGCGCTCTTCGGCCAGCTCTTCAGCGCGATAGCGGTTTTTCTCAATGGACTGCATGCGCACCATTTTAATGGCGGAATCGGTCAGATCGCGGATGATGGAATCCACTTCTTTACCCACATAGCCCACTTCAGTGAATTTAGTTGCTTCCACTTTAATGAACGGCGCATTGGCGAGCTTCGCCAGGCGACGGGCGATTTCGGTTTTACCCACGCCGGTTGGGCCGATCATCAGAATGTTTTTCGGCGTGACTTCATGACGCAGCTCTTCGTTAAGCTGCATACGGCGCCAGCGGTTACGCAGCGCGATAGCCACAGAACGTTTCGCCGCGTCCTGGCCGATAATGTGTTTGTCGAGTTCGCTGACAATTTCGCGAGGAGTCATTTCAGACATGGGAGATCCTTACGCTTTAGAAGGTAATTCTTCGATGGTGAGGAAGTGGTTGGTGTAGATGCAGATATCACCCGCAATCCCCAGCGACTTCTCTACGATTTCACGAGCGCCAAGCTCGGTGTTTTCCAGCAGCGCGCGTGCCGCAGCCTGCGCATAAGGCCCGCCGGAACCAATGGCGATGAGGTCGTTTTCCGGCTGCACTACGTCGCCATTACCGGTGATGATCAGTGAGGCGTTTTCATCCGCGACCGCCAGCAGCGCTTCAAGACGGCGCAGCATACGGTCGGTACGCCAGTCTTTCGCCAGCTCCACGGCGGCTTTCACCAGGTGGCCCTGGTGCATTTCCAGCTTGCGCTCAAACAGTTCGAACAGCGTAAAAGCGTCTGCGGTGCCGCCTGCAAAACCGGCGATAACTTTGTCGTTATAGAGGCGACGCACTTTTTTCACGTTGCCTTTCATCACGGTATTGCCCAGGGTGGCTTGTCCGTCACCACCAATTACGACCTGGCCGTTGCGGCGCACACTTACTATTGTTGTCACGAGCAATCCCCTTATTGCATAGGCTAAAGAAGGGCCCCGCACGGTGTACGGGGCAGAATGCAATTATAGATGGGGGGCGTTTTGGGGCTTTCAACCCCCGGCGGCGAGACGAATGCAGTTTGCGTGGCCTGCAAGCTTAAGGCGGGTGAGGGTGCCGTCGGCGTTTTCTTTGCCTTTCATCGGGCCTATTACCACGCGGTTCCAGCCATTGTTAGCGGTAATACGTGAATCAAACCCTTCAAACGCGAGCTGCGCGCGTACGGTTTCCGCCTGCTCCGCGCCTTTAAACGAGCCGCACTGCACCATCCAGCGGCGAGTGTCTTTTTTCTCCGCTTTTTCGACGGGTTGTTTCGCCGTTTCTACCTCGCGAGTGACCGGCGCGGCCTGCTCGGTTTTCGGCGGCGTGCGCGCCGTTGTGTTATGCGGCGGCGTTTGCAGCAGATCCTGGTAAGGCTGCTGTTGCGCGGCGCTGCGGGCCGGCTGCGCGGTTTTCGGCTGCTGATAAGCCTCAGTACGGGCAGGCTGCTGCTGATAGGTTTGCGCCTGGCGAACAGGTTGTTGCTGATAGCTCTGCGTCTGACGGCTTTGCTGCTGCGGCTGGTAAGGCTGCTCCGCCACGCGTTGCGGGTTACGCTGTTGCTGCGCTGCGGCATTCAGCTGCTGTTGCTGCTGGATTAACCGTTGGCGCTGCAACGTTTGCTGGCGCTGCTCCGGCGTCTGCTCGTTCCACGGCACTTCGCTAAGCTGCGTCGGCTGCTGGCGCATATCCGCCTGCATCTGCTCAAGCAGCTGGCGCTGTTCGTTGGTCAGCTGATCCTGGTGCATGATTTCGCCGCCTGCGGACGGCTCGGTGGGCTTCACCACCCCAGGCTGACGGCTTTCCAGCTCTTTAATATAGCGCCAGCGCTCTTCCGGCTTTGGCGGCAGGCCGTTGCCCGCCACTTTATGGCCCGGCAGCGTCTCCGCCTCTTCTTTCTTGTGATGGGTAATAAAGTACAGGGCGCCGACAAAGGCGACCACCACAGCGGCCGCAATGGCGACCATAGCCGGGGAAACAGCAGGCAGGTTACGTTGCTTTTTGCGGGTAGGACTCTTTTTGCGCCGCGCGGGAGCCGGCTGTCCGCGGCGTACATAATCTCTTTGTGCCACTATCGTTTCGCTGTATTCGTTCGTTATCAGCCCGCCATGTTACTTAAGGGGCGGCCCTTTGACCAGTCAGGGGCGTCTTAAAGGCGCTTATTTTCGAAGCGCAGGCGCTGCGCTTGAGCCGCGCACCACCAGTTCGCAGTCGAGCAGGCGCGAACCGCTGTCGACCCTTATCCCGTTAAGCTGGTCGAGCAACAACAGCATCGCTTCGCGGCCAATGTCGAAACGCGGCTGCGAGACGGTGGTCAGGGGCGGGTCGCAGAACGCGGAAAGCGAAATATTATCAAAGCCAATCAGCGAGATATCGTTCGGCACTTTGTAGCCGCGCCGTTTAGCGTGCGAAAGCGCGCCCAGCGCCATTACGTCGCTGTGGCAGAACACGGCGGTAGGCGGCTTAGGCAGGTCGAGCAGTTGGGAAAGTGCGTTGGCGCCGGCTTCGTAAGTAAAGTCGCCGCGGGCGATATAGTGCGGGTCGACGGTGATGCCGCAACGGCGCAGCGCCTGCACGTAGCCCTGCAAGCGGTAATGACACAGCGGCATCTCTTCAGGCCCGGCGATGCAGGCGATGCGCTCATGCCCCAGTTCATGCAGATAATTCACGGCGTTGAAGGCGGCGGTAAGGTTGTCGATATGCACCGTCGGCAGCTCCAGCTCCGGCGCGAATTCGTTCGCCATGACCATCGGCGGCAGGTTGCGCTGCTCTTCTTTGCTGGCGTCGAAGGGCAGGCGCGAGCCGAGCAGCAGCATGCCGTCAATCTGCTTGGTGATAATCAGGTCGATGAATGTTTTTTCCTGCTGGTTCTGATGAGCGCAATCGCCAATCAACACCAGATAGCCCTGTCCGGCGGCAGTCACTTCAATACCGCGAATAATTTCGCTAAAGAAAGGGTCGCAAATATCGGGCACGATAACCAGGATAGTACGGGACTCGTGGCGTTTGAGGCTGCGGCTGAGCGAATTGGGCAGATAACCTACCTCAATAGCCGCCTGTTCAACGCGGTGGCGGGTCGTCTGCGACACCTTTTCCGGGTTCATTAAGGCGCGCGATACCGTGGCCGTCGAAACGCGCGCCTGGGCGGCGACATCTTTCATGGTTGCGGCGGCAACCTGCTTTTTGGGCTTCAACTTCTTCTCCTCATCTGCGCCACAGCGGACGCAGACACTTCCTTTATCGGACATTCATCACGTTCTTATCAGCTATTTAAAGCATCGACTTACAAAAATTACATCAGTAATGTGATGGAGATTTCATTTTTTTCGATACGTTTCGCAGAAATCGCCGCGTTGATTAACTTTCGATCGGATCCACATCCAGCGTCCATTTCACCTTGCGGGCGGCAGGCAGCGTGTTGACGAGCGCGAGGCTGCCGCCGAGCAGACGCTGTAAAAGCTGCCGGGAAGGGTGCTGCAACAGCAGTTGCCAGCGGTAGCGGCCGCCGCGTTTCGGTTGCAGCGCGGGCACCGGCCCGAGGATCCACAGATGGGCGTCCGCCAGCGGGCTTGAGCGCAGCAGGTTATTCATCTGTTGCAGGAACTGCGGCGCCTCCTGGTTGTTGTGATCTTCCGCGCGAATCAACACATGGCTGCTGAACGGCGGCAGCGAAACGCTGACGCGCTCGGCCAGCGCCTGATCGGCGAAGGCGTCATAGCCCTGGCTTAAAAGCGTCTGTAATAAAGGATGCTCCGGGTGGTGGGTTTGCAATATCACTTCGCCCTGTTTGCCTGCGCGGCCGGCGCGTCCCGCCACCTGGGTATAAAGCTGCGCGAAACGCTCGGCGGAACGAAAATCGGCGGAAAAGAGCGCGCCGTCCACATCCAGCAGCGCCACCAGCGTCACGTCCGGAAAATGGTGCCCCTTCGCCAGCATCTGGGTGCCGATAAGAATGCGCGCCCCGCCGCGATGCACTTCGGCGAGGTGTTGCTCAAGCGCCCCTTTGCGGCTGGTGGTGTCGCGGTCAATGCGGGACAACGGCACGCCGGGAAAAAGAGGCGCAAGCGTTTGTTCCAGCTGCTCGGTGCCAAGCCCCACCGGAACGGTATGCGTGGAGCCGCACTGCGGGCACTGGCGCGGCACCGGCCGCTGGCTGTCGCAGTGGTGGCAGCGCAGCTGATGCGTTGACTGGTGAAGCGTATAGTAGTGGTCGCAGCGCGGGCATTCGGCAATCCAGCCGCAGTCGTGGCACAGCAGCGCAGGGGCGAAGCCGCGGCGGTTAAGAAAAAGAATCACCTGGTTATTGGCCTGCAAATGCTGGCGCATGCTGGCGAGAAGCGCAGGCGCGAGGCCCGCCTGCAAAGGCTGGCCTTTTAGATCCAGCACGTGCTGTATGGCGGGGCGGGCGTTGCCGGCCCGGCGGGTCAGCTTCAGCAGGCGGTATTTGCGCAGGCGCACGTTATGCAGCGTTTCCAGCGCAGGAGTGGCGGAGCCAAGAATAATCGGGATCTGTTCCGTATGGGCGCGGTAGACCGCCAGGTCCCGGGCGTGATAGCGGAACCCTTCCTGCTGTTTATAAGAGCTGTCGTGCTCCTCATCGATAACAATAACGCCCAGGTTTTTAAACGGCGTGAAGAGCGCGGAGCGGGTGCCGATAACAATCGCCGCCTCGCCGCTTTTCGCCTTCAGCCAGGCGCTCAGGCGCTCGCTGTCATTAAGCCCCGAGTGCAATACCTCCACCGGCGCGTTAAAGCGTTCGCGAAAGCGGGCGATAGTTTGCGGCGTCAGGCCGATTTCCGGCACCAGCACCAGCGCCTGCTTGCCCTGAGCGAGCACATTTTCCAGCACGCTGAGATAAACTTCCGTCTTACCGGAGCCGGTAACGCCCGCCAGCAGCCAGGCGGAGAAGCTGTCCGCCGCGCTGTGAATGGCGCCAACCGCCGTCGCCTGTTCGGTGTTAAGGCGCAGGCGGTCGCCGGAAACCTGAAACGCGCCGCGCCAGTCGGCAATCGCAGGCAGTTCGCTGCGCAAATCGCATAACGCCTTTTCCCGCAGCGCCTGGAACGCCGTCTCGCTAAAGCCTTCCTCCGTCACTTCATGACGCCAGATATTACGCTGGCGAAGCGCGGCCAGCGCCTGCTGCTGCTTTGGCGCACGCTTAAGGCTTTGCAAATCGACGCTGCGTCCTTCATCGGTGGCGAACCAGTACCAGAGCGGCGCGGGGCTGGCGGGCTTGCCCTGGCGCAACAGTACGGGCAGAGCGTGAAACAAGACGTCGCCGATCGGGTGATGGTAATAATCGGCGGCCCACAGCAGTATCCGCCAGAGCGCAGGCGGGAAAAGCGTTTCGTTATCGAGCACGTCCGCCACGCTTTTTAGCTCGTTGCGCGGCAGTTCGCTTTGCTCGCTGACGGAGACCACAATGCCGACGCGCTGCTGCTTGCCGAAAGGCACGCGCACGCGGCAGCCCGCCGCCGCCGTCATCTCGTCAGGCAGCAGATAATCAAAGGTGCGGGCTAAAGGTACGGGCAAGGCAACATGAGCAACGGGCATGAAAATCATCCAGCTGATAAATACGACGCCATAGTGTACACTGTGTGCCCGCAAAATGGCGCACTCTCTCCCGGCGTATCCCGCGCAGCGGGTGCGGAAAATGGCGGAACAGTTTGCATACGGCGGTTATTTTCTGTATGATTCGCCGCCTTTGATGTGCAGTTTCGCCATCAAACCTTTCTATCAACATCGCGTGGTGTCTGGCGTCAGGGCCGGAAGAGCGACGCGGCCTTAACCGAGGTTTTCCCATGAAAAAAGGTATTCACCCGAATTATGTAGAAATTACTGCAACTTGTTCTTGCGGTAATGTAATCAAAACCCGCTCCACCGTGGGTCACGACCTGAACCTGGACGTGTGCGGCAAATGCCACCCGTTCTTTACTGGTAAGCAGCGTGTTGTTGATACCGGTGGTCGTGTTGAGCGTTTCAACAAACGCTTCAGCATCCCGGGCAGCAAATAAGCTACCCAAAGAAAAAGGCGCCGAAAGGCGCCTTTTTTGTTTCTGCAACTTTAATATTCCCAGGTGTCCGGGTCGATGCCCATTTCACGCATGATGGCTTTCGCCTCTTCCGGGATCTCGTCGCTGCGCTCTTTACGCAGATCCTCGTCGTTCGGCAGGGGCTGGCCGGTAAACGCGTGGAGGAACGCTTCGCACAGCAGCTCGCTGTTAGTGGCGTGACGCAGGTTGTTCACCTGACGACGCGTGCGTTCATCGGTGAGGATTTTTAACACCTTCAGAGGAATGGAAACCGTAATTTTCTTTACTTGTTCACTCTTCTTGCCGTGCTCAGCGTAGGGGCTGATATATTCGCCGCTCCATTCAGCCATGAGATACCTTTAATCCTCTCAGTCATTGGTCCAGGGTCAAAACCTGACGAATCTCACGGTCTTAACCATAACGTCTATTAGTGTACAGCGTAGAATATACCGTGATCCGGGCGCTCTCGCTGCGGCACTGCTCTAAAACCCCAATTTTAACGGTTATTCCGCTTTTGCTCAATCTATACGCAAAGAAGTTTAGATGTCCAGATGTATTGACGTCTATTGTCTCAGTGTTTACTCTGAGGCCTGACTTTTATCCGATAAGCCAGGAAACGACTCACCATGACGCGTAAACAGGCCACCATCGCAGTTCGCAGCGGATTAAACGACGACGAGCAGTACGGCTGCGTTGTCCCGCCCATCCACCTTTCCAGCACCTATAATTTCACCGGCTTTAACGAGCCCCGCGCGCACGATTACTCCCGTCGCGGCAACCCGACGCGTGATGTCGTGCAGCGCGCGCTGGCGGAGCTGGAAGGCGGCGCGGGCGCGGTGCTGACCAATACCGGCATGTCGGCCATCCATCTGGTCACCACCGTTTTCCTCAAGCCTGGCGATCTGCTCGTGGCGCCGCACGACTGCTACGGCGGCAGCTATCGCCTGTTCGACAGCCTGGCGAAGCGCGGGTGTTACCGCGTGCTGTTTGTCGATCAGGGCGACGAGGCGGCGTTAAAGGCGGCGCTGGCGGAAAAACCGAAGCTGGTGCTGGTGGAAAGTCCAAGCAACCCCCTGCTGCGCGTGGTGGATATTGCGAAAATTTGCGAACTTTCCCGCGCCGCCGGGGCCATAAGCGTGGTGGATAACACCTTCCTCAGCCCGGCGCTGCAAAACCCGCTGGCGCTGGGGGCAGATCTGGTTCTCCATTCCTGCACCAAATATCTCAATGGCCACTCCGATGTGGTGGCCGGGGTGGTGATTGCAAAAGAGGCCGATACCGTCACCGAACTGGCATGGTGGGCGAATAATATCGGCGTGACCGGCAGCGCGTTCGACAGCTATCTGCTGCTGCGCGGCCTGCGCACCCTCAGCCCGCGTATGGAAGTGGCGCAGCGCAACGCCCAGGCGATTGTTGATTTTCTGAAGACCCAACCGCTGGTGAAAAAGCTGTATCATCCTTCCCTGCCGGACAACGCGGGACACGAGATAGCCGCGCGCCAGCAGAAAGGCTTTGGTGCGATGCTGAGCTTTGAACTGGATGGCGACGAGCAGACGCTGCGCCGTTTTCTGGGCGGTTTGTCGCTGTTTACGCTGGCGGAGTCGCTGGGCGGCGTCGAGAGCCTTATTTCACATGCGGCAACCATGACGCACGCGGGCATGGCGCCTGAAGCGCGCGCCGCCGCCGGTATTTCCGAGACGCTGTTGCGCGTCTCCACAGGCATTGAAGATAGCGAAGATTTAATTGCCGACCTGGAAAATGGCTTCCGGGCGGCGAGTAAGGGGTAAGCATGAGTGTTACAGCGCCGGGTCGTCAACTGCATAAATTTGGTGGCAGCAGTCTCGCCGATGTGAAGTGTTATCTGCGGGTAGCCGGCATTATGGCCGACTATTCCCTGCCGGGCGACATGATGGTGGTGTCGGCGGCGGGCAGCACCACTAACCAGTTGATAAGCTGGCTGAAACTTAGCCAGAACGACCGTCTCTCCGCCCACCAGGTGCAGCAGGCGCTGCGCCGCTATCAGAGCGAACTCATCAGCGGGCTGCTGCCGCCCGACGTGGCCGACGGGCTGATCAGCGAATTCATTCATGACCTGGAGCGCCTGGCGGGGCTGCTCGACGGCGCCATTACCGACGCGGTTTATGCCGAAGTGGTGGGGCATGGCGAAATCTGGTCCGCAAGGCTGATGGCGGCGGTGCTTAACCAGCAGGGGCTGGAGGCCGCGTGGCTTGATGCGCGCGATTTTCTGCGCGCCGAACGCGCCGCCCAGCCGCAGGTTAACGAGGGGCTCTCTTTTCCGCTGTTGCAACAGCTGCTGGTGCAGCACCCCAATAAACGTGTGGTAGTGACAGGCTTTATCTGCCGCAACGACGCAGGCGAAACCGTGCTGCTCGGCCGTAACGGCTCCGACTACTCGGCAACGCAAATCGGCGCGCTGGCGGGCGTTTCGCGCGTGACTATCTGGAGCGATGTGGCGGGCGTTTACAGCGCCGACCCGCGCAAAGTTAAAGACGCCTGCTTGCTGCCGCTGCTGCGGCTGGACGAAGCCAGCGAACTGGCGCGCCTTGCGGCCCCGGTACTGCATGCCCGCACGCTGCAACCCGTTTCCGGCAGCGATATCGATCTGCAACTGCGTTGCAGCTACAACCCGGAGCAAGGCTCCACGCGCATTGAGCGCGTGCTCGCTTCCGGCACTGGCGCCCGCATCGTCACCAGCCACGACGATGTTTGCCTGATTGAATTCGACGTCGCTTCGCACCAGGACTTCAAGCTGGCGCATAAAGAAGTCGATGCCCTGCTCAAGCGCGCGCAGGTGCGCCCGCTCTCCGTCGGCGTTCACCCGGACCGCAACCTGCTTCAGCTCTGCTACACCTCGGAAGTGGTGGGCAGCGCGCTGGCTATTCTTGAAGAGGCGGGTCTGCCGGGCGAGCTGCGCCTGCGCGAAGGGCTGGCGCTGGTGGCGCTGGTGGGCGCGGGGGTCTGCCGCAACCCGCTGCACAGCCACCGCTTCTGGCAGCAGTTAAAAGACCAGCCGGTGGAGTTTATCTGGCAGTCTGACGAAGGCATCAGCCTCGTGGCGGTGCTGCGCGTCGGCCCGACCGAGCATTTGATTCAGGGGCTACATCAGTCGTTGTTCCGCGCGGAAAAACGCATTGGCCTGATGTTGTTCGGCAAAGGCAATATCGGCTCCCGCTGGCTTGAGCTGTTCGCCCGCGAGCAGGAAGCTTTCTCCGCCCGCACCGGGTTTGAATTTGTGCTGGCGGGCGTGGTGGACAGCCGCCGCAGCCTGCTGAACTACAATGGGCTGGACGCCAGCCGCGCGCTCGCTTTTTTTGGTGATGAAGCGGTAGAGCATGATGAGGAGTCGTTATTCCTCTGGATGCGCGCGCACCCTTATGATGACCTGGTGGTGCTCGACGTCACGGCAAGCGAGGAGCTGGCGGACCAGTACCTCGATTTCGCCAGCCACGGTTTTCATGTCATCAGCGCCAACAAGCTGGCCGGGGCGAGCACCAGCAACAAATTCCGCCAGATCCGCGACGCCTTTGCCAAGACCGGCCGCCACTGGCTCTATAACGCCACGGTGGGCGCCGGTTTGCCGGTCAACCACACGGTGCGCGACCTGCGCGACAGCGGCGATAACATTCTGGCCATCAGCGGCATTTTTTCCGGCACGCTCTCGTGGCTCTTTTTGCAGTTCGACGGCACGGTGCCTTTTACCGACCTGGTTGACCAGGCCTGGCAGCAAGGGCTGACGGAGCCGGACCCGCGTGTCGATCTTTCCGGTAAAGATGTGATGCGCAAACTGGTGATCCTGGCGCGCGAAGCGGGCTATGACATCGAGCCTGAGCAGGTGCGCGTGGAGTCGCTGGTGCCGACGGGCTGCGAAGAAGGCTCAGTGGACCATTTCTTCGAAAACGGCGACGAGCTGAACGAGCAGATGGTGCAACGCCTGGAAGCGGCGCGTGAAATGGGCCTGGTGCTGCGTTACGTGGCGCGCTTCGACGCCAGCGGCAAAGCGCGTGTGGGCGTTGAAGCGGTGCGGGCCGAGCATCCGCTGGCCTCGTTGCTGCCGTGCGATAACGTATTCGCCATTGAGAGCCGCTGGTATCGCGATAATCCGCTGGTGATCCGCGGTCCGGGCGCCGGGCGTGACGTAACCGCCGGGGCGATCCAGTCGGACCTCAACCGGCTGGCGCAGCTGCTGTAGTCCTGTTGACGTAATAAAAAGGAGCCGATGGCTCCTTTTTTGTTTTCTGCGCCAGGCCCACCCGTCTTTGGCGCCGCTTTACGCCTCAACATGAAGGTTTTTCATGTTGGCTGAATATTCGTCACGCAGGTTAACGATTTTTCTGTTGACGCCCTGCTGCTTTTCCGTCATTTTTACATCTGGACGTCTAAACGTATAGAAGTTCACAACACAACAATGATGACGAGCGATTGATGAGGTAAGGTATGAGCTTTTTTCACGCCAACCAGCGGGAAGCCCTGAACCAGAGCCTGGCCGAAGTGCAGGGCCAGATTAATGTCTCTTTTGAATTTTTCCCGCCGCGCACCAGTGAAATGGAACAAACCCTGTGGACCTCCATCGACCGTTTGAGCAGCCTGAAGCCGAAATTCGTTTCGGTGACCTATGGCGCGAATTCCGGCGAGCGCGACCGCACGCACAGCATTATCAAGGGCATTAAAGAGCGTACCGGGCTGGAAGCCGCGCCGCATCTGACCTGTATTGACGCCAGCCCCGACGAGCTGCGCGCCATCGCCCGCGACTACTGGAACAACGGCATCCGTCACATTGTGGCCCTTCGCGGCGACCTGCCGCCGGGCAGCGGCAAGCCGGACATGTATGCAAGCGATCTGGTTGCGCTGCTCAAAGAGGTAGCCGACTTTGATATCTCCGTCGCTGCCTACCCGGAAGTCCACCCGGAAGCGAAGAGCGCGCAGGCGGACCTGCTTAACCTCAAGCGCAAAATCGACGCGGGCGCCAACCGCGCTATTACGCAGTTCTTTTTCGACGTGGAAAGCTACCTGCGCTTTCGCGACCGCTGCGCGGCGACGGGCATTGATGTGGAGATAATCCCTGGCATTCTGCCGGTCTCTAACTTTAAACAGGCGAAAAAATTCGCTGACATGACCAACGTGCGCATCCCTTCCTGGATGTCGCAAATGTTCGTGGGGCTTGATGACGACGCCGAAACCCGCAAGCTGGTGGGCGCTAACATCGCCATGGACATGGTGAAGATTTTAAGCCGCGAAGGGGTGAAAGATTTCCACTTCTATACCCTCAACCGCGCGGAGATGAGTTACGCCATCTGCCATACTCTTGGCGTAAGGCCGGCGGTGGCGGCATAAGCCGAAACGATATTCATTATAAGGAGGCCTTTGCCTCCTTTATTATTTTGTCTGGAAATTATCTCATTTCGCCGGAACGTGATCCGACGCAGTATAAATGAAACAGTTGTTCCCGCTTTCTTATGCATTATTCTCCGCTCTTAAATTAATTATCCTTTCATCGGCAGTTTCTCTTTTCATTAATTTACTTTAAGGAAATAAATTAAGCTGCCCTAAAGCAAATTTATATTAACGGGCTAATGACAGAATATATCTTTCATTACTCTGTTTCTTTCACAGAAAAAATTGATATTCTATCGGAAAATTCTTTTCCTTAAATTTAACGCCATTTAATTTCTGCGCGTTATTATTTAATTTCGATCATGGACAGGATCAAGAGAATGTTTTCCCGGTATTTCGTTTTATTATTCGCAGCAGGCCAGATCTGTACTGCGGTAGCCGCGCCTTTATCGCCAGCGGACCGCGATACTATTCGCCAGCAGCAGGAACAATTATTATTACAAAACCAGCAGCAGCGCGAAGAATTAGAGCGCAGCACGCCGCTGCCGCGCGCGCCTGCGTCTGAGCCATCTGCGCCTGCGACAGGGCCATGCTTTCAGATCAACGAAATAACACTGTCCGGCGCAACGTTAATTTCCCTTAAGGCACAACAAAAGCTAACGGCGCCCTGGCGCGACCGCTGTCTGGATATGCGAAAAATAACCGAGCTGACGGCAGCGGTTTCCGACTGGTATATAAGCCGCGGCTATATTACCAGCCGCGCTTTTTTAACTGAGCAGGATCTCTCTGGCGGTAAATTAACGCTCGCCGTGCTGGAAGGGAAATTAAGTGATATTCGCCTGGAAGGCGAAAAGCCGCTGATGCTGAAAATGGCCTTTCCGCGTCTCGAAGGCCGGGTGCTTAATTTACGCGATATAGAACAGGGCATGGAGCAAATAAACCGTTTGCGTACCACGCCGGTTCAGATAGAAATTCTGCCTGCCGAACAGCAGGGATATTCTGTCGTCAGTTTAACCGCCACGCCGGAATTTCCGTTAAATGTCAGCGTTGGGCTGGATAACAGCGGACAAAAAAGCACGGGCGAAGAGCAGCTCACCGGATCGCTGACCGCCAGTAACCTTTTAAGAATTGCCGACAAATGGTTTGTGAGCGGCGGGCGCAGCAGCGATTTCGCCACCGCGTACGACGCGCAGAATTTCCAGGCGGGCGTGAGCGTGCCCTTTGGCTACGGTTTGCTGGACTACAGCTACGCCTGGAGCAACTACCGCACCACGCTGGACAACATGGGATACAAATGGATCTCCACGGGCGATACCAAAACCCACCGCGTTAACGCTTCCTGGGTGGTGTTTCGCAATGGCGATATCAAAACCGGCATTGCGGCGAGCGTTACCCAGCGCAGCAGCCGCAACTGGCTTAACGATGCGCCTCTGACCAGCAGCACCCGTAACCTTTCCAGCCTGACCCTTGGCATTAACCACACGCAGAAAATGCTGGGCGGCGTCGCCACCTTCAACCCCAACTACAGCCACGGCACCCCCTGGTTTAACGCCGAAACCGACGAGAACAAGCACGGCGACGAGCCGCGCGCGCTGTTTCGCAAATGGAGCCTCAGCGCCAGCTTTCAGCGGCCGGTTACGAATAGCCTGTGGTGGCTCGCCAGCGCTTATGGCCAGTGGTCGCCCGACCGGTTGTACGGCTCAGAACGCCTGACGCTCGGCGGCGAAAGCTCGGTGCGCGGCTTCAAAGAGCAATATCTCTCCGGCGACAACGGCGGCTACCTGCGCAACGAACTCAACTATGCGCTTTTCACACTGCCGGTTATCGGCCAGGTCAGCGCCACCGTTGCGCTGGACGGCGGCTGGCTGGAGAAAGATCGCGAAGACCGCTACGCCTCCGGCACCTTGTGGGGCGCGGCGGCAGGCCTTGGCAGCGCTAACCGCGTGTACAGCAGCCAGATTTCCATCGGCACGCCGCTGCGCTACCCCGACTGGCTCGGCCCGGATCACCTCAGCGTCAACTGGCGCGTCATGTTTACGCTTTAAGAGATAACGATTATGGATAACCGTCACCCTCCCGTGAGTCTTTCTAAACGCCTGCTGAGCTGGACCATTAGCGTTCTGCTGGTATGGCAGCCGGTCGCGCCCGCCTTTGCGGCGGCGATGACGCCGACCGGGCAAACCACCATGGACCAGGCGGGCAACGGGGTGCCGGTTGTCAACATCGCCACGCCGAATGCGGCGGGGCTTTCGCATAACCAGTTTCAGGATTACAACGTCGGCAAAGAGGGGCTCATCCTCAACAACGCCACCGGGCAACTGACCCAGACCCAGCTGGGCGGGCTTATCCAGAACAACCCGCACCTGAAGGCGGGGCTGGAGGCGAAGGGGATTATCAACGAGGTGACGGGCGCCAGCCGCTCTCAATTGCAGGGCTATACCGAGGTCGCAGGCAAAGCGGCCAATGTCATGGTGGCGAACCCGTACGGCATCACCTGTAACGGTTGTGGATTTATTAACACGCCGAATGTGACGTTAACCACAGGCAAGCCGCAGTTCGACGCCAATGGCAACCTGATGGCGCTGGATGTCACAAAAGGCGCCATTACCGTGGAAGGGCAGGGGCTGGACGCCAGCCAGAGCGACGCGCTTTCCATCATCGCCCGCGCGACCGAAGTGAACGCCGCTATCCACGCGAAAGATCTCAGCGTAACCGCAGGCGCGAACCGCGTCGGAACAGACGGCAGCCTTCAGGCGACAGCGGGCGAAGGCCCGGCGCCGACGGTAGCGGTGGATACCGGCGCGCTCGGCGGCATGTACGCCAACCGCATTCGCCTGGTGTCCAGCGAAAAAGGGGTCGGGGTCAACCTTGGCAACCTTAACGCGCGCCAGGGGGATATCCAGCTCGACGCCAGCGGCCGGATGACGGTGAAAAACAGCCTCGCCAGCGGTTCGCTGAATGCGAAAGGCGAAGGGGTGACGCTGGCGGGCAGCCACCAGACGGGCGGCGCGCTGAGCGTCGCCAGTACGCAGGCGATGACGCTCGATAACGCCACGCTCGCCAGCGGCGGCGATGCGCGCCTGACCAGCGACGGCCGTTTGCAGATTAACGGCGGCGGCGTGACCAGCAGCGGCGCGCTTGATGTGGCGAGCGGCCAGGATGCGGCGCTCGCTAACGCTACGCTGGTAGGCCAGGGCAACACCACGCTCAGCAGCCATGGCGGGCTGAACATCAACGGCGGCGGCGTTTCCGGCAACGGCGCGCTGACTGTCGCCAGCCAGCAGGACGCCACCCTCAGCAACGCCACCCTGGTGGGCCTTAGCGAAACCCGCCTGCACAGCAACGGCGCGCTGAAGGTAGAGGGCGGCAGCCTCGCCAGCCGGGGCGGACTCAACGTTTCCGCAAGCCAGAGTATGCGGCTGGAAAACACCACCGCAGGCAGCGAAGAAAAAGCCGTTTTCACCAGCGGCGGGCAAATCGCTTCTTCCGGCAGTACGCTCACCGCAGGCAGCGATCTGGCGCTCAGCGGCGGCTCGCTCGCCATTTCCGGCGGCGCGCTGTCGGCTCATGGCGCGCTCGATCTCACCGGCCTCCAGGGGCTGTCGCTTGAAAACAGCAAAGCGGGCAGCGGCACTTACGCCACCCTGACAAGCAACGGCCAGCTTGCGGTGACGGGCGGCTCGCTCACCGCAGGCAGCGACCTGCTGCTGAACGGCGGCGCGCTGGCTGTTCGCGGCGGCTCGCTTTCCGGCAAAGGCGCGCTGACGCTCTCCGCCGGGCAGGATTTACTGTTTGAGAACGCCACCGCAGGCAGCGGCCTGAACGCCACGCTCAGCAGCGGCGGCACGCTTGAGATGACCGGCGGCTCGCTCATTGCCGATGGCGACCTGACGCTTAACGGCGGTTCGCTGGCGGTGCGCAACGCCAGCCTCTCCGGGCAGGGCGCGCTGAGCCTGACGGGCGGGCAACGCCTCCTGCTGGATAACGCCACGGCTGGCAGCGGCGCAAATGCTCTCTTTACGAGCAACGGCGAACTGACCGCAACCGGCAGCGCCCTCACTGCGGGTAACGATCTCACCCTCACCGGCACGCAAATGTCGCTGGACGCTGGCAGTCGCACCGGGGCGAAAGCGAACGTGCGCCTGAACGGCGGCGATATTCACAACCAGGGAGAGGTAAACGCAGGCAACGACGCGCTTATTACAGGCCGGAAGGTGGTGAACGAAGGCCAGCTGGCGGCCAATGGCCGTCTTGATGCGCAGACCATAAGCCTTAACAACAGCGGCTTATTGCAGGGCAACGGCGTTACCCTGAAGGGCGACGCGCTGGAAAACAGCGGCACGCTGCAAAGCGGCGGCGCGCTGGATATCCATGTCAAAAACCTCGCCCAGCAAGGCGCGCTTGGCGCTAAGGGCGACGCCCGGATCACCGCGCAGGAGACGCTGCGTAACGGCGGCAGCCTGCTCGCCGACGGCGCGCTTGCGATAAACACCGCCACGCTTGAGCAAAACGGCACGCTTTCCGGCGCAAAAAACCTGACGGTGGACGCAGAAGAGATTGCCAGCGGCAAAGGTTCGCTCGTCACAAGCCAGGGCGACGTGCGCCTGGCGGCAGGGCAGAGAGCCGACATCAACGGCCAGGTGATTGCCAGCGGCGCGCTCGACGTGCGCGGCGAAACGGTTACTACGGGCGCGGACGCGCATCTGCAAAGCGATAACGACCTGACGCTACAGGCCACGACGGCACAGCTTGGCGGCACCCAGGCGGCGAAAGGCGCGTTCGGCGTGACGGCGCAGCAGATTGACCACAGCGGCAAATCCAACGCCAGCAGCATCACTTTCACCGCGCCGCAATCGGTGACCAACAGCGGCACGCTGGAAGCCACCACCTTAACCCTGAGCGGCGACAGCATAACTAACCGCGGCGCGCTGCTGGCCGATACGCTGGCCCTGGGGGCGCAAACCCTCATCAACAGCGGCGGCGTAAAGGCGGGCGCGCTCACGCTGGATGGCGAAAGCCTCACCAACAGCGGCACGCTGGCGGCCGATACGCTGGCGCTACGCGGCAACCATTTTACCAACAGCGGGCTGGTGCAGGGCGCCGACCTGCTGAACCTGCAAACCGATACGCTGGACAACCTCGCGGGCGGCACGCTCTACAGCGCACAGAACCTGGCGCTGAGCCTGCCGACGCTGAATAACAGCGGCCTGATCACCACCGATCGCGACCTGATCCTCAAAGGCGACCAGCTGAGCAATTCAGGCGAGATCAACGGCGTTAACCTCCGCAGCGGTTACGCCACGCTTATCAACAACGCGGACGGACGCCTGCTGGCGGATAATAACCTGACCCTGAATGGCCTGTTGATTGATAACAGCGGCTTGCTGGCGGCGAAAACCCTCTCCCTGACGACCGATACGCTAACGAACCGGGGCGAAGCCCAGGGCGACGGCGGGCTGACCATCACCGCGCAACAGACCAGCAACAGCGGCGCGCTGCGCACTGGCGGCACGCTCGATTTACAGGGCGCGACCCTTGGCAACGATGGCGAGATGAGCGCCACCGACCTGCTGCTCAACCTGAGCGGCAAGGCCGCCAACACCGGGCGGATAATTGCCGACAACGGCTTCACGATCGCTGCGCCGGAGCTTATCAACAGCGGGCTGCTGGCGGCGAGCGACCTGCGCGCAGACGCCTTCGCTATCACCAACAGCGGCACGTTGCAGGGCGCGGCATCCCTTAATGCGACGGGCAAAACGCTGGATAACCAGCAGGGCGGGGCGCTGCTTTCTGGCGGCGCGCTGGAACTGCAAAACGATCGGCTCACCAACGCCGGGCTGTTGCAGGGGAAAACCCTGAACCTGGCGACGGGCGAGTGGATCAACAGCGGCAACGCACTCGGCGAAGCGGGGCTGACGGCGAAAGTGAGCGGCGCGTTCAGCAACCAGGGCAAGGTCCTGAGCCAGCAGGCTATGGATCTGCGCGCAGAAACCCTTGATAACCGCGGCGCGCTGATGGCGAAAGTGCTGGCGCTGCACGGCGATTTGCAAAACAGCGGTCTGTTGCAGGGCAGCAGCGCCCTGAACTGGGACGGCAACGTCTTTACCAACCTGGCGCAGGGCCAGGCGACGGGCGGCGAAACGCTGACCCTTACCGGCAAAACGCTCGACAACCAGGGCCAGCTTCAGGCCCGCAGCGCCACGCTCACGGGGGAGACGCTACGCAACAGCGGGAGCGCGCAGGCGCTGGAGAGCCTCAACGCCAGCATCAGCGGACGGGCAGACAATCAGGGGGCGCTGCTAAGCCAGAACCGGTTTGAACTCGCCGCCGCGCAGCTCTTTAACGACGGCCAACTGGCGGCGAAAAGCGTTACGCTTAGCGCGCCGCAGCTGACCAATAACGGCCTGATTCAGGGCAATGAAAGCCTGGCGCTCGCCACCCGCGACCTGTTAAACGGCCAGAACGGGCAGCTTATCAGCGCCAGCGGACTGAATCTCGATCTTAACAGCCTGCAAAACCAGGGGCTGCTGCTGGCAACCAGCGGCTTTACGCTGAAGGGCAAAACGCTCGTTAACGGCGGCGATATCCAGGCGGATTCCCTTAACTTCACCCTTGCCGACACGCTCGACAACCAGGGCGGGCTGGTGGCGAAAGGCCAGAGCGCGCTCAGCGCCGCGACGCTCACCAACGGCGGCACGCTGGCGAGCCAGACGCTGACGCTTGGCGGCACGGCGATCCGCAACAGCGGTCTTATCCAGGGCAACGGCCAGGCAGACGCGACGGCAAACACCATTACCAACGACGCGGCGGGCAAATGGCTTTCCGGCGGCGCGTTAACCTTTAACGGCGGCACGCTGACCAACGCGGGCGCCATGCAGGGCGCCACGCTGGGCCTTACCGCAAGCACTCTCAATAACAGCGGCGTGCTGACCGGCGCCTCGGCGCTCACCGGCGCTTTCACCGGCGCGCTCAACAACAGCGGGCAGATCCAGAGCAACGGCGCGCTGGGCCTGACGGCGGACAGCCTCATTAACCCCGGGCGCATCGCGGGCGATACATTGACCCTCAACGCCGCCACGCTCAGCAACGACGGGCTGTGGCAGGGCGTTAAAAACCTGACCTTAACGGGCGATACCCTGACCACGGGCGCGGCTTCCCGCACCCTTACCGGCGGCGCGCTGGCGCTGAACGCCGGGCAGCTCAACACGCTCGGCACCTTACAGGGGCAGGGCGTGGAGGTGAACGCGAGCGGCTGGACGCACGGCGGCTCGCTGCTGAGCCTTGGCAACCTCACGGCGGACGTGGGCGGCACGTTTGCCAACACCGGCTCCGCGATGAGCAAGGGCGACGCTTCCCTTGTAGCGCAGCTTATCGACAACGGCGGGCAGCTGCTTAGCGAAGGCAATGCCACGCTCGACGGCCAGAGCCTGAAGAACCGCGGCGCGGTGCAGGGGAAAACCCTCGCGCTGCACCAGACCAGCATTAACAACCAGGGGACGCTTACCGGCCTGCAAAGCCTGACGCTGGAAGCGCAGCAGCGCCTGATGGCGCGCATGTTAATGGCCGCCCCGCAGCAGGAGCTGATCAACGGCGCGAGCGGCGCGCTGCTGACCCAGGGCACGCTGAAAATCACCTCCGGCACGGTCACTAACGCCGGAAGCTGGCAGGGGCAGAACGTGATCCTGAATGCGCAGTCGCTCGCTAACAGCGGCGCGGTGCAGAGCGCCGATGCATTGCAGATGACGCTTGCGAACACGCTTAATTCCACCGCCGGCAGCAAAATTACTGCGATGGGCAATGCGGCGCTCTCTGCGCTGTCGCTCACGAATCAGGGGCAATGGGCGGCGAAAAACCTGACGCTCAGCGGCAACACCTTTAACAACGACGGCGACACCAGCGGCGTGAACGGGCTGACCGTGACGCTGAACGGCGCGTTTACCCAGCAGGCGGGGCGCTCGCTGCTCACCGGCGGCGCGCTAAACCTGAGCGCCGCTTCCGTCACCAACCTCGGCAAGCTACAGGGTAATACGCTTGGCGTCTCCACCGGGGCGCTGAACAACAGCGGTCGGTTGCAGGGCGATAACGGCGCCACGTTCAGCCTGAGCGGCAGGCTGACCAACAACGCGGGCGGGGAGATTGTCAGCCAGCAGGGGCTGACCGTCACCACGCCTGAACTGTTCAACTACGGGCTGATGCAGGGCGGCGGCGACACCCGCGTGGACGCCGCGTCGCAGGCTTATAACAATGGCAAGCTGCTTTCCGGCGCGACGCTAACGCTCACCACGCCACAGTACACCGACACCGGCTGGCTACAGGCGAGCAACCTTGTTCTGAACGCGGCCAACGCCACCAACGGCGGCACCTGGCTTGCGGACCAGGCGACGCTTACCGGCAGCCAGTTCACCAACCAGGGCACGACCCAGGGCGGCACGCTTGCCGTTAACTACAGCCAGTTGAACAACAACGGCACGCTGCTCGGCACCAGCCAGCTTAACGTGAACGCAGGCCAGGTTAACCAGTCCGCCGCAGGCAAGCTCTTCAGCGCCGGCAACCTGTGGCTTGGCAGCAACGGCTTCGACTCGCTGGGGCAGGTGGTGGCGCTGGGCGACCTGACGCTGAAACTGACTAACGCTTATACCAACAAAACCGCGCTGGCGGCGGGCAGAACGCTGACGCTGACCAGCAACGGGGCGATTGATAACCAGAGCGTGATGCAGGGCCAGGCGGTGAACGTCAGCGCGGGCGGCGTGCTCACCAACAATAGCCAAATCACCACCGGCAGCGGCGCAAGCACCTTCAGCGGCAGCGCGGTAGCGCTTAATGGCGCGGGGTCGATTCAGGGCGGCGGCGATATCGCCATTAACAGCGGCAGCAACATCACCGTAAACGGTTTTACCGGCACCCGCGGCAGCCTGACGCTGAGCGGGCCGGGCTCCATCATCAACACCGCGCTGCTTTATGCGGCCAACAACCTGGCGCTTTACGCCAACAGCATCACCAACCAGCGCGGCGATATTCTCGCGGGCAACAGCCTGTGGATGCAGCGCGACGGCGCGGGCAATGCGAATGCGGAAGTGGTGAATACCTCAGGGACGATCGAGACGCAGAACGGCGATATCACGATCAATACCGGGCATTTGTTGAATACCAGGGATGGGTTGAGTGTTAAAGAAGAAGCGTTAACGTCCACATCTTCCGGTATCGACGGGCTTGGTAACGCCTCCATTAATGTACCCGTAGCGCTTTTGCCCGAAGGCAGTTATGGCGCATGGAGTCGTACAGGCACTGGCGAGAGCGGGCCCTGTGGTACGCACAGCGCCTGTAATTATTACAATTTTATCATTTACACTTACGCGCCGTTCCAGGATACAGCCGTACAAAAATTCGTTGCCAGCCAGAAGAAAGTTTCGGTTGTCAGCAACGGAGGTGCAGCGCGTATTTCTTCCGGTCGTGATTTAACGATTGGGGCAAACAATCTTGAAAACTCAGCGAGCAACATTTTAGCAAACCGCAATATAGCCTTGCGCGGCTCGACGCTGAACAATCAGAGCTGGACTGACGGTACGGTTACTGATTATTTCGTTTATGAATTCAAACCCAGCAAATCTGCCAGAACTAAATTCGCCACAGTTGATAAAAGTAAAATGAAGGGAATGGAAGGTTACCGACCCTACCTTCCTGAAGATACTGACGTTATTCCTTTCCAGTTAACCGGTCACACAAGTGAACGGCAAGACGGCCAAATCTACCGCGCCGTAATCCAGGCGGGCGGCAACGTCAGCGCTAACTTCACCAGCAATATCAGCAACACCAATACCACCGCCAACGCGGGCGGCGTCAGCAACACCATTTCCACGCCATCGCTCACTACGCTGAGCAACCAGAGCGTTAGCGGCAGCATTGCGAAACAGAACCTGACCAGCGCCGGGCCGGTGGCGGTAAACTCGCCGCAGTGGAAAGACCAGCTCCAGGGCGCGTTGCAGCAGATCAACGGCGGCGGCGCGCTGGAGGCAACCGGCGCGGCGAACGCGTCGCTTGCCGCTATTTCTACCACGCAGAAGGGCAACGCCAGCCTTGGCAGCATGGGTAATCTTGCGAACGCGGGCGTGACCACGGCGGCGCTCAGCAACGCCAAAGGCGGCGCGTTGGGGCAGTACCAGGGCAAGGCGGTGGACACCAGCGCTTACCCGCTGCCTTCCGGCGACAATGGCTATTTCGTGGTTTCCACCAACCCGAAAAGCCCGTACCTCATCACCGTTAACCCGAAACTCAACGGCCTTGGGCAACTCGACCCGTCGCTGTTTGGCGACCTGAACGCCCTGCTGGGCCTGCAACCTTCCACCCGCGCGCTCCCGGGCGTTCGCCCGGACGTGGGGGCGCTGGCGGGCGTGCAGCCGGGCACGACGGCGCCGCAGGAGACGCGCGCCGTTTATACCGATGAGAAGCAGTTCCTTGGCTCCTCTTACATGCTGGGCCGCCTTAATCTGAACCCGGATTACGACTACCGCTTCCTTGGCGATGCGGCATTCGACACCCGCTACGTCAGCAACTACCTGCTGAACCAGACCGGCAACCGCTACCTCAACGGCATCGGCTCCGACCTCGACCAGATGCGTTACCTGATGGACAACGCCGCCTCGGCGCAGCAGTCTCTCGGCCTGAAATTTGGCGTGTCTCTCACCGCCGACCAGGTGGCGGCGCTCGACCACAGCATCCTGTGGTGGGAAACCGCGACCATCAACGGCGAAACGGTGATGATCCCGAAAGTGTACCTGTCGCCGAAAGATGTGACGGTGAACAACGGCAGCGTCATCGCGGGCAATAACGTTAGCCTGCAGGGCGGCAACATCACCAACAGCGGCAGCACGCTGGTGGCGAAGAACAACCTCAGCCTCGACAGCCAGAACAGCATCAGCAACCTGAACGACGGGTTGATGAAAGCGGGCGGCGATCTCAACCTGAGCGCCATCGGCGATATCAATAACATCAGTTCCGCCATCAATGGCAAAACCGTACAGCTGGAGAGCCTGGACGGCAGCATTAATAACATCACGCTGGCTGATCAGATTGATATCAACGCCAAAGGCAAATACGGCAGCGTTTCGCTGAAAGACACCGTGCTTGGCTCAACGGCATCCATTACCGCGCAGGATGTGCTTTCGCTTTCGGCGGGCAAAGACATCACGCTGACCGGCGCGAACCTCGCCTCCGGCGGCGACATGCTGCTGGACGCCTGGGGCGACATCGCCGTTAACGCCAATCAGGTGAACGACGCCTACAGCCAGTCCGGTTTTCGCGGTAAAACCAACACCAGCCGCTCCACCGTCTCTTATCAGGGCAGCACCATCAGCGCGGGCGGCAACCTGGACGCGAGCGCAGGACATAACCTCAGCCTGACGGCGAGCGACGTGAAAGCGGGCGGCAGCGCTGCGCTTGCGGCGGGCAACGACCTCAACCTGAACGCCGCACAGACCAGCCAGAACAGCGCCAGCGGCAAGAATGAATCGCACAGCACCGGGCTGGACCGCGCCACCGTAGCGGCAGGCGACAACCTGACGTTGAAAGCAGGTCAGGACATCAACTCCCAGGCGGCGGCGCTGGCGGCGACGAATAACGTCGGCATGCAAGCGGGACGCGATGTCAACCTGGCGGCGGAGGCCACCACCGAGGGCGACAGCGCCCGCGCGAAGAAAAAGACCGTCATTAATGAGTCGGTGCGCCAGCAGGGCACTGAGATTGCGAGCGGCGGCAACACGGTGATTGTCGCCGGGCAGGATGTGAACGCGCAGGCGGCGCAGGTGACCGCGCAGGGCGATATCGGCGTGGCGGCAGGCCGCGACGTTAACCTCACCACCGCCACCGAGAGCGATTACTACTACAAAGAGCAGACCAAAACCAAAAAAGGATTCCTGAGCAAGAAAACCACCCACACCATCCAGGAAACCAGCGCCACGCGTGAAGCAGGCACGCTGCTTTCTGGCGACAACGTGCAGGTTTCGGCGGGCAATAATCTGCTGGTGCAGGGCTCTGCTGTTGCGGGTGACGGCAATGTAGCGCTTGGCGCGGGCAACAATGTGGATATTGTCGCCGCCACCAATACCGATACCTCCTGGAACTTCAAAGAGACGAAGAAAAGCGGCCTGATGGGCTCCGGTGGCATTGGTTTTACCATCGGCAGCAGCAAAACCACCCACGACCTGCGCGAGAAAGGCACCACCCAGAGCCAGAGCACCAGCACGGTAGGCTCGACGGGCGGCAACGTGACGGTTACCGCAGGCAACCAGGCGCACGTGGGCGGCGCGGATCTTATTGCAGGCAAAGACCTGACGATTACCGGCGACAGCGTAGTGATTGAGCCGGGCCACGACAAACGCACCCGCGACGAGAAATTCGAGCAAAAATCCAGCGGGTTGACGCTGGCGCTTTCGGGCGTGGTGGGCAGCGCGCTTAACAGCGCCGTAAGCGCTGCGCAGTCGGCGAAAGAGAGCAGCGACAGCCGGGTAGCGGCCTTGCAGGCCACCAAAGCCGCGCTTTCGGGGTATCAGGCTTCTCAGGGTTCGGACCTGCTTCAGGCGACAAACGACCCGAGCAACGGCTTTGGCGTCAGCGTGTCGCTTACCAGCCAGAAATCAAAATCGCAGCAGCATCAGGAGACCGACACGGTATCAGGCAGCACGCTGAATGCCGGGAATAACCTTGCCATTAACGCGACCGGCAAAGGCGGCAGCGCCAACAGCGGCGATATCCTCATCGGCGGCAGCCAGCTCAAGGCAGGCGGCGACGCCACGCTGAGCGCGGCGAATGACATTCTGCTTACCGGCGCGGCGAACACCGAGAAAACCACCGGCAAAAACAGCAGTAGCGGCGGCGGTATCGGCGTAAGCATCGGCGGCGGCAGCAACGGCGGCGGCATTAGCGTATTCGCCAATGTGAATGCGGCGAAAGGGCACGACAAAGGCAACGGCACCAGCTGGAGCGAAACGACGGTAGACAGCGGCGGCACGGTCAAACTGCAAAGCGGCCGCGACACCACGCTTACTGGCGCACAGGTGAACGGCGACAAAGTGATTGCCGACGTGGGCCGTGACCTGACCCTTGCCAGCCAGCAGGACAGCAACCGCTACGACAGCAAGCAGACCAGCTTCGGCGCAGGCGGCAGCTTCACCTTTGGCTCAATGACCGGTTCCGGCTACCTGAACCTGAGCCAGGACAAGATGCACAGCACCTTCGATAGCGTGGCGGAGCAGTCCGGCATTTATGCAGGTAAAGGCGGCTTCGATATCACAGTCGGCAACCATACCCAGCTCGATGGCGCGGTTATCGCCTCCACCGCCACGGCAGATAAAAACCGTCTGGATACCGGCACGCTGGGCTTTAGCGATATCCAGAACCGGGCGGACTATAAGATTGAGCACCAGGGCGCGAGCTTCAGCACGGGCGGCGGCATTGCAGGCAACCTCATCAGCAATATGGCGAACACCATGTTGGCGGGGATGGGCGGCAGCGGCCACGCCGAAGGCACGACGCAGTCTGCGGTGGCAGATGGCGCCATCACCATTCGCGACCAGGCGAACCAGCAGCAGGACCTGGCGAACTTAAGCCGTGATACGGAACACGCCAACGACAGCATCAGCCCGATATTCGACAAAGAGAAAGAGCAGAACCGCCTGCAGACCGCGCAGCTGATTGGCGAGATTGGGATGCAGGTCTCGGATATCGTTAAAACGCAGGGCGCGATAGAGGCGGCGCAGAAGGCTAACAGCCAGATGGCGGGCGTTACTCAGGCGCAGAAGGACGAGGCGCTGAAAGCGCTTCAGGCGCAGGACCGGAATAAACAGTACAGCGACAAGGAGATTAACCAGCAGGTCTGGCAGAACTTCTACGACAACGCCCAGAAGAACAGCGACTACGGCACGGGCGGCAAATACCAGCGGGCCGTCCAGGCGGTGACGGCGGCAGTGCAGGGCCTGGCGGGCGGGGACGTTCAGTCGGCGCTGGCAGGTGGCGCAGCGCCGTACCTGGCGGATGTTATCGGCCATAAGCTGAACCTGGACGAGGGCAGTAAAGCGATTGCCCATGCCATCGCCGGAGCCGTCGTGGCGGAGCTTCAGGGACGCAATGCTCTGGCAGGCGCTGCCGGTGCGGTGGCAGGGGAACAGGCAGCTAACATCTTGCTGGCGCAGATGTTCCCGGGCAAAAGCGCAGCGGACCTGACCGAAGAAGAGAAGCAGACCATCAGCGCTTTCTCAACGCTTGCGGCAGGGCTTGCTGGCGGCATTGCCGGAGACAGCAGCGCCAGTGCGTTAACCGGCGCGCAGGCAGGGAAAAATGCGGTTGAGAATAATGCGCTGAGCGTAAACAAGCTTGATGGATTTGCGGAAAGGGCCCGAAACTGCGAAGGAGCCGGCTGCGAAAAAGTTGTCCGGGACATGATTGACAGCAATATTGAGGTACAGGAAGACATCAAGCTAGTCTGTTCCATATCAGCAGAATTATGCCAGCAGAAATACGGCTATTTGGTTGATCAATGGTCGGTATTTGAAACGACGGTTAAGCATATGGCTGAAGATGAAACCTTACCGTCTGATTTTAGGAACGCACTGGCTCCGGTCTATACATTAAGTATGGAAGCGGAAGGCATCATGGCGAATCAGGGCTGGACTGAACGCTTTGAGGCAATGGGTTTTGATGCTGAAACGGCCTCGAAGATAGCGATGACTCTTCCTGCCCTTTATGGCGCGACCAAAGGTGCAAAAGGCCCAACAAGTGCGACGGCTACAGCGCAAACAGTTAAGCCACAGACACTTGATCCCAGATATGCAAATGATACGTGGAAACCAATCAAGCGTTATCAACTGGTTGAAAAAGATGGTGTCTGGTATACAGTTGGTGAAAGTGGCTCAATGTTTAGAGCAAAAGGTACGTATGACTATGTAACTATCGGTGGAAAGGTTTATGTATCCAGAACTTCATCCAAAGAGGGGGACGTTGGGCACTATGATATTTCGCGGGGAGCATCGCAAGTAGATTATGCTGGCTCTGTTAAATTCGGATGGAGTGAAGGTACCCGTGGAGTATTACAGGGATTTGATAACTCCTCAGGACATTATAAGCCATCTGCTAACAATGCTAATCAATCTGGTTTGCCTTTAGATAAGTTTAGGGAACATAGTGCTAAATGATCTTATAAATGCTCTTCCTGATGGAAGAGCAGAAAATCAACTTGTTAATTATCTAAGGATATTATCTGAAGATGAGAAAGCTTCTGTTATAGAAGGCATGTTTATGCATGACTCTGATTTGGTGAGAGGTTCTGCATTAAGAATTATCCCGAGAGTTGTGAGGGATAAAGGTATTTTAATAAAATTTTTAGATATGGGCTTAGAAAAGAAAAATATATCAGGAACCAAATTATGGGTTAAAGCAACAGTATCCGGTTTAGGTTATAAGAGACTGCTTAAGCATCTACAAGAAATAGCAGAGAAAGAACCTGAATGGATCGTTTATGCCTGGTATCAGTTAGTACCTATTGTACGAAAAGAAGCGCCCGAGCATATGGCGATATTAGAAAAAATCAGGGATACGGTGGATATTGAGCTCGGTTCCGACCTACGAGACTTCTGGCAACGTAATAAAGATGCCGTACCTCTATAAGTCAGTAAAAGATCCCGGCCTGATTGTCGGGATCGTGTTATCAGCCGTCAAGCAAAACGCCCGACCCGCGCTTAATCACCGGCAGATTGCCGGTATCATTGAGCGCGCCGGGGAAGGTCTTAAGCCACTGGAGCATCTTTGGCCTGTTGACGTAAGTCACGCTCAGCCCCTCTGCGCAGCCGTATAGCTCGCGGCTGTTCCGGGTGGTGATAACGATGCAGTCCGACATCACCCGTATCTTAACCGGCATCCCGTCAGTAAATCCCGCGTGCAGTATCCACTCGCCGCGTAAAAATATCGCCTTATGCACGGCCCGGCTGTAGTACTCGCAGCGGGTGGTGGGTTGCGGCGCTTCAGTTGTGCGGCAGCAGCCACGCCGAAGGCACGACGCAGTCTGCAGTAGAATGGCGCCATCACCATTCGCGACCAGGCGAACCAGCGGGCCGTCCAGGCGGTGACGTTCAGTCGGCGCTGGCAGGC
>NZ_AWFX01000038.1:0-33058 GCF_000463115.2 Franconibacter helveticus LMG 23732 | reverse complement strand
AACCTGGACGAGGGCAGTAAAGCGATTGCCCATGCCATCGCCGGAGCCGTCGTGGCGGAGCTTCAGGGACGCAACGCTCTGGCAGGCGCTGCCGGTGCGGTGGCAGGGGAACAGGCAGCTAAAATCTTGCTGGCGCAGATGTTCCCGGGCAAAAGCGCAGCGGACCTGACCGAAGAAGAGAAGCAGACCATCAGCGCTTTCTCAACGCTTGCAGCAGGGCTTGCTGGCGGCATTGCCGGAGACAGCAGCGCCGGTGTGTTAACCGGTGCGCAGGCAGGGAAAATTCGGTTGAGAATAATTTATTAAATCCAGGCCATGATGATGAAGAATTAGAAAGAGAACACGGTAACCGTCTTGTAAAAGTAATCAAAGCTATCCCTGGATTAGGGCCTCTTCTTGATGATGACGGTTATCCTATTCCCGGTACTCTAGGCATTGGTCCCGGAGGTGTTCCGATTAGATCTGTAGGTCCATTACCTTCTGGTTATACGCCGACAGGTAACAGCAATGTGATCGGCCCCAAAGGTGGAATCTATACTAATTCAGGGAAGACAGAACTTTTAGGCAATGTTATCTATAACAATAATGGCAGTTATTATACATTTGATAATACTTCAAAAAATGCCATACCCTCGTTAAATCCGGTTAATCAAATTCGTCAGAATTACGAACAAGGAAAAGCTTTTGAAGATAGCAAATTTCAAGAATATGCCAAGGGAATGACCGATACGGCGCGTGAGGTTACAATAAAAACCGGAAGCGGGGTGAATGTCAGAGTGGATATAATGACTAAAGATAGTGATGGGAACATCTTCTGTATTGAATGTAAAAGCTCGGCAACAGCGCCGCCGACACCTAATCAGAAAATTGGCTATCCTGAAATTGAGAAGCATGGTGGAGTGATTTCTGGAGCGGGTAAGCCCGGTTTTGAAAGTGGAACTGTAATTCCACCTACTAAAATTAACGTGGTAAGACCAGATAAAGGCAAAGGTTAAATATGTCAGTAGAAGATATCAATAAGATAGATTTTATGGGGATACCTGAAAACGAGCCAGACGTTGTTAGTCTGGCTATATCTGATCATCTGGCATGGGGGAGCGCAACTAATGAACATTTGTATAAGTTGCAGGAGAAAATAAACTCATACATTAGATTTATAGAAGGAGGGGAAATAAAGTCTAATTTTCCTGGAGTTCATAAAGATGCCAAAAAAAGAATTGAAATATATTTCAAAAACAATCCTCCAGATGAAGCAATGTTTTTTTTCATGAAGTCGAGAAAGTACTCGCAGAGGTTGGCGTCTCGTTGCGCTTAAGATTAAATGATTAAGCTAATATATAATATTCTTTATTTATAAATGAGCCTGTTTTTCAGGCTCTGCTTAAAATTAAAAAGGCGGTAGAATATAGAGCCTTAATGATAAGCTTCATAACACTGGCAATCTGACAACAAAAGAAAAGCAGGAATGGGCTTATCTTCAGGCGGTGCTGCCGCAACTTGAAGCGGACAGAAATGCAGCGATTCACAATGCGCTGATGTCCGGTGATTCGTCGGAAGCGAAACAACTTGCCGTTAATTCATTAGCGCAGACAATTGGAACCAGTGCAGCAGGCATCGCTGCCGGGATTAATAAAGGTGGAAAATATCAACCTAATCAGGGAGCTGTCGGGAATATGAATGAATTCCTGAAACAACCCGGATTCGGTAGCGATGTCAAAAATACTGCACAAAAATCAAGTCAACAATACCAGGGACAAAGTGTTTATAAAGCCACCGGAGATATTAGAGACTATATTAAGAAAGGTGACCAATTTTATCTGGATGGGCAGCATAAGAATCACATTGAAGTTTTTGATAAAAGAGGGAATTTTAGGGTTGTACTGAATCTGGATGGAACAATTAATGAATCAAAGACTAAAGATGCGGAAGGAAGAAAACTTAAATGATTGATATTCTTAAAGAGCTTAAATGTTGCTTTACGATGATCTCACCTGATAAAAACACTCAGGAAGAACTGAATATTTTTTATTCATCTGAAAATTATGATGGTTATGCCAATGAGTTTAAATCAGCAGTGAAGTTGTTAAGTCAGACGATAGAGAAAAATGACAAAATAGCTATTCAATGTGCACTAACCAGGGTCAGAATAGCTTCTTTAAATCTCTCTAATCTTTATCAGGATATTATTGACGATGCTATATTGATCAATAAACATGATTCATGGCCAGATATTCCAGAGGGTTACAGGCTTCCAGAGTCATATACTAAAAAATGAACGATCCCGGCCCCTGCGCCGGGATCGTTTTATCAGACCTTACCCAAAACGCCCGTCCCCGCGCTTGATCACCGGCACATTGCCGGTGTCGTTAAGTGCGCCTGGGAAGGTCTTAAACCACTGGGGCATTTTTGACCTGTTGACGTAAGTCACGCTCAACCCCTCTGCGCAGCCGTATAGCTCGCGGTTGTTCCGGGTGGTGATAACGATGCAGTCCGACATCACCCGTATCTTAACCGGCATCCCGTCAGTAAATCCCGCGTGCAGTATCCACTCGCCGCGTAAAAATATCGCCTTATGCACGGCCCGGCTGTAGAACTCACAGCGGGTGGTGGGTTGCGGCGCTTCAGTTGTGCGGCAGCAGCCACGCCGAAGGCACGACGCAGTCTGCGGTGGGATGGCGCCATCACCATTCGCGACCAGGCGAACCAGCAGCAGAATGTGGCGGACCTGAGCCGCGATGTGGAAAACGCCAACGACGCCATCAGCCCCATCTTCAACAAAGAGAAGGAACAGAACCGCCTGCAAACCGTGCAGCTGATGGGGGAAATCGGCAGCCAGGTGTCTGACATCGTTAAAACGCAGGGTGAGTTAAACGCGCTGCAAAAAGCGAAGGATAAATATGGCGAACTTCCGGCAAATGCCACGGAAGAAAAGCGTCAGCAATGGCTGGACCAGCTGAAAAACTCGCCAGAATACAAAGATGAGCTGGCGAAGTCCGGCACCGGCAGCGATTTGCAGCGCGGCATTCAGGCGGCAACAGCGGCATTAACCGGACTCGCTGGCGGCAATATGAACGCGGCGCTGGCAGGGGCAGCGGCGCCTTACCTGGCAGAGCAGGTCAAAAAGCAGGTTGGGGAAGACAACATTGCGGCTAATGCCATTGCCCATGCCATCGTCGGCGGCGTAGTCGCTGAGCTTTCCGGCGGCAACGGGCTGGCAGGCGCGGCGGGCGCGGCTTCCGGCGAGCTGGCGGCCCGCGCGTTAATGGCAGAGATGTACCCGGGCAAAACGGCGTCGCAGCTTAGCGAAGAGGAAAAACAAAAGATCAGCGCGCTCGCAACACTTGCGGCAGGCCTTGCTGGCGGCTTAGCTGGCGACAACACGGCAAGCGCGCTGGCGGGTGCGCAGACCGGGAAAAATGCGGTTGAGAATAACTCGCTGGCCGGGGATAAGGGCCGGGAGTCATTGAAAGAAAGCGCTGAATGGTGGAAAGAACAGATCAGGGATAAGCTGGGTGAAAACACCGCTTCCCAGCTCGCCAATGGTCTGGTTAATCTGGCCAGTGAAACCGGTGATCTGGCGATGCTGGGCGGCGATACGGCGTTTGATTTAATAGCGGCGCTGGCTACCTGTGCAACCGGGGACAGTTACTGTAGCCAGGCGAAAAGTGATATTGCTAAAAAGGATGCAGCGGCAGCGAAAGTGCTGGATGGCATCATAAATGGTGATGCGTGGGAAGGGATCAAATCCACGGCTATTAAGGCGGCCAATGGAGATCAAAAGGCGCTGGAGAATGTTGCAGGGGTAATATCTGGTGCTTTTATACCCGCCAAGATTTTGCCGGGAGGAAAATCAACTAACACCGCTTCAACGGGAAAAGGAACTGCCACTAATGTAGCGGATGATGTTGCGGGAATGGCTGGCAGTAGGCATCCATTATTAGATGATGCTCTTTCACGCAATGGTGATAGGACTGTTGTCAATCAGGGGGCATTACCGACATGTGGTCATAATTCATGCGGAATGGTATTGGATACAATGGGTAAACCTGTGGATATTGTTAGTTTAATCTCCAATACCCCCCTACACCAGGAGGCATAACATCATTACAAGTCTCCAATATATTAAAATCGGAAGGGGTTAATGCTGTTGCATGGGGTAACCGAGGCGTTAGCGATTTATCTCGCTACACTGCTAATGGTACGCCTGTCATTGCTCGTATTGCTGATAAAACCGGAGGCAGCAGTTTTTCTCACTTCGTTGTTGTAGATGGCGTTACAACACGAAATGGTATATCAGTTGTAGCAATAAGAGATCCCTGGGGTAAGCAATATTTTAGCCCTATTAGCACATTCGAGAAAAATTTTACAGGGGAAGTTGTTGTCCCCAAAAGTTGGCAAAAATGATATTAGAAATTAATTTCCCAGATAATTTGATAACTGGGCTGCTACCAGAACAGAAGAACATACCTTGCACTATTAAAGTGGCTGATAAGTTCGAAGTTATCTTTTCTACGGTTGTCCCATGCACGGCGGGGATTATGCATGAATGGGATCGACAACGCTTAGAAGAGCGAGCAATAGCGAAAGCTGGCGGGGCTTATACCCACAATGAGCCCGCTTTGATAACGTTAAACAAGAAGACAAAAGATAGCTATGAAGTGGTTGATCTTTATGTTTTTTATAATGATTTTGGATGGTGCCCTGTAATAAAAGATGGAGAGTACGCAATACCAAATCAATTTTGGGATAGTGATGAAGAAGATCCTGACTATATACCCAAAAACTAGTTGAAATCTCCCGGCCACTGAAGAGTGGCCGGGATCTAGCTACCAGCCGTCAGGCAAAGTGCCCGTTCCCGCGCTTTTACGCCAGCAAATCGTCGGTGTCGTTCAGCGCGCCTGGGAAGGTCTTAAACCACTGGGGCATTTTTGGCCTGTTGACGTAAGTCACGCTCAACCCCTCGGCGCATCCCCACAGTTCGCGGCTGTTCCGGGTAGTGATAACAATGCAGTCGGGCATCACCCTGATTTTTACCGGCATCCCGTCGGTAAATCCCGCCTGTGGTATCCACTCGCAGCGTAAAAATATCACATCACGCACGGCCCGGCTGTAGAACACGCAGCGGGTGGTGGGTTGCGGCGCTTCAGTTGTGCGGCAGCGGTCACGCTGAAGGCACGACGCAGTCTGCGGTGGCGGATGGCGCCATCACCATTCGCGACCAGGCGAACCAGCAGCAGGACCTGGCGAACTTAAGCCGTGATACGGAACACGCCAACGACAGCATCAGCCCGATATTTGACAAAGAGAAAGAGCAGAACCGCCTGCAGACCGCGCAGCTGATTGGCGAGATTGGCGGTCAGGTAGCGGATATCGTCCGGACAAATGGAGAAATTGCCAAAGAGAAAGCGAAGAAGGATCCGCAAGCGCTGAAGGCGGCGAAGGAGACGCTGGTCGGGCTTGGCAAGCTTAATCCAACCGCTAAAGAGATTTCCGATCAGGCGGGTAAAACTGCAGAAGCGCAATATGGCACGGGTAGCGCGCTGCAACGTGGTATCTCCGCTGCGACAGCGGCAGTACAGGCGCTGGCGGGTGGTGACATCAAATCTGCGCTGGCGGGAGCCGCCGCGCCGGAAATCGCCTATCTCATTGGACAAAACGTTAAAGACGATACCGCAAAGGTTATTGCACATGCTGTAGTGAACGCCGCACTGGCAGCGGCAACGGGCAAAGATGCAGCCGCCGCCGCAGCCAGTGCGGCAACGGGCGAGATTGTCGGCAAGCTCGCTCTTGATGTGTATAACAAACAAGTCGGTGATCTGAGCGAGGAGCAAAAGCAGAACGTAAGCGCTCTGGCTACGCTCGCCGCTGGACTTGCTGGCGGTCTGGTTGGAGACAGCTCTGCGACTGCAATCGCCGGCGCCCAGACAGGTAAAACAACCGTCGAAAATAACCTGATGGGAGGGACAGAAGCCGGGCAGACGACCTTTGTTCAGGAGCATGGTAAAGACATTCTTTCCTGTGCAACGGATGCTGGCGGTGCGGCGTGTCAACGCGGACAAGCGGTTAACAAGGCGATTGCTTTAGCCTTAGGAGGCGGCGCGGCTGGCGCGGCGGCAATTGCTGTAACACCGGCGCTGGTGGCAAGTGCGCAGGCCGCCGCGACTGCCTGTGCGGCTAACCCAGTCCTGTGCGCCAACCAGGTTTCTATCTGGGCAGCTGAAGCGGGAATGGCGGATGCGCTACCTGCTGGTTTGGGGGTGGCGGCTACAGGGAAAATAGGTGAGAAAGCCGTTGATAAACTCGCCGAATTAAGCGCGCTGATGTCAGTTGAAAAGCAGACGGGACAGAAAGTATCTAAAGAAACGGTGAGTAATATCCTCGCAAGTACAACTGAGCGTAACTCACTTCCGGCAGGATATGCTGAAGGTGGCTCTGTTGGTGCGAAGTTTAATACTTCAGGTGGTTTACCGGAGGGTTATCGCCGGGTTGTAAATACCAAAACGGGGAACACCGAGGTATTAGGTGCAGATGGAAAGCTTTATCTGGAAACGGATGCAGGGCTTGTTCCCAAACAGGGCGGTAATTTAGATCAGGTAGCGGAAGCGGCAGAGGCGACGGCAGCGAATGCTGGGAAGAATGCAGGGAAGGAAACCGCCCAGGTTAAAAATTTAGGTGATGTTAGTGAATTTCTTTCATCACAATCAGCAAACATTAATAAGAAATTGGGGACTAAAATCGGACAAGGGCGTTTGCCTTATGAAGCAGGTAAAGCTGGGGTTGAGCAGGCAAAAGCGGCAATCAAAGAAACTTTAGAAAATGCAACACAGATTAGCCCTATAATTCCTAGTTCTTCTGTCCGTGGAGGGTACGATTTAATTCATGTATATAGTGCCAAAACAAACAGCACTGTAAGCCTGAAGGTGTTACCTGATGGAAAGTATGAATTTGATACACTGATCCCCGAAAAATCTTCGAAGTTTTAAGGAGGGAGTATGTTCGTTGGTGAGTCTTTGAAAGATTTCAGATATCGCTCTTTTTATATAGATCGAGAGTTAATTTGTAGGACAATAGTATTTTTTTTACAAACCTCGCTTTCTGGTTGGGTGTCATTAACTATTGGTGAAGGTACTATAACGCTTTCACTTGAAGATTCAGAGCCTCTTCTTCTGGATCTTGCTGATATTGACGATGAATTTGCTTACCCAGTACAAGCCGCTGATGAATTAGCTCGTTATGTCGGGCAGAAAATAATCGATATTTATGAATATAGAATTAGGGGGATTGAAGACGGGAGTGTAGGTGTCTATTTTGAATGCGAGGAAGGTGGGTTTAGTATTTTAGAAAACGAGGGTTGCTTGTGTGTATCTCATGGGATATGTAAAGCCGACGAGGATGTTATTCTGACTAAACTAAAAGGGTAGCATTGATGTTTATATCGAGAAGATAAAACGGATGCGTGGCTTTGTACGTGGTTGGTCACCCTGCGCTTCCTCTGACGTGTTTAATAAAGAGAGCAAACATGAGCGTTTTTAAGCCGGACCGGGCGCCAGGATTTGGCACAATCTACACATGGTTCGCGATGGATCGACGGGGGCGAATAGCTTTTATGCTTAACAACTGCTTTGGCGATTTACCTAGGGCCTTGCTACGTATTGATAACGTTGAAGCGCTGCTTGACAGTATGAGTGAGTTCGTCTGGGAAGAGTCATCTGATTATTCAACGTACCCCGCTGATAAAGGCGGTGATTTTACGGTGGATTTATTTTCTGCATGGCGTTTCAGGGATAATCTCAATAAAGAATATATTATAAATAAATTAAAAAATGAGTGGTCAGAATCAGGAAAATACAGCGATGCTAACCTGGCAATCAATAAAGGGTTATTTATTTACTGGGGAGTGGAAGGCTCTTCCCCGGGGCAGGACTATCCTTTCGGATATGAAGGTGAAACGAAAATGGGCGATTATTTCAGGTATATAGTTCCCACAAAATTTGCTTCGGTTGACGATTTCCCGCCAGCACTTCGCAGTGGTATCGCCGTATCCCGCACCCTTGATTTCACGGTTGATCGGGTACTGGATAACGATAAAATTAATGATTATTTCCCGGCAGTTTTTTCTCCTGGCTTACCCGATGACACTCTTTGAAGAATGCAAAGCCGCGCTGAAGGCTGACTTCCACATCGTTGAAGGGGTGCAGGCAAAAGCGGCTGTCAACATCCTTTCAGGCTACCTTTCGCCACATGGCGGCGTGGCATGGTCTGAAATGGATCATGCCGATCACGAGAGTCTGGATGCGCTCCTCCGTTCCGGCGTTCTTGATGACCAGCCGGTTTTTGTGCTGGCGGATGATGCGGATATTCCCGTTTTCAAAACCCGTTTAACGCTGATCGCGGAAAATATCGATGACGTGACGGCGTTATGCCCCGTTTTATATATTTTCAATGAAGCGATTATTCTCCAGCCGTTATTTCCGACCGGGAAAATACGCGCAGGAAATAAACCGCCCCCCCTCCGTTAACTTATCGATAAATATTATCGGGCCAAACTCCGAATTTCCCCGCCCCATATTGCCTGTACAAATTTACAGCCGTAATCTGCTCCCGCGTCTGCAAAATCAGACGCCGGGATTGGCGTCCTGAACCAGAATGAAGGCGATACAAAGGCCACTGCGGCCTCTGTGTCATAGCCCGTTGCTACTCTTTTTCAGGGTATACTCCCATGGCGGCTCGGGCAGGGGAACCGCAAGGTTCGCCAGTAAGCCTTCTACTGGTACGCCAACCCTGCTCGGGCCACCACCTGAAGTTGGCGTTTCTGGCGGTGGCAATCAGTCACGATCAGAAGGCAATTATCATGACCCAACATATCTTCACCCTGAACGATATCTTCCGCACCACCCCCTGGAACCCGCTGGTCTACGGCGAACTGCGCAGCGAAAAGCACGACTATGTCGACTTCGCGCAGACCCTTGAAGTGCTCTCCGACCTGCTTATCGACACTAAAAACAGCGCCGAACGGCCCGCGGTCTGCCGCGCTATCGGGGCGTATCTCCACGCGCTGGAAAAACAACTGCAAGCGCCGCTCTCCCTGGCGCATCAGGAAGCGCTGACCACCGATTCGCTGCCGCCCTTACCGGATGCGCCCTTCGCGCCGGGTGAGGAGTTGCTGCGCGAATACTGCGTCGCGCTCAATACCCTCCTGCTTGATAACAGGCTTGAAGAGAGCATGGCGAAAACCCTGACGGGGCTGCTGTACGAGCTGCTGGGTTATCTGGTGGAAGAGCTCACCACCCCCTGCTTTTTACGCGGCGACGAGCAGACGCACTGAGCCATAATCCCCGGCAGGGCAGGCCTGCCGGAATTTACTCGCCTTTTTTCTCGTTATGCCCGAGCGCTTTTTCCGGAAAGCAGTAATCGCGTACGCGGCGCTTAAGCTCCGCCGCTTCCGGGAACCCGCCGTCCCGTTTTCTCTCCCAGATAACCTCGCCGTCAATATCAATACGGAAAATGCCGCCGGTGCCAGGCACCAGCGTTACCGAGCCGATGTCGGTGCTGAAGGTATGAAGGATTTCCTGCGCCATCCAGCTGGCGCGCAGCATCCAGTTGCACTGGCTGCAATAGTGAAGAGTAATGGCCGGTTTGCTCTGCATCGCGTCTTACCATCAAGGGGGTTAAACCACCGATAGTACCCAACATTCTGAGCCGATCGTGAAGAAATTGTGAAGTTGTTGCAAATGATAAACACTCTCATTACTATTTGCGAACAGAACGATAAGGACGGTCAGGGTTGTCGAACGCGACGACCTGAAACGTCCGTGATCCGGAAGCGAAGTGTGAGTCCATACTAATAATACAAAGGCTTACCAAGACTATGCATGTAACGATATCTTCCCACGGACGGTTCAGGAAGAGCATCCTGGCAACTTCACTGCTCGCAGCAATGTATCAGGCCACCGCAGGAGCGGCTGATACGGTATCTGACCCCACTCGCACCACCGACGCCGCCGCCGACGGCGCTGAAAGCATGATTGTCACCGCGCCCGCGCCGGAACGGAAAGCGGGCAGCGCGCATACCATCAGCGCGCAGGATCTGCAAAACAAAGGGGCCAATAACTTTGGCTCAGTGATGCGCTATGAACCGCTTATCAGCGCGACGGGCGCAAGCGGCGGCTCCGGCAACGGCAAAAGCGGCTTCGACCGCGGCGGCTACACCGGCTACAACATCCGTGGGCTGGAGAGCAACCGCGTCGGCATCGACGTGGACGGCATTGCGCAGCCCGACGCCACCGGGCGCAGCTACGTCAGCCGCGCCGGGGTGAATACCTTTGGCATCGGCCGCGACTATATCGACCCGTACATGTACGGCAGCATCGATATCCAGCCGGGCGCCACCTCCACCGAAACCGCCAACACCGCCATCGGCGGCAACGTCTCCTTCCAGCCGAAATCGCCGGATGGCTACCTGCGCCCGGGCAAAACCACCTATTTCGGCTACCAGAGCGACTACGACTCTGCCGACCGCAGCCTGCACAACGGCATTACCGCGGCAGGCGGCGATGACACCCTGCGCGGCATTCTGGTTTACAGCCGCCGCGACGGCCAGCAGACGCGCAACAACAGCGGCACGGTAGACGCTTACCCGGCGAACTGGCACTCCGACGCCATTCTTGCGTCCGGCATCTGGCAGCCGGTTGAGGCGCACAAACTCACCGGCACCGTGGACTACTACCACAAAACCAACCACACCCATTACGACGCGTGGAACAACAGCGGCAGCGCCATTCTGGGCGACGCGAACCAGACCAGCCAGACCCGCCGCTGGGGCGTGAGCCTGAAGGATGACTGGACGCCGATGAATAGCTGGCTCGACAGCATGTCCACGAAAGTCTACTACCAGCACACCGAAGCGCATGACTGGACCTCTATGCCGGACAGCATCACCGCCGCCATGCAGACGGTCTACTCTGACTTCGACACCGACACCTGGGGCATCCAGAACGCGATGACGAAAACCCTGGGCCGCCACGACCTGAGCGCCGGTTTTAACGCCAGCACCACCAAAACCGAGCGCCCGTTCAGCCAGTCGCCGACGCCGGACGCGTTCAGCGAAATCATGCAGCCGGAAGCGGACAGCCGCAGCTATACGCTTGGCGCTTACGTGCAGGATCAGATGAATTTCGATCTCGCGGATCGTAACTTCGCGATCGTTCCCGGCGTGCGCGTGGTGCATCAATCCGCCAGACCGAAAAACCTTTCCAGCCTGACGACCAACAGCACGGTGCTGGACGAGTCTGAAGTGAGCAAGCTCTATGGCGAAAACTCAGATACTCAGTGGCTGCCTTCGCTGGCGCTGCAATATGAACTCACCCCGCGCCTGATGACCTACCTGCAATACAAGCGCGGCGCGCAGTTCCCCAACGCCAGCCAGCTTTACGGCTCCTGGAACCTCGGCTCCAGCTACGCGGGCAGGGCGCAGTACGCGCTTATCGGCAACACCGATCTGAAAACCGAAACCAGCGACAACCTGGAATGGGGCATGAAAGGCGAAGTGGCGCAGGGCGTGACGCTTCGCACCGCGCTCTTCTACAACAGCTACAAAAACTTTATCGCTTACACCCGCTACACCCGCGCGGGCAACCCCGATAAGTTCGCTAACGTGCCGTCCAACATCTACACCACTTACCAGGCGGAAAACCGCGATAAAGCGTACATCTACGGCGGCGAAATCAGCGCGAAGTTTAATTTCGGCAGCTGGTTCGAGCAGGTGGACGGCCTGAGCGCCACGCTAGCGTACGGCTACGCCGAAGGGCAGTCCAAATCGCGCTATATGGGCGATAAATACATCGACCTCGACAGCGTGGCGCCGATGAAGCTGATTGCCGGCGTCGCCTGGGATGACCCGGCAAAACGTTACGGCACGGCGTTGACGGCGACGTTCGTAAAAGGCAAACGCGCTGAAGCTTCCAGCCGCGAAACCTACAGCAACAACGGCGCTGCCATCGCCGACGCCAGCAACAGCTATATGCGCGTGCCGGGCTACGGCATGCTCGACTGGACAGCTTACTGGCAGGTGGCGAAACACGTTCGCCTGAACGGCGGCGTTTATAACATCACTGACCGTAAATACTGGGATTACCTCAGCAGCCGCAACATTGAAGAAGTCACTAACCAGGATGCTTACGATAAAGCGCTGGCGGTGATGCCGGGCCGCACGTGGCAGCTCGGCGTGAACGTTGATTTCTGATAAGGCGACGTCGCCACTTTACCTGCGCCCCGGCTCTGGCCGGGGATGTTTAGCGAATGGAAGGAAGTAAAAGATGAGTGTTTCCTTACAAGAACCGGTTTCCGTCTGGCAAAAGTATCAGACCTTTAAAGCTCAGAACCCGGGCAAATATGCCCGTGACATCGCCGCGGAGTTTGGCATCAGCGAAGCGGAATTACCCTTCGCCCGCCTCGGGCACGACGCTGTGCGCCTGCATGACGATGCGCGGGCTATTCTCGCGGCGCTGGAAGCGGCAGGCGAAACCAAATGCATCTGCCGCAATGAGTATGCGGTGCATGAGCAGACAGGCAGTTTCACTAATCAGCACCTCAGCGGCCACGCCGGGCTGGTGCTCAACCCGCGGGCGCTGGATCTGCGCCTGTTTATGAGCCAGTGGGCAAGCGCCTTTCACCTGCGGGAGAAAAACGAGCGCGGCGAGCGCCAGAGCATTCAGTTTTTTGATCGCCAGGGCGACGCCATCCTGAAAGTTTACGCCACGCCGCAAACGGATATGGCCGCCTGGGAAACGCTGGCGGCGCGTTTTGTCGCGCAAGATGCGCAGCCGCTCAACATCCAGCCTGCGGAGCCGCAGACATACGCGGACACGGCCGACCACGACAGGCTGGAGCAGGAATGGCGGGCGATGACCAACGTTCACCAGTTCTTCGGCATTCTGAAAAACCATAATCTGTCGCGTCCGCAGGCGTTCCGCCTCGTGAGCGACGACCTGGCGCGCCGCGTCACCAATAACGCGCTGGCGCAATTGCTGGAGACGGTGCAGCGGGACGGCAATGAAATCATGGTTTTTGTTGGCAACCGCGGCTGCGTGCAGATCTTCACCGGCACGCTTGAGAAAGTGGCGCCGATGAAAGGCTGGCTTAACGTTTTCAACAAAGCGTTCACGCTGCACCTGCGTGAAGGCGATATCGCCGAAAGCTGGGTCACCCGCAAACCAACCGAAGACGGCCACGTCACAAGCCTTGAGCTTTTCGCTAAAGACGGCACGCAAATCGCCCAGCTTTACGGCCAGCGTATGGAAGGGCAGCCCGAGCAGGCGCAGTGGCGCGCGCAGCTTGACGCCCTGGCGGCGCAAGGGAGCGCGGCGTGAAAAAACTCATCATGCTGATAGCCGCGCTGCCGCTGATGGCCGGGGCGGCGTCCCGCGTTGTGACGCTTGGCGGCGATGTGACCGAAATCGCCTGGGCGCTGGGCGCAGGCCCGCAACTGGTGGCGCGCGACAGCACCAGCACCTGGCCGCAACAGGCGCAGGCGCTGCCGGACGTCGGCTATCTGCGCCAGCTTAACGCCGAAGGCATTCTCTCGCTGCGCCCGGATCTGGTGCTGAGCAGCGCGCAGGCCGAGCCTTCGCTGGTGTTGCAGAAAGTTCGCGATAACCACGTCAAGGTGGTGAAGGTGCCGGAGGGCTACACGCTTTCGACAATCAGCGAGAAGGTAACGGTGATTGCCGACGCGCTGGGCAAACCCACGCAGGGCGAAGCATTAAGCCAGAAACTGCGCGATGAACTGGCTTTGCTGCCAGCCACGCCGCTTAACAAACGGGTGCTGTTTATCTTAAGCCATGGCGGCATGGGGTCGATGGCCGCCGGACAAAAGACGGCGGCAGACGGCGCAATCCGCGCCGCAGGCCTGCAAAATGCCATGCAGGGCTTTGACCATTATCGGGCGCTTTCGCAGGAAGGCGTGGTGGCGAGCAAGCCAGAGCTGGTGGTGATTTCCGCTGACGGGGTGAAGGCGATGGGCGGCGAAGCGAACCTGTGGAAGCTGCCGGGGCTTGCGCAGACGCCCGCCGGGCGCAACCGGCAGGTGCTGCTGGTGGACGATATGGCGCTGCTGGGCTTTGGCCTGCGCACGCCCGCGGCGGTGAAAGCGCTGCGCGACAAAGCAGAGCAACTGCCCTGATGAGCCGCGCCGTCTGCCGCAATCTCTGGCTGCTTGGCCTGCTGCTGGCGGCGCTGACGCTGCTGGCGACCACCTTCGGCGCAATGCGCATATCGCTCACGGGCCTCTGGGCGGATGAGTGGCTTCGCCAGATCTGGCTCACCATTCGTCTGCCCCGCGTGCTGCTGGCGCTTCTGGTGGGGGCTTCGCTGGCGCTCGCCGGGTGCGTCATGCAGGGGTTGTTCCGCAATCCGCTGGCGGACCCGGGGCTGCTTGGCATCAGCAGCGGCGCGGCGCTGGCCGTGGCGTTCTGGCTGGTGCTGCCGCTGTCGCTGCCCGCCATCATCATGCTTTATGCGCCGATGCTGGCGGCCTTTCTCGGCAGCCTTGCGGTGATGGTGGTGATTTTTATGTTGAGCCGCGCTGGCGACGCCACGCTTTCACGGCTGCTGCTGGTGGGGATTGCGATAAACGCGCTGTGCGGCGCGGCGGTCGGCGTGCTCTCCTGGATAAGCAGCGACGCCCAGTTGCGCCAGCTTTCGCTGTGGGGCATGGGCAGCCTTGGGCAGGCGCAGTGGTCGACGCTGCTTGTCGCCGCAACGCTCATGTTGCCTTCCGCTATCGTCGTCTGGCGCGTGAGCGCGCAGCTTAATCTGCTGCAACTGGGCGATGAAGAGGCGCACTACCTGGGGGTGAATGTTCGTGCGCTCCAGCGTTTGTTGTTGTTATGCAGCGCGCTGCTGGTCGCCTCGTCAGTGGCGGTAAGCGGCGTTATCGGTTTTATCGGCCTGGTGGTGCCGCACCTGATGCGGCTGTGGCTGGGGCCGGATCACCGTGGGCTGGCGCCCGCGTCGCTGCTGGCGGGCGCTATTTTGCTGCTGATTGCAGACACGCTCGCCCGCACGCTGGTCTCGCCCGCCGAAATGCCGGTGGGGCTGCTGACCAGCCTGCTGGGCGCGCCGTGGTTCCTGTGGCTTATTTTCCGCCAGGAGAAAACGCGTGGATGAAAAACTAACGGCGCAGACGCTGCGCCTGACGGCAGGCGGGCGCCGGGTGATTGACGATATTTCCCTGACCTTAACGCCAGGCGAAATGGTGGCGCTGATAGGGCCGAACGGCGCAGGAAAATCAACGCTGCTGCGTTTGCTTACGGGGTTTTTATCGCCGGAGCAGGGCAGTTGCGAGCTGGGCGGCCAGCCGCTTAACCTGTGGCCCGCGCAGGCGCTTTCGCGTCGACGCGCCGTTATGCTGCAACAAACGCAGCTGCGGTTTCACTGGCCGGTGGAAGAGGTGATCGCCATGGGCCGCGCGCCATGGGGAAAAAGCGCGGAGCGGGAGAGTATCCGAAGCGTAATGGCGCTGACCGGCTGCGACGAGCTGGCGGGGCGAAGTTATGCCGCGCTTTCCGGCGGCGAACAGCAGCGGGTGCAGCTCGCCCGTAGCCTGGCGCAGCTTTGGGGAGAGGAGGGGCCGCAGGGCTGGCTGTTTCTCGACGAGCCCACCTCGGCGCTGGATCTCTATCATCAGCAGCAGCTTTTACGCCTGCTGAAAAAGCTGACGCAGCGGGGAAAACTGCACGTCTGCGTGGTGCTGCACGATCTCAATCTGGCGGCGCTATGGGCAGATCGGATCCTGCTGCTGCATCAGGGCAGCCTGGTGGCGCAGGGTACGCCGCAGGAAGTGATTCAGGCGGATATCATCGAAAAATGGTACAAAGCGGAAGTCTGGGTGGATAACCACCCGACCGCCGCCGCCCCGCATCTGTTTTTGCGGGGGTGAAGACAGTGCGCATAAATGAAGAATAAAAAAATCCCCGCATCAGGCGGGGATTGGTTTTTTGACGTCAGCGCTTAACCGGTGTTACGCATGCCTGCCGCAACGCCGGCAATGGTGACCATCAGCGCCTGTTCAACGCACGGGTCCGCCTCTTTGCCCTGTTCTTCCGCCAGGCGCGAGCGGTGCAGCAGTTCGGCCTGAAGCACGTTCAGCGGGTCGGTGTAAATGTTACGCAACTGGATGGACTCGGCAATCCAGGGCAGGTCCGCCATCAGGTGTGAATCGTTGGCGATATCGAGCACCACTTTGATATCCGCTTCCAGCAGTTCGCGCAGCTCTTTGCCGAGCGCCCAGAGTTCTTTCTTCACCAGACGCTGGTCGTAGTAGTCCGCCAGCCACAGGTCCGCTTTGGAGTAAACCATCTCCAGCATGCCGAGGCGGGTGGAGAAGAACGGCCAGTCGCGACACATGGTTTCCAGTTCGCTCTGTTTGCCGTCTTCCACCACTTTTTGCAGCGCCGCGCCCGCGCCAAGCCAGGCGGGGAGCATCAGGCGGTTCTGCGTCCAGGCGAAGATCCACGGAATGGCGCGCAGCGACTCCACGCCGCCAGTCGGGCGACGCTTCGCCGGGCGGGAGCCGAGCGGCAGCTTGCCAAGCTCCTGTTCCGGGGTGGCGGAGCGGAAATAGGGAACGAAGTCTTTGTTTTCGCGCACGTAGCCGCGATACATGTCGCAGGAGATGACCGACAGCTCGTCCATAATCTGGCGCCACGCCGCTTTCGGCTCCGGCGGCGGCAACAGGTTTGCTTCCAGAATCGCGCTGGTATACAGCGAAAGGCTGCTGATGGTGACTTCCGGCAAACCATATTTAAAGCGGATCATCTCGCCCTGTTCGGTGACGCGCAGGCCGCCTTTCAGGCTGCCCGGCGGCTGGGAAAGCAGCGCGGCGTGAGCAGGCGCGCCGCCGCGGCCGATAGAACCGCCGCGACCGTGGAACAGGGTGAGCGCAATGCCCGCTTTTTCACAGGTTTTGATCAGCGCATCCTGCGCCTGGTACTGCGCCCAGGACGCGGCCATCACGCCCGCATCTTTCGCGGAGTCAGAATAGCCAATCATCACCATCTGCTTGCCCTGAATAAAGCCGCGATACCAGTCGATATTCAGCAACTGGGTCATTACGTCATTGGCGTTATTCAGGTCGTCGAGCGTTTCAAACAGCGGCGCGACAGGCAGCGCAAAGCCGATGCCCGCTTCTTTCAGCAGCAGGTGAACCGCCAGCACGTCGGACGGCGTCTTCGCCATTGAAATCACGTAGGCGGCGACGGAGCCGCGCGGCGCTTCGGCAATCACGCGGCAGGTGTCGAGCACTTCACGCGTCTCTTCGCTCGGCTCCCACTGGCGCGGCAGCAGCGGACGTTTGGAATTCAGTTCGCGGATGAGGAACGCCTGTTTGTCGGCTTCCGACCAGCTTTCATAATCGCCAATGCCGAGGTAACGCGTCAGTTCGCCCAGCGCTTCGGTATGGCGGGTGCTCTCCTGGCGTATATCAATGCGCACCAGCGGCACGCCGAAACTCTTCACGCGGCGCAGCGTGTCGAGCAGTTCGCCGTTAGCGATGATGCCCATACCGCATGCCACCAGCGACTGGTAACAGGCGTAAAGCGGGTCCCATAGCTGTTCGTTCTGGGTGAGCAGCCCCTGCGGCTTCGGCAGCTTCTGGCCTTTCAGGCGCGCTTCCAGCCAGGCTTGCGTCGCCAGGAGCTGCGCGCGCAGCCCTTTCAGCAGATAGCGGTAAGGCTCCTGCGCCCCTTCTGCGCCGACCAGGTCGCGCAGTTCGTCCGTGCATTCCACCATGGAGAGTTCGGAGATCAGCACCTGAATATCTTTCAGGAACAGATCGGTTGCTTTCCAGCGGCTCAACAGCAGCACGTGGCGGGAGATATCCGCGGTGACGTTCGGGTTGCCGTCGCGGTCGCCGCCCATCCAGGAGGTAAATCGCACCGGGACAAAATCCACCGGCAGCGTGTAGCCCAGATTCGCCTCAAGCTGTTCATTCAGCTCGCGCAGATAGCTCGGCACCCCTTCCCACAAGCTGTTTTCCACTACCGCGAAGCCCCATTTGGCTTCATCCACCGGGCTTGGGCGATGCTTACGAATTTCATCGGTATGCCAGGACTGGGCAATCAGCTGGCGCAGGCGGCGCATAATCTGGTTGCGTTCGTAGTCGGCGATGTCTTTGTGATCGAGCTGCTTTAAGCAGTTGTTCACCTCGACCATTTTGTGAATAAGCGTACGGCGGGTAATTTCGGTCGGGTGAGCGGTCAGCACCAGCTCAAGCGAAAGCGACTCCACCGCCTGCTTAATCGCGGCTTCGTTGATGTCTGGCTGATCTTTGAGTTTACGCAGCGTGCGGGCGATAACTTCCGGGTTGCTGGCCGCCTCGCCCTTCGGCGAAATACTGTGGTACTGCTCGGCAGTGTTGGCAAGATTGAGGAACTGGCTGAACGCGCGGGCGACGGGCAACAGCTCGTCATTGGATAAGTTTTGCAGCGTGGTTAACAGTTCCTGGCGATCGGCCTCGTTGCCGGCGCGGGAAGATTTTGACAGTTTGCGGATGGTCTCCACCCGGTCAAGGATGTTCTCTCCCAGCGCACCCTTAATGGTATCCCCGAGCAACTTGCCGAGCATACTGACGTTACTTCGCAAAGCGGAATATTGTTCGTTCATTTAACCCAGACACCCCATCTCACCTGTAAAAGTCCTGCATCTTTCAAGCCGCAGCGGCGTTGGCTGCGCTCGCCCATCCGGGTCACTTATTTCAGTAAGCTCCCCGGAATGTGCTCGCTTGCCGCCTTGCTGCGACCCGACATCTTCGGACTAAGCCTCTTTGTTGTCTTTTATAAAGCCACGGCAGAACCCGTTCGTCAATTGCTGCGAAATCGCTTCAGCAAGCGCGTAAATATGAGCAATTTACGAAATTTAATTCACAGAAGAGCAGATAAGCTTTTCTTATGGAATTTGCCCAATTAGCAGAATAAAAAGGGGGCGAATGCCCCCATACGCACAACTTTTAATGCCAGCAAAAATGATGCACAACCTGCGTAATTAATTCGCGGGTCGGCTTGATAAAGCGCGTTTCCAGAAATTCGTCCGGCTGATGCGCCTGGTTAATGGAGCCAGGACCGAGCACAAGCGTCGGGCAGAGCGTCTGGATAAATGGCGCTTCGGTGCAGTAGTTCACCACGTCGGTTTGCGCGCCGAGCAGCTTTTCCACCACCTGCACCAGCTGATGGTCAGGCGGGCATTCGTAGCCAGGAATGGGCGGGTGCAGCTCCGCCACGTTGATGCGGCCCGGCCAGCGCAGGCTTACCGGCTCCAGCGCGTCGTTTAGCAGGCCGTTTAAATCGTCCAGCGTCATGCCCGGCAGCGGACGGATATCCATATGCAGCTCGCAGCAGGCGCAGATGCGGTTAGCCGCGTCGCCGCCGTGAATATGCCCCAGGTTGAGCGTCGGATAAGGCACGGTGAAAGCATCGTAGTGATAACGCGCCTTGAGGTTATCGCGCAGCGCCATGATATGGGTGATGGCTTCATGCATCAGTTCGATGGCGTTAACGCCGCGCGCCGGGTCGCTGGAGTGGCCCGACTGCCCCAGCACGCGAATCGCGCTGGAAATATGGCCTTTATGCGCGCGTACCGGCTGCAACGAGGTCGGTTCGCCGATAATGGCGCAATCGGGGCGAAGCGCGGTGGTTTCGGCGAAATAGCGCGCGCCCGCCATCGTCGTTTCTTCATCGGCGGTCGCCAGAATGTAGAGCGGCTTTTTCAGTTGCGTGACGTCCACATCCCGCAGCGCATCTAGGATAAAGGCGAAAAAGCCTTTCATGTCGGCGGTGCCGAGGCCGTAAAGCTTATTGTCATGTTCGGTGAGGGTAAACGGGTCGCGCGTCCAGCGTCCGTCGTCGAACGGCACGGTATCGGTATGGCCCGCCAGCAACAGGCCGCCTGCGCCGTTCCCGGTGCTGGCGAGCAGATTAAATTTGTTGCGCGTGCCTGGCACCGGCTGCACTTCCACATTGAACCCCAGTTCGCGAAACCATCCCGCCAGCAGATTGATTAAAGACTCATTGCTCTGATCCAGCGCAGCGTCGGTGGCGCTGATGGACGGCGTGGCGATCAACGCACGGTAAATCTCGATAAATGGCGGTAATTTCGTTTTCACTGTTGACATACCTTAGGTCGGATAGTATCAATATTCATGCAATATTAGTGAATAAAAATACATTAACGTTGAGCGTAAGGGAACCGCAGGGTTCCGGTCATGCGAACCACGCTCGCGAACATGGCTAAGGCCTGCGGCCAACGCCTTAAGCAAATGACGGTAAGAAGGTAAACAGCCCCGATGTTGAACACGCTGATTGTTGGCGCCAGTGGTTATGCCGGCGCAGAGCTCGCGACCTACGTGAATCGCCATCCGCATATGAACATAACCGCTTTGACGGTCTCAGCGCAAAGCAATGATGCAGGAAAATTGCTCTCTGATTTGCATCCTCAGCTTAAGGGTATTCTTGACCTGCCGCTGCAACCGATGTCAGACATCAGCGCGTTCACAAAGGACCTGGACGTGGTGTTTCTCGCCACCGCCCATGAGGTAAGCCATGATTTAGCGCCGCAGTTTCTGGCGGCGGGCTGCGTGGTGTTCGACCTCTCCGGCGCGTATCGCGTTAACGATGCGGCCTTCTACGAAAAATTTTACGGCTTCACGCATCAACATCCGGATCTGCTGGAGCAGGCGGTTTACGGCCTCGCCGAGTGGAACGTGGAAAAGCTGAAAGAGGCGAAGCTTGTGGCGGTGCCGGGGTGTTATCCGACCGCCGCGCAGCTTGCTCTGAAGCCGCTTATTGAAAATGACCTGCTGGCTCTCAGCCAGTGGCCGGTTATCAACGCCACCAGCGGCGTGAGCGGAGCAGGGCGCAAGGCCGCCATTTCCAACAGTTTTTGCGAAGTGAGCCTGCAACCTTACGGCCTGTTCAACCATCGCCATCATCCGGAAATCACGCGTCATCTGGAAGCGGATGTGATTTTCACCCCGCATCTGGGCAGCTTCCCGCGCGGCATTCTGGAAACGATCACCTGCCGTTTGAAGCCGGGCGTAACCCAGGCGCAGGTGGCGGACGCGTTCCAGCAGGCTTATGCGAACAAACCGCTGGTGCGTCTGTATGAGAAAGGCGTGCCGGCGCTGAAAAATGTGGTGGGCCTGCCGTTCTGTGATATCGGCTTCGCCATGCAGGATGAGCACCTTATCGTGGTGGCGGCCGAAGACAACCTGCTGAAAGGCGCGTCGGCGCAGGCGATGCAGTGCGCGAATATTCGCTTTGGTTTTACTGAAACGCAGTCTCTTATTTAACCGACAGTCAGGTGAGATGATGAACCCGTTAATTATCAAGTTAGGTGGCGTGTTGCTGGATAGCGAAGAGGCGCTGGAGCGTCTGTTTACCGCGCTGGTGAACTATCGCGAGTCCCATCAGCGTCCGCTGGTCATCGTTCACGGCGGCGGCTGCGTGGTGGACGAGCTGATGAAAAAGCTCAACCTGCCGGTGCAGAAAAAGAATGGCCTGCGCGTCACGCCCGCTGACCAGATAGACATTATCACCGGCGCGCTGGCGGGCTCCGCCAACAAAACGCTGCTCGCCTGGTCGAAAAAACATGCTATTCCCGCCGTCGGGCTTTACCTGGGCGATGGCGACAGCGTTAAGGTCACGCAGCTTGATGAAGCGCTGGGCCACGTAGGCCAGGCGCAGCCGGGCTCGCCGAAACTCATCAACACGCTGCTGGATGCAGGTTTTCTGCCGGTAGTGAGCTCTATCGGCGTGACGGAAGCGGGCGAGCTGATGAACGTCAACGCCGACCAGGCGGCGACGGCGCTGGCGGCAACGCTTGGCGCGGATCTGATCTTACTCTCTGACGTCAGCGGCATTCTGGACGGCAAAGGCCAGCGCATCGCTGAGATGACCGCCGCCAAAGCCGAGCAGCTTATCGCCCAGGGCATTATTACCGACGGCATGATTGTAAAAGTTCACGCCGCGCTGGATGCCGCCCGCACGCTGGGCCGCCCGGTGGATATCGCCTCCTGGCGCCATGCTGAACAGTTGCCCTCTTTATTTAACGGGGTAGCCATCGGCACCCGTATTCTTGCGTAAGTAAAAGCATTCTGAAGGAAAATGAAAATGCAAAATCACGGCATCAAAAAAGTTGTTCTCGCCTACTCCGGCGGCCTGGATACCTCCGCCATCATTCCATGGCTGAAAGAGAACTATGAAGGCTGCGAAGTGGTCGCCTGCGTGGTGGATATCGGCCAGGATCGTGACGACCTGAAAGGCGTTGAACAAAAAGCCCTGCGCTCCGGCGCCTCTGAATGCTACGTCGTCGATGCGCGTGAAGAGTTCATCAAAGATTACGTTTACCCGGTACTGCAAACCGGCGCGCTGTATGAAGGCAGCTATCTGCTGGGCACCTCCATGGCGCGTCCGCTGATTGCGAAAGCGCTGGTGGATGTGGCGAATAAAGTCGGCGCGGACGCGCTGTGCCATGGCGCCACCGGTAAAGGCAACGACCAGGTGCGTTTTGAATCCGCCTGGGCGGCGCTGGCGCCGAACCTGAAAGTTATCGCCCCGTGGCGTGAATGGAACCTGCGTTCCCGTGAAGCGCTGCTGGACTACCTGAAAGAGCGTGACATCCCGACGACCGCCACGCTTGAGAAGATCTACAGCCGCGACGAAAACGCCTGGCACATCTCCACCGAAGGCGGCGTGCTGGAAAGCCCGTGGAACGCGCCGAATAAAGATTGCTGGGTCTGGACTGTCGATCCGCTGGAAGCGCCGGATCAGCCAGAGCAGGTCACGGTAACGGTCGAACAAGGCAAAGTGGTGGCGGTTAACGGCGAACACCTCTCTCCGTTCCAGTGTCTGGAAGTGCTGAACAAGATTGGCGCGAAGCACGGCGTGGGCCGTATCGACATCGTGGAAAACCGTCTGGTGGGCATTAAATCCCGCGGCTGTTACGAAACCCCGGGCGGCACCATCATGATGGCGGCGCTGCGTGGCGTTGAGCAGTTAGTGCTGGACCGCGACAGCTTCAAATGGCGCGAGCAGGTGGGCCTGGAGATGTCTTACGTGGTGTATGACGGCCGCTGGTTCGCCCCGCTGCGTCAGTCCTTGCAGGCGGCGGCGGAATCCCTGGCCGAGCAGGTAAACGGCGAAGTGGTGCTGCAACTCTATAAAGGCCAGGTGACGGCTATCCAGAAGAAATCGCCGAACAGCCTCTATAACGAAGAGTTTGCCACCTTCGGCGAAGACGATGTTTACGACCACAGCCACGCGGGCGGCTTTATCCGTCTGTTCTCGCTCTCTTCTCGCATTCGCGCGCTGAACGAGCAGAAAAAGTAATCAGGCTTAACGCAGACGGCGGGCGGCGCGGATGTCGCCCGCCAGTAAAAATATTATCAAGACAGGAATTTACGGAGCGTAACTATGGCACTTTGGGGCGGACGTTTTACTCAGGCAGCGGATCAGCGTTTTAAACAGTTTAACGACTCCTTACGCTTTGATTACCGACTGGCTGAGCAAGACATCATCGGGTCGGTGGCCTGGTCCAAAGCGCTGGTGACGGTAGGCGTCCTGTCAGGCGCAGAACAGCAGCAGCTGGAAGAAGCGCTGTCGGTGCTGCTGGAAGAGGTGCGGGAAAACCCGCAGGCGATCCTGGAAAGCGACGCCGAAGATATCCACAGCTGGGTGGAAGGCAAACTGATTGATAAAGTCGGCGCGCTCGGCAAAAAACTGCACACCGGACGCAGCCGTAATGACCAGGTAGCGACCGATCTCAAGCTCTGGTGTAAAGAGCAGGTTGGCGAGCTGCTGGCGGCTAACCGTCAGTTGCAGAGCGCGCTGGTGGCGACGGCGGAAAATAACCAGGACGCGGTGATGCCGGGCTATACCCATCTTCAGCGCGCCCAGCCTGTGACTTTCGCTCACTGGTGCCTGGCTTATGTTGAAATGCTCGCCCGTGACGAGAGCCGTTTGCAGGATACGCTTAAGCGTCTGGACGTCAGCCCGCTGGGCAGCGGGGCGCTTGCAGGCACCGCTTACGACATCGACCGCGAACAGCTTGCGGGCTGGCTCGGCTTTGCGTCAGCAACGCGCAACAGCCTGGACAGCGTATCTGACCGCGACCATGTGCTGGAACTGCTCTCCGATGCCTCTATCGGCATGGTGCACCTTTCGCGCTTTGCCGAAGATCTTATCTTCTTTAACTCCGGCGAAGCGGGTTTTGTCGAGCTTTCCGACCGCGTGACCTCCGGCTCCTCTTTAATGCCGCAGAAGAAAAACCCGGATGCGCTGGAGCTTATCCGCGGCAAGTGCGGCCGCGTGCAGGGCGCGCTTACGGGCATGATGATGACGCTTAAGGGGCTGCCGCTCGCGTATAACAAGGATATGCAGGAAGACAAAGAAGGGCTGTTCGACGCGCTTGATACCTGGCTTGACTGCCTGCACATGGCGACGCTGGTGCTGGATGGCATTCAGGTGAAACGCCCGCGCTGCCAGGAAGCGGCGCAGCAGGGCTATGCGAATGCGACGGAACTGGCGGATTACCTGGTCGCTAAAGGCGTGCCGTTTCGCGAAGCGCACCACATTGTTGGCGAAGCGGTGGTCGAAGCGATTCGTCAGGGTAAAGCGCTGGAAGCGCTCGCGCTCGACGATCTGCAACAATTCAGTGCTGTAATCGGTGAGGATGTTTACCCTCTTCTGTCGTTGCAGTCTTGCCTGGATAAGCGCGCCGCGAAAGGCGGCGTTTCGCCGGTGCAGGTGAAGCTTGCAATCGACGCGGCGAAACAACGGCTGGCTTAACGTAACTTTTGCTTTGCTCCTCTCAGCCTGGCCTTGCCGCCAGGCTTTTTTTCGCCTTTCGACAGGCAAAAAAAAAGCGGACATCAAGTCCGCTAAAAGTTCACGTTGGCTTTAGTTATTCAGGTCAGAGAGATTCTCTGCCGACGGGGTCCTGACTTAAGGGGTCAGTTAGTCAGGTGCCCTGTCGCTGGAGTCTATTATTGGCGTTTGCGCTTGATAGGGATAATCGTTCGTTGCTATGATATCTATCGCCATGAACTATCGTGGCGGCGGAGGAGGATTAATGAATATTCGTGATCTTGAATACCTGGTGGCGTTGGCCGAACACCGGCATTTTCGCCGCGCGGCGGATGCTTGCCATGTCAGCCAACCTACGTTGAGCGGGCAGATCCGCAAGCTGGAAGACGAACTTGGCGTGATGCTGCTGGAACGCACCAGCCGCAAAGTGCTCTTTACCCAGGCGGGGCTGCTGCTGGTTGACCAGGCGCGTACCGTACTGCGCGAAGTTAAAGTGCTTAAAGAGATGGCGAGCCAGCAGGGGGAAGCGATGTCCGGCCCGCTGCATATCGGCCTGATCCCAACCATCAGCCCTTATCTGCTGCCGCTGGTGATCCCCATGCTGCATCAGACATTCCCCAAACTTGAAATGTACCTGCATGAAGCGCAAACGCATCAGCTGCTGGCGCAACTCGACAGCGGCAAGCTTGACTGCGCTATTCTGGCGCTGGTGAAAGAGAGCGAGTCTTTTATCGAGGTGCCGCTGTTTGACGAGCCGATGATGCTGGCGGTGTATGAGGATCACCCGTGGGCGAACCGCGACCGCGTGCCGATGGGCGAGCTGGCCGGTGAAAAACTGCTGATGCTGGAAGATGGGCACTGTCTGCGCGATCAGGCGATGGGCTTCTGCTTTGAAGCGGGCGCCGACGAAGACACCCATTTCCGGGCCACCAGTCTGGAAACGCTGCGCAACATGGTTGCCGCAGGCAGCGGCATTACTTTGCTGCCATCGCTTGCTGTGCCGCCAGAACGTCATCGTGACGGCGTGGTTTACCTGCCCTGCATTAAGCCGGAGCCGAAACGCACCATCGGTCTGGTTTATCGTCCTGGCTCTCCGCTGCGCAGCCGCTATGAGCAGCTGGCGGAGGCCATCCGTAAACAGATGGACGGCCATTTCGACGCGTCGTTAAAACAGGCGGTTTAAGCCATTCAGCGCTGCTACCCGATAAGCTTCGGCCATTGTCGGGTAGTTAAAGGTGGTGTTAACGAAGTACTCAATGGTGTTGCCGCCGCCTTTTTGCTCCATTATCGCCTGGCCGATATGAATAATTTCGGCCGCGCGCTCGCCAAAGCAGTGAATGCCGAGGATCTCTTTCGTTTCGCGATGAAAGAGGATCTTCAGCGTGCCGATATTCATGCCGATTATCTGCGCCCGCGCCAGGTGCTTGAACTGGGCGCGCCCCACCTCGTACGGCACTTTCATCGCCGTTAATTGCTGCTCGGTTTTACCCACCGAACTGATTTCCGGGATGGTGTAAATACCGGTAGGAATGTCTTCCACCAGATGCGCGGAAGCTTCGCCTTTTATCATCGCCTGCGCGGCAATGCGACCCTGGTCGTAAGCGGCGGAGGCGAGGCTGGGATAGCCGATAACGTCGCCCACGGCGTAGATATGCGGCAGCGCGGTCTGATACATGCTGTTCACTTTCAGCAGCCCGCGGCTGTCCACATCAAGCCCGATATTCTGCAACGCCAGCGAATCGGTATTGCCGGTGCGGCCGTTAGCGTAAAGCAGGCAGTCGGCCTTCACTTTCTTACCGGATTTCAGGTGCACGATAACCCCGTCGTCCACCCCTTCGATTTTCTCGTACTCTTCGTTGTGGCGAATCACCACGCCGTTATTCCAGAAGTGATAGGAGAGCGAGTCCGACATTTCCTGGTCAAGAAACGCCAGCAGGCGGTCGCGGGTGTTGATAAGGTCAACTTTCACGTTCATGCCGCGAAAGATAGAAGCGTATTCGCAGCCGATAACGCCAGCGCCATAAATAATCACGTGGCGCGGCTCGTGATGCATGCTGAGGATAGAATCGCTGTCGTAAATGCGGGAATGAGTAAAATCCACATCTGCCGGGTGATAAGGACGAGAGCCGCAGGCGATAACAAACTTTTCAGCGGTCAGCGTTTCTACCGAGCCGTCCGGGCAGGCCAGCGCGAGGGTGTGATCGTCAACGAAATGGGCGTCGCCCTGCAAAATGGTGCAGCGGTTGCGCTCATAAAAGCCCTGCCGCATGTTGGTTTGCTGATTAATGACGTTGTCGGCGTGGTTAAGGATATCAGCGAAGGAGGTGCGGAGGGGGCGGGAGTGGCCGCTGTACAGAGGGTTCTGGTTGAACTCAATAATGCGGCTGACAGCATGGCGCAACGCCTTTGACGGGATAGTGCCCCAGTGGGTGCAACCGCCGCCGACATTATGGTAACGCTCGACTACCGCTATCCGCGCTCCCTGCTTAACCAGTCCCATCGCGGCGCCTTCGCCGCCGGGGCCGGAACCAATCACTATTGCGTCATAATCGTAGGTCTGTGGCATGGTAAGGCTTACCTTATTCTTATACATAAAAACAACAGAATAGTAACATCTCTGTGCGGTTAACCCAATTATCACGCGGTTATTTCCCTCTTAACGGGAGCCAGCGCGCGTAAACAATCATTCACAATCCAGTATAAACCCGGTAATTTTGATCTCTGGTATAGTGCCGTTTCAACAGGAAGGATTCAGGCAAACGTGATGGGTGTAAGAGCGCAACAGAAAGAACGAACCCGGCGATCGTTAGTGGAAGCCGCGTTCAGCCAGCTTAGTGCTGAAAGAAGTTTTGCCAGCCTGAGCCTGCGCGAAGTCGCGCGTGAGGCGGGTATTGCGCCTACTTCGTTTTACCGTCATTTCCGCGATGTGGATGAACTGGGTCTGACGATGGTGGATGAGAGCGGGCTGATGCTGCGCCAGTTGATGCGCCAGGCGCGCCAGCGCATCGCCAAAGGCGGCAGCGTTATTCGCACTTCTGTCTCCACCTTTATGGAATTTATCGGCAATAACCCTAACGCGTTTCGCCTGCTTTTACGGGAACGCTCCGGCACCTCGGCGGCGTTTCGCGCGGCGGTGGCGCGGGAAATCCAGCATTTTATCGCGGAACTTGCCGACTATCTGGAGCTCGAAAGCGCTATGCCGCGCAGTTTTACCGAAGCCCAGGCGGAAGCGATGGTGACTATCGTTTTCAGCGCCGGGGCTGAGGCGCTCGACGTCGGGCCGGAACAGCGCAGGCAATTAGAAGAGCGGCTGGTATTGCAACTGCGGATGATCTCCAAAGGCGCGTATTACTGGTATCGCCGTGAACAAGAAAAGATGTTGCATCACGCTGAAAAATAAAGGACAGACAATGAAAACCTCCTCGCAAGAAAAAGGTACGCTGCTGCTGGCGCTGTTAGCCGGCCTTTCGATTAACGGCACCTTCGCAGCGCTGTTCAGCTCTATCGTTCCTTTCTCTCTTTTTCCGATTATCTCGCTGGTGCTGACGGTGTACTGCCTGCATCAGCGTTACCAGAACCGCACCATGCCGGTGGGTCTGCCGGGCCTTGCCGCCGCCTGTTTTATACTGGGCGTACTGCTTTACAGCGCCGTTGTGCGCGCGGAATACCCGGAGATTGGCTCCAACTTCCTGCCGTCGGTACTTTCTGTGGTGCTGCTGTTCTGGATTGGCTTTCGTCTGCGTCGTCGTAAGGCGCGTTACGACGAATAAAAAAGGGCGCTGCGGCGCCCTTTTTGTTATCGGCGCGTTAACAGCACGCCGCATTCCATGTGATGGGTGTAAGGGAACTGGTCGAACAGCGCCAGACGCTCGACGGTATGGGTTTGCGACAATGTTTCCAGATTTTCGCACAGGGTTTGCGGATTGCAGGAAATATAAAGAATACGCGGATAAGCCTGCACCATTTTCACCGTATCGGCATCCAGCCCGCTGCGCGGCGGATCGACAAAAATCGTCTCGCAGTTATAGCTTTTCAGGTCGATGCCTTTCAGGCGGTTAAATTCACGCACGCCGTTCATAGCCTGAGTAAATTCTTCTGCCGACATGCGGATAATCTGCACGTTATCGATATGATTGGCTTCGATGTTGTACTGGGCGGCAGCCACTGACGGCTTGGCGATTTCTGTCGCCAGCACGCGCTCAAAATTGCGCGCCAGCGCCAGCGAGAAGTTGCCATTGCCGCAGTAGAGTTCGAGCAGGTCGCCGCAGGCGTTTTGCGTTACCGCCAGCGCCCATTCCAGCATCTGAATATTCATCGCCGCGTTAGGCTGGGTGAAGCTGTTCTCTACCTGGCGGTAGACCATCTCTTTTCCCGCCACCGGCAGACGCTCGTCAATGTAATCCTGATCAAGCTCGATTTTGGTTTTGGTGGCGCGGCCAATCAGGTGAACATCAAACCCGTTTGCACGCAGCGCGTCACGCAACGCCGTCGCTTGCTCTTGCCAGGCTTCATCCAGTTTGCGGTGATAAAGCAAAGAGACCACCGCCTGGTTGCTCATCGTCGTCAGATAATCAATCTGGAACAGCTTGTGGCGCAGCGCAGGGGTATCGCGTACGCCGTCAATAATAGCGGGCATCAGCGCGTTGATAAGCTTGCTCGCCGCCGGGAAGCTGTTCACACGGATACGCTGGCGCGTCTCCTGGTCAAAAATAATGTGGTAGAGGTCATCGCCATCGTGCCAGACGCGGAACTCGGCGCGCATGCGATAGTGGCTCACCGGCGAGCGAAACACCTCCGGCGCCGGCGCGTTAAAAGGGGCCATCATGTCTTGCAGGCGTACCACTTTCTCGTCCAGTTGAGCGTCGTACCGTTCTGTCGGGAGGTGTTCGGGCGTCATTATGCTTCCTGATTGATATCGATTTACGCGGGGATTGTAGGGAATGCAGGCGTGATGTCCAGCCCGGGACGAAGGTAAGCTGATATTAATAGCAGTCTGGACATCTATATGGTGCTGATTGTAGCATGCGCGTTCCGGTCTCCTTGAGTGAAAAGGGAATCCAGTGAAAAGCTGGAGCTGACGCGCAGCGGTAAAGACAGGCGGGATGATAGCGATTCGCAGACACTGCTTCTATAAGCGGGAAGTCATCATCCATTCCACGCCTCCAAGCCCGAAGACCTGCCGGAAATACGTCGCACTCTGCACGATCGTCGCGTTCTACCGATCGTGACTGCGGCATCCTTCGTATTAAGCGGATGCTTTGTTAATGATGATAAAAAAAATCTCGCTGCTGACGGCGTTTTCCGTCACGGCGTTTTCTGGCTGGGCGCAGGAAACAAGCCCGGATTCAATGGTAGTTACCGCAAACCGTTTTCAACAGCCTGTTAATACTGTGCTGGCGCCGACAGAAGTTGTGACGCGCGAGGATATTGAGCGCTGGCAGGCGAAGTCTTTGAGCGATGTAATGCGCCGCTTGCCGGGTGTTGATATCGCCCAGTACGGCGGCATGGGGCAAACTTCTTCAACTTTTATCCGCGGCACAGAAGCTAAACACACGCTGGTGCTGGTTGATGGCGTGCCGGTTGCGCGCTCCGGCATTTCCAATGACCCGGATCTCAATCAAATCCCTGTTTCGCTGGTTCAGCGTATTGAATATATTCGCGGCCCGCGTTCTGCCGTATATGGTTCCGGCGCGATTGGCGGTGTGATTAACATTATTACGCAAGCCAGCGACGCGAAATCGCAAATCAATGCCGGTTTCGGTTCCCGTCATTATCAGGAATATGACGGCGCGCTGCGGCAGCGCTTCGGCGATACTGTGGCGACCGTTGCCGGGGCATATAAAAGCACGAAAGGGTTCAACGTTCAGCCAGACTCCAGCTGGAGCCGCGACAGTGACCGCGATGGTTATCGCAATAAAACCTTCTGGGGCGGGCTTGAGCACAAATTCAATGACAACGTTGACGGCTTCTTTCGCGGCTATAGCTTTAGCAACAACACGGATTACGACCAGGGCGAATACGGCTATGACGCTGGCGGCGATAAACATCAGCTCTATAACCAGAACTGGGATGCCGGTCTTCGCTTCAATTCCGGTATCTATTCTTCCCAGTTAATTGCTAACTACCAGAAGATTAAAGATTACAACTACAGCAGCCTGTACGGTCGCTATGAAGATGGCACGACGCTTGACGACATGGAGCAGCGCTATATCCAGTGGGGTAATAACCTCATTGTCGGTCATGGCTCGGTAAGCGCAGGGGTGGACTGGAAGCAGGAGCGTCTGATTTCCTCCGATGACTATTCCCGCGACACCTACAAACGCGAAAATACCGGACTTTATCTCACCGGGCAGCAGCAGTTCGGCGATGTGACGCTGGAAGCCTCTGGTCGTGAGGATAAAGACGATGAGTTTGGCTGGCATGGCACCTGGCAGACAGCGGCAGGCTGGGAATTTGTCGAAGGCTATCGCGCCACAGTTTCTTATGGCACGGGTTTCCTGGCGCCTTCTTTAGGCCAGCAATATGGCGCTGAGCGCTTCGGCATTGCCTCTAACCCGGATCTTAAACCGGAGGAGTCTAAACAATGGGAGGCGGGGCTGGAGGGGCTGACAGGACCGCTGGACTGGCGCTTGTCTGCGTATCGCTACGAGATAGATAACCTCATCACTTATGATGATGATGCGTATTACAATATCAACTCAGCGACGATCAAAGGCGTGGAGTGGACCGGTAACGTCAATACGGGCATCTTCAGCCACCGCGTAACGTTGCAGTATATCGACCCGCGTGATGACGAAACGGACGAAGTATTGCCGCGTCGCTCTAAACGCCAGGCGAAATATCAACTGGACTGGACAATGTTTAATGTTGATATGGATATCGCATGGCAGTACTTCGGCAAACGCTACGATAACAGAAGCTCCAGTTACAATCCGGAGCAGCGCATATTGCCGAGCTACAGCACGGTGGATGTTTCTGCCTCTTATCCGCTGACCTCTCACCTCACAGTTCGTGGTAAAATAGCTAACCTGTTCGATAAAGATTACGAGACAGCTTATGGCTACCAAACTGCAGGACGGGAATACACCTTGTCTGGCAGCTACACCTTCTGACGCCCGGCCTACCGTGCTGGTTTTTGATTCCGGCGTCGGTGGGCTTTCCGTTTATGATGAAATCCGGCAGCTCTTGCCGGATCTTCATTATCTCTACGCCTTTGATAACGTGGCTTTCCCTTATGGCGAAAAGACCGAAGCGTTCATTGTTGAGCGCGTTGTGGAGATAGTCACGGCGGTTCAACAGCGTCATCCGCTGGCATTAGCCGTCATCGCCTGTAATACCGCCAGCACGGTTTCGCTGCCCGCGCTTCGTGAAAAATTCTCTTTTCCTGTGGTGGGCGTAGTGCCCGCGATCAAACCCGCTGCGCGTCTTACTGCGAATGGCGTGGTTGGGCTGCTTGCTACCCGCGCTACGGTGCGTCGTCCTTATACGCATGAACTCATCGCTCGTTTTGCTAATGAATGCCAGATAGAAATGCTTGGCTCGGCGGAGCTGGTGGAACTGGCTGAGGCGAAGCTGCATGGCGAAGCCGTCCCGCTTGATGCGCTGCGCCGTATTTTACGCCCGTGGCTGCGTATGCCGGAGCCGCCGGACACCGTCGTGCTGGGCTGCACCCATTTCCCTTTATTGCAGGAAGAGCTTTTGGCGGTGCTGCCAGAGGGTACGCGTCTGGTGGATTCCGGTTCGGCGATAGCGCGCAGAACAGCCTGGCTGCTTGAACATGAAGCGCCGGAGGCAAAATCTTCAGATGACAACATGGCTTATTGCATGGCGATAACAGAGGAAACTGAACAGTTGCGGCCAGTTCTTGAGCGATATGGCTTCAAAAAAGTTGAAAAACTGCCCATTTAATACGATTTTGCACAAAAAAAAGACGGTCAGAAAATTATTTGAAATTAGGGCTTGTCAGCGTCCGAGAACTCCCTATAATGCGCCTCCACTGACACGGCACAACGGCAAACACGCCGGCCTGACAGAAAGATTTAAAACAGGGTGAAGCGAAAATTAACGCTTGACTCTGAAGCGGGAAAGCGTAGTATACGCAACCCGCGCCGCTGAGAAAAAAGCAAAGCGGCACTGCTCTTTAACAATTTATCAGACAATCTGTGTGGGCACTCAGATGGACTGGATTCTTAACGTCGCAAGAC
>NZ_AWFX01000037.1 GCF_000463115.2 Franconibacter helveticus LMG 23732 | reverse complement strand
TCATGACTGGGGTGAAGTCGTAACAAGGTAACCGTAGGGGAACCTGCGGTTGGATCACCTCCTTACCTTAAAGATACCTCTCTGAAGTGCTCACACAGATTGTCTGACAGATGTAAGAAGCAGGGTGTCTGCGAAAGATATATGTCCCTTTCGTCTAGAGGCCCAGGACACCGCCCTTTCACGGCGGTAACAGGGGTTCGAATCCCCTAAGGGACGCCACCTGCTTGGGTAACGCAAGTGAAAGGTGCGCGGCCACGATACTTCAGAATACACGATAAGGTGTATTGCGAAGTATTTGCTCTTTAACAATCCGGAACAAGCTGAAAATTGAAACGACACACGAAAGTGTGTTCGAGTCT
>NZ_AWFX01000036.1 GCF_000463115.2 Franconibacter helveticus LMG 23732 | reverse complement strand
GGTAATGACTCCAACTTACTGATAGTGTTTTATGTTCAGATAATGCCCGATGACCTTGTCATGCAGCTCCACCGATTTTGAGAACGACAGTGACTTCCGTCCCAGCCTTGCCAGATGTTGTCTCAGATTCAGGTTATGTCGCTCAATGCGCTGAGTGTAACGCTTGCTGATAACGTGCAGCTTTCCCTTCAGGCGTGATTCATACAGCGGCCAGCCATCCGTCATCCATACCACGACCTCAAAGGCCGACAGCAGGCTCAGAAGACGCTCCAGTGTGGCCAGAGTGCGTTCACCGAAGACGTGCGCCACAACCGTCCTCCGTATCCTGTCATACGCGTAAAACAGCCAGCGCTGACGTGATTTAGCACCGACGTAGCCCCACTGTTCGTCCATTTCAGCGCAGACAATCACATCACTGCCCGGTTGTATGCGCGAGGTTACCGACTGCGGCCTGAGTTTTTTAAGTGACGTAAAACCGTGTTGAGGCCAACGCCCATAATGCGTGCACTGGCGCGACATCCGACGCCATTCATGGCCATATCAATGATTTTCTGGTGCGTACCGGGCTGAGAGGCGGTGTAAGTGAACTGTAGTTGCCATGTTTTACGGCAATGAGAGCAGAGATAGCGCTGATGTCCGGCAGTGCTTTTGCCGTTACGCACCACGCCTTCAGTAGCGGAGCAGGAAGGACATCTGATGGAAATGGAAGCCACGCAAGCACCTTAAAATCACCATCATACACTAAATCAGTAAGTTGGCAGCATTACC
>NZ_AWFX01000035.1 GCF_000463115.2 Franconibacter helveticus LMG 23732 | reverse complement strand
AGGCTCCCACTGCTTGTACGTACACGGTTTCAGGTTCTGTTTCACTCCCCTCGCCGGGGTTCTTTTCGCCTTTCCCTCACGGTACTGGTTCACTATCGGTCAGTCAGGAGTATTTAGCCTTGGAGGATGGTCCCCCCATCTTCAGACAGGATATCACGTGTCCCGCCCTACTCATCGAGCTCACAGCCTGTGTGTTTTTGTGTACGGGAGTGTCACCCTGTACCCTGCGACTTTCCAGACGCTTCCACTAACACACAAGCTGATTCAGGCTCTGGGCTGCTCCCCGTTCGCTCGCCGCTACTGGGGGAATCTCGGTTGATTTCTTTTCCTCGGGGTACTTAGATGTTTCAGTTCCCCCGGTTCGCCTCACAGCACTATGTATTCATGCTGTGATAGTGCAACGAATTGCACTGGGTTTCCCCATTCGGACATCGTCGGGTATAACGGTTCATATC
>NZ_AWFX01000034.1 GCF_000463115.2 Franconibacter helveticus LMG 23732 | reverse complement strand
AACGAGCAGGACGGCTGCGAAGTCGTGACACTTTGTGTCCCCTTCGTCTAGCGGTTAGGACTCCGCCCTTTCACGGCGGCAACAGGGGTTCGAATCCCCTAGGGGACGCCACCTGCTGGCTGTGGGTGAAAGCCACAACCGACCGTATCTCAAAACTGGCTTGCGAGCCACGTTTGAGATATTTGCTCTTTAACAATCCGGAACAAGCTGAAAATTGAAACGACACACGAAAGTGTGTTCGAGTCTCTCAAAT
>NZ_AWFX01000033.1 GCF_000463115.2 Franconibacter helveticus LMG 23732 | reverse complement strand
ATTTGATGCCTGGCAGTTCCCTACTCTCGCATGGGGAGGCCCCACACTACCATCGGCGCTACGGCGTTTCACTTCTGAGTTCGGCATGGGGTCAGGTGGGACCACCGCGCTACGGCCGCCAGGCAAATTCTGTTCACCTGCCGCCACTTCCGGCCACAGGCTGTATCCGTCACAAGCTGAATTGCTCTCAAATCACGCCAAAACACCTTCGGCGTTGTAAGGTTAAGCCTCACGGTTCATTAGTACCGGTTAGCTCAAC
>NZ_AWFX01000032.1 GCF_000463115.2 Franconibacter helveticus LMG 23732 | reverse complement strand
AGAACTTTAGCAACCACGCCCGCGCCAACGGTACGGCCGCCTTCGCGGATTGCGAAACGCAGACCGTCGTCCATCGCGATCGGGTGGATCAGGGTAACAACCATTTTGATGTTGTCGCCCGGCATTACCATCTCAACGCCTTCCGGCAGTTCGATGGTGCCAGTCACGTCAGTAGTACGGAAGTAGAACTGCGGACGGTAGCCTTTGAAGAACGGAGTGTGACGGCCGCCTTCGTCTTTGGACAGAATGTACACTTCAGATTCGAACTTGGTGTGCGGCTTGATGGTGCCCGGCTTAGCCAGTACCTGACCACGTTCGATTTCTTCACGTTTGATACCACGCAGCAGAACACCAACGTTCTCACCGGCACGGCCTTCGTCCAGCAGTTTGCGGAACATTTCAACACCGGTACAGGTGGATTTCGCGGTATCTTTGATACCCACGATTTCAACTTCTTCACCAACCTTGATGATGCCGCGCTCTACACGACCGGTTACTACGGTACCACGACCGGAGATGGAGAATACGTCTTCGATCGGCAGCAGGAACGGCTTGTCAATTGCGCGCTCCGGTTCCGGGATGTAGGAATCCAGGAAGCCAGCCAGTTCGATGATTTTCGCTTCCCACTCAGCGTCGCCTTCCAGCGCTTTCAGCGCGGAACCACGTACGATCGGGGTGTCATCGCCCGGGAAGTCGTACTGAGACAGCAGTTCGCGAACTTCCATCTCTACCAGTTCCAGCAGCTCTTCGTCATCAACCATGTCGCACTTGTTCAGGAACACGATGATGTACGGAACGCCTACCTGACGACCCAGCAGGATGTGCTCACGGGTCTGCGGCATCGGGCCGTCAGTCGCAGCAACAACCAGGATAGCGCCGTCCATCTGAGCAGCACCGGTGATCATGTTTTTCACGTAGTCGGCGTGGCCCGGGCAGTCAACGTGCGCGTAGTGACGGGTCGGGGTGTCGTATTCAACGTGAGAGGTGTTGATGGTGATACCACGAGCTTTTTCTTCCGGCGCGTTATCGATCTGGTCGAATGCACGAGCAGAACCACCGTAGGTTTTTGCCAGAACGGTAGTGATGGCAGCGGTCAG
>NZ_AWFX01000031.1 GCF_000463115.2 Franconibacter helveticus LMG 23732 | reverse complement strand
GGTGGAGCTGCATGACAAAGTCATCGGGCATTATCTGAACATAAAACACTATCAATAAGTTGGAGTCATTACCCACGCGCGTTACTTCCTGCTTAATTGCGAAAGCCGGCTGGCGGTGCGGGCAATATCCTCAAGCTCCACATCTGCCGTCAGCGCCGCCAACGGACAGCGGGCGGCTATAAACACACGGCGCTGCTGGTCATAGAGCACATCCACCAGGTTGATAAAACGCTGCTGGGCGGCGGGGCTGACGCTGGCAAGCGGCGGCACGCCGTCGATAAACCAGTTCTCATGCGCTTCGCACAGCGCCAGATAGTCCATCACCGCCGTCGGCGCCTCACACAGCGCCGCAAAGGTAAAATGTAAAAATTCGCCGGGCGCAGAAGCGGCGTACAGCGTGCGATGCCCCACATTGAGCGCCACGTCGTCCGTGCGTTCCGGCAACCCCAGAACCTGACGCCGGGCGCTGTCCGCAGGCCACAGCCAGGCGCCTTCGCTGAAAACACCGTGGCCCGCGTCCTGCTGGCGATAATCCCGCGGGCCGTTGAGCGCCATGACCGTCATATGCTGTTCAATAAGCGCAATAGAAGGAACGAAACGGTCATGGTAGAGCGGGTTCGACAGCAGCTCGCGCGGCGGGTAGTTCGAAGTGAAGATAAGCGCCACGCTGCGCTCCATCGCCAGCGTCAGCAGCCTTTTCACCAGCATCGCATCGCCGATATCGTGCAGATGGAACTCATCAAAACAGAGCAACCGCGCCTCGCCCATCAGCTCACGCAGGGCGGCGTCCAGCCCCTGGCCGCTCATCTGCTGATGCAGTTCGCGAAAAAAGGTGTGAAAGTGAGCGCGCTTTTTCTGCGCCAGCGGCAGCGCGGCGAAAAAACTGTCGACGATAAAACTTTTGCCGCGCCCGGGCTGGCCCCACAGGTAAAGCCCGGCGAAAGCGCCCCGCTGGCGGAGCAGCGTCTCGCCAAGCCCGTCCAGGTGGTGAATGAGCCGCTGCTGGTCGTCATCCAGCGTTATCCCCTGCCCCTTCGCCTTGCGGCGCATCTCATCGGTAAAATTCAGGCGCGGTTCGTTCGGCAGCATCGCTTTTCTCAACAGACATGTGAATGAATTGTTATTTACCCATAAGCGGGCGTGATTTTCAAAAGCTTCACCAAAAGGGCGCACGCGTTGCCACTTTACAAGGCGGCGCCTCATACCGGCGGGTGAAAAATAGCCCCTTCCTGCGCTGGTATGCTCCTTGCAATAGCCCTGTGGGATATCCGTTTATTGGCGAGGTGGGTCATGACTATGCAAACCGAACAGTCCGGATTAAAACGCACGCTGGGCAGCTTCCGCCTGTGGGGCATCGCCGTGGGGCTGGTGATTTCCGGTGAATACTTTGGCTGGAGCTACGGCTGGTCGCAGGCAGGCACGCTGGGCTTTTTAATTGTGGCGCTGGCGATAGCCGCCATGTACTGCGCTTTTATTTTTAGCTTTACCGAACTCACTACCGCCATTCCCCATGCGGGCGGGCCGTTCGCCTACGCTTATCGCGCATTCGGGCCGACGGGCGGGTTTATCGCAGGCTTCGCCACGCTGGTGGAGTTTGTTTTCGCGCCGCCCGCCATTGCCATGGCGATAGGCGCTTACCTGAACGTGCAGTTCCCGGCGCTTGATCCGAAATGGGTCGCCTGCGGCGCTTATGTCATCTTTATGACGCTGAATATTCTGGGCGTCGGCATTGCCGCCACCTTTGAGCTTATCGTCACGCTGCTCGCCATTTTTGAGCTGCTGGTATTTATGGGCGTGGTGTCGCCGGGCTTCTCGTGGAGCAACTTCACCGCTAACGGCTGGGCCGGTTCGGATGCGTTTTCAAGCCTCGCGCTGCCGGGCATGTTCGCCGCCATTCCGTTCGCCATCTGGTTTTTCCTTGCTATTGAAGGCGCGTCAATGGCGGCTGAAGAGGCGAAAGATCCGCAGCGCACCATTCCCAAAGCGCTGGGCGGCGGCATTATTACGCTGACGCTGCTGGCGGTAGGCGTGATGATTTTCGCAGGCGGCGTGGGCGACTGGCGCACCCTTGCCAACATCAATGATCCGCTGCCGCAGGCGATGAAGCTTATCGTCGGCGCTAACAGCGGCTGGCTGCATATGCTGGTGTGGCTTGGGCTGTTTGGGCTGGTGGCGTCGTTTCACGGCATCATCATGGGCTATTCGCGACAAATTTTCTCGCTGGCGCGCGCTGGCTATTTACCAGCAAGCCTTGCGCAGGTGAACCGGCGAACCCGTACGCCGCATCTGGCGATAATCGCAGGCGGCGTGGTGGGCATTGCGGCGATTTTTTCTGACTCGCTCATCACCATCAACGGCATGCCGCTCACCGCCAGCATCGTCACCATGTCGGTTTTTGGCGCTATTGTTATGTATATCGTCTCAATGGCGTCGCTGTTTAAGCTGCGCCGCAGCGAGCCGGGGCTGGCGCGCCCGTTCCGTGCGCCGCTCTACCCGCTCGCCCCGGCGTTTGCGCTGGGCATGGCGGTGCTTTGTCTCGCGGCGATGGTTTACTACAACCTGGCGCTGGCGGCGATATTCGCCGCCATGATGCTGGCGGGCTATGTGTGGTTCCGGCTGACAGCGCGCTCACGCGCCAGCGCGGCGCAGGATCCGCAGTTGCGCGTCGCCTCATAAGGAGCAACTTGTGTATCAGACCACGCTTGCGCATACGGTTTATCGCTTCCCGAGCCTGAAGGAATTGCTGGCGAAAGCCTCCCCGGCGCGCTCCGGGGATGTGCTGGCGGGCGTCGCTGCCGAAAGCGCCGAAGCGCGCATGGCGGCGAAGATGGCGCTGGCCGATGTGCCGCTGCGCGACCTGCTCAATAACCCTGTGATCCCTTATGAGCAGGATGAAGTGACGCGGCTGATTATCGACACGCACGACCGGGACGCCTTCGCCGCCATCAGCCACCTGACGGTCGGCGATTTTCGCGACTGGCTGCTGGATGACGACACCAGCAGCGAACAGCTTTCTGCGGTTGCGCCGGGCGTCACGCCGGAGATGGCGGCGGCGGTGAGCAAGCTGATGCGCAACCAGGATCTGATCCTGGCCGCCAGCAAATGCCGCGTCGTTACCCGCTTTCGCAATACCATTGGCCTGCCAGGCCACTTAAGCGTACGTTTGCAGCCCAACCATCCGACAGACGACCTGCGCGGCATCGCCGCCAGCATGCTCGACGGGCTGTTCTATGGCTGCGGCGACGCGGTGGTGGGCATTAATCCGGCAAGCGACAGCCTGCCGGTGTTAGAGCGGCTTAACTATATGCTCGACGATGTTATCAGCCGCTTCGACATCCCGACGCAATCCTGCGTGCTGACTCACGTCACCAATACCCTTCAGCTTATCGAGCGCGGCGCGCCGGTGGACCTGGTGTTCCAGTCGGTGGCGGGCAGCGAAGCGGCCAACAGCGGCTTTGGCATCAACCTTGCGCTGCTGGAGGAGGCGCACGAGGCGGCGCTAAGCCTCGGGCGCGGCATGCTCGGCGACAACGTGATGTACTTCGAAACCGGCCAGGGAAGCTGTCTTTCGTCAAACGCCCATCACGGCGTCGATCAACAAACCTGCGAAGCGAGGGCGTATGCGGTAGCGCGCCGTTTCAGGCCGCTGCTGGTCAATACCGTGGTGGGGTTTATCGGCCCGGAGTATCTCTACGACGGCAAACAGATTATTCGCGCCGGGCTTGAAGACCACTTCTGCGGCAAGCTGATGGGCCTGCCGCTCGGCTGCGACGTCTGTTACACCAACCATGCCGAAGCGGACCAGGATGACATGGATACCCTGCTGACCCTGCTCGCAAACGCCGGGCTGACTTTTCTGATTGGCGTGCCGGGGGCGGACGACATTATGCTTAACTACCAGAGCACTTCTTTTCACGACGCGCTCTACATTCGCCGACTGCTGGGCCTGAAGCATGCGCCGGAGTTCGCCGCCTGGCTTGAGAAAATGCAGATAATTAACGCGCAGGGCCAGTTGCGGCTGACCGGCGCCAACCACCCGCTGCTGGCGGCGCTGCCGCAAGGGGTATAGCGATGAGCACGCACGACGCCTGGCGCCTGTTACGCCAGTTTACCGACGCCCGCATCGCGCTCGGGCGCAGCGGCGCAAGCCTGCCGACCCGCGAAGTGCTGAAATTCGGCCTCGCCCACGCCCAGGCGCGGGACGCCATTCACCAGCCCTTCGACAGCGAACGCCTGCGCGGCGAGCTGGAGGCGCTGGGTCTTGAAACGCTCACCGTACACAGCGCCGCCGCCGACCGCGATACCTACCTTCACCGCCCCGATTTAGGCCGCAGGCTGAATGATGAGAGCCGCAGGCTGCTGGAACGCCGCAAAGGCCGCGCCGACCTGCTGCTGGTCATCGGCGACGGGCTTTCTTCCCATGCGATTCACCGCCAGGCCGTGGGAATGATCCGCGCCCTGCTGCCCTATATTGAAACCCTGGGCCTGACGCTCGCCCCGGTGGTGCTGGCGCACCAGTCGCGGGTGGCGCTGGGGGATGACATCGGCGACGCGCTGGGGGCGCAGGCGGTAGCCATACTTATTGGCGAGCGGCCCGGGCTTTCGTCGCCAGACAGCCTGGGGGTTTACCTCACCTGGAAACCGGCGCGCTCGCGCATCGAGTCCGAACGCAACTGCATTTCCAACATTCGCCCTGAGGGGTTGCCCTGGGAAGCGGCGGCCTTTAAGCTCGCCTGGCTGCTGGAACAGGCGTTTTTGCGCCGGCTGACAGGGGTGAAGCTAAAAGACGAGAGCGACAACCCGGCGCTGCACGGCAAAGTGAAACCGCTTTTGCGCTAACCTGCCAGAACGCGGGGTCGACAGGCGCGCCGTTCTGTGTGACAACAGGATTTTATCCGGAGAAAGGAAGCCGTCATGACCGCCGCGCCTGAACTTCATACTGAACGTCTGCTGCTCAAGCCGCTCTCGCCGGACGATGCCGGACAGATCCAGCGGGTTTTTCCCCGCTGGGAAATTGTGCGCTACCTGGTCGCCACCATTCCCTGGCCCTACCCGGCGGGCGCGGCTCACGATTATGTGAACAACGTGGCGCTGCCTGCGGCGGCGGAAGGCCGCGGCTGGTTCTGGACGCTGCGCCGCCGCGAAACGCCGGAGACGCTAATTGGCGTTATCTGCCTGCTCGACGAGCCAGACAACAACCGCGGATTCTGGCTCGCGCCGGAAGAGCAGCGTCAGGGACTGATGAGCGAAGCGTGCCGGGCAGTCAACGACTTCTGGTTTAACGTGCTCGACCGTGACGTGCTGCGGGTGGCGAAAGCGCGGGCGAACACGGCCTCGCGCCGTTTGTCAGAAAAAAGCGGCATGCGGCTTATAAACGTGCAAAAGAAACAGTACGTATGCGGCGAACTGGATTCCGAGGTGTGGGAAATGACCCGCGACGAGTGGCGAATGCGTTATCCGGTCACGCCCTTATCATGCTGATTCACCCCGCTTAATTTTTGCAGCGTGATCCGCAACTCGCGCTGGTAAGGCTGGCAGGTAACGGCGCAGCGTTCGGCTTTGCAACCGGGCGCTGCGCTAACAGTTTTTTATGGCTTTAATTTTATTTTAGTATTACTAAACTTTTGAATTCGATTTACCGGGTTCGTTGCAGTAAAAGTGTCACACTTCTCCCCTACCCTAAGATAATTCTTACTTCGTAACGGGTTATCTGTTCAATGGATATTCCACTGGCGCTGGTCTCCTCTTCGCAACAGCTTAACGCGGGAAGCCTGCGCATCGCGGTGCCGCACGTCACGCCGGAATCCAGCAATATGCAGGTCATGGCGCTGTTCAACGAGCACAAGTCCTTAATTGGCCTGCCGGTGCTGGAAAAAAACCGGCCTGTCGGCATGATCAACCGGCATATTTTTCTCTCGCAAATGAGCCGCCCCTTTTTCCACGAGCTTTACGACCAGAAAAGCTGCATCGCTTTTATGGATAAAACGCCGCTTATCGTTGAAGCCGACGCGGGGCTGGAATATCTGGCCGAGCGGGTGGTGGAAACGGGTGATAAAGCGGTCGCGGAAGGGTTTATTCTCACCGAAGCGGGCGACTATGTCGGCATCGGCCTTGGCATTGACCTGATTAAAACCGTCTCCGGTTTGCAGGCGCGCCAGCATGAGCAAATTATGCAGAGCATTGAATATGCGCGCGTGATTCAGGACGCCATGCTTAACCGCTCACGCCAGAACATGGAAACCTGCCTGCGCGACTGGTGCCTCTCCTGGTATCCGCGCGACTGCGTGGGCGGCGATATTTACGCTTTCCAGCGTTACGACCATGGCTGGCTGCTGGTGATTGCCGACTGCACAGGCCACGGCGTGCCGGGCGCTTTTATGACCTTTATTTTCTCGTCGGCGCTGGAAAAAGCGCTGACCCAGGCGGCGCCCGACGAGCCGGACCGCCTGCTGAGCCTGATTAACCAGCACATTAAGCACTCGCTCAGCCAGCTTCAGACGACGCCCAATCATAGCCAGTCTAATGACGGTTGCGATGCAATCGCGCTGTTTGTCGACGCGCGTGAAGAGCAGATTGTCTGGGCCAACGCGCAAATGCACGCCTTTTTGCTGGGCGCGGAAGATGACGCGGTCACGCTGCTGGAAGGCGACCGCAAAGGGATGGGCTATATCGATACCCCTGCCGATTTTCGCTGGCAGCGCCACCAGCGCGCGCTGGCGCCTGGCGATCAGGTGCTGATCGTGACGGACGGCGTCACTGACCAGATTGGCGGCGAGCGCAAAATTATGTTCGGTAAAAACCGTATTCAGACCCTGCTGCTGGAGCAGCGTCATCTGCCGATGCGCGAGTTCTCAGACGCGCTCTTTGCCAGGCTTCGCGACTGGCAGGGCAAACAGCCCGCCCGCGATGACATGACGTGGTTCGGCTTTCGCTGGTAACTAAAGAGATGAGCATGAGTGAATTACAGGTAAAAGAGGCGGCGCTGTTGCCCCTGCTTACCCCACCGCGACAGGGCGGCGTCGCCCTCTCCTACACCGGGTTTATTTCGCAGCAAAATATTGTGTCGATGGGCGAAGTCGTGCGCGCCTGGCTTGATAAAAACGAACCCTCTGCGGCGCTGCGGCGCAAGCTTTTTTCCGTGTTTGTCGAAATGGGCCAGAACATTGTGCGCTACTCCTCAGACGAGCGTTTTTTGCACAAAGGCGAAGAAGAGCTGCGCTACGGCTCGCTTTGCTTTCACACCGACCAGGCGCGCTATTACCTCGAAACCGCAAACCTGGTGGGGCCGGAAGCCTCGTCTTTGCTGCGCGCCAACCTGGAAGTGCTGCGCAACATGACCCAGGACGAAATCAAGCAGGCCTGGAAGCAAGGGCTGCGCAGCGAAGCGCCGCCTACCAGCAAGGGCGCCAATATTGGGCTGCTGACCATGGCGCGGGATACCAGCGAGCCGCTGGAATACCGTTTACACCCTCTGGCGGCGAGTCCTCTGTCCGCCTTTCACCTGAAGGCGACGTTTTGTCATGACTGATACCACCTTACTTCCGACTATTGCGCTGGCGGCGACCCACTCCACCCCGGAAGTGAATTTTGATTTCGCCGCCCATCGCCTGTGGCTGAAAGGCGAAGCCTACCCCGAAAACGCCGCCGCGTTTTTCCGCCCGCTCATCCAGGCGGTGGAAAGCTGGCTCGCTGAGCTGCCCGTTGACGCTCCGCCCATCACGCTGCACGTGGCGCTGAGCTACTTCAACAGCTCCAGCACCAAGCTGCTGTTTGAGTTTTTTGAATGCCTGAACAGCTTTGCAAAACGGGGAACGCGTTGCGAATTGCACTGGTATTACGATGAAGAAGATGACATTTCCGAAGAGTTCGGCCAGGAGCTGGCGCTGGACTTTACTTCACTGGTGGTGCTGCCAAGACCGGAACTGAACGCATGTTAGATATTAACGAGCTGTTCCAGGACGAGTACGCCGTGCTGGAAGACGCCCGCCTCGCCGCCGCCAATCCACAGCTTAGCGCCGACGCCTGCCGCGACAAGCTGTGGCTTATCGCCAAACATTACCAGAGGCTGATCCGCCACTCCTACCGGTTGATTTCCCGCAGCGACCGGGCGGAGCGGGAGCTGACGCGAATGAACGAGCAGTTGCAAAAGCTGGCGCGGCAGCTGGAATATGAAGCGACCCATGACGCCCTTACCGCCGTTTTTAACCGCAGCGCCATTATCAACCAGATAAACCAGGCGCTGACGCAGGGCAATGTTGGGCTGATCCTGCTGGATATCGACCACTTTAAGCGTATTAACGATGATTATGGCCACCCTACCGGCGACCGGGTGATTTGCTCGCTGGTGCAGCGGGTGCGTAAAGCCCTGCCCGCTCACGCGGCCATTGGCCGGGTGGGCGGCGAAGAGTTTACGGTGCTGTTGCCGGGCAGCCGCGTTGAAGAGGCGATGATTATCGCAAGCTATATTCACGCCTCGCTGAACGCCTCGCCGCTCGACGCCCTGCCCGACCAGTTGGTCACGGTCAGCCTCGGCGTCAGCCTTGGGCTTCGCGACAGCGATTTTGAATCGCTGTACGGCGCGGCGGACGCGGCGCTTTATGTCGCCAAAAAACGTGGACGCAATCAGGTGGCGCTCAGCGACACGCTTTTTCGCCCGCCAGCGCTCCCGCTTGCAGTGGGAAAGCTGCGAATGGAGTAAAGCGCCGAAGCGGGTTTGCCGCCCTGCGGTTTTTCGCAAGGCGTTTACGGCGTTAAAACGTGCCGGCGCCGCCGTCGGCGCAGAAAACCTGTCCTGACGAATAGCTGGTTTCCGCCGCCGCGAGCGTCACGTAAAGCGGCGCAATCTCCGCAGGCTGGCCCGGACGCCCCCAGGGCGATTCGGCACCGAACTGTTCGAACTTCTCTTTCTTCTTACCGCAGCTTGGCTGTAACGGCGTCCAGAACGGCCCGGGCGCGACGGCGTTTACCCGCACGCCTTTTTCCGCCAGCTGCTTCGCCAGGCTTTTGGTGAAGGCGACGATCGCCGCTTTGGTGGAGGCGTAATCAAGCAGGTTGGCGTCGGGCTTATGCGCCTGCACCGAAGCGGTGTTGATAATGGCCGCGCCAGGTTTCAGGTGCGCCATCGCCGCTTTGGTTATCCAGAACATGGCGTAAACGTTGGTTTTGAACGTCTTGTCGAAGAGCTCGGTGCTCAGGTCGTTGATAGATTCCACGTTGCGCTGGCGCGCGGCGTTGTTCACCAGGATATCCAGCCCGCCAAGCTGCGTTGCCGCGTCGTTGACCAGCTTCTGGCAAAAAGCTTCATCGGTGATGTCGCCTGGGATCGCCACCGCTTTTCGCCCGGCGGCTTCAATTAACGCAATGACTTCTTTGGCGTCCGGCTCTTCCACCGGCAGGTAGTTTATCGCGACATCCGCCCCTTCCCGGGCGAAGGCGATGGCGGCGGCGCGGCCAATGCCCGAATCGCCGCCGGTGATGAGCGCTTTGCGCCCGGCCAGTCTTCCGCTCCCTTTGTAGCTTTGCTCGCCGTGGTCAGGCCGCGGGTTCATTTTGCTCGCCAGCCCCGGCGGCTCCTGGGTCTGGTACTCGAAAGGCGGTTTTGGATAGGCCTCGCGCGGGTCTTTGCCGGTGAGCGGATGCGGCCCGCTGTCGGTGGTTTCGGTTTGCGGCGCGCCCGCCGCGTTAGCGTGACCCGCCACGGCGGTGACCGCCATGCTGCCTACCAGCCCGCCGACGAGCTGGCGGCGCGAAATACCTGAGTTATCGTGTTGTGACATCTTCCCTCCTGCTTAAGCCCAGCGGTTCAACGAAAGTGACATCCGTAAAGCCTGGACGCTGGCGGGCCGATAAGCCCGGCGGGAGATGAAAAAAACATCACCGGCGGTTCGCTAAAAAGCGGTTATTTATCACTTGCCGTAATACATGCCTTCCAGCTTCATCCCGTCGGGGTCGAGAAAAAAGACGGCGTAATAATCGGGGTAATACTCATCCGCCGGGTCGACGATGGCGGCATTGTGCGTTTCCAGCCACTGTTGTAGCTCATCCACTTCGGCGCGGCTGCCAAGCGACCAGGCGTAATGGTGAAAGCCGGGGTTGCCTTTGCGGTAAGGCGCAGCCTTGCCCGCTTCATCTGCCTGGTAGATCCAAAGCCGGGTGACGTCGTTGCGCCAGCCCATGGCATTCTCCATTTCATCCATGATCTCAAAGCCGAGAAAATCCATCAGCGGGCCATAAAAGGCTTTTGAGCGGGCGAAATCGCTGACGGACAAAACAAGATGATCAACACCGGTTACGCGGGGCATGGGCGGCTCCTCATTAAGGTAAAAAGTAACTATAGACCTTGCCCTGCGCCCATAAAAAAACCGGCAGTCTGGGCCGCCGGTTTTTCGTTAACGCCTGTTACAGATAGAGCGACGCTTCGCCCGCCGGGCGGGTTTTAAAGCGCCGGTGGATCCAGAGGTATTGCTCCGGCGCGCGCAGGATTTCCCGCTCAATCACTTTATTCATGTAGCAGGCGGCGGCGGCTTCGTCGTCGCGCGGATAATCTTTCAGCTCGGGCTGGATGATAAGCTGATAACCGCTGCCGTCCGCTTTTCTTATCATCACGATAGAGAGCAGCGCCGCCCCGCTCAGGCGGGAAAGCACGAAGGTGCCTTTGGTGGTGGCGGCGTCGTTCACCGCAAACAGCGGCGCGAAGGTGCTGCCGCGCGGGCCGTAATCCTGATCCGGCGCGAACCAGACCGCCTCGCCTTTTTTCAGGGCGTTGACCATGCCTTTGAGATCTTTGCGATCGAGCATCGCTTTGTTCGATCGCATGCGTCCGCGGGTTTGCGCCCACTCCAGCGCCGGGTTGTTGTGCGGACGGTACATCGCCATCATCGGCCGACACAGGCCCATCACCCGCCCGCCCAGTTCAAGCGACATAAAATGCACGCCAATCACAATCACGCCGCGCTTGCCGTCCACCGCGTTTTGCAGGTTATGCAGCCCGTCGACGTCAAACCAGCGCTTGATGCGTTTATCGGACCAGAACCAGGCCATGCCGGTTTCCAGCAGCGCCATGCCGAGCGAAAGAAAGTTATCGGCGATCAGCCGCTCTTTCTCATCGGGTGAAAAATGGGGAAAGCAGAGTTCAAGGTTGCGGCGCAGGATTTTCTCGCGCCGTTTCAGCACAGGCCGCGCCTTCGCGCCGAGAAACGCGCCAAGGCGCATCAGCACGGGATAAGGAAGCTGCACCAGCAGCCAGAGCAGCACAAGCCCGCACCAGGTTAGCCAGTAGCGGGGATGTAACAATGATGAAGAGAAGCAGCCGGTTTTGTTCATGGTTTACCCTTTATGCCTGTCGCGGTATCGCATAAAGAAACCCTTTCATTAGCGGTACACTCTGTTTGGTTTTGTTTAAACGTCAGAAAAAATGCCCATTCGCAAGCCGACAGAACCCCCTGCGGCACGCGGGCGCGAATAAATACTGCGCGAATGATGAATAACCCTGGTTAACGGTTTGAACGTTGCAACGGTCTACGCGACCCGATTTTTTGTCTGCCCGCCGGGCGAATAAAAAGGAGGGTTGTGCTGAAAAGACGTGGCGCCTGTACAGGGCGAGAGTCAAGGAAGCGCTTGTGGCGACGACAGTGAATTGCCCACCGCCACAGTGGGCTTTTCGCCGGTAAAAAGATAGCGAAATTTTGTAAAGTAAATGGAGAAATTATGAAGCCCCGCGAGTGGCTAGCCGCGCCGTTGCGTCCGCAAGCGGTCTGCTCCGAATTTACCCTTTCGTGCGGTTAAAAGATGTTCAGATAATGGTTCAAACCGTAGTAAGCCCAATAAAGCGCGGAAGCCGCCACGTAGGCCCAGCAGCCCCACCAGGCTATCGGCTCGCGATCCTTTTTCGTCCGGGGAAGAAAAGCGAACAAATAACCGACCGCCGCAATCAGGGAAACAAAGTAAAAAAACTTCATTGCACCGCTCCTTCTGTCCCAAAGAGGTAGAGTTTCAGGATAGACGGCTTTGACGGGTTATGCCTGCGGCGAGGAGTGGCGGACGACAGTAAACCCCTCGCCCTCCACCGGCGCGCTAAAATAGCGCGTAATCAGCTCAAACTGGGCGTCGGTGGCGGCGAAATCATGCGTACCAGCGGCATTTCTTTCACGCAGCCGCGCTTTGCAGAGCGCTTCCGGCACATCGAGATAATGAAGCTGGTGCGCCGCGCCGCTCTGCATTATCACCTTTTTCATCCAGGCGCGGTTTTCCACGGTATTGGCGGGAAAATCGAGCACTACCGAAACGCCTGCGCGCAGCAACGCCACCAGATGGGGCTGCATTGCCTCGCGAAGCCTGGCGGCATAGCGCACGTAATCCGTCACGCTTTGCATCTCCTGGCCGTAAAGACGGGCAAGCCAGGCATCTTCGCTAATAAGCACGCAGCCTGGGTTGTCGGCGAGTGCGGCGGCGAGGGTCGATTTTCCCGAGGCGATTTTACCGCACAGCAGATGCAGCACGGGTGAAGAAGAAACAGACATAGCGACCTCGCAAAGCGGCTTTCGATAACCTGATGATAAGAGGCTTTCACCGTTGCGCCAGCCCCCCGAACGGGTGGGTGAATGACGCTTTTACTTATCTTTGCCTGAGCAAAAGCGCGCAACAACCCGCCGGGTTAAAAAGTCATTTAATAATACGCAGCGCAAAGCGTAATTTATCCTGTTGTCAGGTTTATTTAAACGCACGCAAGCGTATGCCGTTTCGCTTATATAACGAAAAGCTAAGGCATCGTTTTTTTAATGTTTAAATAAGGCGGCAGCATAATAAATTTAAAAAAGGGTAATGACTCCAACTTATTGATAGTGTTTTATGTTCAGATAATGCCCGATGACTTTGTCATGCAGCTCCACC
>NZ_AWFX01000030.1 GCF_000463115.2 Franconibacter helveticus LMG 23732 | reverse complement strand
CCTCCCTGTGGCTCACCCCTGCGGGGCCAGCGCGTAAACGCGCTGTGCAAAAACGCTCCCGGCGTTTTTGTCCGAGTCCGGGCACCACTTATTCAGAGAACCCGCCCAAAAGGCGGGTTTTTGCTTTTGGGCTTTCCGGACTCTTCATCGAACTCCGTTCGATTGTTCGCCACCTCCCTGTGGCTCACCCCTGCGGGGCTAGCGCGTAAACGCGCTGTGCAAAAACGCTCCCGGCGTTTTTGTCCGAGTCCGGGCACCACTTATTTCGAACCCTCGCCTTTGGCGGGGGTTTTTGCTTTTGGGCTTTCCGGACGCTTCACAATCGAGCCGTAAAAATCCGCCGTCCTGTTTCCTGCGCCAGGGCCAGGCTCGCTTCAGGCGCCTCTAAATCCGGCACGAACAACACTTCAGAGGTCACGACCGGCGCGCCGCAATAATCGAAAATGCCATGATCGATTTGCGTTCGCATCGCCGCGCTGTAGCCATGCTTTTCATACGTCCCCTGCCCCGCCCCGCCAAGGCCAATGAGGTGTACCGGCAGGCGCGTCAGTTTCTTCACTATTCTGCCGTCGCTGCGCTCTTCATAAGCCCAGCCGTTGGCAAAAACGCGGTCAATCCACCCTTTCAGCATGCCTGGCATGCTCCACCAGTAAACGGGGAAAACGAGCACCAGCGCATCGGCGTTATCAATGCGCGCCTGCTCGGCAACGACATCAGGCGGCAAGGCAGCGGTTCGCTGAAAAGCGTCATAATCTGGCGCAGAGAACGCCGGGTTAAACCCTTCCTGCGCAAGGTCTGCGATCTCAACGCTGTTTTCCCGGTTAGCGCCGGTAATCCCCCGGGCGACAGCAGCGGCAACGCTGTGCGTCAGCGAAGTTTTTACCGGATGCGAAACGACGATTAATGCATGCATAGCGATACTCCTGTTGTCATCAAGCGATGTCAGACGTAATCTTTATATACTAACAGTAACCTACTAATGGTAACTTACCTTTGGTATATAGCCATGTCAATGGGGAAATCAGGCCATGCCGGAACCGCGTGCGCGCCAGCGTTTATCTCGGGAGGAACGCTATGAACAACTTACAGAAATGGCCTGGCGGATCATCCGCCAGGAAGGAACCGAAGCCCTGACGCTTGGGCACCTGGCGGCATGCGCGGGCGTAACAAAACCGGTGGTGTATGACCACTTCACCAGCCGCGCCGGGCTGCTGGCCGCGCTTTATCGCGACTATGACCAACGCCAGACGGCGAGAATGAATGAAGCCCTGCGCAACGCGGAGCCGAAGCTGGAAACACTGGCTTCAGTTATCGCGGAGGCTTACGTCGCGTGCGTGCTGCATCAGGGACGTGAAATGCCAAGCGTAATGGCGGCGCTTAACGGCACGCCGGAGCTTGAAAAGCTCCGCCAGGAGTACGCCGTCAGCTTTATTCGCCAGTGTCGCGACATCTTTGCGCCCTTTTGCGGTGATAAGCCGCTGGCAGACGCGCCGCTCTGGGCCATGTTCGGCGCCGCCGAAACGCTTTCCTGGGCCGCGGCGAAAGAGATGATTACCGAACAGCAGGCCAGAGATGAACTGCTCGAGGCGATCATTGCCATGGTACAGCGGCAGGCACGTTAAGCCTGAATCCTTCACTTACTTCCCCGCGCTTTACGTTACCTCGCTATACCCTGACCGGGGAGAATATCCCCGGCTTTGCCCTTCCGGCGCTGTTTTGCGCCCGTCTCTTCTCTCTCGTACAGGCCGGATATGCAAAACGTAGCCGTGGGTTCACAGCCGCCGCTTTGGGTGTTATGTTATAATATAACAATACTCGAAAAGGGTTTCGCTATGCCTCGCTTTACCTCCCTGCCGCTGCGCCCTACGCTGCTGACGCGTTCGGCTTTCTGGCGGCTTTGCGGCGTGACGCTGCTGCTTGTTCTGCTGTGGGGCGTCATCCGCTGGGCCACGCTGCTGCCATGATAACGCTCAACAACCTCGTCACCGGTTACGCAGGCAACGCCCTGACCGGCCCGCTTAATGGCGCTTTCCGCCCTGGCCGCCCTACCGCGATTGTGGGCATGAACGGCTGCGGCAAATCGACCTTGTTGAAAACGCTGGCGGGCTTTCTGCCGCCGCTCGGCGGTTCCGTTAGCTGGCCCGGCGATAAAAGAGCCATAGGCTGGCTGGCGCAGCAAAGCGAGCTTGATCGCCACTTTCCGCTCACCGTCAGCGACGTGGTCGCAACGGGCGCCTGGCCTGCGGTTTCGCTGATGAAAAGCCTGCGCGGCGAGACGCGCTCCCGCATCGATGCCGCGCTGGAACAGGTCGGGTTAACCGCGCTGCGCCGCCATACGCTCAATCGCCTCTCGGGCGGCCAGTTTCAGCGCATGTTGTTTGCCCGGCTGCTGGTGCAGGATGCGCCCGTCATGCTAATGGACGAGCCCTTCACCGGCATAGACAACCAGACAAGCGACGCCCTGCTGGCGCTTATGGCGCAACTCGCCGCGCGCGGCAAAACGCTATTGGTGGTGCTGCATAACCCGCAGATGGTCCGCTGTCATTTTCCCGAAACGCTCTGGCTTCACCAGGGGCGCTATCGCTGGGGTAAAACGACGGAAGTGATGCCGCCGCTCGCTCCTTATCCGTTGCCGCAGGAATGCTATGACACACCCTCTTTTTGACGCCTTTATCACCTTCGGCTTTATGCGCCGTTCGCTGGTCGCCTGCCTGGCGCTCTCGCTCAGTATCACGCCGCTTGGCGTTTTTCTGCTGCTGCGCAGAATGAGCCTGACGGGCGATGCCCTCTCCCATGCGGTGCTGCCTGGCGTGGCGACAGGGTATCTGCTTTGCGGCATGTCGCTGCTGGCGATGGGCGCTGGCGGATTTATTGTCGGCCTGCTGGTGGCGCTGCTTTCCGGCTGGGTAAGCAAAGCGACTTCGCTGCCTGAGGATTCAAGCTTCGCCGGGTTTTACCTCGGCTCGCTGGCGCTTGGCGTCACGCTGGTCTCCCTTCGCGGCAGCGGGGTGGATTTGCTCCACCTGCTGTTCGGTTCGCTACTGGCGGTGGACAACGCCTCGCTGATTTTCATCGGCGTAATCGCCAGCGCCACGCTGTTTATTCTCGCCCTGAGCTACCGGGCGCTGGTGATGGAGGCGTTCGACGCCGCCTTTTTGCAGGTGCGCTCGCGCCGTCTGCCCTCCGCCATTCACGCGCTGTTTCTGGCGCTGCTGGTGATGAACCTGGTGGCGGGCTTTCAGATCCTCGGCACGCTGATGACCGTGGGCTTGATGATGCTGCCAGCTATCGCCGCCCGCTGTTGGGCGAATCGCCTGCCCTGGATGCTGGCGCTGGCGGCGATAACCGGCATGCTCAGCGCGCTGCTGGGGCTAACGTGGTCCTGGTATCAGTCGCTGCCCGCCGGCCCGGCGATTGTGCTCACCGCCACCCTCTTTTTCTTCTTTTCGGTGCTGTTCGGTACAGAAAAGGGGATTTTTCCGCTCGTTAAATTAAAACAGTCTATAAGGTAAAGGAAACGATGAAACTGAAAACCACTGCGCTGGCGCTACTGTTTGCCGCCAGCCCCTGTGCGCTGGCAAACCAGGTTAACGCTGTCGCGAGCTTCTCGGTGCTGGGTGATATTGTCTCGCAGGTGGGGGGCGAGCATGTGCGCGTTACTACGCTGGTAGGGCCGGATGGCGACCCGCATACTTACGAGCCTGCGCCCAAAGACAGCCAGGCGCTGAGTCAGGCGGATGTCGTTTTCACCAGCGGGCTTGGGCTGGAAGGCTGGATGACGCGGCTGGTAAAAGCGTCCGGCACGAAAAACGCCCCGGTCGTCGCTTCGCAAGGCGTTGAAACACGCAAGATGAACGAAGACGGCGAAACTATCACCGACCCGCACGCATGGAATAGCGCCAGGAACGGCGCGATTTACGCCCGGAATGTGATGAATGCGTTAATCAAAGCGGACCCGGAAGATAAAGCCTATTTTCAGCAACGCGGCGAAGCTTACATTCAGCAGCTTGATAAGCTCGACAGCTGGGCGAAAGCGACCTTTGCCGCCATCCCTGTCGCGAAACGCAAAGTGCTGACCAGCCACGACGCCTTCGGCTATTTTGGCGCCGAATATGGCGTCACTTTTCTGGCGCCGGTTGGCTTTTCCACTGAAGCGCAAGCCAGCGCCAGCGACGTGGCGAAGCTTATCGCTCAGCTGAAAAAAGAGAACATTCACACCTACTTTATTGAAAACCAGACCGACCCGCGTCTGGTGCGGCAAATCGCCAGCGCCAGCGGCGCGCAATCAGGCGGCGAACTTTACCCGGAAGCGCTCAGCAAACCTTCCGGCCCGGCGCCAGATTACGTTTCCGCCTTCCGGCATAACGTGCAGACCATCGCCGCCAGTATGAAATAGCCCTCTTTTTCCCTGGCCGTCAGCCGCGGCCTGGGAAAATAGCGCCTGAAACGAAACGCTGTTTCCGTAAAAAGAAATAATCAAATAAAACATGATCCGGGTTAATAAAGCCGCATAAAGCCTGATAAAGCGCCAGCGCCGTTTTGCCGTTAATCACTCCATTCACTACACAGATGACGGCTAAAATGAAAAAAATTACCTTTACCCAAAAAATAATAATGAGCTTCGCCACGCTGGTGCTTTTTGTGCTGGTAATGGGGATAGTCTCGCTGTTCTATTTAAACCAGAGCAACAGGCAGGCGCAGGCGCTGCTCACGCAGAGCGTGCCGGCGGTGAAATATACGCTTGAGATGCGCGGCGTGCTTTCAGAACTGCGCCTTCAGCAGGTGCAGATGATTGCCTCCGCCACCCCTCAGGAGCGGGAGAAGCACCGCGGCGAGCTCGATCAGGCTATTGAGAATTTCCTGCACGCGCAAAAAAGTTACCTGGCGCTGGCGGCGAATAAAAAAGACGATCCGCTGGTTAAGCGCGTTGTGGAGAATTTCACCGCCTTTGCGGCGTCAAATAATGCGGTGCTGGAAGCGCTGCAACAGGAAGACATTACCCGGGCGAACCAGATTAGCGGCGATAATTCCCGGCAGTATCGCACGCAGCTGATGGCGGATTTATTAACGCTTGAAAACCGCGAAATCGCGGTGGCCGATGCCGACACCCAAAATACTGAAAAGACGTTTACGACCGCCCGCGCCGTTCAGCTTTCGCTGGTGGCGCTGGCGCTGCTGGTCTCTCTGCTTATCGCCTGGAAACTCATTACCAACCTTATGCGCCAGTTGGGCGGCGAACCCGCTCGCGCCCAGGCGGTTGCCGCGATTATCGCAGCGGGTGATTTAAGCCATCCCATCGAGAATAACGGCCGCGCCAGTATTATGGGCTCGCTGGCGATGATGCAGGAGGAGCTGCGTCGGCTTATTGCCGCCATACGTCACTCCGCCGACACGGTGCTTAACCACTCGGCGGAGATCGCAGCGGGCAACCGCGAGCTCTCCGCCCGCACTGAACAGCAGTCCGCCGCGCTGATAGAAACCGCCGCCAGTATGGAAGAGATCACCTCCACGGTGCGAAATAATGCGCAAAACACAATGCAGGCGAAAACCATGGCGGGCGACGCCGCCAGCCGCGCGCGTCAGGGCGGCGAAGTAATGGATCGGGTTTCCGGCACAATGCGCGATATCGCCGGAAGCGCCGATCAAATGACCGAAATCATTACGCTTATCGAAGGCATCGCTTTTCAGACCAATATCCTGGCGCTGAACGCGGCGGTGGAAGCGGCGCGGGCGGGAGAACACGGCAAAGGCTTCGCGGTCGTGGCGGGCGAAGTGCGAAGCCTGGCGCACCGCAGTTCGGAAGCGGCCCGAAACATCAAACAGCTTATCGATCGCACCACCGATAAAATGGGCGAAGGATCGCGGCTGGTCTCGCAGGCCGGGCAATCAATGGCCGATATTATTTCGACGATCACCCATGTTCGCGATCTGATGGATGAGGTGACGAACGCCACCGAAGAGCAGCAGCGCGGCATCGAACAGATAAACCAGGCGATAGCGGAACTGGACCGGGTGACGCAAAGCAACGCCTCGATGGTGGAAGAGCTTGCCGTTTCCGCCGACGCCATGACGGAGCAAGTCACGGCGCTTACCGGCAGCACCCGCGTCTTTACCCTGGCGCGCCAGGTAAACCCGCAGCCAGAGCATATTGCAGTATCTCGCCACGCAATTGCCTGATTTTACATGACAAAGCCCGCGCATGGGCTTTGTCACCGCTTAACGCCACGAGTTGCTAACTCTTTTCTTTGCGCCCTGCTGCTACACTCCAGAAACGTAAAGCTATCACCCATCACAAAGGCGGATCCCTTATGTCAGAACATGATTATCAGCCCCCGAAAGTCTGGACCTGGAACTCGCAGGACGGCGGCTCCTGGTCGAAGATCAACCGTCCCATCGCCGGTCCCACGCATGAACAGGATCTGCCGGTGGGCAAGCACCCGCTCCAGCTTTACTCTCTCGGCACGCCAAACGGCCAGAAAGTGACGATTATGCTTGAAGAGCTGCTGGCGCTTGGCGAAAGCGGCGCGGAGTATGACGCGCACCTGATCCGCATCGGCGAAGGGGATCAGTTCTCCAGCGGCTTTGTGCAGGTCAACCCCAACTCAAAAATCCCGGCGCTGCTCGACCGCTCCGCCGGCACGCCGATCCGCGTGTTTGAATCAGGCCACATTTTGCTTTATCTGGCGGAGAAGTTTGGTCAGCTGCTGCCGAAAACCCTGGCCGGGCGCACCGAGGCGCTGAACTGGCTCTTCTGGTTGCAGGGCTCCGCGCCCTACCTTGGCGGCGGGTTTGGCCACTTTTACCACTACGCGCCAGTGAAGATTGAGTACGCCATCAACCGCTTCACCATGGAAGCCAAGCGCCAGCTCGACGTGCTGGATCGCCAACTGGCGGAACATCCGTTTATCGCGGGCGATGCGTACAGCATTGCCGATATCGCCATCTGGCCGTGGTACGGCAACCTGATCCTCTCCGGGCTGTACGATTCCAGCGAGTTCCTGCAAGCCGACACCTACCAGAACGTAATGCGCTGGGCGAAAGCGGTAGCGGAGCGCCCGGCGGTGCAGCGCGGCAGCATCGTTAACCGCACCTGGGGCGATAAACAGCTTCCTGAACGCCACAGCGCGTCTGATTTTGACGCGCTCGGTCTGTAAGCCATAAAAAAAGCCCCCGAAAACGGGGGCTTTTTAATTCCAGCGGCTTAAGTTCTTTCTTAAGCCTCATCGCCGCATTAACGCAGATCTTTAATGGCGACATGGTCCATATCGTCAAAGACCTGGTTTTCTCCCACCATGCCCCAGATAAAGGTATAAGCGCGAGTGCCGACGCCGGAATGAATCGACCAGCTTGGCGAAATCACTGCCTGCTCATTTTGCACGACAATATGCCGTGTCTCCTGCGGCTGCCCCATCATATGGAATACGCAGCTGTTTTCTTCCAGCCCGAAGTAAAAATAGACTTCCATGCGGCGCTCATGGGTATGGCACGGCATGGTATTCCACAGGTTGCCCGGCGCAAGCTCCGTCAGGCCCATGCTGAGCTGGCAGGTTTCCAGCACATCCGGAATAAAATATTTGTTGATGGTGCGGCGGTTGCTGGTGACATCTTCGCCAAGCGTCACCGGTGAAACCTCGGCAGGCGTCACGCGTTTGGTCGGGAAAGTGGTATGCGCAGGCGCGCAGTTATAGTAAAAACGCGCGGGCGTAGCGGCATCAACGCTTTCAAACACTACCTCTTTCGCCCCTTTGCCCACATAGAGCCCGTCGCGCGGGTTCATTTCATAACGCGTGCCGTCAACGGTGATGATGCCCGCGCCGCCGATATTAATCACGCCCAGCTCGCGCCGCTCCAGGAAATAGCTCACGCCAAGTTGCTTGCCCACTTCGCCGCCCACGCTCACCGTGCGGCTTACCGGCATTACGCCGCCCACAATAATGCGGTCGATGTGGCTGTAAGTCATGGTGTACTCATCCGCTACGAAGATCTTCTCAATCAGAAACTCTTTACGCAGCCCGGCCGTATCCAGGGTTTTTGCGTGATCGCTGTGAATGCTCTGGCGAACGTCCATTATGGCTCCTCAATCTGTAGTTCCGGGGTTTAAGAAATAACCCAGGTGATTATTAACACTCAATATTCAAAACAATAAATAACAAGGTTTTTACATTAATTTTCACTGTTAATCATGGTAACAAACCGTCCGCTCAATAATGTGACCAAGATAACTAAAACAGCGTTTCATTACTATTGAATCAATATTCCATACAGAGGATAGTAGCACTTGTAAGTTAACGAACAGGATAAGCCAGAGACAAAAAACTTTTTTCTGCTTGCACGCTTTGATGCCTTCCGCTGCGTTTACGCGGTAAACGGCTCACCAGGAAACACATATAAGACGATGAAAAATAATGATTTTCATCGGCGGGATCGCTTTATCAAAATTTAGCTTCGGCGCAGAACAGATTGCAGAGGTATTTTCATGAAAATTAAAGCCACAATGGAACGCATCCCGGGCGGGATGATGCTCATCCCGCTCTTGCTTGGGGCAGTATTAAATACTTTTGCTCCACAAACAGGGGCTTATTTCGGTTCGTTTACAAAAGGCATGATTACCGGCACGGTGCCTATTCTTGCCGTCTGGTTTTTCTGTATCGGCGCTTCTATTGATTTACGCGCCACCGGAACGGTATTGCGTAAATCGGGCACGCTGGTGGTGACCAAAATCGCCGTAGCATGGGTTGTGGCGATGATCGCCTCAATGTTTATTCCGGATACCGGCATCCAGACCGGTTTTCTGGCCGGGCTTTCCGTTCTGGCTATCGTTTCGGCGATGGACATGACCAACGGCGGCCTCTACGCCAGCCTGATGAACCAGTACGGCACGAAAGAAGAGTCTGGCGCATTCGTACTGATGTCGCTGGAATCCGGCCCGCTGATGACCATGGTTATCCTCGGCTCCGCAGGCCTGGCCTCGTTTGAAGCACACCATTTTATCGGCGCCGTGCTGCCGTTCCTGATCGGCTTTACTCTTGGCAACCTCGACCACGATCTGCGCGCTTTCTTCAGCAAAGCGACGCCGGTACTGATCCCTTTCTTTGGCTTTGCCCTTGGCAATACCATTAACCTCGGCGTGATTATGGATACCGGCCTGCTCGGCGTGCTGCTCGGCGTGGCGGTTATCATCATTACCGGTATTCCGCTGATTATCGCTGACAAAGTGATTGGCGGCGGCAACGGCACCGCAGGCGTGGCGGCATCGTCCGCGGCAGGCGCGGCGGTGGCGAACCCGGTTATTATCGCGCAGATAAACCCGGCGTTTGAACCGGTGGCGGCTTCCGCTACGGCGCTGGTAGCGGCAAGCGTTATCGTTACGGCTATTCTTGTGCCCATTATTACCGCGCTCTATGCAAAGCATGTGGCGAAGAGCGTGCCGCAAGCAAAACCGGTAAGCGAACAATCGCTGCAAAGGTAAACAGAAAACCCCGCGAAAGCGGGGTTTCTTTTTGGTCAGCGCAGGCCAGCGCTTTCAGCGCCTTTTTACGTGACCGTTAAGACGCGAACACCTCATCCACCATCGCGCTGGCGAGGCGTGCGGCGGAGCAAAGTCGCGGCATACCGAGCGCCACGCTTTGCCAGGTTTGCGTCACGGACCAGGCGACGGGCTGGCGTTCCTTGTCGCTCCACGCGCCGAGCCAGCTCAGCGTATCTTTATAATTCATCAATCCCGGCGCGGCAGGCGTGGTCAGCCAGTGATGGTAAAAATGGCGCGTACGGGCAGACGCATTCACCGAGGCCGCCAGCTGATCGCACGCCATCTGGCGGCACCGGCTCAACAGGGCTTCGCGTTCTTTTGTTGGCCCCAGATATACCGCTTCGCCAAAAGCGCCCCAGCGCAGCTCCTCCAGCGCAACATAACATCGCCCTGCGGGGGACCAGGCGTTGTACCGTCCGCTGCGCCAGTGCGCCAGCACCTGCTCGCAATGTTGCGCAGCCTCTGCCGCTGCGTCACGTTGCTGAAACTGCGCCTGCGCGCGGGCCACGCGCTGATGAAACTGGGCGCAGAGCGTCTCCAGTTGCGAATGGCGAAGCGCATCGCCACCAGCGCGCTCCAGCACATTGTTGAGTCTTTCCGCCACCAGGCTTAGCGCCAGATAGCCCGGCTGGAGCAATCCCGCCAGCTGTTCCAGCCATTGCAGAAGCCGGACGTCCTGCTGCATCAGCGAACCCGCCGCCGCCCACTGGCGCAGCGGCGCTTTGTGCATAAATTCTTGCGTCAGACGTTCCCGGACGCTCTGCTGATGCGGCGCCAGAACCGTACGACGCGGCTCACGGAGATCCTTCGCTAAATCCACCATCAGCTTACTGCCGAGGCAGCTGACATGGCGCCCCGGGCCTTCCAGCAATAAATTGCTCATATTTACTGCTCCGCCTGAAAAAGCGTCTGGATATCATCACGCAACAGCCTAGCGTCTTCATGGATAAAGCGCGCCGTCGTAGCGCAGTGGTTAAGCTGCTGGCGAAGCTGAGACAAAGACGCCTCGCTTTGCTGGCGCGCCGTCAGGCTCTGGCGCAGGCTGGCTTCAATAGAGGCCAGACCCTGCTGATAATCGGCAAAAAAAGTCGCCAGCCCGGCCGTGACGGAAATATCAATTTGCGCATTCATCGCCTTGCGGATCTGCGCGCAAAAATGGCTGACATAGTGGCTGAGCCGCTCATGCAATTTATTCAGGTCAATCACGTAGCGGGCGCTGGTCATGGTGTAATCTTCCCAACCCCATTCGTTGCTGCCAAGCCAGCGCGCCATGGTGCTGCGCATGCTTGCCTGGCGGCGCGCCTGGGCGACAGGCACGCTTTCTTCGGCTATCGCCTCGTTAAAAAGCTGATGGGCATTGAAATTGAGCTGGCTCGACTGGAACGCAGGCAGCGAGATATGGGCGCGAAACCCCGCCTGGCTCAGGCCATCCGTCACGCGCGCTTCAATGGGCGCCAGCGCATCGCGTAAAATGCGGGCAAGGGCATTTTCCAGATGGCGGAAATGCAGTTCCAGCTCGCGGGTCAGGTTTTCCTGCACGGAAAGCAGGATCACCTCGCAGGAAGCGCGGAGTTTATGCATCATCATGCGCGCTTCGCCCTCTTCTTCCAGCACGATTTGCCGGCATCCGGGTTCGAAGTCGCTGCGACGCGATACCGCTTTGCTCATGGTGCTGCTGAGCTCGACAGGCGGCACCTTACCCGTCTGAAAATAAGCGCTAATCGCGTGTTGGATCTGCTTTTCATGGCCCGCGATACATTCAGCCCCGGTTTGCAGCGCAAGCTTGACCTCGTGCTGAACTTCGTCCCGCACCCCTTCCTGGCAATGCTGAAGCCGGGCGATATCCCCTTCCAGCTGAGTAATATTTTCCTGCAACTGCTCGCTTTTGATCTCCAGCCCCTGGCAGCGAAAGCCAAGGTACTCCTCTGCGCTTTGCGCATAGTTAAGCAGCTTATGCGAGGCGGAGCGCAGCGCATAGAGCGAAGCGTTGGCATGGGCGGCGTGCAGCAGGGCTTTGATGGGTTGCTCGAAAAGCGAATCTTCCCACAGCAGGTTCGCCGCATGATGAACGTGGTCCACATCGTTCAGATCCGCCGTCCGCCAGCGGCGGCCCATGGCCGCTTCGGCGAAATCCTGCACCCAGCGCTGTTCTGTATGGTCGGGCAGCGATCCGCGCAACGCCAGCTCGTGGCGGGCGCGGTTTGCCAGATCCCCCCACATCGACGAAACGGGGAAAACATGGTCAGGTTCTATAGCGCCTTTCATCAGGGTGCCGGCAATAAGCGCCCGCACCTGTTCTTCATCGTCGCTGTTGCGATCTTTCTGGTCGAACTTATTCACCAGCGCAAACAGCGGCACCGAGCGGCTGACGGCGGCCAGCGTCTGGCGCACCTCTTCATCGGAGATGGATTTCAGCTGCGTGTAATCCATGACCGCCAGCACGGCGGAAGCGCGCGAGATCTGCTCCTGCAACATACTCTGCAAATGAGGCTGTCCGGCTTCGTTAGGCCCCGGCGTATCTAATAAGGTCAGTTGCCCCCGCCCTTTCTCAAGGCCAGCGAGATGCATAAATTCCACTTCGATAACCGGAATATTTTCAATAGCCGCATAGGCGCTAAAAGGAAAAGGCACCTCCAGCGCGCCGGAAAGCCGTACTAAATCATTCAGGCTTTTCAGGCAGTGGAAAATAGGCTGCGCGCCGAGATAGTGTTTTTCAAACGTGGTGCCGCTGGCAATACGTTGCAGCAGGCTTTCCATGTCTTTATCAATTTCAAGCTGTAGGGCGAGCTGGTCGCGGGGGTAATTAGCAAGCCGCTGTTGCAGCGCCTGCATTAATGTATCAATGGGCCGCACGTGAGAGAAATGCAATACCGGCTCTTTTTGCCCGGGTAAATGCCGAATAAGCGTAGGCAACGCGGTCATCGGGCGATTGCGATTAGGTAAAACTTCCGTGCCGACAATAGCGTTAATCGTAGTGGATTTTCCCGCTTTCATCGTTCCGACGATAGCGAGCACCATCTCCTGATGGGTAATTTTTCGCAATTCGTTTTGCAGCGTTTCCTGCTGCGCGGCTACGCCCCTCGCGCTGAAATGCAGCGGATGTATAGTGGCGCTTCGGCCATTCCCTGCCGCGCCGTGGTTTTCTTGCATTCCGCAAGGCATCTGCTTTAAGGCGTTAAGATTATGCAATGCGAACTGAAGCAGTCGCTCTGCTTCCTGGCTTAATTCAAAAACTGTCTGTGTGTGCATGAAAAATCTTTCCTTAACACAAATTATCTGACTTTTGTGTCTTCTCTTTTTAATAATCTGAGACCGCTTTTTATAATTACGTGAGGAAAATATCTTGCGAATCACAACGACACCGGCGCACTTCCGGTTAATAAAATGCCATACCATCGCTGTGGTAAAATAATTTTTGAGCTATATAAGCAATGCCGGAATAGTTTCCCGCCGTTGCAGCGCAGTCCGCATTGACAGGCAATACAGAATAGCGTTTTTTAAGTGATTAAAAGGATATATCGCCCACGCTTTACCAGACGGGTTAAAGCGCTAAAGCCAGCCTGCCATATAAAGGCTAATAAGTTCCGTTCAGATAAGCCTCCTCAGAATAACACTGCGCGCTAATAAATCACGATATATGTTCACAGGCCGTAAAGAAAACAACCCCTGACGCTTCTTTATCTGAATGTGAAACTTATCATGAGCCTGTGGTTTGACAGGGTGTGTCACGCGAAGTGCATTATTCGCTTTTTTTCCTGCGGAATAACCCCGGAAAAAAGCAGGGAATTGCGCTATAATCGCCCCCCTTTGCGCGCAGGCGCCTGTAACTTTTCTCTAGCGGCGTAGCGTTTATCGCCAGCTTTACTGTTTTTAGAGGACACCTTTATGTCACTACCACACTGCCCTGAGTGCCAGTCTGAATACACCTATGAAGACAACGGCCTGTATGTCTGCCCGGAATGCGGCCATGAGTGGCAACCCGGCGAATCGGCCCCACAAAGCGATGCGCTGGTCGTTAAAGACGCGAACGGCAACCTGCTTGCCGATGGCGACAGCGTTACCGTTATCAAGGATCTGAAAGTAAAAGGCAGCTCCTCCATGCTGAAGATCGGCACGAAAGTAAAAAATATCCGCCTGGTGGAAGGCGACCACAACATCGACTGCAAAATCGACGGTTTCGGTCCGATGAAGCTTAAATCGGAATTTGTGAAAAAAAGCTGACTCTCTGCCCCGCCTTCGCGCGGGGCCGCTTCTTCTTTCCGTTTCCTCCGCCTCTCTTACGGTTATTCCCATCATCTGGCGCAACCCCACGCTAACTCGCTGAACGATTTGCAAACATGACAGAAAGCGGTAAGGGCAGGTTTATCGTTATAAATGGGTGGCGAGAAAAAGCATTAACGGCTTAAATTTATTTTTTGCGAAGTAAGTCACGCCATGTTTTATTCAGAGAGCGCTTTTTTATAATCAATAAAGTGGTGATTAAAGGGAGACTAATTTATTGGTGATGCTGCCAACTTACTGATTTAGTGTATGATGGTGTTTTTGAGGTGCTCCGGTGGCTTCTGTTTCTAT
>NZ_AWFX01000029.1 GCF_000463115.2 Franconibacter helveticus LMG 23732 | reverse complement strand
CGCTCATGGGCACCTCTCTTTAAGCCATCTTAAATGACTCTGAGGTGTCTGTTAAACCCGTGGCGATTCACACTCATGAGTGGGGCGGTGTTGGTGGTTGTCTGGAGCTGGTAGACACCATAGCTAAAACAAAGTACCGAGGGAACAGTTGGTCAGCATGGAGTGAGATTAACCCGCGGCACAGGGCATTCCTTGACGCTATCCTCCGCTCCTCAATGCATATCATCGCAACCATGCGCAGCAAGACGGAAACGGCCCAGGTAGAAGAGAACGGCCGTAAGAAGGTCGCCAAGCTTGGCATGAAGTCAGAGCAACGTGACGGCGTCGAGTACGAATTCACCACAGTTCTGGATATCGGACACGAAACGCATCATGCGATCGCCAGCAAGGACAGGACAAAGCTCTTTAGTAATTCCGACCCTGTAGTGCTCAGCGAGCAAACCGGCAAGCAGCTGTTGAACTGGCTGGAATCTGGCGCAGACCCGCGTGAAGATGCTCTCAAGCAATTTGTTGCAGATGCCTCGTTGGCACAGTCAATGGAATCTCTAAAGCCAATGTTTGAAGAGGCATGGCGAACGCTACGCGGCTCTGAGCATCAGGCCAAAGCCAAAGAGGTTTACGACCTTCGCAAGTCTGAGCTGGAGAAGGCCGGAGGAGTCGCATGATGCAATATCGCAGCCGACGCGGTAATCAGGTTACGGTTGGCCGCGACTGGCTGGAAATGGATGTCCAGTTACTAAAAAAGCTTGCAGGGAGAACAAAGCCTAAGTTGATAGCTCGCATTCTAAACCGTTCATATGAAGCCACTCGCCAGATGGCTAAGCGCCTGAATCTTAGCCTCAAAGTTAGATAGCTATGGAGTTGCCAATGGAATCACCTCTTCCCGGGGCGGCATCTGTACGCCCGTTTAACCGCGCTGGCACCCGCGAAGAGGTGCTGGAGCGCATCAAATCCCACCTGCAAGAGACGCTTGGAAAGCAGTACCAAACCGAGAGCAAGGAAGCTCGCATGACCCGACAGGCTGACGCACTGGAAGACAGCAGATTGCACCACCGCAATCTGGAGGCTTCGTTTTATCCGCGCTGGCTTGTTGTCGGGCCTGTTAAGCCTGAATACACAGATATCCGCATGCGCTCCTTCCGTGGGCGCTACGGACACTGGAGGAGCGAATGAGTACTGAGTGGACATCAGAAGAATTAGCCCTGCTCTGGCGCCACAACAATGAGCAGGTGGCGGAGATAACCGGGCGCACTGTTGAAGAGGTCGGCGACAGGAGGTTGCAGGCCAATTATATGCGAAATAACTGGCACCTTTTCGACCCGGAGAGAAAGCCATGCGCCTGATTAACCGCAGCAAAGAAAGCCCCGTTGGCCGCATAGCATGCGACCTTGCGATCAAGGCTCATCTGGAGAAGTTCGGCGATTACGGGAAACAGGGAGTGGTAACGGATTACATGGTCAGAGCAGAAGGAGCAAAGATTCGCGTTGAAGTGAAGAATGGCAAGGAGAGCTATGTGGCTACGGCTATGACAGGTCAGAGGCGGCTTAAGTGTCTGCCGCGTGAGTGCGGGAGGGAGTGATGAAAGAGCGCGGGATAATTTTTAACGGCGAAATGGTGCGGGCTATCTTGGACGGGCGGAAAACCATGACGCGCCGGATTATCGACTGGAGGCGCACGCGTGCAACGGATATCGCTGAGCGTGACGATGGCAGCAAATGGCCGTGGAGTGAAGATTGCGAGAATGGAGGCGACTATTGGCATGGTTGTCCGTTCGGTGCAGTGGGTGATCGCCTGTGGGTGCGTGAGACTTGGGGAGTTGTTAGTCACGAACTGGATGAAGATGGTCGCATTCAGCCATGGACCCCTGACCGTCCTGCCACGGCTATCCACGAAATGCCGTTTGGTAATGGTTACTACTCTGGTCACGCCATTTACTCAGCAGATGGAGGGTTTACATGGGGTGATGATGATGGCTATGAAGATGGTCGTTCGTGCTGGAAACCGTCTATCCACATGCCTCGCGCAGCCAGCCGCATAACGCTGGAGATTACCGGCGTGCGGGTCGAGCGGTTGCAGGATATCAGTGAAGAGGATGCGGTGGCGGAAGGCATCGACATGGAGGAACTTGCTGACGCTCAGGACTGTTACGACTGCATTGCAGACCACAATTTTACTGGCAGGCCAACTGCCGCAGGGCATTTCAGCTATCTATGGCAATCCATCTACGGTGCTGAGAGCTGGCAGGCCAACCCCTGGGTGTGGGTCGTTGAGTTCAGGGTTATCGAAAACCGTACATAACAAGCCGCCCGCCATCCGCCTTTAGATGGATATCGTTGTCTTTTTCTGAAATGTTGATCTACGTAGCTAAGTTAATGGAGCGGAGTAGTATTATCTGACGAATACTCAACCCAAATGGAGGTGCGCATGGAAGAGAAAGGCAAGGATATCATGGATGAGGTAAACGAGCTGACTAAGCAGCTGCTGGAAGAAGTGATTAACGGAGATCCGCGAAGGACAGGCACAAGCCCAGAGCGAGCGAGAGAAAATCTGGAAAAGCTCGAGAAGATGATGAGCAAGAAAAAATGACAACGACCCGCTTCGGCGGGTTTTTTGTTGCACAAAAGGCCGCCCACCAGCGGCTTTTTTAATTCCTGATTTCAGATTATCAATGACGGCCCTGAGGGGCCGGTGGAGTGAAATATGCCTGAGGTTATTCAACTGACGCCAAATAAATGGGTAACAGAAGAGAAGCTTATCGCCGTAACAGGCTTACGCCCCGGAACCATCGTCAGGGCCCGCAAGGAGTCTTGGTTGCAAGGACGGGAGTATCTTCATATCTCACCTGATGGTGATCCAAAGCCTAATAGCGAATGCTTCTATAACTGCGAAGCGATAAACGCATGGATTGAGCGGCAAGCATCGAAACAGCCTGGTGCTGTTTGTCATGGAAAGGCTTAAGATTATGGCGCTCTTGGACGTAGGAGGGATCAATGGCTAAAACAGCATACCCAACAGGCGTCGAGAACCATGGAGGAAACCTCCGTATATGGTTCATGTATAAAGGAGTCAGGGTGAGGGAGAACCTTGGCGTTGTCGACACGCCGAAGAATCGCAAGGTGGCCGGGGAATTAAGGGCGTCAGTTTGCTACGCCATCAAAACAGGAAGCTTCAACTATGCTGCTCAGTTCCCTGAGTCAGCCAACCTGCTTAGGTTTGGCGAGGACAGGAAGGAAATCACAGTCATCGAACTCGCAAATAAATGGCTGGACCTGAAAAGCATGGAGATCACCACCAACGCTCTGTCGCGATATAAGTCAATCGTGCGCAACATGTTGCCGAGGATTGGTGAGAACAGGATGATCTCTGCTGTGACGCAAGAGGATCTGCTGTACATAAGGAAGGAGTTGCTTACCGGATTTCACACTTTAAAAAAAGGCCAGTCGCATCCGGTTAAAGGACGTTCTGCGAGAACGGTAAACAATTACATGATGATTACGTCGTTCATGTTTCAGTTTGCCGTAGATAGCGGGTACATCAGAAAGAACCCGTTTGATGGCATCGATTTCTTGAAGAAGGCAAAAATTGTTCCCGACCCTTTGACGCGGGACGAATTCGTCAGGTTGATGGATGCATGCTACAACCAGCAGATCAGGAATTTCTGGTCACTGGCAGTTTATACCGGCATGCGGCACGGAGAACTATGCGGGCTGGCGTGGGAAGATATCGACCTCAAGGCGGGAACACTTATGGTCAGAAGAAACCATACGCTGACAAAGGAGTTTACCCTGCCAAAAACCGAAGCTGGAACTGACAGGGTAATACACCTGATACAGCCTGCGCTGGAGGTGCTGAAAAATCAAGCTGAGATAACCAGGCTCGGAAAGCAGCATCAGGTTGAAGTGATACTGCGGGAGTATGGCCGGACAACCACTCACCCCTGCACTTTCGTCTTCAATCCTCAGGCAACTGCGAATAACGGGATCGCCGGCCATCATTACGCGGTAGGGTCTGTTGCGCAGAGCTGGGAATCAGCAATGCGTCGAGCCGGTATTCGCTACAGGAGAGCATACCAGTCCAGGCACACCTATGCATGCTGGTCACTCACTGCGGGAGCAAACCCGAATTTCATCGCGTCGCAAATGGGACACACAAATGCGCAGATGGTGTATCAGGTTTACGGCGCATGGATGTCAGATAACAATGCGGAACAGATCGCCATCCTGAACCAAAAATTGTCTGACTTTGCCCCACCTATGCCCCATGCGGTTGGATCTGTTTAGCAAATGTTAATCACATCAGCAACTTAGGCTTACTAGACCTGCATGTTCATAATATCCTGGTAGGCCGCAACCAGCTTATTGCGTACCTGGATACCCATTTGCAGCGACACGGATGATTTCTGCAAATCAACCATAACGTCATTAAGCGCAACGCCCGGTTTGCCTATGGCGAAGTTTTCCGCCTGGGCGCGCGCGGCGTTTTGCGTTTCGCTAATGCGCCCCAGCGCCGCCTGCAACTCACCAGCAAAACTCACGCCCTGCGGGGCTTGCGTCGCCTCGTTGCGTGCGGTTAGCGCGGTGGCCTGCAACTGCTGAAGCACACCTTCAATGCCCTGAATGGCCATGTTATCCCCATCGGATTAATCTGAATGGCGGCAAGCGTAACACTTTGTCAATAAGATAAAGGCGTTAAATAGGAGCAAAAAACCCGGCTAATTGGCCCATAGAAAATCCTGTAAAAGCAAATAATGACATCGCCATCTTTGTGGAACTTTTGTCGTGCTTGCCGACCCGGGAGTCCGTTTTGCTTCATTACACGTCTTATTCTGTTAACGCTGAGCCGCGAGGTGAGCAATGACCGCTGCCACTGCTCAAACGCCACAAAATAAAGCCGGCGAATGGCTGAACCGCTTACGCGCTAACCCGAAAATCCCGTTGATGGTGGCCGCTGCCGCTACAGTGGCGATTATCGTCGCTATGGTGCTTTGGGCAAAAAGCCCGGATTACCGCGTGCTTTACAGTAATCTTAGCGATCAGGATGGCGGCGCCATCGTGACCCAGCTTACCCAAATGAATGTTCCCTATCGTTTCTCCGATAACGGCAGCGCCATTATGGTGCCGGCGGAAAACGTTCATGAACTGCGCCTGCGTCTCGCCCAGCAGGGTCTGCCAAAAGGCGGCGCGGTGGGCTTTGAGCTGCTCGACCAGGAAAAATTCGGCATCAGCCAGTTCAGCGAGCAGGTTAACTACCAGCGCGCGCTGGAAGGCGAACTCGCTCGCACGATTGAAACCTTAGGCCCGGTGAAGAGCGCCCGCGTGCACCTCGCCATGCCAAAACCTTCTCTTTTCGTGCGCGAACAAAAACTGCCTTCCGCTTCCGTAACCCTGAATCTTGAACCCGGTCGCGCGCTGGATGAAGGCCAGATCAGCGCCGTTGTGCATATGGTTTCCAGTTCGGTGGCAGGCCTGCCGCCGGGCAACGTCACGCTTGTGGATCAGGGCGGTCATCTGCTGACCCAATCCAACACTGCCGGTCGCGACCTTAACGATGCGCAGCTTAAATTTGCAAGCGATGTGGAAAGCCGTATCCAGCGCCGCATCGAAGCCATTCTTGGTCCGATCGTTGGCAGCGGCAACGTACATGCGCAGGTTACCGCGCAGCTTGATTTCGCCAACAAAGAGCAGACCGAAGAGCAATATCACCCGAACGGCGACCCGGCTCAGGCGGCGGTACGTTCGCGCCAGCTGAATACCAGCGAGCAGATCGGCGGCGCTTACCCGGGCGGCGTGCCTGGCGCGCTCTCTAATCAGCCTGCGCCAGCTAACAATGCGCCGATAGACGCGCCTCAGGCGCAAAATAATGCGCAGGCCAACGGCCAGAACGGTCAGAACAACCCGCAGCGCGCGCAAACCACCAGTACGGCAGCGAACAGCGGCCCGCGCAATACTCAGCACGACGAAACCACTAACTACGAAGTGGACCGCACGATTCGCCATACCAAAATGAACGTGGGCGATATTCAGCGTCTTTCCGTGGCTGTGGTGGTCAACTATCGCCAGCTGGCGGATGGCAAACCGCTGCCGCTGACGGCAGACCAGCTTAAGCAGATTGAAGATTTGACGCGCGAAGCGATGGGTTACTCCGAAAAGCGTGGCGATACCCTGAACGTGGTTAACTCGCCGTTTACCGCAACGGAAGAAACCGGCGGCGAACTGCCGTTCTGGCAACAACAGTCGTTTATCGACCAGATGCTTTCCGCAGGTCGCTGGCTGCTGGTGCTGATTGTCGCGTGGCTGCTGTGGCGCAAAGCGGTGCGCCCGCAAATTCAGCGCCGCGCCGAAGAAGCCAAAGCAGCACAGGAAATGGCGCAGCAGCGTAAAGAGATGGAAGAAGCGGTGGAAGTTCACCTTAGCAAAGATGAACAGACCCAGCAGCGCCGTAATAACCAGCGTCTGAGCGCCGAAGTAATGAGCCAGCGCATCCGCGAAATGTCCGATAACGATCCGCGCGTCGTCGCGCTGGTTATCCGCCAATGGATGAGTAACGAACTATGAGTAACCTGACCGGCACCGATAAAAGCGCCATTTTGCTGATGACCATTGGTGAAGATCGCGCGGCGGAAGTGTTCAAACACCTCGCCCCGCGCGAAGTGCAGCACCTGAGTGCGGCGATGGCGAACTTAAAGCAGATCTCCAACAAGCAGCTAACGGAAGTTCTGGCGGAGTTTGAACAAGAGGCGGAGCAGTTTGCTGCGCTCAGCGTCAACGCCAACGACTATCTGCGTTCGGTCCTGGTCAAAGCGCTGGGCGAAGAGCGTGCGGCAAGCCTGCTGGAAGATATTCTCGATACCAAAGAGACCACCAGCGGCATCGAAACGCTCAACTTCATGGAGCCGCAGAGCGCCGCCGACCTTATTCGCGACGAACATCCGCAGATCATCGCCACCATTCTTGTGCACCTCAAGCGTTCGCAGGCGGCGGATATCCTTGCGCTGTTCGATGAACGCCTGCGCCACGATGTCATGCTGCGTATCGCCACGTTTGGCGGCGTACAGCCAGCGGCGCTGGCGGAGCTGACCGAAGTGCTCAACAACCTGCTCGACGGCCAGAACCTCAAGCGCAGCAAAATGGGCGGCGTGAGAACCGCGGCGGAAATCATCAACCTGATGAAAACGCAGCAGGAAGAAGCCGTTATTACGGCGGTACGCGAGTTCGACGGCGAGCTGGCGCAAAAAATTATCGACGAAATGTTCCTGTTCGAAAACCTGGTGGAAGTGGACGACCGTTCCATCCAGCGTCTGTTGCAGGAAGTGGAGTCCGAATCTCTGCTTATCGCCCTCAAAGGCGCCGAGCAGCCGCTGCGCGAGAAATTCCTGCGCAACATGTCGCAGCGTGCGGCCGATATTCTGCGCGACGACCTCGCCAACCGCGGCCCGGTACGTCTGTCGCAGGTGGAAAACGAACAGAAAGCCATTCTGCTTATCGTCCGTCGTCTGGCGGAAACCGGCGAGATGGTGATTGGCAGCGGCGAGGATACCTATGTCTAATCAGCCTCTCTGGAAGCGGTGGATGCCGGATGATCTGCTGCCGCCAGCCGCTCCGCTGGATTTAACCCGCTTCGTCGAAGCTGACGAGGCGCCTGAGGCGGACAACCCTCTGCTCCAGGAGCAGCAACGTCAGCAGGCGCTGGCGATGGTGCAGGCACAGGCTCACGAGCAGGGTTACAACGCCGGTCTCGCCGAAGGTCGCCAGCAGGGGTTTGAACAGGGGCGTCAGGAAGGCTATGCCAAAGGCATGGAACAAGGGCTTAACGAGGCGCGCCAGCAGCAGGCGCCTCACCATGCCCGCATGCAGCAACTGGTCAGCGAATTTCAGCACACCCTGGACGCGCTCGACAGCGTTATCGCCTCGCGTCTGATGCAGATGGCGCTGGAGGCGGCCCGTCAGGTTGTCGGCCAGATGACCGGCGTGGATAACACTGCGCTGATCAAACAAATTCAGGCGCTGTTGCAACAGGAGCCGCTGTTTAGCGGCAAACCGCAGCTGCGCGTCCACCCGGATGATTTACAGCGCGTGGAAGAGATGCTCGGCGCCACCCTCAGCCTGCACGGCTGGCGGCTTCGCGGCGACCCGACGCTGCACCCGGGCGGCTGTAAAGTGTCGGCCGATGAAGGCGATCTCGACGCCAGCGTGGCGACGCGCTGGCAGGAGCTGTGCCGTCTTGCCGCCCCTGAGGTGCTTTGATGACCGCCCGCCTCACCCGTTGGCTGAACGCCCTCGATAACTTCGAGGCCCGCATGGCGCAGCTGCCGCCGGTACGCCGCTATGGCCGCCTCACCCGCGCCACCGGCCTGGTGCTGGAAGCGACCGGCCTTCAACTGCCGCTCGGCGCAACCTGCATTATTGAACGTCAGGATGGCAAGCAGCTTCAGGAAGTGGAAAGCGAAGTGGTCGGCTTTAACGGCCAGCGCCTTTTCCTGATGCCGCTTGAAGAGGTGGAAGGCATTTTGCCCGGCGCGCGCGTCTATGCCCGTACGGGTAACGGCGACGGCCTGCAAAGCGGCAAACAGCTGCCGCTCGGGCCAGCGCTGCTTGGCCGGGTGCTGGACGGCGCGGGCAAACCGCTCGATGGCCTCCCCTCCCCGGATACCGACGCCACCGGCGCGCTTATCACGCCGCACTTTAACCCGTTGCAGCGCACGCCCATCGAAGATGTGCTGGATGTCGGCGTGCGTCCGATCAACGCCCTGCTCACCGTCGGACGCGGTCAGCGTATGGGCCTGTTCGCAGGCTCCGGCGTCGGTAAATCGGTGTTGCTCGGCATGATGGCGCGCTATACCCAGGCGGATGTGATTGTCGTGGGGTTGATTGGCGAGCGCGGACGCGAAGTAAAAGATTTTATCGAGAACATTCTCGGCGCCGAAGGGCGCGCCCGCTCGGTTGTTATCGCCGCGCCAGCGGATGTTTCCCCGCTGCTGCGCATGCAGGGCGCCGCGTATGCCACCCGCATTGCAGAGGATTTTCGCGATCGCGGCCAGCATGTGCTGCTGATTATGGATTCCCTCACCCGCTACGCGATGGCCCAGCGTGAAATCGCGCTCGCGATCGGCGAACCGCCAGCGACCAAAGGCTATCCCCCTTCCGTATTCGCCAAACTGCCGGCGCTGGTAGAGCGCGCGGGCAACGGGATTTCCGGCGGCGGTTCGATTACGGCGTTTTATACCGTTCTGACTGAAGGCGACGATCAGCAGGATCCGATCGCCGACTCGGCGCGCGCGATCCTCGACGGCCACATTGTGCTGTCTCGCCGCCTCGCTGAAGCGGGCCACTATCCGGCTATCGACATCGAAGCCTCGATCAGCCGCGCCATGACGTCGCTGATTACCGAACAGCATTACGCGCGGGTGCGCACCTTTAAACAATTGCTTTCCAGCTTCCAGCGCAACCGCGATCTGGTCAGCGTGGGCGCGTATGCCAAAGGCAGCGACCCGATGCTCGACCGCGCGATTGTGCTCTGGCCGCAGCTTGAAGCGTTCCTGCAACAGGGTATTTATGAACGCTCAGGCGTTGAAGATGCCCTGCGGGCGCTGGAGCTGATTTTCCCGACGGTATGATAGATAAGGGAGACGGTAATGAAACAAAACGGAGCGCTGAACACGCTTAAGGAACTGGCGGAAAAAGAGGTTGAAAACGCGGCGCTGCGCCTTGGCGAAATGCGTCGCGGCTGCAAGCAGGCAGAAGACCAGCTCACCATGCTGATGAACTACCAGCTTGAATACAGCAACAGCCTGAACCAGAACATGAGCCAGGGCATCGCCAGCAACCGGTGGCAAAACTACCAGCAGTTTATCTCTACGCTGGAGAAAGCCATTGAGCAGCATCGCCAACAGCTCAGCCAGTGGAACAACAAAGTCGAGCAGGCGCTGACCTTCTGGCGTGAGAAAAAACAGCGGCTCCAGGCATGGGAGACGTTGCAGGAGCGGCATACCAGCGCCGCGCTGCTGGCGGAAAACCGCCTTGACCAGAAAAAGATGGATGAATTTGCCCAGCGGGCATCAATGAGGAAAGGCGAATGATTACGTTGCCAACCGTAGCACTTACTGGCGAAGCCGATGCGGTCACCGGCGCATTCGGCGCAAAAGGCGGCGATGCCGCACAGGATTTTCTCGCGCTGCTGAGCCAGCGTCTGGGCGGCGAACTGCCGCGCGCCGACGGCAACACCGTAACGCTGGCGCAGCTGGCTGCGGATGCGAAAGCACCGCTTCCGGCGGGTTTGGACACAGCCTCACTGCCTGCGGATGCCAGCCTGGAAAGCCTGATGGCGAAACTTCTGCCCGGCGCGACGGGTGAAGAAGCGGCATCGCTTACTGAAACCCGCGTTACGGACGCAGAAGCCAACAGCGACGACAACGCCCTGAGCAAGCCGCTTAGCGATGAAGATCTCAGCGCGCTGAGCGCGCTGTTCGCCATGCTGCCGCAAACGCCTGCCCTTGCCCAGGCGGCGAAAGCGCCAGCCGAAGCGTCGGAAAACGCCATTACGCTTAATGCCGCCGCAATGGGCGCCGCACAGCTTGCGATGCCTGCCGCCGCGCCAGCCAGCAGCACGGTGAAGGCAGAGGCGAAAACTAACGACACCGCTAAGGCGGATAATGGCCGTGACGCTCGGACTGACCCGCTAAACCTTAGCGCCGCCAGCGCCGAAGCGGTGAAAACCGCAACGGCCGCAGCCGTAACGCCTGTGCAGAACAGCGAAAAAAGCTTTAACGACGGCAACAGCACGCATGCGCTTACCGCCCTGAGCCACGCTTCCGCCGCCGCGCTGAATAACACCACCCAGACCGCCGCCGCCACGGCCGCCTCCGCGCCGCAAATCACCGCGCCGCTCGGCACGCCAGCCTGGGAGCAGTCTGTCAGCCAGCATGTCACGCTCTTTACCCGTCAGGGCCAGCAGAGCGCTGAGCTGCATCTTCACCCGGAAGAGCTGGGCGCCGTGCAAATCAGTCTGAAAATTGACGACAACACCGCGCAGCTGCAAATGATTTCGCCGCACAGCCATGTTCGCGCGGCGCTGGAAGCCGCTCTGCCAACCCTGCGCGCGCAGCTGGCGGAAAACGGCATTCAGCTCGGCCAGAGCAACATCAGCAGCGACAGCTCCGCTTCCGGCCAGCAGCAGGCGAACCAGCAGCAACAGCAGGGTTCCGGCGGCCGTAGCGGCTTTAGCTTCGCCAGTGCGGAAGAGGAAGCCACGCTTGCTCCGGTTAGCCTGCAAGCCGCCGCGCGCGGCAATAATGCGGTCGATATCTTTGCCTAACGCAAAAGGTAGCGGGAATAAACACGTCTTTTCCTGGCTTTGACTTTAGGCAAGGGCGGGATAATTAGAAAATAAGCCGTACCGATACAGGAAACCTGAGTCAGATGACTGACAGCGCTATCACCAAAAGCCGCAAACGCTCCATCTGGATCCCGTTGCTGGTTCTTATTACTCTCGCCGCCTGTGCGACGGCGGGTTACAGCTACTGGCGCATGCAGCAGCAGCCTGCGAGCGCCGCCAAAGCAGAGCCGGAACCGCCGCCGGCGCCGGTCTTCTTCGCGCTCGATACCTTTACGGTGAACCTGGGCGACGCTGACCGCGTGCTTTATATCGGCGTTACGCTGCGTCTGAAAGACGAAGCTTCGCGCCAGCGCATTAATGAATACCTGCCGGAAGTTCGCAGCCGTCTGCTGCTGCTCTTCTCGCGTCAGGATGCGAATACGCTCGCCACCGACGAAGGCAAACAGAAGCTGGTCGCCGCGATTAAAGAGACGCTGGCGCCGCCGCTGGTGACCGGTCAGCCGCAGCAGGTTGTTACCGACGTGTTGTACACTGCCTTTATTCTGCGGTAACCCCATGGGCGATAGCATTCTTTCCCAGGCCGAAATCGACGCGCTGTTAAACGGCGACAGCGAACAAAGCACGGAGCAGAAGGTCTCTTCGAGCGAAGGCGACGTTCGCCCCTACGATCCGAATACCCAGCGCCGCGTAGTGCGTGAACGCCTCCAGGCGCTGGAGATCATTAACGAGCGTTTCGCCCGTCAGTTCCGTATGGGGCTGTTTAACCTGCTGCGCCGCAGCCCGGACATTACCGTGGGGGCGATTCGCATTCAGCCCTACCACGAGTTCGCCCGTAACCTGCCGGTGCCGACGAACCTTAACCTGATTCACCTGAAACCGCTGCGCGGCACAGGGCTGGTGGTGTTCTCCCCAAGCCTGGTGTTTATTGCGGTGGACAACCTGTTCGGCGGCGACGGACGCTTTCCGACCAAAGTGGAAGGGCGCGAGTTCACCCATACCGAACAGCGCGTGATTATGCGCATGCTGAAGCTGGCGCTCGAGTCCTACAGCGACGCGTGGAAGGCGATTAACCCGCTGGACGTTGAGTACGTGCGTTCCGAAATGCAGGTGAAATTCACCAATATCACCACCTCGCCGAACGACATCGTGGTCAATACGCCGTTCCATGTGGAAATCGGCAACCTGACCGGCGAGTTTAATATTTGCCTGCCGTTCAGCATGATTGAACCGCTGCGCGAGCTGCTGGTGAACCCGCCGCTGGAAAACTCCCGTCAGGAAGACCAGAACTGGCGCGATACCCTGGTGCGCCAGGTGCAGCACTCCGAGCTGGAATTGATAGCAAACTTCGCTGAAATCCCGCTGCGGTTATCCAAAATACTCAAACTTAAACCGGGCGATGTGCTGCCTATTGATAAGCCGGACCGCATTCTGGCGCACGTCGACGGCGTACCGGTGCTGACCAGCCAGTACGGCACCGTGCAGGGACAGTACGCACTGCGCGTTGAACATTTGATCAACCCTATTTTGAATTCGCTGAATGAGGAACAGCCCAAATGAGTGACATCAACAAACCGTCCGACGACAACGCAGGCATGGACGATCTGTGGGCTGACGCATTGAACGAACAAAAAAGCTCAGGCGGTTCAGCAGACGATCTGTGGGCTGATGCGCTGAGCGAGCAAAAAATCGCGGGCAAAAGCGCGGCCGACAGCGTCTTTCGCGCGCTCGAAGGCGGCGACGTGACCGGCGCGCTCCAGGATATCAACCTGATCATGGATATCCCGGTAAAACTGACCGTCGAGCTTGGCCGCACCCGCATGACCATTAAAGAGCTGCTGCGCCTGACGCAGGGGTCGGTGGTCGCGCTCGATGGCCTGGCTGGCGAGCCGCTGGATATTCTTATCAACGGTTACCTGATTGCCCAGGGCGAAGTGGTGGTCGTTGCGGATAAATATGGCGTGCGTATTACCGATATCATCACGCCTTCTGAACGTATGCGTCGTCTGAGCCGCTAATGAAAACCACCGCCACGATGAGCCAGCCTCTGCCCTCCGCGGGTTCATCGCTTATCCAGGTGAGCGGCGCGCTGACGCTTATCATTTTGGTGATTTTACTGGCGGCATGGGTCGCCAGACGCTTTGGTTTTGCGCCGAAGCACAGCGGCAACCGCGAGCTGAAACTCAGCAGCAGCATAAGCCTCGGCAACCGCGAAAAAGTGGTGATTGTCGATGTCGAAGACGCCCGGTTAGTACTGGGCGTAACGGCGAGCCAGATTACTCACCTTCATACGCTGCCGCCAAAAGCGGCGACGGAAGAAGCTGCCGCTCCGGCCCCCGGCGCGGATTTTCAACAACTGATGAAAACGTTGCTTAAGCGCAACGGGAGAAAGTAATGCGTCGTTGGGTTTATCTCTCGTTGAGCGCGCTCAGCCTTTTCGCCGCGCCAGCGATGGCGCAACTGCCGGGTCTGGTGAGCCAGCCGCTGGCGGGCGGCGGTCAGAGCTGGTCGCTGCCGGTACAGACGCTGGTGTTTATCACCTCGCTGACCTTCCTGCCTGCCGTGCTGCTGATGATGACGAGCTTCACGCGCATCATTATCGTTTTCGGCCTGCTGCGTAACGCGCTCGGCACCCCTTCGGCGCCGCCGAATCAGGTACTGCTGGGGCTGGCGCTGTTTTTAACCTTTTTTATTATGTCGCCGGTGCTCGATAAGATTTACACCGACGCGTACCAGCCGTTCAGCGAAAACAAAATTTCCATGGAAGTGGCGCTGGAAAAAGGCGCGCAGCCGCTGCGCGAGTTTATGCTGCGTCAAACCCGCGAAGCGGATCTGGCGCTCTTCGCTCGCCTGGCGAAAACGCCGGATATGGCCGGACCGGAAGCGGTGCCGATGCGCATTCTGCTGCCCGCCTATGTCACCAGCGAACTTAAAACCGCCTTCCAGATTGGCTTTACGGTTTTTATCCCGTTCCTGCTTATCGACCTGGTGGTCGCCAGCGTGCTGATGGCGCTCGGGATGATGATGGTGCCGCCTGCGACTATCGCCCTGCCCTTTAAGCTCATGCTGTTTGTGCTGGTGGATGGCTGGCAATTGCTGGTCGGCTCGCTCGCCCAGAGCTTTTACAGTTAAGAGAGGATGCCATGACGCCAGAATCGGTCATGATGATGGGCACCGAGGCGATGAAAGTCGCCCTCGCCCTTGCCGCCCCGCTGCTGCTGGTGGCGCTGGTCACAGGTTTGATTATCAGCATCCTTCAGGCGGCTACCCAGATAAACGAGATGACGCTTTCGTTTATCCCGAAAATTCTCGCTGTGTTCGTCACCATGGTGGTGGCGGGCCCCTGGATGCTCAATCTGCTGCTTGATTACGTGCGCACGCTCTTCAATAACCTGCCGTATATGATCGGCTGACGGGGTATCGGGTGCTCCATTTCACAAGCGATCAGTGGCTTCAGTACCTGAACCTCTATTTCTGGCCGCTTCTGCGCGTGCTGGCGCTTATCTCTACGGCCCCCGTTCTGAGCGAGCGCAGCATCAGCAACCGGGTAAAAATCGGCCTAGCGCTGCTGATTACCCTGGTCATTGCGCCGACGCTGCCTGCGACGCAGGTGCCGATTTTCTCCGCCCAGGGGTTCTGGCTGGCGCTGCAACAAATTCTTATCGGCATTGCGCTGGGCTTTACCATGCAATTCGCCTTTGCCGCCGTGCGCACCGCTGGCGAGATTATCGGCCTGCAAATGGGCCTTTCCTTCGCCACCTTCTTCGATCCCGCCAGCCACCTCAATATGCCGGTACTGGCGCGCCTGCTGGATATGCTGGCGATGCTGCTGTTTTTAACCTTTAACGGCCATTTGTGGCTGATTTCTATCCTGGCGGACACGTTTCACACGCTGCCCCTTAGCGGCGAGCCGCTTAACAGCAATGCGTTTATGGCGCTGGCGCGCGCTGGCGGGCTTATTTTTATCAATGGACTGATGCTGGCGCTGCCGCTGGTCACGCTTTTGTTAACGCTTAATCTCGCGCTTGGTTTATTAAACCGCATGTCGCCGCAGCTCTCTGTATTTGTGATTGGCTTTCCCGTTACGCTTTCTGTAGGGATGATGGTCATTATTGCGCTTATGCCGCTTATCGCGCCATTTTGCGAACATTTATTCGGTGAAGTATTCAATTTACTTTCCGAAATTGTCAGCGAAATACCCGCCAATAATTAACCATGAAAACTAAATGGCCTTTTGAGGATAATCCTAAAAAGGAAAATATATTTTCCCGCTGAGCTAAAGCGCAGCGGGGAATTAAAGATTCTACTCCGCTCACAACTCGCAACATTTACTTTACTTTAAGAACAATCCTGGCAAATTATACCTAACTTTACGGGATAGTGGGTCCGCCTGAATGACTTCCCTGACGCTGTTCCAGGTCGTCCGGCCTGCTTACCGAATGTTGCTTATGCACTTTTTATCTCGTAATTGCTGGTCTTCTTTGAACGGCGGTCGTTCTCAGGCTGGTGGTAAAGCAATCGTTGTGCTTTAACGGATAACGCGTTTAGTGAGGGTATGCTATGTCAACGATTATTATGGATTTATGCAGCTACACGCGGCTTGGTCTAACCGGCTACCTTGCCAGCCGGGGCGTCAGGAAGCGGCAAGTGTGCCATGTCGAAACGGTTGAAGCGCTGGAAGAAGCGTGCCAGAGCAGACAGCCTCATGTGGTATTTATTAACGAAGACTGTTTTATTCATGATGCGCCAAGCAGTCTGCAAATAAAGCAAATCATTAATCAAAATCCCGGTACGTTATTTATTGTGTTTATGGCGATTGCCAACCTGCATTTTGATGAATATCTCCGGGTGCGTAAAAATTTACTGATTAGTTCGAAGTCGATTAAACCAGAATCGCTGGACAGCATTCTTGGCGAATATCTGGCAAAAGATATGCAGTGCATCAGCCATATTAATTTGCCTACACTTTCGTTAAGCCGTACTGAATCAAGTATGTTACGAATGTGGATGTCGGGACAAGGTACGATACAAATTTCCGACCAGATGAATATTAAAGCAAAAACCGTTTCATCACATAAAGGCAATATCAAACGCAAAATCAAAACACATAATAAGCAAGTTATTTATCATGTCGTGCGTTTGACCGATAATGTGACAAACGGCATTTTCGTTAATATGCGCTAAACCGCTTCTGTACCCTACACGCTATTTTTCGCTCAGGCTCTGGCCTGGCACAACGCGACACGCTTGCAAGGGCTTACGCCCAACAGCAAACCGCCCTCCTGAGAGGGCAGCGTTGCTTAGTCCGCTTTTTCGACAAAGATGCCGTCCGGGTGGCCTTTTTCATTAAAGAACCAGATGCCCATCGGATAGTCCTCCAGCGATACCAGATACATCGTTCCTTCGTTGAATTCTTCAATCGCCAGCACAACACCCGGGCGACGCGGGCCCCCGTCCGTTTTCACCGTAACCCGATCGTTGATGTTCATACTTGCTCCTCTTGTTTCTCTTCGTGCCAGTTTAGAACAAAAAGCGCCGCCGGTGCGATATTTAGCCGCGCTGGCGAGCGTCTATACTTAACAGGATGCACAACCGGAGGGTGACGGCGATGAAAACGACGAAGCCAGAAAGCGACAGCGCGCATCGCGATGTCGGGGTGGATGTGGATGCGTTGCTGGCTGCCATCAATGAAATCAGTGAAAGCGAGGTAAAACGGGTAGATGGCAGCGATGACCCGCAACGCGTCAGCGTGGACGGGCGCGATTACCACACTTACACCGAGCTTGCCGAAGCGTTCGAACTTGATATCCAGGATTTCAGAGCCAGCGAACTAAACCGCTGAAATAAAAAATCCCGGCCTGGGGAGGCCGGGATAAACTTGCGAATGCAAGAAGCACGTAAAATTCGTTACACCAGGAAATCTGATGTCGGCCACCACCATATAGGCAATTTTTTTGCATGACAAGGATATATTTAGGCGGCAAATAGTTCGTTTCTACTATTCAGCATAGTGATTATCACGCCAGGCCTTGCCGCGGGCTGTTAGTCTGGAAACGATCCCAGACATTCAAAAAAATGCCTGCAAAAAATTTAAGACTATTCCTGGCAGGCGCGTTGTTTATGCTTAGCGGAGCGCTTTTAGCCAGATGCGCTTTCTCAACAATATAAGGAGCCGACATGCCGCAACTCTCGCTTAACGATGCCCTGCTGGTGGTCACCGACCTCGACGGCACGCTGCTTGACCCGCATACCCACGAATGGGAAGCCGCGCAGTCATGGCTGACGCAGTTGATTAAGCATCAGATCCCCGTCGTGCTTTCCAGCAGCAAAACATCAGCGGAAATTATCACTATGCAGCAAGAGATGGGGCTAACCGGCTTGCCTTTTATCGCTGAAAACGGCGCGGTCATTCAGCTGGATGAAAGCTGGAGCGATGCCCCTCACTTTCCGCGCATGCGGTGTGGAACCGATCATGAAGCGATACTTATCGTTATCGAGAAGTTACGGCAGCAACATGGCTACAAGCTGTTTAGCTTTGACGACGTGGATGATAAAAACATTGCGGACTGGACCGGCCTTAGCCCAAAAATGGCGGCGCTGGCGCGGCTTCTGGAAGCGTCGCAAACCCTTATCTGGCGAGATACTGACGAACGGCTTGCCGCGTTTGAAAAACAGCTTAACGAGACTGGCCTGGTGCTACAGGAAGGCGGTCGCTTCTGGCACGTGCTGGATGCCCAGTGCAGCAAAGGCGAAGCGATTAACTGGCTGAAATCGCAATACCAGCAGCGGGAAGGAAAACGGCGCGTGACGCTGGGCCTGGGCGATGGTCCTAACGACGCTTCGCTGCTGGATAATGTGGATTACGCCGTGGTCGTAAAAGGATTAAGCCGCCACGGCGTAATCCTTAAACACGATGATCCGCAGCGAGTTTACCGCACGCAGGCAGCGGGGCCAGAAGGCTGGCGCGAAGGGCTGGACCACTTCATCGGGCGTGAATGACATATTGTCATTCGTGGGCGCAAACGCGATTGCGTCCACTCTGCTTCGCCCGGTAAAGCCTGCCGTCTGCTACCGACTGCAACAGTTCGAAATCATAATTTCCCTCTTCTTTCGCGCCGCTAACGCCAAGCGAACCGCTTATGCGCAGCGTCTTGTTTTGCGCCACCAGAATTTCTCGGGCGTTGAGCCTTGCACGGATACGTTCGGCGACGCGCTCAGCCTCAGCAACGGTGGCGCCCGGCAGCATGATGCAAAACTCCTCGCCCCCTACCCTGCCGGCAATATCCTGCGCTCTGAGCGTCTGGCTCACCAGAACCGCCGCATGGGAGAGCACCCGGTCGCCCGCCTGATGGCCAAACCTGTCGTTAATACTTTTAAAGTTATCGAGATCGAGCTGAATAACGGCGTAGGGTTCATTTTGTTCGTGACAGCGCAGGGCCGCTTTCTTTGCCCGCTCAAAAAAAGCGCCCCGGTTGAAAAGCCGGGTCAGGGTATCGTACCAGGCGCGCCATTGCAGGTGATTTTGCATCTGGTACATGCTGCGCACCATCCGGCGGATAATCACCCATGAAAAAATCAGCATGCCGGTAAAAAGCAGCCACAGCAGCGCCAGCACCAGCGTGATTTTGCCAAACTCGCCTTTGGCGCTTTGCGACAGCGTATCCACCCGCACCAGCACCCCGTCGAAATAACGTAAACGCGCCCAGCTGATGAAACGGGTGCCCAGCCGGTAATCGCCTTCCGTCGCGTGTTTCATCATGCCGGCAAGCTTCGCTTTTTGTTCGGCGGTTAACAAATGCGCCCGGTTAACGGTGGAACGCGTGGCCGCAATCACCTGGAAGCGGGAATCATAAAGCACGACATCGGCATCGTGATCTTCCTGAAGCGACTCCAGTAAGAATTGCGTCATCGCATCGACGGTAAAATCCATCGCCAGCACGCCGTACCAGCGCTGTTCATAATCCAGCGGCACACTGGCGGTCAGCGAACGGGTGGCGTGATGAACAGGGGACTGACTGTGCGTCCAGCGCACCGCGCGAGAAGGGTTATTGCGTTTCGCATGAGCAGAAAAATAGGGATGGTTGACCAGGCGGTGATAGTGGCTGCGAATGCGCGCCTCTTCCTGCTCCTGCGCCCGCGGGCTTAAATAAAAACCGGCGCGGGAGGTATAAAAGAGATGGCGCTGCAACCCAGGGTCTGCGCTTGCGCTGTCCAAAAGATAGCTAAACTCGGAAGCCGCCGACAGTTCCCGGTTCAGCCAGGCATCTTCTCTTGTGAGAAAGGCGTTCTGCTCAACATAAGCGTCCGATACGCCGCGCAAAGGAACGCCGCGTTGGTTATTTACGTTGAGTAGCCAGCCCTCGTTGTTACGCTGCGTCGAAAAGGTTTGCAGCGCGTCATCGGAGGGTTTGATAACGGGCACCGCCAGCGCCTCTTCCATCGCGGCGCGGTAAAACAGCAATCTGTCGACGCCATACTGCAAATGCCTGTCGAGCGCGGCGGCGATAGTGTCGAGGCTATTGCGCTGGCTTGAGAGATACGCATTTTCCAGCACCGCCAGTTCGCGCCAGGTCAGGAGCGTGGAACAGAGCAGAACGATGGTGAAACAGAGGTTCACGACCCGAATGGGATGACGAAAGCGGACTGGACTGAATTTCTTTTCTGACACCAGCAGGCTCCCTGCATCGACAGGCTATTCCCGGTTCATGAGCTTTATCTGGCTTATTTTACCGGATAGCGCCCTCTTTGCATCCTGCCGCATGCGCAAACCTGACAATAACGCCCGGCGCTGACCGGGCGTTTTCGTTAACGGCGTTCTTCACGCATCCGCTTTTCACCAGGAATTAATTCCTCTTCGCGGAAAGCTTCCCGCTGCACGCCGTAGCCGTCATACCAGCGGCACTCTACCATGCCGCTGGAATAGCCGGTGACGACCATGCTCGGGCCGCCGTTTTTACGTTTTACTGCATCGCTGACCAAAAAGACCATACCTGCCTCCTTTTCAGGGGTGAAATCTTTTACAAGATAGTAAAAGAACGCAGGAATTGCCGGACGCGAAGCGTGTAAACCAGAAAATTCTCAGTGTGCCGTTTTACCCCGTAAGCGGTTAATCCCTTTTACCACGGCCAGAACCACCGCGCCGACGATAAAACCCAGCACCAGGTTCATCAGGGTAGGCACAATCGCAGCGGCAAGATCGCCGCCCTGTTCCGCCCAGTGTTCGATCGCGTGATGCACGGGCGTAAAGCCGTGCACCACAATGCCCCCGCCCACCAGAAACATCGCCAGCGTGCCCAGTACCGACAGCGCTTTCATCAGCCACGGCGCGGTCACCAGCAGCCCTTTGCCGATAGCCTGCGCAAGTGTTGATGTTTTATCGGAAAGCCAGTATCCCAGATCGTCAAGCTTTACAATAATGCCGACTATCCCATAGACGCCGACAGTCACCACAATGGCGATACCCGCCAGCACCAGCACCTGATTCATCAGCGGCGCTTGCGCCACGATGCCAAGGGTGATGGCGACAATCTCAGCCGAAAGAATAAAGTCGGTGCGAATCGCGCCTTTGACTTTGTCGCGCTCGAAGACTTTAGGATCCTGGCGCGAAATAGCTTCCAGCCTCTGCTGACGGGCTTCGGGCGTCTCCTTATGTTTGCGCGCTTCAATGCTGTGCAGCACTTTTTCCACGCCCTCATAACACAGAAACGCCCCGCCAACCATCAGCAGCGGCGTGATAGCCCAGGGGGCGAAGGCGCTGATAATGAGCGCCAGCGGCACCAGGATCAGCTTATTGAGAAACGATCCTTTCGCCACGCTCCAGACCACGGGCAATTCGCGGTTAGCGCGAACCCCGCTGACCTGTTGGGCATTCAAAGAAAGGTCATCGCCCAGCACACCGGCGGTCTTCTTTGCCGCCAGTTTACCCATCATTGAGATGTCATCCAGCAGCGTGGCGATATCATCCAGCAGCGTTAAAAGACTACTTCCAGCCAAAATAGTTATCCTTAGTTTTGCAATCGAAAAGGTAAGTATGGAACAAAAGCCTGAGCGCGGAAAATTCTCCATAAAATCAACAAAAAATTCACCAAAAATAAACAATTAAAAACCTCGCCTCGGCAATCGTTTTCGCGTTCACTATAAGGGTTCTTTATTAATGTCGTGAGGGAGTATGCGTTTCGCCAAAGTTCTGCCGCTACTGGGCGCGCTTTTTGCGCTTTATATCATCTGGGGTTCCACCTACTTTGCTATCGCTATCGGCGTGAAAAGCTGGCCGCCATTTATGATGGCCGGGGTCCGCTTTTTATCAGCAGGCGTTCTGCTTATGGCTTTTTTACTGCTGACCGGCCACAAGCTGCCCGCGCGTCGGCCATTGCTTAACGCGGCGCTGATCGGCGTGCTGCTGCTGGCGGTGGGAAACGGATTTGTTACCGTAGCGGAGCACCAGCACGTTCCTTCCGGCATCGCCGCCGTGATGGTGGCGACCGTGCCGCTGTTTACGCTGGTTTTCAGCCGCCTGTTTGGCCTGCCGACGCGCAAGCTGGAGTGGTTCGGCATCGCCATCGGCCTTGCGGGCATCGTGCTGCTGAACAGCGGCGGCAACCTGAATGGCAACCCCTGGGGAGCGCTGCTGATTTTAATCGGCTCGCTCAGCTGGGCGTTCGGCTCGGTCTATGGTTCGCGCATTGAACTTCCCACCGGCATGATGGCGGGCGCCGTTGAGATGCTTTCCGCAGGCATCGTGCTGATGGCCGCCTCTTTGCTGAGCGGTGAAAAGCTGACGGCGATGCCGGATCTCTCCGGTTTCCTCGCCGTGGGCTACCTGGCGATTTTTGGTTCGGTTATCGCCATCAACGCTTACATGTACCTTATTCGCAACGTTTCGCCCGCCATTGCCACAAGCTATGCCTACGTAAACCCGGTGGTCGCGGTATTGCTCGGAACCGGCTTTGGCGGCGAAAACCTCTCTCCGGTGGAGTGGCTGGCGCTGGGGATTATTATTCTGGCGGTACTGCTGGTTACCGTGGGGAAATATCTGCTGCCGGTAAAGCCGACAGTGGTGGCGTGTGAGGTGGAGAAATAGTCTCAGGCGGGCGGCGCTGGCCGCTCGCGCTCAAGGGCATGGATGCCAAGGGTATCGATTTCCGCCCGCAGGCCGCCGCTGCAAATCCACTCCTCCAGCCTTTCGCGAAGCGCGTCGTCCGCAAGCTTCGCCCGGCCCCGCAGGGCGCACTCCCAGACCACCAGCACCCGCCAGCCTTCATCGAGCAGCTGTGAAATGTCCCGCCGGTCGCGTTCCACGTTTTTGCCGATTTTGTCGAGCCAGAAATCAGTCCGGGTGGCGGGCACTTTGAAGAGATAGCAGTCGTGATGATGCCAGAAGCAGCCGTGGGTAAAGATAATGCAGCGGTATTCGTCAAGAATGAAATCGGGCTTGCCGGCAAGCGAGGCGTCCTGCACCCGAAAGGCAAAGCCCGCTTCGCCAAGCAGGCTGGCCAGACGCTTTTCAATGGCGGTGTCGCGCGTGGCGATGGCGCGCATGTTTTTACTGCGTATCGCTTTGCTGTGCACATCCGCCATAGGGTTACTCCTGTCGCTGTTTTACCGCCTGCAAAATACGGGGACGAAGCAGTTGCGCTACCGCCGCGAAAACAGGCACGACGACCGAATTGCCGAACTGGCGGTAAGCCTGTGTATCAGAAACCGGGATGCGAAAGCGGTGTTCATGCGGCTGTTCAAAACCCATCAGGCGCGCGCATTCGCGCGGCGTTAAGCGGCGCGGCCGACGCGCCTGGTTCTGCGGGTGATCAAACTCTTCTTCACCGAGCGGTTTATCCCAGCCCCGGTCGACAAGAATTTCCGCGCCATCTTTGTAATAGCGGGCGGAAAGCGTTCGCGCCACGCTCTGCGGATTAAGCGGGTCAACCAGGCCAAAACCAAAGCCATTGCCTTTCGCCTGATGCTTTTGCGCGTAACGATAAAGATATTTCCACAGCGTTGGCGTCAGCACATAGCGGGCATCGACGGTGGGGTCGAGCAGTTCGCCAAAAGCGGGGCGCCGGGCGGGATAAAAAGCAGGTAAATCGCGCAGACTAAAACCATCATGAAGATGCAAGTCGCGGCGAAAACCTACCAGCACAATGCGCTCACGGTGCTGCGGCAAAAAATGACGGCCATCGATGATTTTCGGGTCGCCCTTGCCCATCTCGTTTGCGTCCGCCACTTCATAACCCAGCTCATCCAGGGTTTCCATGATAATGCGGAAGGTTTTACCTTTATCGTGGCTCTTGAGGTTCTTCACGTTTTCCAGCACGAAGATGGCCGGACGCTTCGCGGCGATAATGCGCGCCACGTCAAAAAAAAGCGTGCCCTGGGTTTCACACGCGAAACCATGGGCGCGGCCCAGCGCGTTTTTCTTCGACACGCCCGCCAGCGAAAAGGGCTGGCAGGGAAAACCGGCCAGCAGCACGTCGTGGTCGGGCAAGGTGGCCTGAATATGCGCGGCGGCGTCATCATCATTAACATCAGCGCGGTGGCTTAATGTTACATCGCGAATATCTTCGTTGAACCGGTGCGCCTGAGGGTCGCAATACCAGTTCGCTTTATAGGTGCGAACGGCGTGTTTGTTCCATTCGCTGGTGAAAACGCACTGTCCGCCGATAGCTTCAAAACCGCTGCGAATGCCGCCGATGCCAGCAAAAAGATCGATAAAACGAAAAGCATAATCGGGGTGATGTTTCGGCGGCTGCGGCAGCAACGCTTCGAGCGAAGCCTGTTCGCGCGGCGTCAGGCGCGAACATTGCGCTTCGCGCGTAAGCTCGCGTTTCAGTATGGCCCGGCTCCAGGTCTTATCGCCGACCTCGTTGAGCCGCGCCACCAGCGTTTTGACGTCGTAAATCTCAAGTAATTGCGACAGCAAAGGATGCCTGACGAGGGAGAGATCGCCCTCGTCAATAACAAGTTGATTTTCCAGCATTGCGTTAGCCATACAGAACGAATATCTGACAGAGTAACACAAAACAGACCGCCGGGGCGGCCTGTGCGTCTTCAGGGCAACAGTCTGCTGAAGCGGCGCAAGACCTCGTCATCCAGCTGGCGATATTCGCCTTTCAGCTCGGCGCAAAGTTTCGCCATATAGTGTACGAGGAAATCGGCGTTGTAATGCGCAAGCGCCCTGCCCGCCTCGGTCTGCATGGTGTCCGGAAGGGTAAGCAGCTTTTTCTGGAAATGGTCGAGCGCCCACGTTACGTCGTCTAAGTCTCGGTGCATTGCCAGCGGATCGTCGCCATCGAACAGCGCGCGCCCTAAAGCGCCTGATGTATAAAAAACTCGTGCCAGACCTATCGCGCCTAACGATTCCAGCCGGTCCGCGTCCTGCACAATTTTCGCTTCCAGCGTCTGGGGGGCGATACCGGCGCTAAAACTGTGCGCCTGGACGGCATGAGCGACGCCGTCATAAAGCGCGTGCGGAAAATCAGGAAAATGTTCGGCCAGAATAGCCAGCGTTTGCTGGGCGGCGCGGGTAGAGGCCAGATGACGTTCAGGGTGATTTTTCGGCAGGTTCACAACATCATGAAAATAACAGGCGGCCAGCACGACCAGCCGGTCCGCCTCGCTTCCTTGCATGATCTGCTGCGCGGTTTTCCAGACGCGGCGAAAATGCGCCACGTCATGCGCTTTGTCATCCTGTAACCAGCTCTGGTTGAACCAGGCCTCGAACCGCTCTTGCCAGTGGGATAAGGTCATAAGTACTCCTGATTGCGCTGCGGGCCCGTTTACTATTTGTAACGCAGATCACAAGATTAGCAAGACGTAGCCTGCGCCCTTGCTTCGCCCGGCGCGACTATTGACATTCAACCAGCCGGGCCGCGTTCCGGTGCGAGCCCGGCCAGGGTATCAGAGACGCCTGCCGATCCTGAAGCAGTTTTGTTGCAATAGTGTTACCAACCGCAACGTTATTAAGCCTGTCGCGTTTGTACGCCTTCGCCGTTCCGGACAAGCAAGAAGACGAACCTATTTAGGGCAGTTGCCCTGTGTTGAGGACGCTACGCAGCAATCCGTTAAAGGCTAAAAAGCGATAAAAACTGCAAGCCGTGAATCTGTTTACGCTTGCGGCATAATAAATGCGAAGCTCAATAATAGATTCAATTAATGCTTAGATATATTAAATACAAAATTAATATATATTTTCTCCTAATTAACCATCGCTTCCATGCTGCCTCACAGAATCTTTTTCAGATACCCGCGCTTTTATGGATAGAATCTTTTCGGCATTTAATTGCCATGTTATTCATGAAATTTATGATTATAAGGATATTGATAATGAAAAGAAAAGTTCTGGCATTGCTCGTCCCCGCGTTATTAGTGGCTGGCGCTACTCACGCTGCTGAAATTTATAATAAAAACAGCAATAAACTGGATCTCTTTGGCAAAGTCGACGCGCGTCATACTTTCTCCGACAACCCGGGAGACGATGGCGACGGCACTTATATGGAGTTTGGTTTTAAAGGCGAAACGCAAATCTCCAGCGAACTGACCGGCTATGGTTTGTGGAATTACAAAATCATGGCCAATAATGTTGAGAACAACAACACGTCTTATAACAAGCTTGCTTACGCAGGCCTGAAATATGGCGAATACGGCTCCTTTGACTACGGCCGTAATTATGGCGTGATTTATGACGTTGAAGCCTGGACGGATATGCTGCCGGTCTTTGGCGGCGACTCTTACACGTATCATGATAACTACATGATTGGTCGCGGCAACGGTATGGCGACCTACCGCAACACCGATTTCTTCGGTCTGGTAGACGGCTGGAATTTCGCATTGCAGTACCAGGGCAACAACGAAAACGAAGGCAATGGCAACGAAGGTACCGGCAACGGCCATGACGACCTCGCCAACCAGAATGGCGACGGTTTCGGTCTTTCTACCTCTTATGATTTTGGTTCAGGCTTCGCGGCAACTGCGGCATACTCCACTGCCGACCGTACTACCGAGCAGGTTAATTCCAGCCGTAATAACGGTATTGTCGCAGGCGGCGAGCGCGCTGAAGCCTGGGCAACCGGTCTGAAATATGACGCCAATAATATCTACCTGGCGGCTACGTATGCCGAAACCCGTAATACGACGCCGTATGGCGACGCTGGCGGCATTGCCAACAAAACCCAGAACATTGAAATCGTTGCGCAGTATCAGTTCGATTTCGGCCTGCGTCCGTCACTCGCTTTCCTGCAATCTAAAGGCAATGACCTGCGTTACGGCGGCGAATATACCGATAAAGACCTGGTTAAATATGCTGACGTAGGCGCTTCCTGGTACCTGAATAAAAACTTCCTGACCTATGTTGATTACAAAATCAACCTGCTGGATGAAGACGATAACTTCTACCGCAACAACGGCATGGCGACCGATGACATTCTTGGCGTCGGCATGGTTTATCAGTTCTGATTTACTCTGCGTTTTTTCAAGCCCGCTTTATGCGGGCTTTTTTATTGCCGGTAAAACCAGATGGTTAGCCAGGCGCTAATCGTGACGCAGAATGTTTTCCGCTGCCGGTAAATATCTCAGCGAGAAATAAAAACGGTCTTTGGCGCAGGGCGAGTGCATTTTCAGCAGCGACTCAATTTGCCTGCGCGGTTTTGGCCGCGCGCTGAAAACGCGGCCAGGGTTCGCTGTAAAAATCTCATAGACAATACCGCTGGCAGACGCTGTTGCTTCACACCCGGCGCTGCGGTTTATGTAAATCTCGCGCTGCGCCGCACTCAGCTTGCCGGTACCGCCGCCATCCTGCACCAGAACCTTAACGCCGGTGTTTTTGATCCCGGCGAGTAGCTGGTTATATCCCTCCGGCGACATGTTGCCGGCAAAAAAGCTGCTGATATATACCGGCTTATCCGCAACGGAGGTAAGCAAGCGATGGGCGTCACGCAGCCATGTCAGCATCGGCACGCGGGCGGCCTGCTCACGCCAGTTATGATCGTCGATTTCGGCGCTGATGTACCAGCCGTCGGGCTTAAAACCAGGCTGTTGCGTCCACAGCTTTGCCTGCGCCAGATCCTGCGCCAGCAGACGGTTCAGGTAATTGGCCAGCGCCGCTGGCGGCTGCTTCTGACGGTTAAAAAAATCGGGGTCAGCATACAATCCCAGAATGACTTTCAGGCCAGCCTGCTGCGCCGCCTGCGCTTTTTTAACTAAGGGCGCGCGCGCTTTCTCATCCTGGAACGCCTCGCCATAGCGCGTCCACTGGATAACCACTGTGTCAAACTGCTGCTGGCGCAGCGTCTGCATTAATGACAGCCACTGCGCGTCGCTGACCGCATTATCACGAAGCTGCGGCTGCCAGAAAATGCCCTGCATCGCGAAGGATGGCGCGCTAAACAGGATAAGCGCGAGTAAACAAGAGAATAGCCGGATCATTTACCAGTGGACTCCCAGAGTAATGAAGGCATTGTTACGCTCGCCTGCATGCTGGTTAACGGTTTTCAGGGTGCGCTGATATTCAAGCCCCAGGCTGATTTTGTGCGGCCAGGCGTCATAACCTGTTTCGCCGGTCCAGATATTCCAGCGCACGCCCACGCCGCCGGTTTGCGCGCCCCGCGTTTCGCCGTCACGATAGCCATTGGCTTGCAGGTGCCCATAAGGCTCCAGCGTCTGCCCGTGCGCTACCTTCTGGTGCCAGCTGATGCGGTAATCCGCAGTCCACGCCTGAATGTCCTGACGGACATACTGCGCGCCATCGAGATAAAGGTTATTCGCGAACCAGCCAGCACCGGCCGGGTGCCATTCATCGCTAAAACGGCCATTATTGAAAAAAGAGGCGCTGGCGCGCAGCAATGTATCCGCTTCGCCGTGATGCTTATCGAGCGGCGCCTGCTGTTCAACGGCGAGGAAGAAAACGGTGTCGCGTAAGGGCTTCCAGCGCACGCCTGCGCCGAGCATCGGATTTTTCACCGGCATTGCCACGCCAGAACCTGCCGTGTCGGCAAAGAGGCGGCTGTAGACCGAAAGTAAATCTCCCTCGATCAACTGATTCCGCCCAAGCCTGTACTCGGCTTCAAACTGGCCATAGCTGCGATAACTTTTTCCCGGTGATGCGCCATTAACCGCGTTATTCGCTGAATTTACGGCGCCCGACCGCAGCCCGAGCGTGCTGTCAAAGCTAAAGCTCCAGCGGCGGGCGATATCTTCATGCAACCGTCGGAAAGCGAATCGCTGTTGGGTTTGCTCAGCCGACAGTGGTCTAATTTCCGCTTCGTTATCGATGTCATCCACCGCCTGGCGGGCGTAATGCCTGGTTGCGGCTACATCATCCAGCCGCTGGCTGACATAAGCAAGCTGGCGGATAAGCGCCGGGTCGTCCGGCATCGCTTTCAGCGCCAGCTCAAGCTCTACGCGCGATGCCTCTGCCTCACCCTCATCCCACAATGCATACCCGAGCGCAGCCCGGCTTGTGGCGTTGTGCGGGTTGATCGCCAGCGCCTGGCGTAAATCGTCCACCGCCGCAGGCGTGTTGCCCGTCTCACGGTAGAGCTGCGCGCGCAAAACATAAGCGCGCTCAGAGGGCGCAATCGCCAGCGCGCGGTTTACATCAGCAAGCGCCTTTTCCGGCTCTTGCGGCAAATAACGCTGCGCATGCAGCCACCAGTAATTTTCACTGTTATCCATTCCGCGTTTTTGCGCCTCCTGTAGCCACGAAGCGACGCTCTGGCTCTCGCCTGCCGCCTGCGCTGTATTGGCGGCGGCGATCAGGTCTTCGTTGCGCATCTCCACAAGGGGAAGTGTTTTCCAGGCGCGCATGGCGGCGGCGTAATCCTGGGCCTGGTAAGCCTGATACGCGACGGCCCGATGGCGCCAGCTATCCGGCGCACGCGCCTGCGCCTGCTGCGCGGCATAAAGCGCCATACCGGGCACGTCGTCACGGTAACAGGCGGCAAGCTGGCTCCACGCGGCGGCATCATACGAAGGCGATAAATCCCCCAGAAGCTTGCGCACCGACGCGCAGTTTTCAGCAAGCCAGGGCAGCTGGCTTTGCAGTTGCCGCTGGCGAAAAGAGGCTAACGGCTGCGACAGCTTCGCCTTTTGCGCTGCCGTCGCCCAGTTCGGGTGAGCCCGCAGCAAGCCGATAAGCCGCCCTGTTAACGCCTCAGCCGCTTCTTCATCGCCCGGGAAAGGGTAAGCCTGCACTAAAATATGCGCCGCTTCCTGGTCTTGCCCCGCTTTGATTAGCTGCCAGCTAAGCGTATCCAGACGCTGCAAATTCTGCGGCTGGCTGGCGTAGAGCTGTCGCGCCAGCCGCAGCGTTTCCGGCGTATTGTGGGTTGCCAGGCTCAGCGAATAACGCGCCTGCGGCAAGGCGTTTTCCGGCACGCCGGCGAGCAACTGCCGCGCCGTGCCATACTCTCCCCGCCTGATTAAGCCGGGCAGCGTTTCCCCGGCGATGAAGAGGCGGTTTTCGTTAAACCGCGCGCTGTACTGCGCTAACGCTTTTTCAGGCTGAGCGCTGTAGCGCGACAGCAAATAAAGCCAGCGTTTTTCTTCTTCTGGCGTCTGAAAAACAGGCTGGTGTTGCGCGAGATAGTCTTGCAGGCGCGCGCGCTCTCCTCTTTGCTCAAGCGTGGTCGCGTAAGCAAGGGAATATTCGGGGCTGGTGAATAAGCCCTGCGCTTGACGCGCCTGAAGGCGCTCATCGTTTTTCCCGGCAAGCAATACAGTAAACCATTGCTGCTGCTCTGCCGCGCTTAAGCCGTGCTGCTGCTCGCGCTCGCTGAAAAGCGCATCCGCCACCTCCCACTGGCGCAGGTAGATAGCACGTTGCAAAATAGCGTTTCGCAGCGTTTCACCTTGCGGTGCAGATGCAAATGCCGGGTCCGTAAGCTGCGCCTGCGCCACTTTCAGCTCCCCCAGACGCAGGGCGTTTTGCCCCACCTCGCTGCGACAGCGAACGTCAGGGGCGGCATCGCATTGCTGAAGCTGGGCGTGCAATGCCTTCACCGTCGTGACCGCCATGGGCTCAACCGGTATCGCCGCCAGGCTTTCTTCAAGGCGCTTATCGCCAGGGTGATGTTTTAGCTGTTCCGTCAGTACAGCGTAGGCTTGTTTGTTGTGCCCAAAATGACGAAGCGCTTGCGCCTGATAAAGCGTAAGCGCAACGTTATGCGGCTCGCGCCGGCGCACCTCTGCAAACTCACGCAGCGCGGTTTGCTCATCATTGTTTTTCTGCGCCCTGATCGCCTTTTCAAGGTGCGGATAAATCACAAAATGGCGATAGTCGCTTAGCCCAAGCGCTTCGGCGCTAGTTTCGGTGATCGTCGCCTGCGCCAGCGCGCCGCCGCTTAACGCCGAAGCGATAACCAGGCTCAGCAGGCCGGGCATAAAGATTTTTTTCTTCATGATGCCTGCTCCAGCGCTGCCAGTTGCCGGGCCGTCAGGCCCGCTTCGCCAAGCAGCGCCTGCATTGACAGCTGCAACTCCTGCTGGCGGGTTAGCACGCGCTCCAGCGTTTCCTGGCTTATCACCCCTTCCCTGACCAGAAATGCGCCCAGCGGCAACTCGCTGCGTTCGTGGCGCAGCAGCAATGCATTGATGGCGGAACTGTTGATATGGCCAAGCGTGGTCAGCACTTCAGCAAACAGAAACTGATGAGGCACGAAGCGGCGCCAGATAGCTTCGGATTGCGCCTCGCTCAACCATCCTTTCTTCACCGCTGCCTGCAACAGGCTGCGATCGTCCTGCCCCCGGCGACGGGCGTACCAGTGACGCAAACCGGTGACGACCTGCCCTCTTGGCACAATCACATATTCCACATCACACTTCAGCTTGCGAGAGAGCGCCGCCAGAGAGACGGGATCAATGCCTTGTTCGCTGGCCACCACCATCACGCCCCGCGTTTTTCTCAGCGGCAATATGGCGTAACGCAATGCCACGGTCGCAGGCACGCTTGCGATCAGCGATTCAGGAATGTCCCACGCATCGATGGACTCAGCGCGCACGCCATTCTGTTCCGCCAGCGCTTGCGCCAGCTGGGTTGCGGTAATATAGCCTTGCAGCATGAGCGAGCCGCCAAGATGCAGCCCCGGAATACGGTCGGTCAGGGCCTGCTCAAGCTGCGTTTCCGTGAGGATCTGGCGCGCAATAAGGATCTGGCCCAACGGACGCAGGGCGCGAGTCTCGCCGGTAACGCTTGGAAAATCATGCGTGGTTTTATCCCAGGCGACGCGTCTTGGGTCGCCATGCTGAATAACCTGTCTGATGGCGCGCCAGTTGGCCATAAAGTTGACCAGATTGCCCCAGAAAAGCCGCACGATGGAAAGTAAACCCTGTCCCAGGCCGTAATAGATCGTCACGAAGATAACGCGTTGAATAATGCGGTTCGCCATCAGGGCGAAGTTCACCCACAGCAGCGTGACCAGCCACGGCCCGCCGGTAAAAATAGAGAGGAATTGCCACGCGTCCGGCCAAAGCCGCTGATAGAGCCACAGCGCAACCAGCTGGATCATGATTATCATCGCGGCAAAGCTCAGGAAATTGCTGATAGCGCCTTTTCTGTCGCGCCAGAGGAAATAGTTAAGCGTTGGGCTGTCGCTCCACTTATGGGTTTTGAAGCCCTGAAAAACGATGCCGATTATCCAGCGCGATTTCTGGCGCACGGCAGTGGTGAAAGTGTCCGGGAAATATTCACGCACGCAGATAACGTTTGAAGAGCGTCTGCGTTGCAGAAAACGGCGCGCAGAGTTGTGTTGCGCCTCGTTAACCACAGGAAAGCGAACGAAAATTTCCGTCATGCCCTTCGCCTTGAGGCGAAAGCCGATATCGTAATCTTCCGTAAGGCTCTGAACGTCAAAAGCAATGCCGTCACCATCCGCCAGCAGCGCCATGACGGCGCGACGGCTAAAGCAAGTCCCGACTCCCGCGCTCGGCACCTGCCCGGCAATAGCTTCCCGCACCGGCACGTCTTTACCATGCAGTTCAGCAAACTCATCGATATAAGACATGCTGGTAAAATGATGCCACTCGCGCTCAAACGGATAAACGGGGATCTGAATGAGATCTTTACGTTCGACCAGATAGTTAAAAAGGCGTAATTCAAGCGGTGAAATAACATCTTCCGCATCATGCAAAATAAAACCTGAAAAGGTGAATTTCGCGCTGCGCTCAAACTGCGTTATCGCATCAAGAATATTATTCAGGCAATCCGCTTTACTGGTCGGCCCCGGACGGGCGCAAACCACTTTATGAATATTGGGAAAACGCGCGCAAACTTCATCCACATCCCGCTGGGTATCAGGATCATTAGGATAAGTGCCGACGAAGATATGGTAATTTTCATAATCCAGCGTGGTTGCCGCAAGCTCCGCCATATTGCCAATCACGCCAGTTTCATTCCAGGCGGGCACCATAATAGCCAACGGCTTTTCATCCGGGGAGTAAAGTTCCTGATAACTCATCGGTTTATGGCGGCGATACACCGTAAGGGCGCGGCGCGCTTTGCGAAGCCAGTAAACAATATCGATAAAAATATCGTCCAGGCCGCTGATAAGCATCATTATCGCCAGCGCGATGGCAATATACTTAAGGCCATAAAGGTAGGTAGCAAAAATATCAACCAGACCATTCATAGCGCCGCCATCGTTTTATTCATGCGCTGATGCCTGATGTTGCCCTGGCTGTTTGTTATATTGCAGCTATTCATTATTTGTTAATTCACATTATTGGTTTATTTATGCGGTTAGCATTAACCGTATAAATAATCTGTTTCGCGCTTAACTGTACATGCATTTCCCGGATCAAAATCCGTTTTAAGAATGTGCGCGCCGCAGGGTGCCGCTTTCATTAGGGGATTATTTCCCCCGTAACTAAAAGCGTGCTTATAACCTTCCCTCTTGTCCGAAATAATACACCTGTTAGCACTTTAGTACTAGATTTGAACAAGGACGGCATACCGTGTAGGGGTAAAAAGGTAAACAACGTGGCACCTGGCTGCGGAACGATGCGGCAACGCACAGCGTCAAAACATAAATCTGGTTGATTGAAACGTATACAAAAGCGGCATAAGGTAAGCCAGCATGAAAAGCCTGCGAGGCGTAAAAGGCGTCGGGGAAGTGTCGCGGTTTCTCTCAACGAGAGTTTTATCACTGAAAAAACAGGCGGTAAGTGTTTGAATAGTGGCGGAGAGAGGGGGATTTGAACCCCCGGTAGAGTTGCCCCTACTCCGGTTTTCGAGACCGGTCCGTTCAGCCGCTCCGGCATCTCTCCGTTTTGATGGTTGCCATGATGCCAGGTAATTTGGCATTTTAACAGACCTCGCCCCTTCGATTTTGTTCAAGTGACGACTTTGCGAGCAGATAAGATGATTAAGTGGCCCTGGAAAGCAAACGACGATGCGCAGAATGACCCGATGCCATGGGAGCAAGCGCTCGCCATCCCCCTGCTGGCTGGTTTAACGGCGGATGAACAAAACAAACTGGTGCGGCTCGCCGAACGTTTTATTCAACAAAAACGGCTGGTGCCGCTACAGGGTTTTGAACTCGACTCGCTGAAAACCGCACGTATTTCTCTGCTCTTTTGCCTGCCGGTACTGGAATTGGGCCTGGAATGGCTCGACGGATTCCACGAAGTGCTGATCTATCCGGCGCCTTTTATTGTGGATGATGAGTGGGAAGATGATATCGGCCTTGTCCACAGCCAGCGCGTGGTGCACTCGGGCCAAAGCTGGCAGCAGGGGCCGATTGTCCTTAACTGGCTGGACGTGCAGGATTCCTTCGACGCTTCCGGTTTTAATCTGGTCATCCATGAAGTGGCGCACAAGCTCGATGCCCGCAATGGCGACCGGGCAAGCGGCATTCCTTTTATACCGCTGCGCGAAGTAGCCGGATGGGAACACGATTTACACGCCGCGATGGATAATATTCAGGATGAGATAGATCTGGTGGGTGAAAACGCCGCCAGCATCGACGCTTATGCGGCAACCGATCCGGCGGAATGCTTTGCCGTTCTCTCGGAATACTTCTTCAGCGCCCCCGAGCTTTTCGCGCCGCGTTTTCCCTCACTCTGGCAGCGCTTTACCCAGTTTTACGGCCAGGATCCGCTTCGCCGGCTGCGGCTTTGCGAAACCAGCGGCGAACATGTCCGGCGCCAGATGCATTAAGCTGCAAACTGGCTCATTAATAACCAGTTGAATCAACGCGTTAAATTTTGCGTTGACACTGCGAAGGGGCGCTATTACTATGCGCCCCGTTCACACGATTCCTCTGTAGTTCAGTCGGTAGAACGGCGGACTGTTAATCCGTATGTCACTGGTTCGAGTCCAGTCAGAGGAGCCAAATTCAGAAAAGCCCGCTTAATGCGGGCTTTTTGCTTTTCTTGCCCTGTCCCCCGGTGGATTGCCGCCTGTTTTATCTCTCCTCCTGTCTGGCCCAGACCCGAACTGCGCTGTAAGCCCTCTGCTCTTGCTTTAAAAATCTTATTCGCTAATACAACGAATGCTATTTTTTCGCAGAATAAGATCGGTATGATCAGGGCAGCGCTCCACATCAATACAAAAGGATTTGTTGAAAATGCGTGGCATACAACGCACTCTGATAATTTATACCAGCCGAAAGCCCTTTTATAACCGCTGTGCAGAAGATATGAAATGTGGCGATCTGGATGAAAAAACACTCAAAGAACGCTTCGGGCTATTACAGGTTTCTGAACGCGTCAATGGTTATTCTTTCCAGAAACTGGCTTATAAATCTTTTTTTACCAACATGGAAGCACGTATCACTATCACTGGAGAGGCCAATGCGTAAGCCACTGATTTTATGGTCAACATTAGCCTTTGCTATTATAGTAGCTGGTTTTACTTTTTGGTCACCACAGCATAAAACAGTAATCGAGCGGGCAGAAGATGGAACGCTATTTGTGTCAAATTTTCCAGACTCTGATAAGTTAGCGTTAGACTGGTGGAAAAGAAATAAACTCACGTTGCAGCAACGATACAATTTAATCCCGACAAAAGGATATTTTTCTTTAACCATAATGGATTTTGGAAAAGGTTATGTCGAACTGCCTGCGGAAGATTTTATTGCCGGGATTTCTCAGGGCGATTATCTCTGCTTTGATTCAATAAAAAATAAAAAAAGATGCCTGGAAAAAGAGGTAATGGCGTCAATGGCAGGTGACATTACCAAAAAAGTATTCATTTATATTGGTGAAACTGAATATATTCAGTATCCAGACGGGATTATAGAGAAAGCGAAATAAATGATGCACGCAAGCGCACGTAATCATTCACTGAAAATGATCATCTGCATTTGCTGTTAATATACCAGGACAACCACATAAGCCCGCGTTGCGCGGGCTTTTGCTTTTTTCCGGTTAAATCTGGAAATCAATGACCGGTTCGGCGGTTTCCAGCGCCTGTCGCTTTATCTCATCAACCGAAAGGCCAGGGTTGCAAAGCTCGATAAAGCGCCAGACGTAATTACGCTGCAACTGCCCGCGCTTCAGGCCCAGCCAGACGGTGTTAGCGTCAAAAAGGTGTCGCGTATCCAGGCGCACCAGTTGTCCTGCTTCGCCGCTCGCCTGCTCTGCCACCAGCCCAATGCCAAGCCCCAGCTCAACGTAAGTTTTGATAACGTCGGAATCCTGGGCGCTCAGCACAATGTCTGCCGTCAGCCCCTTGCGGGCGAAAGCCTCATCAATGCGCGAACGCCCGGTAATGCCCTGTCGGTAAGTAATAAGCGGCCAGCGGCTAATATCCTCCAGCGTCAGCGGGTTTGCCTGCAACAGCGGATGCTCCTGCGGCACCAGCAAGCTGTGATACCAGCGAAACCAGGGATAAGCCACAAGCGTCGGATCAGTGCTCAGGCGCTCACTGGCGATGCCGATGTCCGCCGTCCCGCTTTGCAGTAATGCGTCAATTTCCTGCGGCGTACCCTGAATCAGCTCCAGGCGAACCTCAGGGAAGAGCGCGCGGAACTCTTTAATGACAGAAGGCAGGCTGTAACGCGCCTGCGTATGGGTGGTGGCGATAGTCAGCACGCCGGACGTATCGTTCGTGAACAAGTCGGCAAGCCTGCGCACGTTGCTGGCTTCGTCGAGAATACGCTCGGCGATCACCAGCAACGCTTTGCCCGGCTCCGTCATCCCCAGCAGGCGCTTGCCGCGGCGGATGAAAATTTCGATACCCAGCTCTTCTTCCAGTTCACGGATATGGCGGCTAACGCCGGACTGGGAGGTATAGAGCATATTAGCGACTTCGGTCAGGTTGTAATCCCGCCTTGCCGCTTCGCGGATAATTTTAAGCTGCTGGAAATTCACGTCGCCCCCGGGAGACAGTCAACATGACGCTATTGTTAAAGTCACCCGACGGGCAGAACAAATAATAAAAACCCGCAATTTATTCCTTAATGGAATAAACGTTAGCCGACCAGCATCAGCTCGCGGTTTTCCAGCGCCGGGCGTGTTACCAGCGACAGTAAAATTTCTTTTACCGCCTGCGCCTGTGGAGAGAGCGGCAGCGTGGAAGAGAGATTAAGCGACAGCGGCAAGCTCATGGAAGGGGCGGTAATGCGCGCCATCCAGCCGTTAGCGGACCCCGCCAGCGCCCGCGCCGCCGACTCCGGCAAAACCGTCACCCCCATGCCGCTGGCGATAGCTGCCGTGAGGGTGGCGATAGATTCAATTTCGCCGATGATTTTGGCGGTTAAGCGGCGCAGCGAGAACGCTTCATCCACGCGTTTACGCACCGCGCTGTAGTCGCGCGGCAAAAATAGATTCATTTCCGCCACGGCGGCGAGATCGATGCTCTGGCCGGGGCAGTCGCGCGTGCCCACCACGTAGAGATCTTCTTTCAGCAGCGGCTGGCTGCTCAGCCCCGCTGTGGCCGAGCGGTCGTAAAGCACGGCCATGTCGAGCTGGCCATTGAGCACTTTCTCATTCAGTACCGAGCCGCTGTTTTCATGCAGATAAACCAGCACATCGGGCAATTCCGCCCTTACGGCCTGCAACAAAGGCATGGTGATGGAAGACGCCGCGGTGCCCGGCGCAAGGCCGATGGAGACCTGCCCGCTCAACGTCTGGCCGACGTTATTTACCGCCAGCTGCGCCTGCTCGCACTGGCGCAGAATAGTGCGCGCATGCGCATAGAGAATTTTTCCGGCTTCCGTTGGCGTAACGCCTCGCTTGGTGCGGATCAACAGTTGCTGGTTCATCTCCCCTTCCAGGGTTGCAACCTGTTGGCTAAGGGCGGGTTGCGCAATGTGCAGCACTTCAGCGGCCTGCGTCAGGCTCCCGATATCGACGATTTTTACAAAGTACTTCAGTCGTCTTAAGTTCATTTTGCCTCCTGTACGGAATGCCGGTAGAAAAGCCAGCAAGATAGTCTTCAGGAGAGTTGCAAGATGCTTGCCAGTTTTCAGAATGCTCTGACCAGACGGCTTAAGCGGCTGGATAATAAGAGAAACTAATCACAAAGCGTATATCCATTACTGAAACAGCGTTTTTATACTGCCCTGTTCCGAACAGCGCTTGCACCAGAAGAGTGCGTAACAGCGCGTTACGCCAGCCAGGCGTCCGGAGCGGCTACTTTCTCAGCAAACAAATCGTTAACGGCTATTCCCCCTTTGACAATCCTGGCCAGCGTCGTTAGTATGCGCCCCGTTCACACGATTCCTCTGTAGTTCAGTCGGTAGAACGGCGGACTGTTAATCCGTATGTCACTGGTTCGAGTCCAGTCAGAGGAGCCAGATTTAAAGAAGCCTGCTTTTTAGCAGGCTTTTTGCTTTTCAGCGTTTCCACTTTCCTTCACCGCGCTTTCTTTTTCCTGTGACATACTATCGGCATGGCTAACACCCGCCTGCCGTGCGGGATAAGGAGAAAAGATGTATAACGAAGCCGGAACTCACCTGACGCCAGAACAAGCGCTCGATAAGCTTGAAGCTATGTACGACGCGGCGGTTAACGCCCTGCGCGAGGCTATCGCCGCTTTTATCGATAATGGCGAAACGCCGGAAGAGGCGCGTCGCGCGCAGGGGCTGTTTGTTTATCCGCAGTTGCAGGTAAGCTGGGACGGCAACGCGCGTAACGCCCAAAAGACCCGCGCCTATGGCCGCTTTACTCACCCGGGCTGCTACACCACGACCATTACCCGCCCTTCGCTTTTTCGCCCTTACCTGGCGGAACAGCTTACGCTGCTGTATGAAGATTACGGCGCAACGATAGAGGTTTCCCCTTCGCAGCATGAGATCCCCTACCCTTATGTGATAGACGGCTCGACGCTGACGCTGGACCGTTCCATGAGCGCCGGCCTCGCCCGCCACTTTCCCACTACCGAACTGGCGCAAATTGGCGATGAAACTGCCGACGGCATTTTCCACCCCACCGAGTTTTATCCGCTTTCGCATTTCGATGCCCGCCGGGTAGATTTCTCACTGGCGCGCCTGCGTCATTATACCGGCACCCCCGCAGAGCATTTTCAGCCGTTCGTCCTGTTTACCAATTACACGCGCTATGTGGATGAATTTGTACGCTGGGGATGCAGCCAAATCCTCGACCCGGAAAGCCCTTACGTTGCGCTCTCCTGCGCAGGTGGCGTGTGGATCACCGCGGATACCGAAGGGCCGGAAGAGGTCATTTCCGATCTCGCCTGGAAAAAACATCAAATGCCCGCCTGGCACTTGATCACTGCCGACGGCCAGGGCATTACGTTGATCAACATCGGCGTCGGGCCTTCGAATGCGAAAACTATCTGCGACCACCTCGCCGTGCTGCGCCCCGACGTCTGGCTGATGATTGGTCACTGCGGCGGGCTGCGTGAAAGCCAGGCGATTGGCGATTACGTGCTGGCACACGCCTATCTGCGAGATGACCACGTGCTGGATGCGGTTCTGCCGCCCGATATCCCTATCCCGAGCATCGCCGAAGTGCAACGGGCGCTTTATGACGCCACCAAACTTGTGAGCGAAATGCCAGGCGAAGAGGTAAAACAGCGGCTGCGCACCGGCACTGTTGTGACCACAGACGACCGCAACTGGGAGCTGCGCTATTCCGCTTCTGCGTTGCGTTTCAACTTAAGCCGCGCGGTGGCGATTGACATGGAGAGCGCCACTATCGCCGCTCAGGGCTACCGTTTTCGCGTACCTTACGGCACGCTGCTTTGCGTATCCGACAAGCCGCTGCATGGCGAGATAAAACTGCCAGGCCAGGCGAACCGCTTCTACGAAGGCGCAATTTCCGAGCATTTGCAGATTGGCATTCGCGCAATCGACCTGCTGCGCGCCGAAGGCGAGCGCTTACACTCCCGTAAGCTTCGCACCTTTAACGAACCACCGTTCCGTTAATCATCCTGCCGATAAAATCGCGCCGCCGCGTAACCTTCGCGGCGGCGTTTCCAGCGCCCTGAAACGGGTTTATGTCTGAAAAGCATCAAAAAAAGCGCAACTTGCGGAATTTATCGGCAAACGACCTGTTTTTTTAAAAAGAGCTTTTGACATCCCCAAACCATCCCGTTACTATGCGCCCCGTTCACACGATTCCTCTGTAGTTCAGTCGGTAGAACGGCGGACTGTTAATCCGTATGTCACTGGTTCGAGTCCAGTCAGAGGAGCCAAATTCAGAAAAGCCCGCTTAAGGAAACTTAAGCGGGCTTTTTGTTTTGTCTGTTACTCGCATAAAGCGGACACAAATCTTCTTTTGTGCCCTTGTCAGCATAACGCAACAACCGTTATTCGTTGCCCCATTGATTGAGAAACGTCGCGATCTCATCAATACGCTTTTCGTCGATGCCGGCTTCATCCGCTATCTCTTTTTGCGCTTCTTCGCTGATCTCTTCGTTATTCATTAAACGGGTGATCAACAGCTGGAAATAGCGCGCCAGGGCATCACGTTCCGCTTCCGCTACCGGCGCTGCGGTTTCTGTCGAGTACTCATCCACGATGTCATAATATTTAAGGGGTATGTCGTTGCTCATAAGCCGCTCCCGTGATTATTGCCTGTCTCGTCAGGTCTGGAAAATTGCATTCGTATCTGGGTTGTTGCACTGCATTTTGTGACGCCCGGCAAAGGTCGCTAAGGTTTAGCTTAGCTGAGCGTCAAAACAGGCATTACCACATTAAATCGTCAGGCACTTTGAAATCCGCGTACAGATCGTCTTCATCCTGTTCGGCCTGGCTGAGCACGTTATTCAGCACAATGCTGTCTGCGTCTCGCTGGGCGATTTTATCGGCTACGGCTGCCGGGATAATCGCGTATTCACACTCTTCTTTATTAGCCACAACCAGGCGAGCAATAGCGAGACGGCCGCTAATCAGCTGCGCCTGGGTTGTCTTATCCACAGCCAGCTTTTTGATGACGTTATTATCAGTGAAATTAAAATCAACGGCGCCTTTCGACACGCTGATTCTGTTCATCTCAATGAGTTGCTTAACCTGCGCTTTATACTCTTTCGAGAGTGCGGCCTGCTTTTGCTGCTCGCTGAGCTGCTTATCACGCTCAAGCTGCGCTTTTTTATTTTCTTCCACCGCTTCTCTTGCCTCACGAGCCTGAACTCGTGATTTTTTCGCCGTCCGCTGGACCTTAGCCATTTTTTTGCTGGTGACTAACCCAGCTTTTAGCATCTGCTCTTGTAAGGTAAGTTTTGTCATCCTGGTTTCCAGACTTGCAAGGAATGTAAAGGTTAAGCTTCTGTGGTTTGAGTTTATACCTGATTACCCTGGCGGGCCGTTACGCAGCCGCGCAGGTTGCAGGCGTCAAAACCGGTACTCACTGCCGCAATATTGCGAAGACACGCAAGAACACGGCGCAAGCACGAAGCCGCTTATTTAAGCTTAAGCATTTTCACGGTGGCTTCTATATCGATCTCTTCTTCAGAGAAGATCAACGTCGTTCCCTGGAAGGTGGTGATAGCGAGTTTTTTAACCGAGCGCATTTCACCCGGCTTAGCGGCTGATTTCGGCCGGATGCTGCTCATCAGCGCGCCGACAGACAACACCGCATTTTCTTTATCGATACGGGTATCAGCGGGCACTTCTTCGCTGTAAACCAGAAAAGATTTGATAGAAGTAAGCTTAAGGCGCTCGCCTGCGATAAAGATATATTTGCTTTCCGGCAGCACTTTCACTGCATAGGCGGATAAACCTTTGTTATTGGTGCCTGGCTCGAAAGTCACCGCGGCATCTTTTTTTATCAGCTCCGGATTGGCGACTTTAATCACATGAAAATAGCGGTTTTCGCCGTTCTCATCTTTGATAAATCCAAAACCTTTATCTTTAAACCAGGTTGTGATCGTTCCGTTCATCGCCATTACCGTTTGCCTGCTCGTTAATCTACTGAATTTTTGCAGCGCGCAGTGTAAAGCACAACGTGCGCGCAGACTACAGCTTATAGCACTCTCTTTGCTTTCGCTGCCAGGCGGCGTTATTCGCGCCAGCCCATCGCCGGGGCGACGTGCTTAAGGATAGATTCAATCACATGCACGTTATAATCCACGCCCAGTTGGTTCGGCACGGTGAGCAGCAGCGTGTCCGCCTCGGCAATGGCTTCGTCCTGCTTTAGCTGCTCGATGAGCTTATCCGGCTCAGCGGCGTAGCTTCGCCCGAAGATGGCGCGGGTTTTCTCATCCAGATAACCGACTTTGTCGCTCTCATCGCGGCTACCGCCGAAGTAAGCGCGGTCGCGACCGTCCATCAGCGCGAAAATACTGCGGCTGACGGAGACGCGCGGCGTACGCGCATGCCCCGCTTGCGCCCAGGCCTCGCGGTAAGCGCGGATCTGCTGCGCCTGCTGAATATGGAACGGCTCGCCGGTTTCATCGTCTTTGAGCGTCGAGCTTTGCAGATTCATGCTAAGCTTCGCCGCCCAGACCGCAGTGGCATTCGAACCTGCGCCCCACCAGATACGCTCGCGCAGGCCTTCTGAGTAAGGTTCCAGGCGCAACATGCCCGGCGGGTTCGGGAACATCGGTTGCGGATTGGGTTTAGCGAACCCTTCGCCGCGTAGCGCATCCAGCAGCACCTCGGTATGACGGCGCGCCATATCAGATTCGTTTTCGCCCTCGGCAGGCTGATAACCAAAATAGCGCCAGCCATCGATCACCTGCTCCGGCGAACCACGGCTGATGCCAAGCTGCAAACGCCCGCCGGAAATTAAATCCGCTGCGCTGGCGCTCTCCGCCATATAGAGCGGGTTTTCATAACGCATATCGATAACGCCGGTGCCTATTTCAATATGACGGGTCCTGGCGCCGATGGCGGCAAGCAAGGGAAAAGGCGAGGCGAGCTGGCGAGCAAAGTGATGCACCCTGAAATAAGCGCCGTCCGCGCCCAGTTCTTCTGCTGCGACGGCCAGATCGATGGATTGCAACAGCGCGTCAGCGGCCGTACGGGTGCCAGACTGCGGCGAAGGCGTCCAGTGACCAAATGACAAAAACCCGATCTTTTTCATGACCTTTTTCCTTATCTACAGGGAATAAATCGGCAGGCGGTTTCTCCGGCAGCGAAGTAAGCCTGAAACGTTCTGCCTTGCGTAACAGCTACTTTACGCATTCCCGGAGTCGAATAAATGCCATTTGTTTAACATACAGCGTCAAATTAATTGACCAAACGAATAAAAGCCCGCTGCCGCCGGGCTTTTCCGCCGACCGCTTATGCCTGCGCATCCATGCCCGGCACGTCATCCGGATGAGTGAAAATAGTCAGCCCCAGCGCCTGGCCGATGCGTACATCGTTATCAGCGCCGCGGGACGCGCCCTCCAGCCGCAAAATAGCGTCGCAATGCCCGATAAGCCGGTGCGCCACCGGGTATAAATAGAGTTCGCTTACCGCATCGCCAATGCGCGTTGATCCTGCCGCCTGCGCCAGCGGTAAAGCCAGCCATTCGCCGATAACCGGCACATGCCCCTTATGCCAGACCGCCAGCGCCGCCTGTTGTAACCGTTCGAGATTGGCTTCGATCCGTTCGGGTTGATCGTCCGTGCCGCTTCTGACCGGGCCGGCAATTAAAATTTGTAAGGTTTTCATCGTTTTTCCTCAAAAGTAGCGCTCAGGGCGAGGTGTTGAAGCAGCATGATGGTTTTCCCGTCCTGAATCTCTCCGGTGCTGATAGCCTCCAGCGCGCGGGGAAAAGGCCATTCCAGCACCTCGATGTCCTCCCCCTCTTCCGCTACTCCGCCGCCGTTACCGCTGCGGTCCGGCTCCGCGTATTCGGCAATGAAAAAAAAGAGCTTCTCCGTTACCGAACCCGGGCTCATATAAGCTTCAAAAACTTTTTCGATGTGCGTCACGCGAAAACCTGTCTCTTCCTGCGCTTCCGCTTTGATGCGCTCTTCAGGCGAAAGGTTGTCGAGCAGCCCCGCCGCCGCCTCAATCAACATGCCGTGATGTCCGGTGATGTAGACGGGAAAACGGAACTGGCGGGTCAGCACCACCGTTTGCCTGGCTTTGTTGTAGAGCAGAATGACCGCGCCGTTTCCCCGGTCGTAGGCTTCACGCTCCTGTTGCTGCCAGGTGCCGTCCCGGCGCAGCAGTTCGAAGCGATATTTCTTCAGCGTGTACCAGTTGTCTGAGAGCAACGTTTCGTGAACGTTGCGTACGTGTTGTGATTGCGGAAGCATTTTTTGTCCTCCTGTAGTGACAAAAAAGACTCTGGCATGGATAATCGTGCACAGTCAAGCACAAACAGGAATAAAAACGCATGCTAGCCAGCCAGCGTAAGAAGCGCATTCTGGATATTTTAACCAACGAAAAGCAGGTGCTTTCCGGCGAATTGAGCCAGCGATTCGGCGTCTCTGAAGATTCAATACGCCGTGATTTAAGGGAGTTAGCCGCAGAAGGGTTGTTGCAAAGGGTGCACGGCGGCGCCCTGCCGGTTTCCGCCGCTCTTGCGCCTTTTGAAACCAGAAAAAGCGTGCAGCCCGATTCAAAACGTGCAGTTTCACGCAAAGCCGCCGCGCTTATCACGCCGGGCCAGGTGGTGATTATCGACGGCGGCACCACTACCGGAGAGCTCATCAAACAATTGCCTGACGATCTTCCCTTTACCGCGGTGACGCATAGCCCGGCTATTGCGGTCGGGTTAATCGATTACCCGCAGGTTGAAGTTATTCTTATCGGCGGCAAGCTTTATAAGCATTCGGTGGTAACCGTAGGCGCCTCTGTGCTGGAATCAATCAACCGCATCAATGCCGATCTCTTTTTTATGGGGGTGACCGGCGTGCACAAAAGCGCCGGGTTTACAACGGGCGATTACGAGGAGGCCTGCGTTAAACGGGCGCTTGCCGCGCGGGCGGCGGAAACCGTGGTCATGGCTTCACAGGAAAAACTCAATTCCGCTTCCGCTTTCGCCATTGGGCCGCTCTCGCTTGCCAGCACGCTGGTTGTTGAAGGCGAACCGGATGCAGAGCTGGCGGCGGTTTTGCAAAAACAGCGCGTTACCGTTCTCTGAATGGACATTAACATTGCAGGGTTTATCCCGGCGCTGCTGCCGGTGGCGCTTTCACCCGGCGCGAGCTTTACGCTTGCGATGAACAGCGCGTTGTCGCAGGGCCGCAAAGGGTTGTGGGTTACGCTAACGGGTACGGCGCTTGGGATCTACACCCATGCGCTATTGATTGGCCTTGGCGTCAGTTCTCTGCTGGCGGCCTCCCCTGCGCTATTCGGCCTGTTGAAAATCGCGGGCACCCTTTATCTGCTCTGGCTGGGCGCGCAGCTTATACGCAGCGGGCTGAGCGCGCGGGCGTTAACATTCAGTAAAGGGGAAAAGGTTATTACGCTCAAAGCCGCCTGGCTTGCCAACGTGCTGAACCCGAAAGCGATGCTTTTTTACCTGACGGTGGTCTCACAGTTTGCTGGCCACCACGGCGAGGTGAGCCATTACCTTCTTCTCGCGTCTGTGCATGTGGCGGTCATGGCAGTATGGCTCATTGCGCTCAGCCTGATGCTGATAACCTCAGCGCGCAAAATCAACACGCAGGCGCTTAAGCGAATTATCAACACCGGCGGCGGCGCGTTGTTAATTCTCTTCGCGCTGCTTAACGTGTTTCACTAGCGGGGCTGGCGACGTCGGCAGGCGCTTCAGCCCGCACTCGGGGGTATTTCTGCAACCACTTGCCGCTCGCCATACGCCAGTAAAAAAGCACGCCGCGCACCGCCCAGTCGAGGAACATGCCGAGCCAGACGCCCACCACGCCCCAGCCCAGCATAATTCCCAGCACATAGCCTGCAACCACCCTACAGCCCCACATGCCCAGCATGGAAACCCACATGGCGAAGCGGGCGTCGCGCGCCCCCTTGAGCCCGGCGGGCAATACCCAGGAAGCGGCCCAGATGGGCATAAAGGCGGCGTTGAGCCAGATAAGCACTTTCACCACCTCTTTTACATCCTGCTCATGGGTGTAAAACGAGGCCAGCAGCCCGGCGAAAGGCGCGCTCAGCCAGGCGATGGCGGTCAGCATCAGGGTGGAGAGCCAGAAGACGTGGCGCAGCTGCCGCTCTGCCTGGCCTATCTGCCCTTTTCCCAGCCGTTTGCCGGTAATGATGGTAGACGCGGAACCAAGGGCGTTGCCAGGCAGGTTGATCAGCGAAGCGATGGAAAACGCGATGAAGTTGCCGGCAATAACGTCGGTGCCCATGCCTGCAACGAACATTTGCGTCAGTAATTTGCCGCCGTTAAACAGCACGGATTCAATACTGGCAGGCAGGCCTATGCCCAGCACTTCCCAGAGAATGTTCAGCTTAAGCGGCGAAAAATAACTTTTAAGCGTGATGCGCAGCGCCGGGTTAAACCCAATCATGAGCACATAGATAATGGCGATGGCGCCGATATAGCGTGAAATGGTAAGCCCAAGGCCAGCGCCGACAAAGCCCATTCCATCCCAGGAAAAGAGCCCGTAAATCAGGAAGCTACTGATAATAATGTTAAGGATATTCATCCCGCCGTTAATCAACAGCGGAATTTTCGTGTTGCCGGCGCCGCGCAAGGCGCCGCTGCCGATAAGCGTGATAGCGGCGGCAGGATAACTCCAGGCGGTGAGTTCCAGATAGGTCAGGGCCAGATCTTTAACCTGCTGCGTCGCCTCTCCCGCCACGAAATCAATAATGTATTTACCGGTAAGGTGAATCAGCGCCGCGAGCAGTATTGAGACAATCGTCATCAACACCAGCGACTGCCGGGCGGCGGCGCGGGCGCGCCTGCGGTCGCGTTTGCCAAGGCTGAAGGCAACCACCACCGTGGTGCCAAGGTCAACGGCGGCAAAGAAAGAGAGCACCACCATGTTGAAGCTGTCGGCAAGGCCCACGCCCGCCATCGCCTCTTTGCCAAGCCAGCTGACCAGGAAGGTGCTCAGCACGCCCATCAGCAGCACACAGGTATTTTCCAGAAAAATAGGTACGGCGAGCGGCGTGATTTCACGCCATAAAAGTACCCGATAACTTTTTCTTCTGACATACCAGGGGGTGTTTTTCACCGTCTGGCTCAACCGGGTTGCTAAGCTCAAAATTGACCTTCATTAAAAGTTGAAACCCTATTTCAAATAATGGGTTAGTTCGTAAACAACTGCAAAGATTTTCCCGCGAATTGCCAGAAATCAGGGGAAGGTGGTTGGTTTTAGCGCAATTGAACAGGCAATCGCGAAATCATGTTTGACAAATTTTGCGGCGACGCTAAGATTAGCCTCCACAATTCCTCTGTAGTTCAGTCGGTAGAACGGCGGACTGTTAATCCGTATGTCACTGGTTCGAGTCCAGTCAGAGGAGCCAGATTTGAAAAGCCCGCCTTGTGCGGGCTTTTTTTATAGCTCGTTGATGCCCGTTGTCGCGAAACCAATCTGCACCGGCATGCCCGATCTTCTCTCCAGCGCTTCAGTTACCGTTGCCGCATTCACGCTCCCCTCCTGCATGGCTTTGTTTAGCACCGGTTGTACCGGCAGCGGCACGCGCTTGGTGGATTCGAACTCCAGCCGGTTACGGGATAAAGGCTCGTGAACTTCCAGCCAGCGCGAGCCATCTGGCTCGGTAGTGAACTTCACCGGCCGGTCGATAATCTGTACGCGGGTGCCGACAGGCACGGTATCAAAGAGGTATTTGATGTCAGCGTCACGCAAACGGATGCAGCCCTGGCTCACCCGCAGGCCGATGCCAAAACGCGCATTCGTACCGTGAATGGCATACAGCCTGCCGATATATATCGCATACAACCCCATGGGGTTTTCCGGGCCTGGCGGCACCATCGCCGGCAGCGTTTCGCCGCAGCTTTCGTACTCACGCCGGGTGTTGGCGGTAGGCACCCAGGCAGGCGCCTCCTGCTTACGCTCAACGCGAGTGACCCAGTTTCTTGGCGTTTCGCGGCCAGCCTGGCCGATGCCGATGGGCAGCACTTCAACCGTATTGGTATCAGGCGGGTAGTAGTAGAGCCGCATCTCCGCCACGTTGATAACAATGCCCTCGCGACGGGTATCGGGCAGGATCAGCTGTTGAGGAATAACTAAGGTTGTGCCCGCAGCGGGAAGGAAAGGATCGACCCCCGGATTCGCTTCCAGCATATTACTCAGCCCCTGGCTATGCGCGGCGGCGAAGGTCTCCAGCGGCTCGGTATTACCCTGCGGCACCGCCACGCTAAAACTGTTGCCAACCAGGCGGCTGCCTTCCGGCGGCAGCGCGTAAGTTACCGCCAGCGCGGCGCGCGTGGCGACAACCATCAGCAGAACGGTAAGCCCAATCACTCTGACCATAATGTTCCTTGCATTCAGGTGAAGCTGATGACGTTATTACCCGCGCCCTCTGACGAAGCAATCATGCAACAGTGCGCTTTTGGCGCTCAGCAGGCTAAGGCGAAACAACGGCTTCTGGTGAGAATGGTTGAATTTTAGCACAGGCGGGCTGCGGCTCCCGCGAGGGAAAACCAGAAGCGAAGGCAAGCGCAGCCGGGTAAGCGTTCGCGCTACGGCGCCGGGTTGCAGAACAGAGGCGTAAAAAAACCGCCCGCAGGCGGCTTTTTCGCTTACTCGCCTTTCGGCTCGTGGGCTTTCAGCTCGCCCATGGCTTTCAGCTTTTTGGAAATTTCACGACGCTCTTTGGAGATTTCCGCATTCTTGATGATGTAATCATCCACGCGGTCTTCGTAGTCGCTTTTCATGCTGGCGATGATGCCCTGAATGGCTTCCACGCTCATACCCGGCTTGATGTAGTCGCTCAGGTTGTCGAGCAGCAGCACGCGCTTCTGGTTGTCACGGATCTTTTTCTCAACGTCCTGAATTTCACGCTGAAGTTTGTTTTTACGACGGAACAAGCGGACAAACTCAAGCACGTCCTGAAATGAAGGTTTGCTGTTTTCCATTTTTACACCCCTGCTAATTTTGAAACTCGGATTCGTTAAACAACCGCGACCTGGTTAACCATAGCCTTTCAGCCCCGCGGATGACAATGGCTTGCGCCGGATAAATAACCTGTCGGTATCATAACCTTAAAAACCGCTGAATCGAAACAACCTGCCAGCGCGCCTGCGCTGTCTGTCTCTTATTTGCGCAATGCCCGGCAGATAAGCTGCGATAACCGCTCAAGCTGGCGCGCCAGTTCCATGCTTAACCAGACGTAGCCATGGATAGAGGTTTCCACCAGCTCGCCATACTGTTCGTCGCGCATCAGCGTGCGCAGCTCCTGCACAATATCCGCAAGCTTTTCGTTATTCGCCAGCGCCGGCGAAGGGTTGCCCTCGCGCAAGGCCTGGGAGATAGCCTCAAAGGTGCGCTGCGTCATCTGCTGAACGTCGCGCAGCGTGCGGGCGTTAATCAGCAGAAAATGGCTCTCGCGCGAGGCCCAGTATGCGTTGATTTGCATCTCCAGCGTGCAGACCATGTTGCGGCTGGTGGTCTGAATCGCCTCGTAAATGGCTTTTTGAATATGCGTTTCCTTGCTGGCTGGCGTGATAAGCGCGCGCATTTTAACGACATCGTTTAGCACCTTTTGCAGAGGCTTATCGAGCCGCGGCCGCTCCACCAGGTTCGGCGAAAAGCCCGCCTGATAAATACGGTTAAAATCGCCCATCAGCTTCGCCATCTGGATGCGCCAGTGGATGAATGCCCGCTGCGGCAGGATGCTGGTAAAAAGCATCGCCAGCAAAGAGCCGAAAATCACGTCGCCGCTTCGCCACAGCGCCACTTCCATATCGCCGGTCGGCGACCCTACCACCACCGAGAGCGTAATGCCTATCAACAGCGCCTGGTAAGGACGTTTGCCAAGCGTCAGATAACCGCAGAGAAACATCGCCAGCGCACACCAGATGAGCATTAACGGCAGGGAAAAAAGCTCAAGCTTAAGCGCCACTAACCCCAGCGCGGCGCCCAGAATCGTACCGCCGATGCGCTCAAAGGCGCGGGGCACCACGTTGCCCCAGAAGGAGATGGGCCCCATGACCACCACCAGCGTAATAAGCGGCCAGGTGCCTTCGGGCACCTGCACCAGGCGCACAATCAAAAAAGTAAGAATGAAAGCCAGTGCGATGCGCACGCCATGCACAATGCGGTAATGACGATAAATGCGCACCTCGAAAGGCGTTAAGGACTTGTCGGGACGCACACCCGTTCTCCGTTGGCCAAAAGATTGATTGTACCTGTTTGTGCGACTTTCGGGCCACATAACCCTGTTTTCTGTCGCGTTATTTGGCCCTTTTTCAGGAACTGTACTACTTTCCCTCTAGTGTAAAAAAATACAGAAATACATATTTCTTAACATTTCTGACATTTCATTACAGGAGATAAACCTTTTCTTAACAATGCAAAGCGAGCTACCCTTTAAATACTTCGCTGCGTAATCATTTCACGCGGTGGTTTTTTTATGCACATCTAAGGAAGCAATAATGCGCAAGCCACAAAAAACGCTGCCTGGGGTCACCCGACGGCAGGTTCTTAAATGGTCTGGCGCGGCGCTTACCCTGGGTGCCGGTTCCGCAAAAGCAATCACGTTAACTGGTACACCCGGCTGGCAGCCGTTCGCCGACAACCCTCCCGAAACATTTGACTCACAGGGCTGGCTGTTCCTCACCGCTGATGAAGCGGCCACGCTTGAAGCCATCGTCGACCGCCTGATCCCGGCGGATAACCTGAGCCCCGGCGGCAAAGAGATGGGCTGCGCGGTCTTTATCGACCGTCAGCTTCACGGTTTTTACGGCAATTTCGAGCGTCTTTACATGGAAGGCCCCTTTCAGGAAGGCACCCCTGAGCAGGGCGACCAGTCTGAGCTGACGCCCCGCCAGCGCTACCGCGTGGGCCTCGCCTCGCTGAACAAGTACACGCAGCAGCAGTTTCAGAAACCTTTCCGCGAGCTTTCCGGCGATGACCAGGACAAGGTACTGGCAGGCCTTGAGAAAGGCGACATTGAGCTGGAAGGCATCGTGGGTTCGCTTTTCTTCGCCCAGGTGCTCAGCAACACCACCGAAGGCTTCTTCGCCGACCCGGTCTATGGCGGCAACCGCGATATGGCTGCCTGGAAAATGCTCGGTTTTCCCGGCGCACGCTACGACTACCGCGATTTCATTGAGAAACACAACGTAGAACTGAAATTCCCGCCGGTCAGCATTCAGGGCGGCCCTCAATGGAACAAGAAGGCATAAAGCATGGCGAAGAAATTACCAAAAACCGACGTGGTCGTGGTGGGCCTCGGCTGGGCAGGCTCGATCATCGCCAAAGAGCTGGCGGATGAAGGCCTTAACGTGGTCGGCATCGAGCGCGGCCCGTGGCGCGACACCGCGCGCGATTTCAACATCAACACCGTTACCGACGAATTACGCTACGTGCAGCGCCAGGAGCTGATGCTGCGCACCCGGCAAAACACCTGCACCATGCGCAACAACCCCTCGCAGACGGCGTTGCCGATGCGCAGCTGGGGCTCGTTTCACCCGGGCAACGGCACCGGCGGCGCGGGCAACCACTGGGCGGGCATTACCTTCCGCTTCCAGCCGGAAGAGTTTCGCTTAAAAAGCCACCTGCTTGAGCGCTACGGCAGCATCCCTGACGAACTGGTATTACAGGACTGGGGCACCACCTGGGAAGAGATGGAGCCGCACTATATGGCGTTCGAACGCGTGGCGGGCACTTCAGGCAAGGCGGGCGTGCTGAACGGCCAGCGCCAGGAAGGCGGCAACCCGTTCGAAGGCACCCGCAGCGGCGAATACCCGACGCCTCCGCTGCGCCAGCCCTACGGCCCGGTTCTCTTCGCCGAGGCGGCGAAAAACATGGGTTATACCCCCTTCCCGGTGCCGTCATCGCTGGTTTCTGAGGCTTACACCAACCAGTACGGCGTAACCATGGGGCCGTGTACGTTCTGCGGCTTTTGCACCAACTACGGCTGCGCCAACTACTCCAAAGCCAGCGCCATCGTCAACGTGTTGCCCGCGCTGCTGCGCCAGGACAACTTCGAAGCGCGCACGTTCTGTGAAGTGTTGCAGGTCAATACCGACAACACCGGCAAGCAGGCGACAGGCGTGACCTATATCGACTCCTCCGGCGATGAATGGGAGCAGCCTGCGGATCTGGTGATCGTCGCGGCGTTTACCTTCGAGAACGTGCGTCTGATGCTGCTTTCCGGCATCGGCAAGGCTTACGATCCGGTGACCAACTCCGGCACCACCGGGCGCAACTACGCCTATCAGACCGCCAACGGCGTGACCCTGTTCTTCGATGATAAAAAGTTCAACCCGTTCATCGGCGCAGGCGCAGTGGGCATGGGCATCGACGATTTCAATAACGATAACTTCGACCACAGCGGCCTGGGCTTCTTCGGCGGCGGCAGTATCCGCGTAACGCCTATCGGCGGCGCGCCGATCAACTATCACCCTACCCCGCCAGGCTCCCCGAAATGGGGCAAGGGCTGGAAAGAGGCGATGGTGAAAAACTACCAGAGCACCATGTCGATTGGCTGCGAGGCGAGCAGTTACACCACCCGCACCAACTATCTGTCGCTCGATCCAAACTACAAAGATCATCTGGGTCGCCCGCTGCTGCGGATCACCTTCGACTTCCCGGAGAACGATCTGAAAATGGCGCAGTACTGCACCGGCAAAGTTGCGGAGATAGCCAAAGCGATGGGGCCGCGCGAAATGGTCGCCAAGCCGACCACTGGTCACTGGAACAGCGTGCCGTACCAGTCCTCGCACGTGGTTGGCGGGTTTATCATGGGCGCCGATCCTTCCACCAGCTCGGTGAACAAACACCTCCAGGTCTGGGATGTGCCGAATCTGTTCGTGGTGGGCGCTTCCGCCTTCCCGCAAAACCCGGGTTACAACCCTACCGGCACCGTGGGCGCGCTGGCATTCAAAGCAGCGTATGCCATCCGCAACTTCTATCTGAAAAACCCGGGGGAGATGATAAGCGCATGAAACGTTTAGCAGCTTTATCACTGCTGGCCCTTTCAGGCCTCGCCTCGTTCTGCGCGCAGGCGCAGCCGGAGTTTGACCAGGTTGAGAAAGGGCGTTATCTGGCGACGGTGGGCGACTGTACCGCCTGCCACACCAGCGACCCGCAAAAACCGTTCGCAGGCGGCGTGGAGATAAGCACGCCTTTCGGCAAGCTGGTGGGGGCGAACATTACCCCCGATAGCGAAACCGGCATCGGCAACTGGACTTACGATGACTTTAAACGCGCCATGTCCGAAGGGATCGGCCACGGCGGCAAGCGCTTGTATGGCGCCATGCCGTTTACGGCGTATACCAAAGTCACCGACGAGGATAACCGGGCAATCTGGGCCTATCTGCAAACGCTTGAGCCCATCCATAACCCGGTTGAGACCAACCTGCTGCCCTTCCCGTTCAACATCCGCACCAGTCTTATCGGCTGGAACTGGCTGAACTTCGATAAGGGCGTTTACAAGCCGGATATGTCGAAATCCGCCGAATGGAACCGCGGCGCGTATCTGGTGCAGGGCCTTGGTCACTGCGGCACCTGCCACACGCCGAAGAACATGATCGGCGGCGATAAAAATGACAATTTCCTTGAGGGAACGGAAATTGAAAACTGGTGGGCGCCGAATATTACCGCCGCCAACCATCAGGGCATTGGCCGCTGGAGCGAGCAGGATATTAAAGATTACCTGCGCACCGGCGTGAACCGTTATGACATCGCCTCCGGGCCGATGGCTGAGCAGGTGAAAAACTCTTCCCAGTTCTGGAAAGAGGAAGACTTGCAGGCGGTGGCGGTTTACCTGAAGTCGCTCGGCGTGAAGGATGAAAACGTGCCGCAGCCGATTAAAGGCGATGACAAGCAGATGCTCGCAGGACGCCACATCTACTTTGACCGCTGCTCCGCTTGCCATGGCTCTACCGGCAAAGGCGAGAAGAATATCTTCCCGCAGCTGGCGAACAATGCGCTGATCAACGCGCCTGAGCCGGTTTCGCTGGCGCATGTGGTGCTGGCAGGCAGCCGCGGCGTGGATACCGATGCCCGTCCGACGGCGCCGGCTATGCCCTCTTTTGCGGACATCATGACCGACGAAGAGATTGCCAACGTGCTGACCTATATCCGCAACAGCTGGGGCAACTCGGCGCCGGCGGTGAAAGAAAGCGACGTGAAGAAAATGCGCGAGCGCTTAACGCCGTAAGGCCGGAAAGCGCGCAAAACAAAGGCCACCCATTGGGTGGCCTTTTTTATGAGCGACGGCGTTATTCCGTGGCGTTCGGCCCAACAGGAATATACATCGCAATATCCCAGTGGCCGTCGCTCTGCCCGTCGTTCAGGTAGATCTCAAAGCACGGCTTATCCGCTACCCGGTTTTTCCCGTCGTTATGCAGGGTAACGAAAAAATCGTCCCAGGCGGAGGCGAAGTCCTGATTCACTACTTTGGTTTTCGCTACCGCATATTCGCCGCCCGGCAGCGTCGTTAAGATCACCCCTTCGCTGTTTTCCGGCAAGCTGAAACCTTCCGGTACGGAAACTACGACATCCGCCCGCAGTTTTTCCGCCGGTACTTTTTCCGGGTTATCGTAATAAACCGCAATCCACTCGTTGGGCTGAATCGCTTTACTGTCCACCCACATCGTTAACTGCTCGAACCCCTGCGGCACCGTCTGCTCCCAGGGGCCAACCAGATGAAAACCTGCAATCGCGCGTTCGGCTACCTGCTCAATGGTGTAATTCATGGTCTCTCCTCACGGTGTAAATAACCGAGTATAGATACTTCTCACCAACAAGCCGTGCGATAACCTTTACAGTTTCTGATGCAGATAGTCGCTCAGGCGCGAAAACAGGCCGCCCTTTTCAATGTTATCCAGCGTGACCAGCGGCCAGTGCGCCACAACCTTGTCGCGGTCGTAGAGCTGAATTTCGCCAATGCGCGTATTGGCCGCCAGCGGCGCGTCCAGCTCAGGCTTTTCCAGCACGTAGCGCGCTTTGATGTTGGCCACTTCAGACTTTGGCAGCGTCAACCAGAAGTCCTGATCGGTTCCCACCCTGACCTGCTCTTTGTCGCCGTACCAGACGCGCTCGGCGCCCACTTTTTTACCTTTGTGCAGGATTTGCACGGTATCGAAATTTTGCTGGCCCCAGTGCAGCAGCTTGCGCGCCTGCTCCTCACGTCCTTTTGGGCTTTCCCCGCCCATGATCACCGCAATCAGGCGACGGTTGCCGTCCACGCTGGAGGCGATAATGTTAAAACCGGCGCCGGAAGTGTGGCCCGTTTTCAGCCCGTCCACGTTCAGGCTTTTATCCCACAGCAGGCCGTTGCGGTTCTGCTGGGTAATACCGTTCCACGTCAGGCTCTTCTCGCTGTACATATGATAAAACGACGGCTCGCCGTGGATAATGGCGCGGGAAAGCACCGCCAGATCGTAAGCAGAGCTGTGCTGGCCGGGGGCATCCAGCCCGTGCACCGTTTCAAAATGGGTATCCGCCAGATGCAGCTTTTGCGCATAGTTGTTCATCATGGCGACAAACTGCTGTTCGCCTCCCGCCACATAATCCGCCAGCGCGACGCAGGCGTCATTGCCGGAATCGACTATTAACCCACGGCTGAGATCGCGTACCGTCACGCGGTCGCCAGCTTTAAGAAACATCAACGAAGAACCTTCAAAGACCGGATTGTCTTTCGCCCAGGCGTCGCGCCCCACGGTCACGACATCATCGGCAGTAATACGGTGGCTGTCGATGGCGCGATCGACCACATAGCCGGTCATCAGCTTGGTCAGGCTTGCCGGGTTACGCTGCTGGTGTTCGTTATTTGCCGTCAGGATCTGGCCCGTGGTGTAATCCATTAATACCCAGGCGCCAGCCTGGATCTGCGGCGCAACGGGCGAACCGATAATGGGCGTGGCGGCAAAAGCGGGGCCGCCGAGAAAAACGAACAAAGAAGCGGCAAATAAAGGGCGAAGTTTCAACAGCATATCCTCAATAACATATTTTTCGCCGCTTGTTTTACGGCAGTTCTTATTTCGTTGCGCGGGCAAATTGCAAGGAAATATTTCTCAAATGCTCGCGCCGGGTAATTTCATCCGGCCTGCGGTAAATCTGATAATGAAACATTCTCGCGCTGTTCCGATTGCCCAGGTAGCTTTTTTCCTGGTTTCATGCACCCTTATTTTCAGACAGAGGAAAAGGTTATGGCGCAGGGCAAAAACTGGTCGCCGGAGCTGGAAGGGTTAAGAGGCATCGCCTCATTGTGGGTCTTATTCGGGCATATCTGCCTGCTGGTGCAGTGCCGTATTCCGCTGCTTTATGACCCTGGCATGGGGGTTGATCTGTTTATTTTGTTATCAGGTTATCTGATGGCGAAAAATTATCAGGACCGGCGGGAAAAAGCGCCGTGGAATAGCCTGACGACGATCAGAGAGTTCTGGCTACGACGCTTTTTCAGGATCGCTCCGCTCTATTATTTACTGCTTATCGTCGCGCTTATTTTTGGCGGCCTGTTCGGCGAGTGTCGCGATATTATCGCCAGCGCCTGGAGTTCAACCCAAACCGACGCCAGCCGTTACGCCGATCGCTCCTTTATCAACATTATTACCCATCTGAGCTTTATTTTCGGCGCGCTGCCGGAATACTCCTTCCGTACCGTATTGCCGGACTGGAGTATTGGCCTTGAAATGCAGTTCTATCTGCTTTTTCCGTTCATCATGCTGATGGTCATGCGCTGGGGCTTTATGCTGAGCGCGCTGGTGGTGATGGTGGTGTGCCTCGCGGCGCGTTTTTTGCTGGCGGATTATTTCGACGCTTTTCCCATGCCGTCGATGATCCTGATTAAGCTGCCGCTGTTTGTCGCAGGCATGGTAATGGCGCAGGCGGTTCGCGAAAGCAGCCTGCGCTTATGGCTGGTGGCGTTGCTTGCGCCGCTGTGCGCCGCCTGGATGGGCATTGCCGTCACGCCAGTGCGCCTTGCCGCGCAGTGGGTCATGATTATCGGCATGACCGCGCTATTGTGGCAGGCGGCGGAAGGTTCGCGCCTTCAGCGCGCCATGCGGCTGCCTAAACGCCTGCTGACGCTGCGCATAAGCCAGTTCCTTGGCGATGTCTCCTATTCTGTCTACCTGCTGCATCTGATGATTGTCATCCCCACCATCGCGCTGCTTGTCAACTACAGCAACTTTGAGCATCTCCCCTCGCCCGTGCGCATGCTGATGGTGGCGGCGCTCTGCACGCCAGTGGTCTATCTGTGCGCCTGGGGTCTTTTTCACCGCGTGGAAAAGCCTGGCATTGCCCTGGGCAGACGTATTATTACCGGCAGGAATGTGCGACCGGAGCAGGTGTTACCCTGATAAATGGGCGCGTCAGCGCCCTTTTTCTTCTGCTTGCCGGGGGGATGGTTTACCATTAAAGACAGTGTATTACTGACTGGAAGAATCCCCGTGTCTGAGCCTGCGGCGCAACCCACTTTTCTGTTTCACGATTATGAGACGTTCGGCACCAGCCCGTCGCTCGACCGGCCCGCGCAGTTCGCCGCGTTGCGAACCGACGAAAATTTTAATGTTCTCGGCGAACCGGAAGTCTTTTACTGCAAACCGGCGGATGATTATTTGCCGCAGCCTGAAGCGGTGCTGATAACCGGCATTACGCCGCAGGAAGCGCTGGCCAAAGGCGAGAACGAAGCGGAGTTCGCCCGACGCATCCACAGTCTCTTCACCGTGCCGAAAACCTGCGTGGTGGGCTACAACAATGTCCGTTTCGACGACGAAGTGACGCGCAATATCTTCTACCGCAACTTCTACGATCCCTACGCCTGGAGCTGGCAGAACGATAACTCGCGCTGGGATCTGCTGGACGTAATGCGCGCCTGCTATGCGCTACGCCCCGAGGGCATTGTCTGGCCGGAGAACGACGACGGTCTGCCGAGCTTCCGTCTGGAGCATCTTACCGCCGTCAACGGCATTGAGCACAGCAACGCGCACGACGCGATGGCGGACGTCTACGCCACTATCGCCATGGCGCAGCTGGTAAAAACCCGCCAGCCGCGGTTGTTTGAGTATCTCTATAGCTTTCGCGGCAAGCAGAAGCTGATGACGCTCATTGATATTCCGCAAATGAAGCCGCTGGTGCACGTTTCCGGCATGTTCGGCGCCTGGCGCGGCAACACCAGCTGGGTCGCCCCGCTCGCCTGGCACCCTGAAAACCGCAACGCGGTGATTGTGGCGGATCTGGCGGGGGATATCAGCCCGCTGCTGGAACTCGACAGCGACGCGCTGCGCGAGCGGCTCTATACGCCGAAGGCGAACCTTGGCGATGACCCCGCCGCGCCCATCAAGCTTATCCATCTGAATAAATGCCCGGTGCTGGCCCAGGCGAACACGCTGCGCCCGGAAGACGCGGAGCGTTTAGGCATAGACCGCCAGCAGTGTCTGGCGAACCTCAAGCTGCTGCGCGAAGCGCCGCAGGTGCGCGAGAAAGTGGTGGCGCTGTTTGCCGAAGCGCCGCCCTTCCCGCCGAGCGATAATGTGGATGCGCAGCTGTATGACGGCTTTTTCAGCGACGCTGACCGCGCAGGCATGCGCATTGTCCTGCAAACGCCGCCGCAAAACCTGCCGGCGCTGGATATCACTTTCGCCGACAAGCGCATTGAGAAGTTGCTGTTTAACTTCCGCGCCCGCAATTTCCCCGGCACGCTGGATGAAGCGGAACAGCAGCGCTGGCTACAGTACCGCCGCGACCGTTTCTCCCCGGAGTTTTTGCAGGCCTATGCCCAGGAGCTGGAGATGCTTTACAACCAGTATGAAGGGGATAAAGAGAAGATTGCGCTGATTAAAGCGCTGTATCAGTACGCGCAGGAAGTGGTGGGCTGACCATGACCGGGCGGTCGCTTCTCCTGCCATCCATGCAGGCGAGGAGACCGCTATAGCCGCCGAAACATGGCGCTTTCGTCAGTCTGGTTACCCCTCTTGCTGCGACACCAACAAAAAAGGCTCCTTACCAGGAGCCTTTTTCTTTTCGCCTGAATCAGGCGATATCTTCGTTGTACTGCGGAACCGGGTTACGGAAGCTGCGGGTTACGCACGCCAGATAAACCACACCGATACCGCCCCAGATGAGGCCCAGCACCATAGAGCTCTCTTCCAGGTTCAGCCACAGCGCGCCTACCGTCAACGCGCCGCAAATCGGCAGGATCAGGTAAGTGAAGTGGTCTTTCAGCGTCTTGTTGCGCTTCTCGCGGATCCAGAACTGTGAAATCACAGAGAGGTTCACGAAGGTAAACGCCACCAGCGCGCCGAAGTTAATGAGCGCGGTCGCCATCACCAGGTCGAAGTTAATCGCCATCAGCGCAATCGCGCCTACCAGCACCACGTTCAGCGCCGGGGTACGCCACTGCGGATGAACGTAGCCGAAGAAGCGGTTCGGGAACACGCCATCGCGGCCCATAACGTACATCAGGCGCGCAACGCCTGCATGCGCCGCCATACCGGAAGCCAGCACGGTAATGGTGGAGAAGATCAGCGCGCCCACCTGGAAGGCTTTACCTGCTACATAGAGCATGATTTCCGGCTGTGACGCATCTGGATCTTTAAAGCGCGAGATATCCGGGAAATAGAGCTGGATAAAGTAAGTCGCGAAAATAAAGATAAGCCCGCCAATCAGCGCCGTCAGGAAAATAGCGCGCGGAATAACGCGGCCTGCGTCTTTTGTCTCTTCAGACAGGTTGCTGATGCCGTCAAAACCGGTGAATGAGAAGCACAGGATAGTCGCCCCGGTGATCATCGGAATGACATGCGCGTTTTCAGACCAGAAAGGACGGGAACTCACCAGCGTGCCCGCGCCTTCGCCCTGGGAAACGCCATAAATCACCATGCCCAGAATAACGGCGATAAGCACGACTTGCAGCACCACGATAATGGTATTGAAGTTCGCTACGCCTTTCAGGGTACGCATGTTAAAGACGGTCATAAAGGCGACCAGCGCAATAACGAAGATCCACGATGGAATGCCAGGCACCAGCGCTTCAAAATAGATTTTCGCCAGCAGGATGTTGATCATCGGCGCGAACAGATAGTCGAGCAGCGAAGACCAGCCCACCATAAAGCCCACGGTGGGGTTAATCGCTTTCTGGGCGTAAGTGTAGGCGGAGCCAGCGGACGGGAAACGGCGCACCAGCTTACCGTAGCTCAGCGCGGTAAAGAGAATCGCTACCAGCGCGAAGGCGTAAGCGGTTGGTACGTGGCCATCCGTCAGGCCGGAGACAATACCAAACGTATCGAACAGCGTCATAGGTTGCATATAGGCAAGGCCCATCATTACAACCGGAATCAACGTAAGTGTTTTACGTAACTCCACGCGAGAGGTTTTACCGGTGGTGACGTTATGCGACATGGTTATTTCCCCCTACGGCGAAAGCCATCGCAAAAGCAATAAATTGCCCCATCTTATTTTCTTCCTCAGCGACACGACTGTCGATTTTTAGTAAGTATCTATCCGGTACGAAGCCCGGCCTCTTGAATTTAATTACGATGCCTGCCTGCAAAAAAATAACCGACGCGTTTAACGTCGGTTACTTATCTCATTTTGCAGGGCGCGTATTTTGCACCACTTTGAGGCTCGATGACAAGATGTTGAGGCCCTCATCAATAATTTCTTTTTCCGCCGTTAGCGGAATAAGAAAACGAATGACGTTGGCGCGCACGCCGCAGGAGAGTAAAACCAGCCCCTGGCGCCCCGCTTCCTGCACCAGCAGTTGGGTGAGCGCTTTGTCAGGACGATGGCTGTCGCGGTTTTCGACTAACTCCATCGCCACCATCGCGCCAAGCCCGCGCACGTCGCCGATGCAGTCAAACTCCTCAGCCAGCGATGTCAGACGGCTGATAAGCCATTCGCCCTGCGCCTGGGCGCGCGCGTTAAGCTGCTCTTTTTCGATAAGCTCAGTAACCGCAAGGGCCGCGGCGATACTCACAGGCGAACCGGCATAGGTGCCGCCAAGACCGCCCGGCAGCGCTTTATCGAACAGCGCTTTTTTGCCCACCAGCGCCGCCAATGGAAAACCGCCCGCAAGACTTTTCGCCATCGTCACGAGATCCGGCTCCACCTCTGAATGTTCAATAGCAAAGGTTTTACCGGTGCGGCAAAAACCGCTCTGGATCTCATCGACAATCAGCACGATGCCGTGCTTATCGCACAGCGCGCGAAGCTGCTTCATAAACTCCGGCGAGGCGGCGTAAAACCCGCCCTCACCCTGTACCGGCTCGATAATAATCGCCGCCACTTCGTCAGGCGCGACGTCGGCGGCGAATATGCCCGCCAGCGACGCCAGCGCCTGGGTGTCGCTCACGCCAAGGTAAGCGGCGGGATAAGGCGCATGGTAAATCCCTGCCGGAAACGGCCCGTAGCCTTTTTTATAGGGTTGCACTTTGCCGGTCAGCGCCATGCCAAGCAGCGTGCGGCCATGGAACGCGCCGCGAAACGCAATGACGGCCGAGCGGCCTGTCGCAATGCGCGCGACTTTAATCGCATTTTCAACCGCCTCCGCGCCCGTGGTGAGAAACAGCGTCTGGCATGGCTCGCTTATCGGCGCCAGTTGATTAAGGCGCTCCGCCAGCTCAATGTAGTTGCCATAGGGCGTGACCTGAAAACAGGGGTGGGTGAAGTGCTCCAGCTGCGCCCTGGCGGCTTCAATCACCGCCGGGTGATTGTGTCCGGTATTCAGCACCGCAATGCCTGAAGCGAAATCAATATAGCGCCGCCCTTCCACATCCCAGAGTTCCGCATTTTTTGCCCGCTCAATGTAAACCGGCAGCGCGTTGCCCACCCCCTGCGGCACGGCGTCGACGCGCCGTTGCTGCCATTGCTGGTTAGTCTGACTCATACAACCTCCTTGCGCATAAAACCCCTGCGTTAAAAACACAGTGGTGAAAGTAAAAACGTTTCTGGCAGGGATCTGCCTGTTTTAAACATAGACGAGCGCAAGAAAGTCAAAGTATGAAATTTACTCAGCCTCCGTCATGCGGCGCGGGCGCAGAATACAGCTCGGCAATTTCGCTGTTGTTGAGGATTTGATCGCGCCACCATGCGCAGGCAAGCCCGGTGGTTTGCTCATTCCAGCCAATCCAGACCGGTTCGTAAGAGACGTGCGAAGCCACCTCTTTTTCCACCAGCGCGCCGCTGTTGAGATAGGTCTGCGCAAGGTAGCGTGGGAGCCAGCCGCAGCCAATGCCGCGCAGCTGCAACTCAAGCTTGGTTTTGAAATCAAACACGGTGACCGCGTCCTGGTCGTCCAGCACGCCGGATGCGAAGGAAAGATGCGAACTTGCCGGGTCAGCGACCGCCACGGCGCGGTAACGCTTGATAAGACGCCGTGAAAGCGGCTCCTGCGCCTGCGCGAGAGGATGCTGAGGCGCAACGGCGAAGACGCTTGCCAGATGGCCAAGCAGCGTAAAAGCAAAGCCGCTTAGCGGCGGCGGCGCGCGCATGGCGCCGATGACAATGTCCACGCGCCCCTGCGTCAGCGCCTCCCAGGAGCCGCCCAGCACGCCGTTGATAAATTTCAGCCTCGTCATCTCATGCTGCTGCAAAAAAGCCTCGATATGCGGAAAAAGAAGCGAAAAGGGAAAGGTATCGTCAATGCCAATCACCAGTTCATTTTCCCATCCCTGATGCAGTTTAACCGCCTGCTTTTCCAGATCGCTTACCGTTTGCAGTACTTCGCGGCCTTTTTCCAGCAGCATGGAGCCTGTAGGCGTAAAGCGGGCGCGGTGCCCGCTGCGATCGAGCACCTGAATATTCAGGTCGCTTTCTAATTTGTGAACGGTATAGCTGAGAGCGGAAGGAGTTTTGTAAAGCCGGGAAGCGGCAGCGGCGAAGCTGCCTTCTTTGTCTAATGCATCAAGGATCATTAATACATCAAGCAATGCTTTCATTGTCGCCTCTTGCGCTGTACAGCACGTTTATAGGCGTCAGGAACGGCAGCTATTCCATTGGCATCACTAACGGATCGGGGTAGAGATATTCAAAACCAAGTTCATTGCAAATGCGGTTGCCGTCTATCAGTTTACCTTCTCCACCCGCAGCCGCTTCGCTGAAGCGAGGCGGTTCAAGCCCAAGCAAACGCGCCATATGCGGGTAAAATATGGCGCGCGCCGGATGTTGAGGAGCACAAATATTATATATATGACCGCCTTTCGGCGCCTGCAAAAGTAATTGTATTGCGCCGATCACATCGTCGAGATGCACAAGGTTAACGCCATGCTGGCCGTCCGGCGCGATTTTGCCGGCAAAAAAACGCCCGGGGTGCCTGCCCGGCCCCACTAATCCCGCCAGGCGAAGAATATCTACCGAGGTGCCAGGCAGATTATGCAGCCAGTCCTCCAGCTCCCTGAGCGTTTTGCCGCTTTCTGTTACAGGATTGCGCGGCGACGTTTCTTTCATCATGCCGCTGCCATTGCCATAAACCGAGGTTGAGCTGGTGAAAATAATGCGCTTCACGTTGTGAGCCAGCGCGCTGTCGACAATCTCCTGCACCGCCTGCATATAGAACTCGCCGTTGCCGCCGGTTCGGCGGGCGGGCAGCGTTAATACCAGCGCGTCAACATTTAACAGCGCATCCAGGTCGTCGCTGTCGCAAACCAGCTCCGGTTGCAGCACCAGAGGGTAACTCTCGATGCCGCACATGCGCGCCGCCTCAACGCCATCCTGCGTGGTTTTACTGCCGGTGACGCGCCACCCTCTTGCTGAAAGCGACAGCGCGAGCGGCATGCCTAACCACCCTAACCCCACAATTGCGACCTTTTTCATCCTTTCACCTCTCCTGCGGCTGCTTGCTAACTTACTCAGTTTAGGCTACGCCAGCGGCGTCTGGCTGACAATTCACAGCGGCAATATGATGATTTTTAATGATGAAAAAAAGCGCTTGCATTCTTCGGCTCGTATGGTTTACGGTTAAAGCCAGTTAATGAATAGTCATTCAGACGAGAAATTCACAATGCGCGTTCAGTTTAAAAACCACCACCATCACCATCATCCTGATTAGTCTTTCAGGCGATGTGTGCTGGAAGACGATTGGCTCTTCCAGTGGTGCATGAACGCAGAAAAAGCCCCCGGAAGATCCACTTCCGGGGGCTTTTTTTATGGACCGATTACAGACAGGATCACGAGGACACCAAGATGACCGATAACACCCGCTTGCGCATAGCTATGCAGAAATCTGGCCGTTTAAGCGACGACTCACGGGAACTGCTCGCCCGTTGCGGCATAAAAATCAATCTTCACACCCAGCGTCTGATTGCGCTGGCGGAGAATATGCCAATAGACATTCTGCGTGTGCGTGACGACGATATTCCGGGCCTGGTGATGGATGGCGTGGTGGACCTCGGCATCATTGGTGAAAATGTGCTGGAAGAAGAGCTGCTCACGCGCCGCGCTCAGGGTGAAGACCCGCGTTATTTCACGCTGCGTCGGCTTGATTTTGGCGGTTGCCGCCTGTCGCTCGCTACCGCCGTGGACGAACCCTGGGATGGCCCGGCCTGCCTGAACGGCAAACGCATCGCCACCTCTTATCCGCACCTGCTCAAACGCTACCTCGACCAGAAAGGCGTGCAGTTTAAATCGTGCCTGCTGAACGGTTCCGTGGAAGTTGCCCCGCGCGCGGGCCTCGCCGACGCTATCTGCGACCTCGTCTCTACCGGCGCAACGCTTGAGGCCAACGGCCTGCGCGAAGTGGAAGTTATCTATCGCTCCAAAGCCTGCCTGATTCAGCGCGACGGCGAAATGCCGGAAATGAAGCAGAAGCTTATCGACAAACTGCTGGTGCGCATTCAGGGCGTGATCCAGGCCCGGGAATCCAAATACATCATGATGCACGCGCCGACCGAACGCCTGGAAGAAGTCATTGCCCTGTTGCCGGGCGCCGAGCGCCCTACCATCCTGCCGCTGGCGGGCGACCAGCAGCGCGTGGCGATGCACATGGTAAGTAGCGAAACCCTGTTCTGGGAAACAATGGAAAAACTTAAAGCCCTCGGCGCCAGCTCTATCCTCGTGCTGCCGATTGAGAAGATGATGGAGTAAGCGCCATGACCTTTAACACGCTTATTGACTGGAACCGCTGCGATACGGCACAGCAGCGCGCATTGCTGACGCGCCCGGCGGTGGCTGCGTCTGACAGCGTTACCCGCACCGTCGCTGATATTCTCGATAACGTTAAAGCCCGGGGCGATGCGGCGCTGCGCGAATACAGCGCGAAATTTGATAAAACCGACGTGACGGCGCTGAAGGTCACGGCTGAAGAAATTGATGCGGCAGCAGCGCGGCTTGGCGATGAAATAAAAGAGGCGATGGCGGTGGCTGTCGCCAATATTGAGCGCTTTCATCTCGCCCAGCGCCTGGCGACGGTGGATATTGAAACCATGCCGGGCGTGCGCTGCCAGCAGGTCACGCGTCCTGTCGCCTCGGTGGGCCTGTATATTCCCGGCGGCTCAGCCCCGCTGTTTTCCACTGTGCTGATGCTGGCGACGCCTGCGCGGCTGGCGGGCTGCGGCAACGTCGTGCTCTGTTCGCCGCCGCCGATTGCCGATGAAATCCTTTACGCGGCGAAACTGTGCGGCGTGCAGGACGTCTTTAAAGCGGGCGGCGCCCAGGCTATCGCCGCGCTGGCTTTCGGCAGCGAAACGGTGCCTAAAGTGGACAAAATCTTCGGCCCGGGCAATGCGTATGTGACAGAGGCGAAGCGCCAGGTCAGCCAGCGCCTTGACGGCGCCGCCATTGACATGCCGGCGGGGCCTTCTGAAGTGCTGGTCATTGCCGACAGCGGCGCCACGCCCGACTTTGTCGCTTCCGACCTGCTTTCCCAGGCGGAGCACGGCCCGGATTCGCAAGTGATTTTACTCACGCCGGATAACGCCATGGCGCAGGCCGTGTCTGAAGCGGTAGAACGCCAGCTGGCGGCGCTGCCGCGCGCGGAAACGGCGCGCAAAGCGCTTTCCGCCAGCCGCATTATCATCGCCCGCGATCTGGCCCAGTGCGTGGAGATATCCAATCAGTACGGACCGGAGCACCTGATAATCCAGACCCGCAACGCCCGTGAACTGGTGGATAGCATTACCAGCGCAGGCTCGGTATTCCTGGGCGACTGGTCGCCGGAATCCGCTGGCGATTACGCTTCGGGTACTAACCACGTGCTGCCGACTTACGGTTATACCTCAACTTACTCAAGCCTCGGTCTGGCGGATTTCCAGAAGCGCATGACCGTGCAGGAGCTGTCGAAACAGGGCTTCGCGAGCCTTGCGAAAACCATTGAGACCCTGGCGGCGGCTGAACAGCTTACCGCCCATAAAAACGCCGTCACGCTGCGTGTCGCTGCCCTTAAGGAGATGGAATGAGCATTGAAGAACTGGCCCGCGCCAACGTGCGCGCGCTGACGCCTTATCAGTCTGCCCGTCGTCTGGGCGGCAGCGGCGACGTCTGGCTGAACGCGAATGAATATCCGGTGCCGGTTGAGTTTCAGCTTACCCGGCAAAACCTCAACCGTTACCCCGAATGCCAGCCAAAGCAGGTGATCGAGCGCTACGCCGCTTATGCAGGCGTGCAGCCGGAGCAGGTGCTGGTAAGCCGCGGCGCCGATGAAGGGATCGAGCTGTTAATCCGCGCGTTCTGCGAGCCGGGACAGGATGCCGTGCTTTACTGCCCGCCCACCTATGGCATGTACAGCGTCAGCGCAGAGGCTTTCGGCGTGGAGTACCGCACGGTTGCGGCGCGGGAAGACTGGCAGCTCGATTTGCCCGCAATTGAGGCGCAACTCGACGGCGTGAAGGTGGTGTTTGTTTGCAGCCCCAATAACCCGACCGGCCAGATTATCCATCCGCAAGATTTGCGCGCGCTGCTGGAAATGACCCGCGGCAAGGCGCTGGTGGTGGCGGATGAAGCCTATATCGAATTTTGTCCGCAGGCGACTGTGGCTGGCTGGCTTACTGAATACCCGCACCTGGTCGTGCTGCGCACGCTTTCAAAAGCCTTCGCGCTGGCGGGCTTGCGCTGCGGCTTTACGATTGCCGGCGAAGAGATTATCAACCTGTTGCTGAAAGTGATCGCCCCCTACCCGCTTTCCACACCGGTCGCGGATATCGCCGCCCAGGCGCTTAGCCCGCAGGGCATTACGCAAATGCGCGAGCGAGTGGCGGAAATCAAGCTGAATCGCCAGTACCTGGTGTCGGCACTGAAAGAGGTGCCGTGCGTCGAGCAGGTTTTCGACAGTGAAACCAATTACGTGCTGGCGCGCATTACCGCCTCCAGCGCGGTGTTTAAATCGTTATGGGATCAGGGCATTATTTTACGCGACCAGAACAAACAGCCTTCGCTGAGCGGTTGCCTGCGCATCAGCATCGGCACCCGCGAAGAGTGTCGGCGCGTGATTGATGCCCTGCGTGAACAACCCGGCCTTGCGGCCATGGAGCGTGTATGAGCCAGAAGATTCTCTTTATTGACCGGGACGGAACGCTTATTGCCGAACCGCCGACAGATTTTCAGGTGGATCGTTTCGATAAGCTGGCGTTTGAGCCGGATGCGATCCCCACTCTGCTGAAGCTGCAAAAAGCGGGCTTTAAGCTTGTGATGATCACAAACCAGGATGGCCTTGGCACCGGGAGTTTCCCGCAGGCGGATTTTGACGGCCCGCATAACCTGATGATGCAGATCTTCACCTCCCAGGGCGTAGTTTTCGATGAGGTGTTGATCTGCCCGCATCTTCCTGCCGACGCCTGCGACTGCCGTAAGCCGAAAATCCTGCTGGTTCAGGGTTACCTGGAAGAAGGCGTGCTGGACAAAGCCAACAGCTACGTGATTGGCGACCGCGCCACTGACATCGAACTTGCGCAGAACATGGGTATCCAGGGGCTGCGCTATAACCGCGCTGAGCTTAACTGGGCCGCTATCGGCGAGAAGCTGACGAAGCGCGACCGTTTCGCGCAGGTTTCCCGCAACACTAAAGAGACGCAAATTGACGTTAAGGTGTGGCTCGACCAGGAAGGCGGCAGCAAAATCAACACCGGCGTCGGCTTCTTCGACCACATGCTCGACCAGATTGCCACTCACGGCGGCTTTCGCATGGAGATTGCGGTTAAAGGCGACCTCTACATTGACGACCACCACACGGTGGAAGACACCGGGCTGGCCCTCGGCGAAGCGCTGAAGCTGGCGCTTGGCGACAAACGCGGCATTAACCGTTTTGGCTTCGTGCTGCCGATGGATGAATGCCTGGCGCGCTGCGCGCTGGATATCTCTGGCCGTCCGCATCTGGAATATAAAGCGGAGTTTACCTACCAGCGCGTGGGCGATCTCAGCACGGAAATGGTGGAACACTTTTTCCGTTCGCTCTCCTACACCATGGGCGTGACGCTGCACCTGAAAACCAAAGGCAAAAACGATCATCACCGGGTGGAAAGCCTGTTTAAAGCCTTTGGCCGCACGCTGCGCCAGGCGATACGCGTGGAAGGCGACACCCTTCCCTCTTCCAAAGGGGTGCTGTAATGAACGTGGTGATCCTGGACACTGGCTGCGCCAACCTCTCTTCCGTTAAATGGGCTATCCAGCGGCTGGGTTACGAGCCGCGGGTAAGCCGTGAGCCTGATATTGTGCTGCGCGCCGACAAGCTTTTTCTGCCCGGCGTCGGCACCGCGCAGGCGGCGATGGACCAGCTACGCGAGCGCGATCTTATCGATCTGATCAAAGCCTGCACCCAGCCGGTGCTGGGGATTTGCCTCGGCATGCAGTTGCTGGGGTCGCGCAGCGAAGAGAATAACGGCGTGGAAACGCTCGGCATTATTGATGAAGCGGTGCCGCACATGACCGACGTTGGCCTGCCGCTGCCGCATATGGGCTGGAACCGCGTCTATGCGAAAGCGGGCGACCGGCTGTTTCGCGGCATTGAAGACGGCGCCTGGTTCTACTTCGTCCATAGCTATGCGATGCCGGTGAACCCGAGCACCATCGCGCAGTGTCATTACGGCGAGCCGTTTACCGCCGCCGTACAGAAAGATAACTTCTGGGGCGTGCAGTTCCACCCGGAACGTTCGGGCGCCGCGGGCGCGCAGCTGCTGAAAAATTTCCTGGAGATGTAAATGATTATTCCGGCACTGGATTTGATTGACGGAAAAGTGGTGCGTCTCCATCAGGGAGATTACGGCCAGCAGCGCGACTATGGCAGCGACCCGTTGCCGCGCTTGCAGGATTACGAAGCGCAGGGCGCGCAGGTGCTGCATCTGGTGGATTTAACCGGCGCGAAAGAGCCGGCGAAACGGCAGATCCCGCTGCTGAAAACACTGCTGGCGGGCGTGAGCGTGCCGGTGCAGGTTGGCGGCGGCGTGCGTACCGAAGATGACGTTGCCGCGCTGCTCGAGGCGGGCGCCAGCCGCGTGGTGGTGGGTTCCACCGCGGTGAAATCGCCGCAAACGGTGCAACAGTGGTTCGAACGTTTCGGCGCGGATGCGCTGGTGCTGGCGCTGGACGTGCGTATTGATGAAGCAGGCCGCAAGCAGGTGGCCGTCAGCGGCTGGCAGGAGAACTCCGGCGTAACGCTGGAGGCGCTGGTAGAGAGTTATTTGCCCTTTGGCCTGAAGCATGTGCTCTGTACGGATATTTCCCGCGACGGCACGCTTTCCGGCTCCAACGTCGCGCTGTATGAAGAAGTGTGCGCCCGCTATCCGCAAGTGGCGTTTCAGTCTTCCGGCGGCATCGGCGGGCTGGATGACATTCGCGCGCTGCGCGGCTGCGGGGTGAAAGGCGTGATTGTCGGACGCGCGCTGCTTGAAGGTAAATTCACTGTAACGGAGGCGATTCAATGCTGGCAAAACGGATAATTCCTTGCCTGGACGTGCGCGACGGCCAGGTGGTTAAAGGCGTGCAGTTCCGTAATCACGAAATCATCGGCGATATCGTGCCGCTGGCGAAACGCTACGCCCAGGAAGGCGCCGATGAACTCGTCTTTTATGATATTACCGCTTCGAGCGATGGCCGCGTGGTGGATAAAAGCTGGGTGTCTCGCGTGGCGGAGGTTATCGATATTCCTTTTTGCGTGGCGGGCGGCATTAAAACGCTGGATGACGCGGCGCAGATCCTTTCCTTCGGCGCCGACAAAATTTCTATTAACTCCCCTGCTCTGGCGGACCCGGAGCTTATCACCCGCCTTGCGGATCGCTTTGGCGTGCAGTGTATCGTGATTGGCATTGATACCTGGTTTGACAGCGAGACGGGTAAATATCATGTGAATCAATATACAGGCGATGAGAGCCGCACCCGGGTTACCGAATGGGAAACGCTCGACTGGGTACAGGAAGTGCAAAAGCGCGGCGCCGGAGAGATTGTGCTTAACATGATGAACCAGGATGGCGTGCGCAATGGCTATGACCTGACGCAGCTTAAAAAGGTGCGCGACGTTTGCCACGTACCGCTGATTGCCTCAGGCGGCGCGGGCACGATGGAACACTTCCTGGAAGCGTTTCGCGATGTGAATGTGGATGGTGCGCTGGCGGCATCGGTGTTTCACAAACAGATTATTAATATTGGCGAACTGAAAGCGTTTCTGATTCAGCAAGGCGTGGAGATTCGAGCGTGTTAACAGAACAACAGCGGGCCCAACTGGACTGGGCAAAAACCGACGGGCTGCTGCCGGTCGTGGTGCAGCATGCGGTTTCCGGCGAAGTGTTAATGCTGGGATATATGAACGAAGAGGCGCTGCGCCAGACGGAAGAAAGCGGAAAAGTGACGTTTTTCTCGCGCACCAAACAGCGGCTGTGGACCAAAGGCGAAACCTCAGGCCATTTCCTGAATGTCGTCACTATTACGCCAGACTGCGATAACGACACGTTACTGATACTGGCGAACCCCATCGGACCCACGTGCCATCTCGGCACCTCCAGCTGCTTTGGCGAGGCGCATCACCAGTGGCACTTCCTTTATCAGCTTGAAGAATTGCTCGCCGCGCGTAAAACCGCCTCGCCTGAGAGTTCGTATACCGCAAAGCTTTACGCCAGCGGCACCAAGCGTATTGCACAAAAAGTGGGAGAAGAAGGCGTGGAAACCGCGCTGGCCGCAACGGTACGCGACAAAGACGAGTTGGTTAACGAAGCGTCTGACCTGGTATATCACCTGCTGGTGCTGTTGCAGGATCAGGAGTTGGATTTAAGCGCGGTGATAGAGAACTTGCGGGGCAGGCACTAAAAATAAAATTTATTCAAACTAGCTGCTCCTTGTAGATAGCCTAATGATCAATGATGAGCAGCTTTTTTAAATATCAACAATTAGCAAATGCCATTATTTAATGCAAAAACTAAAAAAATTGTTTTGTGTATATGAGCGATATAATAAATTTTCACATTACGCTTTCGGCTTTTCTTAATGAAACGATTTTGCAAAAAACGTAAGGCCGTACACTAGCATTTGAGCTGAAAACACGTAGTTTCAATGGCATTTAAAATTAGAACGTAATTGTGCAATTTTGTGCAAACAGTAAAAAAACATTGTCGTTTTGCTAAAAGTAAGATTTAATAATCTTACTTTTAGCAAACTATATCTAAACAAGGCAATACTATGTCTTTAGAAGTAAAACCCATGCCTACTCTCACGAGAGATCCTGTCTTTTTCTCGTATATGATTAGGTTAATTTCGTTTTTTGCCGTTGTGCTATTTCATTTTAATGTAGCGGTTACGCAATTTTATCCCAACTCAATGCTTATCGGAAAGTTGAGTTACGCTAACCAAACAGTTGGTGACATGGCAATTTCTCTTTTTATTATAACCTCTGGATTTTCTCTCGAAATGAGCACAAGAGGACACTTTAATATAAAGAAATACTTAGCTAAGCGCTTTATCTCAATTTATCCAGCATTCTGGGTGTGCTATATATTAGTGGGCTTATTTGGTGATGCTGCCAACTTACTGATTTAGTGTATGATGGTGTTTTTGAGGTGCTCCGGTGGCTTCTGTTTCTAT
>NZ_AWFX01000027.1 GCF_000463115.2 Franconibacter helveticus LMG 23732 | reverse complement strand
AGTGAAACGCCGTAGCGCCGATGGTAGTGTGGGGCCTCCCCATGCGAGAGTAGGGAACTGCCAGGCATCAAATTTAGTGTGCTGATATGGCTCAGTTGGTAGAGCGCACCCTTGGTAAGGGTGAGGTCCCCAGTTCGACTCTGGGTATCAGCACCACTTATTAGGTTAAAGTTCGGCGCTTAGAAAAGAATTTGCCTGGCGGCCGTAGCGCGGTGGTCCCACCTGACCCCATGCCGAACTCAGAAGTGAAACGCCGTAGCGCCGATGGTAGTGTGGGGTCTCCCCATGCGAGAGTAGGGAACTGCCAGGCACCAAATAAAGCAAAACCCGGTCATCAGACCGGGTTTTTTGCTTTTTATCGACAGTCTGCTTTTATTTCTTTAGATAAAGCCGCTGGCGGGCTGAAATAAAAGAAGGCTGTCAGAAGCCACTGTACAATAAATAAAAAGGCCATCCCTGCGGATGGCCTTTTTATTTATTAAACTTATCACTCAATGAATGACTTGCGACAGGAATGCCCGCGTACGTTCGGATTTGGGATGAGCGAAAAACTCCTCCGGCGGCGCCTGTTCGACTATTTCGCCGCGGTCCATAAAGATAACCCGATCGGCTACAGTGCGTGCGAATCCCATTTCATGGGTTACGCAAAGCATGGTCATGCCTGATTCAGCCAGGGCGATCATGGTATCCAGCACCTCTTTCACCATCTCAGGGTCGAGAGCTGAGGTTGGCTCATCAAAAAGCATAATTTTAGGCTTCATGCACAAAGAGCGCGCAATTGCGACACGCTGCTGCTGCCCGCCTGAAATTTGTCCCGGGAATTTATGTGCATGTTCCGCTATACGCACACGTTCCAGGTAATGCATGGCTAGCGCTTCAGCTTCTTTCTTCGGCAATTTACGTACCCAGATGGGAGCAAGCGTACAATTCTGCAAAACTGTCAGGTGAGGGAACAGGTTAAAGTGCTGAAAAACCATGCCCACTTCTGTACGTACCCTTTCAATATTACGTAAGTCGTCGTTCAGCTCAATCCCGTCTACTACGATCCGGCCTTGCTGATGTTCTTCCAGGTGGTTGATGCAGCGAATAGTCGTCGACTTACCAGAGCCGGATGGCCCGCATAAAACGATACGCTCGCCTTGCTTTACCTTAAGGTTAATGTCTTTCAGTACGTGAAACTGTCCATACCATTTATTCACATTCTCGAGCGTAATCATCGCCTCGGTAGCTGGCATTGTTGAAGGGTTCATAGATTTCCTTAGTGCGGCGTACGCCCGGTGTTAAAGCGCTTTTCCAGATGCTGGCTGTAGCGCGACATGCTGAAACAAAAAATCCAGTAAACCAGCGCGGCAAAGACATAGCCTTCAGTCGACATGCCAAGCCAGGCCGGATCCACAGTCGCCTGTTGAACGCTGCTGAAAAGATCAAACAGACCGATAATGATGACGAGGCTTGTATCTTTGAAGAGCGCGATGATCGTGTTCACAAGGCCCGGGATCACCATTTTTAACGCCTGGGGAAGGATAACTAACCCCTGCGTTTTCCAGTAACCCAGCGCCAGAGACTCTGCCGCTTCGTACTGGCCTTTCGGCAATGCCTGCAAACCGCCGCGCACAACTTCCGCTACATAAGCAGACTGGAAGAGAATCACCCCCACCAGAGCGCGAACAAGTTTGTCGATGGTGGTGCCTTCCGCCATAAATAGCGGCAGCATAACGGAAGACATAAAAAGCACGGTGATTAATGGCACCCCGCGCCAAAACTCGATAAAGATAACAGACAGGATCCGTACAACCGGCATGCGTGAGCGGCGGCCCAGCGCGAGAAGAATGCCGAGCGGCAGCGCGCCGGCAATGCCAACGGAGGCGATAATAAGCGTCAGCGTAAGCCCGCCCCATTGACGCGTTTCCACGCGCTCGAGACCGAAGAACCCACCATACAGCAAACCCCAGACCACCAGCGGATAGATCACCGCCCAGCAGGCGATATAACGGCCGCGAGAAGGAAGCCCTTTCCAGAACATTAACGCGACCGAAAGCAAGCCGATAATCAGCGCCAGATTAATGCGCCAGCGCTGATCGTGGGGATACAGCCCATACATAAATTGTCCAAAACGGGCATGAATAAAGACCCAACAAGCTCCCTCTTTGGTGCAATCCGCACGCGTTTCGCCTGCCCAGTTAGCCTGAAATAATGTCCAGTTCAATAGCGGTGGGATAAGTTCCCACATCAGCCAGAGACAAAAAATCGTCAGTAAGCTGTTGCTCCAGCTCGAAAAGAGATTTTTGCGCATCCAGCTTATTACGCGGCCCGGACCCGCTGATGTTGTCGGCGTAACCGGCGACAATAAAATTTTCGACATAGGATCCTCAGCGCTCTATCAGGGCAATACGCCGGTTATAGATATTCATCAATAACGAAATAGTCAGGCTAATGATCAAGTACACCGACATGGTAATCGCAATGGTTTCTATCGCCTGGCCAGTCTGGTTAAGCACCGTACCAGCGAACAGCGAGACCATATCGGGATAGCCAATAGCCGCCGCCAGCGACGAGTTCTTTACAATATTGAGATACTGGCTGGTCAATGGGGGAATAATGACCCGCAACGCCTGAGGGATAATGACCTGACGCAGCGTGACCGGATGAGGCAAACCAAGCGAACGCGCCGCTTCATGCTGGCCGTGCGGAACAGACTGAATGCCGGCGCGGATGATTTCTGCAATAAATGCTGAGGTATAGACCGAAAGCGCGAGCGTCAGAGCGGCAAGCTCAGGGATTAACACCAGCCCGCCGCGGAAGTTAAACCCGCGCAGTTCCGGCACCTCCCAATGCAGAGCTGGGCCATAAGCAAGGTGGGCCACTATCGGCAATCCCACGATGAGCGCCAGCGCCAAAGGCCAGGTTCGACGCAGCTGACCAGTTTTCATCTGGTGTTTAGTATTAAAACGATAAACGCCGAAGATCACCGCAGCCGCTATTACCAGCGCCACAATAAATGCCGCTAAGCCTTGCCCCATTTCCGGGGAGGGCAGGTAAAGCCCGCGATTGCTGAGAAACATCAGATCAAACGCATTAACCGCCTGACGAGGCCCAGGCAGGTTACGTAACACAGCGAAATACCAGAAGAAGATTTGCAGTAACGGCGGGATATTACGAAACGTCTCAATATAAATTGTTGAGAGTTTTCGCAGCAGCCAGTTTTCTGAAAGCCGCGCCAGCCCAAGAAAAAAACCCAGAAACGAAGCAAAGACGATACAGAGCGCGGAAACCAGCAGCGTATTCAGCAAGCCAACCAGAAAAACGCGGCCATAAGTATCGCCTTCCTGATAATCAATAAGATGCTGAACGATACCGAAGCCTGCTCCCCGGTCAAGAAAAGAGAAGCCCGAGGTAATTCCCCGGTTACTCAGGTTTGTAACTGTGTTATGCACCAGGTAAGCAACAATAGCGAGAACGACGGCGACGGCAAGGATCTGGAATAGCCAGGCGCGAACCGCAGGGTTAGTAAAAGAGAAATCACCTTTCACGGTTGGGCGGCGATGGGACATAGATAAACCTCAGTGACCATAACTCCGGACTGGACGCCGCAGGGCGGCGTCCGTAACACGATACGCTTAGCGCACTGGCGGAGCGTACTGGATGCCGCCTTTATTCCAGAGGTTGTTCTGGCCGCGTTTGATTTTCAGCGGGCTCTCGGCGCCAACGTTGCGTTCAAACACCTCCGCATAGTTGCCGACCTGCTTCACAATGTTATAAGCCCACTTGTTATCGAGTTTCAGGTCTTTGCCGTAATCACCTTCTTTGCCTAACAGATGCGCCATATCCGGCGTAGCAGGGTTAGCTGCTTTCGCATCAACGTTCTTTGAATCCACGCCCATCTCTTCAGCATTCAACATAGCGAAGAGTGTCCAGCGCACCACCGAGAACCACTCGTCATCGCCACGGCGTACCACCGGGCCAAGCGGCTCTTTAGAGATAACTTCAGGCAGCACGATCCACTCAGCCGGGTTGCTCAGCTTGATGCGCAGCGCATAAAGCTGTGACTGGTCAGACGCGAGAGTATCGCAACGGCCTGATTCCAGCGCCTTGGCGGATTCATCCGAACGGTCGAACGTTACCGGCGTGTATTTCATGTTGTTGGCTTTAAAGTAATCCGCCACGTTCAGTTCAGTATCTGTACCGGCCTGGATACAAACGGTTGCGCCATCAAGCTCTTTAGCGCTTTTCAGGCCTGCTTTGTTATGTGTAAGAAAACCGATGCCGTCATAATAGGTGACGCCGGTAAACGCCATTCCCATGCCTGCATCGCGAGAGGAAGTCCAGGTGGTATTACGGGAAAGCATGTCCACTTCGCCAGACTGAAGGGCAGTAAAGCGTTCTTTAGCGGTCAGCGGCGTGTATTTCACTTTAGAGGCATCGCCAAACATGGCGGCAGCTACGCCACGACAGACATCAACATCAATGCCGGTAAATTTGCCGCTGGCATCGGCATAGGAAAAACCCGGCAACCCGTCGCTAATGCCGCACTGAACAAAGCCTTTCTTTTTTACGGCGTCGAATGTCGCACCGGCATAAGCATGATTGGCAACAGCAAACAGCGCGCCCGCTGCGGCCAGAGTGGCTATCACTTTTTTCATTATGCATCCTGTGTAGTGAAAATTATCGTTATAAATATCAGGTCATCCGGGAGGCGCCTGTTTCCTGTCTGTGGCATCAGCCATTATGGGTAAAGCAAATGGAATGCCAGGTTTGCATTCTTTACGGAGAAGAGAAGGAGGAATGCAATAAGCGAAGTGTAGCCATGAAAAAACAAATACAGCGCCCTGAAATGGTGCGAAACTGAAACCTGCGCCACATTTTGGCGCAAAAAAGTTTCACAAGTTTTTTAAAAGGTAACTGCTGTGAATATTGGCTGGGTAAGCATTTAAAGAGATGTGAGGAAACTCACGAGGCGAGAGTAAATAAAACGAAGCAGGTTTCTGAAAGGCGGTTTGTTTCAGCCGATTTTTTTCTGTTTGTTCCTTTTTGTTGCCACCTGTTTACTTGTAGCGATACTTTTGCACCTTAATAAAGCAAAAAGCGCGGCCTGGCCGCGCTTTACTTAAACATACTACTTACTGAGAGCGATGATGCCCATCGTGAGCCCGGCCACCGCAACAGCGCCGCCAGCAATGGCGCCCGCTGTTTCCCAGTTATCCTGAGTAGTGCCTTTCATACAGGTATTGGTATGCACCAGACGGCCTTGATCGTCATAAACCGGTACGCAGGGCGAGTCATGAGCACAGCCAGCCAGCAGTGTAGAAAGCAGTGCGATAGCAATAACATTTTTCATAATATACCTCGGCTTAATGCTCCTTCAGTTATCCAGTAACTTGAATTTTTACTTCAGGATTAACTGAACTGGATAAGACTATTTTACCCTCTGGCGGCTGCGCCTGGCATCGACGAATAATGACAATTCATGTGTATTGTAAAAATTATGGAGATAAACCGCCGTAAAAAATAAATAATGAAGAGATTGTGAAGAGAGTAATCAGTGGGAAGAAAGCAATAGTCTAACTATCTGAAAAATAGCTTAACTATTTATAAGCTATTCGCGTAAAAAAGAAAATACCCGGTCGTGACGGATTAATACCCTGACTCAGGGATAACGGTTGTTTATCTTAAAATAAGGCGGCATATGCCGCCTTCGTCAAAAGGTTAATGCTGGTTTTTAACAAACCGCCTGCGTATGACTACAAAAAATACGGGTACAAAGAAAATAGCAAGCAGGGTAGCGGACAGCATGCCGCCCATTACGCCGGTTCCAACTGCGTTCTGCGCCCCGCTCCCGGCGCCATGGTTAAGCACCAGCGGCAATACGCCAAGTATAAAGGCCAGTGAGGTCATAAGAATTGGACGCAGCCGCAGCCGCACCGCCTCAAGTGTTGCTTCAATAAGCCCTTTGCTCTCTTTTTCCATCAAGTCCTTAGCGAATTCGACAATCAGAATGGCGTTTTTCGCTGAGAGACCAATTGTGGTTAACAAACCCACCTGGAAATAAACGTCATTGTTCAGCCCGCGCAGCGTAGCGGCCAGTAAAGCGCCAATAACGCCGAGCGGCACGACCAGCATGACTGAGAAAGGAATGGACCAGCTTTCATACAGCGCAGCAAGGCACAGAAAGACGACGATTAAAGAAATGGCATAAAGCGCAGGCGCCTGGTTTCCGGAAAGACGCTCCTGATAAGAGAGCCCCGTCCAGTCGTAACCAATGCCGCTCGGTAATTTAGCCGCCAGTGATTCCATTAATTTCATCGCCTCGCCCGTACTCTTACCCGGCGCTGCTTCACCCAGGATCTCCATTGACGGGATGCCGTTATAACGCTCAAGCCGCGGCGAACCTGTTATCCAGTGAGAATACGAGAAGGCAGAAAAGGGCACCATTTTGCCATTACTACCCCGGACATACAGGTTGCTGATATCACCTGGCAGCATCCGGAAATGCGCATCGGCCTGAACATAGACTTTTTTCACCCGTCCACGGTCGATAAAGTCGTTCACATAGGTGCCGCCCAGCGCCGTCGAAATCGTCTGGTTTATGTCAGAGACCGATACACCCAGCGCCTGCGCTTTGTCCTGATCCACTTCGAGCTTAAACTGAGGCGTATCCTCCAGTCCGTTAGGACGCACTCGTACTAACAGATCGGGTCTTTCTCTCACCATGCCAAGCAGCTGATTACGCGCCTGCGTTAGCGCGTTATGACCCAGGTTCGCCTGGTCTGTTAGCTCAAAGTCAAAGCCCGTAGCGGTACCAAGCTCCAGTATCGCTGGCAGGTTAAAGGGAAAAACCATACCGTCCTGGATGCGCGAAAAAGCATGCATCGCGCGGCCTACGATAGCTTCCACATTGTTTTCACTGCCCGGTCTTTCTTCCCACGGCTTCAGGCTGACAAACGCGATGCCCGCATTTTGTCCCTGCCCGCTAAAGCTAAAGCCGCTGACGGTAAACACAGATTCAACGTTCGCTTTTTCTTCCGTCAGATAGTAATGCTGCACCTGATCAAGAACGTGTTGGGTTCGCGCCTGGGTTGCGCCGGCAGGTAGCTGCACCATCGTCATAAATACGCCCTGATCTTCCTCGGGCAAAAAGGAGCTGGGCAGGCGTAAGAACAGCACAGCCATGCCGCCGACAATCAGCAGATAGAGCAGCAGATAGCGTCCGGTATTGGTAAGGATGCCGCTAACGCTCTGCGTGTAATGTTGTGTGCTGCTATCAAACTTTTTGTTAAACCAGACAAAGAACCGCGGCTGCTTAGCAAAATGGTCAGGGGAATGCGGCTTCAGCATGGTGGCGCAGAGCGCGGGAGTCAGGATTAACGCAACCAATACGGAAAGCGCCATTGCCGCCACGATAGTGACGGAAAATTGACGATAAATCGCCCCTGTCGAGCCGCCAAAAAAGGCCATGGGAATGAACACCGCGGAGAGCACCATGGCAATCCCTACCAGCGCGCCCTGGATCTGCTGCATCGAAACCTGCGTCGCTTCTTTTGGCGGCAAATGTTCTTCCGCCATAACGCGCTCAACGTTCTCCACCACGACAATGGCGTCGTCCACCAACAGACCTATCGCCAGAACCATGCCAAACATCGTCAGGGTGTTGATGGAATAGCCGAAGGCCGCCAGCACAGCGAACGTACCGAGCAAGACAACCGGCACGGCAATGGTTGGAATCAACGTGGCGCGTATGTTTTGCAGGAAAAGATACATCACGAGGAACACCAGAACGATGGCCTCGAAAAGGGTTTTAACTACCTCATGAATCGAAATCTTTACGAAAGGCGTAGTGTCATAGGGATAAACCACTTTCATGCCCTGCGGGAAGAAATTTTGCATCTGGGCAAGTCTGGTTTTAATCGCTTCGGCGGTATCAAGCGCGTTAGCGCCGGTGGCGAGCTTGATACCAAGACCGGTGGCCGCCTGGCCGTTGATTTTGGTAACCATGTTGTAGTTTTCACCGCCGAGCTCTATACGGGCTACATCTTTTAGCCTCACTACAGAGCCGTCCTGATTAACCTTCAAGGTGATGCGGGCAAACTCCTGGGGGTCTTTCAAACGTGTCTGGGCAATGATAGACGCATTCAGTTGTTGGCCCGGCACGGCTGGCGTGCCGCCAAGCTGGCCTGCGGCTATCTGATCGTTCTGCGCCTTAAGCTGGTTGATGATGTCCAGCGGCGTAAGCTGATATTTGTTGAGCAGATTGGCATCAAGCCAGATTCGCATCGCATACTGCGCGCCAAAAAGCTGCACATCTCCCACGCCGCTGGTGCGGCTGATAGCGTCCTTAACGTTAGATGCTACGTAATCGGAAATGTCTTCCTGCGTCAGCGCTGGATTACTGGTTATAAAACCTGCCACCAGCAGAAAGCTGCTGCTCGCTTTCTCCACGCTGATCCCCTGCTGCTGCACCTCCTGCGGCAGTAATGGCATGGCCAGCTGCAACTTGTTTTGCACCTGAACCTGAGCGATGTCTGGATCGGTACCGGAGGTAAACGTCAAAGTGACAGTAACGTTGCCTGCCGAGTCGCTTGTGGAGGACATATACATCAGGTTATCGATCCCATTCATATTCTGTTCGATAACCTGCGTCACGGTATCCTGCACCGTCTGTGCGTCTGCGCCAGGATAAACGGCGTTTACTGCAATGGCTGGCGGAGCGATGGTGGGATACTGAGCGACCGGCAGCTGGAGGATCGCAAGCCCGCCCGCCATCATTAAGATAATAGCCAGCACCCAGGCGAAAATAGGCCGTTGAATAAAGAAGTTAGCCATGACGTTACCTTAACTCGCTGGTTTTGCTGCGCTGTCAGGAGTCACGTTTACCGTAACGCCTTCCCTTGCGCTTTGCAGCCCACTGACAATGACCCGCTCGCCCGGTTTCAACCCGGCAGTGACGAGCCATTTGTCACCCACAGCCTGGCTGGTGGTTACCGTACGCACCTCTACTTTGTTGTGCTGATTGACGATCATGACGGTTGCCTCGCCACGGGGCGTGCGCGTTAACGCTTGTTGCGGCACCAGAATGGCGTCTGGCTGAACGCCTTCATCAATGCGGGCGCGTACAAACATACCGGGCAACAAAATATGTTGCGGGTTAGGGAAAACGGCGCGCAGCGTAATGGAACCCGTGCTTTCATCAACCGTTACATCAGAAAATTGCAACGTTCCTTTAAGCGGGTAGGGCTGGCCATTTTCCATGACCAGTTCAACTGAGCTCTGTCCATGTTGTTCAAGCTTGCCGTGAGAAAGGGCGTTTCTGAGCTGCTGAAAATCCGTACTCGACTGCGTCACGTCAACATACATAGGGTCGAGCTGTTGCACCGTCGCCAGGGCTGCCGCCTGGCCATTCGTTACCAGCGCGCCTTCTGTGACGTTGGATTTACCAATGCGGCCGCTTACGGGCGACGTCACGCGCGTATAGGCAAGGTTGATTTCTGCCGTTTTAACCGCCGCCAGCGCAGCCTTTACGCTGGCTTCTGCCTGATTAGCATTAGCCAGCGCCTGGTCATACTCTTGCTTGCTGATGTATTGCGTGCCGGCGAGAGGGGCGTAACGTTTGACGGTTAAACGAGCGATAGCCGCAGCGGCCTGCGCTTTCGCCAGCTCGCCTTTAGCGCTCTGCCAGGCGGCCTGATACGTTGCCGGGTCGATTTGATAAAGCGATTCCCCGGCAGTGATGTCGCTCCCCTCGGTGAAATTCCGTTTGAGGATAATGCCGCTTACCTGAGGACGGACCTCTGCAACGCGAAAAGCGGACGTCCTGCCTGGCAGTTCAGTGGTGATCTTTAGCGGGGCGCTTTTAATGGTGTGCACCGTAACGTGCGGAACCGCAGTTGAATTATGGGCGCCGTTGTTTTCGTCGCAGCCCGCCAGCAAGGTGGCAATAATGATAAGAGAAAAAGGCCAATGTAGAAGCCAGGCTTGTTTCGTCATTGCTGTTCCTTTAAAAGAAAGAACACGATATCCACCGTGATGCAGAAAGCAGGAATACGCGTGAACATGAAAATAACAGGGCGTTATCCTACAAATAATAGAGGCGCGATGTAAGCAAGCTGTATTTAACTAAGGGTACTGAAAGCACGCAAACATAAAAAATAAGAGAATGCCAGGTGTGTTTATACATGCGGAGTTATGTTTATGGAGATAATATGTTGCCTGCTTTGTTTGTTATTTATGGTATGAATGTATTTTTCATTATGATTGATTTTTTGTATTTATTTCTGCGTTAACGCTATTTGTTTCTGATTAATTTAAATAATGAGTAATGATGGCGGATAATAAATATGTATTACTTAACCATGATTATTTTTAACCTGTAAACAAAACATGGCCAGAAAAACAAAAATCGATGCTTTAAAAACGCGTCAGCAGCTTCTTGATGCCGCTATCACAGAGTTTGCTTCCCGTGGTTTTAGCCGTACCACGCTGACGGATATCGCCCGGGCGGCAGGCGTTACACGTGGGGCGGTCTACTGGCACTTTCAAAGCAAAGAAGCGCTCTTTAATGAGATCTGGAAAGAGCAGGTACCCGTTCGGCAACTGATTACGCCGCTGCTTTCCTGCGAAACACAGCATAATCCGCTACAGTTGCTACGTGAAACGTTAACGCTTGCCTTGCAGTATATTTCCTGCAATCCGCGCTGGCGCGCATTGATGCAAATCCTGTATCAAAAGTGCGAGTTCAGCAGTGAGATGATTTCAGAAGAGGAGATCCGCAGTCAGATTGGTTTTAATAAAGAGCGTATGGCTGCGCTCATTCGACAATGCATTGCTACCGGACAAGTGGCAGAAAGCACAGACGTTGAGCTCATGATCATTCTCTTTTTCGGCTGCCTGAGCGGTATTGTTAAAAACTGGCTATTGAAGCCTGGCTCAATAAACCTTTATGGTCAGGCTTCAGCGATTGTCGATAATATGTTAATGATATTGCCGCGAAATAATCAGGACAAACTCTCTGCAATCAACCCGGCAGGCAATAACGTTCCGATTACTTTTCATAAACCTGCTGCTCCGTTTCACTTTGATGAGCAATAGCATCGCCCAGGCGAGTAATAGTATCTGGCGCAAGAGGTTTCCCCAGCAGATAGCCCTGAAGCGTATTACAACCAAGACGGGTTAAAAATTGTTGCTGCTCTACGGTTTCCACGCCTTCGGCTACCACTTTTAAATTCAGCGTTTTTGCCAGCGCGACGATAGCCGAAACAATAGTGGCGTCCTCACCGTCGGCGCTCAGCTCATTAACAAAAGCGCGGTCTATTTTCAGTTCGCTGGCTGGGTGATGCTGCCAACTTACTGATTTAGTGTATGATGGTGTTTTTGAGGTGCTCCGGTGGCTTCTGTTTCTAT
>NZ_AWFX01000026.1:109066-133462 GCF_000463115.2 Franconibacter helveticus LMG 23732 | reverse complement strand
GATGTCACCGACAGAATATGAAAACCAGTATTATCAACGGCTCGGAAGTGTCTAGATTATCCGTGGCGATTCAGACCATTAGGATTAGCTTGTCGTAAATATGCTCGCCAACGGTCACGGATTTACCGCGCAGTTTGAATTAGAGTTTAACCACGTCTTTCAGAGTCCGACGGTCTATCGATTCACCCTGCCAGGGCTTAGCCTCTGCCTCATCCATCGTGTGACACTCAAAAGCCAGTGCTTCCCTTTGGTGACAAACTGCTTACGCACACGATGCCCACTGCGTCCGGCAGGGTAGCATTAATAAATCCATTTTCCTGTGTCGAGTTTTAGTTCTGCCATAAAAAATGCCCTCCATTTGGAGGGCGTTTTTACTGTATGAATAATCAGTGTCAATGTATGATGTTCGCGGCAATCTACATCACAGATACCGATAGGATTGTGGTGCCGTAATGTTGTCACCTAATGAACTTAAGTGGCGGGGTTGATCGTAAATCTTTAGCTCACCAATTTTTATAGCAAAGGCTTTCTCTTTGCTGTGAAAATACGTATCAAAAAACTGTTTACTAATACCAGCATACCGACAAGTTTTTTTTCCATACATTACATGGTTTATCTTCTATAACATCAGCGATATCAAACTCAGCAACAATCATACCTACAGGCATCGTTGAGTAAATCACCACGGATTTAACATCCGGATTTTTGAAGATTCCTTTTCTGAACTCATCTTAAAATTCGTAATGCATTTGAAACCGAGCGGTTTATGAGGATGCTAAAAAGCATAACAACTAATCAAGAACCGCTTCGACAGCTAATTTCGATAGTCATAACTGAGTTTTATTTGAAATTAGATGAAAACGGTAAAAAAAGCGATAAGCGATAAGATAGGGTATGCAGAGGCAAAAGCTGGAAGCCGCATGGGGGCGCAATTTGCCTTGTCACAATACGTGGCGACAAGAATAATTACAGACTTAAGAACAAGTAAGGCTATGAGCCGCCTGATTCGTGTTGCCTCTGGCTTTACTATTAACATACTGTTATTACAGGGAATAATCGAGGATGCTGCCAGAGCGCCCCGAAGAATGAGAGAAAAATATTCTGTCACTTATATGAAAGTGTCTTCCATGAATTTGGATATGGTTTACTTTCTCGTCGAACTACAACTGGAACCATACCTGTTATTTATCAACAGCCACCCTCTACGGTGCAAAGGGACAGAAAATGAAGTCTGCCGACTCCTCAACCAGTAGTTTTACAAAAAGCATCGGGTTGCATGTAATTACCATGCTTGATGCGTCTGGAACGGGCATTTGCTCTATTGCCGCTTTTGTATGCCTTATCGTTCTGGATGGCTGGTTGTTGAAGTTGGGCGGGGTGGTTGGCTGTTTAGTTCTGATTTGCTTCATCATCTACCTTTCGGACGTGCTAAAAGCGAAGGTAAGGTAAGTGTTCCCCGTATCCCATCCTCACTATCAAGAAAAGAGCAGCCACAGTGGTGCTTGAGTCGTCTCTACCTAATGGGCCAGTAATTCTCTGTCGCCATTTTGTCGCCTTTAGCTGCAAGGTGACGAGCTAACTTTTTTTATAAGGGGTAGTTTTGCAGGCAAGAAAAAACCCATCAACCTTGAACCAAGATGGCGGGGTTGATGGGCTCCACAATATGGGGACATCAAAGAAAAGCAGTGGCACTAATTGAGACTGACGCTGGCGCGAAAAGTTCTGCCATTGATGAAAATTTTCTTAATTTTCTTTTTCACAGGCCGAGGCCCGGCCAGATAATCACAATCAGCGTGCCGGCGAGCGTTAACAATACGTTGGCTATCGCGTAGGTGCCTGCATAGCCGAGCGCCGGAATGTTGCTGCGTGCAGTGTCGCTAATGATTTCCATCGCCGGAGCGCAGGTGCGCGCGCCCATCATGGCGCCGAACAGCATCGCGCGGTTCATGCGCAGCACATAAGCGCCGAATAAAAAGCAGATAGCGACCGGCAGCAGGCTTACCAGCAGACCCGCGATCAGCATCTGTCCGCCCACGTCGCCGAGCCCACGGCCGATGCCGCTGCCCGCGCTTAAGCCGACGCCCGCCATAAAGACCATCAGCCCGAACTCTTTCACCATGACCAGCGCCCCTTGCGGGATATAGCCGAAAGTGGGGTGGTTGGCGCGCAGAAAGCCGAGCATGATGCCGGCGAACAGCAGGCCGGCGGCATTGCCGATGCCGAAGCTGAACGAACTGAACTGGAAGGTGATCATCCCAATCATCAGGCCGACAATAAAGAAGGCGCAGAAGGCGAGGAGATCGGTCACCTGACTGTGAATAGAGATAAAGCCAATGCGGTCGGCGATGGTTTTCACGCGACGGGCGTCGCCGCTCACCTGCAAAACGTCGCCTTTGTTCAACACGATGTTATCGTCGATTGGCATCTCAATCTGGCTGCGGATAACGCGGTTTAAAAAGCAGCCGTGGTCGGTAAGCTTAAGCTGGCCCAGGCGGCGGCCCACCACATTGTGGTTTTTCACCACAATCTCTTCCGTGACGATGCGCATGTCGAGCAGGTCGCGGTCGAATACCTCTTTGCCGTTGCGAAAGCTTGGGTCGAGGCGGGCATGGGCGTCGGGGTAGCCGACCAGCGCGATTTCATCTCCCATCTGCAACACCGCGTCGCCGTCCGGGTTCGCCAGAATGCCGTTGCGGCGAATACGCTCGATGTAACAACCGGTCTGGCGATAAATGCCCAGCTCGCGCAGGTTTTTGCCGTCCGCCCAGGCAACCAGCTCCGGGCCGACGCGATAAGCGCGGATCACCGGCAGATAAACTTTGCGGTTCGCATCGGTATCCAGCCCGCGCTCGCGGGCTATCTGCTGGGCGCTGGTTTGCAGATCCTGATGTTGTAGCTTCGGCATATACCGCGCGCCGAAGATCAGGCTTACCAGGCCGATGAGATAGGTCAGGGCGTAGCCGAGGCTTAGGTGATCCAGCGCCGCCGCCAGCTCGCCGTTGCTCATTCCCGAATGCCTGAGCGTATCCCCCGCGCCCACCAGCACCGGCGTAGAGGTCATGGAGCCTGCGAGCATCCCGGCGGTCAGGCCGATATCCCAGCCGAACAATTTGCCAAGCCCCAGCGCAATGAGTAGGGCGCTGCCAACCATCACCAGCGCCAGCATCAGATAATTCTTACCGTCGCGAAAAAAAATAGAGAAAAAGTTGGGGCCCGCTTCCACCCCTACGCAAAAAATAAACAGCATAAAGCCGAGGTTAAGCGCGTTGGTGTTAATAGCGAAGTGCTGTTGGCCTAATAATAAAGAGACAACTAAAACGCCAATAGAATTACCCAGTTGCACGGAGCCGAGACGAATTTTTCCCAGGCACAAACCGAGCGTGAGCACCACAAATAATAACAGGATGTAATTCCCGTTTAACAAATCTGCGACGTTTATATTCACTGAAGATAACTTCTTGTTTACGAGTAACTTGTTGAAAGAAGAGGGGTTTTGCGCTAATGTTTCCGCCAATAACAACAGGGTCTTTTCTTATTTTTATATGACCTGAAATCACCTGCGGCACATTACGCAGCGGCTAGTTTAATCGCAATGAAGATCAACGGCTAGTAAGAATAGTGTACTTATTCAGTACGTTTTTTTGGCAAGGATAGCTACCACGCTTTATCAGACTGAACGATCAGAGTGCGCGCTGTTTCAGCCAATCCGATACAGGCACTATCAAGGGGATATCTGTTGATGCGAAGACAAAGCTGGGCGGGAACCATTTGCTGTTTCGTCCTGTTCATCGTGGTTTTTATTTCCCATAAATTTCTTTTGAGCCAGGGTTACCCCATCAAAGGCAGAATGGACTTAGGCATGCTCTGCTTCATTTTGCCGGGGGCGGTCGCGAGTATCTTTTGCCGCTACGGCCGCGTGGTTAAGCCGATGCTTGGCGCGGTTCTCGCCTCTCCGCTTTGCCTTTTGCTGTTTCTGTTATGGCGCGACGGCGGGCGCTCGTTCTGGCAGGAAGTGGCATGGACTTTTGGCGCGGTTTTCTGGTGCACGCTGGGCGCGTTGTGCTATCTCTTATTACTGACGCTTATCAGACATTATGAGGCGACTAAAAACCGGCTTTGAAGCCGGTTTTTTGATCGCCTCTTCTGCATAAGCGCGCTTAACGCTTCCTGAGGTTAAAAGCGGCATCAGATTATCAGGTTATACTTTCGAGCTTTGACGACCGGAGTGCCCATGCGTTCACCCGTCATTCCCCGGTCCCTGTTGCTGCTGGAAGCGGCAGGGATGGCGCTGCTGGCGCTGGCGTTTTTAGCGCTCAACCAGATTGTCGCGCTGCCTGCGCCGCTTGATAGCGGCACGGCTATTGTGGGGATGATTTTCGCAGGCGTAGCGCTGATGCTGCCTGCGACAGTCGCGCTGGTTATCGCGCTTGCGCGACAGCTGGCGCCGCGGTTGATGAACGCCTCCGGTCATTCCGTACACCAGGATAAGGAAAAACGCGATGACGCCGACCATTGATCTTTTACGCGCCCACCGTTCCATTCGCCACTACACTGATGAACCCATTACCGAAGCCCAGCGCGAAGCCATTATCGCCAGCGCTCAGGCCGCCTCGACCTCCAGCTTTTTACAGTGCAGCTCGATTATTCGCGTCACCGACAAAGCGCTGCGCGAGAAGCTGGTGGAGCTGACCGGCGGCCAGCAGCATGTGGCGCAGGCGGCGGAGTTCTGGGTGTTTTGCGCCGATTTCAATCGCCATCTGCAAATCTGTCCGCAAGCGCAGCTCGGTCTTGCCGAACAGCTGCTGCTGGGCGTGGTGGATACGGCGATGATGGGGCAGAACGCGCTGACGGCTGCGGAATCTTTAGGCCTCGGCGGCGTGTATATCGGCGGCATCCGCAACAGCATTGAAGCGGTGACCGGGCTGCTGGAGCTGCCAAAGCATGTACTGCCGCTGTTCGGGCTTTGTCTTGGCTGGCCGGCTGATGATCCGCAGGTCAAACCGCGTCTGCCCGCGTCGCTGGTGGTGCATGAGAACCGTTACCAGCCCCTGGATAAAGAAACGCTTGCCCGGTATGACGAAACGCTGGCGAACTACTACCTGACGCGCGGCAGCAATACCCGCCGTGACACCTGGAGCGACCACATCCGCCGCACTATTATCAAAGAGAGCCGTCCGTTTATTCTCGACTACCTGCATAAACAGGGCTGGGCGACGCGCTAATCCTTTATACGCCCCTTCGTTGCGAAACGCGGGGGGTGTATGATACGCGGGCATTTACGTTTTGCTCACAGAGGTGCAGGGTGAAAATCGCCATTTTATCCAGGGATGGGACGCTCTATTCTTGTAAACGCCTGCGCGAAGCGGCTACGCACCGCGGCCATCAGGTCGAGATCCTCGACCCGCTATCCTGTTACATGACCATCAACCCGGCGGCTTCAGCCATGCACTACAAAGGCCGCCAGTTGCCCCATTATGATGCAGTCATTCCCCGCATCGGTTCCGCCATCACCTTTTACGGCACCGCCGTGCTTCGCCAGTTTGAAATGCTTGGCAGCTACCCGCTTAATGAGTCGGTCGCTATTACCCGCGCCCGTGACAAACTGCGTTCGCTACAGTTGCTGGCGCGCCAGGGGATTGACCTGCCGCTGACCGGCATCGCCCACTCGCCGGATGACACCAGCGACCTGATAGATATGGTGGGCGGAGCGCCGCTGGTGGTGAAGCTGGTCGAAGGCACCCAGGGCATCGGCGTGGTGCTGGCAGAAACGCGCCAGGCGGCGGAGAGCGTGATAGACGCGTTTCGTGGGCTTAACGCGCACATTCTGGTGCAGGAATATATAAAGGAAGCGAAGGGGCGGGACATCCGCTGTCTGGTGGTGGGCGACAGCGTGGTGGCGGCTATTGAGCGGCAGGCGAAAGAGGGCGATTTTCGCTCCAACCTGCATCGCGGCGGCGTGGCGCGCATCGCCGATATCTCGCCGCAGGAGCGGGATATCGCGCTGCGGGCGGCGCGCACGCTCGGGCTGGATATCGCCGGGGTGGATATTCTTCGCGCCGGGCGCGGGCCGCTGGTAATGGAAGTCAACGCCTCGCCCGGCCTCGAAGGGGTGGAGAGCACCACCGGTATTGATGTCGCCTCGCAGATGATCGCCTGGGTGGAACGCCACGCGAACGCAAACTTTTGCCTGAAAATGGGCGGCTAAGCGCCCGGCCATGGTATGCAAGGCGAATTTTGCGTAAGCTATCCGCCTTTAATTGTTCACGTTACTGAAAGAGGTATCCGGTTTTATGCATTCACTCGTGGTCCCGACTCTGGACACCCTGCGCCGCTGGCTCGATCGTCTCGGCGTTAGCTTTTTCGAGTGCGATACCTGTCAGGCGCTGCACCTTCCCCATATGCAGGATTTCGATGGCGTTTTCGATGCGAAAATAGACTTGCTGGATAACGTCGTGCTCTTTTCCGCGATGGCGGAAGTGAAGCCATCCGCGCTGCTGGCGCTGGCGTCGGATCTCTCGGCTATTAACGCCGGCTCGCTGACGCTAAAAGCGTTTCTGGATATTCAGGACGATAACCTGCCAAAACTGGTAGTGTGCCAGGCGCTGCACGCCCAGGTGGGCGTCAGCGAAGAGCAGTTCGCCGCCTTTTTCCGCCAGAGCGAACAGCAGATCTCCATGGTCATTCTCGAAGCCCGCGCGCAGCAGCTGCTTTATGCGCCGGAAGAAGAAGAAAAAAGCGACAGCGCAGTGAATAACCATTTTCTTCACTGAACCCGCCTCTTATTAGCGCAGTCGCCACCAGGGCGACTGCTAAATTTGATTTTTTATTCTGTTCCTGGCCTCTTCTCAAAGCATTTTTCACCGCTTCAACCGCCCATTTGGCTTATCACATAGAGCGATTCAGCCTAAAAAATTGATAAAAGGCGTTTTTTATACCGGGCTATAGCCTCGGGACCGGGCTACAGTTATCCTTGCGCTGGCTTGAAAAGCGTGCACCGTCTGCCGAAGGTCCTCCGGATCTTTTTCTGTGCAGGTGAACAGATATGCATGATTTTTGCATATGTCTGAATGCGTAAATTTAGCTCGCGCCAACGAGCTTTTACCCTTTATTCAGAAGGAAACAGATATGTCCGCCCAAGGTAAAAAATGGTTGTCGGGTGTGGTTGCCGGTGCGCTGTTGGCATGTTCTGCCACCGCCGTGGCGGCTGAACAAAAGACGCTTCACGTCTATAACTGGTCAGATTATATTGCGCCGGATACCGTCGAAAACTTCACGAAAGAAACCGGCATTAAAGTGGTTTACGACGTGTTCGACTCCAATGAGGTGCTGGAAGGCAAACTGATGGCGGGCAGCACCGGCTTCGACCTGGTCGTGCCTTCCGCAAGCTTCCTTGAGCGCCAGCTCACCGCGGGAGTTTTCCAGCCGCTGGATAAGAGCAAGCTGCCGAACTGGAAAAACCTCGACCCGGAAATCCTCAAGCTGGTCGCCAAACACGACCCGGACAATAAATATGCCGTGCCTTACCTGTGGGCAACTACCGGCATTGGCTATAACGTGGATAAAGTCAAAGCGGCGCTCGGCACCGATGTACCGCTTAACAGCTGGGATCTGGTGCTGAAGCCGGAAAACCTCGCGAAGCTGAAAAGCTGCGGTGTCTCTTTCCTGGATGCGCCAGAAGAAATTTTCGCCACCGTGCTGAACTACCTGGGTAAAGATCCCAACAGCACCAAAGCGGATGATTACACTGGCCCGGCTACCGATCTGCTGCTGAAGCTGCGCCCGAATATCCGCTACTTCCACTCTTCCCAGTACATCAACGACCTGGCGAATGGCGACATTTGCGTGGCTATCGGCTGGGCAGGGGATGTCTGGCAGGCGGCTAACCGCGCGAAAGAAGCGAAGAATGGCGTGAACATTTCTTACACCATTCCGAAAGAGGGGGCGCTCGCCTTCTTTGATGTCTTCGCCATGCCGAAAGACGCTAAAAATACCGACGAGGCTTATCAGTTCCTTAACTACCTGATGCGCCCGGATGTCATGGCCCATATCAGCGACCATGTTTACTACGCCAGCGGCAACAAAGCCGCCACGCCGTTAGTAAGCCAGGAAGTGCGCGACAACCCGGGCATTTACCCGCCAGCGGACGTCTTTGCCAAGCTCTTCACACTTAAGGTGCAGGAGCCGAAGATTGACCGCGTAAGAACCCGCGCGTGGACTAAAGTGAAAAGTGGTAAATAAATAAACCAGCTTTTGCGTAACGGTACCGCTCCGGGCGTTACTGCCCCTTCTGGACAGAGGTCGAAAGCCTCTGTCCAGACGTTTGTGCGGCCTGCGCCGCACCGTTTTATTGTTTTGCCGGAGAGCAACTCGTGACTGATGCTACCCCTCGCCCCCAGGCGAAAACCCGCAAGGCGCTTACCCCGCTGCTGGAAATCCGCAATCTGACCAAATCCTTCGACGGCCAGCACGCCGTGGACGATGTCAGCCTGACTATTTATAAAGGCGAAATTTTCGCCCTGCTGGGCGCCTCCGGCTGCGGCAAATCAACGCTGCTGCGCATGCTGGCGGGCTTCGAACAGCCGACCACCGGGCAAATCATGCTCGACGGAGTCGACCTCTCGCACGTCCCGCCTTACCAGCGCCCAATCAATATGATGTTTCAGTCCTACGCGCTCTTTCCGCACATGACGGTAGAGCAAAACATCGCCTTTGGTCTGAAGCAGGACAGACTGCCGAAAGCGGAAATCGCCAGCCGCGTGCAGGAGATGCTAAGCCTCGTGCATATGCAGGAGTTTGCCAAACGCAAGCCGCACCAGCTTTCTGGCGGCCAGCGCCAGCGCGTGGCGCTCGCCCGAAGCCTGGCGAAACGCCCGAAGCTGCTGCTGCTCGATGAACCCATGGGCGCGCTGGATAAAAAACTGCGCGACCGCATGCAACTGGAAGTGGTGGATATTCTGGAGCGCGTGGGCGTGACCTGCGTAATGGTCACCCACGATCAGGAAGAGGCGATGACCATGGCGGGGCGCATCGCCATTATGAACCGCGGCAAATTCGTGCAGATCGGCGAGCCGGAAGAGATTTATGAGCACCCGACCACCCGCTACAGCGCCGAGTTTATTGGCTCGGTCAACGTCTTTGAAGGGTTGCTCAAGGCGCGTCAGGAAGATGGCCTGGTTATCGACTCCCCCGGCCTGCTGCATCCGCTGAAAGTCGACCCAGACGCGTCCGTCGTAGACGGCGTGCCGGTGTATGTCGCGCTGCGCCCGGAGAAGGTGATGCTTTGCGACGAGCCGCCGGCGGATGGCTATAACTTCGCGGTGGGGGAGGTGGTTCACATCGCCTACCTTGGCGACCTTTCCATCTATCATGTACGGCTCAAAAGCGGACAGATGATAAGCGCCCAGTTGCAGAACGATCACCGCTACCGCAAGGGCGCGCCCACCTGGGGCGATGAGGTTCGCCTTTGCTGGGATGCGGACAGCTGCGTGGTCCTGACGGTTTAAGGAGGCGAAATGAGTATGTTTGAACGCTACACTGAACCCGCCGCCGTTAAGCCTCGCGGCTTTAAGCTCTGGCTTGCCCGCCTGCAAATGGCCCATGGCCGCAAGCTGGTTATCGCGCTGCCTTATCTGTGGCTGATTTTGCTTTTTCTGCTGCCGTTTTTGATTGTGTTTAAAATCAGCCTGGCGGAGATGGCGCGCGCGATTCCGCCTTATACCGACCTGGTGAGCTGGGAAGAAGGGCAGGCTTCCATTTTGCTTAACTTCGCCAACTTCTTACAGCTGACGGACGATCCGCTTTACTACGAGGCGTATCTGCAATCTTTGCAGGTGGCGGCGGTTTCCACCCTGTGCTGCCTGCTGCTCGGGTATCCGCTCGCCTGGGCGGTGGCGCACAGCAAGCCTTCCACGCGCAATATTCTGCTGCTGCTGGTGATCCTGCCGTCGTGGACGTCGTTTCTGATTCGCGTCTACGCCTGGATGGGCATCCTCAAAGAGAATGGCATTCTGAATAATGTGCTGCTGTGGCTCGGCGTAATCGATCAGCCGCTGACTATCCTGCATACCAATATCGCGGTCTATATCGGCATTGTTTACGCCTATCTGCCGTTTATGGTGTTGCCGATTTACACGGCGCTGACGCGTATTGATTACTCGCTGGTGGAAGCCTCGCTCGATCTCGGCGCCCGTCCGCTGAAAACGTTCTTCAGCGTGATTGTGCCGCTAACCAAAGGCGGGATTATCGCAGGCTCGATGCTGGTGTTTATCCCGGCGGTCGGCGAGTTTGTTATTCCGGAACTGCTCGGCGGGCCAGACAGCATCATGATAGGCCGCGTGCTGTGGCAGGAGTTCTTTAATAACCGCGACTGGCCGGTGGCCTCGGCGGTGGCGATCACCATGCTGGTGGTGCTGATCGCGCCGATCATGTGGTTCCACAAGTATCAGAACAAAACCATGGGGGATCACGCATGAACAATCTGCCGGTCGTGCGTTCTCCCTGGCGCATCCTGATCCTTATTATTGGTTTTACCTTTCTGTACGCGCCGATGCTGATGCTGGTGGTTTACTCCTTCAACAGCTCGAAGCTGGTCACGGTGTGGGCGGGCTGGTCGACGCGCTGGTACAGCGAGCTATTCCAGGACACGGCGATGATAAGCGCCGTGACGCTCAGCCTGACTATCGCCGCTTGCGCGGCGACGATGGCGGTCGTGCTGGGCACGATCGCGGCGGTGGTGATGGTGCGTTTTGGCCGCTTTCGCGGCTCGAACGGCTTCGCTTTTATGCTGACGGCGCCGCTGGTGATGCCGGATGTCATTACCGGCCTTTCGCTGCTGTTGCTGTTTGTGGCGATGGGGCACGCTATCGGCTGGCCTTCGGATCGCGGCATGCTCACCATCTGGCTGGCGCACGTTACCTTCTGTACCGCCTATGTTTCGGTGGTGATAAGCTCCCGCCTGCGCGAGCTGGATCGCTCTATCGAAGAGGCGGCGATGGATCTTGGCGCCACGCCGCTGAAAGTCTTTTTTGTCATCACGCTGCCGATGATCATGCCAGCTATAGTTTCCGGCTGGCTGCTGGCCTTTACGCTTTCCCTTGACGACCTGGTTATCGCAAGCTTTGTCTCAGGGCCTGGCGCCACCACGCTGCCGATGCTGGTCTTCTCAAGCGTGCGCATGGGGGTGAACCCGGAGATCAACGCCCTGGCGTCGATTATCCTCGGCGTAGTCGGAATAATCGGACTTATCGCCTGGTTCTTCATGGCGCGGGCAGAAAAGCAGCGACTGCGCGATATCCAGCGTGCAAGACATAGCTGAGCGGCCTAAAATCTGCAATCATGTGCCTTCAGCGCCGCGGTTCGCCGCGGCGCTGTCTCACAGGGAAGGCAAGATTTGGAAATGTTCAGCAAACCGCGAAATTCACATGCCCGAATGAACGCCCCGACGCTGGTGCAGGTGGCGGCGATAGCTATTATCACCACCCGGTGTCTTGACCTTCTTTTGCTGTTTAATCTGCTCGGCCTGCGCGGCGCGATGGACTTTATTCACCGCAGCGTACAGACCTGGAGCCTGACCCTGATTTTCCTCGGCAGCCTGCTGTTACTGTGCGTCGAATTTCGCTGCGCGTTCGTTATCCTCAAAGGCCGAAGCTGGGGCCGCTGGGTTTACCTGCTGACGCAAATTATCGCCGCCGGCTATTTGTGGGCGGCTTCGCTCGGCTGGGGTTATCCCGAGCTTTTCAGCATCGCCGGCGAGTCAAAACGGGAAATTTTCCGCTCCTTAATGATGCAAAAACTCCCCGACCTGCTGGTGCTGTTCCTGCTTTTTGTTCCCTCGCCCAGCCGACGATTTTTCCAGCTACAGTAATTTGCCTGGCGTGATAGAATCGCCGGTCCGCGTTTTTCTTAAGGTTTTTTTGCTATGCACTGCGCACTCTACGATGCCGGGCGCTGCCGATCCTGTAGCTGGATTGAACAGCCGATGGCAACTCAGCTCACCGCCAAAATGAATGACTTAAGCCAGCTGCTGGCCGGGCATGCCGTGGGCGAATGGGCGGAGCCGGTCAGCGGACCGGAAGAGGCGTTTCGTAATAAAGCCAAGATGGTAGTGAGCGGCAGCGTGGAAAAACCGCTGCTCGGCATGCTGCACCGTGACGGCTCGCCGCAAGATTTAACGGCGTGTCCGCTCTATCCCGCACCGTTTTATGCGGTATTCGCCGCGCTTAAACCCTTCATCGCCCGCGCCGGGTTAACGCCCTATAACGTGCACCGCAAACGCGGCGAGCTGAAATATTTGCTGCTGACGCAAAGCACGCTCGACGGCGGCATGATGCTGCGCTTTGTGCTGCGCTCGGAAACGAAACTTGAGCAGCTGCGCGCCGCGCTGCCAGAATTGCAGGCGCAGCTTCCCCGGTTGAAAGTGATCTCTGTAAATATCCAGCCGGTGCACATGGCGATAATGGAAGGCGAAAAAGAGATCTGGCTGACGGAGCAACAGGCGCTGGAGGAGCGTTTCAACGGCGTGCCGCTCTGGATCCGCCCGCAGAGTTTTTTCCAGACCAACCCGATGGTGGCGGGCAAACTCTATGCCGCAGCCCGCGACTGGGTGCGCGCGCTGCCTGTAAACCATATGTGGGATCTTTTTTGCGGCGTTGGCGGCTTCGGCCTGCATTGCGCCACGCCCGAAATGACGCTGACGGGCATAGAGATAGCGCCTGAAGCTATCGCCTGCGCGACGCGTTCCGCTGAGATGCTGGGGCTAAAAAAGGTGCATTTCCAGGCGCTGGATTCCACGCAGTTCGCGACAGGGCAGGGCAGCGTCCCCGAGCTGGTTGTGGTTAATCCGCCGCGCCGCGGCATCGGCATTGAACTGTGCGACTACTTAAGCCGCATGTCGCCGTCGTTTATCCTCTATTCAAGCTGCAATGCGCAGACCATGGCGAAAGATATCAGCGCGCTTGCAGGCTACCGCGTCGCCCGCGTGCAGCTTTTCGATATGTTCCCTCACACCGCCCACTACGAAGTCTTGACGTTGCTGGTGCGCGAGTAATTCACTGCCGCGCCGGGAAAGCGAAAGGCGGGCGGTAAAGCCGCCTTCCGCTACCTGAATGCGCCGCTACCAGTACCGTTTCCAGCTTTCCGTCATGCGCATCAGCGCCTCGACATAAAAATAATCGCCCCAGCTGCAACATTCATCCACGCCTTTGTTGCTCGCCAGATGATAAACGCTGTGCTTAAGCAGGCCGGTGCCGCTGTCGTCAGGCTGCACCAGATAATTGCGGCTAAGCGAAGCCATAATATGTTCCGCCCAGCTCTGGTAACGCGCCCGGTCAGGGTCGGTCACCGGCAGGTGGTTAACCAGCTCCAGCAGCCCGCAGACGGCGATAGCGGCGGAGGAGGAATCGCGCAGCGCGTCGGTGTCCTTTAGTGCGAGATCCCAGTGGCAAACGCCATCTTCAGGCAGGCGGTTGAGGAAATAGTTCGCCACCTTTTTCGACAGCGTCACCATCGTTTTATCGCCGGTATAGATAAAGCTCAGCAGAAAACCATAAATCGCCCACGCCTGACCGCGCGACCAGCAGGAATCATCGGCATAGCCCTGCTGCGTATTGCCGTAACGCGGCTCGCCGGTGGTTCTGTCCATGTAATACGTGTGCCAGGTCGATGCATCGGGGCGCACCAGATAGCGCGCAGACTGATTCACATGCGCCCGCGCCGCGTTGGCAAAGCGAGGATCGCCGGTCTGTTCGCTTGCCCAGTAGAGCAGCGGCAAATTCATCGTGCAGTCGATAATCATGCGCCCGGCCTGTTCGGGGTCGTCAAGATCGCCCCAGGCCTGAATAATCTGCGCTTTCGCATGGTAGCGCTCAAGCAGGGCTTCCGACGCCAGCAGCGCAAAACCGCGCGCTTCGCGGCTGCCGTTCAGCCGCCAGTCCGCGACGCACGACAAAGTATAAAGAAAGCCCAGATCATGGGTGTTGGTGTCGTGTCGTCCGGCAATGCGCAGACCGAAAGAGCGCACCTGCCTGCGTGCCGCCTCGCGAAAAACCTCGTCGCCCGACATTTCCCAGGCAAGCCAGAGCTGGCCGGTCCAGAAGCTGGTCGTCCATTCGACGTTTTCCGTTAGCGGGTAGCGCCCGTTCACGCAGGTTTCCGCCGGGAATTTATCGCCAAAAGACGCCAGGTTGCGTCGCAGACGCTCCAGCACATACTCGCGGGTATGCATCAGCTGCTGGCGCAGCGTCTCGCGTCCGGCTGACGTGGCGGGCGGGTTAGAAAGGTTTTCATAAGCAATGGATTGCAGCATCTTGTACTCCTTAATCACTGTGCTGGCGGATCAGTTTTTAACCGGGGTCGGCTGACTTTCGGCGCTGCGGCTGGCGTCCCGTTTGTTCTGGCAGGGCGAAAGCGTGAAAGCGGAAACCAGCGTAAAGGTGAGGGCTATCGCGCCCATCAGGATATAGGTCTGTTCAAAGCCGATGCGGTCATAGAGATAGCCCGCAGGGGAAGAGACCACCACGTTGCCGACATAAAGCATCGCCTGATAACCCAGCAGATACATGGTGGCGTTAACGCGTTTATCGAAATGCTCGGCGATGTATTTGAATACCGAAACCAGCAGCAGGCAGATTTCCAGGCCGTAGAGCGGCTTGAGTACGGAGATAAGCAGGTGCGAGTCGCATAGCCCTGAGATAATCAGGCGCGAGCCTACCACCAGGCCCACAATAAGCAGCCCTTTTTTGGCGCCTACGAAGTTCACAAAAACAGGGATCACCATGTACATCACAAACTCCATGCCGGACTGCACGGTGCCCAGATAGCCAAAGACGGCGTTGCCCTGCTTTACATCATCAAAGAACGTAACGAAGTAGCGCGAAAACTGCTGTTCGGCGATAAACATCATCCAGGCGACGCCCGCCACGTAAAGGCAGAACGCCCAGAACTTGCGGCTTCGCAGCAGCGCGTACACATCGCGCATTTCAATTTTTTCTCTGGAAAGCACGTCGCCCGCATGGGTGGTCGTCACGTTGACTTTCAGGCTCAGCAACACGCCGAGCATCACCAGCGAGGCGACGCTGCCGAGAATAAAGTTATAAGCAGGCGAAAGGTTAAACAGCAGGCCGGAAAACGAGGAGGCGACGGCCCAGCCGAGCGAACCCCACATGCGAATTTGCCCGAACTCCATGCCGTTCAGGCGGCTGTAGCGGTCCGTATAAGACTCGCAGGCGGCCACGCCCGCATACCAGGCGAAGCTCAGATAAATAGCGCCGACGATAATGCCCGCCAGGGTATGGGAAATAAGCAGCGGCTGGTAAACGTAAATAAAGAACGGCGCCATCAGGGCGGACATCGCCACCACAAAATAGAGCAGGTATTTACTCATGCCGATTTTATCGAGGATATACCCGTACACCGGTTTTAATATCACCGAAAAAATACCGTTAACGGCGAAGACGGTGCCAATCACCGAGCCGCTTAAATGGGTTTTTTGACCAAGCCAGATAGCCAGCAGGCCAATACTGGCAGACCAGGTGAAAAAATAGAGAAAGATAAAGGTGCTTATCTTGATATATTCCGGTCTGTTTGCTGCTGTAATATTTTTCATACAAACCTCGGTAGGGTAGCGTTATTTCCGCGATGCGCCGGGAATAATGATTTCGGCTTCGCGTCCGGGTAATGAGAGATGTAACGTCTGGTCGCCCAGGCGAATGCGCGGGGCGAGCGCCGGGTCGACGGGCGCGCCCGTACTGGCAGCAACAGCGCAGCACAGCCATTGCTCGCCGGGCTTAATGTCGCCCGTTAAATGGGGAATAGCGGCGCACTGCGCGAACATAATGCTGCTGCCAGGCGGCGTAATAACGTGCCCAGCCAGACGCGGCTGCGGGCTACTATCCACAATGCAGGAAGAGCCGATTGCGCTGTTTATCCGCGCTACATTCTCCTGCGCCTCAATAGTTGTCTCGCTGGGGTGATAGAGGACGGCAAAGCCGCCTTCGGTGGCGGTCAGCGCGCGGTCGCTGACAATGTGATGCGCCCGCACGTGCCAGTCGCCGCAGGGGATGAGCCAGCTGGAAATATGTACGTTTTCCCAGGGCGACCAGCGCGAAAAAATATGGTCGTCACAGGTAATGACCTCTTCGCAGGCACGCCGCCCACGGTAATAGCCGTCGTGTTCGCTAAGCAACAGCATAGCGTCGCAGGCGGCGTGTTTAAGGCCATAACGCCCGCGCTCAATGGTGAAGCCGAAGGCCGAGGAGTAAGCGAATTTCGTGTATTTCGCCTCGGTATTAACGTAGTTGTTCAGTTCAAGCTGGCCGGAGGTGAGCAGATAAACATGGCTGTCGTTGCGCACCAGTATCTGGTCCGCCGCTTTAATAACGCGCATGCCCTGCGCCTGCGGTAGCGGCAATTCTGCCGCCTGCCAGAACGGATGCGCTTCAGGCAGCGCCAGAATCAAAAAGGTTTTTAACGCCCAGTAGGGCGAGCCGGGCGAGTTGTAATCTTCACACATCGCCAGGTTTGGGTAGGCGTAACCGAGCGTCAGAATATCGTCGCGGTCGAGGATGGGCTGCTGGAACCACCAGCGCAAATGGCGAAGAATTATGCCTTTCATTACGCCTTGCGAAAACGCTTCCAGACCGGCGAAAGCCGCCGCGCTCCAGAACGCCACCATGGCGAAACGGTAGGTCAGGCTGCGGCCAAAGGGAACCGATGCGCCGTCGGCGGCAGAAAACCAGATAAAATCCTGGGCGAAAAGTTGCGCGCGTTCGCGAAGCGCTGCGGCGCGTTGCGGGTCGACATCTTCCATCAGCACGGCGTAAAGCAGGCCGTAAAAATGAAACGCCATGGAGATATAGTAATCTTTCGGGCGGCCAGGCCCGTCGGAATACCAGCCGTTGCCGAGATAATAGGCTTCCATCATGGCGAAGCGGCGTTCAATCGCCTCGCGCCGCCACGGCAGACCGGCGCGCTTAAAGCCCATCTGCACCAGAATGGCGAAATAGTTCCAGTTGCTGTCCGGCATTTGCGCGTCATCTATCTGGCTCAGCCAGGTAAAGAGGTTGTTCAGCTCCACCGGCGAGAAGTGACGCGTCAATTTATCCTCCAGCAGCGCCAGCCCAAAGCCATACGCCGCCATTTCAACCAGCCGCTGGTCGTAAGGGCCAGCCGCGCCCCAGTAGCCCGCGTGCGTTGGGTCGGTGCCGTGACGGATAGCCGTCAGGAAGGCGTCATAACCTTCAGGCGCTTCGTCATTCGCCATAAGCGGGAAAAGCCCCCACAGCGCGCGGGAAAGCCCCTCCATACGGGCAACGTCTGAACCGTAGTGAGCGCAGGTATTGCCAAGATGAATACCGGTTTCACCGCAGGCGAACTGCTTTTGCAACGCCGCCAGCAGCAGCCGGAGCTGGTCCGCCACCTGCTGGCGGGTGGTCAACGGATTGTTGTTTTGCGTCTCTTTTATTCTCATTTTTGCCTCCTGGATCCCTGCGCTCAGGCGCGCCGGTCAGCGAATGGCAGAGAGAATAGGCAAGGGAAGCGGGGGGCAAATGTTAGCTGCGTCACAGGGTGAAAGAATAACCAGGACGTTGTTTATAAAAATTTAAAACTATGGTTTATAACGCTTCTCAGAACGGCAAAAATTGAAAATGGTTGCCCTGTGAAAAATCTCTGTGAACCTTCCCTGCTGGAGCTTATTCCGCTTAACGATCGCATCGCTTCGTTCAGCAGGCTTTATGCCAACTCGATTCGCTATCATCACTGGCATCAATGCCTTGAGCTACTCTATGTGGAAGAAGGCTACGGCGTGGTGATGGTGGACAAGCAGCAATACACCATGCGCCCGGGGCGGCTGTTTGTTTTCCCGCCGATGTCGCTGCATAAAGTCATGGTGGAAGAGCGCGTGCGGGACAGTTACCGCCGTACGGTCATGCATCTGGATCCGTATGCCATGCAGCAGCTGCTGGCTCCTTTTCCCGTGCGCCACGCCCGTTTTGCCTCGCTAAGCGAGCGGGCAGGGCGGACGCGGGTTTACGATCTGGCGGATAAGCGCGCGCAACTTGAGCCGCTGTTTGTTCATTACGAGCCGCTGCTTGGTCGCGCTGCGTGCGAACATGAAGATGTCGCCTGTTTTGTTCTGCATCTCCTCAGCCTGCTGCCGGAAAAAGCCGACGCGCCGGCGCAGAACCACAACGGGCTTTCCACCCAGGTGATGTACTGGATAGAAGAGAATTACGGGCGCAAATTTGAACTGGCTGCGCTGGCAAGCGAGTTGAACCGTTCTCGCAGCTACCTCTCCCGGCGCTTTCAGCAGGAGACCGGCGAGCAGATCCATGACTACCTGATGAGCTTTCGCCTGCGCAAGGCGTGCGAGTTGTTGCGCCAGCAAACGTGTAGCGTAGCGGAAATCGCCGCTCGCGTGGGCTTCTCAGACACCACTTACTTCATTAGCTGTTTTCGTAAAAAGCTGGGGGAGACACCGTTACAGTACCGCAAAAACCAGCCGCGCTGACGGAGCATCCGGCGCATATACTTAGCGCAGGCTTAGCCGTGAAGAGGATTGCGCATGTTTGCAGGGTTTACACATCAAAAAATCGCCGTCACGAACGCCACGCTGAATGTTCGCTATGGCGGCGATGGCCCGCCGGTGTTGCTGCTGCACGGGCATCCGCGCACGCACATGACCTGGTCGAAAGTCGCTCCGCTGCTGGCACAGCATTTCACCGTGGTTTGCCCGGATCTGCGCGGTTTCGGCGACTCCTCTAAGCCCGCTGACACGCCCGACCACGCCGGTTCCGCCAAGCGCGCCAAAGCGCAGGACTGCATAGAATTAATGCAGGCGCTGGGGTTCCCGCGCTTCGCCATCGCTGGGCACGACCGTGGCAGCTATACGGCTTACCGCGCCGCGCTTGATCACCCGCAAGCTATTACGCATCTGGCGGTGCTGGACTGCGTACCCATTCTGGAAGCGCTGGAACGCTGCAACGAAAAGTTCGCCCGCCAGTGGTATCACTGGTTTTTCTTTGCGCAGAAAGCGAAGCCGGAGCGGGCTATCCTGGCCGACCCGGACGCCTGGTACGGCGGTCGTCCGCCGCAGATGAATGACGAAGAGTACGCTGACTTTCACCGCGCCATTCACGACCCGGCAACCGTACACGGCATGCTGGAAGATTACCGCGCCGGATTCACGCTCGACCGCGAGCATGAGGCAGCGGACCGGGCTGCGGGGCGCAGGATCCTCTGCCCGACGCTTTGTCTCTGGTCGGAACATGACGATCTGGCGGATCTCTACGGCGATGTGCTGGCTATCTGGCGGACATGGGCGAATGAGGTTCAGGGCGGCCCCATTGCGAGCGGACATCATATGGCGGAAGAGGCGCCGCAAGCGCTGGCGCAGGCGCTAACGGCCTTTCTGCTGGAAAAAGAAAGGCCCGCCTGAGCGAGCCTTTGTTCGTCATTTTACCTTTACTGCGGGAACCACTGGTCGCTGATCTTCTGATAAGTGCCGTCGGCTTTAATGGCGGCCAGCGCGTCGTTCAGCTTCTTCAGCAGTGCGACGTTATCCGGACGCACCGCGATGCCAAGCCCGGTGCCGAAGTACTGCGGGTCGGTCACTTTTTCAGTCGCAGTGCCGAGCTGCGGGTTGGACTTCAGCCATTCGTTAACGACGGCGGTATCGCCGAACACCCCGTCCAGACGGCCATTTTTCAGGTCAATAATGGCGTTCTGGTAGCTGTCGTAAGCCACGGTTTTGACTTCCGGATGCTTATCCTGCAAATATTTCTGATGGGTGGTGCCGTTTTCCATGCCGATGCGCTTGCCTTTCAGCTCGTCAAACGACTTGTAAGCGCCTTTTTTGGCAATGACCACTGCGGAGTTAGCGTAGTAAGGCGCGGTGAACGCCACCTGTTTCTGACGCTCCGGGGTAATATCCATGCCCGAGATCACCGCGTCATATTTTTTAAATTTCAGCGACGGGATCAGGCTGTCGAAAGCGTGGTTAGTAAAGGTGCATTCAGCCTGCATTTGTTTGCATAACGCTTTGGCCAGGTCGATATCAAAACCCACTATCTGGTTGTTCGCGTCCAGCGACTCAAAAGGCGGGTAGGTTGCAGAAGAACCGAAGCTGATTTTTTCGGCCGCAGCGGCGTGGAATGCGGCGCCAGCGAGCATGGCGGCCAGAATGATTTTTTTCATCGTGAAGCTCCCGTCTGTCAATCTTGTTTTATGTCACCGTTTACCCGGCGTGAAAACACCATGCCATTTTGTGAATTTATATGCAATAAAAATGTATATTTATTTTGTATGCGTTTAGTGAAAGGCAGGGAGTAGGGGTATGAAAGGGCGTTAAAGGCGATGGCGATAAAGGGCGTTAAGCGAGCCCTCTCCCCGAAGGGAGAGGGAAAACTAGTTACGGCGCTCAAACGCCAGCGCGCGGCGTTCAATCAGGCGCATCAGCAGCGTCAGCAGGCCGTTGACGATGAGATAAATCAGCCCCGCGGCGCCGAAAACCATCACGTCGTAAGTACGTCCGTACAGCAGCTGACCGTGGCCCATCACTTCCATGAGCGTAATGGTGTAGGCAAGCGAGGTGCTTTTAAACACCAACACCACTTCGTTGGAATAAGAAGAAAGCGCGCGCTTAAATGCATAAGGCAGCAAAATAGCGAGCGTATCTTTCTTGCTCATTCCCAGCGCCCCGCAGGATTGCCACTGACCTTCCGGAATGGCGCGGATCGCCCCGTAAAACAGCTGCGTGGTGTAGGCCGCCGAGTTCAGCGAAAGCGCAATCAGCGCGCACAGCCAGGGTTGCGAAAGCACATGCCAGAGCGTTGGGTAGTTCTGCAATGAAGGGAACTGTCCTGGCCCGTAATAAATCAGGAAGATCTGCACCAGCAGCGGCGTGCCGGTAAAGAGCGTAATGTAACCGCGCACAATCCAGACCAGCACCGGCGTTTTCAGCGTCAGCACAATGGTGAAGAGCAGCGAAAGCAGCAGCGCCACTACAATCGAGGCCGCCGTCAGCGTAAGGCTGGTGTGCAGCCCTTTCAGGAGTTCAGGTAAATACTCAAGCATCAGCCTGGTCTCCGTTCAAAACGCGTGGCGCGACGATCGATATGCTTGAGCACATACTGGCTGATAAGCGTGATGACCAGGTAAATTAACGCCGCAACGATATACCAGGTAAAAGGCTCCTGGGTGCGGGTGGCGATGCTTTTGGTTTGCAGCATCAGGTCGTTTACGCTAATCAGCGACACCAGCGCCGTATCTTTCAGCAACACCAGCCACTGGTTGCCGAGGCCCGGCAGCGCGTGGCGCCACATCTGCGGCATCACCAGGCGGAAAAAGATCGCCGCTTTCGACAGGCCCAACGCCTGGCCTGACTCCCACTGGCCGACCGGCACCGCTTTCAGCGCGCCGCGCAGCGTTTGCGACGCATAAGCGGAATAAAGCAGTGAAAGGGCGATAACGCCGCACAGGAAGGGGCTGACGTCGAAATTCTCGATCTGCATCTGCACCGGGATCTGCACAAAGCCCAGGTTGATGTTAAACCCATCAGAGAGCAGCAACAGAAGCTGAGAGGAGCCGAAGTAGATAAACAGCACCACCAGAATTTCCGGCAGGCCGCGCAGCACCGTGACCAGCACCGAGGCAATCCATGCGACAGGACGCCACTTCGCCGATTCCCAGACGGCGAAAATCATCGCCAGCACGAGGCCGATGACAAGCGCGCAAACGGCAAGGCCGACAGTCATCCCGGCGGCGCTTGCTAAAGGAAACATATCGTTCATTCAGGCGATTACTTCTGGAACCATTTTTTGTAGATAGCGTCGTAAGTGCCGTCTTTTTTCACCTTCTCCAGCGCAGTGTTGAACTTCTGCTGTAGGTCGGTGTTGCCCTGACGCACGGCGATGCCAAGCCCGGTGCCGAAGTAGGCTTTATCCGTCACTTTTTCGCCCACGGCGGCCAGTTTCGGGTTCGCTTTCAGCCATTCGGTCACCACAGCCGTGTCGCCAAATACCGCGTCGATGCGACCGTTTTGCAGATCAAGCTTCGCGTTCTGGTAGCTGTCATAAGGTACGGTGGTGATTTCCGGGTGCTTGTCGTTAATGTATTTCTGGTGGGTGGTGCCGTTTTGCACGCCAACGCGCTTGCCTTTCAGCTGATCAAGGCTTGCGAATTTACCCTGCTGGCCAATGAACAGCGCGGAGTTGTCATAATAGGGGTTAGTGAACAACACCTGCTTCTGGCGCTCGGGCGTAATATCCATGCCTGCCATTACCGCCTCGAAGCGTTTGAACTTCAGGCCCGGGATCAGGCTGTCGAACGCCTGGTTGGTAAAGGTGCAGGTAGCATCAATCTCTTTGCAAAGCGCATTAGCGAGATCCACGTCAAAACCGACGATTTTATTGCTGGCGTCCATGGACTCAAACGGAGGGTAGGACGCTTCGGTGGCGAAACGAATGGTCTGTGCTGCTGTGGCGGAAAGGCTGACGCTGGCGAGCAGCGCGGCAATCAATACTTTTTTCATTGTCATTTTCCCGATCTACATCAGTGAGATAAGTAGTGTTTAAACGCATCGGTCTGCGGCTGGGTGAAGCAACCCGCATCTCCCTGTTCAATGATATGGCCATTTTCCATATAGACCACGCGGCTCGCGGTTTTGCGCGCCACTTCCACTTCGTGCGTCACAATCACCTGAGTAATGCCGGTTTGCGACAGCTCGCGAATAATGCTGACGATTTGCGCGGTGATTTCCGGGTCCAGCGCGGCCGTCGGCTCGTCAAAAAGCAGCACCTGCGGCTCCATCATCAGCGCGCGCGCAATGGCCACACGCTGCTGCTGACCGCCGGAAAGGTGCAGCGGGTAGCGGTCGACGTAGGGCGTCAGGCGCAGGCGCTCAAGCAATTTACCGGCGCGCTGACGCGCTTGCTCTTTGCTTAAGCCGAGCACGCGGCAGGGCGCTTCGATGAGGTTTTGCAGCACGGTCAGGTGCGGCCAGAGATTGTATTGCTGAAAGACCATGCCCACATTCTGGCGCAGCTCGCGAATCGCTTTATCGCCAGGGGCTTTTGAGAAATCGAACCGGTTGCCCGCAATGTTAAGCTTGCCGGAGCGCGGCATCTCAAGCAGGTTGAGTACGCGCAGCAGCGAGCTTTTGCCCGCGCCGCTTGGACCAAGCAGCACCAGCGTTTCGCCCTGTGGACAATCGAGGGTGATATCAAACAGCGCCTGATGCGCGCCGTAATAACAATTAATGCCGTTTAGTTGAATACTCATGCGTAGCAGTTGAATAGCAATTGAGACCGCGAATAGTATCGCCAGCAGAATAGTTATGCAATATTTGTGCGTTAAAACTTAAAATCATCCAGATGAATGCTTTAAACTTAGCACAAAATAGCGGGGCGGATTGAAGGCAAGGATAAATGTCGGCGTAGCGGCATAAAGCCAGACAATTTACGTGGGTGCCTTTCTCTCCGCCCGGCAGCGAATTAACGCTGCTCCAGCGACTGGCGCAGCGTGCCGGAAGGCGCATGCGTCGCGCCGCCAAGGTAACGCACATCGTCTACCGCCCAGCACTGGCCTTCGCGCACCATCAGCACTTCATCCCGCCATTGCTGGTTATCCTGGTTGAATACCACGCGCAGCGGAATATTGCGCGCATCGGTATTCGGGATGCGGGAGGCGCTGTCGACCTTCGCCGTTTGCGCGGCTTCAGCGCGGCTGGTGAACGGGTCGCTACGCAGGAAGGCGTTTTCAGGCTTATTCTCGCGGCTTGCGCTCAGGAGTTGCGCATAGAGCGAATCGCTTAAATAAGGGCGCAGCGCGCTAAGATCGTTCAGGCCCTGGCCGCGATGCGCGATGCGGTAGTCGTAAAACTGCTGGGCGACGGCATCAGGGCCGCCTTCAACACAGGGTCCGCTGCGCGAGCCAATATCCTTGAACGCCGGCGTAACAGGCGTGGTGCAGGCGCTGAGCATCAGAGCGCAAGGCAGCGCTAAAAACAGAGCGGAATGGCGCATTTTCATTTCCTTATTCTCATAAGCAGGACTACGTTTCTTGTCACAGGACATTTTTAGCATAGCGTATCGTCGCCAGATTGCGTCTGGTATTGTCTGCTAACGCATTGATAGCCAAAAGGAGAAACCCATGCAATTTTCCACAACCCCCACGCTTGAGGGACAAACCATCGTTGAGTACTGCGGCGTGGTAACCGGCGAGGCGATCCTCGGCGCCAATATCTTCCGCGACTTCTTTGCGGGCATTCGCGATATCGTTGGCGGCCGCTCCGGCGCCTATGAGAAAGAGCTGCGAAAGGCGCGGGAAATCGCGTTTCGTGAACTGGGCGAACAGGCGGCGGCGCTCGGCGCGGACGCGGTGGTCGGCATCGATATCGACTAC
>NZ_AWFX01000026.1:0-109027 GCF_000463115.2 Franconibacter helveticus LMG 23732 | reverse complement strand
GTACGGCGGTGAAAACCCGCCGATGAAACGCCTGGTCTGGCCGCTTATGCTGGCGGCATTGCTTGCAGGGTGCGCGGGCGAAAAAGGCATTGTCGATCGCGGCGATTATAAAGTGGATACCCGTCGGCAGGCGCAGGCGGCTTATCCTCGCGTGAAAGTGCTGGTGATCCACTACACAGCGGATGATTTTGACGCTTCGCTTGCCACGCTCACCGACCGCAACGTGAGTTCGCACTATCTTATTCCCGCCATTCCGCCGGAAAAAGGCGGCAAGCCGGTTATCTGGCAACTGGTGCCGGAGCGGGATCTTGCCTGGCATGCGGGCATCAGCTACTGGCGGGGCGCGACGCGTATCAACGATACCTCCGTCGGCATTGAGCTGGAAAACCGCGGCTGGCAAAACGTGGCGGGGCAAAAACGCTTTGCGCCTTTTAGCGCGCCGCAGATTGACGTGCTGGCGAAACTTGCCCGCGACATTATCCAGCGCTACCAGATCAAACCCGCGAACGTGGTGGCCCATTCGGACGTAGCGCCGCAGCGTAAAGACGACCCGGGGCCGCTCTTCCCCTGGCGGGCGCTTGCCGCGCAAGGCATTGGCGCATGGCCGGAGCCTGACCGCGTCGCGTTTTATCTGGCGGGACGCAGCGCTTACGCGCCGGTAGAAGAAGGTTCGCTGCTGACGTTGCTTGAACGTTACGGTTACGAAGTAAAACCGGAGATGACGGATGTGCAGCGCAAGCGGGTGATCAGCGCTTTTCAGATGCATTTCCGCCCGACGCGCTACGACGGGATAGCCGATGCTGAAACCGAAGCGATAGCGCAGGCGCTGCTGGAGAAATATGGCCAGGGGTGAGGGCCTGTTAACGATATGAGAAAGGCGGGTAAGCGCAGCGCCAGCGATCTGGCGCGCCCGCTACAGGGCTTATCCGCGGTGCAGCCTGCCGTGGTCCCGCAGCCAGAATGCGGTGCGCTCAATCCCTTCATCCAGCGAAACCACAGGCTGATAGCCCAGCTCCGCTTCAGCGCGGCTGATATCCACCGTAAAGTCAAAATTAAGCTTTGAGACGCCATAGTGCGTCAGCACCGGTTCTTTGGCCGCTTTGTTGCCCATGCGCTCCAGGCTTCTGGCGACTAAATCCAGCATCGGGTAAGGCACGGAGCGGATCCGACACGGGATGCCCAGCGAGTCAATAAGCTTCTGCACAATAGCGCGCAGCGGACGCGGCTCGCCGTTGGCAATGTTATAAGCCCGGCCGGAGGCAAGCTTGTCGCATTCGCTGCTGCTGGCGAGCCACATGGCGTGCACGGCATTTTCGTAATAGGTCATGTCTACCAGCGCTTCGCCGCCGCGCGGCAGCAGCACGCTGCCGTAATGGCGCATCATCTGCACCAGACGAGGAAAGAAGACGGTATCGTGCGGGCCAAACAGGCTTTGCGGGCGCAGAATAGTAAAGCGCGTCTGCGGGTTAGCCTGCGCCAGCAATTGAATGACTTCTTCGCTTGCCGCTTTGCTGCGGGCAAATTCGTTGGCGTAGCGCGCCGGACGGAAATCTTCCTGAATCGCCAGATGGTGGTGATAGTCGAAATAGAGCGCGGGAGAAGAGAGGTGCACAAAGTTGCGCACGCCCCAGGCGACCGCCCACTCGCCCAGACGGCGGGTAGCGCGCACGTTAGCAAGGTCAAACACCTCCTGGGTGCCCCAGGGCGCGGTGAAGCTGGAACAGTGCCAGAGCGTGTCGATGTCGGCCAGCATCACTTTCGCCTGCGAAGAGACCAGGTCTGTGAGATCCGCATGGACAAACTCTGCGCCCATTTTGGTCAGCAGTTTACCCATCGCTTCGTTGTTACCGGTAGCACGGACGGTGAGGCCTTTACGACGTAAAAACTCGACCGCGTTTCGGCCTAAACCGCTGGTGGCGCCCGTAACCAGTACCTTCATGTTAACTCACTGTGACGAAAAGATTGTGCCGCGCATTCTTCCGTTAAATGCGCTGCTATGCAATGGGATAAGCGCAAGAATCCGCGCGCAAGGCTATATTTCAGAAGTTATTCGCTCAGCCCGCCGCGCAATCTGCTGCGCCATGCCGCGAAAAATAAACAGGTGCGCCGGAAACATCGCCAGCCAGTATAGCAACCCTGCCATGCCGTGCGGGTGCCACCAGGCGCGTACGTCCAGCGTGCGGTAGCTGCCCTTATCGCGAAGCGTAAACACCAGTCGCCCCAGCCCGGGCGCTTTCATGCCAAAAAGCAACGTCAACTGGGCTTGCGGCTCCGCCACCAGCACCCGCCAGCTGTCAACGGCGTCGCCAACCTGTAAATAAGGACGCGAAGGACGCCCTCTGGCAAGCCGGTGTCCTGCCAGGCGATCCATCGCGGCGCGGATGCGCCAGAGCACGTTAGCAAAAAAGTAGCCCTCTTGCCCGCCGAGGCGGTTAACCACTTCCCACAAGGCGCTAAGGCTTGCGGCAGTATGCACCGTATGGCCCGCCTGTTTCGGGTAATAGCCATAGTCCGGGCGCCAGCGGGCGAACGCCTGCGGGTCGTTGCCCCAGTCGTCGCGGTTGGCCAGCTCCGCTTCTTTTTCGAGGGTGGCGCGCACGGCGTCGTCAAAGCTGATTAACGGCTGGGGTATTAACTCGCGCAGCGTCCGGTCATCCGCCAGCAGGTCATGTTTCAACCCCTGGATCAGCGCCCGGGCGACAGAGGGCGGAACGGAAGTTATGGCGTTGAGAAACCAGACGGAGATCCAGCTTGTCGGCAGCGGCAGGGGGATCAGCGGGCGACGCTTGCCGCTTAATGCCATAAAGCGTTCGAACTGTTGTTGATAACTCAGCACTTCCGGCCCGGCGGCTTCAAAAACCCGGTGGACAGCGGTGGGATGATGTAAAAGCTCAAGCAGATAGTGAAGCAGGTTCTCCAGCGCGATGGGCGTGGTGCGCGAACGAACCCAGCGCGGCGGCGTCAGTACCGGCAGGTTGTTAACCATATCGCGCATCACTTCAAAGGCGGCTGAACCCGCGCCGACGATAATGCCCGCGCGCAATTCCGTTACCGGCACGTCCGAATCGCGCAGAATGTCCGCCGTCATCTGGCGGGCGCGCAGGTGATCGGAAGGTATTGCGCCTGGCGGCGTTTGCAAAGCGCTTAAATAAATGACCTGGCGCACCGGCGTTTCGCGTAACGCATCGCGCACGTTCAGCGCCGCCTGGCGTTCATGGGCGATAAAAGCGTCGCCTTCGCCCATGCTGTGCACCAGATAGTAGAGCGTGTCGACGCCCGAGAGCAGGGCGGGAAGCCCTTCCGGCCACTGCAAATCCAGTGAGCGGCAGACGACGCCTGGCAGCGCGAGCTTCTCAAGCGGTTCGATATGCCGGGCCGCAGCGCGCACCGGATAGCCCGCCGCGCTCAGGCGGCGAGTCAGATGCTGGCCGACATAGCCGCTGGCGCCCAGCACCAGCACAGGCTGCGGCTCATGCATAGCGTTTCCTTAGCGGCTAAAAAAAGCCTGCCAGAGACGGACCACTTCGGCGAGCTGGTCGCGGTTGACATCAAGATGGGTCACCAGGCGTGTGACGGGCGCCGCGCTAATCAGCACGTCATGCGCTTTCATATACTGGCCCAGCTCCGCCGCTTTTTCCTGCGGCACGCGCACGAAAAGCATGTTGGTATCCTGACGACGCACGTCCGCGCCCGCTTCGCGCAACGCGCCGGCAAGCCAGGCGGCGTTGTCGTGATCCTCTTTCAGCCGCGCCACGTTGTGCTCCAGCGCATAGAGGCCCGCGGCGGCCAGAATGCCCGCCTGCCGCATGCCGCCGCCGGTCATTTTGCGCCAGCGGGTCGCGCGCTTGATGTAGTCACGGCTGCCAAGCAGCAGCGAACCTACCGGCGTGCCAAGACCTTTAGACAGGCAGATAGTAAACGTGTCGCAGTAGCGCGTAACTTCTTCCAGCGTACAGCCGTAATCCACAACGGCATTGAAAATACGGGCGCCGTCGACGTGCATCGCCAGGTTACGCTCGCGCGTAAATTCCCATGCCTGCTTCAGGTATTCACGGGGCAGCACTTTGCCGTTGTGGGTGTTCTCAAGGCTTAATAGCTTTGTGCGGGCGAAATGAATATCGTCCGGCTTGATTTTCATCGCCACTTTCTCCAGCGGCAATGTGCCGTCCGGGTCGGCTTCGATGGGTTGCGGCTGAATGCTGCCAAGCACCGCCGCGCCGCCCGCTTCATAAAGGTAATTATGGGCGAGCTGGCCGACAATGTACTCTTCGCCGCGCTCGCAATGGCTCAGCAGCGCCACCAGGTTGGCCTGGGTGCCGGTGGGCAAAAACAGCGCCGCCTCTTTGCCACTTAAACGCGCGGCATAATCCTGAAGTTCGTTAACGGTAGGGTCATCGCCATAAACGTCGTCCCCGACCGGAGCGGCCAGCATACGCTCCAGCATGGCGCGGCCCGGACGGGTGACGGTATCACTGCGTAAATCAATCACGGCATTTCCTTTTTAATGCAAGGGAGATGCCTCTCTTTTACCGGAACCAGTTGGTTTTAGCCAGTTCGACCACTTCATCGCCGCGACCGTTGATAATGGCGCGCAGCATGTAAAGGCTGAAGCCTTTGGCCTGCTCAAGCTTGATTTGCGGCGGCATAGCCAGCTCTTCTTTAGCGACGACCACGTCTACCAGCACAGGCCCATCGGTGGCGAACGCGCGTTGCAGGGCGTCGTCCACGTCTGCGGCTTTCTCAACGCGAATGCCGGTGATCCCGCAGGCCTCGGCGATGCGCGCGAAGTTTGTGCTGTGCAGTTCGGTGCCGTCCGTAAGATAGCCGCCCGCCTTCATTTCCATCGCGACAAACCCCAGCACGCTGTTGTTGAACACCACAATTTTTACCGGCAGGTTAAGCTGCGCCAGGGTAAGGAAGTCGCCCATCAGCATGCTGAAGCCGCCGTCGCCGCACATCGCCACTACCTGGCGGCCCGGCGCGGCGGCCTGGGCGCCAATGGACTGCGGCATCGCGTTGGCCATTGAGCCGTGGTTAAACGAACCGAGCAGGCGTCGCTTGCCGTTCATTTGCAGGTAGCGCGCCGCCCAGACCGTCGGCGTGCCGACGTCGCAGGTAAAAATAGCGTCGTCCGAAGCGTAATGGCTTATTTGCTGCGCCAGATATTGCGGGTGAATCGCTTTGTCGCCGGGTTTCGCCAGGTCATCAAGCCCTTCGCGCGCTTTACGATAATCTTCCAGCGCTTTGTCGAGGAAGCTGCGGTCTGTTTTCTCTTCCAGCAGCGGCAACAGCGCATTTAACGTCGCTTTTACGTCGCCCACCAGCGCCATGTCCACTTTGCTGTGGGCGCCGATGCTGCCGGGGTTGATGTCTATCTGGATAATTTTGGCGTCTGTCGGATAGAAAGCACGATAGGGGAACTGCGTGCCGAGCAGCACCAGCGTGTCGGCGTTCATCATGGTGTGAAAGCCAGAGGAGAAGCCGATAAGCCCGGTCATGCCCACATCATAAGGGTTGTCGTACTCGACATGCTCTTTGCCGCGTAGCGCGTGAACGATGGGCGCTTTCAGCGTTGAAGCAAACTGCACTAACTCCTGATGCGCGCCGGCACAGCCGCTGCCGCACATCAGCGCGATATTGCTGGAATAACGCAGCAGTTGCGCAAGCTTTTTCAGCTCGGTTTCTTCCGGCACGATAACCGGCTGCGGCGCGCTGTACCAGTGGGTGCTGGCGCCTTCAGGCGCGGGCTTGAGCGCCACGTCGCCCGGCAGCACCACCACCGACACGCCGCGGTTGATGATCGCTTTGCGCATGGCGATGGCAAGCACCTGCGGGATCTGCTCCGGCGTGCTTACCAGCTCGCAATAGTGGCTGCATTCACGAAATAACTCTTGCGGGTGCGTCTCCTGGAAATAACCGCTGCCGATTTCGCTTGAAGGAATATGGGCAGCGATGGCAAGCACCGGCACATGGTTACGCTGGCAGTCAAACAGGCCGTTTATCAAATGCAGGTTGCCGGGGCCGCAGGAGCCCGCGCAAACCGCCAGTTCGCCCGTCAACTGCGCTTCGGCGCCTGCCGCGAAGGCCGCGACCTCTTCATGGCGGGTGGGCATCCACTCGATAGTTTTCATACGGTTAAGGCTGTCGCTTAAGCCATTCAGCGAGTCGCCCGTTACGCCCCAGATACGTTTCACGCCCGCCTGTTCAAGCGTTTTTGCAATGTATGCAGCCACTGTCTGTTTCATCGTTACTCCCTGAAATGAATGTGATACCGCCTGAAAGCTTAGTTCATTTCGCTGGTAACTTTGGAATTAAAGCCTTATTTTTGCTGTGGTTATTCACAGCAATCGATTTGATAATGATAAATAAATTCAGGGGGATATATGTCTTCAGCGCTGGCGGCCTTTAACCGGGCCATGGATAAAAACGACGCGGGAAAGCTGCTGCTTCGCCTGGCGGTCGGCGGGCTTATGCTGTTTCACGGCTTGCATAAATTGTTTGACGGGGTCGGCGGCATTCAACATTTACTGGCGGCGCACGGTCTGCCGGAATTTATCGCTTACGGCACGCTCGCAGGCGAGGTCGTGGCGCCGCTGCTGATCGTCTTAGGCATCCTGACGCGTCCGGCAGCGTTGCTGGTGGCGTTTACCATGATTGTGGCCTGGCTGCTGGTGGGGATTGATAAAACCTGGATGCTGGATAAAACCGGCGCCTGGGCGATAGAAAACATCGTCTATTTCTTTATCGGGGCGCTGGCGGTGGCCTGTCTCGGCGCGGGGCGCTATTCAGTGGCGGGAAGTGCATGGCGGTAAAGAAAAGGCTCCTGACGGAGCCTTTTTATTCGCTATGGCGCGCTTTTGCCTCACCTTTCACACTCATTTGTTTACAGAGCGGGTAAGCGTTAGCGCTGCCCGCTCAACGTTACCCCTCAGGCCAGCACCAAATCGCTTTCAGGGTGACAAGAGCAGGCCAGCACATACCCCTCGGCAATTTCCGCCTCGGTGAGCGTCATGGTGCTTGTCACGCTGTAGTCGCCCGACATAACGCGCGTTTTGCAACAGCCGCAGACGCCTGCGCGGCAGGCAACGTTAACCGGCACCTTGTTGCTTTCCATCGCCTCAAGCAGCGTAGTGCCGACCGGGCCGTAAAACTCGCGCGCAGGCGTCAGCGTGGTGAACTTCAGCCCGCTGGTAGCGGCTTCGGCAACCGGCGTAAAGAATTTCTCTTTAAAGAACCGCGTTACGCCGAGCGCTTTCACCTGCTGCTCGACAAAATCCATATAGGGCGCCGGGCCGCAGGTCATTACCGTGCGCGAAGCGAGATCGGGCACCTGTTGCAGTATTTCCCGCGTCAGGCGTCCTTCGACAAAGCCCGGCACGCCTGCGCTTTCTGCAATCAGCGTCACCGGGTAATCGCGCCATTCATCAGCGAAAATCACATCCTGCGGCGTACGCACGTTATAAATGACGCGCACATCGGCATTCGGGCGGTATTTCGCCAGCCAGCGGCGCATCGACATAATCGGCGTTACGCCGCAGCCGCCCGCCAGCAGCAGGAAACGATCCTCCGCTTTGTCGGCGCAGGTAAATTCGCCCTGCGCGTCAGAGAGCCACAGGTAATCGCCGCGCTTCACTTCCCGCGTCAGCCAGTTTGAACCTTCGCCCTCGTGAATACGGCGCACCGTAAGCGTAATAAACGGGCTGACGCCAGGCGTTGACGAAATGGTATAGGCGCGAAGCTGGTCCGCGCGGTTGCGAATGCTCACCAGCGCGTACTGTCCGGCCTGATACGGGTAAAAATCATGGCACAGCAGCGACAGCGTCCAGACATCAGGCGTTTCCTGACGAATATGGTGCACCTGCATCCGCCATGGGCACTGAGGTGTTGGCATAGTCATTCTGTCTCCTCCTTATGCGCCCAACAGCGCGCGCATATCCTGCTCAACGGTCGTTACCTGGCGCAGGCCAAATTTCTCGTTCAGCACCGCCAGCAGGTCCGGCGTGAGGAAGCCCGGCGCGGTAGGCCCGGTGACAATATTGGTTACGCCAAGCGACAGCAGCGTCAGCAGAATAACAATCGCTTTCTGCTCAAACCAGGAGAGCACCAGCGACAGCGGCAGGTCGTTTACGCCGCAGCCCAGTTTTTCCGCCAGCGTCACGGCGAGAATAATCGCGGAGTAGGCGTCGTTGCACTGGCCTGCATCGATCAGACGCGGCAGCCCTTCGATGTTGCCGAAATCAAGTTTGTTGAAACGGTATTTACCGCAGGCGAGGGTGAGGATGAGGCAATCCTGCGGCACGCTGGCGGCGAAATCGGTGAAGTAGCTGCGTTCGCCGCGCGCGCCGTCACAGCCGCCCACAAGGAAAATGTGACGCAGCTTTTCCCGGCTTACCAGGTCTATCAGCGTATCGGCGGCGCCAAGCAGCGTCTGTCGTCCAAAGCCCACGGTGATAAGGTGCTCAATTTCGCTGTACGGGAAACCTGCCATTTGCTGCGCCTGAGCAATCACGGGCGCAAAATTATCCCCTTCCAGATGGCTTACGCCTGGCCAGCCGACAATGCTGCGGGTCCAGATGCGATCGTCGTAGCTGCCGACCGTCGGGTCGATAATGCAGTTAGACGTCATGACGATGGGGCCGGGGAAGCGGGCGAATTCCACCTGCTGGTTTTGCCAGCCGCTGCCATAGTTGCCCACCAGATGTGTAAACTTCCGCAGCTCCGGGTAACCATGCGCGGGCAACATTTCGCCGTGCGTGTAAACGTTCACGCCGGTGCCTTCGGTCTGCTCCAGCAGGTTATAAAGATCTTTCAGATCGTGACCGGAAATGAGTATGCATTTGCCGGCGACGGCTTTTACATTTACCTGGGTTGGCGTCGGGTGGCCATATTTGCTGGTTTCCCCCGCATCCAGAATGCTCATTACCTTGAAGTTCATCTGGCCGATTTCCATCGCGCATTCCAGCAGCGCATTCATGTCGGCAGGCCAGGTGCCAAGCCAGGCCATGATTTTGTGATACTGCCCGTAGATAGCGTTATCGTACTGGCCCAGCACATGGGCGTGTTCCATGTAAGCCGCCGCGCCTTTCAGGCCATACAGGCAGAGCAGGCGCAGCCCGAGAATATTTTCGCCAATCACGGCTTTGTCGACATTCGGGGCGAACGCGGCCGCCTGGCGCTGAAGGTCGCCCAGGTCGTCGCTGATAAGCTGCACATCCGCCATGGGGTTTTCCACGCAGGCGCTGGCGTCCAGGTTCAGGCATTGCTGTTTCAGCGCTTCGCGCAGGGCGATGGCTTCACGGGCGTAGCCGACAATGCGCGGGGAATCGAAGTTAACGTTGGTCAGAGTAGAGAAAAAGGCGCGCGGCGCGAAGCTGTCTACGTGATGGTCGATAATGCCAAGCTCCCGCGCTTTCACAGCCCATGCCGACAGCCCTTGCAGCGCGGCAATAAGCAGATCCTGTAAGTCTGAAGTCTGGGCGGTTTTCCCGCAGACGCCCTGCGCATAAGCGCAGCCGTTGCCTGCCGGAGTACGAATGGTTTGTTCACATTGCACGCAAAACATGGGTCACACCTTAAAGTTATATTTAATATGCATGTTTAAGGTTAGGCGTGTCCTACCGGGCTGAAAAGCGCTTTCTACGGCAACTTACAGGGAGATTGATTTAGCGCAATTTTGAAGATGAAAGGCTAACGCTTAAGAGGTAACTGAGGGTGAAAAGCGTCGTCGATCGCAAGAAGAGGCCCGGGAAACCCCGGGCCTGAAGAGCATTAATCCTGTTTTTCCAGCAGCGCGCGGTAAACAAAACCGCCCAGCACGCCGCCGATGGCTGGCATTAGCCAGAATAACCACAGCTGTTGCAGCGCCCAGCCGCCCTGGAAAATCGCAACGGCAGTGCTTCTCGCCGGGTTAACGGAAGTATTGGTCACCGGGATGCTGATCAGGTGAATTAACGTCAGCGCCAGGCCAATCGCAACAGGCGCAAAACCCGCCGCAGCGTTTTTATCCGTTGCGCCATGAATAATTAACAGGAAGAAAGCGGTAAGAATAATTTCGATAAGCGCGGCGGAAAGTAAAGAATAACCGTCCGGGGAGTGTTCACCATAGCCGTTAGAAGCAAAGCCGCTTATTTCAGCATCGAACCCTGTGTTGCCGCTGGCGATAATATAAAGCGCCGCCGCAGCCACAATACCGCCAATAACCTGTGCGGCGATATAGCCTGCGATCTCTTTAGCAGGAAAACGCCCGCCAGCCCACAATCCCAGCGTCACCGCCGGGTTAAAATGACCGCCGGAAATATGTCCTACGGCATAAGCCATCGTCAGTACGGTTAAACCGAACGCCAGCGAGACGCCGACAAAACCGATCCCCAGTTCCGGAAAGCCAGCCGCCAGCACGGCGCTGCCGCACCCGCCAAAGACCAGCCAGAACGTGCCGAAAAATTCGGCGGCTAATTTTTTATGCATAATTCCCTCTATATAAACTGAACACTAACTTTATTTATGATGAAACTAAATTAACTCGAAAACGCCTGGAAATGATAAGGCGCGTTATTCTAGGGATATTCTCTGCGGGAAACTATATGGATTAATTTGGCGGTAATGTTTTAAGAAAAGAGCTTTATTTATGTTGCTTATACAACTGGTTTAATTGTGTAAATATCACCAAATATTTTACAGACTAATCAGAAATGGAGTTATTGCTCCGTTTTATAGACAGAGAGTTATTTTTATTTAAGCATTGCGGCACGTTTCGCAAGAACAAAAATCTCAGGTCTGCCTGCCGTCTGGATTACCGCTATAATGCGGGTAGTCTGAAGGAAGCGCTGCAAAAGTCTGGAGGAGTCATGTTTCTTGAGCGGGTAGAAATTGTCGGTTTTCGCGGAATCAATCGCCTGTCGTTGATGCTCGAACATAATAACGTGCTGATAGGCGAAAATGCCTGGGGAAAATCGAGCCTGCTTGATGCGCTTACGCTTATTCTTTCGCCTGAAAACGCCCTCTATTCCTTCACCCGTAACGATTTCTGGTTTCCGGCTGGCGATATCAATGGCCGTGAGCGTCATTTACATATCATTCTCACTTTTTGCGAGTCGGCGCCTGGCCATCATCAGGGGCGGCGTTACCGCGCGCTTAATGGGCTATGGGTAAAAGGCGACGATGATTATCAGCGCATTTTTTACCGGCTGGAAGGCAGCCTGGCTGACGACGGAGCTGTGCTTACTTTACGCAGTTTTCTCAACGCGCAGGGTCAGGAGCTTGAGCTCGGCGATATCGACGAGCTTGCTCATCAGCTCACCCGGCTGATGCCCGTGCTGCGTCTGCGCGACGCCCGCTTCATGCGCCGTATTCGCGATAACGGGATACCGCCCGGGCCGGAAGTGGAGGCCACGGCGAGGCAACTTGATTTTCTGGCCCGCGAGCTGGTCGCCAGCCCGCAAAACCTGACAGACTCTCAGCTGCGCCAGGGGCTTACGGCGATGGTGCAACTGCTCGAGCACTACTTTTCAGAACAAAGCAGCGCCCAGGCGCGCCAGCGGTTGATGCGCCGACGCTCCCACGACGAGCAGCGCGGCTGGCGCTACCTCGACGTCATTAACCGTATGATCGACCGTCCCGGGACGCGCGCTTCACGAATCATTCTGCTGGGGCTGTTTTCCACGCTCTTGCAGGCCAAAGGCAGCGCGCCGCTTTCCCGCGACGCCCGTCCGCTCTTGCTGGTGGAAGATCCTGAAACGCGTCTGCACCCGATTATGCTTTCAGTGGCCTGGAATTTACTGAACCTGTTGCCGCTGCAAAAAGTGACCACCACCAACTCCGGCGAATTGCTTTCGCTTACGCCTGTTGAGCAAATCTGCCGACTGGTTCGCGATGGAGGCAAAGTCGCCGCGTGGCGGCTCGGCCCCGCTGGCATGAATGCGGAAGAGAGCCGGCGCATTGCGTTTCATATTCGCTTCAACCGTCCCTCTGCGCTGTTCGCTCGCTGCTGGCTGCTGGTGGAAGGCGAGACGGAAGTCTGGGTGATGAATGCGCTGGCGCGCCAGTGCGGCCACCATTTCGATGCCGAAGGGATAAAAATCATTGAGTTTGCGCAGACAGGCTTAAAGCCTTTAATTAAATTCGCCAGACGTATGGGCATTGAATGGCACGTGCTGGTGGATGGCGATGAAGCTGGAAAAAAATATGCCGCCACGGTGCGAAGCCTGGTGAATAACGACAGCGCGCAGGAGCGCGATCATTTAACCGCGCTGCCCGCGCCGGATATGGAACATTTTATGTATCGCGAAGGGTTTGCCGATGTCTACCACCGGGTCGCGCAACTGCCGGAAAATATTCATATGAAGCCGAGGCGCGTGATAATTAAAGCAATCCACCGCGCCTCTAAACCCGATCTGGCGATTGAAATAGCCATGGAAGCCCAACATCGCGGGGTGGAATCCATTCCGCCATTGCTGCGAAAAATGTTTTCCCGCGTCATCTGGCTGGCGCGCGGGCGGGCTGATTAGTTCTGCAACTGCGCTTCCAGGCTATCGAGCAGTTCATAGCGGCGACGGTATTCGGCGCGCTTTTTGCTGGCGATATCTTCCATCGGTTTACGTGGAATAGCCCCCGGCAGCCTGAAAAAACCTGAGCTCTCCTGCTGTGCGCCCAGCGAAAGCCAGAAGCTATCGTAGTCGGCATGCAGCTTCTCTTTTTTCTTTTTCTCATAGCGCCAGCTGCGGTAAACATGCGTGCTGTTGCCTACGGCAAGGCATTGTTCAACGTCCCACTTTTGCGCCAGCTGGCAGACGCTCTCCAGCAACAGTCGTTTGGGAAAGAGCCCGTGGCAGGCCTTGGTTGCCTGCTGAATAAGATCATGCTCGACCCAGGCTTTAGCGCCCTGCAAGCCGCCAATAAATATCGTTTTTTTGCCTTTGTATAAACACAGCGTGAAGGTGAGCTCGGCCAGGGTTACGTTCTGCTCATTACGAAACAGCAGGGTGGCTTCGCCTTCTTTATCCAGATCCGCCACGGCGCCCAGATAAATGCTATACAGCTCGCCGTTTTTGCCGGACAGCGTCGCCAGCAGCGCGCTCTGGCGCGACATGCAAGCGGCGAAGCGCGTGGGCGTCAAAAGGCTGGAAAGCGATGCGTAATGGAACGTAATGGCTTGCAGCGCATCACGGCGGGAAAAAGCCGGCGTCAGCCAGGGCCGGTGCAGGCGGCACGGCAACCCTGGCTGAGCGTGCAAAAGCGATTCCAGCTGCGGCTGGCGCGCCAGCGCGCTAAGCAATTGCCAGGTACGAAATGGCGTAGCCAGCGAGCGTGCCATAAACTTCCGGCGGTAGCGCGGGTTTTCCCAGGCGCGGCCTGGCGTCCAGCGGCCGCGTGAAAGTTGCTGGAAAAGTTGCCAGGCGTTGCGCGGCCGGGCTTCGGCGGTAAATTCGGCGAGTGCGGACATAATTAAGGCCCCTGTATGACATAGCCTTTATTTCACCCCGCGCTCCCTCAACGTAATATCAATGCGCCAGCAACCTGATTAAGCAGGTAGGGTTTCGTTGAGATTCTGTTTAAAATTACACGGCAAAGTGCGATAGCCCGTTCAGACGATCAGGACGCTTATGAAAATTAAGGGAAAAGTAAAAAAACGCTATCTGCTGCTGGTGCTGGCATTGCTGATCGCAGGCATCTGGCTCTGGCGGACGCTCAACGCGCCGCTGCCGCAGTACCAGACCATGATTGTGCGCAAGGGCGATCTGGCGCAGAGCGTGCTTGCTACCGGCAAGCTGGATGCGTTGCGTAAAGTGGATGTCGGCGCGCAGGTCAGCGGGCAGCTCAAAACGCTGTCGGTCAGCATTGGCGATAAAGTGAAAAAGGATCAGTTGCTGGGCGTTATCGACCCGGAACAGGCGGAGAACCAGATTAAGGAAGTGGAAGCGACCCTGATGGAGCTGCGCGCGCAGCGGCGCCAGGCTGCGGCGGAACTGAAGCTTGCGCAAGTGACGCTTGCCCGCCAGCGGCGTCTGGCCCAGACGCAGGCGGTTTCACAACAGGATTTGGATACGGCGGCAACGGAACTGGCGGTTAAAGAAGCGCAGGCCGGCACCATCGACGCGCAAATTAAGCGCAACCAGGCTTCGCTGGATACCGCGAAAACCAACCTCGACTATACGCGTATTACCGCGCCTATCACGGGTGAAGTGACCCAGATAACCACGTTACAGGGCCAGACGGTTATTGCAGCGCAGCAGGCACCAAACATTCTTACCCTGGCCGATCTCAGCACGATGCTGGTAAAAGCGCAGGTTTCTGAAGCAGACGTTATTCATCTCAGGCCCGGGCAGAAGGCCTGGTTTACCGTGCTGGGCGACCCGCTAACCCGTTATGAAGGCACGCTGAAAGATATTCTGCCGACGCCGGAAAAAATCAACGACGCCATTTTCTACTATGCCCGCTTCGAAGTACCGAACCCGCAGGGCGTGCTGCGCCTTGAGATGACCGCGCAGGTGCATATTCAACTGGGCGGCGTTAAAAACGTGCTGACTATTCCGCTGGCGGCGCTGGGCGATCCGACAGGCGATAATCGCTATAAAGTTACGCTGCTGCGTAATGGCGAAACCCGGGAGCGCGAGGTGACCATCGGCGCCCGCAACGATACGCAAGTGGAAGTGGCGAAAGGCCTGGAGGAAGGGGATGAGGTCGTTACCGGCCGCGCCGCCGAAGGGAGTGCGCCATGAGCGCATTGCTTGAGCTAAATGGCATTCGCCGAAGCTACCCTTCCGCAGAAGAGCAGGTTGAAGTGCTGAAAGGGATCTCTCTTTCTATTGAAGCAGGCGAAATGGTGGCGATTGTCGGCGCTTCCGGTTCCGGCAAGTCGACGCTAATGAATATTCTCGGCTGTCTTGATAACCCCACCAGCGGCAGCTATCGGGTTGCAGGCGTTGATGTATCGACCTTAAGCGGCGATGAGCTGGCGCGGCTGCGGCGCGAACATTTTGGTTTTATCTTCCAGCGTTATCATTTGCTTTCACACCTGACGGCGACGCAAAACGTAGAAGTGCCGGCGATTTATGCCGGCATTGGGCGCAAACAGCGCCAGCAGCGCGCCCGGGACCTGCTCGCCCGGCTGGGTCTTGCTGAGCGTGTGGATTATCAGCCTTCGCAGCTCTCCGGCGGGCAGCAGCAGCGCGTGAGTATTGCCCGCGCGCTGATGAACGGCGGCCAGGTTATCCTGGCCGATGAGCCTACCGGCGCCCTCGACAGCCATTCCGGCGAAGAGGTAATGGCGACGCTGAAACAACTGCGCGATCGCGGCCATACGGTGATTATCGTCACGCATGACCCAACCGTCGCCGCGCAGGCAGAGCGCGTTATTGAAATTCGCGACGGCGAAATCATCAGCAACCCGCCGCCGCGCCAGACTGGCACGCGTCATAAAGCGCTGAACGAAGCGGCTCAGGCAAGCGGCGCATGGCAGCAGTTCGTCAGCAGCTTTCGCGAGGCGTTAACCATGGCCTGGCTTGCGATGGCCGCCAATAAAATGCGCACGCTGCTTACTATGCTCGGCATCATCATCGGCATCGCCTCGGTGGTGTCCATTGTGGTGGTGGGCGATGCGGCCAAACAGCTTGTACTTCAGGATATCCGCTCGATAGGGACGAACACGATTGATGTCTATCCCGGGAAAGATTTTGGCGATGACGACCCGCAGTATCAGCAAGCGCTGAAATATGAAGATTTAACGGCGATAGAGAAACAGCCCTGGGTGCGCTCCGCAACGCCTGCACTTTCACAAAACCTGCGCCTGCGTTATGGCAATGTCGATGTGGCGGCCAGCGCTAACGGCGTAAGCGGGCAATATTTTAATGTCTACGGCATGACCTTCAGCGAAGGCAACACATTTAATGATGAACAACTAAAAGGACGCGCTCAGGTTGTGGTGCTGGATCAAAACGCCCGCCGCCAGCTTTTTCCCAATAAAGTGAATGTGGTAGGGGAAATTATCCTGGTCGGCAATATGCCAGCGACAGTGATTGGCGTAGCGCAAGAGAAGCAGTCTATGTTCGGCAGCAGCAAAATCCTGCGCGCCTGGTTGCCCTATAACACCATGGCCGGGCGCATGATGGGGCAGTCTTGGCTGAACTCGATTACCGTTCGGGTAAATGAAGGCTATGACAGCACGCAGGCGGAGCAGCAGCTCACCCGCTTGCTGGCGTTGCGCCACGGCAAGAAAGATTTTTTCACCATGAATATGGATGGGCTGTTGAAAACGGCGGAAAAGACCACACGTACTCTTCAGCTCTTTCTTACGCTGGTCGCGGTCATTTCTTTGCTGGTGGGCGGCATTGGCGTTATGAATATCATGCTGGTATCGGTAACCGAGCGCACGCGTGAAATCGGGATTCGCATGGCGGTCGGGGCGAGAGCGGCCGATGTCTTGCAGCAATTTCTGATAGAAGCGGTGTTGGTTTGTCTTGTTGGCGGCGCGCTCGGCATCGCGCTTTCGCTCTTAATCGCGTTTCTGCTGCAACTGGTTTTACCCGGCTGGGAAATTGGTTTTTCGCCGCTTGCGCTGGCGACCGCTTTTCTTTGCTCTACCGCGACGGGCGTAATATTTGGTTGGTTGCCGGCGCGTAACGCCGCACGGCTTAACCCTGTCGACGCTCTGGCAAGAGAGTAAAGAAAAATGCCAGTCATCCGGACTGGCATTTTAAGAGCGGGATGTACACAATGAAACAGAAGAGTTACGCAACCGATTCTGCTTCGTAGGGCACGATCAGGCTGGCATGGTTGCCTTTTGGGCCCTGATGTACATCAAACCTGACCATTTGTCCGGCTTTAAGCGTTCTGTAACCGTCCATCTGAATAGTGGAATAATGCGCGAAGATATCTTCGCCGCCGCCTTCAGGACAGATGAAACCAAAGCCTTTGGCGTTATTGAACCATTTAACTGTACCCGTCTCCATGCTTCGACATCCTTCATAAGTCTTATTGAGTAAGATGGAATGAACCGGTGGGTAAGGGCGGGCTGTTCAAAACCTCGCCAACTCACGCTTGTACAATTTAGAGAAATCAACCATCGCGTCAAGCGTATGCAGGGGTGAGCCGGGCAAAAATGAGTCAAAAATTTGAAGCAGTTAACGCTATTTCCGTTAATGTGACAGAGCTCGCGAATAGCAGTAATAGGGGATTATTATCGGGCTGCTAAGGTAGATTCGGGGTGCGTATTCCCTCCACCAGAACCGTCAGGCAACGCCTGGCAAACCGTAACCACATCATGACGACTGGCAATGGGTAAAGCGAAAGGTTGGTTGGATTTTTACCAGTTGGCGGAAGATGAACTGCGCGAAGCGCTAAAACCGCCATCTATGTATAAAGTTATATTAATGAACGATGATTACACGCCAATGGAATTTGTTATTGACGTGCTACAAAAGTTCTTTTCTTATGATGTAGAACGTGCAACGCAACTGATGCTGACAGTTCACTATCAGGGAAAAGCCATCTGCGGCGTTTTCACCGCAGAAGTCGCGGAGACGAAAGTGGCCTTGGTGAACGATTATGCGAGGGAGAACGAGCATCCGTTGCTGTGTACGCTGGAAAAAGCCTGAATAAGGCAGACAATTGAGGGGGGTGCCTATGCTCAACCAAGAACTGGAACTCAGTTTAAATATGGCTTTCGCCAGAGCGCGCGAGCACCGACATGAGTTTATGACCGTCGAGCATCTGTTACTGGCTTTGCTCAGTAACCCATCGGCTCGCGAGGCGCTGGAAGCGTGCTCTGTGGATCTGGTGGCGCTTCGTCAGGAACTTGAGGCCTTCATCGAACAAACCACACCCGTCCTGCCCGTGAGCGAAGAAGAGCGCGATACCCAACCCACGCTCAGCTTCCAGCGCGTGTTGCAGCGTGCGGTGTTCCACGTTCAGTCTTCTGGTCGCAGCGAAGTGACCGGCGCTAACGTCTTAGTGGCGATTTTCAGCGAGCAGGAGTCCCAGGCGGCATACCTGCTGCGTAAGCATGAAGTGAGCCGGCTCGACGTGGTGAACTTTATCTCTCACGGAACCCGGAAAGACGAGCCTAACCAGGCCTCCGATCACACCAATCCAGTTAATGAAGAGCAAGCAGGCGGGGAGGAGCGTATGGAAAACTTCACCACCAATCTTAACCAGCTTGCTCGTGTAGGCGGCATCGACCCGCTGATTGGGCGTGACAAAGAGCTGGAGCGGACCATTCAGGTGCTCTGCCGCCGCCGTAAAAATAACCCGCTGCTGGTTGGCGAATCGGGCGTGGGGAAAACGGCGATTGCGGAAGGGCTCGCCTGGCGTATTGTGCAGGGCGACGTGCCGGAAGTAATGGCCGACTGCACTATCTATGCGCTGGATATCGGCTCGCTGCTGGCGGGAACGAAATACCGCGGTGATTTTGAAAAACGGTTCAAGGCGCTGCTTAAACAGCTGGAGCAGGATAACAACAGCATCCTGTTTATTGACGAAATCCACACTATCATCGGCGCGGGCGCCGCGTCCGGCGGACAAGTGGATGCCGCCAACCTGATTAAGCCGCTGCTTTCAAGCGGTAAAATCCGCGTGATGGGGTCGACGACCTATCAGGAGTTCAGCAATATTTTCGAAAAAGACCGCGCGCTGGCGCGTCGCTTCCAGAAAATTGATATTACTGAACCGAGCGTGGAAGAAACGGTACAGATTATTAACGGCCTGAAGCCGAAGTACGAAGCGCATCATGATGTGCGTTACACCGCGAAAGCGGTACGTGCCGCGGTGGAACTGGCGGTGAAATACATCAACGACCGCCATCTGCCTGATAAAGCTATTGACGTCATTGATGAAGCGGGCGCGCGGGCGCGTCTCATGCCGGTCAGCAAGCGTAAGAAAACGATCAACGTCGCAGATATCGAATCTGTTGTGGCCCGTATTGCCCGTATTCCGGAGAAAAGCGTTTCGGCAAGCGATCGCGATACGCTCAAGAGCCTGGGCGATCGTCTGAAAATGCTGGTCTTTGGCCAGGATAAAGCCATCGAGGCGTTAACCGAAGCGATCAAGATGAGCCGCGCCGGGCTGGGGCATGACCGTAAACCGGTAGGTTCCTTCCTCTTCGCCGGTCCAACCGGGGTAGGGAAAACCGAGGTAACGGTGCAGCTCTCTAAAGCGCTGGGCATCGAGCTGTTGCGCTTTGATATGTCTGAGTATATGGAGCGCCACACGGTGAGCCGCCTGATTGGCGCGCCTCCGGGGTATGTCGGGTTCGATCAGGGCGGGCTGTTAACCGACGCGGTGATCAAACATCCGCATGCGGTTCTGCTGCTTGATGAAATCGAAAAGGCGCATCCGGATGTCTTTAACCTGCTGTTGCAGGTAATGGATAACGGCACGCTGACCGATAACAACGGCCGCAAAGCGGATTTCCGTAACGTTATTCTGGTGATGACCACTAACGCTGGCGTGCGGGAAACCGAGCGTAAGTCGATTGGCCTTATTCACCAGGACAACAGCACCGACGCGATGGAAGAGATCAAGAAGGTGTTTACGCCGGAGTTCCGCAACCGTCTGGACAATATTATCTGGTTCAACCACCTCTCAACCGAGGTGATTCATCAGGTAGTCGACAAGTTTATTGTCGAGCTTCAGGCGCAGCTGGACCAGAAAGGCGTGTCGCTTGAGGTTAGTCAGGAAGCGCGCGACTGGCTGGCGGATAAAGGCTATGACCGTGCCATGGGCGCGCGTCCGATGTCCCGTGTTATTCAGGACAACCTGAAAAAACCGCTGGCGAACGAACTGCTGTTCGGCTCGCTGGTGGATGGCGGGCAGGTCATTGTGGCGCTGGATAAAGAAAAAGACCAGCTGACCTACAATTTCCACGGCGCGCAAAAACACAAGCCGGAAACGGCGCACTGACAGCGCGTAAGCCAATAAAAAAGGCCGGGATAATCCCGGCCTTTTTGTTTTCTGGCGTCGCCGCAAGGTGCGGCGAACGGAAATGCTTAGCGACTACGGAAGACAATGCGGCCTTTGCTCAGGTCGTACGGGGTCAGCTCAACAGTCACTTTGTCGCCCGTCAGAATGCGGATGTAGTTTTTACGCATTTTACCGGAGATATGGGCCGTTACCACATGACCGTTTTCCAGCTCAACGCGGAACATGGTGTTCGGTAACGTTTCCAGAACGGTACCCTGCATTTCAATATTGTCTTCTTTGGCCATCTAATCCTCTGGGGTATCACTACCGTAGTTTGAACCGGCAAGATAATGCCGAAGTTCACCTGTTAAGTAAAGATTTTGCGGGCAAATACACCGCAAGGTTAATTCCGAATGCTGTACACAACACTTCCTCGCGCGCGCGGCGCTGGCGTAAATGAGGCGATGAGATAAACGATGAGGGCGTTACCTGATGCGTGCCAGTCCCAAACGGCGGAGGGAGAATGCGCTGAATAATTCTGCGTGCTGTAGTATAACACCCTGACAAAAAATGTGCCGAAAACATTGCTTAACGCAGGCTGTTAAAGAGTGTTTTAGGTACCCAGCACGCCCCGGAGAGAGGGATCTGGCGCATTTCATCAAGATAAGCGAGATAGCTGCGCCGGGAAATTTCGATGGCGCCAAGCGAGGCGGTATGGGCATTCAGCACCTGGCAATCTATCAGCTTGCCGCCTTGTTGAGCAAAGTAATCGCAAAAGACCAGCAGCGCGGTTTTCGAACTGTTTTCCTGGCGGCTGAACATAGATTCGCCGCAAAACAGCGCCCCCTGGGCAACGCCGTACATACCGCCGACCAGTTCCTTTTCCCGCCACACTTCAATGGAATGCGCATGCCCAAGCTCATGGAGACGCTGCCAGGCAACCACGACTTCAGGGGTGATCCAGGTTCCGTCGCTGCGATCTTCCGCGCAGCCTTCGATCACGCGATCGAAAGCGTAATTTAGCGTTACGCTATAGGGCGACTGGCGATGAAAACGCTTCATGCTCCGGCTTAAGTGAAACGCTTCGGGAAAAAGCACGGCGCGCGGGTCGGGCGACCACCATAAGATAGGGTCGCCCGGCGAAAACCAGGGAAAGATGCCGCGCTGATAGGCCATTAACAGTCGCGCCGGGCTTAAATCGCCTCCTAACGCCAGCAGCCCGTTGGGCTCGCGCAGCGCGCCTTCAGGCGAGGGGAAGGCGATAGAATGACGAGAAAGCTGCACCAGACGCATGACGTCGTGTCTCCATACTACGCGGCAAGTTATCGTTCAATCATAGTCTACAGGCGCTGGTGAAACTGGTAATAACGCCCCTTTGAGGCCATTAATTCAGCGTGCTTACCTTGCTCAATTATTTCGCCGTTGTCCATCACAATTATTCGGTCAAAACGCATTAAGCCTTGCAGTCGATGCGTCACCATCAGCATTGTTTTTTCTTTTGCCACTTCTGTCAGCAAATCAAGGATCTGCTTCTCTGTTTCGGCATCCAGGCCTTCTGTCGGCTCATCAAGCAGCAGCAGCGGGGCGTTGTGCAGCAACGCGCGCGCGATGGCCAGACGGCGCAGCTCGCCGCCGGAGAGCTGGCGGCCGCCTTCGCCGAGCCAGGCGTTCAGGCCGCTGCCTTCAAGCAGCTTTTCCAGCCCCACACGCTCAAGCACGGCGCGCAACGCCTCGTCCCGGGCCTCAGGCGCGGCAAGAAGTAAATTATCGCGAAGCGTGGCGCTGAACAGGTGCACGCGCTGCGGAACGACGCTCATGGCGGCGCGCAAGGCGGCTTCGCTGAAGGTTTCGATCCGCTCGCCGTTTAGGGTAATGGCGCCGGTTGAAACGTCCCAGGCGCGCGTCAGTAGCTGCAAAAGGGTGGATTTACCGCAGCCGGTGCGGCCCAGCAGCGCGATATGTTCCCCTGCACTGATATCAAGCGTAATACCGCGAAGCGCAGGCTCGGTTTGTCCGGGATAGCGAAAAGCGACGTCGTTCAGCGCTAACGCGACGTTTTCCGGCGCGCTCTGCGAGGCATCAGGAAAAGTCACGTCCGGTTTCTGTTCAACGACCTGAGTCACGCGTCGGGCCGAGGCGATAACCTGTCCCAGATGCTGAAAAGCCCCGGTAACTGGCGCCAGCGCCTCAAAAGCCGCCAGCGCGCAAAATACGAAAAGGGCGATCAGCGCGCCGGGAGCATCGTTACCGCCGACGCCGCCTGCGGCCATCCAGAGCATCAGCACAACCGCAACGCCGCTGATAAGCAGCATCACCGCCTGCGACAATGCCGTCAGGCCAGCCTGCCGGCGCTGCGCCTCATGCCAGGCGAGTTCGCTGGCTTCCATCTCACCCCGGTAGCGATCGCTGGCGCCAAACAGGGTTAACTCCGCTTGCCCTTGCAGCCAGGCCGTAAGCTGTTGACGGTAGCTGGCGCGGTAGTGGGTTAGCGCTTCACCGGTAGGTTTGCCTGCGCGGTAGAAGAGGGGAGGCAGAAGAAGCAGCGTGCCCAGCATAATGCCGCCCAGCGTTAACGCCAGCGTGACATCAAGCCAGCTTAAGCCCAGCGTAACCACCGCGATGACCACCAGCGCGCCCACCAGCGGTGAGATCACCCGCAAATAGAGATGATCAAGGGTGTCTACATCAGCCACTAAACGGTTAAGCAATTCACCCTGACGAAAACGCGCCAGCCCTGCGGGAGAAAGGGGGAGCAGTTTACTGAAAGCAAATACCCGCAAGTGCTCCAGCACGCGAAAGGTGGCGTCGTGGCTGACCAGTCGTTCAAAATAGCGGCCAGCAGTGCGGATAATAGCCGCGCCGCGCACGCCTGCGGCAGGCAGCATATAGTTGAAACTGTAAACGCCCGCCACGCCCACGACAGCGGAAGCGGAAAGAAACCAACCGGAGAGCGTCAATAAACCGATGCTCGCCAGCAGCGTGACAATGGCGAGGGCAACGCCTAACGTCAGCAGCCACTTATGGCGTTTATAAAGCGCCAGATAAGGCAACAAAGCGCGCATTTAAATCTCCTCCTGACGATGGGCCAGCAGCGCGGCGAAAGGCCCCTGCGCGGCGGCAAGCGTTGCAAAATCGCCTTGCTCGATAATCTGTCCATCGCGCATAACCCAGATAGCGTCCCACGCCGCGAGGTGATCAAGCTGATGTGTCACCATGAGCGTAGTTTGCTGGGTAGAGGCGGCATCCAGCGCTTGCATGACGCGCTGTTCGCTGTGGGCATCAAGGCTGGCGGCAGGTTCGTCAAGCAGCAACAGGCCGCACGGAGAAAGCAATGCGCGGGCGACAGCCACCCGCTGCGCCTGGCCGACAGAGAGGCGAGAAGCCTGATCGCCGAGCGGGGTATCAATACCTTCAGGCAGCATCGGCAAAAACTCTTTTACCCAGGCCTTATCCAGGGCGGCATCGAGCGCGGCATCGCTTGCATCGGGGTTAGAAAGCAACACGTTTTCCCGAAGCGTGGCGGCGGGCAACTGCGGGTTCTGTCCGACCCAGCTAAGCTGACGCCGCCAGCTCTCAGGCGCCAGCTCCCGTAGCTCTGTACCATTTACCAGTACAGAACCTTCATAAGGCAGGAAGCCGGACAGTAAGTTGAGCAGCGAGCTTTTACCCGCGCCGCTCTGGCCTACCAGTACGGCGCGTTGGCCTGCCGGCAGGGAAAAGGTCAGCGGACCGGCCAGACGTTTTCCTTCCGGCGAAAGGATAATCAATTCCTTTGCTTCCAGCGCAATGGCGCCGCCTGGAGAGAGTTCAACGCTGCCGCGTTCGGGATGCTGCAAAGGCGTTTCAAGGAACGTCTTCAGGCTGTCGGCCGCGCCAGTAGCCTGCGCTTTGGCATGGTAAAAGGTGCCCAGATCGCGCAGCGGCTGGAAAAACTCAGGCGCCAGAATCAGCGCAAGAAAACCGGAAGCCAGGGTCACGCCTGCGCCATAATGGCCAAAGTTGAGTTCGCCGAGATAAGAGAAGCCAAAGTAGACCGCCACCAGCGCAATAGACAGCGAGGTAAAAAACTCCAGCACCCCCGATGAAAGAAATGCCAGACGCAACACTTCCATGGTTCGCTGGCGAAAATCTTGCGAAGCGCGACGAATTTGTTCGGTTTCCGCCGCGCCGCGGTGAAACAGACGCAGGGTTTCCATGCCGCGCAGACGGTCAAGAAAGTTGCCGCTCAGACGAGCCAGCGCCTGGAAGTTACGGCGGTTAGCGTCCGCCGCGCCCATCCCCACCATCGCCATAAACAGCGGAATGAGCGGTGCGGTGGCGAGCAAAATCAATGCCGCCGCCCAGTTTGAGGGGAATATCGCCAGTACAATTAACAACGGCACGCTGGCGGCCAGCGCCATTTGCGGCAGGTAACGGGCATAAAAGTCATGCATGTCGTCTACCTGTTCAAGGATAAGCGTGGCCCAACTGCCTGCGGGTTTTCCCTGGATCCATGCCGGCCCCGCCTGTTGCAGACGGTCGAGCACCAGGCTTCGGATATGCGCGCGAATATGCTGACCGGCGCGAAAGCCGATCTTCTCCCGCAGCCACACCACCCAGGCGCGCAGAACAAAAACGATAATCAGCAGCGCAAAGGGCAGCAGCAGCGCCTCGCGAGGGATCGCCTGCATGATCATGCTGTTCAGAAGATAAGCCAGCAGCCAGGCCTGGGCGACGATAAGCACGCCGCTGATGACGCCGGTCAGGCGCGACAGATTAAGCCAGCGACGGGAAATCACACTTTGCTGTTTTAACCAGCGGGTCAGTTCTTGTTGACGGGTTTTATTCATGGCGTGCAGTAAACAGATGAAGTCCATTAAGCTCGCCGGGCGGCGAAGGTGCACGCAATGTTACAACGGGGCAAAAAGAAAGGCGACTGATTCGTCGCCCTGGTCAACTTGCAGAATTAGCTGTTGTTTTCAGCAAGGCCGTCAAGATAGCGTTCTGCATCCAGCGCCGCCATACAGCCGGTGCCGGCGGAGGTAATCGCCTGACGATAGATATGATCCATAACGTCGCCCGCGGCAAAAACGCCCGGTACGCTGGTCTGAGTCGCGTTGCCATGAATGCCGGACTGCACTTTAATGTAGCCGTTTTCCAGCGCCAGCTGACCTTCGAAGATAGCGGTGTTCGGGCTGTGGCCGATAGCCACGAAAAGACCGGCCACTTCCAGCGATTCAACATGATCCGGGTTTTGCGTATCGCGGATACGCAGGCCCGCAACGCCCATTTGATCGCCCGTCACTTCTTCAAGTGTGCGGTTGGTATGCAGCACGATATTGCCGCTTTCCACTTTATCCATCAGGCGCTTGATAAGAATTTTTTCTGCGCGGAACGTTTCGCGACGGTGAATCAGATGCACCTCGGAAGCGATATTCGCCAGATACAGCGCTTCTTCCACTGCCGTGTTGCCGCCGCCGATAACCGCCACTTTCTGGTTACGGTAGAAAAAGCCGTCGCAGGTTGCACAGGCGGAAACGCCGCGGCCTTTAAACGCTTCTTCCGAGGGCAGGCCCAGGTAACGCGCCGAAGCGCCGGTTGCGATGATAAGCGCGTCGCAAGTGTACTCGCCGTTGTCGCCGGTCAGGCGGAACGGACGGTTTTGCAAATCCACTTTGTTGATATGATCGAACAGAATTTCTGTCTCGAACTTTGCCGCATGCTCGTGCATACGTTCCATCAGCAACGGCCCGGTGAGATCATGCGGGTCGCCCGGCCAGTTTTCCACTTCGGTAGTGGTAGTGAGCTGGCCGCCTTTTTCCATACCGGTGATTAAGACCGGGTTCAGGTTGGCGCGCGCAGCATAGACCGCCGCGGTGTATCCCGCAGGGCCAGAGCCAAGAATAAGCAGCTTACTGTGTTTAGCCGTGCCCATGAGATCCTCATTGTTGTTGGCAGACAATGGGCTGGATTGTAGGGAATTTAAGAAAGTAAAAAAAGGGCGCAGCAATTTTGTTAACGATGTGTGTAATAGAAAAGGCCGATGAATGAGTAAAATTCACCCGTTTTGATTATTAAATTTACTTCTAATTATCGTCACGCTATCAGGTGATAAAATGAGGAATAATCGCTGGTCGTTATCAGTGTCTGGCACGTTCTACTAAAAAAAGATGTTTTGCTTTGACAATCCCCTGCGCTTTTGCGAAAACATTCGAGGAAGAAAATAGCATTTACTCTGGCTTAAGCGCATTCGCGCATAAAGAGCGTGCAATTTATCCGTGTCATTGAAATCTACGCATGGTGTGGACAGACGCCATGCGTGATGTCGACGACTGCCTGTGGGCAACGGTCTTCTTACATTAGACCCTGAACAGTGAAGTGAACAGGGTAGTGGCAGGTGTAGGGAAGGAATACAGAGAGACAATAATAATGGTAGATAGCAAGAAGCGCCCTGGCAAAGATCTCGACCGTATCGATCGTAACATTCTTAATGAGCTGCAAAAGGATGGGCGTATTTCTAACGTCGAGCTTTCAAAAAGAGTGGGACTTTCACCGACGCCGTGCCTTGAGCGCGTTCGTCGACTGGAAAGACAAGGGTTTATCCAGGGCTATACGGCGCTGCTGAACCCGCATTATCTGGATGCATCACTGCTGGTGTTTGTTGAGATTACTCTGAATCGCGGCGCGCCCGATGTATTTGAGCAATTTAACGCCGCAGTGCAAAAACTGGAAGAAATTCAGGAGTGTCATCTGGTTTCCGGTGATTTCGACTACTTGTTGAAAACGCGCGTGCCTGATATGTCCGCTTACCGTAAATTACTCGGTGAGACCTTACTGCGTCTGCCTGGCGTGAACGACACGCGCACTTACGTGGTAATGGAAGAGGTTAAACAGAGCAATCGTCTGGTTATCAAGACTCGCTAACGCACAAGTGGTGCAAATCGGGCGCAGTTTGAGTACACTCCTGTTAATCCATACAGCAACAGTGTCGGGGTAACCCGGCGCTGTTGTCCGTTTTAGTTACAAGGACCTGGAGAGCCTTTCTTGAGCCAGGAATACACCGAAGACAAAGAAGTCACACTGACCAAATTAAGCAGCGGTCGCCGTTTGCTGGAGGCGATGCTGATCCTCGTCGTGCTGTTTGCCGTCTGGCTGATGGCCGCGCTTTTGAGTTTCAACCCCTCTGATCCCAGCTGGTCGCAAACCGCCTGGCATGAGCCTATTCATAATCTTGGCGGCGCCCCTGGCGCATGGCTCGCCGACACGCTGTTCTTTATCTTCGGCGTGATGGCTTACACCATCCCGGTGATTATCGTAGGCGGCTGCTGGTTTGCCTGGCGTCATCGCAGCAACGAAGACTATATCGACTATTTTGCGGTCTCGCTGCGGCTGATCGGCGTGATTGCCCTCATTCTTACCTCCTGCGGTCTGGCGGCAATCAACGTCGACGATATCTGGTATTTCGCCTCCGGCGGCGTTATCGGCAGCCTCCTTAGCACCGCCATGATGCCTTTGCTTAACAGCAGCGGCGGCACTATCGCGCTTTTATGCGTCTGGGGCGCCGGGCTGACGCTATTTACCGGCTGGTCATGGGTCAGCATCGCTGAGAAAATCGGCAGCGTTGTCCTGAGCGTACTGACGTTCGCCAGCAATCGCACTCGTCGCGATGACACCTGGCAGGATGACGAATACGAATACGATGATGAAGACGAAGAGCACGACGAATATGAAGAGGAAGCGCGCGAACCTGTTAAGGCAAAAGGAGAGTCCCGCCGCGCACGTATTCTTCGTGGTGCTTTAGCGCGCCGTCAGCGCCTTGCTGAAAAATTCGCCAATCCTGTGGGGCGCAAAACCGATGCGGCGCTCTTTTCAGGCAAGCGCATGGACGATGAAGATGACGTTCTTTATACGGCGCGAGGCGTTGCAGCCGATCCTGATGATGTGCTTTTTTCCGGCCACAGGGTTACGCAAGAGTATGTGGATGAAAACGATCCGCTGTTAAAAGGCTATCCAGTGACAGAACCGGTTGCCGCAGCGGCGGCGGCCACGACCGCGGCGCAGGCCTGGGCTGCGCCTGAAGAGGCGGTGATGTCCGCTGAGCCGGTCGCAACGCCTGCGCCACAGGCTGCAATGGATACGCCCGCTGTCGCCTGGCAGCATGCGCCAACCGTGCAAGGACCCGATCCGGTTATCGCCCCTGCGCCGGATAACTATCTGACTCAGCCGGGCGCCATGCAGCCCCAGATGCCAGCGTCTCAACAGGCGTGGGCAGATAATACGCCGGGATACGCTTCTCCTGAGCCGTATCAACAACCCGTATCGCCTGCGCCACCTCAACCCCATTCGCATCCCTGGGATGAACAGTCTCATTCTCAGGATAATACCCGGCAGTGGGCAGCGCCTGCGCAGGATCCGGTTAACCCGGCCTGGGAAGCGCCCGCCGCGCCGGAACCCGTTATCGAGCCGCAGGAAGTGAAACCCGCCAGGCCGCCGCTTTATCATTTTGAAGAAGTGGAGGCGCAACGCGCCCGCGAGCGTGAGCAACTGGCTGCCTGGTATCAACCCGTTCCGGAACCCGTTCAACAGCACGAAACGCCTGCGCCAGCCGCTAAGCCTGCTTTTGATGCTTCATCCTCTGCCTTACCATTCGGTTTGCCAGATGCATCATCAACAGGCATCTCCGCGGCCTCTGCGGCGCCGGTTGTTAAAGAAGCGGTTAAAGCGGCAGGCGTCGCCGCAGCCGTAACTGCGCCTGTCTTTAGCGTTGCTGGCGATGCGCCTCGTCCGCAGGTAAAAGAGGGGATTGGCCCGCAGTTGCCGCGACCGAATCGCGTTCGCGTACCAACGCGCCGCGAGTTGGCTTCTTATGGCATTAAATTGCCTTCGCAACGCATGGCGGAAGAACAGGCCCGCGAGGCGGAGCGGCGTCAGGCTGAACAGGCTTACATGTCAGATGAAGAAGCTGAAGCGCAGCAGCAGGATGAGTTGGCTCGCCAGTTTGCCTCTTCCCAGCAACAGCGCTACGGCGAGACCTATGCGCCAGACCAGCATCACGCTCCTGAAGATGAAGAGGCTGCCGAGCAGGCAGAGCTGGCGCGTCAGTTCGCTTCAGCCCAGCAGCAACGCTATGCTGCGCAGCAGCCTGCGGGCGCTTCGCCTTTCTCGCTGGACGATTTCGACTTTTCCCCGACAAAGGCGCTATTAGACGACGGCCCGAGCGAACCGTTATTTACCCCCGGCTTTAGTGAACCCGCTGTCGAGGCTCGTCAGCCGCAGCCGCAGCAGCCGGTTCAGCCGCCTGCCTATCAGGCGCAGCAGCAGCCGGTTCAGCCGCCTGCGTATCAGACGCAGCCGCAACAGCCGGTTCAGCCGCCTGCCTATCAGGCGCAGCAGCAGCCGGTTCAGCCGCCTGCTTATCAGACGCAGCCGCAACAGCCGGTTCAGCCGCCTGCGTATCAGGCGCAGCCGGTTCAGCAGTCTGCTCCGCCTTCGTCTGGCGGGCTTATTCATCCGCTGTTGATGCGCAATGGCGAAGAACGCCCGGCTCATAAACCGACTACGCCGCTGCCATCGCTGGATCTTCTCTCATCGCCGCCTGCCGAGGTGGAGCCGGTTGATACGTTCGCGCTGGAGCAAATGGCGCGTCTGGTAGAAGCGCGTCTGGCAGATTTTCGTATTAAAGCCGATGTGGTGAATTACTCTCCGGGGCCGGTTATCACCCGTTTTGAGTTGAACCTTGCACCCGGCGTCAAAGCAGCGCGCATTTCTAACCTCTCACGGGATCTTGCTCGTTCGCTTTCCACCGTAGCGGTACGTGTTGTTGAGGTTATCCCTGGCAAACCTTATGTGGGTCTTGAACTGCCCAACAAGAAGCGTCAGACGGTATACCTGCGTGAGGTACTGGATTGCGATAAATTCCGCGATAATCCGTCTCCGCTTTCGGTCGTGCTGGGTAAAGATATCGCTGGCGAACCTGTTGTTGCTGACCTGGCGAAAATGCCGCACCTTCTGGTGGCGGGCACCACTGGCTCAGGTAAGTCAGTTGGCGTAAACGCCATGATCCTCAGCATGCTCTATAAAGCGACGCCGGAAGAGGTGCGCTTTATCATGATCGACCCGAAAATGCTTGAGCTGTCTGTATATGAGGGGATCCCGCACCTGTTGACGGAAGTTGTCACCGACATGAAAGATGCCGCCAATGCGTTGCGCTGGAGCGTCAACGAAATGGAGCGTCGTTATAAGCTGATGTCGGCGCTGGGTGTGCGAAATCTTGCGGGCTACAACGAGAAGATAATGGAAGCGGAACGTATGGGCCGCCCCATCCCCGATCCTTACTGGAAGCCGGGCGACAGCATGGATGCTACGCACCCGGTGCTGGAAAAACTGCCTTACATCGTAGTGATGGTAGATGAATTTGCCGATCTGATGATGACGGTGGGTAAAAAAGTCGAAGAGCTTATCGCACGCCTTGCGCAAAAGGCGCGTGCGGCAGGTATCCACCTGGTGCTGGCGACACAGCGTCCTTCCGTGGATGTTATTACTGGCTTGATCAAAGCCAACATCCCCACGCGTATCGCTTTTACCGTATCCAGCAAAATCGACTCCCGCACTATTCTCGACCAGGGCGGCGCGGAGTCGCTGCTCGGCATGGGGGATATGCTTTATTCCGGCCCGAACTCTTCTATTCCGGTGCGTGTGCATGGCGCGTTTGTCCGCGATCAGGAAGTTCACGCTGTGGTGCAAGACTGGAAAGCTCGCGGCCGTCCGCAATACGTTGAAGGCATCACCTCAGATGGCGACAGCGAAGGCGGTGGCGGCGGCTTCGACGGCGGCGAGGAGCTTGATCCGCTGTTCGATCAGGCCGTGGCTTTTGTGGTTGAAAAACGCAAGGCCTCCATTTCAGGCGTTCAGCGTCAGTTCCGTATTGGCTACAACCGTGCGGCGCGAATTATTGAGCAAATGGAGATGCAGGGCATCGTCAGCGAACAAGGCCATAACGGCAACCGCGAAGTTCTGGCTCCGCCGCCTTTTGAGTAATACCGGTACGCCTCGTTTTCACTGCTGAGGACGGGGCGTTTCTCACCACCTTCTTGTCTGGTTTTTGCAAAGATGGGTAAACAAGTCAAAAATCAGCATTTTCTTCTGTCGGCCGTCGCGCTTATCTGGCTACAGTTATCGACAGAAAGTTCTCCCGTCTCGGGAACTAGCGAATCTGAGGAATAACAATGAAAAAAATCGCCATGACTTGTGCTTTGCTTTCTGCTTTTACCGTGAGCAGCGTCTGGGCGGATGCCGCCAGCGATCTGAAATCCCGTCTCGACAAAGTAAGCAGCTTCCACGCCAGCTTTACTCAGAAAGTCACCGACGGCAGCGGGGCGGCAGTACAGGAAGGCCAGGGCGATTTATGGGTAAAACGTCCTAATCTTTTCAACTGGCATATGACCCAGCCTGATGAAAGCGTGTTGGTTTCAGATGGTAAAACGCTTTGGTTCTATAATCCTTTTGTAGAGCAGGCGAGCGCCACCTGGCTTAAAGATGCCACCAGTAATACGCCGTTTATGCTGATTGCCCGTAATCAAACGAATGACTGGCAGCAATATAATATCAAGCAGAACGGCGATGACTTTGTGCTGACGCCAAAGAACGCCAGCGGCAATCTGAAGCAGTTTACGATTAACGTTGGGCGCGACGGCACTATTCACCAGTTCAGCGCCGTTGAGCAGGACGACCAGCGCAGTAGCTATCAGCTTAAATCCCAGCAGAATGGCGCTGTGGACATGAGCAAGTTTACCTTTACGCCGCCGCAAGGCGTTACCGTTGACGATCAGCGAAAGTAAAGAGGTGCGGGTGAGCAATCTGTCGCTCGATTTTTCTGATAACGCTTTTCAGCCTCTGGCCGCTCGCATGCGGCCAGAAAATTTAGCGCAATACATCGGCCAACAGCATTTGCTGGCGCCGGGCAAACCGCTGCCCAGAGCAATCGAAGCCGGTCATCTGCACTCCATGATCCTGTGGGGGCCGCCAGGTACCGGCAAGACCACCCTTGCCGAAGTAATAGCCCGTTATGCGAACGCTGATGTAGAACGCATTTCGGCTGTCACTTCGGGCGTAAAAGAGATTCGCGAAGCAATAGAGCGTGCGCGCCAAAACCGTAACGCGGGGCGTCGCACTATCCTCTTTGTCGATGAAGTTCACCGCTTCAATAAAAGCCAGCAGGACGCTTTTTTACCGCATATTGAAGATGGCACCATCACCTTTATTGGCGCCACGACGGAAAACCCTTCATTCGAGCTAAATTCGGCGTTGCTCTCCCGTGCTCGCGTTTATCTGCTGAAATCGCTTACGACCGAAGATATCGAGCAGGTTCTTGACCAGGCAATGAACGATCGTAACCGCGGCTATGGCGGCCAGGATATTATTTTGCCTGAAGAGACGCGCCGGGCTATAGCAGAACTGGTGAACGGCGACGCCCGACGGGCGCTTAATACGCTGGAAATGATGGCGGATATGGCAGAAGCGGACGACACAGGGAAACGCCTCCTTAAGCCTGAGCTTTTGACCGAAATCGCTGGCGAACGTAGCGCTCGCTTTGATAATAAAGGCGACCGGTTTTACGATCTGATCTCCGCTTTGCACAAATCGGTACGCGGTTCAGCGCCAGACGCGGCGCTTTACTGGTATGCCAGGATCATCAGCGCAGGCGGTGACCCGCTGTATGTGGCGCGCCGCTGTCTGGCTATTGCTTCAGAAGATGTCGGCAACGCCGATCCCCGCGCTATGCAAGTCGCGCTTTCGGCCTGGGACTGCTTTACCCGCGTAGGCCCAGCAGAAGGCGAACGGGCAATCGCCCAGGCCATTGTTTATCTGGCCTGTGCGCCCAAAAGCAATGCTGTTTATACCGCTTTCAAAGCCGCGATGCGGGATGCCCGTGAACGTCCTGATTACGACGTTCCCGTGCATTTAAGAAATGCGCCCACCAAATTGATGAAAGAAATGGGGTACGGCCAGGAATATCGCTATGCCCACGACGAGCCTAATGCGTATGCCGCAGGCGAAGAGTATTTCCCCAGCGAAATGACACAAACTCGCTATTATCACCCGACAAACAGAGGTCTTGAGGGCAAGATTGGCGAAAAGCTCGCCTGGCTTGCTGAACAGGATCAGAAAAGCCCCACAAAACGCTACCGCTAGCGCGGGCGTTGCGGTAAGGTTATCCCTCTATTTCTGCGCGACCGCAGGCTGCGGTCGCCTTCCTTTTCAATTCGATAAGCACAGGATAAGCATGCTCGATCCCAATCTGCTGCGTACCGAGCCAGACGCAGTCGCTGAAAAACTGGCACGCCGGGGCTTTAAGCTGGACGTAGATAAGCTGCGCGCTCTCGAAGAGCGTCGTAAGGTTTTACAGGTTAAAACTGAGAACCTACAGGCAGAGCGTAACTCGCGATCGAAATCCATCGGCCAGGCGAAAGCGCGCGGGGAAGATATCGAGCCGTTACGTCTTGAAGTCAACAAGCTGGGCGAAGAGCTGGATGCAGCGAAAACCGAGCTGGATGCGCTGCAAGCGGAAATTCGCGACATCGCGCTGACTATTCCGAACCTTCCGGACGACAGCGTGCCGGTAGGCAAAGATGAAAACGATAATGTGGAAGTCAGTCGTTGGGGAACTCCTCGCCAATTCGACTTTGAAGTGCGCGATCACGTTACGCTTGGCGAAATGCATGGCGGACTGGATTTCGCCAGCGCGGTTAAACTCACGGGTTCGCGTTTTGTGGTTATGAAAGGGCAGATTGCGCGTTTGCACCGCGCGTTGGCTCAGTTCATGCTGGATCTGCACACTGAAGAGCACGGCTATAGCGAAAACTATGTGCCTTACCTGGTTAACCACGATACGCTCTATGGCACTGGCCAGTTGCCAAAATTCGCAGGCGACCTTTTCCATACCCGTCCGCTGGAAGAAGAAGCGGACAGCAGCAATTATGCGTTGATCCCGACCGCTGAAGTGCCGCTGACGAACCTGGTGCGCGACGAAATTCTGGAAGAGGAGTCGCTGCCAATTAAAATGACGGCGCATACACCTTGCTTCCGTTCAGAAGCTGGCTCCTACGGTCGCGATACCCGTGGTCTTATTCGTATGCACCAGTTCGATAAAGTAGAAATGGTGCAAGTCGTTCGTCCGGAAGATTCCATGGACGCACTGGAAGAGATGACGGGGCACGCAGAAAAAGTGCTGCAACTGCTTGGTTTGCCGTACCGTAAGGTGCTGTTGTGTACTGGCGATATGGGCTTTGGCGCCTGTAAAACTTACGACCTTGAAGTCTGGGTGCCAGCACAGAACACCTATCGTGAGATTTCTTCCTGCTCCAACGTCTGGGATTTCCAGGCGCGCCGCATGCAGGCTCGCTGTCGCAGCAAGTCCGACAAGAAAACGCGTCTCGTGCATACGCTTAACGGCTCCGGCCTGGCGGTAGGCCGTACGCTCGTCGCGCTGCTGGAAAACTATCAGCAAGCGGATGGGCGAATTGAGATCCCGGAAGTGCTGCGTCCTTATATGAAAGGTCTCGAGTATATCGGTTGATTAACCGACAGAATAAAAAGCGCCTGCGGGCGCTTTTTTTACGCCCCTCACGCTTCCAAATACATCGTTTCGTTCGATGAATTTTTTCTTCTGTTTTTTTACTTCGCTTTTCATATAAACCTATTAATTACAAAGCATTAAGCCTGTGGCGCCTCGCTAAAGCCAAAGGCAGAATCAATACCGTTCATCGTTGATAAACAAATTGTGTGAATGGGCCGTGGCGGCACATTGACTTTAATTATGCCAGTGGCATGATGCGCACGAATTTCTTTTGATCCTCACGGTTTAGCCCCAATGTCCATCTATACCCGGCCAGTGCTGCTTCTGCTCTGTGGCCTGCTTTTGTTGACCCTGGCAATAGCGGTTTTAAATACGCTGGTGCCGCTTTGGCTCGCCCATGAAAACCTGCCTACCTGGCAAGTGGGTATGGTCAGCTCTTCTTATTTCACCGGCAACTTACTCGGCACGCTGATTACGGGCGCGCTGATTAAAAAGCTCGGCTTTAATCGCAGCTATTACATTGCCTCGCTTATTTTTGCTGTAGGATGCGCCGGCCTTGGGCTGATGATGGGCTTCTGGAGCTGGTTCGCATGGCGCTTTATTGCCGGGGTGGGTTGCGCGATGATCTGGGTGGTGGTCGAAAGCGCTCTGATGTGTAGCGGAACATCACGCAATCGCGGACGCCTGCTTGCTGCCTATATGATGGTTTATTATGTTGGCACCGTTGTCGGGCAATTGCTTGTCAGCAAGGTTTCAACAGAGCTGATGAATGTATTGCCGTGGGTAACGGGAATGATTATCGCGGGCATTCTGCCGCTTGTCTTTACCCGCATCGTAAACACCCATAGCGAGCATCAAGAGACAACTCACGTCTGGCCTATGCTGCGTCTGCGTCAGGCTCGCCTTGGCGTTAACGGCTGTATTATTTCCGGTATTGTTCTGGGTTCGCTTTATGGTCTGATGCCGCTTTATCTCAATCACCAGGGCGTCAGCGATTCCGGCATCGGTTTCTGGATGGCGGTTATGGTCAGCGCAGGCATTGTCGGCCAGTGGCCGATTGGTAAACTGGCGGACCGTTTTGGACGTCTGCTGGTGCTGCGTGTTCAGGTGTTCGTCGTCATCATGGGCTGTATGGCCATGTTGAGCAACGCAGCAATGGGGCCGACGTTGTTTGTACTGGGAGCGGCAGGGTTTACGCTTTATCCTGTCGCCATGGCGTGGGCCTGCGAGAAAGTAGCGCCGCATCAGTTGGTTGCAATGAACCAGGCGCTGCTGCTGAGTTATACCATCGGCAGCTTACTTGGCCCAACGTTGACTGCCTCGCTGATGCAGAGCTATTCAGACAGTCTGCTTTTTGTCATGATCGCCAGCGTGTCATTTATTTATCTGATGATGTTGCTGCGTAAAGCAGGCGAACATCCTACGCCAGTGGCACATGCCTGATACTAAAATGCCCGCTATATGCGGGCATTTTGCTGTTTAAGCGTTGTTAGTACATGACTTTGTGACCGTACTGCTCAAGAATGCCCTTAACGCGTTCCATGGTCTCTTTCTTAGGCGGCTTAACGCCATCGAGCTTGTACTCTTCGCCCATAGCGACCCACTTATGCTTTCCTAATTCGTGATAGGGCAGCAGTTCGATTTTTTCAATGTTACCCATGTCGCGTGTAAACTCGCCCAGGCGATGCGCAGAGTCGTCGTCGTCCGACCAGCCGGGCACCACAACGTAACGAATCCAGGTTCTGATGCCTTTATTAGCAATATAACGTGCGAACTCAAGCGTACGATGATTAGAGACGCCCACAAGATTCTGGTGGATTTCATCATTCATCTGTTTGAGATCCAGCATCACCAGATCGGTGACTTCAAGCAGTTCATCAATAACCGGATCGTAGCGGCGAACAAAGCCGTTAGTGTCAAGACATGTATGAATGCCTTCTTTTTTACACGCGCGAAACCAGTCGCGCACGAACTCCGCCTGAAGAATCGCTTCACCACCGGAAGCGGTGACGCCGCCGCCAGACGCATTCATAAAATGACGATAGGTCACCACCTCGTTCATTAACTCTTCTACCGTCACTTCTTTACCGCCATGCGTGTCCCAGGTATCCCGGTTGTGGCAGTAGAGGCAACGCATCAGGCAGCCCTGAAAGAAAGTGATAAAACGGATCCCCGGGCCATCGACAGTGCCACAGGATTCAAAGGAGTGAATGCGACCATTTACTGACATTGCGGTGTTTCTCCAGTTCTGGCCTTGATGTCAGGCCTTGTGAGCGCGGTCTCGTTGCCGCGTCGAGTCTCTTTTGCCAGATAACTCAATTATAAGCGATCTGCAAAAACGGCTCGCAGGGGAGCGGGGGGTATAAGAAAGGCCCCACAAAGGTGGAGCCTTCATTGTACGCCTTTTCAGTCAAACCTTAAATTACATAGTCTGAGTGAAAGTACGGGTAATCACGTCCTGCTGCTGCTCTTTAGTCAGAGAGTTAAAGCGCACAGCGTAACCGGAAACGCGGATGGTCAACTGCGGATATTTCTCCGGGTGTTCCATTGCGTCGAGCAGCATTTCACGGTTCATCACGTTCACGTTGAGGTGCTGACCGCCTTCGATGGAGGCTTCATGGTGGAAGTAACCATCCATCAAACCTGCAAGGTTGGTTTTACGCACTTCGTCGTCTTTACCCAGCGCGTTCGGAACGATGGAGAAGGTATAGGAGATACCATCTTTCGCATAGGCGAACGGCAGTTTTGCAACGGAGGTCAGAGAAGCGACAGCGCCTTTCTGGTCACGGCCGTGCATCGGGTTTGCGCCCGGTCCAAACGGCGCGCCAGCGCGACGGCCATCCGGGGTATTACCGGTTTTCTTACCATAAACCACGTTAGAGGTGATGGTCAGAACAGACTGCGTCGGGATAGCGTTGCGATAGGTGGTCAGTTTCTGAATTTTCTTCATGAAACGTTCAACCAGGTCAACCGCCAGGTCATCCACGCGAGCATCGTTGTTACCGAACTGCGGATATTCACCTTCGATTTCGAAGTCGACAGCCAGGCCGTCTGCGTCACGAACCGGTTTCACTTTTGCATATTTGATAGCAGACAGGGAGTCCGCCGCAACTGACAGACCTGCGATACCACAAGCCATAGTGCGGATAACGTCGCGGTCATGCAGCGCCATCAGTGAAGCTTCATAGCTGTATTTATCATGCATGTAGTGAATGATGTTCAGCGCAGTGACGTACTGTTTAGCCAGCCAGTCCATGAAGTGATCCATACGTTCCATCACTTCATCAAAGTTCAGGACATCGCCTTTGATCGGTTCAGATTTCGGACCAACCTGCATTTTCAGTTTTTCATCCACGCCGCCGTTGATGGCGTACAGCATGGTTTTGGCGAGGTTTGCACGCGCGCCGAAGAACTGCATCTGCTTACCAACAACCATCGGGCTTACGCAGCAAGCGATAGCGTAGTCATCGTTGTTGAAGTCCGGACGCATCAAATCATCGTTCTCATACTGCAAAGAAGAGGTGTCGATGGAGACTTTCGCCGCGAATTTTTTAAAGTTCAGAGGCAGTTTTTCAGACCACAGGATGGTGATGTTCGGCTCCGGAGACGGCCCCATGGTGTACAGGGTGTTCAGGAAGCGGAAGCTGTTCTTGGTCACCAGAGTACGGCCGTCAACGCCCATACCGCCGATGGATTCGGTTGCCCAAATCGGGTCGCCGGAGAACAGTTCGTCATATTCCGGGGTACGCAGGAAGCGAACCATACGCAGTTTCATGACCAGATGGTCAATCATTTCCTGGGCGTCTTGCTCGGTGATTTTGCCCGCTTTCAGGTCGCGTTCAATGTAAACGTCGAGGAAAGTGGAAACACGACCAAAGGACATTGCCGCGCCGTTCTGGGATTTCACGGCAGCCAGGTAGCCGAAGTAGGTCCACTGTACCGCTTCCTGAGCGTTAGTTGCCGGGCCGGAGATATCGCAGCCATATTTCGCCGCCATCTCTTTAATTTGACCCAGCGCACGGTGCTGTTCAGCAATTTCTTCACGCAGGCGGATAGTGGCTTCCAGGTTCACGCCGTTTTCCAGGTCCTGTTGCAGAGAAGCAAACTGCGCGAACTTGTCTTTCATCAGGTAGTCGATGCCGTACAGCGCAACGCGACGGTAGTCACCGATGATGCGGCCACGGCCATAGGCGTCTGGCAGACCAGTCAGCACGCCAGATTTACGGCAGCGCAGAATGTCCGGCGTATAAACGTCAAACACGCCCTGGTTGTGAGTTTTACGGTATTCGGTGAAGATTTTTTTCAGCGCAGGATCCAGCTCGCGGTTATACGCTTTGCAGGAACCTTCGACCATTTTGATGCCGCCAAAGGGGATAATGGCGCGTTTCAGCGGCGCTTCCGTTTGCAGACCGACGATTTTCTCAAGGGACTTGTTAATATAGCCCGCGTCGTGCGAAGTGATGGTAGAAGCGACGGAAGTGTCGAAATCAACTGGCGCGTGAGTGCGGTTTTCCAGTTTAACGCCTTCCATTACGCTGTCCCACAGCTTGGTGGTTGCATCAGTTGCACCAGCCAGGAAGGATTCGTCGCCTTCATACGGGGTGTAGTTTTTCTGGATGAAGTCACGTACGTTTACTTCATTCTGCCAGTCGCCTTTAGCAAAACCTTCCCAGGCTGTGGCTAACTTTTCATTAAGCTCGGACATGTAACACCTACCTTCTTAAGTGGATTTTTTATTTACTGCCTGGAACGATCGTTAATGATGATCGTCGCCACGCAGGTAAATGACCCAGTACGTCAATCCGACTAATAAACCACCACCGATAATATTACCGATTGTCACCGGGATCAGGTTATCAATGATGAAATTCACAACAGTCAGATGAGAAAATTGGTCCGGAGAAGAACCGACGGCGGTCCAGAATTCCGGGCTGGCGAAGTCGCGGATAACAATGCCCATCGGGATCATGAACATATTCGCGATACTGTGTTCGAAGCCGCTGGCAACGAACATGGCAACCGGCAAAATCATAATGAACGCTTTATCGACAAGGCTGCGACCGGAATAGCTCATCCAGACCGCGAGACAGACCATCAGGTTCGCCAGAATGCCGAGGCACACGGCCTCAATAAAAGTGTGATGCAGCTTGTGGTCTGCCGTTTGCAGGACATTCATGCCCCATGCGCCATTAGCGGTCATATACTCGCCCGACAGCCACATCAGCAGAACAAAGAGGAGCGCCCCTATCAGGTTGCCGATATAGACATTCAACCAGTTGCGCGCCAGTTGCCCCCAGGTAATACGCCCGCTGGCTTTAGCTACCACAATCAGAACGGTTGAAGTAAAGAGATCGGCGCCGCAAATAACGCAAAGAATCAAGCCAAGCGAGAAACAGATACCACCGATAAGTTTCGCTATCCCAAAGGGTATCGTGGCGGTGCCGGTTGTCGCGGTGATATAGAAAACAAAAGCAATGGAAATGAAGACACCAGCCGTAATCGCCAGATAGAAGGTTTTCAGCGGATGTTTCGTCGCTTTATAAACGCCAGCTTCCTCGGCAACTTTCGCCATCGCAGCTGGAAGTAATAGATCAAAAGGGTTGTCAGCTTTCACACTAACTCTCTCTTTATTCAGTCGGCGAGGAGATACTAACAAAGCAGTATAGAGTAAAATTTGATATGGATCATAACTCGCCAGGTTTATAGGCCTGGAAACCGCGTGGTAATAGCGTATATCCAGATTAACTAGTTGATTATCCTTATGAAAATTTATTTTAAATTTTATTATAAGAGTTGAATTATTTTTTCTGGCCTCCTTTTTTATCGTTAATTATTGTGAAGTATTGACGTAAAAAGGTAACAAAGGAGGATAATAGTAATTTAATGATTTACCTTAATTTAACTTAATAATTACAATTAAATTAATTTTTATAATAATAAAAAACGGGGCAATCAAATTGCCCCGTCTTATTAATGAAACATACGCTTATGAAAGCGCCAGCGATATGCGTTATATCAATTAATGCCCCAGTAAGAAGCTTTAGCGCGCTGCAATTTTTCATAGGCGGCCAGTAAAGCCTGATGCGCAGGAAAAGCATGTAAATCGGCGTCTACAGGCTGCAAACCATAGAAGGGCGCTTCGCCGCTTACCGCTGCGCTTGCAGCTTCAACAGCCTCTTTGCCATACATGCGTTCAAATGCATGCAGATACTGCAACGGTTCACGTTCTTCTTCCTGAGCCAGCAGCAGCAGGGTTTGCAGGCAACGATAGTAATTCGCGCGCTCAGCGGTGAAAACCGAAGCGTTAAACTCCATGGTCCACTCAGTCCAGATCAACGCCTGATCCAGATCGCCGCCCGCCAGCGCCAGCATCGCTTTCAGTTCGCCGATGCGCAAGGTATACCAGCCGTTATCTTTGCCTGTCGCAAGGCCAAGCAGCTCGCGCACTCGGGTAAAATCATCATGGCCTTCTTCATCAAGCTGCGCGATGAGATTCAGATAGTCTTCTTTTTCCCATTCGCTGCCTGGCAGGGCGAGCAAGGTTTCGCGCAGGTGCGCGCCCATGCTGTTATTCGCAAGCAGCAAATCTTCCGCCGGATAGATATCAGACATGCCTGGCACCAGAATACGGCAAGCGTAAACGCCCAGGTGTTCATAGTCAGCGATATAAACTTCTTTATCTTCCGCCTGGAAAATGGCCATCAGGGTGGCGAACTCTTCTTCAGTCGTGCCGGCGAAGCTCCAGTCAACAAAGGGATAATCGGCATCTTGCTTAAACATATCCCAGGAAATCAGGCCGCTTGAATCAATGAAGTGCGTTTCAAGGTTGGCATGTTCAGCCACTTCTTCGTCGTCGAAAGTAGGCGGTGTGAAGACATCCAAATCTTTCAGGCTGCGGCCCTGCAACAGTTCGGTAACGGTACGTTCAAGCGCCACGCCGAAATCAGGATGCGCGCCGAACGAGGCGAAGCAGGTGCCGTTCGCCGGGTTAAACAGCACGACGCAGATAACCGGATACTGACCGCCCAGCGAGCCGTCGTAGGCGAAAATCGGGAAGCCTTCAGCTTCAAGTTTCTCAATAGACGCCACCACGCCCGGATAGCGCGCCAGCACCTCGGCAGGGATTTCCGGCAGGCTGATGCTCTCTGCGATAATGCGGTTTTTGATATGGCGTTCGAAGACTTCGGAAAGCCCTTGCACGCGCGCTTCGTTGCGGGTGTTGCCTGCCGACATGCCGTTAGACACATACAGGTTGCCCACAATATTCATCGGAATATAAACAGTTTGCTCATCGGACTGGCGCGTGAAGGGCAAAGCGCAGATCCCACGTTCTTCATTACCCGATTGCAGATCAATCAGCATGCTGGCGGTCAGTTCGTTTTCCGGATCGTAAAACTCACGCAGGCGTGCATCAAGAATGCCTTCCGGCAGGCTGTCATCCTGAGGAATGGCAAACCACTTTTCGTTCGGATAATGCACGAAAGGGCCGTTGGCGATGGTTTCACCCAGCCAGAAATCAGCAAAAAAATAGTTAGTGGAAAGGCGCTCGAAGTATTCGCCAAGCGCGGAGGCCAGCGCGGCTTTTTTGGTCGCCCCTTTGCCATTGGTGAAGCACAGCGCGCTGTCTTTATCGCGAATATGCACAGACCAGACATTCGGCACGGGGTTAAGCCAGGAGGCTTCTTCAATATTAAAACCCAGATCGGTGAGTTTTTGCTGGAAGCGAGCGATGGAGTCTTCCAGAGCGGCGTCTTTGCCGGGGATGAAGGTTTGAGTCATGGGGATCCACTTTTATCGTACGCAAAGCGCGCAATGATACGGGTTTTACCTTACTTGCGCTATCGCAGGCCGTCGCGAGGCAAAAATAAATCCTCGCGCTATGCTTAAATAAGTTAACTAACTGTTATGGCTAAAAAATATGAAAGCTTTTGATTTGCACAGGATGGCGCTGGATAAAGTCCCGCTGGAGTTTCTGGGCGAGGTGGCGTTGCGTAGCCTCTATACCTTCGTACTGGTTTTCATCTTCCTGAAACTCACTGGCCGGCGCGGCGTGCGTCAGATGTCGCTATTTGAAGTCTTGATCATTCTGACGCTTGGCTCGGCGGCAGGCGACGTGGCGTTTTATGATGATGTGCCGATGGTGCCGGTTTTCGTGGTTTTCGTCACGCTGGCGTTGCTCTATCGTCTGGCGATGTGGCTGATGGCGCACAGCGAGAAAATGGAAGATTTGCTCGAAGGTAAACCGCGCAACATCATTGAAGAAGGGGAGCTCGCCTGGGAAAAACTCAAACATGAAAATATGACGGAATTTGAGTTTTTTATGGAGTTGCGCCTGCGGGGCGTGGAGCATTTAGGCCAGGTCCGGCTCGCTATTCTTGAAACGAACGGGCAGATAAGCGTCTATTTCTATCCTGATGACGAAGTGCGCCCCGGGCTTTCTATTCTTCCCGACTATTGCCGCGAGCGGTTTGCCATCATCCCTGAAACGGGTCATTACGCTTGCCTGCGTTGCAGTGAAGTCATGGAATTTCACGCAGGCGACCGCGAGCCATGCCCGCGTTGTAAGCATCAGGTATGGGTTAAAGCGAGCAAGGCCACTCGCATTACCTGACAGCGGATTTGTCCGTTATTTTTCAACGCGGCGGAGCAATCTGTTGTGTGATTAAGCGCACATTTGCCTCCCGGCCGGGATTACCCGTTGCAGCGCCTGCGCCTGAGTGATAAAACCGATATCCACAGGAAAAACGTATTGCTTTATATGTGGTGAGGGGAAATGAGTCAGGTCTACAATTTTAGTTCTGGTCCGGCAATGTTACCGGCTGAAGTGCTTAAACAGGCTCAACAGGAGCTGGTCGACTGGCAGGGTTTAGGCACGTCGGTAATGGAAATCAGCCACCGCGGTAAAGAATTTATTGGTGTGGCGGAAGAGGCGGAAAAAGATTTACGCGATCTGCTGCAAATTCCCTCTAATTATAAAGTTTTGTTCTGCCATGGCGGCGGGCGCGGTCAGTTTGCCGGCGTACCGCTAAACCTGCTTGGCGACAAAACGACTGCCGATTATGTCGACGGGGGTTACTGGGCGGCAAGCGCGGTAAAAGAAGCGAAAAAATACTGCACGCCGAATGTGATTGACGCCAAAGTGACTGTCAACGGCCTGCGCGGTCTTAAGCCGATGCGCGAATGGCAGCTTTCAGATAATGCAGCTTATTTGCATTACTGCCCGAACGAAACTATCGACGGTATCGCTATTGAAGAAACGCCCGATTTTGGCGATGTCGTTGTCGCGGCGGATTTCTCATCAACCATTCTTTCTCGTCCCCTCGACATCAGCCGTTATGGCGTGATTTATGCGGGCGCGCAGAAAAATATTGGCCCGGCGGGCCTGACGCTGGTTATCGTACGAGAAGACTTGCTGGGTAAAGCGCATGTCTCTTGTCCCTCAGTTTTAGATTACACCGTGCTGAACGATAACGACTCCATGTTCAATACGCCGCCGACTTTCGCCTGGTATCTGGCGGGGCTGGTTTTCAAATGGCTGAAAAAACAGGGCGGCGTTGCGGCAGTCGATAAGATCAATCAGCAAAAAGCGGATCTGCTTTATGGCGTTATCGATAAAAGCGACTTCTACCGCAACGATGTTGCGCCAGCTAACCGCTCGCGGATGAATGTGCCGTTTCAGCTTGCCGATAGCGCGCTGGATAAGCGCTTCCTGGAAGAGTCTTTTGCCGCCGGGCTGCATGCGCTTAAAGGCCACCGCGTCGTAGGGGGCATGCGTGCTTCTATTTATAACGCGATGCCGCTGGCAGGCGTTCAGGCATTGACGGACTTCATGGTGGATTTCGAACGTCGTCACGGTTAATTCCTGGTTTCGATTATCTTCCCCGCGGCTTTCCGCGGGGTTTTTGTTCTGTTTTAAGTGAGAGTTTGCAACGCATGCAGGAATCCCTGACCTTACAACCCATCGCGCTGGTGGATGGCGCGATTAATCTTCCCGGCTCCAAGAGCGTCTCTAACCGCGCTTTGCTGCTGGCGGCGCTGGCGCAGGGCACAACGGTGTTAACCAATCTGCTGGATAGCGACGATGTCCGCCACATGCTCAACGCGCTTAAAACGCTGGGCGTGGCTTATACCTTGTCTGAAGACCGCACTCGCTGTGAAGTGGTGGGGCAGGGCGGCGCGCTGAAAGCCGGGAACGAACTTGAGCTGTTTTTGGGGAATGCCGGCACCGCCATGCGTCCGCTCGCTGCTGCGCTATGCCTCGGCGCGAATAATATCGTACTGACCGGGGAGCCGCGCATGAAAGAGCGTCCCATCGGCCATTTAGTTGACGCGCTGCGTCAGGGCGGCGCGCAAATCGACTATCTGGAACAAGAAAACTATCCTCCGCTGCGACTGCGCGGCGGCTTCAGGGGTGGGCAGGTTGAGGTGGACGGCTCGGTTTCCAGCCAGTTCCTGACCGCGCTTCTGATGACGGCGCCGTTGGCGTCTGAAGACACAAGCATCACCATCAAAGGCGACCTGGTGTCGAAACCTTATATCGATATCACGCTGCACATGATGAAAACCTTCGGCGTTGACGTTGAAAACCAACATTACCAGCGTTTCGTTGTGCGCGGCGGCCAGCAATATCAGTCGCCAGGCGAATATCTGGTTGAGGGCGATGCTTCTTCAGCCTCTTATTTCCTCGCGGCTGCGGCGATTAAGGGCGGGACGGTTAAAGTCACCGGCATTGGACGCAACAGCGTGCAGGGCGATATCCGCTTCGCCGATGTGCTGGAAAAAATGGGCGCCAAAATTTGTTGGGGCGATGATTACATTGCCTGTAGCCGTGGCGAATTAAACGCTATCGATATGGACATGAACCACATTCCTGATGCGGCGATGACCATCGCGACGACGGCGCTGTTCGCTAAAGGCACCACGACGCTGCGTAATATTTATAACTGGCGTGTGAAAGAAACGGACCGCCTGGCGGCCATGGCGACGGAGCTGCGCAAAGTCGGCGCGGTAGTGGATGAAGGGCATGACTACATCAGCATAACGCCGCCAGCTAAGCTTCAGATTGCGGAAATTGGCACTTATAACGATCACCGTATGGCGATGTGTTTCTCTCTGGTGGCGCTCTCCGATACGCCAGTGACCATCCTTGATCCGAAATGCACTGCTAAAACCTTCCCGGACTATTTCGTGCAACTTGCCCGCATTAGCACACCAGCCTGACAGCCAAACCGCATCCCAGGATGCGGTTTCTTTTCATGACATATCCTTACAGCGCGTTTGCCCAATTCTTCTACACTCAGCGTCAATAACGATGATATTTCGTCGCAAAGATAACAGTCTGTTGCGCACGGGCGTATAATGCGCGCCGTTCACGTTGCAGGCCTGCCATTTATTGAAGGAGAAAAAGATGACGGCATCCGCCCCGGTAATTACCATTGACGGCCCAAGCGGCGCTGGCAAGGGCACGCTGTGTAAAGCCATGGCTGAAGCCTTGCAGTGGCATCTGCTGGATTCAGGCGCTATCTACCGCGTTCTGGCGCTGGCGGCATTGCATCATCATGTCGATGTAACTTCCGAAGAAGCACTGGTGCCGTTGGCTGCTCATCTGGATGTGCGTTTTATCGCCCAGAACGGCGAGCTGGAAGTCGTGCTTGAAGGAGAAGACGTCAGTGGTGAGATTCGTACCCAGGAAGTAGCGAACGCCGCCTCGCAGGTTGCCGCTTTTCCGCGCGTGCGCGAAGCATTGCTGCGCCGCCAACGCGCTTTTCGCGAAAACCCCGGTTTGATTGCCGACGGACGCGACATGGGAACCGTGGTATTCCCTGATGCGCCAGTAAAAATTTTCCTCGATGCTTCCTCGGAAGAGCGCGCGCATCGCCGTATGCTACAGTTGCAGGAAAAGGGGTTTAGTGTTAACTTTGAACGCCTTTTGGCCGAGATAAAAGAGCGCGATGAGCGCGATCGTAACCGGCCAGTAGCGCCGCTGGTGCCTGCTGAAGATGCTTTAGTGCTGGACTCAACCCGCCTGAGTATTGAGCAAGTCATTGAAAAAGCGCTGAATTACGCCCGCGAAAAGCTGGCGCTCGCGAAATAACGCGACAGAATTTGCAGTACCCCCGCTGCAATGGAGTGACAGCGGGTATGTGAAACAACCCCATCCAGCACGATGCCAGGTGGACGTTAATTTAAACTCTGAAGATTAAACATGACTGAATCTTTTGCTCAACTTTTTGAAGAATCCCTGAAAGAAATCGAAACCCGCCCGGGTTCTATCGTTCGTGGTGTTGTTGTTGCTATCGACAAAGACGTAGTACTGGTTGACGCCGGTCTGAAATCTGAGTCCGCCATTCCGGCAGAGCAGTTCAAAAACGCCCAGGGCGAAATTGAAATCCAGGTTGGTGACGAAGTTGACGTTGCTCTGGATGCAGTAGAAGACGGTTTCGGCGAAACCCTGCTGTCTCGTGAGAAAGCTAAACGTCACGAAGCGTGGCTGATGCTGGAAAAAGCTTACGAAGAAGCTGCAACCGTTACTGGTGTTATCAATGGCAAAGTCAAGGGCGGCTTCACTGTTGAGCTGAACGGTATTCGTGCGTTCCTGCCGGGTTCTCTGGTAGACGTGCGTCCGGTTCGTGACACCCTGCACCTTGAAGGCAAAGAGCTTGAGTTCAAAGTCATCAAGCTGGACCAGAAGCGCAACAACGTTGTGGTTTCCCGTCGTGCCGTTATCGAATCTGAAAACAGCGCAGAGCGCGATCAGCTGCTGGAAAACCTCCAGGAAGGCATGGAAGTTAAAGGTATCGTTAAGAACCTCACTGACTACGGTGCATTCGTTGATCTGGGCGGCGTTGACGGCCTGCTGCACATCACTGACATGGCCTGGAAACGCGTTAAGCATCCGAGCGAAATCGTCAATGTGGGCGACGAAATCACTGTTAAAGTGCTGAAGTTCGACCGCGAGCGTACCCGTGTTTCTCTGGGTCTGAAACAGCTGGGCGAAGATCCGTGGGTCGCTATCGCTAAGCGCTACCCGGAAGGCACCAAGCTGACTGGCCGCGTGACCAACCTGACCGACTACGGCTGCTTCGTTGAAATCGAAGAAGGCGTTGAAGGCCTGGTGCACGTTTCCGAAATGGACTGGACCAACAAAAACATCCACCCGTCCAAAGTTGTTAACGTGGGCGACGTAGTGGAAGTTATGGTTCTGGATATCGACGAAGAACGTCGTCGTATCTCCCTGGGCCTGAAGCAGTGCAAAGCCAACCCGTGGCAGCAGTTCGCTGAAACCCACAACAAAGGCGACCGCGTTGAAGGTAAAATCAAGTCTATCACTGACTTCGGTATCTTCATCGGCCTGGACGGCGGTATCGACGGCCTGGTTCACCTGTCTGACATCTCCTGGAACGTTGCAGGCGAAGAAGCAGTTCGTGAATACAAAAAAGGCGACGAAATCGCAGCCGTTGTTCTGCAGGTTGACGCAGAGCGCGAGCGTATCTCCCTGGGCGTTAAGCAGCTGGCGGAAGATCCGTTCAACAACTACGTTGCGCTGAACAAGAAAGGCGCTATCGTTACTGGTAAAGTAACGGCAGTTGACGCGAAAGGTGCTACAGTTGAATTAGCAGACGGCGTTGAAGGTTACCTGCGCGCTTCTGAAGCTTCTCGTGACCGCGTAGAAGACGCTACTCTGGTTCTGAACGTAGGCGACGACGTTGAAGCTAAATTCACTGGCGTTGACCGTAAGAACCGCGTAGTAAGCCTGTCTGTTCGTGCTAAAGACGAAGCAGACGAGAAAGATGCAATCGCTTCTGTTAACAACAAACAGGAAGAAGGCAACTTCTCTAACGCAATGGCTGAAGCGTTCAAAGCAGCTAAAGGCGAGTAATCGTCCGGGCGCTAAATCAGGGCGGCTTCGGCCGCCCTTGTTCGATGATAGCTGTAATAATTTTCCGTAATGGAAGAAAACCGGAGGAAACATGACCAAGTCAGAACTCATAGAAAGACTTGCAAGCCAGCACTCCCATATCCCGGCGAAAGCGGTGGAAGATGCGGTAAAAGAGATGCTGGAACATATGGCCTCTACTCTTGCCCAGGGCGAGCGTATTGAAATCCGGGGTTTCGGCAGCTTCTCCTTACACTATCGCGCTCCTCGCACCGGACGTAATCCCAAAACCGGCGACAAAGTGGAACTGGAAGGTAAATACGTTCCGCACTTTAAACCAGGTAAAGAGTTACGTGACCGCGCCAACATTTATGGTTAAGCCTCAGGCTTGAACAGTAAAAATCGGCACCTTTCAGGGTGCCGATTTTTTTTGTGTTTTTTTAAGATGCGAGCCTGCTCGTACTGCTTAACGCAAGCGCTGCAACTACAGCAATATCTCTCGCTGCGCCTCGCAACACGGTTGTTCTGTCGCTGACAACGTTAAGCCAGATAAGCAAACTGTCTCCTGACAAGGAGGTCGTCATGCTTACTCTTCCGGCTCTCTGCCTGTGCGTAATTTTTGGAGCGCTACCGTTGTTGTTCCTTCCGGCGCTTCCTGCCGAAGGCATAACCCTATTTGTTGCTCTACTGGCTTGCAGTGGTTGCCGATGGCTGAAAGGCAGTCAGAAGCACTTTGCCTGCACAGTACTCTTTTTTTGTTGGTCAGTGCTGGCTGCCAGAGAACTTGGCTGGCCTTTTAACTCGCTTTTATCAGGTAACCAGCGCGTGGAAGCGGTGGTTATCCGCACCGATGGCGCGACGGAACATCAAATCAATATCACCAGAATTAATAACCGCTGGGTTTTTCCCGCCATCGGCGTGGTGTTGCGAGGGAGCTATCTACCCGAGCATGTTTGTGTCGGGCAGCGCATGGATATGACGCTGCGGTTGCGCCCGGTGCACGGGCAATTAAACGAAGGCGGATTTGATAACCAGCGCTATGCGCTGTCGCAGCGTATGCCGCTTACGGGCAGAATAATCGAGGCGCGGATTAAGGGCGGCGACTGCAACTGGCGCTCACGTTATATCGCGTCTGTTAGCGCATCGCTTACGCCGTTTGCCTGGCGGGATGTCATCCTGGCACTGGGTTTTGGCGAGCGGCTTAAGCTTAGCCCTGAAATTAAAATGCTGCTGCGCAACACTGGCACTGCGCATCTGATGGCGATATCCGGACTGCATATCGGACTTGCCGGATCGCTTGGTTGGCTTCTGGCGCGCTTATTACAGCTTTCGTTACCGGCACACCGTATCGGTTATCGCTTTCCGTTACTGACAATGCTGATAAGCGCCTCAGTTTATACATGGCTTGCTGGCAGTAACCCTCCCGCGGTGCGGACACTGGTCGCTATTTTTCTCTGGAGCCTGCTGCGCCTTAGCGGTCGAAACTGGACCCCCTGGCAAGTCTGGCTCTGCTGCGTGGCAGGCATACTCTTTATTGAACCAACGGCCATACTTTCTGAAAGTCTGTGGTTATCTGCATTCGCTGTCGCTGCGCTTATTTTCTGGTACCAGTGGGTTCCCTTTCCTTTTAAGCAGGCAAAAGTCTGGTGGCGATTTCCCCTGAAATTAGCGCACTTACAAGCCGGCATAACACTGCTGCTAATGCCTGTTCAGCTCGTGCTTTTTCATGGCGTGAGCCTGACTTCGCTTGCAGCGAATCTGGTTGCCGTGCCTGCCATTACCTTTTTGGCCGTGCCGCTTATCCTTACGGGGATGCTCCTTAACCTTACCGGATGGCAGTGGGCGGAACAGGGTGTATGGGGGCTTGCAGATAACTTACTTGAAACCCTGTTTGCCTTCCTGCGTAATCTGCCTGAAGGGTGGCTCGACGTTGATGAACGTTATTGCTGGCTGGCGTTTGCGCCCTGGTTTGGCATCGTGCTCTGGCGGCTGCGCTTTCATTTTTTCTCGCCTGCGCTTGCTGTCATCATCATTGGGTTGCTGGCGACGCCGCTTTGGTTGCTACAAAAAAAAGTAGGGTGGTCGCTGCATATGCTGGATGTCGGACACGGCCTTGCGGTGGTGATTGAGCGTAACGGCAGGGCAATGCTGTATGACACGGGCAACGCCTGGCCCGGCGGCGACAGCGGTCAGCAGACCATCATTCCCTGGCTGCGCTGGCGCAACCTGCAACCTGACGGGGTTATCCTTAGTCATGAACACCTTGACCATCGCGGCGGGCTGGAGAGCGTATTACGCGCCTGGCCACACCTTACGGTCCGCAGTGCGTTGGGCTGGGCGCACCATCAGCCTTGTCTACGAGGCGAAAACTGGCGTTGGCAAGGGTTGAGCTTCACAGCGCACTGGCCTCTTGCCGGGGCGGTAAAGGCTGGCAATAACGGCTCCTGTGTTGTGAGGGTGAACGACGGGCGAAACAGCGTGTTGCTTACAGGCGACATTGAAGCGCCAGCTGAGCTGACTATGTTAAAAAATTACCGGCAGGCGCTACGATCGGAATTGCTGATTGTTCCTCATCATGGCAGCCGCACCTCTTCCAGCGAACAGCTGTTGTCGCAGGTCGACGGGAGAGCCGCCCTGGCTTCGGTATCGCGTTATAACGCCTGGCGCTTGCCTTCTGTGAAAGTCACCCGACGTTATGGCAGGCATGGCTATCGCTGGTACGACACGGCGCAGTCAGGACAGTTAACGGTGGATTTTTCACCAGAAGGCTGGCAAATAAAAGGGTTACGCGAGCAAATTTTGCCCCGCTGGTATCATCAGTGGTTTGGCGCACCTGCGGATAACAGGTAGAATATGCGGCTATTTCAACAAATGCTGGTTTTATGAATGCATAACGATAAAGATCTTTCCACGTGGCAGACCTTCCGCCGTCTCTGGCCTATTATCGCCCCTTTTAAAGCCGGGCTGATAGTGGCAGCGGTAGCGTTAATCCTCAACGCGGCCAGCGACACTTATATGCTGTCGCTGCTTAAGCCTCTGCTGGATGAAGGTTTTGGCAAAACAGACCGCTCTGTTTTGCTATGGATGCCGCTGGTAGTGATAGGATTGATGGTTCTGCGTGGCATCACCAGTTATGTTTCAAGCTACTGCATTTCATGGGTGTCAGGCAAAGTAGTCATGACCATGCGTCGTCGCCTGTTTAATCACATGATGGGCATGCCTGTCGCCTTCTTTGATAAACAGTCCACCGGTACGCTGCTTTCCCGTATTACTTACGATTCTGAACAGGTTGCCTCTTCCTCATCCAGCGCGCTTATCACCGTAGTGCGCGAAGGCGCGTCGATTATCGGCCTGTTCATTATGATGTTTTATTACAGCTGGCAGCTTTCCCTGATTTTGATTGTCCTGGCGCCCATCGTCTCTGTTGCCATCCGTATCGTCTCAAAGCGCTTTCGCAGCATCAGTAAAAATATGCAGAACACGATGGGGCAGGTGACCACGAGTGCGGAACAGATGCTGAAAGGGCATAAAGAGGTACTGATTTTCGGCGGCCAGGAGGTAGAGGCCGATCGCTTTGCGAAAGTCAGTAACAAGATGCGTCTTCAGGGTATGAAGATGGTTTCCGCCTCTTCTATATCCGATCCGCTTATTCAGCTCATCGCCTCGCTGGCGCTTGCTTTTGTGCTGTATGCAGCGAGCTTCCCGAGCGTGATGGAAACATTAACCGCAGGGACCATCACCGTGGTCTTTTCTTCCATGATAGCCCTGATGCGCCCGCTGAAGTCGTTAACTAACGTAAACGCGCAGTTCCAGCGCGGCATGGCGGCATGCCAGACGCTGTTCGCTATTCTGGACAGCGAGCAGGAAAAAGATGAAGGGACGCGCGTTATTGAACGTGCTAAAGGCGATGTGGAATTTCGCCATGTTACGTTCACTTATCCGGGGCGTGATATTCCCGCTCTGCGCGATATCAACCTGACTATCCCGGCAGGGAAAACCGTGGCGCTGGTAGGCCGTTCGGGGTCGGGTAAATCAACCATCGCCAGTCTTATCACCCGTTTTTACGATATTGACGACGGCGAAATCCTGATGGACGGCCATGATCTGCGTGAATATACGCTCTCATCTTTACGTAATCAGGTTGCGCTGGTTTCTCAGAACGTTCATCTGTTTAACGACACCATTGCGAACAACATCGCCTATGCTCGTACGGAAGATTACAGCCGCGAAGATATCGAAAAAGCCGCCCGTATGGCCTATGCCATGGACTTCATCAACAAAATGGATAACGGTCTGGATACCGTCATTGGCGAAAACGGCGTGCTGCTTTCCGGCGGTCAGCGTCAACGTATCGCCATCGCCCGCGCGCTGCTGCGCGACAGCCCCATTCTTATTCTGGATGAAGCGACGTCGGCGCTGGATACGGAATCTGAACGAGCCATTCAGGCTGCGCTGGATGAGCTGCAAAAAAACCGTACTTCGCTGGTTATCGCACATCGGCTTTCCACCATCGAACAGGCTGATGAGATAGTCGTGGTGGAAGATGGCCGTATTGTCGAACGCGGCAATCATGCGGCATTGCTTGCCCATGGCGGCGTTTATGCTCAGCTTCATAAAATGCAGTTTGGCGAATGATTGAGCGCATCTGGTCCGGTCAGTCTCCGCTGTGGCTGCTGCTGTTGCCTTTTTCCTGGCTCTATGGGTTGGTAAGCGGCCTGATTAAGTTGAGCTACCGGCTTGGCCTGCGTCGCGCCTGGCGCGCTCCGGTACCGGTTGTGGTGGTAGGCAACCTTACTGCGGGCGGTAATGGTAAAACGCCGGTCGTGGTCTGGCTGGTTGAACAACTGCAACGGCGCGGCGTGCGGGTTGGTGTGGTATCGCGGGGCTATGGCGGTAAAGCAGCCCATTATCCTCTGCTTTTAACGCCGCAGACCTCCACTGGCGAAGCGGGCGACGAACCGGTATTAATTTTTCAGCGAACTGGCGCGCCTGTTGCTGTTTCTCCGGTGCGGGCCGATGCGGTCAAGGCGCTGCTTGCTGCGCATCCGCTGCAAATCATTATTACCGATGACGGCCTGCAACATTACGCGCTGGCCAGAGACAAAGAAATCGTGGTCATTGACGGCGCGCGACGCTTTGGCAACGGCTGGTGGCTGCCGGCAGGTCCGATGCGCGAGCGCGCCGGAAGGCTTCGTAGCGTGGATGCGGTTATCACCAATGGCGGCGAAGCGCATACAGGCGAAATTGCCATGACCCTTCAGCCTGGCCTTGCCATCAACCTGCAAACGGGGGAAAAACGTTCCGTTGACAGCTTGCCGCAGGTCGTCGCCATGGCGGGAATTGGCCATCCGCCGCGTTTTTTCGCCACGCTGGAACAGGCTGGCGTTCAGCCGGTCAAGACCATCAGCCTTGCCGATCATCAGGCACTGGACGAAGCGCAAGTGGCTGCGTTTATCAACGATAAGCAGTCTCTGGTGATGACGGAGAAGGATGCGGTGAAATGTCGCGAATTCGCGCGTCCGCAGTGGTGGTACCTGCCGGTTGATGCCACATTTGCCGGTTCGCAGGCTGATGAACTGGTGGATACCTTACACGCACTGGTGCGTTAGCCCTTTTCGGCTTCGCATCTTTTCTGACAGGAAGCCGAAGCCATGTCCCGAATAAACCTCTCTTTGCGCGCGGCGCGGCATCTTCATCTGGCGGCGCAGGGCCTGCTGAAGAAGCCCCGCCGTTTCGCCCGGCAAGAAGATATTCTCGCCACCGTTTCCCGCATGTCGCTGTTGCAGATAGACACGATTAACATTGTCGCACGCAGTCCTTATCTGGTGCTTTTCAGCCGTCTCGGCCGCTTTCCAAATGTGTGGCTCGACGAAGCGCTGGCGCGCGGCGAGCTAATGGAATATTGGGCGCACGAAGCCTGTTTCATGCCGCGAAGCGATTTTGCCCTGGTGCGCCATCGCATGTTGAATCCGGAAAAGATGGGCTGGAAATACCGCCCGGAATGGATGACGGAACATGCGCAAGAAATTGCGCAATTGCTTGAGCATATTGAACTTAATGGTCCGGTTCGCTCCGCAGATTTTGAGCATCCGCACAAAGGCGCAAGCGGCTGGTGGGAATGGAAACCCCATAAGAAGCATCTGGAGGGGCTATTTACCGCCGGTAAAGTCATGGTGGTAGAGCGGCGCAATTTCCAGCGCGTTTACGACCTCACTTCCCGGGTACTGCCGCACTGGGATGATGCGCTTCATTTAATTGAACAGGCGCATGCTGAAGTGAAAATGCTGGAAAACAGCGCCCGAAGCCTTGGTATTTTTCGCGCCGACTGGCTGGCGGACTATTACCGCTTACGCAATATTAAGGCTCTGCCTTTACTGGAAGAGTGGCAAAGGGAAGGGCGGGTCGTGCAAGTCGACGTCGAGCGGCTTGGCCCGATGTGGCTGCATCAGTCGCTTTTACCGCTGTTATCACAAGCGCAGGCGAATAAACTAAATGCTACGCACAGCGCAGTGCTGTCGCCTTTCGATCCCGTAGTCTGGGATCGCCGTCGCGCCGAACAGTTTTTTGATTTTTCTTATCGTCTGGAGTGCTATACCCCGGCGCAAAAACGGCAGTATGGCTACTTTGTTTTACCGCTATTGCATCAGGGCGCGTTAGTGGGGCGAATGGATGCAAAAATGCACCGCCAGCGTCAGCAGCTTGAGGTTATCAACCTTTGGCTTGAAGAAGGCGTAAGGCCTGGCGCGGGAATGGTTGCAGGTTTGCAAAAAGCCATTAGCGAATTTGCTCTCTGGCAGGGCGCGAAGCAAGTCATCTGCGCCTCCTTGCCTGCGGCGCTGGCTTCGCACTGGAATACGGGGTGGGAAATTGACGCGGTAAATTAAACGCTTGTGATATCCTCTAAGAAATAATATTCCGCGTTATCAGGAGTTACTATGGATCATCGTTTACTGGAAATCATCGCTTGCCCGGTGTGTAACGGCAAACTCTATTTCAATCAGGAAAAACAAGAACTCATCTGCAAAACGGACAGTCTGGCTTTCCCGCTGCGCGACGGCATTCCCGTTTTACTGGAAAATGAAGCCCGTTCGCTCACCGCTGAAGAGACCAGGCCATGAGTTTCGTCGTTATTATCCCTGCTCGCTACGCTTCGACACGTCTGCCGGGTAAACCGCTGGTGGATATTAACGGCAAGCCGATGATAGTACACGTGCTTGAGCGCGCCCGTGAATCTGGCGCTGAACGCATTATCGTCGCGACCGATCACGAAGAAGTAGCCCGTGCTGTGGAATCTGCTGGCGGTGAAGTCTGCATGACGCGCGCCGACCATCAGTCCGGTACGGAACGCCTGGCGGAAGTGGTTGAAAAATGCGGTTTCGCAGATGATACCGTTATTGTTAACGTGCAGGGCGATGAACCCGCTATTCCGCCCGCCATCATCCGCCAGCTTGCCGATAACCTTTCCCGAAGCGCTGCTGGTATGGCGACGCTTGCCGTTCCCATTAGCTCAGCGGAAGAAGCATTCAACCCGAACGCGGTAAAAGTGGTGCGCGATGCTGAAGGCAATGCGCTCTATTTTTCTCGCGCCACCATCCCCTGGGATCGCGATCGTTTCGCGCAGTCTCATGAGGCTATCGGCGATACGCTGCTGCGCCATATCGGCATTTACGGCTATCGCGCTGGCTTTATTCGCCGCTACGTAACCTGGCAACCAAGCCAGCTTGAGCGTATCGAGATGCTGGAGCAGTTACGCGTGCTCTGGTACGGTGAAAAAATTCATGTCGATGTTGCGCAGGAAGTGCCCGGTACTGGCGTTGACACCCCTGAAGATCTGGAGCGCGTGCGTAAAGAGATGCGTTAAAAAAACCGGCCATAGCGCCGGTTTTTTTAACCTTATTGCGAAGCGCTAACCGGAAGCGTGGTGAAGGGTTTTATCTCTTTTAAAACGAACATGCTCTGCATCGCTTTAATGCCTGGCAGGCGGCGCAGCACTGACATGGCGAAATCGGAATAAGCATCCAGGCTTTGCGCGACCACCTGCAATAAAAAATCGGCGTCGCCGCCAATGCTATAACAGGCCACCACATTTTCCAGCTCCTGAACTTCCTGTTCAAACTTGCGCGCCTGCGCTTCGCTGTGGCTGTCGATGCTGACCCGGACAAACACCATTACGCCAAGACCAATTTTCCGCCTGTCCAGCGCAGCGTGATATCCCAGAATCACTTTCTCTTCTTCAAGCCTTCGCACTTTTCTCCAGCAGGGCGAAGCCGAAAGGTTTACGGCTTCGGCCAGCGTCTGGTTCGTTATACGCGCATCGTTTTGCAGCAGAGTCAGTAACGTGACATCAACAGACGTTAAGTCCACTTCTGGCATGATTTTTCCTTTTTGACCGTGAAAGCGAAAATATTTTTCATACTAATAAAAAAGAGAACAAGATTAGGTCAGTTTAACCGCTGTTTCTGCGTCACACTCTCTTTTCACTTAACACATTTAAACAGAGTAAGGATGACGACATGAAATTCGATGCAAGCCAGCATAAATGCGCCATTATCGTCGAGAAAACGTTAACGCCGGGGCTCGCTATAAATGCGGCAAGCGTTATCGGCGTGAGCCTTGGCAGGCAGGTGGATAATCTGGTAGGACCAGAGATGCAAAGCCAGGATGGGGTCGTTTATCCTGGGGTTATCTACGCGCCTTTACCCATTTTGCTTACGCAGGAGGAGCCGCTCACCACCACGCTCGCCCGCGCGTTATCCGACCCGGAGATTCTGGTCATGCCCTTCAGCACGCTGGCGCAGTCTTGCAAAACCTATGAAGAATATGGCGAGCGGATATCACAGGCGCGAAGCGAGGCGATTGGGCTGGCGGCGGTCGGGTTGCTGGGACCTAAAAAGAAAATCAATAAACTTACCGGCCATCTGCCGCTGTATCGGTTAAGCGGTAATCAGCCTGCTTCTTGATCTCATCAGATGACATCTCGCGAAAGGACGCCCATTATAAAAAGTACCAGTATTTATAAGGGTAACGGGAAATGGAGCAACTGCGTGCGGAACTGAGTCATCTGTTAGGCGAAAAGCTAAGCCGTCTTGAATGCATAACTGAGAAACCCGATACGGCGCTCTGGTCGCTGTATGACAGTCACGGCAACCCGATGCCGCTGCTCGCCAGGAGCTTTACCACGCCGGGACTTGCCAGACAGCTGGCCTGGAAAATTTCAATGCTTGCGCGTTCCGGAACGGTACGCATGCCGGTCGTGTATGGCGTGATGACGCATGAGGAGCATCCGGGGCCGGACGTCCTGCTAATGGAAAGGTTGCGCGGCGTGCCGGTAGAAGCGCCCTCCCGCACGCCGGAACGCTGGGAACAGCTGAAAGATCAGATTGTCGAGGCGCTGCTGGCCTGGCACCGGGTCGACAGCCATGGCTGCGTAGGCAATGTCGACAGCACCCAGGAGAACATCTGGCCTTCATGGTATCGTCAGCGCGTGGAAGTGCTCTGGAGCACGCTCAACCAGTATAAAAATACCGGTCTGACCATGCAGGACCGCCGGATATTGTTCCGCACCCGAGAGTGTTTAGACGAGATGTTCGCCGGTTTTAGCGATAATTGCGTATTAATTCATGGTCATTTCAGTCTGCGAAGCATGCTGAAAGACGCCAGAAGCGATCAGCTTCTGGCGATGGTAAGCCCGGGCGTTATCTTGTGGGCGCCGCGTGAATATGAACTGTTTCGCCTCTTCGACACGCCGCTGGCGGAAAGCCTGTTCTGGCACTATCTGCGACACGCGCCGGTGGCGGAATCGTTCCTCTGGCGTCGATGGCTTTACGTACTATGGGACGAAGTGGCGCAGCTTCTGCAAACGGGCAAAATGAATCGCGCCGCCTTCGAAACGGCGTCGAAATCACTGCTTCCCTGGGTCGCCTGACGCGCCCTTAAGCCATTGCCAGATCCTGCCGAGCGTCTCATAACCTACCCGGTCGCTGTGCATCAGCCACAGCGGCGAGGGGATAACCCGCTCCCAGGGGTTGAGCGGCGACTCAATAGCCATTTGGTTCGCCGGCGCCGGTATCGGTTTTAATCCCTGATGTTGAAAAAAACGCATCGCTCGCGGCAGGTGCGAAGCGGATGTCACCAGTAAAAATGGCTGATGCCCGATAGCCTTTGCTACCGCCGCCGCCTCTTCTTCTGTATCCCGCGGCGTATCAAGCGTAATGATATCGCTGCGCGGAACGCCAAGACTCTGCGCAACGCGCGCGCCTGCTTCTGCGGTGCTGACGGGGTTCGTCTTTGCAGGGGCGCCGGTAAAGACTAATTTTGCGCCAGGATTAGCGTGCCACAGGCGTATCCCTTCGGTCACACGCGGCAAGCTGTTATTAATAAGATTGGAACTGGGCGCCCAGGCCGGGTTCCAGGTGTAACCGCCTCCCAGCACAACCACATAATTGACTTTTTCCTGGCCGCGCCAGGTGGGGTAAGCCGATTCAATGGGCTTTAGCAGCCTGTCCGTCACCGGTTGCAGACTCAGCAGGAACAGCGCGAACCAGCTTGCCGTCAGCAGACCCTTTGCGGTTTTCTGCCAGCGGCTCCACCACAGCAGCACCAGCGCCAGCGCCATTACCAGCAGCAGGAAGGGAAGGGGCAGCATCAGGCCGCCAATAAATTTTTTTAGCGTAAACAGCATGGGTCTGGTTCCTTTTTTAACCATACGGCAGACAAACGCCCGCGATCTTACTCCGAATGGGTTCATTCTCCGCACGGCTGTGACAAAATAGCGCCTTTGTCGGAAACCTTTTTTGGTGGAGTTGTACCTATGCGGGATCGCAATTTTGATGACATTGCCGAAAAGTTTTCGCGCAACATATACGGTACAACAAAAGGGCAACTGCGCCAGGCGATCCTCTGGCAGGATCTCGACATGTTGTTCGCAAGCCTGCCGCAGCGCCCGCTGCGCGTCCTTGACGCCGGCGGCGGAGAAGGGCAAACCGCCTGTCGCGTGGCGAAGCTGGGTCATCAGGTTACGCTATGCGATCTCTCTGCCGAAATGATTGCCCGCGCGCGTCAACATGCCTTACAGGAAGGTGTGAGCGAGAACATGCATTTTGTACAATGCGCCGCTCAGGATGCGGCTCAACATTTGGAAAGCCCGGTTGATCTGATATTGTTTCACGCTGTGCTCGAATGGGTGGCGGAGCCGAAAGCGGTGCTGGAGCACCTCTGGCGCTGTCTCGCCCCTGGCGGCGCGCTCTCGTTGATGTTTTACAATGCCCACGGCTTGCTGATGCACAACATGGTGGCAGGCAATTTTCCCTATGTGCAGCAGGGGATGCCGAAGAAGAAAAAACGTTCGCTTTCACCCGATTACCCGCGCGAGCCGCAGCAGGTCTATGGCTGGCTTGAAGAGATTGGCTGGCGGATGGCCAGCAAAACCGGCGTGCGGGTTTTCCACGATTATTTGCGTGAAAAACACCAGCAGCGCGACGATTACGAGACGCTGCTTGAGCTTGAAACGCGTTACTGTCGACAGGAGCCCTGGATAAGTCTGGGCCGTTATATTCATGTCACTGCGTTTAAGCCGGAGACCCAAGGATAAACTATGAGTACTTTTTCCCAGACAGTCCCCGAACTGGTTGCCTGGGCCAGGAAAAATGATTTTTCCATCCAGCTTCCGGTTGACCGGCTGGCTTTTTTGCTGGCTGTCGCCACGCTTAACGGCGAACGTCTGGATGGCGAAATGAGCGAAGGGGAACTGGTCGACGCATTTCGCCACGTCAGCGATGCGTTCGAGCAGACGACCGAAACCGTGGCTCAGCGCGCCAATAACGCCATCAATGATATGGTGCGCCAGCGCCTGCTTAACCGCTTCACCAGCGAGCAGGCGGAAGGAAACGCCATTTACCGCCTGACGCCGCTCGGCATCGGCATTACCGACTACTACATTCGCCAGCGCGAGTTCTCCACGCTGCGTCTTTCCATGCAGCTTTCTATTGTAGCAGGCGAGTTGAAACGCGCCGCCGACGCGGCCCAGGAAAATGGCGATGAATTTCACTGGCATCGCAACGTTTACGCGCCGCTGAAATATTCGGTAGCAGAGATTTTCGACAGTATCGATTTAACCCAGCGCATTATGGATGAGCAGCAGCAGCTGGTGAAAGACGATATCGCCCAGTTGCTTAATAAAGACTGGCGCGCGGCTATCTCCAGCTGCGAGCTTTTGCTTTCTGAAACGTCAGGCACGCTGCGTGAACTACAGGATACGCTGGAAGCAGCAGGCGATAAGCTGCAAGCCAATTTGTTGATGATCCAGGAAGCGACGCTTGGCCGCGACGACCTGGATTTTATCGACCGTCTGGTGTTTGATTTGCAAAGCAAACTCGATCGCATTATCAGTTGGGGCCAGCAGGCTATCGATCTCTGGATTGGTTACGACCGACACGTGCATAAATTTATCCGCACCGCTATCGATATGGATAAAAACCGCGTCTTCGCCCAGCGTCTGCGTCAGTCCGTGCAGAGTTACTTCGATGCGCCGTGGGCATTAACGCATGCCAACGCCGAACGTCTGCTTGATATGCGCGATGAAGAGATGGCGCTGCGCGATGAAGAAGTCACCGGCGAGTTGCCGCCCGATCTTGAGTTTGAAGAGTTTAACGAGATCCGCGAACAGCTGGCGGCGATGATCGAGGCGCAGCTTGAGGTCTTTAAATCCAGCCAACAGCCGCTGGATCTCGGGATTGTGATGCGCGACTATCTGGCGCAATTCCCACGCGCGCGCCATTTTGATGTGGCGCGTATCGTCGTCGACCAGGCCGTACGGCTTGGTGTGGCGGAAGCCGACTTTACAGGGCTGCCGGCGAAATGGCAGCTCATTAATGATTACGGAGCCAAGGTACAGGCGCATGTCATTGACAAATATTGAACAAGTGATGCCGGTTAAACTGGCGCAGGCGCTGGCGAACCCGCTGTTTCCGGCGCTCGACAGCCAGCTTCGCGCCGGGCGTCACATTGGCCTGGAAGAGCTGGATAATCACGCTTTTTTAATGGATTTCCAGCATGAGCTGGAAGAGTTTTATGGCCGTTATAATGTAGAGCTGGTGCGCGCGCCGGAAGGGTTTTTCTACCTTCGCCCGCGCTCCACTACGCTTATTCCCCGCTCGGTGCTCTCCGAGCTGGATATGATGGTGGGCAAGATCCTCTGCTACCTCTATCTCAGCCCGGAGCGTCTCGCTAACGAAGGCATTTTCACCCAGCAGGAACTCTATGATGAACTGCTGGCGCTGGCGGATGAAGGCAAGCTGCTTAAGCTTGTGAACAACCGTTCAACCGGCTCCGATCTCGACAGGCAGAAATTGCAGGAAAAAGTGCGTTCTTCGCTTAACCGCCTGCGCCGCCTGGGCATGGTCTGGTTTATGGGCCATGACAGCAGCAAATTCCGCATTACCGAATCAGTCTTCCGTTTTGGCGCCGACGTGCGCAGCGGCGACGATCCGCGCGAGGCGCAACTGCGCATGATCCGCGACGGCGAAGCGATGCCGGTTGAGAACCATCTGCAACTCAACGACGAAAATGACGACAACCAGACGGAACGCGGAGAGGAAGAGAATGATTGAACGCGGTAAATTTCGCTCACTGACGCTTATCAACTGGAACGGCTTTTTCGCTCGGACGTTTGATCTGGATGAACTGGTCACCACGCTTTCCGGCGGCAACGGCGCAGGTAAATCCACGACCATGGCGGCGTTTGTTACGGCGCTAATCCCGGACCTGACGCTGCTGCACTTTCGTAACACGACCGAAGCCGGCGCGACGTCGGGTTCCCGTGACAAAGGTCTGCACGGGAAACTCAAAGCAGGCGTTTGCTACTCGGTACTGGACGTCATTAACTCCCGCCACCAGCGCGTGCTGGTGGGCGTTCGCCTCCAGCAAATCGCCGGTCGCGATCGTAAAGTTGATATCAAACCTTTCGCTATTCAGGGCTTACCGAGCGGCCTGCTGCCAACGCAGCTTCTGACGGAAACGCTGAATGAACGCCAGGCGCGCGTGCTGACGTTGAACGAGCTGAAAGACAAAATCGACGCGATGGAAGGGGTACAGTTTAAGCAGTTCAACTCCATTACCGATTACCACTCCCTGATGTTCGATCTGGGGATTGTGGCGCGTCGTCTGCGCTCCGCTTCCGACCGCAGCAAATATTATCGTCTGATTGAAGCGTCGCTCTACGGCGGGATTTCCAGCGCCATTACCCGCTCGCTGCGCGACTATCTGTTGCCGGAAAACAGCGGCGTGCGCAAAGCGTTCCAGGATATGGAAGCGGCGCTGCGGGAAAACCGCATGACGCTGGAAGCCATCCGCGTCACTCAGTCTGACCGCGATCTCTTTAAGCACTTGATCTCCGAAGCCACCAACTATGTGGCGGCGGACTATATGCGTCATGCCAACGAGCGCCGCATTCATCTTGATAAAGCTATCGAATATCGCCGTGAGCTTTTTACCAGCCGTAAGCAACTGGCGGCTGAACAGTACAAGCATGTCGATATGGCGCGCGAACTGGCGGAACACGCCGGGGCGGAAGGCGACCTGGAGACCGATTACCAGGCGGCGAGCGATCACCTGAACCTGGTGCAAACCGCGCTGCGCCAGCAGGAAAAAATTGAGCGCTACGAGGCGGATCTCGACGAGCTGCAAATTCGTCTGGAAGAGCAAAACGAAGTGGTGGCCGAAGCTGCCGGGCAGCAGGAAGAGAACGAGGCGCGCGCCGAAGCCGCCGAGCTTGAAGTTGATGAACTCAAAAACCAGCTCGCCGACTATCAACAGGCGCTGGACGTACAGCAGACGCGCGCTATTCAGTATCAGCAGGCATTGACGGCGCTTAACCGCGCGCGCGAACTCTGCCACTTGCCTGACCTTAATGCCGACAGCGCCGCTGAATGGCTGGAGACGTTCCAGGCAAAAGAGCAGGAGGCCACGGAAACGCTGCTCACGCTTGAGCAGAAAATGAGCGTGGTCCAGGCGGCGCATAATCAGTTTGAGCAGGCTTACCAGCTGGTTATCGCAATTAACGGTCCTGTCAGCCGCTCAGACGCCTGGAGCGTCGCCCGCGAACTGCTGCGCGACGCCAGCCAACAGCGCCATCTTGCCGAACAGGTGCAGCCGCTGCGCATGCGCCTTGCGGAACTTGAGCAGCGTCTGCGCGAGCAGCAGGAAGCGGAACGTCTGCTGGCGGAATTTTGCAAGCGACAAGGCAGGCATTTTGAGCCGGACGAACTTGAAGCGCTGCATCAGGAGCTGGAAGCGCAAATCGCGTCGCTCTCCGACAGCGTTTCTCAGGCTGGCGAACAGCGCATGACGCTGCGCCAGGAGCTGGAGCAGCTTCAGGCGCGCATCAAAAGCCTGAACAGCCGCGCGCCGGTTTGGCTTGCGGCGCAAAGCAGCCTTAACCAGATAAGCGAGCAGAGCGGCGAGACGTTTGAGTCGGGCCAGCAGGTCACGGAATATCTACAACAACTGCTGGAGCGCGAGCGCGAAGCCATCGTTGAGCGTGACGAAGTGGGTGGGCGTAAGCGTGCGGTTGATGAAGAAATCGAACGTTTGAGCCAGCCTGGCGGCGCCGACGACGCCCGTCTGAACGCGCTGGCGGAGCGGTTCGGCGGCGTTCTGCTTTCAGAAATTTATGACGATGTGTCGCTGGACGACGCGCCGTACTTTTCCGCGCTCTATGGTCCTTCCCGTCACGCGATTGTGGTGCCGGATCTCTCTTTGGTACGCGAGCAACTCGACGGGCTTGCGGATTGTCCCGAAGATCTCTACCTGATCGAAGGGGATCCGCAATCCTTTGACGACAGCGTATTCAGTGTTGAAGAGCTGGAAAAAGCGGTGGTCGTGAAAGTGGCGGATCGCCAGTGGCGCTACTCCCGTTTCCCTGAGCTGCCGCTGTTTGGCCGCGCCGCGCGCGAAAGCCGTATCGAAAACCTGCATGCCGAGCGCGAGACGCTGGCCGAGCGCTACGCGACACTCTCGTTCGACGTGCAAAAAACCCAGCGTCTGCACCAGGCGTTCAGCCGCTTTGTCGGTCAGCATCTGGCTGTGGCTTTTGAAGCCGATCCGGAAGCGGAAATCCGTGCGCTGAACACGCGTCGTAATGAAATCGAACGCGCCATCAGCCAGCACGAAAATGACAACCAGCAACAGCGCGCGCAGTTTGAACAGGCGAAAGAGGGCGTGGCCCAACTTAACCGTCTGCTGCCGCGTCTGAATCTGCTCGGCGACGAGACGCTGGCTGACAGGGTGGATGAGATCCACGAGCGTCTGGATGAAGCGCAGGAAGCCGCCCGCTTTATTCAGCAGCACGGCAACCAGCTGGCGAAGCTGGAACCGCTGCTTTCGGTATTGCAAAGCGACCCGGAGCAGTTTGAACAGCTTAAAGAAGATTATGAGTACGCCCGTCAGGTACAGCGCGATGCGCGTCAGCAAGCGTTCGCCCTGAGCGAAGTGGTGCAACGCCGCGCGCATTTCAGCTACAGCGATTCGGCGGAGATGCTGAGCGGCAACAGCGACCTGAACGAAAAACTGCGCCAGCGGCTGGAGCAGGCAGAAGCGGAGCGTACCCGTGCGCGTGAAGCGCTGCGCACCCATGCCGCCCAGCTCAGCCAGTATCATCAGGTGCTGGCCTCGCTGAAAAGCTCGTTCGATACCAAAAAAGAGCTGCTGGGCGATTTACACAAAGAGCTTCAGGATATCGGCGTTCGCGCCGATCCAGGGGCAGAAGAGCGCGCCCGCCTGCGTCGCGATGAACTGCATATGCAGCTCAGCAACAACCGCTCTCGCCGCAATCAGCTTGAGAAACAGCTGACCCTGTGCGAAGCGGAAATGGATAACCTGACCCGTAAGCTCAAGCGCCTTGAGCGCGACTATATTGAAATGCGTGAACAGGTAGTGAGCGCCAAGGCGGGCTGGTGTGCGGTAATGCGCCTGGTGAAAGACAACGGCGTTGAGCGTCGCCTGCATCGTCGCGAGCTGGCTTATCTTTCCGCCGATGAGCTGCGCTCTATGTCGGATAAAGCGCTGGGCGCGCTGCGTCTGGCCGTTGCGGACAACGAGCACCTGCGCGACGTGCTGCGCATGTCGGAAGATCCTAAACGCCCGGAGCGCAAAATCCAGTTCTTTGTGGCCGTCTACCAGCATCTGCGCGAGCGTATCCGTCAGGATATTATTCGCACCGACGACCCGGTGGAAGCCATTGAGCAGATGGAGATTGAGCTTGGCCGCCTGACGGAAGAGCTCACCTCGCGCGAGCAGAAGCTCGCCATCAGCTCCCGCAGCGTGGCGAATATCATTCGTAAAACCATCCAGCGCGAACAGAACCGTATCCGCATGCTGAACCAGGGGCTGCAAAGCGTCTCCTTCGGCCAGGTGAATAGCGTCCGGCTTAACGTCAACGTGCGTGAAACCCATGCCACTTTGCTGGATGTGCTTTCCGAACAGCATGAGCAGCACCAGGATTTGTTTAACAGCAATCGCCTGACCTTCTCCGAAGCGCTGGCGAAGCTTTACCAGCGTCTGAATCCGCAAATCGATATGGGGCAGCGCACGGCGCAAACCATCGGCGAGGAGCTGCTGGATTACCGCAACTATCTGGAGATGGAAGTTGAAGTTAACCGTGGTTCCGACGGTTGGCTACGTGCAGAGAGCGGGGCGCTTTCCACCGGTGAGGCTATCGGTACCGGTATGTCGATTCTGGTGATGGTAGTACAGAGCTGGGAAGACGAAGCGCGTCGTCTGCGGGGCAAAGATATTTCGCCTTGCCGGTTGCTCTTCCTGGATGAAGCGGCGCGTCTTGATGCCCGCTCTATCGCCACGCTCTTTGAACTTTGCGAGCGTCTGGAAATGCAGTTGATCATCGCCGCGCCAGAGAATATCAGCCCGGAAAAAGGCACCACTTACAAACTGGTGCGTAAAGTGTTCCAGAACCATGAACACGTTCACGTAGTGGGCCTGCGCGGTTTTGCCATACAGCAAAACGAGCCAGGAGAAGCGTTGGCGGGAACGGCAGATATTTCCTGACCGGTGTAAATCGGAAAAGCGGGCCACGGCCCGCTTTTTTTGTAGTACTTAATCTTTAATTATCTTTACATTTGGTCAGGCAAATGGTTTTTTCTCTTTATATACTGAAAATAAGGTTGCGGGCTGGCTCGCAAACCCAATGATGTGATTAAACAGGGGGCAAGGGATGGTGCTTAACAATACGCAACGGTTTCGATGGTCAGCACTAAGCCTGTGTCTGGCTCTCGGTTTCGCTCCGCTGTTTAGTGTTCAGGCCGATGAGCCTGAAGTCGTACCGGGCGATAGCACAGCGACAACAGGCGTACAGCCAACCGCACTGGCGCAACCGCTCGCTCAGGCCGCCTCTACGGCGATGATGGCCGGTATTCAACCGTTAAGCGCAGGCATGTCGGCTGCGCAAAGCCGTTCGCAAATCGAATCGCAGTTGCCGGCAGGTTACGCGCCAGTTTATCTGAATGCGCTTTCCGCGCTTTATGCTGCGCGTGAAATGAAGCCCATGTGGGATAACCGCGAAGCGGTGCAGGCTTTCCAGCAACAGCTGGCCGAGGTGGCCATTGCCGGTTTTCAGCCGCAATTTACGACCTGGGTTGAACAACTTACCGACCCGGCGGTAACGGGTATGGCGCGTGATATTGTCCTCTCTGACGCCATGATGGGCTATTTGCAGTTCGTTGCGGGCATTCCTACCCAGGGCAACCGCTGGTTATACAGCAGCAAGCCCTACAAAGCCGAAACGCCGCCGCTTTCTGTGATTAACCAGTGGCAGACGGCGCTGGATAACGGTTCGCTGAGCGCTTTTGTCGCAGCCCTTGCGCCTCAGCATCCCCAGTATGCCGCTATGCATGATTCCCTGCTGAGGCTGGTGGCGGACAATCGCCCGTGGCCGCAGTTGGTCAGTAAAGCGAAGCTAAGCCCCGGCCAGTGGAGCAATGATATCGGCGCGCTGCGTGAAATTCTCCAGCGTAACGGCATGCTTGATGGCGGGCCACAGATTGTCCTGCCAGGCGATGACGGCGCGGATAACGCCGTCGTCAGCCCTTCGGCGCAGACAGAACCGTCGCGCGACGTAAAACCGAAAGCCGCGCAAACCCGCGGTGTTTATGACCGCGAGCTTGTGGAAGCGGTGAAACGTTTTCAGAAGTGGCAAGGGCTGGGAGCCGATGGCGTTATCGGTCAGTCTACCCGCGACTGGCTTAATGTTAGCCCTGCCCAGCGCGCCGGAGTGCTGGCGCTGAATATCCAGCGCCTGCGTTTGCTGCCAGGCAAACTGAATACCGGCATTATGGTGAATATCCCCGAGTTCTCGCTGGTTTATTACCAGAACGGCACCGAGGTGCTGGCCTCGAAAGTGATTGTCGGCCGGCCGGACCGTAAAACGCCGTTGATGAGCAGCGCGCTGAACAACGTGGTGGTTAACCCGCCCTGGAATGTGCCGCCCACGCTTGCCCGTAAAGACATTCTGCCGAAAGTATGGAATGACCCGGGTTATCTGGCGCGCCACAACTATACCGTGCTGCGTGGCTGGAGCAGCAATGCGGAGGTCATCGATCCGTATATGGTCGACTGGGCAACTATTACGCCCGGTAATTTGCCTTTCCGCTTCCAGCAGGCGCCGGGCGACCATAACTCGCTGGGGCGCTATAAGTTTAATATGCCAAGCTCAGACGCGATTTATCTGCACGATACGCCGAACCATAACCTCTTTCAGAAAGATGTGCGGGCGCTGAGCTCAGGCTGCGTGCGAGTTAACAAAGCGTCAGAGCTTGCGAATATGCTGCTTCAGGATGCAGGCTGGAATGACACGCGTATCTCTTCGGCGCTGAAAGAGGGGAATACTCGCTACGTCAACATCCGTCAGTCTATTCCCGTTAACCTTTATTATCTGACCGCCTTTGTCGGCGCGGATGGCCGTACCCAGTATCGTACAGATATTTACAATTACGATCAGACCGCGCGATCGGGCGCACAAATCTTGCCAAAAGCTGAAAAATTGATCCGCTAACTTCAGCGACGTCAAAAAGTTAAGCACTGGAATAACGAGAAAAAAACGGGCCTGCATCGCTGCAAGGCCCGTTTTTACTGGGTTTCGCCTGGCTTGACGTGGTCAGCCACGCCAGTTATGGTGCGCTCTCTTGCGCCAGAAGTGCATTAAACGATCACCCAGACTTGTAGACCTGATTATCATGGAAAATATAAACGCTAATCGCCGCAAACTGCTGGCGTTAGGTGGCGCTGCGCTGGGCGCGGCCGCTATCCTGCCGACACCGGCATTTGCCACCCTCTCGACGCCGCGTCCGCGTATTCTTACGCTGAACAACCTTCACACCGGCGAATCGATCAAGGCCGAATTTTTTGATGGCCGGGGCTATATTCAGGATGAATTAGCAAAGCTTAACCACTTCTTCCGTGACTTTCGCGCGAATAAAGTGAAGGCTATCGACCCTTCGCTGTTTGATCAGCTTTATCGCTTGCAGGGATTGCTTGGCACTCGCCGCCCGGTGCAGTTAATTTCCGGCTATCGTTCACGTGACACCAACAACGAATTACGCGCCCATAGCCGTGGTGTAGCGAAAAATAGCTACCACACCAAAGGCCAGGCGATGGATTTCCATATCGAAGGCATTTCGCTCAGCAATATTCGCAAAGCCGCGTTATCTCTGCGCTCTGGTGGTGTAGGATACTACCCCAGCAGCAACTTTGTGCATATTGATACCGGGCCGGTAAGGCACTGGTAAATAAATGATTCCGGCGCAAGCCGGGTAAAGGAGCGGTATGAACCATCATATTATTCCGGTAACGGCGTTCGCGCAGAACTGTTCGTTAATCTGGTGTGAGAAAACAGGCGAGGCGGCGCTGGTAGACCCAGGCGGCGACGCGGCGCGCATTAAAGTTGAGGTGGCTTCCTGTAACGTCACTGTTAAACAAATCCTGTTGACTCATGGTCATCTTGACCATGTCGGCGCGGCGGCGGAACTCGCTGCGCATTACGGCGTACCGATTGTCGGTCCGGAAAAAGAAGATGAGTTCTGGCTGCAAGGACTACCGCAGCAAAGCCGGATGTTTGGTCTGGAAGAGTGTCAGCCGCTCACGCCGGACCGCTGGCTTGAAGAGGGTGAAACGGTAAGCGTTGGCAACATCACTTTACAGGTGCTGCACTGCCCCGGGCATACACCAGGTCATATTGTCTTCTTCGATGAAAAATCGCGCCTGCTGGTTTCCGGCGATGTGATTTTCAAAGGCGGCGTCGGGCGCAGCGACTTCCCACGCGGCGATCATGGTCAATTGATTGATGCCATCAAGCGCAAGCTGCTGCCGCTGGGCGACGATGTGACCTTTATTCCGGGTCATGGTCCCCTCTCAACGCTCGGCTATGAGCGGCTGCATAATCCGTTTTTACAGGATGAACAGCCCGTCTGGTAAAACAAAAAAGGCCGCATAATGCGGCCTTTTTTTATGCGCGCTGGCTTACAGCACAGCGACGATAGCTTCGCACAGCGGCGCCATGTTATCCGGCGTCATGCCCGCCACGTTTACACGACCGGAAGCGACGGCGTAAACGCCAAACTCTTCACGCAGACGCAGCACCTGCTCTTTGGTCAGGCCGCTAAAGGAGAACATGCCGTTCTGCCGGGTGATGAAGCTGAAATCGCGATCGGCGCCTTTCTCCGCCAGGGTATTTACAAACAGCTGACGCATACGCTGGATGCGTTGACGCATGTCGGTCAGCTCTTGTTCCCAGATGGCGCGCAGCGCGTCGTTGCTGAGAATGGTCGCCACAACAGCCGCGCCGTGAGCAGGCGGGTTAGAGTAGTTAGCGCGAATGCAGGATTTCATCTGGCTAAACGCGCGGTCAGCGGTGTCCGCATCAGCAGTCACCAACGTGCAGGCTCCTACGCGCTCGTTATACAGGCCAAAGTTTTTTGAGAAGGAGCTCGCCACGATAAGCTCTTTGTGCAGCGCTGCAAATGCGCGCAAGCCTTCTGCGTCTTCTTCCAGACCGCGGGCGAAACCCTGGTAGGCGAAATCAAACAGCGGCAGCCAGCCTTTCTCAACAGACAACTTCGCCAGCTGTTCCCACTGCTCAAGCGTAGGGTCGATGCCGGTCGGGTTATGGCAGCAGCCGTGGAACAGCACAACGTCACCCGCCTGGGCTTCTTGCAGGCTGCTCAGCAGACCGTCGAAATCCAGGGTATGGTTCTGAGCATCATAATAAGCGTATTCGCGTACTTCCAGACCTGCGGAATTGAACACGCCTTTGTGGTTCGGCCAGCTTGGGTTGCTCACCCATACGCGTTTTACGCTGGTGTTTTTAGCGAGGAAATCCGCCGCTACACGCAGTGCGCCGGTGCCGCCAGGCGTTTGCGCGGTGCGGGCGCGTTTGTCGTTGATAATGGCGCTGCCTTTGCCAAACAGCAACTCCTGTGTGCAACGGCCAAACTCAGGAATACCGTCGATGCCGAGATAGTTTTTCGTGGTTTCGTTTTCCAGCAGAAATTGTTCCGCCTTCTTAACGCTGGTCAGCACCGGCGTCTTGCCGGTTTCATCTTTATAGACGCCGATGCCTAAATTGATTTTGCTGGGACGATCGTCGGCACGAAACAGGTCGGCCAGGCCCAGAATAGGGTCGGCAGGGGCGGCGGTAATATTCTCAAACATGACGGATTCCATTGTGATGTCAGAAGGGAAATTCGCTATCAGGTTAACGGGAGATTTACAAAATGCCAACCGTTTGCCCGGAAAAGTTAGCGGGATCGCAAAAGTTGAACGTTTTTGCATTCGCCCATAAAAAAACAGGGCCGAAGCCCTGTTTTTATGCGCTGAATAATAACTTATTCGGCAATTAGAACTGGTAAGTAACAGCCAGTGCAACCTGGTCGTCTTTGCCGTTTACGATACCAACGCTATCAGAGTAGGTGGTGTCATCAATCAGGTTCAGCTGGTAGTCAACATATACGTTGAAGTTCTTGTTGAAGTAGTAGTAAGCACCGATTTCAACATATTTTTGCAGGTCAGCATCGCCGCCGTTGAAAGTGCCACGCGCAGCCAGGTCTTTACCTTTGGACTGGACGTAAGACAGGGATGGACGCAGACCGAAATCGAACTGGTACTGAGCAATCGCTTCAAAGTTTTGCGTTTGGTTAGCGAAAGTAGCGTCAGCTTCGCGGGTCATGTTGGTTGTTTCAGCATAAACAGTGGCGAGGTAAATATTGTTTGCGTCATATTTTGCACCCACTGCCCAGGCTTCAGCACGGTCGCCTTTGCCATCCAGTTTCTGGTTCAAAGTACGCGCGGAGTTGCTGTAAGCGCCGATCACGCTGAAACCTTCGCCGAAATCATAACCCAGAGAGTAGCCTACGCCATCGCCGTTAGACTGTTCGGTGTTATCGATGCCGCGATCGTTTTTACCCTGGTACTGAACGCCAAAGTTCAGGCCGTCAACCAGACCAAAGAAGTTGGTGTTGCGGTAGGTCAGGACGCCAGTAGTACGGCCAGTCATGAAGTTATCAGAGTAGTTGGCCCAGGTCATACCAGAGTAAGACGGCGCCATGTCGGTCAGGGATTCTACGTCGTAAACGATACCGTAGTTACGGCCGTAATCGAGAGAACCTGCGTCAGCCATTTTCAGGCCAGCAAATGCCAGACGAGTACGCTGGGTTTGAGAACCTTCAGCATCGTTCGCGTACATACGGTATTCCCACTGGCCGTAACCGGTCAGCTGATCGTTAATCTGGGTTTCGCCTTTAAAACCAAGCTGTGCGTAAGTTGCATCGCCATTGGTGGTGTTATCGCCAGAGGTCACAAAATCGTGTTCTGCGGTAACTTTGCCGTACAGATCCAGTTTGTTGCCGTTTTTGTTATAGATTTCTGCAGCGTTAGCTGCACCGGCTACCAGCAGGGCAGGAATTACCACTGCCAGAATATTGCGCTTCATCATTATTTATTACCCTCATTGGTTTTTATGAACACCTGCCACTGCCGTCAATAATTCTGTACGGAACTATTGATGAGAGTTTGGTGTCTTTCTGTGTCTGAAGGCATCTTTCCATTCATATTCACGTTTCGCTAGCCTGAATGTGCTACAAATATCTAAAATCGGTAACAAAAAGAAATATTGTGTAAGAATTTATGAAATTTCGGGAACTTTGTGAACCATCTCAAATTTATTCCTCATATGAATAAAATTTCGTCTTTTATTATCTATATATATGAAATCCTTATGTTTAATCAGGCAAAAGCGCAACTTATATAAAAATGATTCTCATGTCAGATTTTCTTATTTTTCTTTTTTGGACGGCTGGAAGGCTGTGTGAAAGGTGAGCAAATATGCTATAGCGTGCGGAATTTCAAAACCGCAACAGATGTGTGGACTATTTTTGTTGAAAAATGTTTCTGAGGAAAAACGGAAATAAAAGCGGGAAAAGAAGAAAGGGCCAGCAAGCTGGCCCTGGGGAATAATCAGAAGTTTGCGTTACGCGGCGTGCGCGGGAAAGGAATAACGTCGCGCACGTTCTGTACGCCAGTCACATAAGCGATCAAACGTTCGAAGCCCAGACCAAAGCCGGCATGCGGTACGGTGCCGTAACGACGCAGGTCGCGATACCACCAGTAATCTTCTTTATTAAGGCCCATCTCTTCCATACGCGCATCCAGCACATCCAGACGCTCTTCACGCTGGGAGCCGCCGATGATTTCGCCGATGCCCGGCGCCAGAACATCCATCGCCGCCACGGTTTTGCCGTCTTCGTTAAGGCGCATATAGAAAGCCTTAATATCTTTCGGGTAGTTTTTGACTACCACTGGCGCTTTAAAATGCTTCTCGGCCAGGTAACGCTCATGCTCAGAGGCCAGATCCACGCCCCAGTAAACCGGGTTCTCAAATTTCTCGCCGCATTTTTCCAGAATGGCTACTGCGTCGGTGTAGTCAACCTGGGCGAAGTCGGCGGAGATGAAACGTTGCAGGCGGTCAACGGCATCTTTATCTACGCGCTCGGCGAAGAATTTCATGTCGTCCATGCGCTCATCCAGCACCGCTTTAAAGACATATTTCAGCATTGCTTCCGCAAGGCTTGCCACATCATTCAAATCGGCAAACGCCACTTCCGGCTCCAGCATCCAGAACTCCGCCAGATGGCGGCTGGTGTTGGAGTTTTCAGCGCGGAAAGTCGGGCCGAAGGTGTAAATCTTAGAAAGCGCGCAGGCGTAGGTTTCGCCGTTGAGCTGCCCGGAGACGGTCAGAAACGCCTCTTTGCCGAAAAAGTCTTTATCGTAATCGACTTTGCCTTCGCCAGTACGCGGCAGGTTTTCCATATCCAGCGTAGAGACGCGGAACATCTCGCCAGCGCCTTCGGTATCCGACGCGGTAATCAGCGGCGTGGAAACCCAGAAAAAGCCTTGTTCATGGAAGAAGCGATGCAGCGCCTGGGCCAGCGTATGACGTACGCGGGCGACCGCGCCAATCATGTTGGTGCGCGGGCGCAGGTGCGCCACTTCACGCAGGTATTCAATACTGTGGCGTTTGGCCGCCATCGGGTAGGTGTCCGGATCATCGACCCAGCCGGTGACTTCCACGCGCGTCGCCTGTAGCTCAAAGCTCTGGCCCTGGCCTGGCGATTCCACCACCACGCCGGTCACAATGACGGAGCAACCCGTCGTCAGGCGCAGCACTTCGTCATTGTAATTGGGCAGAGAATTATTAATGACAGCCTGTACGGGATCAAAGCAGGAACCGTCATAGACGGCAAGGAAGGAGAGGCCAGCTTTTGAATCTCTTCGGGTACGCACCCACCCGCGCACGGTGACTTCTTGGTCAACGGCGACGCGGCCCTGGAGTACGTCGGCTACAGGCACAACGCTCATAATTTTCTCTCTGGTTAATGGTCAAACATAAAATCCTTTAGCCCCAACGAGGGGGGTTATCTATGTTACCTGGCGCACGCCATCAGACAAGCAGAATTCGCGGCGGGAAAGAAAGAAATCAGAAAGGCGAGGGATAAACGGGAGCGAAGCCGCTCCCGGGAGAGGTTAGCTGGCGATTTTGACCTGCGGCAGGTCAAAGGCTTTACGCAAAGCGCGAACAAAAGCTTTGTCATGACAAATCGTTTTGCCGGGGCTGTCGGAGAGTTTCGCCACCGGTTTGCCGTTACATTCGACAAGCTTTATCACAATGTTAAGCGGCTTAACGCCCGGAATGTCGCAAGTCAGACGGGTGCCGATGCCGAATCCAAGCTGCACGCGCGAGGCAAAGTGGCGGTAGAGGTCAAGCGCTTTTGGAAAATCGAGGTTATCGGAGAAGACCAGCGTTTTGCTGAGCGGGTCGATTCCCAGGCGTTCATAATGGGCGATAGCTTTTTCGCCCCACTGCACCGGGTCGCCGGAGTCGTGGCGTAAACCCTGATAACGGGTGGCGAAATCGGGCCCGAAATCGCGCAGAAACGCATCCATTGTTATGCAGTCCGTGAGCGCAATCCCGAGCCTGTCGGGATACTCCTCAAGCCAGGCTTTTAGCGCTGCAATCTGGCTATTGGCGAGATCCGGGCTAATTTGCTGATGCGCCTGGAACCATTCGTGCGCCTGGGTGCCCATCGGCGTCAGGTTCAGGCGGCGCGCCAGATCGTAATTGCTGGTGCCGATAAACCAGGGCTCCTGCTGCAAACGTTCGACGATGGCCTGCTGAACGTCGCGGGAAAAACGGCGACGGGTGCCGAAGTCCATCAGGCGAAACGCGCTAAGGTCAAGATCTGCCGTCAGGGTGCGGAAATCGGCGAGTTTGCTTTCCAGATGTTCAAGCGCTTGCGCCACGCTTGCTTCAGGCGAGCGAAAACGATGCACCAGTTCGCTGATAACCGCGAGCAGCGGTACTTCCCACAGGATGACTTCTCGCCATGGGCCGCTTAAGCGAATGTTGAGTTTGCCGTTGTCGTTGCTGATCTGCACCTGAGCAGGGTCATAACGAAAATCTTTAAGCCAGGCGAGGTAGTCCGCTTTAAAGAAAGGCAGACCGGAGAGCCACTGGAACTCCGCTTCGCTAAGGGCGAGGTGGCGCATGGCGTCGACCTGCTCGCGAATGGCGTCAGCATAAATGCCCAGTAGATCGTCACCACGACAGCGAAACTCCGCTGCGACATGCACATCATAGTAGTGGTGGAATACCGCCTGCTGCATATGCAGTTTATAGGCGTCGGTGTCCAGCAGCGTTTGCAGTATGGGGGAAGCGAATTGTGTCATGGTGCGAAATGGCATCCTCTCACAGGAGCGTTTCCATCAATGGCTAAGCAGATAAAGACGCAGGAGTATACCCTGATTATCGGTTTATTGAAGCAGGATCACAACACAACCACCGGCCCGGGTCGAGGGCATTTTGTGCCTATGTTATCTAAATGTAGCAAAGAGGCCGGGGCCCGTGGAAAAGATAAAGATTCTGCGTGGCAACATTATCGCAACAGGAATAGACTGGAGGCGTAACTATACGGACCATGCATAAGGTTTTATATGACTCAACAGCCACAAGCCAAATACCGCCACGACTACCGTGCGCCGGACTATTTCATCAGCGATATTGACTTGACCTTTGAACTGGATGCCGCCAAAACCCTCGTCACTGCGGTAAGCCAGGTAAACCGTAACGCAGCAGAAGCGACGGCGCTGCGTCTCGACGGCGAAGACCTTACTCTGGTTTCATTACATATTAATGATGCGCCCTGGCAGGATTATCGACTGGAAGAGGGCGCTTTAGTGCTGGAGAATCTTCCGGCGCGCTTTACCCTTAAAATCGTTAATACCATCAGTCCGGCCGCCAATACCGCCCTGGAAGGGTTATACCAGTCGGGCGAGGCGCTTTGCACGCAATGCGAAGCGGAAGGTTTTCGCCATATTACCTGGTATCTCGATCGCCCGGACGTGCTGGCCCGTTTTACCACCAAAATCATCGCCGATAAAACCAAATACCCCTACCTGCTTTCCAACGGCAACCGTGTAGGCCAGGGCGATCTGGAAGGCGGCCGCCACTGGACGCAGTGGCAGGATCCGTTCCCGAAACCGTGCTATCTCTTTGCGCTGGTGGCGGGCGACTTTGATGTCCTGCGCGACACCTTTACTACCCGCTCCGGGCGTGAAGTCGCGCTGGAGCTTTTCGTTGATCGCGGCAACCTTGACCGTGCCAGCTGGGCCATGACCTCGCTGAAAAACTCCATGAAGTGGGACGAGCAGCGCTTTGGCCTCGAGTATGACCTCGACATTTATATGATCGTCGCGGTGGATTTCTTCAATATGGGCGCGATGGAGAACAAAGGCCTTAATGTCTTCAACTCCAAATTTGTGTTAGCCCGCGCCGAAACGGCGACCGATAAAGACTATCTCAATATTGAGCGCGTTATCGGGCACGAATATTTTCATAACTGGACCGGCAACCGCGTCACTTGCCGCGACTGGTTCCAGCTTAGCCTCAAAGAGGGGCTGACCGTATTCCGCGATCAGGAATTCAGTTCAGACCTCGGCTCCCGCGCCGTTAACCGCATCAGCAACGTGCGCACCATGCGCGGTTTGCAGTTCGCCGAAGACGCAAGCCCAATGGCGCATCCGATTCGCCCCGATATGGTCATCGAGATGAATAACTTCTATACCCTGACCGTGTACGAGAAGGGCTCAGAAGTGATTCGCATGATGCACACCCTGCTCGGCGAAGCGAATTTCCAGAAAGGGATGCAGCTCTACTTTGAGCGCCACGATGGCAGCGCCGCCACCTGCGACGACTTTGTCCAGGCGATGGAAGACGCGTCGAATGTCGACCTTTCGCATTTCCGCCGCTGGTACAGCCAGTCCGGCACGCCGGTCGTTACCGTACAGGACGATTACGATCCGCAGGCAGAACAGTACACGCTTAAGCTTTCCCAGCACACGCCGCCCACGCCGGATCAACAGGAAAAGCTGCCGCTGCATATCCCGTTCGATATTGAGCTTTATGATAACGAAGGCAACGTTATTGCCCTGCAACGCGAAGGCCACCCGGTGTCCAACGTGCTGAACCTGACCCAGGCGGAACAGACGTTTGTCTTTGATAACGTGCCGTGCCAGCCGGTACCATCGCTGCTGCGCGAGTTCTCCGCCCCCGTGAAGCTTGAGTACAAGTGGAGCGACCAGCAGCTGACTTTCCTGATGCGCCATGCGCGCAACGACTTCTCGCGCTGGGACGCCGCGCAGAGCCTGCTCGCAACGCATATCAAGCTGAACGTGGCGCGTTTACAGCAACAGCAGCCGCTTTCGCTGCCGCTGCACGTCGCAGACGCTTTCCGCGCCATCCTGCTGGATGAAACTATCGACCCGGCGCTGGCGGCGGAAATTCTGACTCTGCCTTCGCAAAATGAAATTGCCGAACTGTTCCAGACCATCGATCCGTTGGCTATCGCGGCGGTACATGAGGCGTTGACCCGCACGCTGGCGACCGAGCTGGCCGATGAATTCCTGGCGGTGTACAACGCGACGAAGCTCGAAGGCTACCGTGTCGATCACGCGGATATCGGCAAGCGCGCGCTGCGCAACATCTGCCTGCACTATCTGGCGTTTGGCGACGTACAGTTGGCTGACAAGCTGGTAAGCCAGCAGTATCACGCCGCGGACAACATGACCGACGCGCTGGCGGCGCTGGCGGCCGCTACTGGCGCGCAGCTGCCATGCCGCGACGCGTTGCTCGCCGGGTACGACGAGAAATGGCATCAGGATGGCCTGGTGATGGACAAATGGTTCATTCTGCAAGCCACAAGCCCGGCGCAGGATGTGCTGCAAAAAGTCCGCGAGCTGCTTAAGCATCGCTCCTTCAGCCTCAGCAACCCGAACCGCGTGCGTTCGCTGATTGGCGCCTTTGCCGGCAGCAACCCTTCGGCGTTCCACGCTGAAGACGGCAGCGGCTATCAGTTCATGGCGGAAATGCTCACTGAACTTAACAGCCGAAACCCGCAGGTGGCTTCACGCCTGATAGAACCGCTTATCCGCCTTAAACGCTATGACGAACACCGCCAGGCGCTGATGCGCGCGGCGCTGGAAAAACTCAAAGCGTTGCCTAACCTTTCGGGCGATCTCTACGAGAAAGTCAGTAAGGCGCTGGCGTAATAAAAAAGCCCTGCGATGCAGGGCTTTTTCTTATCCGTGGCTGGCGCGCCGGGCGGCATATTCCTGCTCGCTTTTGCGCATGACCCGCTCCAGCACCTGTGCTTCCAGTTCCGCCAGCCGCACTGACCCAACGCGGCGTGGACGAGCCAGATTCACAGGCAGATCGAGACCGATTTTACCTTCTTCTATCAGCAACACCCTGTCCGCCATCGCCACCGCTTCGCTTACATCATGGGTGACCAACAGAACGGTAAAGCCGTGCTCCTGCCATAAAGCGGTGATCAGCGCCTGCATTTCGAGACGGGTCAGGGCATCCAGCGCGCCGAGCGGTTCATCAAGCAGCAGGAGTCCTGGACGATGGATTAACGCCCGCGCCAGCGCCACGCGCTGTTTTTGTCCGCCCGAGAGCGCAGCGGGCCATTCGTCAGCGCGGCTTTCCAGCCCGACGGCGGCGAGCGCTTCCTGCGCCTGCGCTCGCCAGCTGCCTTTCAGCCCCAGCCCAACGTTATTAATGACTTTTTTCCAGGGCAGCAGGCGAGCATCCTGGAACATCAGGCGAGTCTCTTCCTGCGCTTCGCCGAGCGGCCTGTTTCCTGCGCGCAGCAGGCCGGCGTCGGGCTGTTCAAGGCCCGCCAGCAGGCGCAGCAGCGTGCTTTTCCCGCCGCCGCTGCGTCCGACAACAGCCACAAATTGCCCGGCGGGAATATGCAGGTTTAGTCCATCAAGAATGGTTTTTTCGCCGTAGCGTTTAGTCACGCCGTCCAGCAGCAATGGCGTTCCCTGGTTCAGTCTGGCCGTATTCATGCGGTTTTCTCCTGATGCTGGTAAGCCGGGTGCCAGCGCAGCCAGAGACGCTCAAGCCACTGCGCGCTGATATCAGCAAGTTTGCCAAGCAGGGCATAAAGAATAATGGCGACGACGACGACATCGGTTTGCAGGAATTCGCGGGCGTTCATCGCCAGATAGCCGATGCCGGCGTTCGCAGAGAGGGTCTCCGCCACGATGAGTGTCAGCCACATCAGGCCCAGCGCGAAGCGCACCCCGACCATCACAGAGGGAAGGGCGCCCGGCAGGATCACCTGCGTGAACAGACCGAAGCCGGAAAGACCATAACTGCGGGCCATCTCCAGCAATCCACGGTCAATATTGCGGATCCCATGCCAGGTATTGATATAAATGGGAAAAAGCGTTCCGAGCGCGACCAGAAAAATTTTGGCGCTTTCGTCAATGCCGAACCACAGGATAACCAGCGGAATCAATGCCAGATGCGGCACATTACGCAGCATCTGGATAGAGGTATCCAGCAACCGCTCTCCCCAGCGCGAAAGGCCGCTGATAAGGCCGAGCGTCAGGCCAATCGTCCCGCCAATAGCGAACCCGATAAGCGCCCGCCACGCGCTGATCGCCAAATGATGCCAGAGTTCGCCGCTGGCCGAGAGGTTCCAGAACGCGCTAACGACCCCTTCCGGCGAGGGCAAAATGCGCGTGGAAAGCCATCCCGTTTGCGAAGCCAGCTGCCAGATAACCACAATGCCCGCCGGCAGCAGCCAGGGCGCGGCCCGGTAGAGCCACTTGCGTGAGGTTGTCGTCATGCCTCTCTCCTTAACTCTGGGCCACCCGGCGCGGCAGGAATTCATTAGCTACCGCTTCGCCTTGCTGCTGCAACGGCTGCGGTTGCGGCACCTGCGGGGTTGCGACATCAAGATGCGGGAAGAGCAGCTCTCCTGTGCGGTACGCCTCTTCCAGATGCGGATAGCCCGAAAGAATAAAGCTGTCGATACCGAGCGCGGCGTACTCATTGATGCGCGCCGCCACCGTCGGCCCATCGCCTACCAGCGCCGTGCCTGCGCCGCCGCGCACCAGACCGACGCCCGCCCAGAGGTTAGGACTTACCTCCAGTTTGTCACGCTTGCCGTTGTGCAGCGCCGCCATACGGTGCTGGCCCACTGAATCGGTACGTGCTAACGCCGCCTGCGCTTTACTGATGGTTTCATCATCGACCTTTTCAATCAGCCTGTCGGCTGCCTGCCACGCTTCTTCATTGGTTTCGCGCACGATCACGTGCAGGCGAATGCCAAAGCGCACGCTACGCCCGTGCGCCGCTGCTTTAGCGCGAACCTGGGCGATTTTTTCTTTGACCTGCTCCGGCGGCTCTCCCCAGGTAAGATAGAGGTCGACCTGCTCGGCCGCCAGATCCTGAGCGACATCCGAAGACCCGCCGAAATAAAGCGGCGGTCGGGGTTGTTGAACGGGCGGGAAGAGCAACTTAGCGCCGCGCACGCGGATATGCTTGCCTTCGTAATCTACCGTTTCGCCTTCCAGCAACCGGCGCCAGACGCGGGTAAATTCGGCCGATGCTTCGTACCGTTGCGCGTGGTCAAGAAAGACGCCGTCGGCGGCGAGTTCCTGCGGGTCGCTGCCGGTGACCAGATTAAAAAGCGCGCGACCGTTGGAAAGACGGTCAAGCGTGGCGGCCTGGCGCGCCGCGACGGTCGGGGATATCACGCTCGGGCGCAGCGCCACCAGAAACTTAAGCCGTTGAGTGACCGGGATCATCGAGGCGGCCACCAGCCACGCATCTTCGCAGGACCGCCCGGTCGGGATCAGCACGCCGGTAAAGCCCAGCCTGTCTGCCGCCTGCGCTATCTGTTGCAGGTAAGCATAATCAACCGGGCGCGCGCCTTCATCGCTGCCCAGGTAGTGACCATCGCCATGGGTAGGTAAAAACCAAAACAGATTCAGGCTCATGATTTAGCTCCTTTTGTTTCTGCGGGTTGCCAGATGCGGGTGCGGATATCCACTTTTTTCGGCAGCAGACGGTTGTCATAAAAAAGATCGGCGGTGTTCTGCTGTCGCACGGCGGTTTCTTCGTTTACCGGCGTAATAGCGGTAGGCGGACGATGATCGAGATAGCTGGCGATAACCGGCTCCGGCAGCCCCATGCTTTGCGCCAGCAGCTTCACGCTTTCATCGCGCTGGCTGCGCGTCAGGGCATCCGCCTCGCTGAAGGTGTGCAGGACATTAAGCAGAAATGCGCCGTTTTTCTCAGCATACGGGCGGGAAGCCAGGTAGAACGAGCCAGTCAGGTTAAGATCGCTGCCGTCGGCGAGTACCCGCACGCCGCCCTGTTGCAGCGCGGCGGAGTAGTACGGGTCCCAGATGGCCCAGGCGTCGACATTGCCCTGCTGGAAAGCAGCGCGGGCATCGGCGGGAGTAAGAAATACCGGCTGGATATCGTTAAACGTTAACCCTGCCTTTTGTAACGCCCGCAGCAGAAGATTGTGCGAACTTGAGCCTTTTTGAAACGCCACCTTATGGCCTTTCAGGTCGGCCACGCTTTTCAGCGGGCTGTTTTCCGCCACCAGTATCACTTCAGCTTTCGGCTTCGGCGGTTCAGCGCCGATGTAAACCAGATCCGCCCCTGCCGCCTGGGCAAAAATAGGCGGAATATCGCCTGTACTGCCTAAATCGATGCTGCCGACATTCAGCGCCTCCAGCAACTGCGGGCCGGCAGGAAACTCAACCCAGCGGATTTTGGTGTTGGGATAACGCTGCTCCAGGAACTGGTGGCTTTTCGTCAGCACCATGCTGACCGAGCCTTTCTGGTAGCCAATGCGCAACGCATCCGGCGCCGTTTCAGCGGCTTTTGAAGCGAAAGGCAGCGCAAGCAGACCCACCAGCGCCAGCAGCGGCGCGCGACGAAGAAAATTAAGCATGAATCGCTCCTTGCTCAGCGAAAGGGGAGGGGGCGGCGGCGTCGCGGCGGTGCAGCGCGTGCCAGAACGTTTCCAGCGCGGCGTCCAGCCGCTGGTGCAGATGCGCGGTAAAGACGGGTTTATGTTGGTAATCTTTAATCTGGCTGTCGTCAGCGAAAACGCCATGCAGGATCTCCTGCGCTTTTAACGCGCTCAGCACGGGCTTTAGCGCATAATCCACCGCCAGCAGATGCGCGACGGTGCCGCCTGTCGCCAGCGGCAGGACGACTTTCTTTTCCAGCGCCCGTTCCGGCAGCAGGTCGAGCAGCGTCTTCAACGCGCCGGAGAAAGAGGCCTTGTAAACGGGCGTGGCGATGATCAAGCCATCCGCGCTTTCTAGCTGTTCGATGAGCGTTTGCAGGGCCGGGCTGTCAAAGCGAGCATAGAGCAAGTCTTCCGGGGCAAAATTCTGCAAATGCCAGTGACACACTTCCACCCTCGATGCATTCAGCTTTTCACGGGCATACTCCAGTAAAGCGCTGGAGCGCGAGGGAAAGCGCGGACTTCCGGCAAGAGTAATGACTCGCATAACGGCTCCTTATAACCAATTGTTTGCTTTCAGGTAACATTAATAACAATTGGTGTGATAGTGGCAGAACCCGTTAAAGCCGCTAACTAAAATTTTCGGCGTCGCTAAGCCAAAAAACGCATAAAGAAACGCTATGAAGGTAAACGTTTGCTTACCGGCGCGCTTTTTTGCCGCAGGTCAATTCCCTTTGCGAAAGGGATCGCGGATAATACCGCCCCGGTTTACACACCGGGAATCCAGGAGAGTTCATGTACTACCCCTTCGTTCGTAAAGCCCTTTTCCAGCTCGACCCTGAGCGCGCCCATGAATTTACATTTCAACAGCTTCGCCGCGTAACAGGCACGCCGCTGGAAAAACTGGTGCGTCAGTCTGTGCCTGCAAAGCCAGTGACCTGCATGGGGTTAACGTTTAAAAACCCGCTGGGCCTTGCCGCCGGGCTTGATAAAAATGGCGAATGTATTGATGCATTCGGCGCGATGGGGTTTGGATCGATTGAAATTGGCACCGTTACGCCACGTGCGCAGCCAGGCAACGACAAGCCGCGTATTTTTCGGCTGGTGGAAGCGGAAGGGTTAATCAATCGCATGGGCTTTAATAACCTGGGCGTGGACAACCTGGTCGAGAATGTCAAAAAGGCGCATTTCGACGGCGTGCTGGGCATTAATATCGGTAAAAATAAAGATACGCCGGTGGAGCAGGGAAAAGACGACTATCTGATCTGCATGGATAAAGTCTATCCCTATGCCGGTTATATCGCGATCAACATCTCTTCACCGAATACCCCTGGTTTGCGCACGCTGCAATATGGCGAGGCGCTGGATGATTTGCTTTCCGCAATCAAAGAAAAACAGCGTGAACTCGAAAGTCGACATCATAAATATGTGCCGGTGGCGGTAAAAATTGCGCCAGATTTGTCTGAAGAAGAATTAATTCAGGTCGCCGACAGCCTGGTTCGCCATAATATCGATGGGGTTATTGCTACCAATACCACGCTCGACAGAAGCCTGGTCCAGGGAATGAAACACTGCAATGAAACCGGCGGATTAAGCGGGCGGCCGTTGCAGTTAAAAAGCACAGAAATTATTCGCCGCCTGAGTCTCGAATTAAAAGGCCAACTGCCCATTATTGGCGTTGGCGGCATTGATTCGGTTATTGCCGCGCGTGAGAAAATGGCGGCAGGCGCTTCGCTTGTGCAGATTTATTCGGGTTTTATTTTTAAAGGCCCGCCACTGGTTAAAGAGATTGTTACCTGCCTCTGATCCTTCCCGTTTCAGACCGACCAGGGCTTTATTTTCAGCCCTGGTTGTTTTATAGTCCGCCAGATGTTGCTTATTTATACTTTTGTACTATTTTCTTTTTTTAGAGAATAAACGCAGCGGCAAAAAAAGAGATATTCGTTGGCATTTAAGCGGTTGGGGGCAAATTATGCGGATTAAGCCGGACGACAACTGGCGTTGGTATTTTGATGAAGAGCACGATCGGATGATGCTCGATCTGGCCAATGGCATGATCTTTCGTTCACGCTTCGCCCGTAAAATGCTCACGCCGGACGCTTTCGCTCCCGCCGGGTTTTGTGTGGATGACGCCGCGCTCTATTTCTCGTTTGAAGAAAAATGCCGTGACATGACGCTCAGTGCGGAACAGCGCGCGGAGCTGGTGCTTAACGCGCTGGTCGCTATTCGTTTTCTCAAGCCGCAAATGCCGAAAAGCTGGCATTTCATCTCCCATGGCGAAAGTGAAACGCCCCGCAGCGGCGATGCCGCCTGCGTCTGGCTAAGCGATACGTTTGAACCGGTAAGCCTGCTGGTTGTGGAGCCTGGCGAGAACGCAACGCTTTGCCTGTTGGCGCAACCGGCACTGAACCTTGCCGGACGCGCAATGCAGCTTGGCGACGCTATCAAGATAATGAACGACAGGCTGAAGCCCCAGGCGGTGCCCGAAAGCTTCAGCCTTGAGCAGGCCGTTTAACCCGCAAGTTTCACCGAACTCCGTGGCACGCAGCTGCAACACAGAATGGTGCCGTCGTTACGAATGGCATTTTGTTTAAGCGGCTGTACTTCGCCTTCGACAAGCGTAATCCGGCAACTGCCGCAAATCCCCGCCCGGCAAGAGTAAGGTACGCGGATCCCTTGCTGCTCCAGTTGTTCCAGTAAAATCTGCTGATTATTGCCGCGAAAAGTCTGTCCCTGCCAGTCGATATCCACTACCCCTTGCGCAACGCTTTCCGTTGCGATGCTTTCCGCCACGTCGCCTGCGCCATAAAGCTTCGGCGGTTTACGCTCAAGGATCTCAATCTCGTCGCCTGCACGTACGATGCCACTGTTACGGGCAATCAGATTCTGGCCGAAATCCACGTCGCCGTTGTCCTGGGCTGTGCGGAAGGTTTGCAATGTTGCCAGCGGCTCGCCCGTTGGATGTTTTCGCCCGCGTTCAGGGCTGACGGTGGTGAAAATACAGCGGCTGCAAGGCTTGGCGACATCAAATACCACATTGCCGATACGCACGACTTTCCAGCTGTCTTCATCCCAGGCTTCAGCGCCGCTGACCACCAGATTCGGGCGAAACTGGTTCATGGCCACGCTGGCTTTACAGCGCTTTTGCAGGTCGCGCAGCGAAGATTCACTGGTAAGCAGAAAAGGATAACCATCGGCAAAGGAGAGCGGCACTTCCTGATGACGTTTAACCCGGCGAGTCAGCTCCGGTCCGACCCAGCGCAGCTGAACGTCGCGGCCAAAAAAGCCGCTCAGCCAGCGGTTAACGTCGGCAGGGGCGATAAGCGCAGTAAAATGGTTGCCCCACACTTCGGTAGGCGAGGGGGTTGGCGCAAAATCGGCGAAGCGGATGGTTGCGGAACTGCCGTCCGGCGCGGTGAGCCAGAGACCGTCATGCAGCATGGCGGGGGTGAACAACACCATTTGTGGATGCTGGCGTGCGGTAATAAAGGTGCCATCCGTCTCGGTCACCATAAAAATACGGTCAAACGCCAGACCGCTGACGTCCGCCAGCGCATGCGACAGTTGAATGCCGCGCATCGATTTTACCGGATGAATATAAAGCCGTGACAATGCAATCATTGCGCCCTCCATGCCTGAACAAATAAAAGGGCAACTTTATGACATGCGTGTTGGATTAGCTATAATGCGCAACAATTTTCTTTTTAACGAAGTGACGATATGAATTCTTTGTTTGCCAGTACGGCGCGCGGTCTGGAAGAGCTGTTAAAAACTGAACTGGAGAGCCTCGGTGCCGGGAGCTGTCAGGTGGTTCAGGGTGGCGTCCATTTTGAAGGCGACACCACGTTGCTCTACCAGAGCCTGATGTGGAGCCGCCTGGCTTCGCGTATTTTGTTGCCGCTCGGCGAATGCAAAGTTTACAGCGATTTAGATCTCTACCTGGGCGTGCAGGCCATCGACTGGACTGCGCTTCTGGCGCCGGATGCCACTTTCGCCGTTCATTTTAGCGGCCTGAACGACACCATTCGCAACAGCCAGTATGGGGCGATGAAGGTAAAGGATGCGGTAGTCGATGCTTTTACCCGTAAAAATCTGCCGCGCCCGACGGTCGATCGCGAGGCGCCCGATCTGCGCATTAACGTCTGGCTGAATAAAGAAACCGCCAGCATCGCCATCGACCTGAGCGGCGAAGGGCTACACCAGCGCGGCTACCGCGACCGCACAGGCCAGGCGCCCATTAAAGAAAACCTTGCGGCGGCTATCGTTATGCGCTCCGGCTGGCAGGCGGGCACGCCGCTGCTGGATCCCATGTGCGGCTCCGGTACGTTGCTGATTGAAGCGGCGATGATGGCGACCGATCGCGCGCCTGGCCTGCATCGCACCCGCTGGGGTTTTTCCGGCTGGGCGCAGCATGACGAGAATGTCTGGAAAGCGGTTAAAACCGAAGCGCAGGTGCGCGCGCGCCGCGGCCTTAGCGAATACGCTTCTCGTTTCTATGGTTCAGACAACGATCCGCGCGTCATTGAGCGCGCGCGTACTAACGCCCGCCACGCAGGGCTTGCCGACCTTATCTCTTTCTCTGTGCAGGACGTTGCGCAGTTAAAAAATCCGCAGCCGGAAGGGCCGCACGGAACGGTTATCAGCAACCCGCCTTATGGCGAGCGCCTTGAGAGCGAACCGGCGCTGATTGCCCTGCACAGCCTGCTCGGACGCACCATGAAAAGCCAGTTCGGCGGCTGGAAGCTTTCGCTCTTCAGCGCCTCGCCGGAACTGTTAAGCTGCCTGCAATTGCGCGCTGACCGTCAGTTTAAAGCCAAAAACGGTCCGCTCGATTGCGTGCAGAAAAACTATCAACTGGCGGAAACCGCGGCGGGCGCCGAACCTGCGCAACTGGCTGACGATTACGCTAACCGCCTGCGCAAAAATCTTAAAAAGCTGGATAAATGGGCAAAGCAGGAGGGGATTGAATGCTATCGCATTTATGATGCCGACCTGCCGGACTATAACGTGGCGGTAGATCGCTATGCGGACTGGGTGGTCATCCAGGAATATGCGCCGCCGAAAACCATCGATCCGGCCAAAGCGCGCCAGCGTCTGTTTGACGTTATCGCCGCGACCATTTCCGTATTAGGGCTGCCGCCTAATAAACTGGTGTTAAAAACCCGCGAACGTCAGAAAGGGAAAAGTCAGTATCAGAAAATGGCGGAGAAAGGCGAATTTATGGAAGTGCGTGAATATAACGCGCGTCTGTGGGTGAACCTGACGGACTATCTGGATACCGGACTTTTCCTCGACCACCGTATCGCCCGCCGCATGCTGGGCCAGATGAGCAAGGGCAAAGATTTCCTGAACCTCTTCTCCTATACCGGCAGCGCCAGCGTACATGCAGGGCTCGGCGGCGCGCGCTCAACGACGACGGTAGATATGTCCCGTACTTATCTGGAGTGGGCGGAGCGCAACCTGCGTCTTAACGGGTTAAGCGGACGGGCGCACCGGCTTATTCAGGCAGATTGTCTGGGTTGGCTGCGCGAGGCGGACGAACAGTTCGATCTGATTTTCATCGATCCGCCGACCTTTTCAAACTCAAAACGTATGGATGACGCTTTTGACGTGCAGCGCGACCATCTGCTGTTGATGAAGGATCTCAAGCGGATGTTAAGGCAGGGCGGCACCATTATGTTCTCCAACAATAAGCGCGGCTTTCGCATGGATCATGAAGGCCTGGCGGCATTAGGTCTGAAGGCGCAAGAAATTACGCAGAAGACCCAGTCGCAGGATTTTGCCCGTAACCGTCACATTCACAATTGCTGGCTGGTCACTCACGCCGGTAAGGAATAACGAAGTATGTCTTTAATCAGTATGCATGGCGCCTGGCTCTCCTTCAGCGATGCGCCGCTTCTCGATAACGCTGAACTGCATATCGAGGAAAACGAACGCGTCTGCCTGGTCGGACGCAACGGGGCCGGCAAATCGACCCTGATGAAAATCATTAATCGCGAAGTGCCGCTGGATGACGGCCGAATCATCTATGAACAGGATCTGATTGTGGCCCGCCTGCAACAGGATCCGCCGCGTGACGTCGCGGGCAGCGTTTATGATTTCGTCGCCGAAGGCGTGGAAGAGCAGGCGGAATACCTCAAGCGCTACCATGATCTTTCTCATAAAGTCATGGACGATCCGAGCGAGAAAAACCTGGCGGAACTGGCGCAGGTGCAGGAAATGCTGGACCACCATGGCCTGTGGCAGCTCGACAGCCGCATTACCGAAGTGCTGGCGCAGCTTGGTCTGGACGCCGATGCGCCGCTCGCCTCGCTTTCCGGCGGCTGGTTGCGAAAAGCGGCGCTTGGCCGCGCGCTGGTCAGCGGGCCGCGCGTGTTGCTGCTCGACGAGCCGACTAACCATCTGGATATTGAAACGATCGACTGGCTGGAAAGTTTCCTGAAAACCTTCTCCGGCAGCATCGTTTTTATTTCCCACGACCGCTCTTTTATTCGCAATATGGCGACGCGCATTGTCGATCTGGATCGCGGCAAGCTGGTCTCTTACCCTGGCGATTACGATAAATATCTGGTCGCTAAGGAAGAAGCATTACGCGTTGAAGATCTGCAAAACGCAGAATTTGACCGCAAGCTGGCACAGGAAGAAGTCTGGATCCGTCAGGGTATCAAAGCCCGTCGAACCCGTAACGAAGGCCGCGTGCGGGCGCTGAAAGCGATGCGCCGCGAACGCAGCGAGCGCCGCGACGTGATGGGCAGCGCGAAAATGCAGGTGGAAGAAGCGACCCGCTCCGGAAAAATTGTTTTCGAACTGGAAGAGGTCAGCTATCGCCTCGCCGACCGGGTGCTGGTGAAAGATTTCAGCGCCCAGGTGCAGCGCAGCGATAAAATTGCGCTGATTGGCCCTAACGGCTGCGGCAAAACCACCCTGCTGAAGCTTATGCTCGGCCAGTTGAAAGCCGACAGCGGCCGCGTGCATGTCGGCACTAAGCTTGAAGTGGCCTATTTCGACCAGCATCGCGCAGAGCTGGATCCGGAAAAAACGGTGATGGATAACCTGGCCGAAGGCAAACAGGAAGTCATGGTTAATGGCAAACCACGCCATGTTCTGGGCTATTTGCAGGACTTCCTGTTTCATCCTAAACGCGCCATGACGCCGGTGCGCGCGCTGTCTGGCGGCGAGCGCAACCGCCTGCTGCTGGCGCGCCTGTTCCTTAAGCCCAGCAACCTGTTGATTCTCGATGAACCGACCAACGACCTCGACGTGGAAACGCTTGAGCTGCTGGAAGAACTTATCGACAGCTACCAGGGCACCGTACTGCTGGTAAGCCACGATCGCCAGTTTGTGGATAATACGGTGACTGAGTGCTGGATTTTTGAAGGCGAAGGCCGCATCGGCCAGTATGTGGGCGGTTATCATGACGCGCGCGGCCAGCAGGCTGCAAGCCATGCAATGCGTGATTCGGCGCCGAAAAAAACCACGTCCGCGCCTGCGGCAAAGCCGGAAACTGTCAAACGTACCGCTAACAAACTAAGCTATAACCTACAGCGTGAGCTGGAACAGCTGCCTGAGCTACTGGAAAAGCTTGAGGCTGAAATGGAAGCGCTGCAAACACAGGTCAGCGACGCCTCCTTTTTCAACCAACCGCACGATGTCACTCAGCGCGTGCTGGCGGAACTGGCCGCGGCGGAAAAAGCGCTGGAAGAGGCTTTTGAACGCTGGGAATACCTTGAGTCTTTGAAAAATGGCGAGTAAATAAGGAACCCGGCATGCATGAGCACCATCACGCCTCAGAGCATATGCTCTGTCCCCAGTGCGATCTCATGGTAAAGATCCCGGCGTTGGGAAGCGGACGCAAAGCCGCTTGTCCTCGTTGCGGCACAACGCTTACCACGCAATGGGATGAGCCGAGGCAGCGTCCGTCGGCCTATGCTGTGGTGGCGCTCTTCATGCTGCTGCTCGCTAACCTGTTTCCGTTCGTCAATATGAAAGTCGCGGGGGTGACCAGCGAGGTACACTTGCTGGAAATCCCGGGCGTAATGTTTTCAGAAGATTACGCAAGCCTTGGGACTTTCTTTTTATTGTTCGTACAGTGCGTTCCGGCGTTTTGCCTGATTGCTATCCTTCTGCTGGTCAATCGCGTGCCGCTGCCTGCGGCTGTCAAACGCGGCATAGCGCGCATTTTCTTTGATTTGAAAAGCTGGGGCATGGCGGAAATTTTCCTTGCGGGCGTTCTGGTCAGCTTCGTTAAGCTTATGGCCTACGGCGATATTGGCGTAGGCGTTAGCTTCCCCGCCTGGTGTTTCTTTTGCCTGCTGCAACTGCGCGCCTTCCAGTGCGTCGACCGTCGATGGCTTTGGGATGATATAGCCCCGGCGCCACGCATTGAACGGGCATTCCACGTTGGCGTTACCGGCATCCGCCAGGGGCTGCGCTCTTGCCCTTGCTGCACAGCTATTCTTCCCGCAGAGCAGAAAGTTTGCCCGCGATGCCGCGCAGTGGGGCATGTGCGTCGTAAAAACAGCCTGCAATGGACAATGGCGTTACTGGTGACCGCCATTTTGCTTTATTTACCTGCCAACTTACTGCCAATCATGATAACCAGCCTGCTGGGCGATGAAATGCCGTCAACCATTATGGCGGGCGTGATTTTGCTCTGGAGCGATGGTTCCTATCCTGTCGCTCTGGTTATCTTTATCGCCAGTATTATGGTGCCTACCTTAAAAATGATCGCTATCGCCTGGCTGTGTTGGGATGCTAAAGGACACGGCAAGCGGCGAGACAGCGAAAGAATGCATCTGATATATGAAGTCGTCGAATTTGTTGGCCGCTGGTCGATGATAGACGTATTTGTCATTGCTGTTCTCTCTGCGCTGGTGCGCATGGGGGCGTTAATGAATATCTATCCTGCCTGGGGCGCGGTACTGTTCGCCATGGTGGTTATCATCACGATGATTGCTGCCATGACGTTCGATCCGCGTCTTTCCTGGGATCGCGAACCAGATGTAAACCATGAGGAGTCTTCGGAACATGGAAAAAACTAGCGGGGAAGCCAAAGTGCAGAAGGTGAAAAACTGGTCGCCGGTCTGGATATTCCCTATCATTACGGCGCTTATCGGCGCCTGGATCCTTTTTTATCACTACAGCCATCAGGGGCCGGTGGTCACGCTTATCACTACCAATGCGGAAGGCATCGAAGGCGGTAAAACGGCGATTAAAAGCCGCAGCGTAGACGTCGGCATGGTGGAAAGCGCCGTGCTGACCGACGATCTTCATCATGTGGAAATCAAAGCGCGGCTCAACCCCGATATGGAAAAGCTGCTCCACAAAGACTCCGTCTTCTGGGTTGTAAAGCCTCAGGTAGGGCGCGAGGGCATCAGCGGGTTAAACACGCTGCTTTCAGGCGCCTATATAGAATTGCAGCCGGGCACAAAGGGGCCGCAGCCTGACAGCTATAACCTGCTGGATTCGCCGCCGCTGGCGCCGCCGGACGCGAAAGGGATACGCGTTATTCTGGACAGCGACAAAGCCGGGCAGCTAACGCCGGGCGATCCGGTACTGTTCCGCGGCTATCGTGTGGGCTCGGTAGAAACCAGCACCTTCGATCCGCAAAAGCGCGCCATCAGCTATCAGCTCTTTATCAATGCGCCGAATGACCGGCTGGTCACCAGTAATGTTCGCTTCTGGAAAGACAGCGGCATTGCCGTCGACCTTAGCGCTTCCGGCATGCGTGTGGAAATGGGCTCTCTTACGACCTTATTCGGCGGCGGCGTTAGCTTTGACGTGCCGGAAGGGTGGGAGCCTGGTCAGACTGTGGCTGAAAAATCTGAGTTTAAGCTGTTTGACGACCAGCGCAGCATTCAGGAATCCCTTTATACCGAGCATCTCGATTATCTGTTGTTCTTTAATGACAGTATTCGTGGGTTGCAGGCGGGCGCGCCGGTGGAATTTCGTGGCATCCGGCTGGGCACTGTCGCTCAGGTGCCTTATTTTGCGCCAGGTATGAAGCAAGCCGTCAGAAATGATTACCGCATTCCGGTACTGATACGTATCGAGCCGGAACGGTTAGCGAACCAGTTTGGTGAAAATCCGGAAATTGGCGACCATTTGCAGGACGTGGTGAAAAACGGCCTGCGCGCCTCGCTGAAAACCGGCAATCTGGTTACCGGCCAGCTTTACATCGATTTGGATTTCTATCCCAAAGCGCCGCCTGTGACCAAAATGCCGACCTATAACAATTACCTGATTATTCCGACCGTGAGCGGCGGGCTGGCGCAAATCCAACAGCGGCTGATGGATACGCTGGATAAAATAAACAATTTGCCGCTTAACCCTATGATTGAACAGGCGACCAATACGCTGAACGAAAGCCAGCGTACGATGCGCCGCTTGCAGGCCACGCTTGATAATCTCAACAAGCTGACTGCCAGCGAATCCACCCAACAGCTGCCGGCAGATTTTCAACGTACGCTGCGCGAACTTAACCGCAGTATGCAGGGCTTCCAGCCTGGTTCCGCCGCCTATAACAAGATGGTCGCGGATATGCAACGGCTGGATCAGGTGCTGCGCGAGTTGCAGCCGGTTCTGCGAACGCTTAATGAGAAGAGCAACGCGCTGGTATTTGAAGCGAAGAATAAAAAAGATCCGCAGCCGAAGAGGGCAAAAGAATGAGAAAGTGGCTCCCGTTAATTATGGCGGCAGCGCTAAGCGCTTGCAGCAGCACTGATGAGACCATCTGGTACCAGATCCCCGCTGCGACGCAAAATGTGACGCAGCGCGCGGCGACGGACAGTACGCGTCTGTTGTGGGTCGAACAGGTCGCCGTGCCGGATTATCTGGCGGGTAACGGTGTGGCTTATCAGACGACCGATGTGCAATATAACATTGCTAACAGTAATCTCTGGGCCAGCCCGCTTGATCAGCAACTTCGTTCAACGCTTGTTACTAACCTGACCGGGCAATTGCCGGGTTGGGTTGTCTCGGCGCAGCCGCTCGGCAGCCAGCAGGATACGCTTAACGTCAACGTGACAGGCTTTCACGGGCGCTACGATGGACGAGTCATTGTCAGTGGCGAATGGTTGCTTAATCATCAGGGGCAACTCATTAAGCGGCCATTCCATATTGAGCTGAAGCAGCAGCAGGATGGTTATGACGCAATGGTTAAAACGCTGGGCGCAGGCTGGCAGCAGGCAGCACAAAGTATTGCCCGGGAAGTGGCTTCACTACCATAAGAAGATTTAATATTGTTGTAAGCCGCCACTGCGATTTCTTATCCGGTAGCGGCTTTTCTTTTGCTTAGAATAAGATATCTGAACATTCCGTCTGGCTTTGTACAAAGCCTTTTTCTACCAAGTCACAAATATGACATTGGCGTGAATTTTGCGCGTTGACGTCTCATGCTTTTGCAGGTATTGGTAAAGGGTGGTTGCACATTTTGTAATCACTGTTTTCTTTCCACCAGACTGAAAAATGAGGGAAACGAGGCATGAAGAGACAAAAAAGAGATCGCCTGGAACGGGCTCATCAACGCGGTTATCAGGCCGGTATGACCGGACGATCAAAAGAAATGTGTCCTTATCAGGCTTTGAATCAAAAGTCTCATTGGCTGGGAGGCTGGCGAGAAGCCATGGAGGACAGGGCTGTAATTGCCTGATCCTGTCTCTTTAGAAGGAAGAAACCTCCGCAGCGCGGAGGTTTCATCGTTATGAGGGATTAGAATGCAGAGGTGTCCTGGAACAGACCCACTTTAAGATCGGTTGCGTTGTAGATCAGATGCCCATCAACCAGCACTTCGCCATCGGCAATGCCCATGACCAGACGACGATTTACTACGCGTTTGAAGTGAATACGGTAGGTCACCTTTTTAGCCGTAGGCAGTACCTGACCGGTGAATTTCACTTCGCCTACGCCCAGCGCGCGGCCTTTGCCTTCGCCGCCAAGCCAGCCCAGATAGAAGCCAACCAGTTGCCACATTGCATCCAGACCCAGGCAGCCCGGCATTACCGGATCGCCGATAAAATGGCAGCCGAAGAACCACATATCGGGATTGATATCGAGTTCCGCTTCAACATAACCTTTGTCATAGTTGCCGCCGGTTTCGGTCATTTTGACCACGCGGTCCATCATCAGCATATTCGGTGCCGGTAACTGCGGGCCTTTTGCGCCAAACAGTTCACCGCGACCAGAGGCAAGAAGATCTTCTTTCGTATAGGATTCGCGTTTGTCTACCATGTTTTAAATCAGCCTTATTTTAGTGAGGGACGCAGGTTAGCTAACAAGTGTACGCTGAACAAGTCCGATCAGTTACGGCCAAACCAGCCTAACCAGCGCAACGGCCACGGAAAACGGTGACGCGCTTCCTGCTGTGTAGCCTGCGCAATCCGCTCCTGAATCGCCTGTATTAACGTTGTCTTACCTTCACCATCCCAGGGCAGGGTAGTCAGCAATGGCAAAGCATCGGTAACGTCATCAATGGCCCACAGCGAGAATTGCTCGTTTTTCACTGCTTCAAGTACCTCGCTGTTAAGGCACAGATGACGCACGTTGGCGAGCGGAATAATTACGCCTTGTTTGCCTGTCAGCCCACGCTGCTGGCAAAGGGTGAAGAACCCCTCAATTTTTTCATTAAGCCCGCCTACAGGCTGCGCGCGACCAAATTGATCCACCGAGCTTGTAATGGCTATATGCTGATAAAGAGGCACATCCGCAAGCGCGCTTATCAACGCGCAAAGTTCAGCCATTGAAGCGCTGTCGCCATCCACTTCATTGTAGGACTGTTCGAAGGTCAGAGAGGCTGAAAATGGCATTTGCTGGTCAAGTTGCAGTTCAGCCATTAAAAAAGCCTGCATGATCATCATGCCCTTGGCATGAATATTTCCGCCCAGCTCCGCTTTACGCTCAACATCCGTAAACTCGCCGTCACCGATATGCACTACGCAGCTGATACGCGAAGGTTCACCAAAAGCACGAGGGTGACCCGGGAATTCGATAACCGAAAGTGCGTTAATCTGCCCGATACGTTCGCCTTCCGTTTCTACCAGAATCTGCTCAAGCAGGATTTCATCCTGCATGCGTTCAGGCAGGAAGCCTTCACGCCAGGCGCGCTGCTCAAGCATTGCCGCCATTTCTTCGCCTGTGAAAGCGTTATCTTCACAGTAAGGAGCAACCTCTTTTAACTGCCGGGTCAGCCACAGCGGGCAGAGGGGCAAGGTTTCCTGGTCGCCTGTGTAGCGGACCGCTTCCCGAATAAGCACTTCCCAGGCATCTGGAGCAGGAGAAGGAAGCGAGGCCTCAAACGCGATGCTGCGAACCCACTTACACCAGTTCTCCATGCTCTCTTCATCGACGATTTGAAGATTCTCTTCAAACTCGCTGTAGACGGCAAGAGAGGCAAGCTCCGGTTCCATCTCCTGAAAATCGGCCAGCGAATCACGTTCGCCCACCAGGATAACTTTCAACTGCAATGGCAGCGAAGGTACTGAAACGGGAAGCGGCCGCGTTTCATCCGGTGATAACCAGTCGAAACGCGAGTTCGCAACGATCTGCTTAAGACGCAGCCAGAGCAGAGGTTGCAGCAGCAAAGTTTTAATGGAAATAACCAGGATGCCGCCGTTCGCCTTGTGAACAAGCCCTGGTTCGAGACTTACCTCGCCGTTGAAGTGGCGAACACAACCAAACAATTGCTCGCTTTCAACCCAGTCAGCAATAACGACTTCGCCAGCAGCGCTAAAATTACCCGCCGGGCTGTCTGTAGGCTGAAAAGTGATTTTGTTGCCATCAATCTGATAATGGCCGCCAAATTGTTGGTCCGGCGCAGGAAAATGCTGGTGAGCGGCAGCGGCAATTATCTTAAGATAATCAGGCTCTTCCGGCGCTTTAACCAGCATATATGAAGAAACAGGGCGAGGATGGCAGAGTTGCGACAGGCCATAACAGAGACGAGACTGTAAGGCATCGAATTCCAGTGTATTTTCCGTGTCGGATAAAGGCTGCGCAAACAGTGACTGATATTGTTCGGTATCAGGGACCAGCGCGCGCCATGTCAGTCGATTTATGGTCAAAGTTTACTTTTTTGGTTAATGGCAAAAGCGCGATTATACCGTAATGGCTTCGACTGCACACGGTTAATACCCTATGTTGGTTCCTTAAACAACGGCTGGTTCACGCCAGAGTAATTCATTTCAGCGAAACGAAGAAAAACTGTTATCCTGAAACAAGTTACACGGTCACCCTGAGATCGCAATGAAATATCAACAACTCGAAAATCTCGAAAGCGGCTGGAAATGGAAATACCTGGTCAAAAAGCACCGGGAAGGGGAGCTGATTACTCGCTATCAGGAAGCCAGCGCCGCCAGAGAAGCGGTAAATCTTTTACTGGCGATGGAAAACGACCCGGTACGTGTGCTTGGCTGGATAGAAGAACATATTAATCCGGCCTTGCTAAACCGTATGAAGCAAACCATTCGCGCACGCCGAAAGCGTCACTTTAATGCGGAGCATCAGCACACGCGTAAAAAATCAATCGACCTTGAGTTTATGGTCTGGCAACGTCTGGCGGGACTGGCGCAGCGACGCGGGAATACGCTTTCTGAGACGATTGTGCAGTTGATTGAAGATGCGGAACGCAAAGAGAAATATGAGAGCCAGATGTCTAATCTTAAACAGGATCTCCAGGCGTTGTTAGGAAAGAAACCCGACTAAACAGCAGCACGTAAAACGCAGACAATAAAAAACCCCGCCGGAGCGGGGTTTTTTTAACGGGTAACTTAAGCCTGCGGCTGAGTTACAACGTCTTTGATACCTTTAACTTCGATTTCAACGCGACGATCCGGCGCCAGGCAGTCGATCAGCGCTGCGCGAGCTTTCACGTTGTCACAGGTGTTGCCGGTAACCGGGTTGGATTCGCCCATACCACGTGCGGAGATCTTGTTGGACGGGATACCTTTGGAGATCAGGTAATCAACAACAGACTGTGCACGTTTCTCAGACAGACCCTGGTTGTAAGCGTCAGAACCGATACGGTCGGTGAAGCCCAGAACCACTACAGAACCGTCTTTCGGATCCAGGTTGCTCAGCTGGGTGTACAGCTGATCCAGTGCCTGCTGGCCTTCCGGTTTCAGGGTAGCTTTGTTGAAGTTGAACAGAACGTCAGACTTCAGGGTGAAGTGCTTGGTCTGTACTTCCGGAGCCGGAGCCGGAGCCGGAGCAACTACCGGCGCAGCATCTTCCTGCTGACCGAAACGGTAGGAAACACCTAAGCTCAGCATGCCGTTGTCCGGACGAACGCCTACGGTGTTACCGTCGCCGATGTTGTTAACCCACTGGTATTCCAGACGGGTAGCGATGTCGCGGGTCATTGCCCACTCTACGCCGCCAGCGAAGACCGGAGAAACGCCGGTGTCGTGGTCGTCGCCAGCAATGTTGTTGCTGGAGTCAGCGCGCCATACCATGCCGCCCAGACGGGTGTACACGTCCAGATCGTCAGCTACTGGGTAACCCAGTTTCGCGGTCAGCTGTACGCCCTGAGCTTTGAATGCGCCGTTGATGGTGTCGCCTTTGTACGGCATACGGCCCAGCCAGTCGTAACCCATTTCGAAACCAACGTACGGGTTAACCTGGTAACCACCGAATGCGCCTGCACCGAGCTGGCTCTCATGAGTCGGGCCGTCGTTGTTCAGGGAGCTGTTATACCAACCGGTATCGTGGAACTGAGACCAACCCAGTTTACCACCTGCGTACCAGGTATTATCTTTCGGTGCGGCCTGCGCTACGGTAGCGAAGCCAGCCAGTGCCACTGCAATCGCGATAGCTGTCTTTTTCATTTTTTGCGCCTCGTTATCATCCAAAAAGGCCATGAACAGTACAAAAAGTTCACGGTTAAATCCTTCACCGGGGTTATTGCTCAATATGTAACTCTACCGATATTTTCGGTTTATGAGAGCAACCCTGGCGAGGTAAAGTCTACAACGTAGTTGAAAACTTACAAGTGTGAACTCCGTCAGGCCCATGAAAAAAAGCGCTTGCTAACACATTTTTTAACATTTTCGGAGGATAATTAGCCGTTGAAAACACGACTAAAAGCCGATTAGCCCACTAAATACGCTTCATACTAATGGCCTGGCAAGGCCTGCTGGCGGGGCAAAAACTGATGCTAAGATTAGTCTTAAATTAACTTAATGATACAAATTTGAGTGAATCTTTAACCCTGAGCGCGGTCCCGCACCCTCGTGAGTTTTAAGAATAGGGCGCATTAAAAATCCCATTGCATTCCCTTTCTCCGCCGCGTCTGTTAAACGGCGATATTCTTCTTCGCTGAGATCCCGTGATAACCAACCTATAACCACGCTGTAGTTCCCGGTTTCCAGCGCGCGAATCATTGAACTGATCGTTAACTGGGGATCCATCTGGCTTACTTGCATGACTTTCGTCAGCGGCAAACCGGAAGCCTGCACCCATTGACGACTTAAACGTTGTTGCGGCGTTAGCCAAAGCTGCCAGCGCGATTGCTGTCCAAGTTGCTGAAGCAACGGCAGCAACACCAGTTGTGTCATCCACGGTTGATCCTCTCGATACATCACTTCACTAATCAACCCTTTCATTTCTACGTCTGCCATTACGTTTGCCGTTTTAGCAGCCTTTTGGCGACCATTTTCTGTGCGATGTTGATGTTGAGAAAAGTGCATAAAAGATCCCGCTCCGCAGGTTACTGTATGCATATACAGTACTGCTGACGAGCCCAAAGATCAACCAAAATTTCTGAAAGCGCCTCGCAATTTGCTAAGTAAACCGATGCAATCGCGACTTTAGGATTGCCGAAGAGAAATAAGTTGCATATGTTCCAGTTAACGGAAGGGCTAAGAGGGATTTACTTTCGTTAGTCATTGAATGTGAAAGGAATAAATATGATTAAAACATCAAGAGACACCATCATCAGGGTACAAAATACCCTTTCATCCCTGGGGCAAGTTCGTAGCCGGACCCTGTTTGGCGGCTATGGGCTATCGATTGACAAAGTGATGTTCGGCATGGTGGCTAACAGCGGTTTTTACCTCAGGATGAATGAGCTTTGCCCGGCGCAAAGCTGGATGGAACAGGCTGAACAGCTGATGTTCGCCCGTCGGGGCCGTTCGATAGCCCTGAATTATTATCTCGTAGAAGAAACGCTCTGGAATAATCCTGTCGAGTTGCGTAAGCAAGCATGGCTTTCGCTGGCAGGCGCGCAGCATGAGCGTCAGCAGAGGGAAGCGGAGAAGCGCTTAAAAGATTTACCCAATCTCACTGTGCAGATGGAGACGCTGTTATGGGAGGCAGGCATAAAAAATATCGAAACGCTGCGCGCATTCGGCGCCAAAGAGAGCTGGTTGAAGCTGCGTCAGATTAATAAAAATCTTGGGTTAAAAATACTTTATGCGCTTGAGGGCGCGTTAACGGAGACGCATGAAGCGGCGCTCCCGGCGGAGATTCGCCGGGAACTTAATGAATGGTTTCAACGCTACACGAAACCGCTTCACTCCTGAGGGATCTGTCGCTGTAGACGGCTTATTTCCGGCAATAAAGAAATAAGCAGACCGATTTGTTGTAATACCAGCGGCTCTTTACTGTCGGGACGGGGTTCAATTTGAGTAATGCGCTGCGCCAGTCCGTTAAGCGAGTGCTGTACCTTCACTTCATCGGCTGGCTGGTGATGCAGCGCATCATCTACGTAGCAAACCGCATCATCAAGCAGCGTTAATATCTCGGCCCGCTCCAGCTTTTCACGGTGCGCGCCCAGCGCTGAGATATAACTCGTAAAAGTATGATTAAGACAAAGTAAACGGAACGCGGCATCGCGCAGTTCTGGCGTCGCTTTTGGCTCACTCGACATATTAGAAACCACGGAAGCTAACTCTGCATCGCGGTTATGCGCGTCCCGACGCGCGATTCGATATTCCAGACGGTTATCACGCCCCTGATGATATTGCTCAAGGATGGCATCCAGATAGCGGCAGTTGGCATCAAGCGCGCGCGCCAGCACCCGATGAAGCCGACGGAACCGCCAGTCAGGCCAGATAAAAGTGACGGCAGCCCATGCGATAGCGCAGCCGATAAGCGTATCCACAATACGCGGCAGCGCCACCACAAAGCCCTCGCCGAGCAGGTTGAAGCAGAGCAATACCAGCAAAGTAATAAACATCGTGGCATGAGCGTACTGAACGGTGCGAAAAACAAAAAACAAAACGCCCGTCACCACGATTAAAATGAGTTGCCCTTCGAGCGAGGGAACAAAATAGAGTATGGGTAGCCCCAACGCGACGCCAATAAGCGTGCCGACAACGCGTAAGGTGAGGCGGTGGCGGGTAGCATTATAGTTTGGCTGACAGACAAACAGGCTGGTAAGCAGGATCCAGTAACCGTGATGTAACCCTGTCAGCTGAATAAAAGCGTAGCCTACGCACAATACGGCAGACATACGTACGGCATGTCGAAACAGCGCGGACTCGGGCGTCAAATTACGGCTTAACCGCTCGCGCATATCGCTGAATCCATGCAGGCTGTCATCCGCCAGCCGGTTTTCATGCTCGCTTCGCGTCGTTTCCAGCCACTGTTCCGATTCAATGGATGCAAGCTGCGCATCAATCGCCTTCAGGTTAGTAATAAGATAACCCAGCGCTTTCATTTCATTGACCGAAGCCCCTGAAGCCCGGGCGCGATCCAGCGCCGCTTCGATATGGGTAAACGCGCGCTCGAAGCGAGCGTCATGCTGATAGCGCGTGCGCAACAATATCGATTGCGCCAGTTGCTGGCACGCCCTTGATTGCAAAGAGAGCAAGCGCTGAAAGCGGAACATAATATCGCTGTAGCGAAATTTATCCCGCAGCGCCTGATACTGGATATGAGATGAACTGGCCCGTTCGTGAATATCCTGCGCGGCAAAATAGTAGTGCAGCGTGCGTCGCGTGCCGCGCTGGCCCCTGTCGCCTCGCAAACGGGTAAGCAGCGAAGCTTTTGTCTGGTTCAGGGTGCCCACAAGCTGGCTGTTCGCCATGGCGAGTTCAAGCATTGGCACCTGACTTTCATTTTCAATATCAGGGTCAAAAAAACGGGATTTGATATCCAGATAGTGCGCCAGTTGTTCGTAGCAGCGCGCCAGGTTGTCCTGCAAAGGGCGAATGGGGAAAATAAGATGGCCTGCCAGCGTCAGCAGGTTATACCAGACAGCGCCCGCCAGCAGCAGCAAGGGTTGTTGATACCAGTGCTCATATAGCGAAACGCCGAGCATGGTATAGATGGCGATGAGCAGTGCGCCAAACGCGATAGTCGCATAGCGTTGCCCAAGCCCGCCAAGCAGAATAAAGCCGCTGGTGGAAAGAGTAAGCCCGAGCGCAAAAAGCCAGGGCCAGGGAAAAAGCAATTCCACCGACGCGGAAGCGATAAAAAAGCTAATTAACGTAATGATTAAGTTGCGCAGCCGTCCCGTCAGCCGGTCGTCGAGATCGGTAAGCGCCGCGGCAACCACCCCAAGGGTCAGCGGAATGGTCAGCTTAACTTCGCCCAGCCACCAGGGCAGAGCCGCCGTACCGCTAAGGGCGATAAAAATGCGCACGTTATGAAGCCATGCGCTATTCCAGACATAGCGGCGAAGCAGGGGGTTTAGCATGAGCTATCGATCCTTACTTCGATTCAAAACGGCGGCTGGCGTTAGCTTCGCGGGCCGCCTGAGCCATTTCAACTGAAACGACACGTCGACCAACCGGCCAGAGCGCAATGGCGGCGATTTTAAAATTCGCGATGCCTACCGGGATGCCAATAAGCGTGAGGCATTGCGCAATGCCTGTGGTGATATGCAGCAGGCAGAGCCACCAGCCAAAGAGCACAAGCCAGATGATATTGAGCAGCGTACCGCCCGCATTCAGCACGGCGTTTTTACTCCCGGGGTTAAGCTCATCAACGTGCACCGCTTCGTTGCCATAAGGCACCAGAGAAAGCTTAGTAATTTCCCAACAGGAGCGCGTAAGCGGCAGCGTAATAATCAGCACCATGCTGACCAATGTAGCCAGCAGCCAGGAGAGCGTAGTCAGAAAACCACCCAACACGAAATTTAAGATATTAAGAACAGTACGCATATAACCTCTTTGTGCGCGCCGAAAAGAATCAATAACCACAGCAATTGTAACGCGTTTTGGGTCTGGAGCGTCATATCCATGGAGGGTAAACTGCATGCATATTAAAAGTCTCTCTGGCAGCCACATGGAACTGAAAGCAACCTCTCTGGGAAAACGTCTCGCTCAGCACCCCTACGATCGGGTGGAAATCCTCTCGTCAGGGGTCAAAGTCTCCGGCGATCGTCATGAATACGTGCTGCCGTTTAACCAGCTTTTAGCGATCAACTGTAAACGCGGCCTGGTCTGGGGCGAACTGGAATTCGTCTTGCCGGATAACAAAGTGGTGCGTTTGCACGGTACGGAGTGGGGAGAAACGCAGCGCTTCTATCACCATCTGCAAACGCTATGGCAGCAGTGGAGCGCAGAGATGAGCGAAGTCGCGGCAAATGTGCTTCAGAGCGAACTCTCACGCATCGCTGCTCAGACAAACGAAGATAAATGGCTGCGGCGTAAAGAAGTGGAGGGCGTGCAGCAACGAATCCGTCATGCGTTTAGCGCCTTGCCTCTGCCGCTGGTTCGCCTGGAGGAGTTTGATAACTGCCGCGAACTGTGGCGACAGTGTCTTGCATGGCTGAATGATATGGATGCCGCAAGGCTTTCGCACAACCAGGCCTTTACTGAAAAAATGCTTGAGCGTTATGCCGATTTTTTTGCCAGCGTCGAAAGCGCGCCGCTTAACCCGTCACAGGCGCGGGCCGTCGTCAATGGCGAAACATCGCTGCTGGTGCTGGCGGGCGCCGGCAGCGGTAAAACGTCAGTACTGGTCGCCCGGGCAGGCTGGTTGATGAAGCGAGGCGAGGCGCTCCCCGAACAGATTTTACTGCTGGCCTTTGGGCGCAAAGCGGCACAGGAAATGGACGCTCGTATCCGCGAGCGGCTGCACACGGAGGAGATAAGCGCACGTACCTTCCACGCGCTGGCGCTGCATATCATCGAGCAAGGCAGCAAGAAAGCGCCGAAGGTCAGTGAGCTTGAAAGCGATGTTGAAGCACGCCATGCGCTGCTGATCAACGCCTGGCGCGAACAGTGCCAGCAAAAAAAAACGCAGGCGAAAGGCTGGCGGATGTGGCTTGAAGAGGAGCTGGAATGGGAGGTGCCGGAAGGGGATTTCTGGCACGATGACCGGCTCGCGAAGCGGCTTGCAGGGCGGCTGGACCGCTGGCTTGGGCTGATGCGCATGCACGGCGGTACGCAGGCGGAAATGATTGCGGATGCGCCCGAAGCGGTGCGGGATAGTTTTCAAAAGCGCGTAAAACTGATGGCGCCTTTGCTCAAAGCCTGGAAAGCGGCGCTTAAGACCGAAGGCGCGGTTGATTTTTCCGGGTTAATCCATCAGGCGATAAACGTGCTGGAAAAAGGGCGTTTTATCAGCCCCTGGAAACATATCCTGGTGGATGAGTTCCAGGATATTTCACCGCAGCGCGCAGCGCTGCTGGCGGCTTTGCGCCGGCAAAACTCCGCCGCCTCGCTGTTTGCCGTGGGCGATGACTGGCAGGCTATCTACCGTTTCAGCGGCGCGGAACTGCTGCTCACCACCTCTTTTACGCATCATTTTGGCGAAGGGGATAATTGCGCGCTCGATACAACCTACCGGTTTAACCAGCGCATTGGCGAAATCGCCAACCGCTTTATTCAGCAAAACCCGCACCAGCTGGCGAAACCGTTAAACAGCCTGACGCCGGGCGATAAAAAAGCGGTAACGCTGCTGGCGCAAACCATGCTGGAACCACTGCTGGATAAGCTCAGCGGCTTTGTGAAACCGAACGAGCGGGTTCTGGTGCTGGCGCGCTATCATCACTTGCGCCCGGCGGAGATGGAAAAGGCGGCAACCCGCTGGCCTAAGCTGCCGCTTGAATTTATGACCATTCACGCGAGCAAAGGCCAGCAGGCTGATTATGTCATTATTCTCGGCTTGCAGGAGGGTCGGGAGGGGTTCCCGGCGCCTGCGCGCGAATCAGTAATGGAGCAGGCGCTATTGCCGCAGCCGGAAGATTACCCCGATGCCGAAGAGCGGCGCCTGCTTTATGTGGCCTTAACCCGTGCCCGTCATCGCGTCTGGCTGCTTTATGATAAAGAAGCGCCATCGGTATTCGTTGATGAGCTAAGCGAGTTGGGCGTACCGCTTGCGAAAAAACCGTAACCTATTTCAGGCGCTCCGCGAGATAGCGTGCGTAATCCGGAATCAGGATATCCACGCTATTGCGAAAATCGGGTGACTGAATAATGAAATCGGCGGTAGAGACATTGGTCGCCACCGGAATATTCCATACGGTAGCCAGGCGCAGCAGCGCTTTAACATCCGGGTCGTGGGGAACGGCGTTCAGCGGGTCCCAGAAGAAAATCAGCACGTCGATCTTCCCTTCGGAAATCATGGCGCCCACCTGCTGGTCGCCGCCCATCGGGCCACTCAACATCGCATTGACATCAAGCCCCGTAGCGCGCTGAATAAGGTTGCCCGTCGTACCGGTGGCATAAAGGGTATGGTGTTCAAGAATAGCCTTATGTTGCTCAACCCACTTCATTAACGTCGACTTGCAGTGATCGTGCGCCACCAGAGCGATATGTTTCTCGGCGGCAATAGTGCGTGTGGTCAGTTCCATAGCAGTTTCCAGAAAATAAGCCTGGCTACAGCTTACTGAAAGCGCTCCAGGCTGCAAGCGAAGCGCAGTAAAAAACGCGGCAGGCAATGAAAGTCAGGAAGAGGGTTGCTGTTTTGCCCATTCCATAAAGCGCGAACGGGTGGTGGAGTCTGCTTGCTGATACCAGTATTTAAGCCTTTGCTCGGTCAATGTCTGCGAGTGTGAAACGGGGGCGTCCAGTTCTGATATACCGGAAAGGAGCGCGCTGTCGTCCGCAACCATCGAGACGAAGCGCGGCACAGAAGCGGTTTTGCCGGCACGATTATAGCGGCGTACGTCGCGTTCATAATTCAGCCCGTTAGCGGAGTCCGTAACCGGCAGAATATCTATTTTGACCGGGATATCATTCGCCGAGCCATCCAGCAATTGCAGATGCGGCGCGGTATCGAAACGCTGGCTGTCCCGCTCGGTTTCAATGCGCGGCAGGCTGAAATTGACCTGGCTTACATCACGGGTATCAAAACTGACAACCAGCGCCGGGGAGATCCAAAGCCGCTGCTCGTGCGCGGCAGTGTGAACCGTTTTTTCCAGGCGAAACACCAGCTGATGCGGCCCGTTGTCCAGCTCGATACTGTCGGCGCCGCGCAACAGCGAACCTGAGACTTTCTTGCCATCCATCACCAGCAGGTCCACATCGCCTGAGAGGTGAAGCGTGGTGGCATAGCCTGAAGCCGGTATCCACACCGTAAAAAGGAATGCCGCAATCAGGCTGAATCTCATGATTAACCCCTGTCCATATAAGTGCCTTCGTCGTCTGAGTTGTGTCAAATTTTTACGAAATTAACGTTTCTTAACCTATACAGCCTGAGGCAAAAAAGCCCTCATGCATCCGTATGGGAATGATGGAGAGACCAGCGTCTTTGGCATACACTTGGTCTATTATCCGAGGGGAGAGATATATGAAAGAGGCTGATATTGCAGGTATTTTGAAAAACACCCAGACCATTGCGCTGGTGGGCGCAAGCGATAAACCCGATCGCCCAAGCTACCGCGTTATGGCCTATCTGCTCGACCAGGGCTACCACGTCATTCCGGTATCGCCAAAGGTTGCGGGCAAAACGCTGCTCGGCCAGCAGGGCTACGGCTCGCTTGCTGAAATTCCGGAAAAAGTGGATATGGTAGATGTATTTCGTAACTCCGAGGCGGCGTGGGGCGTCGCGCAGGAGGCGATAGCCATAGGCGCGAAAACGCTCTGGCTTCAGCTTGGCGTTATCAATGAGCAGGCAGCGGTGCTGGCGCGCGACGCGGGGTTGAATGTGGTGATGGATCGTTGCCCGGCGATTGAAATCCCGCGGCTGGGATTATCTAAATAACAAAAAACCCGGCCTGGCCGGGTTTTTACTTAGTTGCGCAGTCGCGGCGCCTGAAGCTGCTGGCGTATGGTACGCGCCAGTTCATCCAGCGAAGGCTGCTCAGGATGTTCAGCCTGCGGTTCGCTGCTTAACTGGGCTTCGGCAAGATAAGTATGAACGGGCTGGCCGTCATCATCTTCCATTACCACATGGTACCAGGGGGCGGCGCGAAGATCGGCGTTAACGGCCAGTTCATCCGCTGTGGGTTCATCAAGCGAGTATTCGGGATCGATATCCACGACCACCCCCAGATAACCCAGCAGAGAATGACGGACCTGCTGACCAATACCGAATTTGCTGGCTATCATAGTCCCCTCCCGGAAAACGTTACTTCGCACAGATATGCGGGCAACTTTTTCTCTTTCAAGTTACATGACGCGACAGGCAAACCCTTTCAGATAAAGCCCTTCCGGGTAGCTCGCCAATACAGGATGGTCGGCGGCCTGACGGAACTGCTCTATAAATTGTACATCACGACCGGCATCTGTTGCGGCGTCGGCGATGATTTTCTGAAATAAATCGGTGGTCATCAGGCCCGAACAGGAGAAAGTCAACAGTACGCCGCCAGGGTTAAGTAGCTGAATGGCCAGCATATTAATGTCTTTATACCCACGGCATGCGCCCATCAGCTGGCTCTTGTTCTCCACAAACTTCGGCGGGTCCATAACGATGACGTCGAACTTCTCGCCCCCATCGCGGTATTTGCGAAGCAGTTTAAAAACGTCGTCGCGCTGGAACTCCGCTTTGCTGAGATCAAGCCCGTTTAGCTCCACATTCTGACGGGCAACATCCAGCGCATCCTGGGAGGTATCCACGCTAATAACCTGACTACACCCGCCCATCAGCGCAGAAACCGCAAAGCCGCCGGTATAAGAGAAGCAGTTCAGTACGCGCTTCTGCGCTACATAGCGGCGGGTAGCGAAACGGCTATCGCGCTGATCAAGGTAATAACCGGTTTTATGACCGTTCTGAATGTCCACCAGCAGCTTCATGCCATGCTCTTCAATCGGCAGCAAGGCAGGCGGCAGGTCGCCGCTTACCGGGCCTTGCGCGAGCTCCAGGCCTTCTTTCTTACGCACGGCGACATCGGAGCGATCATAAATAGAGCAGTCCGGATAAAGCGCCTGCAAGGCGGAAACCAGCGCCGGACGCTGATATTCAGCGCCTGCGGAGAGCAATTGCAGCACCAGGAAATTGCCGAAGCGATCGATAGTCACGCCCGGCATGCCATCCGATTCACCGGCAATAAGACGGTAGCTGTCGAGGCCATCGCGCTCAGCCAGCCAGTCACGCCACTGCTGCGCCTGTTGCAGGCGGCGGGTAAAGAAAGCAATGTCTACCGTTTCTTCGCGATCGAACGTCCAGACGCGGGCGCGGATCTGCGAGGCAGGGGACAAGGCGCCGCGCGCCAGCCATTTACCCTGGTGATCAACGATATCGACCGTTTCACCCGCTGACGCTTTGCCTTCAAGACGCGCCACAGCGCCGGAAAAGACCCAGGGGTGGCGGCGCAACAGAGATTTCTCGCGCCCTTTGGCTAACACTAAACGGGGAAACCTTGTAAAATCTATTTTTTGACTTTCTTGTGCTGTGTTCATTAGGTACTCCCATGGAAAAACGCAAGCTATACAGTTACATACGCTGGTCGAGTGACAAGCAGGCAAAAGGCTCATCATTACAGCGCCAATTAGAAACGGCGCGTAGGGTAGCACATGAGAATGGCTTAGAGCTTGTTGAAATCATCGATGCTGGTTTGTCTGCTTTCAGATCAAAACATCTTGAGCATGGTAATTTGGGTGCGTTTATTGAAGCTGTAAAAGCTGGTGAGATTGCTAACGACTCGTGGCTTACAGTTGAAAGTTTAGATCGCATTAGTCGTGATGAAATACTAAAAGCCCAACGGCTCTTCATGGAACTGCTTGAATTGGGTATCACTATCTACACCGGTATGGATAACCGTATCTACAACAAAGCGAGCGTGACTGATAATCCGATGGAGTTGATGCTTTCGATTATGACTTTCTCCAGGGCAAACCAAGAAAGCATAGTCAAGTCTCAACGGCAGAAGTCAGCAGCACAATTAAAAATCGACAAATTCCAAGCTGGTGAACGCGCAGAGAATGGGTATCCATTTGCGATCCGTAGCTCGGGGGCAAATGTTTTTTGGTCTGATGTTTCAGATGGAACTGTAAAGGCGCATGAATATTACTTCCCCATAGCGAGGTTGATCGTTTCACTACGGCTGAAAGGTTGGGGTTACATGCGTATAGCTAAACACCTCAACGATAACTACACTCCCCCTAAAGGCACAGCGAAGCGGAAGCACTTTAAAGATATGTGGTCTCCTAAGCTGGTATGTAATTTTCTTCAATCCAGAACGCTTATGGGTGAGAAATCAATCCGGGTGGATGGTGTTGAACACATACTAAAAGATTATTACCCACAAGTTATATCTCAAACCGAATACTACAGTTTGCAAAGCGTTATCAATCGGAAACTGGCGAATGAGCCTAACGATTACATACCACTTCTTTCAGGTATAAGGCGGTTTAAATGTGCATGTGGTGCGCCAATGGTAGCCTTTTACCAATACGATAAAATCCGCTACCTGAATCGCCACGGATAATCTAGACACTTCCGAGCCGTTGATAATACTGGTTTTCATATTCTGTCGGTGACATC
>NZ_AWFX01000025.1 GCF_000463115.2 Franconibacter helveticus LMG 23732 | reverse complement strand
CTTCGGCGTTGTAAGGTTAAGCCTCACGGTTCATTAGTACCGGTTAGCTCAACGCATCGCTGCGCTTACACACCCGGCCTATCAACGTCGTCGTCTTCAACGTTCCTTCAGGAGACTCTAAGTCTCAGGGAGAACTCATCTCGGGGCAAGTTTCGTGCTTAGATGCTTTCAGCACTTATCTCTTCCGCATTTAGCTACCGGGCAGTGCCATTGGCATGACAACCCGAACACCAGTGATGCGTTCACTCCGGTCCTCTCGTACTAGGAGCAACCCCCCTCAATTCTCCAGCGCCCACGGCAGATAGGGACCGAACTGTCTCACGACGTTCTAAACCCAGCTCGCGTACCACTTTAAATGGCGAACAGCCATACCCTTGGGACCTACTTCAGCCCCAGGATGTGATGAGCCGACATCGAGGTGCCAAACACCGCCGTCGATATGAACTCTTGGGCGGTATCAGCCTGTTATCCCCGGAGTACCTTTTATCCGTTGAGCGATGGCCCTTCCATACAGAACCACCGGATCACTATGACCTGCTTTCGCACCTGCTCGCGCCGTCACGCTCGCAGTCAAGCCAGCTTATGCCATTGCACTAACCTCCTGATGTCCGACCAGGATTAGCTGACCTTCGTGCTCCTCCGTTACACTTTGGGAGGAGACCGCCCCAGTCAAACTACCCACCAGACACTGTCCCCACGCCGGATCACGGCGCCAGGTTAGAACATCAAACATTAAAGGGTGGTATTTCAAGGTTGGCTCCACGCAGACTGGCGTCCACGCTTCAAAGCCTCCCACCTATCCTACACATCAAGGCTCAATGTTCAGTGTCAAGCTGTAGTAAAGGTTCACGGGGTCTTTCCGTCTTGCCGCGGGTACACTGCATCTTCACAGCGAGTTCAATTTCACTGAGTCTCGGGTGGAGACAGCCTGGCCATCATTACGCCATTCGTGCAGGTCGGAACTTACCCGACAAGGAATTTCGCTACCTTAGGACCGTTATAGTTACGGCCGCCGTTTACCGGGGCTTCGATCAGGAGCTTCTCTTGCGATAACCCCATCAATTAACCTTCCGGCACCGGGCAGGCGTCACACCGTATACGTCCACTTTCGTGTTTGCACAGTGCTGTGTTTTTAATAAACAGTTGCAGCCAGCTGGTATCTTCGACTGGTTTCAGCTCCGCGAGCAAGTCGCTTCACCTACACACCAGCGTGCCTTCTCCCGAAGTTACGGCACCATTTTGCCTAGTTCCTTCACCCGAGTTCTCTCAAGCGCCTTGGTATTCTCTACCTGACCACCTGTGTCGGTTTGGGGTACGATTTCGTGTTACCTGATGCTTAGAGGCTTTTCCTGGAAGCAGGGCATTTGTTGCTTCAGCACCGTAGTGCCTCGTCATCACGCCTCAGTGTTAAAGCGCTCCGGATTTGCCTGGAGCACACACCTACACGCTTAAACCGGGACAACCGTCGCCCGGCCAACATAGCCTTCTCCGTCCCCCCTTCGCAGTAACACCAAGTACAGGAATATTAACCTGTTTCCCATCGACTACGCCTTTCGGCCTCGCCTTAGGGGTCGACTCACCCTGCCCCGATTAACGTTGGACAGGAACCCTTGGTCTTCCGGCGAGCGGGCTTTTCACCCGCTTTATCGTTACTTATGTCAGCATTCGCACTTCTGATACCTCCAGCATACCTCACAGTACACCTTCG
>NZ_AWFX01000024.1:292249-335294 GCF_000463115.2 Franconibacter helveticus LMG 23732 | reverse complement strand
ATAGAAACAGAAGCCACCGGAGCACCTCAAAAACACCATCATACACTAAATCAGTAAGTTGGCAGCATCACCAACGTTTCTCTTTTAAGCAACTTCACACCACGATTTTTTCGAATAAAGAGTGATGATTCGCATGCTGAATCGTCGTTGTGCTTACTTATTTCAGGGAGGCTTAATAATTTATACAGGGTTAATTAATTGGGTTTTGAATTATCATTCCCTGACTAAAACTGGCCAAAGCAAAGAAACGTAAAAATATATCCGTTAATAATCCAGTAATAATTAATACCAGTTATTTCAGGGTTATTATCAGCTTAACTTTTTTTACTCGCTTCGCTTGTTTTTAAGAATATTCCTTACGCAAAAGATTATTTTTATATTGTTGCGCTCAGGCCGTGCAGAAGCGATTTTCGCTCATGCTAAAGACGTAGCGATATGGACTGGCATGGCGCGCCCTGTTTCTGCTATACTTCGCAGTACACTTCTGGGGCTGATTCTGGATTCGACGGGATTCGCGAAACCCAAGGTGCATGCCGAGGTGCGGTAGGCCTCGTAAAAAAACCGCAAAAACATAGTCGCAAACGACGAAAACTACGCTTTAGCAGCTTAATAACCTGCTCAGAGCCCTCTCTCCCTAGCCTCCGCTCTTAGGACGGGGATCAAGAGAGGTCAAACCCAAAAGAGATCGCGTGGATGTCCTGCCTGGGGCTGAAGCGTTAAAACTAATCAGGCTAGTCTGGTAGTGGCGTGTCTGTCCGCAGCTGCCAGGCGAATGTAAAGACCAGACTAAGCATGTAGTACCGAGGATGTAGGAATTTCGGACGCGGGTTCAACTCCCGCCAGCTCCACCAAAATTCTCCATCGGTGATTACCAGAGTCATCCGATGAAGTCCTAAGAGCCCGCACGGCGCAAGCCCTGCGGGCTTTTTTGTGCCTTGAATTTGTCCCGCGAAGTCTGATGCCAACTAATTAAATCCGAACCTTTTAGGCACCTTGTTAGGCACCTCATAAAGCTTTATTGTTTTTGAGGTGCCTAAAACTATGGAAACCCGGCAATGGCAAGACAAACCAAACCTCTATCCGTTAAAGAAATCGAATCTGCTAAACCCAAGGAAGCGGACTACGTTCTCTATGATGGCGATGGCCTTCAGCTACTTATCAAATCCAGCGGGAGTAAAATCTGGCAGTTTCGCTACATTCGCCCTGTCACCAAGAAACGTGCGAAGAAGAGCATAGGCCCCTACCCGTCAGTTACGCTTGCCGATGCCAGAAACTACCGGGCAGAGTCACACTCTCTCCTGGCGAAACAAATCGATCCACAGGAACATCAGCAAGAACAACTTCGTAGTTCGCTTGAAGCTAAAACCAATACTTTCCAACTCGTGGCTGAACGATGGTGGAATGTGAAGAAAGCCAGCGTGACAGAGGACTATGCCGACGATATCTGGCGCTCTCTTGAAAGAGATGTCTTTCCTGCAATTGGCGACGTTAGCGTTACAGATATTAAAGCTCACACACTGGTTCAGGCCGTCCAACCAGTTCAGGCCAGAGGAGCACTGGAAACCGTTCGTCGCCTGTGCCAACGCATTAATGAGGTCATGATCTATGCCCAAAACACAGGGCTGATTGATGCTGTTCCCAGCGTTAATATCGGTAAAGCCTTCGAGAAGCCTCAGAAAAAGAACATGCCCAGCATTCGACCGGATCAACTACCTCAACTGATGCAGACAATGCGAACAGCCAGCATTAGCCTTTCCACACGCTGCCTGTTCATGTGGCAACTTCTTACTATTACCCGCCCTGCCGAAGCGGCTGAAGCTCTCTGGGAAGAGGTAGACATAGAAGCGCGAGAGTGGAAGATCCCTGCAGCACGCATGAAAATGAACCGCGACCATACTGTTCCATTGTCAGATGAAGCAATTGCGATACTGGAGATGATGAAGCCGTTAAGTGGAAATCGAGAATTTATCTTTCCCAGCCGCATCAAGCCAAACCAGCCGATGAACAGTCAGACCGTAAACGCATCGCTAAAACGCGCAGGTTTTGGTGGGGTGCTCGTTTCACACGGCCTGCGATCTATCGCCAGTACAGCCCTTAATGAACAAGGCTTTCCGCCTGATGTCATTGAGGCAGCACTTGCCCATGTAGACAAGAATGAAGTTCGTCGCGCTTATAACCGCAGCGATTACCTAGAGCAGCGTCGTCCAATGATGCAATGGTGGGCTGATTTCGTTATGGCTGCTGATCACGGAAATATGATTGGAGATGGCATTCGAGGTATAAGGCTTGTCGGCTAATACACGAATAAGCGCTTCATAGGGAGCGCTTATTCTTATTATCCAAATTCACATAAAAGATTACTACAACTGACTAGTTCTTTTTTTTCTGCTTACAGTGTCCTCGAAAGCCTGCCTCACACTTTCAACATTTGTAGACCATGATTTCAAAATAGTATCGGCTAAGGCTTCCTGACTGGTAGTTGGCATTCGGTATTTTTTATCCTGCTTATTAATATTCAATTTTGACTCCTCTATAAATAGCCACAAAGGTTCAATGAGAACATTCACCGCTGCAGCTTTACTTCTCCATCCTTCTTCAGGAGCCAAATCATTGATAAGTTCCACCAGTTTTTCCTGAATAGGTCGATACATTTCAGATTTTTTTATTCCACCGTTTCTTCCTGATCTATTCCTGGTAGATAAAAGTTTAGTTTGTTTATCTACAGAGATCTTATACCAAACCATCCCCATGCTTTTATCAAATAACTCAGATGCTTTTTTAAATGCTTCAAATGCAACATCCTCATTGTCTGATATAACTAATTCACCCCATTTATAGCACTTCTGTGCATACCTAAGGTGAAATTTAAAAAGCTCATCCATAGAGATATATTCAGGAATAATGACAGCAACATTATCTCTCAGAAGTTCAGCCTCCAATGTACTCCAATAACGTTCAATAAGCTTAGCTAACTCGATGCTTTTCTCATTTGATGGAAAGTCCTTATGAGAGTCACTGTAGCTATGCTCCTTCAAATAAGATGATGAATACAATAATATTCCGGGACCAAACTTCTTGGAATTCCAGACCCGCTCTTTCATCATAGTCAACTCAGCCTGCATGCCTGTATGTTTTTCATCCAGAACTTGGGCATACTTGCTCCATTCACAGTCTTTCATCTCACTGGAGAGAGCACTGCGTTTTCGACTAATTTCTTCACTAAAAACTTTAATAGAAAACATTTAGCCCCACAATATCAACAAGTTAAACCTGTTAAAAATAAACCTTTGCTAGCCGTATTTTTTCGAAGAATCCTTGCAGCTATTCTTTGCTGGAACCAAACTGAGCTAACAAGAGGCAAACTAGTATGAACACTTCATCAGCAGTCAGGATACTCCGCTTACCTGCTGTTATCCATAAAACAGGTATCTCGCGAGCCACAATTTATGACTGGTTGAACCCGAGGTCGCCACGATATGATCCAACTTTTCCGAAGAAAAGAAAGCTTGGAACACAATCAGTTGGATGGCTTGAATCAGAAATTGATGAATGGTTGTTACATCGCAGTCTTATTAATTAATTATAAAGAGGAGTTAGATAGGATGTATGTCTAAAAAAAACAGCTCAACGCAAAATAAAGAACTTGGACTAAAGTTCCAGACGCTTCCCACTTTTGCACAACGGTTAATAAGCTACATACATTATAAAACAGGAGCCGCCGCTGAACTTATTTTAATAGTGTTACTTGGGGTAATGGCACTTGCCTGCCAGGACAAATTTGATATTCAGCTTAAAAATGGGAGAACCTTTACATCACTTTATCTGATGCTATTGGCACGCTCAGGTAGCAGGAAATCAACGGTATTCAGGCTGTTGATGGGGGAAATTTATCAACTGGAAAAAGAGCTGCGAAATGATTTTCTGTTAAAAGAGAAAATTCATAAGCTTAAACTAGTATCCTGGGAAACTGAGCTAAAAGAGCTTAAAAAACAATTTGGCAAAGCTGTTCGTCAGAAGGTTGATGTAACTGAGGCACTTGAGGCGTTGGAGGAGTGCCAAAGAAGAAAACCATCTGTCCCAGAAAGAAAGTATCTTACTAAAAATGATTCGACAAGTGAGGGACTTAGAAAGGCATTAGCGCTGGGTTCTCCATCATTGATGCTCGGCTCTGATGAAGCCGGTGGGGTGATTGACAGCAATCTTTTTCGCAATATATCAGTTTTTAACTCTCTTTGGGGAGAAGGGAGAATCTCTGACAGCAGAGCATCTCGTGACAGCTACGATGTTGATGATGTCCGGCTGACCGTATTGCTGTTGTTACAGCCTGAATTGTTTAACGACTTTATAAGTAAGCGGGGGAAAAAATTAAGAAAATCAGGATTCTTAGCGCGTTTATTATTGATTGATATGGAGCAACTTCCTGAACTATGCAACATCCCTGATGCGTGTTCATGGTCTGATGAACCAGGACTTGATGGTTTTTTCTCTATTCTCGTTAAGCATTTGCAAGACGGGATAGAGCGTAGAGAAAAAAATGAAGAACGTATCTGTATTACTTTATCTGAAGAGGCGAAAGCGTCATGGGATACACAAAGTAAACGAATCAGGGAACTAATGCAAAAAGGAAAGGAGTTGCATCACTATGATGATTTCGCCTCAAGAATTATGGAACAAGCTACGAGAATCGCAGCAGTAATGCAAATGTTTATTACACCCGACTCACCAATAATTACCAAGGAAACTTTAATGTCAGCTACTAAAATAACACAATGGATTATTAATCACCTTATCACTAAGGTCGATACTACCCGAGAACCTACAACTGCAGAAAAGTTGGTATGGTTCATGGAGGAGCATCTTGTTAGTAATGGTTCTTACGATTTCAAGAGGAATGATATCATTAAAAAAGGTCCATATTCAGTCAGGCGTTCAGAAAGTCTGAATTCTGCTTTAGAAAAACTTGAATCTGAAGGAATAGTACAACTATTTGAACGAGGTGGGGTTAATTATGTCAAATTTATTGGTTCCAAAATGGAACCTAGCGAACTAGCTGAAAAAACCAATATCCCGTTGTTAGACTCAGGAACAGTTGCGATGAGTAAACTACGTTTACCTGAATAACTTCAGAGTAAGCTGGCTCTTTCTGATTAATTTTTTTTGTTCTTAAGACAAGTCACACTAAGGATTCAGCTTAAATTATTGAGGAGGACAGCTCATGAGTTTTAATCGGTAGATGTAATATACCTTTATCAAAGGTCTACTCCTGTACAAACAATCATCAAGAGTGACAACCCCTACAGAAGTTATATCCAACATCACGTGGGTAGCGTGAGGGCTACCCACGATCCAATGATTAATATTTACAGAATGAAGGATTATTATGGAATCACTATATTCACTTACCAATGAAGAAACCGATAACTTGGTAGAAATAGCCTCCAGAAAGTATAGATCGCCTATTGACCTCGATATTCTCAATCCACTACTCAACATGGTCTACGGCACACTGGAGCAGCATAACCGAATACTAGCTATTCGTACTGACACAAGGTTCGCTCAATCCTATGTACCGGGCGAGCCTGATCTACCAATATGCTTCCAGCGCGATGATGCGCAGGCAATCACTCGCTTCTTCGAGTCACTGAAAAGCCAGTTACGGGCAGATCATCACCGGTCCAAGAGACCGGGTAACCCGACATTTCCATCTTATGTGTGGTGCAGAGAACGCGATACCGGGGAGCACCCACATTATCACCTGATGTTGCTGTTTAATGCAGATGTGTATGGGTACCTGGGTAATTACAAGGAACTCAATGCTAAAAACATGGCAACCCGAATACAGAAAGCCTGGTGCAGTGCTATAGGGCTTGCTCACGAAGATTACGCAACATTAACTGAATTCCCGCCAAATGCTGTTTACAGGTTTAGCCGATTCGACGCCTTGGATCGTAGCCCAGTCTACTGGGGTTTCCTGATTCGACTGGCGTATCTGGCTAAAACCAGAACTAAGGACGTCCACAGCGGTTACCGCAACTTTGGCACAAGCCAGTGTCCATGCTTAAGCGGATTAGCTTGTTAATAGCACTCTGGGTGAGGTATTTATCCTCACCCTGTCAATTAACATAATTGATACATTTCTCGGTAAAAAATTCGGTATTGTTTCTCGATACCCTGCTACAACCTGCTACATGTAGCAGTTCTCAGAGAGCAAGATATAAATTTTGGGCTAAAAGTTACGGGTATGTCACTGCCTACACTCTTCCTTTCTCAATTTCCATATCAATTCCCTCATACAGGATAGTCACTTAAATTTTAGGGGGTTATAATCCAAAAGCCTATCTGAATATAAGGATAAAAATCAATGTCAGACAGCTTGCTTGTTCGAGCCAGTAGGGATGGAGATCAATTTCACTATCTTTGGGCTGCTCGCCGAGCCCTCCGGTTGCTAGACCCTAAAGCGTCTTTAACCGCACTTACCATTGAAGGTGCTTCGACAACGGAAATGGGATCTCAACCATCGGTGGAGGAAGGCGAAGAGATCATTGATATTGCCGAATACTACGGCAGTAATGAGTTCGAGCAAGCAACTACTGTCAGATATATGCAATTGAAGCATTCAACATTACATGCTGAAACCGCATGGCCCCCCAGCGGATTACAGAAAACGATAGAAGGATTCGCTAAACGGTATAAAGAACTTTTGCAGCGATTTCCTGCTGAATCCTTGCATACTAAGCTTGAATTATGGTTTGTCACTAACCGCCCTGTCAGTACGAGTTTCAGTGAAGCAATTACAGATGTGGCAAATCAACGCACTCCTCGCCATCCAGACGACCTTGCTAAACTAAAAAAATTCACAGGTCTGGAAGATCAAGGGTTGGTGTCCTTTTGCCAGATGCTTCGCATTGAAGAACGACAGGATGGTTACTGGGAACAGCGAAATATTCTCCTGAGAGAATCTAACGGATATCTCCCTGATCTTGACACCCAAGCCCCGCTGAACCTAAAAGAACTGATTACCCGGAAAGCGCTATCAGAAAGTGCATCCGATCCAGCTATTACCAGAATGGATGTTTTACGTGCGTTAGGGGTAGACGAAACAGATCTATTCCCTGCACCTTGCCTGATAGAGAAAATTGAAAATGTGATACCCCGAATACAAGAGGTTTCACTGGTCAAAAATATTGTGGAGTCCATGGGCTCACCTATCATCGTTCATGCCGACGCTGGTGTAGGCAAATCAATTTTCTCAACCCGTATTCATCAACACCTGCCTGAGGGGTCAGTCAGTATTCTGTATGACTGTTTTGGTAATGGACAATATCGCAATGCTTCAGCTTATCGCCATCACCACCGAACCGCATTAGTGCAGATTGCCAATGAGATAGCCTCACATGGTCTATGTCATCCTTTAATTCCGAACGCCAGCACTGACATTTCTCACTATATGCGTGCATTTATGTATCGTATTTCTCAGGGGATTTCCACGCTTCGGGCGTCACATCCTGAGGCAATATTGTGCATTATTGTTGATGCTGCGGATAATGCACAAATGGCCGCAAAGGAAATCAACGAATCACGCTCATTTATAAGAGATCTGCTCAGAGAGAACATTCCCGCAGGCGTTTGTATTGTCGCACTTTGCAGACCACATAGGCAGAGCCTGCTTAATCCACGTCCCGGCACTCCCAGCCTGACTTTACAACCTTTCGATCGCAGCGAAACAGCCGCACACCTGCGTGGAATATTCCCGGATGCAAACGATCAGGATGTGGATGAATTCCATCGACTGAGCTCTCATAACCCCAGGGTTCAGGCATTGTCACTTTCTCGACATTTATCACTGCCAGATACATTGAGATTGTTAGGTCCTAATCCCAAAACGGTGGAAGATACAATCGGAGAAGTACTCGAAGCCGCCATCTGCCAGTTGAAGGATGCCTCTGGGCATACAGAACGTACGCAGATCGATTTTATTTGTGCAGCACTGGCGGTACTCCGCCCACTCATTCCTATCGCTATTTTGTCTGCCATCGCTGAAATCGATGAATCCGCAATAAAAAGCTTTGCGTTGGATCTTGGGCGGCCGCTAATCGTCAATGGGGATACTATCCAGTTCTTTGATGAACCTGCTGAAACGTGGTTTCAGGAACGATATCGTCCTAAAGAAAAAGAGCTTCGTCAGTTTATTGCCCGACTGACGCCGTTAACAAAAAATAGTGCCTACGCTGCGTCAGTATTACCACCGCTAATGCTTGAGGCTGGGCAATTTTCGGAACTCGTCACTCTGGCAATGACATCCCAAGGGTTACCAGAAACGAGTCCTATCGAACGCCGAGATGTTGAACTTCAAAGACTGCAGTTCGCCCTGAAAGCTGCGTTACGCCTTGAGAAGTATCAGGATGCGGCAAAACTTGCGCTCAAAGCCGGTGGAGAAAGTGCAGGCGACAGCAGGCGGCGAAAATTATTGCAGGATAATCTTGATCTGACTGCAAAATTTATGGACAGCCACAGTGTTCAGGAGCTTATTTCACGCCGTGCCTTTACTGATACTGGTTGGGTTGGGTCACAAAACGTCTATAACTCTGCACTTTTATCGGAATTTTCTGAGCTCTCTGGTGACGCCCGTAGCCGACTACGTATTGCTCTGGAATGGTTAGATAATTGGAGTTCACTAAACGATGATGAACGCAGCAGAGAAAACGTAACCGCTCAGGACATAGCCGTTATGGCGATCGCCTATCTGAATATTCATGGGGCAGATGAAGCGGCAAGAAGTCTTCGCCAATGGCGACCTCGAGAATTATCTTTCAGTGCCGGCATAATCATTGCCAAACAATTACTGGATCACGGCCGTTATACAGAGCTGAACCAGTTAGCTATTGCGGCAGGAAATGATCTTGGATTAATTTTGGCTATTGTACTGACCACCAGAAGGTTCCATTACCAGTTACCTGAACAATCTATCAAGAGAGGCTACCGTTTATTGGCTAGCCCTCATCTGAAAATCAAAATCAGATACTCATTTGATAATCAGACAATAGCTGCAATAACCAGCATGGTTGAAATGGCGCTACGGCTCAATGTCTGTAATGACAAAGAAGCTATAACACTTTTAAACCGCTACTTGCCCCAATCCGCTCCGAATGCCCTGTCCTCTAAACACAGTAAAGAACGTGTGCAATATATACGAATGTATGCGCTACGCGCGACATTAACTAACTCACCATTAAGTTTGAGTGATATTGCATCTGAAAAGGTCATTGAAGAGATAAACTCTGAAAGAAAGCATAGTGAATCACAGGAACTTCGCGAATTAAAGCAATATAGTGGTGTGTTAATTCCTTGGTATAACTTATGGGCTAAAGCCCTTTTAGGGAAAGTATCCAAGGCTGAGTTAGATAATCAACTCGCTGATGCAAAAAAATTATCAGCGGAAATAAAAGGGTATTCATACTCGGAGCATTCCTTTAGCAGTGATGAAATAGCTAATATCTGGTTCGATATTTTATCTGAAGTCGGAGATATTACTTGCGCTGATATCGAAGAAATCACTGCATGGTATCAACATAAGGACAACCGGGTCTTTACACCGACATTGCACAGATTTTCCCGTCTTTGCTCGCAGATAACTGGGCTTGAAAAATTTACATTTATCTTCGCGCAACAGGCACTATCTTTGTGGAAGGATGACCACACTGACGCACAAACCAAGGCTGAGAACTATATCGATATAGCCAGATCACTTATTTTAATTGATAAGTCAGAAGCACAAGAATATTTTAACTACGCTATTGAGGTCACCAATAAACTCGGTGATGAAAATCTGGAACGATGGGGAGCATTACTTGATCTGGCGGAATACATTGCCGACAAAAACATAGCATCACCAGAAATTGCCTATAAATTCTCACGCTGTGCCGAAGTAACTCGAGAATATGTTGATCGTGATAAACATTTTGCATGGAATGATACGATCAAAGCGTTGTCTGAATTATGCCCATCTTCCACTCTGGCCATCATTAGTCGTTGGCGAGATCGTACGTTTGGCGATCACCGAAATATACTGGCGTTAACGATAGAACAACTAGTAAAGAAAAATAAAATCAATCCACTTGATGCAGCAGCATTAATCCCTTTCCGGGAAGAGTGGGACGAAGATAAGTTACTAATAGCTGCTCTGCCTTTATGTAGAAGCGATCAGGACAAACAAACGCTTTTTCAATGGGTTTATAATTACATACAATTCACCTCACCTCGTTCAGAAAAATTAACACGAATTAAAACCATAGCTTTGTCCATCGGAATAAACCTCACTGTTCTAAATATAAACATTTCAGTTGAAGAACAGTCCAGATTAAATTTGGAATCAACAAGCGACCACGCCACTGAAACTGACGAAAAATCTAAAGCAGCATGGCAAAGAGTTTTTAACATGTGTGATTTATCCACATCCGAAGGAATTTCTATCGCATACCAAAACTTCCGTCATGAACCTGAGCTCTATTCAACCGAGTTATTTATTCAAGAGGCGATAACTCGTATTAGTTTTGGCAAAGAAAAAGACTTTATTAACGCTTTTGTTAAATTATCTGAGATCAGCCTTTATAGTTTCGGGACTTTTCTTGAATCCATCCCTGAGGAATGGACAGCCCGGTTAAGCATAAAAACAACTATTGCTTCAGTAACCAAAAGTTACTGCCAGCGGTTTTGCATGCTTATTAGAAAGCATCGCTACTACGAAGTGTTCCCTTTTAAGCTTGCCAGCGAACTTTCCGGGCTCAATGAAGATGAGTTAATCAGTATTGTTCTAAATGCAACATCTGAATCACCAGAACCATCAGATTCACAACAACTGTTTAGCCTTGTCGGGCTTTTGGTTAATAAGTTGACCCCAGAAGAAGCATTAAATGTCCTATCTTATGGGTTGGACTTATTCAATGAAGTATTGAAAGAGGAAGATGGTGATGGTCCATGGGGGCCAACATTAATTCCCCCAACTCAGGTAGAAGATTCTCTTGCGGGGTACATATGGGCCAGGCTAGCGTCGCCAGAATCAACCGTTCGCTGGGAAGCAGCTCATGCCGTTTTTATGCTCTGCCGATTAGAACGTTCCAAAGTGCTTCAAGCAATATTTCAACATGCTGAAAATTGCTCAACACAGCCCTTTTGCGATCGCAATCTTCCCTTCTATAACCTCCATGCTCAATTATGGTTATTAATTGCTGTTGCACGTGCCGCGCAAGATGACGGAAAAGCGCTGATACCCTATACCGATTATTTTTATCGCTACGCGACAACTGAACAACCACATGTATTAATCCGCCTTTTTGCCGCCAGAACCCTGCTCGCGCTTAATGAAGCTGGATTGATATCTATAACCGCTCAAGAAAGAGACAATCTTTCCAACATAAACCGGTCAACGTATGACCCAACAGTGAGTGACTCTGAAAGTTTAGTGGGCGAGGATTCATACACTTTTGGTATTGATTTTGGCCCATATTGGCTGGAACCTTTAGGCCGCTGTTTTGGAGTATCTCAAAAACAGCTTGAACCCGAAATGTTACGCATTATTCGCGATGATTTTGATTTTAAAGGAACCCGTAACTGGGAAGAAGATGAGCGAAACAAACGGCGTTATTATCGAGACAGAGATAATCATCACAGCCATGGTTCCTATCCACGTGTTGATGATTACCATTTTTACCTCTCCTACCATGCAATGTTCATCTCGGCTGGAAAACTATTGGCAACCAAGCCATTAGTGGATAGCCGTTACGATGAAATAGATGACGTTTTTCAGGATTGGCTAAAAAGGCATGATATTTCACGTAGTGATGGGCGCTGGCTAGCCGATCGACGAGATCCACAACCCGAAATCAGGCCAAGCTGGATTAACGATACTTCTGATAATCTCAATGAATGGCTTGGATCAATTTCGGAAAACATCTTTGACGAATCATTAAGCCCTGCCTCTGGATTACTGACAGTATGGGGACACTGGTCAGATAAGCGCAATGACCGAAGAGAGTCGATTTCGGTTTCTACTGCGTTAGTCTCACCCGAAAGATCTTTATCTTTACTCCGGGCGCTACAAACTACTGAAAATGCATATGACTATAAAATCCCCAGCACTGGTGAGGATATGGAAATTGACCATATGTCTTATAAGTTAAAGGGATGGATTAAAGACATCGGTGAATATAAAGGCATTGATGAACACGATCCATGGGCTGGCGATGTGACATTCCCGTTACCTAAGCCTGCGTCGTTTATCGTTGAAGCAATGAAATTAACTACGGATAAAGACCAGCGGGTATGGCATACCACTCATAGCACCGAACCAGAAATGATATCCAGAATCTGGGGTAGCCTAGCACAAAAAAATGAAGATGAGAAACCAAGTGGTTACAAGCTTTACGCCTCGGTGGAGTTTATCAAAAAAATGTTAACTACATTAAGCATGGATCTCATTATAGAGGTTGGTGTAAATCGCTACTCGCGGAGTAACAGATATGGACGGAGTAATGAAAATGAACTCGAGAATATCCCATCAAGTAACAGAATCTTCCTCCTTAAACATGACGGAACCTTCCGAACGCTATACGGCAATTGTACAACTGGGGAAAAAGTTGGTTGAAGAACTAGCGTTAAACAATTCTGTTGATACGTTAGGCCGTTGGATGGCTCATCATATTGCAGAACTGATTTACGACGCTGAAAATACTACGGATGACACTGTGCGCATCGCGAAACACATGGAGATTAGGGACTCTGTGTGGGCCTTTTGGACTAACCGCTACGAATTACCATTTGGTAATAAGCCATTTAAAGAACTAGAACCCATCCTAAGGGCTTTAGAAAGTCTTGATCCTGAAAACCTGCTACCAAGGTATTTCTTTCCCTACCCAAGGCTAACTGATAGAGAAAAGGAAACTTCGGAGACTCAAAAATGGTTAAAAGTTGCCGAAAGTATCGATTCGGCCTCAAAAATCCTGATTGACTATTGTCTCTCTTTAGCTGCAGAAAATTCTATTGATAAATCTCAAGAATGGGTGGAACTGGCACAAAAAGCTGGATTAGACGACGACATTGATCTAATTGAACTTCGTATTTTCCAATTACGTGGGAACCCATCCAACACAACTAATCCCAGTAGTGCACAACGGCGAGTTCTGGAAAAACGACAAAAAAATCTTGCCGTATTTCTTTCATTAGCCGCTCAGTTAGACGAACAACTCAAATCACAACTTGAAGCCCTACCAGTAATTGAGGATAAACCAGAAAAAGACGATGACGACGATGTTTGAGATAACACATGCTTAGTATTCATGACAATTAAAAAATATTAAGCTCTAGACCAAAGCGCTGAGATTCCTCTTAACATTTAGTAAAAGGAGTTCATATGTCAGTGTCCAGATTTTTGATAGATAACAGCGGCTCAAATCAGAACAATATAAAGATAGCCATAAGTAAAGCCTAGCAATGTAGGCAATTCCTATCGAACCGAGAAACGATGCATTTCGGGCCGAGCAAGGAATAGTGTGGTGAGCACAGAGATAATGTACATCGGGAATTTTTTAAGCGAAATTCGGACTTCGCGACATAAGAAATATTTCTTATGTCGCGCAGTCAGCGATCACTACAGTTATTTCTTGCAGTGGGTTTCCCATTCTTTAATGGCAAACGTATCCATCATGCCTGAGATGTAGTCAACAACAGCTCGTGCCTTTTTACTGGTGTAGTCAGTGGAATTTTCTTCCGGTATCGCAAACTTGAGTTCAGGGGGCAAAAATTTGAAATTGTCTTCCTGATTATAAAACTCGTATAAGTCAGCGATGATCTCGTTACCTCTGAACTCGTAAGTCAGTATATTCCTCTTACGCATAATTACTTTAAATAGCAGTTTTTTCAGACCTTCTGATAGTTTCTGTAACTTTCCGAACCCAAGTTCTTCAAAGCCATGCTTACTCATGACGACTGAAATATCCATGACTAGACGATTTACTATATTGGAAGTAAGCTCTTTGCGAAAAATCATGGCGAACTCTTCGGACGACTTCATTGAATTAGCTTTAGCAGCAGTTTCCTTTGACTTCTTGACAATCCCTGTAAAGTGGGGCAAAGCATCTTTGTACTTTTCTGAGATAAAAAACTCATACTCAATGTCTTCAATGGTCACCATATTTCTGCTAAGCGCGTCTTCAAGATCATGCGCAGCGTAGGCAATTTCATCAGCAAGATCCATTATCTGTGCATCTATAGTTTTCTCTCCTGCCTGCAGTTCAAGCTGATGCTTTATAAGCAATTGCTGGTAGAACTCATAATCTTCATCATAAATGAATTTCTCAGCAATGGATTTTGTATTTGGATACTTGATGACAGAGAGCAAGCTTCGGTGGGTCAGATCCAGACCGCCACAGTGAGCATATTTCTTTTCGAGCTTTCTTAAGATACGAAGCGCTTGGGCATTCCCTTCATATCCACCTATATCAGCAGATAACCGATTAAGCAATTTTTCCCCTGAGTGCCCGAAAGGAGGATTACCAATGTCATGCGCCAGAGCTGCCAGTTCAACTACCACGGAGTGTTTCAGCTCAAGGTCTGATGCGATACTCCGAGCTATCTGCGCGACTTCAAGGCTATGTGTTAATCTGTTTCTATTGAATTTTTCGGGATCAACTTCAAACAGCTGCATTTTGCCCTGAAGTCGCCGAAATGAAGATGAGTATAGAATACGCGCATAATCGCGCTGATAATCATCCCTGTTCCTTACTTCATTGCTGGGATCAGAATGCTCCCTACTGTGCCCCAGAGAAGCGATAAGTTTCTGCTCTTGCCTTTGAGCAAAAGCTTTAATTTCTTCATTGTACATATTAAATCCTTGCTGTATTAGCCAATCAAATCAGAGAACCGACTCTTTTCAGTTTGTTTAAAATTCTACGTAAAAAGATATAGTTACTGTATATTAATCTGGGTCTTGATGAAACTGTCAATGGCAAATAGTGCGCTTTCAATGAAATACGTTTAGGTTGACCTACTCCCACGCTTATTGGCATAGCCAGTGTATTGTATCCATCGATTGAACTCGCAGCGAGAAGAGGATGTTACATTGCCATTTATTTATTAATATTAATTTTGCTCAACACCTAACAAATGAGATATGCTGAGCAACTAAATATTTATTAAAAATATCTATTGATCTGATTGTGCGATAATGTATGTATTAGCTGCATCGTAGCCAGTCTTCATAAAAAGTGTTGGTGTATTTTGTTCTGGAATACCCTCTAGCATTAAAGCTGCCTTCGCTTGATTAAACGAGTTCTCAACAGAAAGACCAAAAGTTAAAGATGAATAAAATTGCGCAGAAAAGGTTCTCGCAGCATCATCTGTAATTGAGTCACTCATTCCAATGGCACATTCAATGTGTTCAACAACTTTATTAGCTTGGTTTTTTGAGTAGCATGTGTTGAAAAATACTAGTCTTAAATTGTCATTTGCAACACTCATTGCCTGAACGATAGAATCCATTGACACTAATTTAGTATTGAAGTTGTTATCCATAAGGACTAATTCATCATTAGCGCTTCCGTGACCACTGAAGTGCACAATTGTTGGCATATATTCATTTATATACTGTAGAATATCGCTTGGTCTAACTGCCCAACATGATTCCAATTTCACTGCATCACGGTGATGTGATTTCCTGATCATTTCTTTTATAGAACGAACTTCTTCATCTAACCTTAACTGTCCTTGATCTTTGGGGTTTGATGCAAGAAACAACACCGTAATTTCTTCAGGTAAATCACTTAAATTTTTTATCATTTCAGAGTGTTCCGACAAAGTTTTATTGACAGTGCATAATGCTCTAGTTTGTTCGCGTTGAAATTTATCTTGAAGCTGTTGGTGTTTTTTATATTCTTTCATTTCCTCATTATCAAACTTTCTTTGCACCGCTTGTAGTTCTTTATTTTTTCTGGAGATTTTTGATTCAAATTCTGAGATTTTCTTTTCAACTTTAGATATATCTGCTTGATGTTTGTATATTTCTTTTTGCTTATTATTTATCGTCGTTAATGACTTCGATGAGTTCATTTTTTTTGTTGCTGACTGAATTTTATTACTTAAGCTTGTTATTTTTGCATATTCTTTAGCTTTTTGATCAATCAAACGCGCGATTTCATCTCTTTTACGATCAACATTTCTTCTATATAAATCAATCATCGCCATATGTTTGTCTCCTTTTTGAACTGTTTATTTCCTCAATCCGGATTTTATCAATCAATCTTTTGAACGCAAGAGGCAAAACGGTGAGAATGACTATATCTGGCATAAAGCGGTCGGTCATCCTTTCCAGCTATATGAGGTCAGCCCAAACCCGTTCCGGCAAGTCTGGGTCTGTTTTTGCCGTAAGGTCGCAGCAGTAAACGCGGTCTCGGCCGTTCTCTGGCCAGATTCGGTCAGGGTTCGGTTTATTCGGTACTTCTTGCCTGTTAGTCTTGGGCAAAATATGCTAACTATCCGAACAGGCAGGAAGATCGCTATTGCCGGTGGTTTCTGACATAAGGAAGGTTTTCTAATGAGTTATTTTGATATCTCGCATGCAGCTCGCAAAGCGCTTAAAGCCATTGAAGAAAGTGAACTGGAAAAATGTATCAATAAATGCCTGTATGAAGAACAATCTTATTATCTTCAGGACTTCAGACTCTATGATTGTGGACCCTATGTCACGCAGCAACTCTGTTGCTTTGAAAAAGCTGTTACTACACTTCGGATGTCCAAGTCATCCAAAAAACGCGAAGCAGCAAGATACACAGCCCAGAAAGCTGGCCGCGATCTGGCAGCTGCATTTTTGCGAATGAGGGCAGGAGTTTCTGAAGTTGAGGCAGAAGAAGTTACATTTAGTGTCGATGAACAAAATTTTCCGCCAACGACATTCAGTGAACGCCTTTCTGTTCGGATTAACTACAGCTGGCGAACCGAACAGAATGCAGACTGGCAGTTCGGAAACATAACATTCTCTTACCTTGCGAAAGAACAGCCAAGTTATTTCTCCGTCGTGCCAGCACGAAAGGTCAGCGCTGCTAGACAAAAGCAGGAAAAACAAGAAAATTTATACCGTGACTGGGAACACCTAAAAGCAATATGCAAGGAATCTGTCCATAAATATCTAAAAGAAGGGAGAGATGGCTCACTAATCCCAAAAACTTTCACGGTTAAAAACCTGAATAATTTAGGGGCGAATTTTTGGGATTATACCGGGACTTAGACGTTCCAGTTACAGGAATCATACCGGTTTCACTGATTTGCTCCCCGCCATTCCATACACCGAGTCTGAATAGATCCGTTGCCAGCTCAGAGCAGGCCAGATGGTTCCTCAATCGTCCCCTTCGTGCTGTGAGTTCAACGGGTTGAAAAGGACATCAGTATTGTAAAAATCTTCAGATATATATCATTCAACTGAACACACCCAATTAACGGCAGAACCTCACGGTTCTGCCGTTTTCATTTTACTTTTCAGAGGAGTAGTGATGAACAATCCTGAAGACCTGAAGTCCCTGCAGAACTCACTTTCCGGCCTGCCACAGTGGGCATCAGAGCATATTCTGCAACAAATAAACCAGCTTACTCACTATGAGCCGGTGATTGGCATTATGGGGAAAACCGGCTCAGGCAAGAGCAGTTTGTGCAATGCTCTTTTTGCCGATAAGGTGTCACCTGTCAGCGATGTTACTGCCTGCACTCGCGACCCCTTATGCTTTCGCCTGCAGGTGGGCGAACATGCTATGACTATCGTCGATTTACCTGGTGTTGGTGAAAGTGAAAGCCGCGATGTTGAATATGCCGAGCTCTACAGCCAGCAGCTTCCCCGGCTCGACCTGGTGCTGTGGTTGATCAAGGCCGATGATCGAGCGCTGGCGGTGGATGAACATTTTTACCGTGAGGTGATTGGTGAGGCATACCGGCATAAGGTGTTGTTTGTTATCAGTCAGTCCGACAAGGTTGAACCCACCTGCGGTGGTGAAAAGCTGTCTACAGAACAGAAACAAAATATCAGCCGCAAAATCTGTCTACTGCATGAGTTGTTCCAACCTGTAAACCCTGTCGGTGCGGTGTCGGTACGTTTGCAGTGGGGGCTGCGGGTGATGGCTGAACGGATGATTCGTTGCCTGTCACGGGAGGCCAGTAGTCCGGTGGCGGTACAGCTTAGTGCTCCACTTCGTACCGATGCCGTTAATAAAAAAGCACGTGACGATTTTGGTGAAACTGTCGGCTCGGTACTGGACACAGTAAGTTCCATGCCCCTGATACCGGCCCCGGTTCGGACAGTTATCCAAACTGTACGCGACATCGTAGTATCAGTCGCTCGTGCAGTCTGGAATTTCTTCTTCTGAAAATTAACCCTTCTAACCCGTAGTTTCCTGAGCCCTGCCGCCATTTTGCGGCAGGGCTTTTTTGCTTTTATTTATCCATCATGAGGAGTCTGCTTATGACCCGTCTGGCTTCGCGCTTTGGCGCAGCAAATCTTATCCGTCGTGACCGTCCGTTAACCCACGAAGAGCTGTTTTGTGTAGTGCCCAGTGTCTTCAGCGAGGAGAAGCATGCGTCACGCAGCGCACGGTATACCTGGATACCAACCATTACCGTTCTTGAAAATCTGCAGCGTGAAGGCTTTCAGCCTTTCTTTGCCTGCCAGACACGTGTTCGTGACCCTGGTCGTCGCGAGCATACAAAGCACATGCTGCGCCTGCGTAGGGAGGGGAAAATTACCGGCAAGCAGGTCCCGGAAATTATTCTGCTCAACTCCCATGATGGCACCAGCTCGTATCAGATGCTGCCGGGATTATTTCGTGCGGTATGCCAGAACGGACTCGTCTGCGGTGAGTCGTTTGGCGAGGTGCGGGTGCCGCACAAAGGAGATGTCGTGAGTCAGGTGATTAAGGGGGCGTATGAAGTGCTGGGTATTTTTGACCGTGTGGAAGAGAAGCGGGATGCCATGCAGTCGCTGATGCTACCGCCACCTGCACAACAGGCTCTGGCACAGGCCGCACTGACGTACCGTTTTGGTGAGGACCACCAGCCGGTGACAGCACCTCAGATACTCTCCCCACGCCGCTGGCAGGATGAGAGCAATGATCTGTGGACTACATACCAGCGTATTCAGGAGAACCTGATTAAGGGCGGACTCAGTGGTCGGAGTGCAAAAGGCGGGCGAACGCATACCCGTGCAGTGCGTGGTATCGATGGCGATGTAAAGCTCAACCGTGCTCTCTGGGTTATGGCGGAAGCGATGCTGAGTGGGTTTCAGTCCTGAGCTTGTTATCAGCATGTTAGGAAAGGACACTCCCTGTCCGTTTTACTTCCATTGGGCTGAGTGTTTTTTCACCGCATTTCACGATGTGCCGCATCGGGCCTGCTTCCGGTGGCAGATAAAAAATAGTTCATTCCATGTCCATACCCTGTCCGCCCCCCTCTTTAGAATCATTTCATATTCAGTTAGTTAACTATTACGGAGATTTAAGATGACACAGGCAGAGCGCCGTCATGACCGGCTGGCTGTCAGGCTGTCACTGATAATCAGCCGCCTGGTTGCAGGTGAAACGCTGAACATGGGGCGGCTGGCTGCGGAGTTTGATGTGTCAGTCCGTACCCTGCGACGGGATTTTCGCGAACGGCTGATGTACCTCGACCTTGAGTATCGACGGGGGCAGTGCCGCCTGCGCAGTACCGGTGGAGGCGTACAGGGCGAGCTGGATGCACTGACCTTTGCTCACCGGGCAGGACTGGCCGATATTTTTCCGGGGCTGGACCGGCGTCTGGCGGGCATGCTGCTCACTGCAGGGGGGATGCCCTGCCTGGTGTGGCAACCCCCACAGTCAGTGTCACCGGCCAGCTCGCTGGTGTTTTACCGCCTCGTCAGTGCCATTACCGCATGCCAGCGGGTACTGCTGCTGGCCGAGGGAGAACGCTGTGACGGGCTGGCCCCGTACCGACTGATTTCATTCGACGGCTGCTGGTACCTCACCGGTGAACTTAACGGGCATATCACCGTGCACCCTCTGGCGACCATCCATGCGGTGACAGTCCTGAACACCACTTTTACCCCGCGAAAACGTCTCAGCCAGTTAACCACACAGGCGGGCTTTATCCGGGCTCTTCCGCACTTCAGCTGTATTCGCGAAGTCCTGTCTCCTGGGCCCTCTGAGGAGGAGCAGGGCAACACACTGATTTAATTACCTCTGTTAAGAAGGAAAAACAATGACCTGGCATTACGAGAAAAATGGCATACGTCACGACAATGTGACCGAAGACGACATCACTGGCCTGATTATGCGCGGTGAACTGACGGCAACCACGCTGGTATGGCGACAGGGTATGACGGATTGGCAACCGGTCTCCACCACCCCGCTGGCTTCGGCGCTGCTCCACAGCACCACACCACCAGCGCTGCCGGGGCACCGCATTCCAGGCGGAGTGGTATGGACACTGGCATTTGCGCCTTTTATTGGCTATGCGCTGGAGTTGTGGACGGCAGGGCTGAACGGAATGTCTTTTGACGAGGCATATGAGGCCGTCTCGGGCGGACGGTACTGGTTTATCACGCTGCTGCTCAATATCGCTCTGGGATATCTCGATGAACGACGTCTGCGTAAGGCCGGAGTGGATACCACCACGTTCGGCAAACTGGCCTGGCTGGTGCCGTTCTATTTGTGGCGGCGGGCGAAAACTCTCGGTCAGAAACCGGCTTACTTCTGGGTATGGCTGGTGATGCTGGGCCTGACCGTCTGGGCCTGAATCACCGCTCCCTGATATTTTCTCTGTTAAGGACCAACGTAATGAAAACACTGATTAAAATACTGGGCATTACCGGCAGCCTTCTGCTCTGTATAGGAGTTCAGGCCCAGCCTTATAACCGGACGCTGCCTGCTGTCGTCAATGACAACAACGGGAATATTTTCTGGTGTGATGCGCATCGTCAGGTTACCGGAAAATGTGAAGCCATGTCTGTTGACCGCCTGGGTGGGATGGTAACAGTTCGTTCAGCACCCTTTAAGGACTGCGAAGGTGGCCTGTGGGGCTGGATAACTATCATGCGCAACGATGTGTCGAAGGGATTCACCATTACTCCGGACAAGAAATTCGGTCTCACCGTAAAAGACCTGTGCCGTCCGGGCACGGTAGTGACCTTTAAGCCCAACCAGAAGAAGCCGGAATATGACGACCTGGTGGCGTTGTACCAGGGCAAAGAGCTGTTTCGCTACCGGCGTTTCTGATAACACCCGATATCAACCACTCTTATTTTGCCCAACTGCGGGCTGGATTAATTCAGGACGAAGACCATGCTGAAAATATTAACCTCTGCTGTACCCGCCCTTATTCTGTCACTTGCCGCATTCAGTGCTGGTGCCGCTCAGCTTCCGGCAAGTCTGATGGATAAAGACAATCCCGGCCAGGAGTACTGGTGCCAGGGAAACGACATCAATACGTCCATGTGCTCACTGACCGGTGTCAGCGACGACCATAAATTTGCCCTGATTCAGGACCTGCCGGGCCCGGCCTGTGAAGATTTAAGCTTCGGGGTTATCGACCTGGTGCGCCAGACCGGCGTCAATATTCCTTACGATGGTGGTGACTGTAAGGGCGATGTGCAGGCCGGGTTTGTGCGTGGCCCGAAAGATAATGCTCTGTATGTGAAGATTGTCCGGGGCAGTAAAACCCTGCGGCTGTATAAGGTACAAACCGGTTACTGACAATCCCCCCACACCTGCATACTCCCACAGCCCCTGACGCGTCTGCGTCAGGGGCTTTTGCTTTTTAGGTACACCGAATGCCTGAATCTCAATTACTGCCGTCGGGTTCATTCACTCGCCAGCAGGCCGAAGCTGTTACCCGCCGGTATCACAACATCGCCATTGAAGACGACCAGGGCAGTCACTTCCGTCTGATAGTTCGCGACCCCGAAGGCCGGATGGTCTGGCGGGCGTGGAACTTTGAACCGGATGCCGGTACGGCCCTCAACCGGTATATAGGGCAGGATGGCATTTGCAGAGCATTATCCACCGACTGACTGCAGTCATTTACCGGCATACATTTCAGACCCTGATTACCCCATCTCATACGCCAGCCATCGCCGTTGGCGTTTTTTATTGACGGAGAAACCCTATGACAACACAGACACAGTACGAGTTAGTTCCCGCTAACGAACCGCAGTTCACCCTCAGTGCCACGCTGGTACCCGAAGAACAGCGTCTCGATTTCTGGCCGCTGTACTTTAGCGCTATCCCGCAATGGATAACGCTGGAACCCCGTATTTTCGCCTGGATGGAGCGCTTTTGTGATGAGTACAGCAGTGGTATCTGGTCCTTTTACACACTCAGCAATGGCGGCGCGTTTATGGCCCCTGATGCTGACGGTGGTGATAAATGGCATCTGTTCAACAGCATGAACGGCAATGGTGCGCAAATGAGCGCGGAAGCCGCAGGTATCGCTGTCTGCCTGATTGAATACAGCCACCATGCCTGCCGTACAGAGTGTGACGCAATGACCGCGCACTATTACCGTCTGCGGGACTACGCCCTGCAGCATCCAGAAGCCCACGCCATTTTGCGCATCATTGACTGACCAGAGGAACAACGAATGAAACAGCTTTCCTTTTTACCCGGCGAGATAACGCCACAGGACCGGCGTCTCATCCAGCGGGCACTCAGGGTTCTGGACAGACATCTGCATGAGCCCGGGGTGGCGTTCACCTCCACACATGCTGTCCGTGAATGGCTGCGACTGCATATGGCCGCGCTTGAGCGGGAAGAGTTCCGGGTGTTGTATCTGGATAACCAGAACCAGCTTATCGCCCATGAGACGCTCTTTAGCGGCACGATTAACCGCACAGAGGTCCATCCCCGGGAAGTGGTCAAACGTGCTCTGTACTTCAATGCAGCAGCAGTGATACTGGCGCATAACCATCCTTCCGGAGAGACGACGCCCAGCCAGGCTGACAAAACCCTCACGCAGCGACTGGTTCAGGTACTTCAGTTGGTAGATATCCGTGTCCCTGACCATCTGATTGTCGGCGGCAGGCAAATCTATTCGTTCGCAGAACACGGTCTGCTGTGAGGTATTACATGGAAATTATCAGTAAACGCCGGGCAATGACGATATACCGCCAGCATCCTGAGTCCCGAATCTTTCGCTACTGCACCGGCAAATACCTGTGGCATGGCCAGCGTCTGTCATTACACCGGCAGGGACGTTCCGGATATCACTGGAGTCCTGGCGGTATACGCCGAACGCCGCCAGGACTGCAAAGGGCCTTATACCTGCCTGATGAGTATTACCCTGAACTGACAATAAAGGAGGTTATAAATGAGCAACATCACATGGGGGCTGCAGCGGGATATCACGCCACGCCTGGGAGCCCGTCTGGTGCAGGAGGGGAACCGGCTGCATTATCTGGCTGACCGGGCCAGCATCACTGGTAAATTCAGTGACGTCGAATGCCGTAAGCTGGATGAAACATTCCCGCACTTTATCAGCCAGATGGAGTCGATGCTGACCACCGATGAACTGAATCCCCGCCATGCCCACTGCGTCACCCTGTACCACAATGGTTTCACCTGCGAAGCCGACACCCTTGGCAGTTGCGGCTACATATACATCACCGTTTATCCTACTCAACGATAACTAATTTCACGAGAGCAAACATGAAAACTCTACCTGCAACGACTTTGTGGGCGGCTAAACCATGCCTGTCACCAGTGATCGTATGGCAAATGCTTCTTTCACGCCTGCTGGATCAGCACTATGGCCTGACACTGAACGACACGCCATTCAGTGATGAAACTGTGATTAAGGAACATATCGATGCCGGTATCTCTTTAGCCGATGCCGTTAATTTTCTGGTGGAAAAATACGAACTGGTTCGCATCGATCGTAAGGGGTTTAGCTGGCAAGAACAGTCGCCTTTTATTACTGCTGTAGACATTCTAAAAGCCAGACGGGCTATGAGGGAAATGAGAACTTAAGTAGTATCAGTTTTCTTCCCACACCCCATCTCTTTACTGGGTAAAAAAGGTAAAAATATTTTTAGGCACCATATTAGGCACCATCACAAAGTTGAATTAGAATTTAGATCATATAATTCAACTAATTACAGCACCAATTCAGACTCCACCAGCCAAATAAAACAAGGGGTTACGCGAAAGCGTAGCCCCTTTTTGTTGCCCGGTGTCCATTTAGCGTCCAGCTGGCAAAATTTTCATGCTCTGTGAATACCACGGGGCGATGCCTGCCATGCAGTTGATACAAACAAAAAAGGTTACGTTTTCACGTAACCTTTCTGTTGGTTCTTCGGGTCGTTAGTTTCTAAGCTTCGCCTTTCACTATATCCATGACCCAGGCAACCACATACGCAAGCACAAGAAAGCCGACGAACCCGGCTAGCTTCATTCCCCATCCATCCAGAATGAAGAGGCTACCAAGCGCAGCAAACGAACAAAGGCTAGTGAACAGGGCTTCAATCATGTTTGCGGACTGAACCCCTATGAATTTGCAAAATTTAGCGAGCGAGGATTTTGCAGATTTCATTTTCAATACCTTTGCATTGTATCGGGTGGCTATTAATGTACATCAGGTATGGCTCCTGCTCTCTTTCAGCAAGAAAATAGACCATATCTAAATTCATGGTGACACTTTAAAATAAGTTTGGGGATACCTGGCTTTCATCCGTCTGGATGCCCTGGCTGCTTCTTCTATCATTCCCTGAATCATGACAATGTTGAAAGTTACCGCTGAAGCGACGCGCGTTACACGGCTCATAACTTTACTCATTTTCACGCGGCGGATTATCTTGTCTGCTATCACTTTAGTAATAGCTGCCTGTACACCTACACGACTTCCCAGCTTCGCATCCGAATAATTCAACTTGTTATTAATTGCGCTTTTACTTTTTTCATCCAGCTTATTATAAAAATCATTAATAACCGTTGTAACAAGCTGCCTGATCGGCCCTTCATTAGTAGCTAAGTTTTAAGCACCCGGAAAAAACGCTCATTCTCTAATTCGTTACGCGCTCTTAGTTGGCGATCGATAAGGCCAGTACTTTCATACATCCTGACAGCGGATAGATATAACCCCTCAGGGATCGAGGCCAGACCGTCAACAATGCCTAAAGCGATTAATTTTGCGTCCATACAATCCATCTGATGAAATAGGCGGTGTAGAAAATCTAATCAAAACATAATTATCTTAGTAACCACAAGCCTTTAGCTTAAGAATGACGGTTCTTTCAATCTTTTCAGTAACGAAGCGGCTTTTTTATTGACAGCAGTCAGTGTCCCCTTGTGGTCCCCCTTCCCTCCTTCACAATCAGGTAATGCGGTTTTTGGTAACGGGCTGGGTGGCAAAATAAGCGCACCGAATTGCGGAAGCAACGGCATAATCGTGTTTAACCGATTTCAGTTTTTCAGATTAGGTAAATCTACGCACAGCCCGCGCCATTTCTGGTAATACGGGCTTTTTACGTAAACATCAGCATTCCCGCCTTAGATCCACAAAGCACACATAAAAAATTATTTTTCCCTTTTTTATCTGTGAGTTGCGATATACTTTAGATACTCCGCAGATCCTTTTTACTGAAAAATAATGAAATTCTTTTCAATCTTTTCAGTTCAGGTTTTCCCACAAGCCGCCAGCAATGGCGCGGGCCGGCGGTCTGGCCAGGTAAGCTTCATTACCCTCGTAAAAAGGCAACGTGGAGGGTTGAGCAAAACGCCCTTCTTACCGCTTAAGAGGCTTCCTCAGCATCAGCCGGTAATCACTCACCTCGCCTTTCTTTTCAAGCTCAACGAGCTGGTAGCCGTTTTTAACCAGCATTATCAGCATGCCTGGAAAGCTATTACGCGTTTTAACCGTTATGCTTTTATAGCCATTTTCGGTCGCCCAAATTTCCTGCGCATCCAGCAACGCCTGTGCGACGCCCTCCCTGCGATATTCCGGCAGCACGCCGCCGAGCCAGCTGTAGAAATTATCTTCATCCAGCGCATAACCAAGCTTAAAACCGGCCGCTTCTCCGGCTACGTAAGCCATCAGCGCGCAGGAAACAGCAGCCCCTGTGCGCTGGCGCAGCGCTGCTTTATCCAGCGGCTGAGAGAACTCGGGGATACGATGATACATGCTCACCATTTCATCCTGCGTGGCGTGGGTAATGATAACGGGCATAGCGCTTTTGTCCGGTTGCAAAAAGCAAAGTTTAAAGCGAGAGACGGCAACAAGTAACCCGCTGATTTTTTTGTGTCGTTTCTCCCGGTTCCGTTTTGCGGGGTAATTGTTATAAAAGTGTAACAATCCATCCCTACACTGGCTTGCGTTGTTCGACCGCCCCTCTGGCAGCACATGACAGGAAGCCACTATGAGCAGACCATTAATCAAAAAAGAACACAGTGAAGAAATCAGCAACCGCAGCAGCAACCCGGTCTTTTCCGAGGTTGCCGATGCCTTTCTTTCCCGCCGCCGCTTTTTGCAGTTGGGGGTGGTGGCAGGCGCCGCTGTCTCTTTTCCTTTATTACTGAAGTCTGAAAACGCACTGGCCGCCGCTGGCGCCAGCCCGTCAAAAATCGCCAAAGCGGTATCGCTGGGTTTTACCAGCATCCCGGTTTCGACTGAAGATACGGTGATTGTGCCGCAGGGGTATGTCGCCCGCCCGTTCTACCGCTGGGGTGACGCGGTGGGGCTAAAGGGCAATCTGCCGGAATTTAAAAAAGATGGCAGCAATACCACCGACGAGCAGGCCGCGCAGGCAGGCATGCATCATGACGGCATGGCGTGGTTCAGCCTGCCGCAGGGCGGCGAAAGCGCAGAGCACGGACTGCTGGCGATGAACCATGAATACATCGACAACGGCATGCTATTTAAAGACGGCGTGGCGAACTGGAGCGCCGATAAAGCGCGCAAAGGCCAGAACGCCATGGGTGTATCAGTCATTGAAGTGAAGAAAAACGGCCAACAGTGGGAAGTGGTGCGCCCTTCTTCTTTCGCCCGCCGCATTACCGTTAATACGCCGATGCAGCTCAGCGGCCCGGCCCGCCACAATGACCTGATGAAAACCGCCGCCGACAGCAAAGGCGAAGTGGTGCTGGGCACCATGCAGAACTGTGCGAACGGCCATACGCCGTGGGGCACTTACCTCACCTGCGAAGAAAACTGGTCCGATATTTTTGTGAAAAAGGGCGAGATGAACGCCCTGGAAAAACGCTACGGCATCAGCGACAGCGACGACTCGTACCGCTGGAATGAAGTGGACGAGCGCTTCAGCGTTGATAAAACCCCGAACGAGCCAAACCGCTTCGGTTGGGTGGTGGAGATTGACCCGTATAACCCGACTTCCACGCCGCGCAAACACACTGCGCTGGGGCGCATCAAGCATGAAGGCGCCGCAGTAACCCTCGCGCCGGATAACCGCGTGGTCGTCTACATGGGTGACGACCAGAAATTCGAATACATCTATAAGTTTGTCTCAGATAAAAAATATGACCCGGCGAACCGCGAGGCGAACCTGTCGCTGCTGGAATCCGGCACGCTATACGTGGCGAAATTCAACGAAGACGGCAGCGGCGAATGGCTGCCGCTGGTGCACGGCCAGAACGGCCTCGACAGCAGCAACGGCTTTGCAAACCAGGGCGATCTGCTGATTAAAACCCGCATGGCCGCGGATGTTGTCGGCGCAACGAAAATGGACCGCCCGGAGTGGATTGCCGTAGACCCGCACGCTGCCGGCAGCGTCTACTGTACGCTGACCAACAACAGCGACCGCGGCAAAGAAGGCAAAGCGCCGGTGGATGCCGCCAACCCGCGCGCCAATAACGTTTTCGGCCATATCATGCACTGGGTGGAAGAGAACAGCGACCCGGCCTCCCCGCGCTTTAAGTGGGATATTCTGGTTATGGCGGGCCGCACCGATGGCGACGACGAAAAAGCGAAAGGCTCAATGAAAGGCGCCGCGTTCGGCAGCCCGGACGGCCTTTCTTTCGATCCGCGCGGCGTGCTCTGGATCCAGACTGATGTCTCCTCCAGCACCATCAACAAAAAAGCGTACGAAGGAATGGGCAACAACCAGATGGTGGCGACGATCCCTGGCAGCAATGAATATCGTCGCTTCCTGACCGGTCCGCGCGGCTGCGAAATTACCGGCATCGCCTTCACGCCGGATAACCGCACGCTGTTTATCAATATTCAGCACCCGGGCGAAGGCGGCGATGACCTTACCGACCCGGCGAACCCGACCGCGGTTTCAACGTGGCCGGATGGCGACAAAGCAGGACGCCCGCGCTCTTCTACGGTGGTTATCACCAAAGCCGACGGCGGCATTATCGGCACCTGATCCCCCGCAACGAAAAGAGGCCCACAGGGCCTCTTTTTTTATACCCGGTGGCCGGGATTATTCTCTGAAAGGGCGTTAGCCGCACAGACAAACGCCAGATGGCTCAGTCCGAGCGGCATATTGCCGCGCCAGCTCTGCGTTCGCGTATCGTACATCTCATTGAAGATCTGAATATTCCCGGTGTTGCAGAGGGTATCCAGGATCTCCTCCAGATCTTTCTGCGCCTGGGCGGTTTTTTTCAGCTCCGCCAGCGCCTCGATGCGCCAGAAGGCGCAGGCGACAAACGTACTCTCTTCCACCTCGACGCCGGAATAGCGATAAAGCATCGGGCTGTTGTGACCAAGCTCCTGGTAAATCGCTTCCAGCGTGGCCAGCATACGCTTGCGGTTAACCTTGCTGCCGTAATAGTGCGTGAGAGTGATGGCGGCATCCAGGCGGTCGCTGCCCGGGTAAAAGGTGTAAGCCTGGCGGGATTCGCTCCAGCAATGCTCTTCCACCCAGTCGCGGATGCGCTCGCGCTCGCGCGCCCAGCGCCCTTTCCATGTCGGCTCGATATGGCCGCCTTCCGCCAGCGCTACCGCCTGGTCCAGCGCCAGCCAGCAGGCCATTTTCGAATGGGTATAATGTTGCTCTTCGGGCAGTTCCCAGATGCCGGAATCGCGCTGGCGCCAGGAGTCTGCGCAGCGGTTCGCCAGATGTCCCAGCAGGCGTGAAGTCGCCAGATCCAGCACATGCCCGACATCAATAAAGAGCCGCGCGGTGGCCAGCAAATCGCCATACATGCTGAGCTGCTGCTGCGTGCGGGCGTTGTTGCCCACCCGCACCGGTTTTGTGCCCCGGTAGCCTTCCAGCTCCGGATAATGTTCTTCGGGCACCCAGTCGCCCTGTAGCGTATAGCAGGCGCGCAGCTCGCCGTCGTGACGCATAATGGTGGAAGTGAGCCAGGAGAACGCCGCCTTACAATCTTCCAGCGCTCCCAGGTACACGAACGATTTAATAATCAGGCAGGCGTCGCGTACCCAGGCGTAGCGGTAATCATAATTTTTTTCATTGCCGAGGCCTTCCGGCAGCGAACTGGTGGCGGAAGCCGCCAGCGCCCCGGTCGGCGCGTACCAGAGAAACTTCAGCGCCAGCGCCGAGCGCTTAACGTGTTTCGGGAACGGCCCTTCCCAGGTGAGGTTGTTGACCCAGTCGCACCAGGCGGCGTGGCTGGTTTCAATACGCTGGTCGATTTTATCCACCGGCGGCACCGCCAGCGGCTCTTTCTCGGTCGCCACCAGCCCGACGATAGCGCGGGAGCCGGGCGACGTAGTCAGTGTCGCCACCAGACCTTCGTCATCGCTGCGATCGATAACAATCTCATCGGAGAAGCGCGGCATGACCATCAGGGCGGCCACATGAAACACGGGCTTATCCTGCACCCGGTCAAGCCACGGCGAGAGCTTTTCCGCCTGGGTGCCAAGCTTCAGCTCCAGGCGCAGCCGCACTTCGCCTTTTATCCCTTCCACCCGGCGCGCCAGTTCGCTCCAGGGCAGGCGCCCGGCAAAGGTGCTGTTCACAGACTCGGTAATTAATACTTCGCCGGAAGCGGTTTTATAACGCGTCTCCAGCACATTGCTGTCGTCACGGTAACTGCGTGACATCTCCCACTCCTCTTCCGGTGCAAGCTTAAAAAAGCCGCCCAGCCCGGCGTCGAGGATGCGGTCAAACAGTGGCGGAGAATCCAGGTTGGGCACGCACCACCAGTCGATGGATCCATCAGGCACTATCAAAGCAACCGAGCGGCCTTCACCAATGGCGGCGTAATCACCCAGTTCGGCGTAGCCTTCTTCTCTGGCCGGAGAGCGATAAGTCTTGTTTTTCACGTAGTGCCGGTTCCTTGATAACAAAAATAATCCGTTGTCCTTCAGGCAAGGGAAAGACAGTGAAACGGTGCTGCTTTTCAGCATAGTACATCTGTGATCGCCATCACTGAGGAAGGAGGCAGAGAGAGAAACGGGCAAAAGTAAAAGGCGTTTAACTTCCTGTTAATAAAAGGCTTTTACCGTTCGTCAGCGGCTCGATGAATTATCCTGCGCATTTTTTTGCAACTTTACCGCTTTCTACTACCTTTGGTGGTAGTCACTGGCTGAACTTTTTTGTCGCTACGCTGCGTCATACTTTTACAATCATGCTCATTTGTTAAAGGTCCGCAAAATGAACGTCTCCAGCAAAACCGTCATTATCCTTAACTGTCTGGCTGCCGCAGGTCTCTTGTTAACCCTTTCAGTGCGTTTTCAATGGCTGTAATTTTGCGTATTGCACCTTAAGAGATGCTGCGGTCTGTCTGCCGCGCCCATGAAAAAAGCCCGCTAATGCGGGCTTTCTTGTTTCTGCGGCTTACGGGCAGGCTTAGTGGCGCGTCTGCACCCAGAAAGCGTGAATAAGGCCCGGGATATAGCCCAGCAGCGTCAGGAGGATATTCAGAATAAACGCCCAGCCAAAACCTTTACCAAGCAGTACGCCCAGCGGCGGCAGAATAATAGTAAAAATGACTCTCCAGAATCCCATAGTTACTCCTGTATTGTCTTTTGCAGGTTCTTGTTAAAACATCAATTTTTATTGAGTTTAGCTGCTGTGAGGCAAATCGCTACCTGCCATACAGGACTTTACGGTTGTTAACGCGGCTATACAGAGGATAAACGAGGCGATTATCCCGGGTCGGGATTAAAAAACCACCGGCATACGGTTATCGCGCTCCTTATTACTTTACCCGGGGGTGTTACATGGCCAGGCTATCCCGCCAGAACAGGCACACTGGCGCTGCGCAAAACCCGCCTCGCGGCCCTTTCGCGCGCACGGCCTGGGTTTATCCACGCTCAGCGCAAGCGACTGGCGTTTCCGCTGCACAAATCTGGCCAGGCCGCTGTGTTCACAGGCAGAGGAAGCATCAGGACGCAGCCAGCCTGTTCGCGTGACGCGACGCAGACCGACGAAACGCCTGACATGCAGGCCACTTAAACATTTCGTTATCTTATTAATAACAAAAGCATTACCGATCCGCTTGTCGGCACGTATTCGCCTGCGCTAATGTTATTGAACAACATCAACAATTCAGGAGGTAAATATGTTTCAGCCAGGCGATCTGGTGCAGCCGCGTCTCGGCGGGCCAAAGCTCAAAGTTCTGGAAGTTCACAGCGACCAGGTTGTCGCCGTGCGCGCCGATGACGAAAACGGCGAAAAATTTACGCTGAAGGCGGCGGATATCGCGCTTTATAAAGAAGACGGCGATTTCGGCGTGTGCTAAAAGCCAGCCCCCTCCAGAGAGGGGGTTCTTATTCCAGCTGCTCCCGCTTCTCTTCTGCATTTGCCTGCCAGCGCGCCAGCGCCATGTAAGCGCTCCAGTCCCGGTAGAGCATCACGATTTTTCCACGCAGTTCCGTCAGCGCCGCTTCACTGTACTGGTTAATAGCGCCGCGCTGCTCGTCGCAAAAATGGCTTTTTATATCGACAAAGATCTGGCGTAAAGACGGGGGGATCTGCCGGGCCGACGTCGCAGTCAGAAAGACCAGCCAGAAGCGCAGCAGGCGTGTTCCTGGCTCCCCTTCGCCGCAAAGCGCAATAAGCGCCTCTTCTAATGCCGCCAGTCTCTGCGCGTAACTCTTTAACATTGTCTTTTCCTCAACGCTTAACATGGCGCCCAGCATAGCGCTGCGTTACTGGCGTTGGGGTTAGTTTGCTTAAACTCTTTTTTGCCGCCCGCTTATCAAATAAAGCGCATCAATAGATGAAGCCTTGCGGCGCACGGGATTGCCTCTACACCCATTGCATAAAAACAGCCATAAAATGAATAAAACTTCACCGCTTCTGTCAGCATAAAACACTAACAAAAGTGCTTTATCAGGATTAATCATTGCCTGTAGGCCTGAATCGTTTCATTCACCGCATTCTGCTCCGTAAAAGAAAAGGTCAGTGCTTTTCTGCGTAATGAATAATATCCACAAGAGCAATTAACCCAATGTTTATAAAGTACTTATTGCACAAAGCAACTAAAAATCATGACTAACCTGTCCAAATGCTTTGTTAAGAGCATTTTGTTAACCAAACGGCTTTAAATAAAAATAAATCGCTAATTGTATGTTAATAGGCAGTCATATAACCTGATGTTATACGTAACCACCTTTGCATAACACTATCCAGCAGCCATCTGGCTGGATTTTTGCGCCATTGATTTTCAGGAGTAATAAAAGATGTTCTCGCCGCATTCTCGCCTGCGTCACGCCGTTGCCGACACGGTCGCCATGGTAGTGTATTGCTTCGTCGTGGGGATGATGATTGAAATTTTTATCTCCGGGATGAGTTTTCAGCAATCGCTCTCTTCGCGCCTGGTTTCCATTCCGGTGAATATCGTTATCGCCTTTCCCTATGGGGTTTATCGCGATCTGATCCTGCGCCAGGCGCAGCGTCTGAGCCCGGCGCGAACGGTAAGAAGCCTTGCGGATATGCTGGCGTATGTCACGTTCCAGTCGCCGGTTTACGCAGCGATATTGCTTTTCGTCGGCGCTGACGGGCAGCAAATCGTCACGGCGGTTAGCTCAAATATGGTGGTATCAATGCTGATGGGCGCGGCTTATGGCTATTTTCTGGAATATTGCCGCCGCCTGTTCCGGGTGAGCGCCGCGCCAGTGAGCGCCGAAGCGTGAGAAATGCCTGAAGGGTAAAGCGTCAAAGAAGCGCGACAGGGTAAAGCCTGTCGCGTTTTTTATTGCGGCTCGCCAAAAAGGCCGGAGAGATAGCGCTCCAGCGCCATGCGTGAACTAAAACCGTGCGGGATCCCGTAATGTTCCTGCGCTTCGCCGCCCAGGTAGAGAGGAAACTGCTGGTAGTGATCGCAGGTTTTCATTTCCGAAGCGGGTTCTGCCAGCGATGAGCTGCGCTCTTTCAGCGTCGGATGAATAATCAGCGCCGTACGGCCCATCCGCGCTTCGCGATTCACATAGACATAATTTTCACCGCGGCGGTAACCGTAGGTTTTGGGCGTCACCACATCCATCGTAAAGCCAGCTTTTTCCAGAACGCGCGCCACCTCGTCGGGTCGTAAATACATACCTTTTCCTCGTCATTTTCTTACTGCATCGCAACCTTACAATAAGCAGCATTAGCAGGGCTTTCGGAAAAGTCCATAAACGCCCGCACAAGGCGTGACGGGCTTCAAGCGGCAAAAATGTGGTCTACACTGTTAACTACATGACTGAAAAGGGAGGATTCACAATGGCTGATAAATTTACCCGTAATGATGCCCGCGAAGGCGTACAGGAAATTAACGACGATGTGAGCCGTCTGGCAGATTCGCTGGAAGAGGTGCTGAAGTCCTGGGGCAGCGATGCCAAAGACGAAGCGGACAACGCCCGTCGCAAAGCGGAGTCGCTGCTGCGCGAAACCCGCGCCCGTATGCAAGGCCGTAATCGCGTTTCGCAGGCAGCCTGCGACGCCGTAGGCTGCGCCGACACGTTCGTGCGTGAAAAACCGTGGTGCAGCGTCGGCATCGGCGCGACCGTCGGTCTGGTGCTTGGCGCTCTGCTGGCTGGTTCTTCCTGCCGTCGCTAAGAAATTTCCCTCCCCGGTTTTGCCGGGGAGCGTTATTTTAAGGCTTCGCGCAGCGCGCGGGCCTGCTTTCTCGCCTGTTCCGGCGAGACAATATTGGTAAAGCTCATCAGCAACCCGCTCTCTCCTTTGTGTGCCATGCGCCAGTCGCTTATCGCCTGTACCGCAAGCCCTGCCTTCACCGCTTTACTCGCCATTTCGCTGTCGTTTCCGGTTACCGGCACCACAAGCTGAATGCCGCCCTGCTGCGGCGTGACCGCAAAGCCCTGCTCCGCCAGCGCGCTTTCCAGCCACTGGCGACGCTGCCCATAGCAGTGGCGCATTTTCTTCAGGTGCCGCCAGAAATGCCCCTCGCGGATAAAGTCGGCAATGGTGTGTTGATAAAGCGGCGGCACCGTACACGGCAGATGTTGCGCCACCTGGCGAAACGCGGCCACGCACTGCGGCGGCGCCACCAGCCAGGCGGTGCGCAGCGCCGGAAAAAGCGATTTGCTGAAGGTGCCTGCGTAGATCACACGCTGCGGCGCATCGAGACTTTTTACCGGCGGCAACGGTTTGCCGTGATAGCGGAATTCGCTGTCGTAATCGTCTTCTATCACCCAGCGATCGTTAAGCGCCGCCCAGTCGAGCAGTTCGCGGCGGCGCGGTAGCGAAAGCGCCACGCCCAGCGGGCTCTGGTGCGCTGGCGTGATAAGCGCGAACCGGGCGTCCGGGTAGCGTTGACTTCCCTGGCGAATATCCATGCCTTCGCTATCCACCGCCACCGGGCAGAAGCGCAGCCCCGCCTGCGCCAGCACCGGACGAATAAACGGAAAGCCGGGATCTTCCAGGAAAATGCCCTCACCCGGCTGGGCCAGCGCGCGCAGCGCAAGGGTCATCGCCATGCTGTAGCCTGCGGTAATGAATACCTGCTCCGGCTGGCAATCGATGCTGCGCGAAAAGCGCAGGTAATCGACAATGGCCTGACGCAGCACGGCTTCCCCCTCGCACGGCGGCGCGGCCAGGTCAAAGCGGGTTTGCAGCCGCAATCGGCGTCCCATCAGGCGCGACCAGAGCGCGCGCGGGAAGGCGTCGAGCGCGGGCAGGCCCATCTGAAACGGCAACGGCTCGCGGTTGCCGGCAGGCGGCGCGCTTGTGGTGAATGCGGGTTGCGCGGGCGAGAGCGTCTGGCTGACGAAGGTCCCCGCCTGCCCGCGCCGTTCCAGCCATCCTTGCGCCGCCAGATCACCATACGCGTTTTCAATGGTGGCGCGGGCAACGCCCATCTCCAGCGCCATCGTCCGGCTGGAAGGAAGCCGACTGCCCGGCAAAAGCTCGCCGCTGAGGATAGCCTGCGTAAGCTGGCGGGCAATCTGTTGATAACGCGGCAGCGCATGCCTGGCTGCGTCCTTTTCCTGCTTCATGGTCTGTCCGCCTCTGTTATTTTCATAAACCATCGCAGACCATTACAGGATGCAGACCTGCTTGCCAACCTCTTATTTTCTTTCTTAACGATTCCGTTATCTCGCTCTGCGCCCTTTTTTGACGGGCTTTCACGCTCCGGGGTCGGTATGCCGTTGCGTTGGACATCCCTCTTACATCAATCGAAAAATCCCATATATTGCGCGGTTGAAAGTAATGGCAACTATATCTAGTATTTCCTTTAACAACGACTCCCCTGCTTCCTCGCGTCTGCGCGGCAGCATTCTACTTATAAGGGAAATACGAATCATGCGCATACTCATTTACACCCGCAATGACTGTGTACAGTGCCACGCCACTAAAAGGGCCATGGAAAGCCGTGGTTTGCGCTTTGAGCTGATCAACATCGACGAACAGCCGCACGCCGCAGACGAGCTGCGCGCCCAGGGCTTTCGCCAGTTGCCGGTGGTGGTGACAGATGAAACCAGCTGGAGCGGCTTTCGCCCCGACATGATCAACCGCCTGCGCCCCGGCGGCGGTCTTGCGGCCAGCGCATGAGCGCGCTGGTCTACTTCTCCAGCGCGTCGGAAAACACACACCGTTTTATCACGCGCCTGGGGTTGCCGGCTGAGCGTATCCCGCTCGATATGCACAGCCGGTTGCAGGTAGACGAGCCTTATATCCTGGTGGTGCCCACTTACGGGGGCGGCGGTACGGCAGGCGCTGTTCCGCGCCAGGTGATTCAGTTTCTTAACGATGAACATAACCGTTCGCTGTTGCGAGGCGTAATTGCCGCCGGCAACCGTAACTTTGGCGACGGTTTCTGCCGCGCCGGGGATGTCATCGCCCAAAAATGTCACGTGCCTTACCTCTACCGTTTTGAGCTGATGGGCACGCAGGCCGATATCGATAACGTGCGTAAGGGAGTAAGCGAATTTTGGCAACGACAGAAATCACCCGCGTAGCGCAGAGCGCGCCGGATTATCACGCGCTGAACGCCATGCTGAATCTTTACGATAAAGCAGGCCGCATTCAGTTTAAGAAAGATAAAGAGGCGGTAGCGGCGTTCATGGCCCAGCATGTCTTGCCAAACAGCGTGGCTTTTACACATCCCCAGGCGCGCCTCGACTACCTGGTAGCCGAAGGCTACTACGACAACAGCGTGCTGCAACGCTACAACCCCGATTTCGTACAGAGGCTGTTTGAGCGCGCCCACGACAGCGGCTTTCAGTTTCAGACCTTCCTCGGCGCCTGGAAGTTTTACACCAGCTACACGCTGAAAACCTTCGATGGCAAACGCTATCTTGAGCATTTCGAAGATCGCGCCTGCATGGTGGCGCTCACCCTCGGTCAGGGCGATGAAGCGCTTGCCAGCCAGCTGCTCCAGGAAATAGTAAGCGGCCGCTTCCAGCCCGCGACGCCAACTTTCCTTAACAGCGGAAAAATGCAGCGCGGCGAGCTGGTCTCCTGCTTCCTGTTGCGTATTGAAGACAATATGGAATCCATCGGGCGCGCGGTGAACTCGGCGCTGCAACTCTCCAAACGCGGCGGCGGCGTGGCTTTTTCGCTCTCTAACCTGCGTGAAGCGGGCGCGCCCATTAAGCGCATCGAGAATCAGTCTTCAGGCGTCATTCCCGTTATGAAAATGCTTGAAGACGCCTTCTCTTACGCGAATCAGCTCGGCGCGCGTCAGGGCGCAGGGGCGGTCTACCTGAACGCCCACCACCCGGATATTTTGCGTTTTTTCGATACCAAACGCGAAAACGCCGATGAGAAAATCCGTATCAAGACGCTCTCCCTTGGCGTGGTGATCCCGGACATTACCTTCCAGCTTGCCAAAACCAACGCGCAGATGGCGCTTTTCTCCCCTTATGACGTGGAACGCCTGTACGGCAAGCCGTTTGGCGATATCTCCGTGACGGAAATGTACGAACAACTGGTCGCGGATGAGCGCGTGCGCAAAACGTACATTAACGCCCGGGATTTCTTCCAGACGCTGGCGGAAATTCAGTTTGAGTCCGGCTATCCGTACATCATGTTTGAAGATACGGTTAACCGCGCCAACCCGATTGCCGGACGGGTCAACATGAGCAACCTGTGCTCGGAAATTTTACAAGTCAACAGCCCGTCGACCTATGACGAAAATCTTGACTATGCGCAGGTGGGCAAAGACATCTCCTGCAACTTAGGCTCGCTGAACATCGCTCACACCATGGATTCGCCGGACTTTGGCCGCACGGTGGAGGTGGCGGTACGCGCCCTGACGGCGGTTTCCGACATGAGCCATATCCGCAGCGTGCCGTCGATTGAAGCGGGCAACGCGCAGTCACACGCCATCGGGCTTGGGCAGATGAACCTGCACGGTTACCTGGCGCGGGAAGGGATCCCCTACGGCTCGCCGGAAGGGCTCGACTTCACTAATATCTATTTCTACACCATCACCTGGCATGCGCTTAACACCTCGATGAAACTGGCGCGCGAGCGTGGACAGCGCTTCGCCGGGTTTGAGCAGTCGCGCTACGCCAGCGGCGAATATTTCGATAAATACCTTGAGCAGACCTGGCAGCCGAAAACACCCAAAGTGCAGGCATTGTTCGACCGCGCGGGCATCGTCATTCCCACCCAGGCGATGTGGCGCGAGTTGCGTGAAGCGGTCATGCGCTTTGGCCTTTACAACCAGAACCTACAGGCGGTGCCGCCTACCGGATCTATCTCTTACATCAACCATGCGACATCGAGTATCCACCCGATTGTCTCGAAAATTGAAATTCGTAAAGAGGGAAAAACCGGGCGCGTTTATTACCCGGCGCCCTTTATGACCAATGAAAACCTGGCGCTCTATCAGGACGCCTATGAAATCGGCCCTGAGAAGATCATCGACACCTACGCCGAGGCGACGCGCCATGTCGACCAGGGGTTATCGCTTACCCTTTTCTTCCCGGATACCGCTACCACGCGCGACATCAACAGAGCGCAGATTTACGCCTGGAAGAAAGGCATTAAGACGCTCTACTACATTCGTCTGCGTCAGCTGGCGCTGGAAGGAACCGAAATCGAAGGCTGCGTTTCGTGCGCCCTGTGAGGAAGTAAAATGACCCGTTTAAGCCGCATATCCGCGATTAACTGGAACAAAATCCAGGATGAGAAAGATTTAGAGGTGTGGAACCGTCTGACCAGCAACTTCTGGCTGCCGGAGAAAGTGCCGCTCTCGAATGACATTCCGGCGTGGCAAACCCTGTCCCCGCAGGAACAGCAGTTGACGATCCGCGTCTTTACCGGCCTGACGCTGCTCGACACCATCCAGAACACCATCGGCGCGCCAGCGCTGATGGAAGATGCGGTTACGCCGCACGAAGAGGCGGTGCTTTCCAACGTCAGCTTTATGGAAGCGGTGCATGCCCGCTCTTACAGCTCGATTTTCTCCACGCTCTGCCAGACGAAAGCGGTGGATGCCGCCTACGCCTGGAGCGAAGAAAACGCGCCGCTTCAGCGCAAGGCGCAGATTATCCTTGAGCACTACCGCCGCGACGACCCGCTAAAGAAAAAAATCGCCAGCGTTTTTCTGGAATCTTTTCTTTTCTACTCCGGCTTTTATCTGCCGATGTACTGGTCGAGCCGCGGGCGGCTTACCAATACCGCCGATCTTATTCGCCTGATAATTCGCGACGAAGCCGTACACGGTTATTACATTGGCTACAAATACCAGCAGGGGCTTGCGAAAGCAGATGCCGCGCGCCGCGAGGAGCTGAAAAGCTTCGCGCTGGATTTGCTGATGGATCTCTATGACAACGAGCTGGCTTACACCGAAGCGCTGTATGGCGATGTCGGCTGGACAGACGACGTTAACGCGTTTCTCTGCTACAACGCTAACAAGGCGTTAATGAACCTGGGTTACGAGGCGTTATTCCCGGCGGAAATGGCGGAAGTTAACCCGGCAATCCTCGCCGCGCTTTCGCCTAATGCCGATGAAAACCATGACTTTTTCTCCGGCTCCGGTTCGTCTTATGTTATGGGCAAAGCGGTGGAAACGGTCGACGAAGACTGGGATTTTTAATTCTCCCCGGCACGCCAATAATCGCCTTATTTTCGTGCCGGTTATTTTCCCTTCCTCACCTTTTTTAGGCGCCATTATTTCATTGCTATTACAGGCAACTATTTCCTCTGATTACCCCGATAAACAACGGTAATTTCCGCTAAATCGCCCTGCGCCTGAAGAAAACCTCCCGATAATTTCATTCGCGCTCAGCCCTTATATCATGGGGGCTTCAGCCGATTATGACGAACAAATGACGGGTAGCATTCGACATTAAGGGTTGTCTCAGAATCTGAGTATGCTAGGGTATAGCCCGATCATTATTTCCATCAGGAATTATTTAGCGCATAAAATAACAGGAACGCTGATATTGCATGGCAATTAAATTAGAAATCAAAAATTTGTATAAAATATTTGGAGAGAATCCACATCGCGCCTTTAAATATATAGATAAAGGTTTGTCGAAAGCAGAAATTCTGGAAAAGACCGGGCTGTCGGTTGGCGTAAAAGACGCCACTCTGGCCATTGAAGAAGGCGAGATATTCGTGATCATGGGATTATCCGGCTCCGGAAAATCCACCCTGGTTCGCCTTCTCAATCGCCTGATTGAACCCACCCGCGGGCAGGTGCTGATTGATGGCGTGGATATCGCCACGGTTTCAGACGCCGAGCTTCGCGAGGTGCGCAGGAAAAAGATTGCGATGGTCTTTCAGTCCTTTGCCCTGATGCCGCACATGACGGTGGTGGACAATACCGCTTTCGGCATGGAGCTGGCGGGCGTGCCGCAGAAAGCGCGTCTTGAAAAAGCGCTCGACGCGCTGCGTCAGGTGGGCCTTGAAAATTACGCGCACGCTTACCCCGATGAACTTTCCGGCGGCATGCGCCAGCGCGTTGGTCTTGCCCGCGCGCTGGCTATTAATCCTGATATTTTATTAATGGATGAAGCATTCTCAGCCCTCGACCCGTTAATTCGTAATGAAATGCAGGACGAATTAATTAAATTACAGGCGAAGCATCAGCGCACCATTGTATTTATTTCTCACGATCTCGATGAAGCCATGCGTATTGGCGACCGTATCGCCATTATGCAAAATGGTGAAGTGGTGCAGGTCGGTACGCCGGATGAAATACTTAATAATCCGGCAAATGATTATGTGCGCACCTTCTTTCGCGGCGTGGATATTAGCCAGGTTTTCAGCGCCAAAGATATTGCCCGTCGTACTCCTGTAGGGTTATTGCGTAAAACGCCCGGTTTCGGGCCGCGTTCGGCAATGAAATTATTGCAGGATGAGGACCGGGAATTTGGTTACGTGATCGAACGCGGCAATAAATTTGTCGGCACGGTTTCTATTGATTCCCTTAAAGCGGCGCTGGCGGCAGGCCAGGGGCTGGATAACGCCCTGCTGGAAGCTCCGGCGGCGGTTAACGCTGAAACGCCGCTTAGCGAACTGCTCTCGCCGGTCGGGATGGCGCCCTGCGCCGTGCCGGTAGTCGGCGAAGAGCAGCAGTACATCGGCATTATCTCTAAAGGAATGCTGTTGCAGGCTTTAGATCGCGAGGGGGCAACCAATGGCTGATCAAAACAATCCGTGGGATACCAGCGCCACGAGCGCCACTGAAACCGCCGCGGCCAGCAACGGCGCTGACGCATGGGGCAGCCCGACGCCCGCGCCCGACGGCGGCAGCGCCGACTGGCTTACCAGCGCGCCTGCGCCGCAGCCGGAGCATTTCACGCTTCTCGATCCGTTCCATAAGACGCTGATCCCGCTGGACAGCTGGGTGACGCAGGGGATCGACTGGGTAGTGTTGCATTTCCGTCCGCTGTTTCAGGGCATTCGCGTGCCGGTGGATTATATCCTCAGCGCTTTCCAGCAGTTGCTGCTGGGCATGCCCGCGCCGGTAGCGATTCTTATTTTCGCGCTGCTGGCCTGGCAGATTTCAAGCTTCGGCATGGGGGTAGCGACGCTGGTTTCCCTCGTCCTTATCGGCACCATCGGCGCCTGGTCTCAGGCGATGGTGACGCTGGCGCTGGTGCTAACCGCCCTGCTCTTCTGCGTGGTGATAGGGTTGCCGCTCGGCATCTGGCTTGCCCGCAGTCCGCGCGCGTCAAAGATTATTCGCCCGCTGCTGGACGCCATGCAAACCACTCCCGCGTTTGTTTACCTGGTGCCCATCGTCATGCTGTTCGGCATCGGCAACGTGCCGGGCGTAGTGGTGACCATTATCTTCGCCCTGCCGCCGGTGGTGCGCCTGACTGTCCTCGGCATAAACCAGGTGCCGGCGGATTTGATCGAGGCGGCGCGCTCCTTTGGCTCAAGCCCGCGCCAGATGCTGTTTAAAGTGCAACTGCCGCTGGCGATGCCGACCATCATGGCAGGCATTAACCAGACGCTGATGCTGGCGCTCTCAATGGTGGTGATCGCCTCGATGATAGCCGTGGGCGGTCTCGGCCAGATGGTGCTGCGCGGCATTGGCCGTCTCGACATGGGGCTTGCGACCGTGGGCGGCGTGGGGATTGTTATCCTCGCGATTATCCTTGACCGCCTGACCCAGGCGGTGGGCCGCGACGCGCGAAGCCGCGGCAACCGCCGCTGGTACGCCACCGGGCCGCTGGGCCTGCTGACTCGTCCCTTCATCCGTTAACGCTTTTGCCCGGCGGCGCGTTTCGCCGGGCGCCTTTCCTTAAGGCGGCCATGCCGCCGTCACACCTGAAGATAAAAGGAATAACGATGCGACATTCTGTTCTTTTCGCCACAGCCTTTGCCACACTCGTTAGCACTACCGCTTTCGCCGCCGACCTGCCGGGTAAGGGCGTGACGGTACAACCGGTGCAGAGCACCATTTCTGAAGAGACATTCCAGACGCTGATTGTCAGCCGCGCGCTGGAGAAGCTCGGCTACACCGTTAACAAGCCAAGCGAAGTGGATTACAACGTGGGTTATACCTCTATTGCTTCCGGCGATGCGACCTTTACCGCCGTGAACTGGCAACCGCTGCACGATGACATGTACGCCGCAGCAGGCGGCGATAATAAATTTTATCGCGAAGGCATCTATGTGACGGGTGCGGCGCAGGGCTACCTTATCGACAAAAAAACCGCTGAGCAGTATCACATTACCAATATCGCGCAGCTTAAAGATCCGAAAATCGCGAAGCTGTTTGACAGCAACGGCGACGGCAAAGCGGACATGATGGGCTGCACGCCAGGCTGGGGTTGCGAAGCGGTAATTAACCACCAGAACGAAGCGTTCGATCTGGCGAAAACCGTGACCGTGAACCACGGCAACTATGCCGCGATGATGGCGGACACCATCGCCCGCTTTAAAGAAGGCAAGCCGGTGCTTTATTACACCTGGACGCCATACTGGGTAAGCGACGTGCTCAAGCCGGGTAAAGACGTAGTCTGGTTGCAGGTGCCGTTCTCTTCCCTGCCGGGCGAGCAAAAAGGCATCGACACTAAACTGCCGAACGGCGCTAACTATGGCTTCCCGGTGAACACCATGCATATTGTCGCCAATAAAGCCTGGGCGCAGAAAAACCCGGCGGCGGCGAAGCTGTTTGCGGTAATGAAGCTGCCGATCACCGACATCAACGCCGAGAACGCGATGATGCACACCGGCAAATCTTCCGAAGCGGATATTCAGGGTCAC
>NZ_AWFX01000024.1:0-292218 GCF_000463115.2 Franconibacter helveticus LMG 23732 | reverse complement strand
TTTTAAAACCACCCCCGCCTCTGTGGCGGGTGTGTTGTTTCAGGGCGGCGATAAACCTCTCTGTGCGCTGATGCTGGCAGGTAACGCTGCGCCTGGCCGCCCGCCAAAAGCACAATCCGACACTTAACATCTTCTCAACAATCTGGCGCTGTCATCAGGTTTGGTTATGATATTGGCTTATGGCAAGGGCATGCCGCCCGTTCATTTCTCAACAATAAAAAAGACCCATGACTACAAAATCTCAAGGGCTTAGCCCGGCGCTTATCGCGCTGATGTCTGTTGCCACCGGCCTTACTGTCGCCAGCAACTATTATGCGCAACCGCTGCTCGACACTATCGCCCGCGCGTTTTCGCTTACCGCCGGCCAGGCCGGGTTTATCGTCACCGCCGCGCAGCTGGGCTACGCCGCCGGGCTGCTGTTCCTCGTGCCGCTCGGCGACATGTTTGAGCGACGTAAAATGATCGTCTCGATGACCCTGCTGGCCGCCGCCGGGATGCTTATCACCGCCAGCAGCCAGTCGCTGGCTATGATGATCCTCGGCACCGCCCTGACCGGCCTTTTCTCGGTGGTGGCGCAAATACTGGTGCCGCTCGCCGCCACGCTCGCCGCGCCGGAAAAACGCGGCAAAGTAGTCGGCACTATTATGAGCGGCCTGCTGCTCGGCATTCTGCTGGCGCGCACCGTGGCAGGGCTGCTGGCAAGCCTTGGCGGCTGGCGCACCGTTTACTGGGTGGCGACCGTGTTAATGGTTATTATGGCGCTTGCGCTCTGGCGCGGCCTGCCGGCGGTGAAGCAGCAAACGCACCTTAATTACCCGCAGTTGCTCATTTCCGTCTTCACGCTTTTCACCCGTAATAAACTGCTGCGCACCCGCGCCCTGCTGGGCTGTTTTACCTTCGCCAACTTCAGCATTCTCTGGACATCGATGGCCTTTTTACTCGCCGCGCCGCCGTTTAACTTTTCCGAAGGTACTATCGGCCTGTTTGGTCTTGCCGGAGCAGCAGGCGCACTGGGCGCGCGTCCGGCAGGCGGTCTTGCCGATAAAGGCAAAGCGCACCTGACCACCACCATCGGGTTGATTTTGCTGCTCCTCTCCTGGATTGCGGTGGCGCTTGGCCAGTTTAGTCTGGTGGCGCTGATTGTCGGCATCCTGGTGCTCGACCTCACGGTTCAGGGCGTGCACATCACAAACCAGAGCGTGGTGTATCGTATTTATCCGGACGCCCGCAACCGCCTTACCGCAGGCTACATGACCAGCTATTTTATTGGCGGCGCGGCAGGCTCGCTGCTTTCCGCCTGGGCATGGCAGCACGGCGGCTGGAACGGCGTTTGTATCGCGGGCGCGACGGTAGGCCTACTAAATCTGGTGGTATGGGGAGTGGGGTATCACCGTCAGAGCGGGGATGATCTGCATTAATCCTTGTGTTCGCCCCCACAACGGGCAATTGAGGGTGTTAAGGGCGCTAACAGTCTGTTAAGGTTATGTAGACTTATTCATTCGAGTGATTTTAACGCCGGTGATTTATACCTGACTAATATGGAAAGCCCAGCCCCCCTTGGCGTAACCCATAACGGCAGCGACGCGACGCTGCCGGAAGGGATCAGAGACAGTCTGCCTATTGTCATCAGCTATCTCCCCGTGGCGTTTGCCTTTGGGCTGAACGCCACCCGCCTCGGTTTTTCACCGCTCGAAAGCCTTTTCTTTTCCTGCATTATTTACGCAGGCGCCAGCCAGTTTGTGATTACCGCCATGCTGGCGGCGGGCAGCTCGCTGTGGGTCGCCGCCTTAACGGTGATGGCGATGGACGTACGCCATGTGCTTTACGGCCCCTCGCTGCGCAGCCGCATTACCCGCTCGCTTAATAAAAAGAAAACCGCCGTCTGGGCGTTTGGCCTGACGGACGAAGTTTTTGCCGCCGCCACCGCTAAGCTTGTGCGCGATAACCGACGCTGGACTGAAAATTGGATGCTCGGCATCGCTTTTTGCTCCTGGCTTTCCTGGGTTGCCGGCACGTTAATTGGCGCTTACTCCGGCAATGGATTGCTGGCGGATTACCCTGCGGTTGAAGCCGCGCTCAGTTTCATGCTGCCTGCGCTGTTTATGAGCTTTTTGCTCGCCTCATTTCAGCGCAAGCAGAGCCTGAGCGTGGCGGCATCGCTTGCAGGCGCCCTCGCAGGCGTCACCCTCTTTTCTATTCCCGCCGCTATTCTCGCGGGTATTGTCTGCGGCTGCCTGACGGCGGTGGCGGAGCATCTTCGCAAGGAGGCCGCAAATGCGCACTGACGTGCTGCTGCTCGGCCTGCTGGTGGGGTGCGTTAACTATCTTTTTCGCTATTTGCCCTTACGCCTGCGTGCCAGCGCGGCGCCGGCGGCAAAACGTGGAGCAACCCGCGTGTTGCTCGACACAATTGGTATCGCGTCCATCTGTGCGCTGCTGGTGGTCTCCAGCGTTCCGGAAATTTTGCACGATACTCACCGGTTGCTCCCGACGCTTGTTGGCTTTGCGGTTCTGGGAGTGAGTTACTACAAGGCTCGCAGCATTATTTTTTCCACGCTGTTGAGTGCTCTGGGCTATGGAATCGCCTGGAAGCTCCTGATGTTTTAATAGATTTTGCTGATACATAGCCGTGATTAATATGTTTGCTTTATTTGTCACAATAGTTATTATATCGGCTGTAATTAATGAGGTTATGCCCAAATGGATAGTTCGTTTACGCCCATTGAACAAATGCTGAAATTCCGCGCCAGCCGCTACGAAGATTTTCCCTACCAGGAAATTCTGCTCACCCGCCTGTGCATGCACATGCAAGGCAAGCTGCTGGAAAATCGCAATAAGATGCTGAAAGCTCAAGGGATTAACGAGACGTTGTTTATGGCGTTGATAACGCTTGAGTCGCAGGAAAACCACAGCATCCAGCCAAGCGAGCTGAGCTGCGCGCTGGGCTCTTCGCGCACCAACGCCACGCGCATCGCCGATGAACTGGAAAAGCGCGGCTGGATTGAACGCCGCGAAAGCGACAACGACCGCCGTTGTCTGCACCTGCACCTGACCGCCAAAGGCCAGGAGTTCTTAAGCCAGGTGCTGCCGCCGCAGCATAACTGCCTGCATCAGCTTTGGTCCTCTTTAAGCACCAGCGAGAAAGAGCAACTTGAGCAGATCACCCGTAAGCTGCTGACCCGCCTCGACCAGATGGATGAAGACGAAAGCGTGCTCGAAGCGGTGCGCTAATTTCCCATCAGCGCGTTTGGCATTATTTCAAAAAGACTGACACGACAGGCCAGCAGGATACTGCTGGCCTGTCTGGCTAAAACCGGTCGGCACAGCCGATAACAAAAGAAAATAAGAAGAACGTGGAGAGAAACATGAGCGCAAATGCGGAGAGCCAGACCCCGCAGCAACCAGTCAAAAAGAAAGGGAAACGCAAAAGCGCCCTGATTTTACTGACTTTGCTCTTTGTTATTATTGCCGTGGCATATGGGATCTATTGGTTTTTAGTGCTGCGTCACTATGAGGAAACCGACGACGCTTACGTGGCAGGCAACCAGGTGCAGATTATGTCCCAGGTTTCCGGCAGCGTAACCAAAGTCTGGGTAGAGAACACCGATTTTGTTAATAAAGGCGACGTGCTGGTTACCCTCGACCCGACCGACGCCCAGCAGGCATTTGAGCGCGCGCAAACGGAGCTTGCTTCCAGCGTACGCCAGACCCGCCAGTTGATGATCAACAGCAAACAGTATCAGGCGAATATCGAGCTGCAAAAAACCCAGCTCGCCCAAGCGCAGAGCGACCTTAACCGTCGCGTGCCGCTGGGCAGCGCCAACCTGATTGGCCGTGAAGAGTTGCAACACGCCCGCGACGCAGTGGCGAGCGCCCAGGCGCAGCTTGACGTGGCGGTTCAGCAATATAACGCCAACCAGGCGATGATCCTCGGCACGAAGCTTGAAGATCAGCCGGCTGTACAGCAGGCGGCCACCGAAGTGCGTAACGCCTGGCTTGCGCTCCAGCGCACCAAAATTGTCAGCCCGATGAGCGGCTATGTCTCTCGTCGTGCCGTTCAGGTGGGCGCGCAGATTAGCCCTACCACCCCGCTGATGGCGATCGTTCCCGCCAGCAACCTGTGGGTAGACGCCAACTTCAAAGAGACCCAGCTTGCGCACATGCGCATCGGCCAGCCTGCCACGGTGGTCAGCGATATCTACGGCGATGAAGTGACCTATAACGGCAAAGTCGTCGGCCTGGATATGGGGACCGGCAGCGCCTTCTCGCTGTTGCCGGCGCAGAACGCCACCGGCAACTGGATTAAAGTCGTGCAGCGTTTGCCGGTCCGTGTGGAGATCGACGCCAGACAGCTGGAGCAGCACCCGCTGCGCATCGGCCTGTCTACGCTTGTGAAAGTGGATACCACCAACCGCGACGGCGCCGTGCTGGCGACCCAGAGCCGCAAGCAGCCCGCGTATGAAAGCAACGCGCGTGAAATCAGCCTTGAGCCGGTTAATAAACTGATCAACGACATTGTGCAGGCGAACGCGGACTAATCCGCGGAGGTGGTATGCAACAACGTAAACCGCTTGAAGGGGCGAAGCTGGTCATCATGACCATCGCCCTGTCGCTGGCGACTTTCATGCAGGTGCTGGATTCCACCATCGCCAACGTGGCTATCCCGACCATCGCCGGTAACCTTGGCTCTTCGTTGAGCCAGGGCACCTGGGTTATCACCTCGTTTGGGGTGGCTAACGCCATCTCGATCCCGATAACCGGCTGGCTCGCCAAACGGGTCGGCGAGGTAAAACTCTTTATCTGGTCGACTATCGCTTTCGCTATCGCTTCCTGGGCGTGCGGCGTCTCCAGCAGCCTGACCATGCTGATTTTCTTCCGCGTGATCCAGGGGATTGTCGCCGGGCCGCTGATCCCGCTTTCGCAGAGCCTGTTGCTGAGCAACTATCCGCCCGCTAAACGCTCCGTCGCGCTGGCGCTCTGGTCGATGACGGTCATCGTGGCGCCTATCTGCGGCCCTATTCTGGGCGGCTGGATAAGCGATAACTATCACTGGGGCTGGATTTTCTTCATCAACGTGCCTATTGGCATTGTTGTGGTGCTGATGACGTTGCAGACCCTTCGCGATCGCGAGACGCGCACCGAGCAGCGGCGCATCGACGCCGTGGGCCTGGCGCTGCTGATAGCGGGCATTGGCTGTTTGCAGATGATGCTCGACCGCGGCAAAGAGCTCGACTGGTTTAACTCCACGGAAGTGGTGGTGCTGGCGGTCGTGGCGGTGGTGTCGATATGTTTCCTGATAGTCTGGGAGCTAACCGACGAGCATCCGATAGTCGACCTTTCGCTGTTTAAGTCGCGAAACTTTACCATCGGGGTGCTCTGCATCAGTCTCGCCTACATGCTCTACTTCGGCTCGATAGTGCTTTTGCCGCAGCTGTTGCAGGAGGTGTACGGCTATACCGCCACCTGGGCGGGGCTGGCCTCGGCGCCGGTCGGGATTATTCCGGTGATCCTGTCGCCGATAATCGGGCGCTTTGCCCATAAGCTCGACATGCGCAAGCTGGTGACGTTCAGCTTTATTATGTACGCCGTCTGCTTTTACTGGCGCGCTTATACCTTTGAGCCGGGCATGGACTTCGGCGCTTCGGCGTGGCCGCAGTTTATTCAGGGCTTTGCGGTGGCCTGCTTCTTTATGCCGCTGACCACCATCACCCTTTCCGGCTTGCCGCCGGAGCGGCTGGCGGCGGCGTCGAGCCTGTCGAACTTTGTGCGTACCCTTGCAGGCTCTATCGGCACCTCGATAACCACAACGCTCTGGACTAACCGCGAGTCGCTGCATCACGCGCAGTTTACCGAGTCGGTCACGCCCTATAACCCGAACGCCCAGCAGATGTACGATCAGTTGCAGGGCATGGGGATGACGCAGCAGCAGGCTTCAGGCTATATCGCCCAGCAGATAACCAACCAGGGATTGATTATCTCCGCTAACGAAATCTTCTGGGTCTCTGCCGGCATGTTTGTCATATTGCTGGGGCTTATCTGGTTCGCCCGACCGCCGTTTGGCGCAGGCGGCGGCGGTGGCGGCGCCCACTAAGTAAAAAACCCGCTTACGGCCTGGCCGGGCGGGTTTTTCTTTTAGCTTTACTCACCCATTTTTTCTATTTGCCCTTTCAGATCCGCAAGCGGCATCGGGCGGCTTATCAGGTAGCCCTGCGATTCGTCGCACTGGAACATTTTAAGCTGCTCAAGTTGCTCGGGCGTCTCTACGCCTTCGGCGGTAATGCTGAGCGAAAACGCTTTGCCCAGGCCAATGATGTTCTCGACAATGTTATTGGCGTTCTCGGAATGCGGCATGCCCGCGACAAAAGATTTATCCAGCTTAATGCCATCGAACGGGAAGTTGCGCAGGTAGCTTAACGAGGAGTAGCCGGTGCCGAAGTCATCTATCAGCAGCCGCACGCCCAGCGCTTTCAGCCCGTTCATGATCTCAAGGCTGCTCTGCGGGTTCCACAGCGTGGCGTTTTCGGTTACCTCCAGCGCCAGGCGCGCCGGGTCGAGCTTCGATGTGTGTAATGCTTCACGCACCCGGGCCACCAGCCCGCTGGTCTGAAACTCCACGGCGGAAATATTGACCGATACCGCCATACCCGGCAGCTCGTTTTGCGCGTCGTGACAGGCGGTGTTCAACACCCAGTCGCTTAGCGGAATAATCAGCCCGGTCTCCTCTGCAAGGGGAATAAACTGGTCCGGCATCAGCAGGCCATGCGCGGGATGGTGCCAGCGCAGCAGCGCTTCCACCGCCACCACGCGACCTGCCTTCATGTCGTAACGCGGCTGATAAACCAGGCGGAACTGCTCCTCTTTCAGCGCTTCGCGCAGGCTCTTTTCCATTTCGCGCCGCTGGACAATTTGCTCTTCCATATCGGCGCTGTAAAACACCCAACCGTTACGCCCGGCGCTTTTCGCTTTATACAAAGCGATATCCGAGTAGCGCAGCAAGTCGGTCGCGTTCACCGCATCCTGCGGCGCGAGGGCGATGCCCATGCTGGCGCCGATAAATATCTCGTGGTCCTGGATGTAGAGCGGGCGGCGGATTTCCCGGACGATGCGCTCGCAGAGGTGGACAATATCCTGTTTCTGTTCGATATCGGGAATAATAAGGATAAATTCATCGCCGCCCTGACGCGCCACCAGATCGACATCGCGCAGGCAGGCGCGCAGCCTTTCAGAAATCTGATGCAGCACTTCATCCCCTGCTCCGTGGCCGAACAGATCGTTAACGGGTTTAAATTTATCCAGGTCGAGACTGATCATCGCCAGCGGGTGCTCACGGGTGGGCATCGACCGCAGCTTTCCTTCAAGGAACTCTTTCATGCGCACCCGGTTTGGCAGGCCGGTGAGTTCGTCATGGTGCGAAAGATATTGCACCCTTTCCTGCGCCTCTACTTCCAGCGTGACGTCGGTAGCGGTGCCGCGATAGCTCAGCGCGCCTTCCGGCGTTGTGGTGGGCTTCGCCACCAGGTTGCAATACCGCTGATGCCCCTGAGCGGAAAAATAGCGGCAGTGCGTCAGCCCGCGGTGCGCGGTCTGCCCCGGCTGCAACAGCCAGTCGCCGAGCGCGATTTGCTCGCATTCAATAAACTGCGTGATGGGTCGCCCGAGCCAGGCGTCGATGCGATGGCCGGTGATCACCGGAAAACGCTCGGAAAGCCAGGTGAAACGCAGCTGGTCGTCGGTCTCCCAGATCCAGTCGGTGGTGGCTTCCACCACGTCGCGAAAGCGCCTTTCGCTCGCCGCCAACGCCTGGCGGCTCTGTTCCAGCAAAAAATGGTTCTCGTCATTAAGCCGGGCTTTATTCAGCGCGCTGCGCATCAGCCAGGCGGCCAGTAGCGCCGTCAACAGCGAGATAAAAACCATCAGCGGCAACATTACCAGCAGCAAGCTGCGGCCCGGGTTTTCGCTGCGCCATTCCAGCACCACCGAGGCGTTATGAAGCGCAAGCGGCAAAGCAACCTGCCGGTAATCAGCCTGGCGGGACGCCGCCGTCTGCACATGGAGATCGCGGATACCGTACTCTTCGCCAAGCTCACGTAGCTCCTGCGGCCCGAGCTGGTCGATAAACATCAGCATGGAAGGCGGCCCGGGAACCGGCTGAACATCCTCATCGTCCCCCGTGGTTATCCAGGCGGCGGCCAGCAATGCAGGCTGGCCGTTGATGGAAAGCGCGAGCGAGACAGGTTCCTGAGGATTTTTCGCCAGCGCCGCATTCAGCGCCGCCAGGGGCTGATTGCCGGACCATTGCGCTAACGTCAGGTTGGCGCGCTTGCCTTCGATAACGCTATAGCGCGTGTCGCCCTGCGGGCCAATCACGAAAATGCCTTCGTAGTTGAAATCGTCAAAAAGAGAAGCGCCGAGATTCTGTTTTTGCCAGGCCCAGTCGGTATCCAGCGTTTTGTGCAGATGGGTATAAGATTCGCCCCAGGCGGCGTAATCCCGGGCGTGGCCTTTAAGAGTGGTTTGCTGGTTTTGTAGCGCTTTTTGCAGCAATGTTTTGCTCTGCTCATCAGCCCGGTTATTGATATCGCAGGCAATACGCAGCAGCGCCAGAATAGCAATCAGGAAAAAAAGTCCCAGCAGGGAAAGCATAAACAGCAGCGAGCGTTTCACGACAGATGCCGTGCTTCCCGTCGAAGGCGAAAATAAGCGTTTATTCTCTTTTATTGCCAGCCATCTCATCATTGGTCTTCCGTATTTCCGGCTTAATGCATCTGTTTATTATTGTTCCCCGCCCTGGTTTTTGCCGCCGGGAAAAGCGCTTATTGCCAGCCGCCTGGGTTATTACACCCGGCGTTTAGCGTCGCTTTTGCCCGCCTGACGGGCCGGATACGCCCGTGCGCCGGGCGGCCAGAAAGAATAATCGGTGACTCATATAAGCGAAACAGAAACTGCCGATAAAAAGAAAATAAAAATTTTTACGCCAGGGTAATAACGCCTGAGAATAACCTCACTCAACAAGGTGTTAATTATCGCTTCACAGGTCATGCATGATTTGTGTCGTTGCATGCTGATAATGCTGTTACGTTTCTTTTTTAAAAAAGCCTCTGGTGTTTTAAATAAAAAAGGAGACGCCAGGGTCTCCTTTTTTAATTTCGCAGAACGCGACTAGATATGCAGTTCCTGCAATTTTTCTTTTGGCAGCGCCAGCTCTTCATTGCTGTTTACGCGTACATCGCGCTCCAGAATATGGCGGGCGATCTCCTGCGCTTCCTGCAACGAGTGCATCTGGTAAGTTCCGCACTGGTAAACGTTCAGTTCCGGGATCTGGTTCTGCTCTTTTACCTTCAGCACATCTTCCATTGCCGCTTTCCAGGCCTGCGCGACGCGTTGCTCATCCGGCACGCCGATCAGGCTCATGTAAAAGCCGGTACGACAGCCCATCGGGGAGATATCGATGATTTCCACACCGTTGCCGTTCAGATGGTCACGCATGAAGCCTGCGAACAGGTGCTCAAGCGTGTGAATGCCTTTTTCCGGCATCACTTCTTTGTTTGGCACGCAAAAGCGCAGATCAAAAACGGTGATGGTATCTCCGTGCGGCGTATGCATGGTTTTGGCTACGCGGACTGCTGGCGCTTCCATACGGGTATGGTCGACAGTGAAGCTATCTAACAACGGCATCTGGTCACCTCCGATAGTGATTTTTTTTAAATTAAACTGAACTCTTGGTTCCGGGGCGAGTCTGAACATATGAAAGACGCGCATTTGTTATCATCATCCCTGTTCTCAGAGATGAAAATTTGGCCACAGTGATGTGGCCTTTTTCTTTTTCAGGCCTGCTTCGCCAGCCACTCATCGAACGGCTCGCGATCGCTCTCTTCTATTTCACGCTGGCGCTGCCACGAAGCGTCATGCTCTTTCTCGAAATCGGCTTCGGTAAACACCTCCAGCGGCTCTTCGCGCAGCATTGCGCGGTATTGCTCGGCCAGCGCAAGGCCGGTGCCGCCAATGCCGTTATCAATCATAGAACGAAGGATACGAGCGGAATAGGTTAATTCCGGGTCATCAAAGCAGGCAACGAGTTGATCGCAGACCTGTTGATACTCATGATTCCCCGCGATGGCATCGAGCGTGACGGCCACGCGACGCAAATCTTTAAAGAGATCTTTACCCACTTCGCTCAGCGGATGCTGGGCGGTTTCACAGCCCATGCCGAGCGTCAGGCCAGGCTTGCGTCCTTCCAGAATCACGCGATTCCAGTTTTTGCGCGTACAGAGCAGTTCATCGCTGCTCATTTCAGGCGCATCCGCCAACACGCACCAGACCATAAAGAGATCGAGGAAGCGCACCTGCTGCTCATCCACGCCAATCGGCGAGAAGGGGTTAATATCCAGCGAGCGCACTTCAATGTACTCAATGCCGCCGCGCAGCAGCGCATCAGAGGGCGATTCGCCTTCGCGGGTGACGCGTTTAGGACGAATCGGCGCATAAAGCTCATTCTCAATCTGCAAAATATTGGTGTTGATTTGCAGATGCTTGCCGTCCTTCATCAGCCCCATGCGAGCGTACTCTTCAGAAGGGGTTTTAATCGCGCGCTTTAATCCTGCCACATAAGTCTGCAAATCGTTAAACGTAATACCGAGATTGCTTTGCGATTTATTGGTATAGCCGAGATCGCTTAAGCGCAGCGAAGTGGCGTACGGCAAGTAATACATGCCGCCTTCGGTTTTCTCAAACGGCAGCGTGGTCGGTTTTCCCTGCAAAAATGAGGGGCAAATCGCGGGCGAGGCGCCAAACAGATACGGGATCACCCAGCCAAAGCGGTAATAGTTGCGGATTAAACGGAAATAGCCGGCGGAGATCGCCTCCTTGCCGCTTTGCGCATCCTGTACGCCGCATTTCGCCTGCCAGAAAGCCAGGGGCAGCGAGAAATTGTAGTGCACGCCGGAAATCGTCTGCATCAGCGCGCCGTAGCGGTTTTTCAGCCCTTCGCGATAAAGCGTCTTAAAGCGCCCAACGTTGGAGGTGCCGTACTGAGCAAGTTCAATATCCTGCCCCTCTTTCACATAGCAAGGCATGCTGAGCGGCCACATTCGTTCTTCGCCCAGCGCGCGCGCCGTTACGCGGTGAATATCGCGCATAACGGTCAGCATATGATCAATATCGCCATCAACGGGCGTGATAAATTCAAGAAGGGCTTCGGCGAAGTCCGTCGTGATCCACTTATGAGTCAGGGCTGAGCCCAGGCTTTCCGGATGACCGGTTGTCGCCAGCTGGCCTTCGGGCGTGACGCGCAGCGTCTCACGCTCCAGACCGCGGCGAATGCCCTGCAATGCCTGAGGATGTTTTTCCAGCCAGGCCAGCGCCTGTGATACGTCCGGGATCAATTTGACCTCCCGCCTGTCGAAATCATTTTTATTAAGCATAATTGTAATGGTTGACGATTAAAGGTCACTCAAACAATTCAATTGTGCCACCACGTCATCCCTTGTAACGTCGCCGCCGCCACCACCAGGTAGCGCAGCGCCTTGCCAAGGCACAAAAATAAGATAACCGGCCCCCATGAAAGCCGCAGCCACCCTGCCAGAAGGCAGAGCAGATCGCCCACGACAGGTAACCAGCTTAGCAGCAGCGCCGCCGGGCCAAAACGTTGCAGCCAGGCGAGCGCGTTTCGCTGCCAGCGCGACGATACGCGCTGCGGCAAAAGCCGCCCAAGAATAACGTTAGTCAGCCCTCCGAGGCTATTACCCATTGTTGCTATTAAAATTAACAGCCAGGGCTGACTTTTTTCGGCGAGCAGCAACCCTACCAGCAACACTTCTGAACTGCCGGGCAGAAGCGTGGCGCTGAGAAAACTACTCGCGAACAGGGAAGCGAGCGACAGTAAGTCGCTCACAATAAGCGAACGTCCACCGCATCCATCCCGGCAAGACGCGCAGCCTGAAGGCCGAAATCGGCATCTTCAAACACCACGCATTTTTCCGGCGCCACGCCCATTAATTTAGCGCAGAGCAGGAAGGTGTCGGGGGCGGGTTTGTGATTTTGTACATGATCGGCTGCGACGACCGCAGTGAAATATTTCCGCAGCCCAAGATGATTAAGCAGCGCTTCAGCAATATCGCTTTCGCTGCCGGTGCCCACGGAAAGCGGACGACGGCCGTACCAGGATTTCACTACCTCGACAAGCGGCAGGGGTTGAACGGTATCAAGCAGCATCGTTCTTACCGCCGCCGTTTTTTCCTGCGCCAGGGTGTGGGGATCCAGTTCGGCCTGATTGAGTTCGATGATAGTCTGGGCGATACGCCATGTGGGCGAGCCGTTAAGCATCACCAACGCCTTTTCATCATAATGCATGCCATAACGTCCCAGTACTTGACGCCAGGCCTTACGGTGAGTCGGCTCGGTATCCAGGATAGTGCCATCCATATCGAAAATCAGCCCGTCGTAACGATCGTACATCATGCCCTCATTCGCTAAAGGTAAGGCGGTTACTTTAGCGTAAAGCGTAAGGATTGTCGCTTTTTAGGAGGATATGCAGAGGTTACAGGCTGACAAAATGCAGCGTACAGAAAGCGAGATGAGAGATGAGAAACGACAAAAAGGAGAACCGTTTATTGTCGAGCAGAAAGGGGGCACCCGGGAGGATTATTCGCATCCTGACGGGCCGCTTTAAATAGCGGTATTCTGTCTGGTGACCGCAGCTGTTGCCGCTTACCATGCCATACTGTTTTGGGTGACAATACAGGGGAAGATGGTGCATCCGGGAGGATTCGAACCTCCGACCGCTCGGTTCGTAGCCGAGTACTCTATCCAGCTGAGCTACGGATGCATCGGGATTACTGCTTTGCTTCTGGTTTCGCCTTGTTCACTGTGGAACAACACGAAGAAGATGGTGCATGGGGGAGGATTATTCGGCTTCGCCTTACCCTAACGGGCCGCTGCTGAAGCAGCGTTATCCTTCCTGGTGCTTGCGGCTGTTGCCGCTTACCATGCCGTACTGTCTTCGCTGACAATACAGAGGAGTATGGTGCATCCGGGAGGATTCGAACCTCCGACCGCTCGGTTCGTAGCCGAGTACTCTATCCAGCTGAGCTACGGATGCATCGGGATTACTGCTTACTTCTGATTTCGCCTTGTCCCTGCGGAACAACACGAAGAAGATGGTGCATCCGGGAGGATTCGAACCTCCGACCGCTCGGTTCGTAGCCGAGTACTCTATCCAGCTGAGCTACGGATGCAAAATGGCGGTGAGGCGGGGATTCGAACCCCGGATGCAGCTTTTGACCGCATACTCCCTTAGCAGGGGAGCGCCTTCAGCCTCTCGGCCACCTCACCACACGCCTCTTGCGAGTGCTTCGAAGAACTTGTTGAAAGCTCATCGTCGCTGCGTGGCGCACATATTACTTTCTGAGACTTATAAGTCAAACAATTTTTCCCGCCCTACAATCGTTTGCACATTTCACAAACAATCCGCCTGCTTTACCAACAAAACGGGGGATTTATCAACGCAAAACAGCGTGACGAATGGGAACGAGGCAAAGGAAAGCAACAAAAGAAGTGAAGGCAGGAAAGAAAAAAGAGCGTGAAGAGGAGGCGCCTCGCCAACGCTCAGCGAGACGCGATAACTCAGTAACTGGACTGTTGCGATTTTTCAGCCTGGATACGCTGGTAGATCTCTTCACGGTGTACAGAAACTTCTTTCGGGGCGTTCACACCGATACGTACCTGGTTTCCTTTTACTCCAAGCACGGTCACGGTCACCTCATCCCCAATCATGAGTGTCTCACCAACTCGACGAGTCAGAATCAGCATTCTTTGCTCCTTGAAAGATTAAAAGAGTCGGGTCTCTCTGTATCCCGGCATTATCCATCATATAACGCCAAAAAGTAAGCAATGACAAACACATGGAGTGTAAGCAGTCATGGCATTACATTCTGTTAAACCTAAGTTTAGCCGATCCAGAAAAATTCAACCCGACTTTATCGTTATAGATAGCGTAGCGACAAAAGCGCCATAACCACAAATCCGTTATGACGCCCCGCTCACGCTTCACTATTATTACAGCTTCGCTGTTACCCAGCCTTCAACGCTTGCCAGTGCCGCAGGCAGCGCCTGCGCATCGGTGCCGCCAGCCTGCGCCATATCAGGACGTCCGCCGCCTTTACCGCCAACCTGCTGAGCAACCATACCCACCAGCTCGCCAGCTTTAACGCGATCCGTCACATCTTTCGACACGCCTGCGATAAGCGAAACCTTACCTTCAGAGACAGTCGCCAGCACAATAACCGCCGTGCCTAATTGATTTTTCAGGTCGTCGACCATAGTGCGCAGCATTTTCGGCTCTACACCGCTAAGCTCGCTGACCAACAGCTTAACGCCTTTAATATCCTGCGCTTTGCTGCTGAGCGAAGCGCTTTCCTGCGCGGCCTGCTGTGCTTTAAGCTGTTGCAGTTCCTTCTCCAGCTGACGGGTGCGATCCAGCACGGCGCGCACTTTGTCATTCAGGTTCTGGCTATCGCCTTTCAGCAGTTGGGCAATATCATGCAATTGTTCATTCTGCGCATGCACCATCGCCAGCGCGCCTTCGCCCGTAACCGCTTCGATACGGCGAACGCCTGCTGCGGTGCCGGATTCAGAAACAATACGGAACAGGCCGATATCGCCAGTACGGCTGGCATGCGTACCGCCGCACAGCTCGGTAGAGAAATCGCCCATGCTCAGCACGCGTACGCGCTCATCATATTTTTCGCCAAACAGCGCCATTGCGCCTTTCGCTTTCGCCGCTTCGAGCTCCATGATGTTGGTCTCGATTGGCAGATTGCGACGGATCTGCGCGTTGACAATATCTTCTACTGCCCGAATCTCTTCCGGCTTCATCGCTTCAAAATGCGAGAAATCGAAGCGCAACCCTTTGTCGTTGACCAGCGAGCCTTTCTGCGCCACATGCGTGCCCAGAACCTGGCGGAGCGCCGCGTGCATCAGGTGGGTAGCGGAGTGGTTAAGACGAATGCGCTCGCGACGCGCTTCATCCACTTCCGCTTTTACGCCATCGCCGACTTTCAACGCGCCTTGCGCCAGCTTGCCGATATGGCCGATCGCCTGGCCATATTTCTGCGTATCATTCACAGCGAAGACAAAGCCGTTGCCTTTCAGCTCGCCTTTGTCGCCAACCTGGCCGCCGGACTCGCCATAGAAAGGCGTTTCATCCAGTACGACAACAGCGTCCTGACCCGCATTAATTTGCTCAACAGCCTTGCCGTCAACAAACAGCGCAGTGACTTTCGCCGTAAGCTCAGTCTGGTCATAGCCTTTAAATTCAGAAGCGGAGTCAACGCGGATCATGGCGTTGTAGTCTGCGCCAAAGCCGCTGGACTCACGCGCGCGGCGACGCTGCTCTTCCATTGCCGCTTCAAAGCCCGCTTCATCCACTTTGATATTACGCTCACGGCAAACGTCTGCGGTCAGGTCAACCGGGAAGCCATACGTGTCGTACAGGCGGAAAGCCGTTTCGCCGTCCAGCGTGTCGCCTTTCAGGTTAGCCAGTTCTTCGTCGAGCAACGCCAGGCCACGCTCAAGCGTACGGGCAAACTGCTCTTCTTCCGTTTTCAGCACCTGCTCGACCTGCGCCTGCTGGCGTTTGAGATCTTCACCCGCAGGGCCCATCACCTCGATAAGCGGAGCAACCAGCTTATAGAAGAACGTCTCTTTCGCACCCAGCATGTTGCCGTGACGAACTGCGCGGCGAATAATACGGCGCAGCACGTAGCCACGGTTCTCGTTCGACGGCATCACCCCGTCGGCAATCAGGAAGGCGCAAGAGCGGATGTGGTCCGCAATGACGCGTAGCGATTTATTGGAAAGATCCGCAGCGCCGGTCACTTTCGCGACTGCTTCAATCAACTTGCTGAAGAGATCGATTTCATAGTTGGAGTTAACGTGTTGCAGTACCGCCGCGATACGCTCCAGACCCATGCCGGTGTCCACGGACGGCTTCGGCAGCGGCTCCATGGTGCCGTCAGCCTGACGGTTGAACTGCATGAATACGATATTCCAGATTTCGATATAGCGGTCGCCATCTTCTTCCGGGCTGCCCGGCGGTCCACCCCAGATGTGGTCGCCGTGATCGTAAAAAATCTCGGTGCAGGGGCCGCACGGACCGGTATCGCCCATCTGCCAGAAGTTGTCGGAGGCGTAAGGTCCGCCTTTGTTATCGCCGATGCGAATAATGCGCTCGCGCGGGATGCCAACCTCTTTTTCCCAGATTTCGTAGGCTTCGTCGTCAGTTTCGTAAACGGTAACCCACAGGCGATCTTTCGGCAGATTGAACCACTGCTCGCCGGTCAGCAATTCCCAGGCATACTGGATGGCGTCATGTTTGAAATAGTCGCCAAAGCTGAAGTTGCCCAGCATTTCAAAAAAGGTATGGTGACGCGCGGTGTAACCGACGTTTTCCAGATCGTTGTGCTTACCGCCTGCGCGCACGCAGCGCTGCGCTGTTGTAGCGCGGGAATAATTACGCTTGTCGAGCCCAAGAAAAACATCCTTGAACTGGTTCATCCCAGCGTTGGTAAACAGCAAAGTCGGGTCGTTGTTAGGTACAAGGGAGCTGCTTGCAACTACCTGATGGCCTTTACTATGGAAAAAATCGAGAAACGCCTGACGGATCTCAGCGGTGCTCTTGCTCATAATTATCCTGAAATCAAGCTAACGAAATGTCGTCGCCCGGCATCACGCATGACGTATGCGTACGTGCCGGGTTTAACGGAAAAAAGTGGGAATAAGATAAGTTTTCTTCACAGGGAAGTAAAATCCCGTATGGCTTCAGGAGGCAAAATTTCGGTATATGTCTTGAATATCTTCCATGTAATAGCCGCGATAAAGTAAAAAACGCTGAACCTTAGCTTTTTCCGGATACTGTTTCGGTAAAGGCGAGCCAAATTTCCGCTCCGCCTGTTCACGCGCAAGCGACGCCCAGTCAATATCGCATTCCGCTAATGCGGATTCGCATTGCGCCCGGGCAATGCCTTTTTGTTGTAGCTCCTGGCGAATTCGCTGAGGGCCGTAACCTTTGCGGCTACGGCTAGCAACAAACTGCGCAGCGAAGCGTTCATCATCGAGCCAGCGGTGTTCATAACACCAGGCGATAACCTGATCGATTTCTTCAGCGGTAGGTTCGGGAACTGGCTCAGCGGCCAGTCGGGTTTCGTGCTGACGGGTCTTAACCGGCGATGGCGCAGCCAGTTTGCGGCGCAGCTCCTGTTCGCTGTGGTCACGCATAGCAAGGATGCGCGTAGCGCGATCGAGAAGGCGGGCATAAGCCGTGCGGCGGGGAGTAGCGTCGGTCATAAGCAATCAGGAAAACAATAAAAGAAAAGGGCTGCATTCGCAGCCCTTATAGCATTAAAACTCTTCGTTTGTCTCTGCGGCGTCGTCGTCGCTCTCTTCGGCGGCGAAGGCCGGAATAGCGTCATGATTGTTAAGCAGCAGCTCGCGCAGCTTTTTCTCAATCTCTTCCGCCATCGGCTTATTCTCTTTGAGGAAATTGGTCGCGTTCGCTTTACCCTGGCCAATTTTCTCGCCGTTGTAGCTATACCACGCACCCGCTTTTTCAATCAGCTTGTGCTTCACGCCCAGGTCAACCAGTTCGCCGTAGAAGTTGATGCCTTCACCATAAAGGATCTGGAATTCAGCCTGTTTGAACGGCGCAGCCACTTTGTTTTTGACAACTTTAACGCGGGTTTCGCTACCTACAACGTCATCACCCTCTTTCACCGCACCGATGCGGCGAATGTCCAGACGAACAGACGCATAGAACTTCAGCGCGTTACCACCGGTAGTGGTTTCCGGGTTACCAAACATCACGCCAATCTTCATTCGGATCTGGTTAATGAAGATAAGCAGCGTGTTGGAGTTTTTCAGGTTACCTGCCAGTTTACGCATCGCCTGGCTCATCATACGCGCCGCAAGGCCCATGTGAGAGTCGCCGATCTCGCCTTCGATTTCCGCTTTCGGCGTCAGCGCCGCAACGGAGTCGACAACCAGTACGTCAACTGCGCCGGAGCGCGCCAGCGCGTCACAGATTTCCAGCGCCTGCTCGCCGGTATCCGGCTGAGAACAGAGCAGATTGTCAATATCTACGCCCAGTTTACGCGCGTAAACCGGATCGAGCGCGTGTTCCGCATCGATAAAGGCGCAAGTCTTACCGGCACGCTGGGCAGCGGCGATAACTTGCAGCGTCAGCGTAGTTTTACCAGACGATTCCGGACCGTAGATTTCCACGATACGACCCATCGGCAAACCACCGGCGCCCAGTGCGATATCCAGAGAGAGTGAACCGGTAGAGATGGTTTCCACATCCATAGTGCGGTCTTCACCCAGACGCATGATGGAGCCTTTACCGAATTGTTTTTCAATCTGGCCAAGTGCTGCCGCTAACGCCTTTTGCTTGTTTTCGTCGATAGCCATTTTTACTCCTGTCATGCAGGGTGAAGCACTATGCGCCACGCTGCCTTTGTTTCTGTTGCAGCCATTATACTGTATGGCTATACAGTATCAAGCTTTTTGTCGAATGTTTTGCCACAGTATTTCTAAGGCGAAAACCGTGGCCTGGCGCCGCACCGCTTCACGATCGCCAGAGAAATTTTGCAGGTAGGCTCGCACCTCGCCCTGACTGTTTGCAACGCCAAACCAGACGGTGCCGACAGGCTTTTGCGCGCTGCCGCCATCCGGCCCGGCGATACCGCTGACAGACACCGCCCAGGTGGCGGCGGCGGCATTCAATGCGCCCTGCGCCATTTGCCGAACAACCGGCTCGCTCACCGCGCCATGCGCTTCAAGCGTAGCGCCATCAACGCCGATCATCTGCTGTTTGGCTTCATTACTGTAGGTGACAAACCCGCGTTCAAACCAGGCGGAGCTGCCGGCGATATCGGTTATGGCCTTTGCTATCCATCCGCCCGTGCAGGATTCCGCTGTCGTCACCGTTGCGCCGAGCTGACGTAACGTTTCGCCTAGTTGCTGACTTAACTGCATCATTTCGCGGTCATTCATGTCGGCTCCGATTGTAAACATATCCTCTGTTTCACCATAGCACTTCCCCCCAGTTGCAGAGGATTACATTGCGTTTTTCGAGATAAATTCAAGGTGTGAGGATAAAAGAAGAGAATCCCGCGCCGAAGCGCGGGAGGGGTTATTACTGAACGCGAGCCAGCGAGACCGCCTGACCCAGTTGCCAGACCGCCATCGCATAATGCGTACTGTGATTGTAGCGGGTGATCGCGTAAAAATTTGGCAGCCCGTACCAGTATTGATAGCCGGTGCCGATATCCAGACGCAGCAGGCTGGCTTCCTGATGATTGCCTATCGGCTGCTGCGGCGTCAGCCCCGCTACCGCCAGCTGACTGACGCTATATTTGGTTTTAAAACCGTTCTCAAGACCCGGCGCCTGGCCGTTTGCCGGAACGGCGACCACGTCGCCTTTCACCCAGCCGTGTTCTTTAAAGTAATTCGCCACGCTGCCGATGGCGTCGACCGGATCCCAGAGGTTGATATGGCCATCGCCGTTAAAGTCCACAGCATATTCTTTATAAGAAGACGGCATAAACTGGCCATACCCCATAGCGCCGGCAAAGGAGCCTTTCAGCGCAAGCGGGTCGTCGCCCTCATCACGCGCCATCAGCAGGAACGTTTCCAGCTCGCCGGCAAAATAGTCCGCGCGACGCGGATATTCAAAGGCAAGCGTGGCAAGCGCATCCAGAATACGGGTTTTCCCCATAACCCTTCCCCAACGGGTTTCCACGCCGATAATGCCGACGATAATCTCCGGCGGCACGCCGTAAACCTGCCAGGCGCGGTTTAGCGCATCCTGATACTGGTTCCAGAACACCACGCCGTTTTGCACGTTATCTGGCGTAATGAACTTGCTGCGATAACGCAGCCAGGCGCCGTTCGGCCCGGTCGGCGGTTGCGTGGTCGGCGCCTGTTGGTTCATCAGGCGCAGGACATAGTCCAGTCTTTTCGCCTGCGAGAGAATTTCGTGCAGTTGCTGACGATCGAAACCATGCTTGCTCACCATTTTATCAATGAACTGCTGGGCGGCGGCGTTATTCGCAAAATCGCCGCCCGGCATAAGCATATCGTGCTGCGGCTGCAACAGGAATCCGCCAGAAGGCGCCGCGGCGGCAGGCGCGCCGGTTGTCGCGGCGGCGGCTTCCGTTTTTGGCTTGCTGCTGCAAGCGGAAAGCAGAACAAGTGTCGATAATAAGGCGGCGTAGCGACGCGTAAACATGAAATATCCCTATGGTATTCGAAGACAAGTGGCACTAATGGTAGATCATCTTAAGCCAGGCGAGAAAGCGCATTCCCCTTCTGTGAAGAGGCTTTACCGGGCAGTTGAATGCCGGGAAGAAAAAGTCATTTGATCTTGCAGGCTTTATCCGTGTTTTGAAGCGCAGGCAGAATGCGATTGCGCTCGCAGAAAAAGGCCAGCGGACGTTACTGTGCTCTTAATGTTTGCGAGATGTCTCGTGGCGCTCACATTTTCCTCTCCCCTTTTCTTCACAGTACCGCTAATGTCGCCCGCATTCAGGGTGGGCAAGATGGCCCTCTTCACGGATGAAAGCGGGGGATTAACAATGGTAAGATGGCGCATTCCACAAGGCATTACAGGCCGTACCTCGCTTCAAGAAATGAGCAAAATCAAATGACTGAGTCTGTTGATAAGGACCTATCCGATCACACCCCAATGATGCAGCAGTATCTGAAGCTTAAAGCGCAGCACCCGGATATTTTGCTGTTTTACCGTATGGGCGATTTCTATGAGCTCTTTTACGACGACGCGAAACGCGCCTCTCAGCTTATGGACATTTCCCTGACGAAACGCGGCGCGTCGGCCGGTGAACCCATTCCGATGGCGGGCGTACCGCATCATGCGGTGGAAAACTATCTGGCGAAGCTTGTCAGCCTTGGCGAGTCAGTCGCCATCTGTGAACAAATCGGCGACCCGGCGACCAGTAAAGGCCCCGTAGAACGCAAGGTTGTGCGTATTGTTACGCCAGGCACCATCAGCGATGAAGCGTTGTTACAGGAGCGTCAGGACAACTTGCTGGCGGCTATCTGGCAGGACAGCCGTGGCTTTGGCTACGCAACGCTTGATATCAGCTCCGGCCGTTTTCGCTTAACAGAGCCGCAAGATAAAGAAACCATGGCGGCGGAGCTGCAACGCACCAACCCCGCAGAGCTGCTTTACGCAGAAGATTTCGCAGAGATGGCGCTTATTGAGGGCCGTCGCGGCCTGCGTCGTCGTCCGTTATGGGAATTTGAAATCGATACGGCTCGCCAGCAGCTGAATTTGCAGTTCGGCACACGGGACCTGGTAGGGTTTGGCGTGGAAAACGCCGTACGGGGCCTTTGCGCCGCCGGCTGTCTTTTGCAGTACGTGAAAGATACACAGCGCACCTCCCTGCCTCATATCCGTTCTATCACGATGGAACGTCAGCAGGATGGCATCATTATGGATGCCGCCACGCGTCGTAACCTGGAGATAACCCAGAATCTGGCAGGCGGTATTGAAAACACCCTCGCCTCGGTGCTCGATTGCACCGTAACGCCCATGGGCAGCCGTATGCTTAAGCGCTGGCTGCATATGCCGGTTCGTGATGTCACCGTACTGGCGCACCGTCAGCAAGCCATCAGCGCGTTAATGGATCTGGCTGGAGACTTACAGCCGGTACTGCGCCAGGTAGGCGACCTTGAGCGCGTCCTGGCGCGCCTGGCGCTGCGCACCGCCCGTCCCCGCGACCTGGCGCGTATGCGCCATGCCTTTCAGCAATTGCCCGCGCTAAGAGAGCTCCTCACCGGAAGCGACGCCAGCTACGTACAAACCCTGCGTGACAACATGGGCGAGTTCAGCGAGCTTCGCGAGCTGCTGGAGCGGGCTATTATCGAAACGCCGCCCGTGCTGGTGCGCGATGGCGGCGTCATCGCGCCGGGCTACAATGCAGAGCTGGACGAGTGGCGCGCGCTGGCGGATGGGGCGACGGATTATCTCGACAGGCTGGAAATTCGCGAACGCGAAAAGCTGGGCCTTGATACGCTAAAAGTCGGCTTCAACGCCGTACACGGTTATTACATTCAGGTCAGCCGCGGGCAGAGCCATCTGGTGCCGATCCACTACGTTCGCCGCCAGACGCTAAAAAACGCCGAACGCTATATTATTCCTGAGCTTAAAGAGTACGAAGACAAGGTTCTTACGTCCAAAGGCAAAGCGCTCGGCCTTGAAAAACAGCTGTACGACGAGTTGTTCGATCTTCTGCTTCCACATTTGCCGGAACTGCAAAAAAGCGCCGCAGCGCTGGCGGAGCTGGATGTTTTAGCCAACCTTGCCGAGCGGGCTGCCACGCTGAACTATACCTGCCCGATATTTACAGATAAGCCAGGCATTCGTCTTGTTGAAGCACGCCACCCTGTAGTGGAACGCGTATTGAATGAACCGTTTATCGCTAATCCGCTGAATCTGTCCCCGCAGCGACGCATGCTCATTATTACCGGTCCGAACATGGGCGGTAAGAGTACCTATATGCGCCAGACAGCCCTGATAACCCTGATGGCTTATATCGGCAGCTTTGTTCCGGCGCAGCAGGCGGAAATCGGTCCAGTTGACCGCATTTTTACCCGCGTAGGCGCAGCGGACGATCTCGCCTCCGGGCGCTCTACCTTCATGGTAGAGATGACCGAAACGGCAAACATTCTGCATAACGCTACGGAACACAGCCTGGTGCTGATGGACGAGATCGGACGCGGCACCTCGACTTACGATGGGCTTTCGCTCGCCTGGGCCTGCGCGGAAAGCCTGGCGAACCGTATTAAGGCGCTGACGCTTTTCGCCACGCATTACTTCGAGCTCACCCAGCTGCCGGAAAAAATGGAAGGCGTCGCGAACGTGCATCTGGATGCGATTGAGCACGGCGACACCATCGCGTTTATGCACAGCGTGCAGGATGGCGCGGCCAGCAAAAGCTACGGCCTGGCCGTGGCGGCGCTGGCGGGTGTGCCGAAAGAGGTGATTAAACGCGCGCGACAGAAATTGCGGGAACTGGAAAGCCTTTCCGGCAATGCCGCTGCTACGCAGATTGACGGTACGCAGATGTCGCTGCTGGCGCCTGCTGAAGAGACGTCGCCTGCGGTGGAAGCGCTGGAAAATCTTGACCCGGATAGCCTGACGCCGCGCCAGGCGCTGGAGTGGATCTACCGGTTAAAAAATCTGCTGTAGTAAAAATCCGCCTTCATAGAAGGCGGCATTGATTACGCCCTGGAAGGGCGTACCAAAACCCTTAAAAAGAAGTCTCTGCCAGTTCTGTGAGATTTAAATCCAAAGACAATAAGGCAGAACCAAAACCAGTTGATGACCACGCCCACAGGACGTGGTTTTCAGTTGGCAATAAAAAGGCGGGTGGCGCTTTGCTCACCCGCTTTCCCCGCCTTCCCCGATTTCTCCACCTTTTCCGCCTTCTCCGCCTTCTCCGCTTCCCCCGCCTTCTCCGCCTTCTCCGCTTCCCCCGCCTTCTCCGCCTTCTCCGCCTTCTCCGCTCTGCAATGCGGTTTGCATGATGCGCAGCACGCTTTTGCGCTGGCTAAAAAAGAAAAGACGGGCCGCACATTGTGCCCGTCTTAGTGCCCGTCTTTTTATAACGCCTCATTTAGCGCGCTTTTAACGCTTTGATTCCGCCAGCAATGGAGGCACGCTCGGGACTTCCGGCGCCTCATCAATATCTTTCTGCGTCATGCGAAATGCCTCAGGATAATGTTCACGGCTGGTACGGCGCAGCGGCTCCGTATCTCGCCAGGTGTAGAGACAATGCTGGCACTGGTAGACCGTCCAGACCCCCTTTACGGGTGAGGTCGCCATTATTTCAATCTGTTCGTCAGCGCAACGTGGGCAAATCATTTCCCTCTCCTTATTTACGGTTAGCGAGCATAGCGGTGAGTTTTTCCACCCACTGCGCGGTTTCCGGCAAATCTTTCACCGGCTGGCTGTAATGGCCACGGTTATCCGGCGCAACCGGCGTCGTGGCGTCGATGATGAGCTTATCGGTGATCCCCGCCGGGCTTGAGCCAGGATCAAGCTCCAGCACCGACATATTCGGCAATTGCACCAGGTCACCTGCCGGGTTCACTTTAGAAGAGAGCGCCCACATCACCTGCGGCAGATCGAACGGATCGACATCTTCATCCACCATAATCACCATCTTCACATAGCCAAGCCCGTGCGGCGTGGTCATGGCGCGAAGCCCTACGGCGCGGGCAAAACCCCCGTAGCGTTTTTTGGTGGATATGATGGCAAGCAGGCCGTGGGTGTACATCGCGTTCACAGCCTGCACTTCAGGAAATTCCGCTTTGAGCTGCTGATAGAGCGGCACGCAGGTAGCCGGGCCCATCAGGTAGTCGATTTCAGTCCACGGCATGCCGAGGTAGAGCGATTCGAAAATCGGCTTCGTGCGGTACGACACCTTATCTATGCGCACAACCGTCATGTTGCGTCCGCCCGAGTAGTGGCCGGTAAACTCACCGAACGGCCCTTCAATTTCACGTTTGCGCCCTTCAATTACCCCTTCCAGGATCACTTCAGAACCCCAGGGTACATCGAAGCCCGTCAGCGGCGCAGTGGCGATGGGATAGGGGCTTTCCCGCAGCGCCCCGGCCATTTCATATTCCGACTGATCGTATTTAAGCGGCGTTGCGCCCATCAGGGTAATAACAGGATCGTTGCCAAGCGTAATGGCAACAGGTAGATCCTCGCCCCGCTCTTCGGCCTTATGCAGATGCAGCGCGATATCATGCATCGGCACCGGTTGCAGGCCGAGCTTGCGTTTGCCTTTTACCTCCATGCGGTAAATGCCCACGTTTTGCTTGCCGAAATGGTTGGGATCGAGCGGATCGCGGGACACCACGCAGGCTTTATCGAGATAAAAACCGCCGTCGCCGTCGTTCAGGCGGAACAGAGGCAGAATGTCGAACAGGTTGATGGCATCGCCGTCGACGCTGTTTTCTGCCCACGGCGGATTGTCGCGGCGCTCCGGCGTAACCGGAAATTTATCCCAGCGACGAATAAATTCAGCAATCTGCTGCTTTACCGGCGTCGTAGGCGCAAGCCCGAGTGAAATGGCGTGGTTTTGCCACGAGCCGATGGTGTTCATGACCACCCGCGCATCGGTAAAACCGCGAATGTTATCAAACCAGAGCGCGGGCGCGCCTTCGCCAATCCGGCCGGTGGCGTTGGCCGCGGCGGCCAGATCCGGCTCTGCCTGTACTTCTTCGCTTATTTTCAGCAGCTGTTTTTGCTCATCCAGCGCATTTAAGAAGCTGCGTAAATCGTCAAAAGCCATAGGTAAATCCCCTGTTATGCGTTATCTGTACTCACCGCGCCGCGTAAACCTTCCCAGCGACGCGCCTGTGGATCGTTAAGCCCAAACTGATCCAACACCCGTGCAACGATATGGCGGGTAATGTCTTCGATAGTTTTCGGGTGGTTATAAAAGGCGGGCATGGGCGGCACCATGGCGACCCCCATGCGCGAGAGCGCCAGCATATTTTCCAGATGGATCGTGCTGAGCGGCATTTCGCGCGGCACTAGTACCAGCTTGCGTCCCTCTTTCAGCACCACGTCAGCGGCGCGTCCAACCAGCCCTTCGGCGTAGCCGGCGCGAATACCCGCCAGCGTTTTCATGCTGCACGGAATAACGATCATGCCGTCGGTGCGAAACGATCCTGAGGAGATGGTCGCTGCCTGGTCCGCCGGGCTATGCGCCACATCCGCCAGCGCAGCGACTTCACGGGCGCTATAAGGCGTTTCCAGCTCTATGGTGGTTCTCGCCCACTTCGACATCACCAGATGCGTCTCTACTTCCGGCATTTCCCGAAGTGTTTTTAATAGCGCCACGCCAAGCGGCGCGCCGGTGGCGCCTGTCATGCCAATAATCAGTCTCATCTTCACCTCAAACATTGTTCGTATACGAACATTTATAATGAGGCTACCTTCTCTTTTTGCCGGTAACAAGCCCGGAGGGGAAAAAACCGCACGATTGGCACATTAAGACAAAGGTTATAACACGCAAGGTAAGGGGCTATGATAGGGAAAGCGACGATAAGAACAGGAGCCACCATGCATCTTAGTGAAGAGGCTTTTCACCTGCTGCGCCAGTTATTTCAAAAACATACTGCACGCTGGCAAAGTGAACTGCCGGAATTGACCAAGCCGCAATATGCGGTGATGCGCGCTATTCATGAACATCCTGGTATTGAACAGGTGGCGTTGACGGATGCCGCCGTCAGCACCAAGGCAACGCTTGCAGAGATGTTAAGCCGCATGGAAAGCCGCGGCCTGTTGTGGCGTGAAAGCGACCCTGCGGATAAACGGCGGCGGTTTATTTACCTGACGACAGAAGGCGAAGCGTTATTAAACGCCGCCATTCCAAAGGGGAATGCAGTGGACGCCGCCTTTCTTGGCAAGCTGAATGCCGATGAACAGGCTCTTTTTACCCGGCTTATCGACAAAATGATGCGCGAGGCATAAGCAGGCGCCTGGCGCCGTTGGTCAGGCGCTAAAAGAAAAAGGCCGGTCGTATGACCAGCCTTTTTTTGAAAACTACGTTTCGTAGCTTATTCGCGGAACAGCGCTTCGATGTTCAGCCCTTGCCCCTGCAAAATTTCACGCAGGCGACGCAGACCTTCAACCTGAATCTGACGAACACGCTCGCGAGTCAGACCGATTTCACGGCCCACATCTTCAAGCGTTGCCGCTTCATAGCCAAGCAGACCGAAACGACGAGCCAGCACTTCACGCTGTTTAGCGTTCAGTTCGAACAGCCACTTAACGATGCTCTGTTTCATGTCATCGTCTTGCGTGGTGTCTTCCGGACCGTTTTCTTTTTCATCGGCCAGAATGTCCAGCAGCGCTTTCTCTGAATCACCACCCAGCGGGGTATCAACAGAGGTAATACGCTCGTTCAGACGCAGCATGCGGCTCACGTCATCAACCGGTTTATCCAACTGCTCTGCGATCTCTTCCGCGCTCGGCTCGTGATCCAGCTTGTGGGACAGCTCGCGTGCGGTACGCAGATAAACGTTCAGCTCTTTCACAATGTGAATCGGCAGACGGATCGTACGGGTTTGGTTCATGATAGCCCGTTCGATGGTCTGGCGGATCCACCAGGTCGCGTACGTTGAAAAACGGAAACCGCGTTCTGGATCGAACTTCTCAACTGCGCGGATAAGGCCCAGGTTGCCTTCTTCAATCAGGTCCAGCAGCGCAAGACCACGATTGCTGTAACGACGGGCAATTTTCACCACCAGACGCAGGTTACTTTCGATCATGCGACGGCGTGAGGCGATATCACCACGCAGCGCGCGGCGTGCGAAGTAAACTTCTTCTTCTGCTGTTAGCAGAGGAGAGTAACCGATTTCTCCCAGGTACAGCTGAGTCGCATCCAACACACGCTGTGTGGCACCCTGCGACAACAACTCCTCTTCTGCCAGGTCGTTATCACTGGGTTCCTCTTCTATCAAGGCTTTTTCATCAAAAGCCTCTACTCCGTTCTCATCAAATTCCGCGTCTTCATTTAAATCATGAACTTTCAGCGTATTCTGACTCATAAGGTGGCTCCTACCCGTGATCCCTGAGCAAAGCACCTGACAGAAGCATGCTTTGCCGATTTATCGCTGCGGCAAATAACGCAGCGGGTTTACGGATTTCCCCTTGTAACGAATTTCAAAATGCAAGCGTGTAGAACTGGTTCCGGTGCTACCCATGGTAGCGATTTTCTGCCCCGCCTTAACTTCTTGTTGTTCCCGGACCAGCATTGTGTCGTTATGGGCGTAGGCACTCAGGTAATCATCGTTGTGTTTTATGATGATAAGATTACCGTAACCGCGCAGAGCATTACCGGCGTAAACGACGCGACCGTCAGCGGTGGCGACGATAGACTGGCCTTTACTTCCTGCGATATCGATCCCTTTGTTGCCCCCTTCGGAAGCAGAAAAGTTTTCGATAACATTGCCCTCAGTAGGCCAGCGCCATGCTGCTATCGGCGCACTGGTGGACGTACTGCTGACTGTCGGTTCGGCGGTTGTGTTAACAGTTGGCGCGGTAGCCGGTGCCGTTACAACGGTCGTGTTATTCCGGTTACCAGGCAACATTTTGTTATCACTTTGTTCACCTGAGTCCTCAGAATAAATAATTGTCGGTTTCGACGCAACCACCGTGCTGGAATTTTGTGCAGGTTTTGAGACAATTCCTTGTGCAGTTGCATCAGCCTGTGTAATTGCATTTCCACCTGTGATCGGTGTACCGGAAGCATTGCCTACCTGTAGCGTCTGGCCGACATTCAGGCTGTACGGGGCCGGAACGTTATTACGCTGCGCCAGATCGCGGAAATCGTTCCCGGTAATCCAGGCGATATAAAAGAGGGTGTCGCCGCGCTTCACGGTATAAGTGCTGCCGCCGGTATAGCTGCCTTTCGGAATGTTCCCATACTTGCGGTTATATACAATACGGCCGTTTTCGGTCTGCACCGGTTGTTCGATAACCGGTTGCGCCTGTCGGGGCTGCGAAACGGGAGGCTGTACGGGCTGAATTTGCGGCGTGGCCGCAGGAGCTGAAACCGGAGCGGCGGCAGAACCGCCCATTTTAGGCGGCGGCGTAATTAACATACCGCTGCTGGTATTGCTGCTTGCGGCCGCTCCGCTATTGCCGTCTACGGAACTTATCGGCGCCTGCGAAGCGTCGTTAGAGGAGCATCCCGCCAGCCAAAGTGAAATGAATGTTGCTGTTGCTACCCGGCGTGCTGTGAATTTTGGGCTTCCCGCGCTCATTTATCCCCCAGGATTGTTATCTGTCATTGACTACTACGACGACCGTGGCTCTGCACGTCCAGCAGGCTCAAAATGAGCCCACCATACGCGGATAACGCCTGAAAGTAACAGGAAAAACTCCTGGATTACGCCAGATCCCCTTTCACCAGAGGAACAAAACGCACGGCTTCCACGGTGTCGATAATAAACTCTTCTCCCCGCCGACGAACCCGCTTTAACAGCTGATGTTCGTCCCCTACGGGCAGTACAAGAATGCCGCCGTCAGCCAGCTGCGACATCAACGCAGGCGGAATTTCCGGCGGCGCGGCCGTCACAATAATAGCGTCAAACGGGGCGCGTGCTCGCCACCCCTGCCAGCCATCGCCATGACGGGTAGAAATATTATGTAGATCGAGCTGCTTCAGGCGGCGCCGAGCATGCCATTGCAGACTTTTAATGCGTTCAACCGAGCAGACGTGGTGCACCAGATGCGCCAGTATCGCCGTCTGGTAACCTGACCCTGTGCCTATCTCCAGCACCCTTGAGTCAGGCGTCAGTTCAAGCAACTCGGTCATCCGCGCCACCATGTAGGGCTGGGAAATGGTTTGCCCGGAGCCGATGGGCAGCGCCACGTTTTCCCAGGCTTTGTGCTCAAGCGCTTCATCGATAAATTTTTCGCGCGGCACGCGGGCAAGCGCCTCGAGCACATGCTCGTCGCGTATGCCCTGAGCACGCAATTGATTGAGAAGAGTTTGAACGCGATTGCTTACCATTGCCCGTTCACTCCGGCGCGATCTAACCAGGTTGAGACAACATCATGCGCACTGTGCGCTGTTAAATCCACATGTAGCGGCGTAACGGAGACATAACCTTCGTCTACCGCAGCAAAATCGGTGCCCGGCCCGGCGTCGTGCTTCTCGCCAGGCGGCCCTATCCAGTAAAGCGTGTTGCCGCGCGGATCTTCCTGCGGGATCACTTTATCCGCAGGATGACGGCTGCCGCAGCGCGTTACGCGAATGCCTTTAATCTCCGCGAGCGGCAGATCCGGCACGTTGACGTTCAGAATACGGCCAGTACGCAACGGCTCGCGCATCAGCGCCCGTAAAATAGTGCAGGTGACGGCAGCGGCAGTGTCGTAATGCTGATAACCGTTGAGCGAAACCGCCAGCGCCGGAAAACCTAAATGCCGCCCTTCCATGGCCGCCGCGACGGTGCCGGAATAGATAACGTCATCGCCCAGATTCGGCCCGGCGTTAATGCCGGAAACCACGACGTCGGGGCGCGGGCGCATCAACGCGTTTACGCCAAGAAAGACGCAGTCGGTCGGCGTGCCCATCTGCACGGCGATATCGCCATTTTCAAAGGTGAAAGTGCGAAGAGAGGATTCCAGCGTCAGGGAGTTGGAAGCGCCGCTGCGGTTACGATCGGGAGCAACGACCTGCACATCGGCGAATTCGCGAAGCGCTTTCGCCAGGGTCTGAATGCCCGGCGCGTGGATCCCGTCATCGTTACTCAGCAATATCCGCATAATCACCCGTTGTGTTCATCAGTTCACGTACTACGCTTGTGGCGAAACTGCCCGCCGGCAGCCAGAAACGAAGCTCGACCGTTACGTCATCCCACCATTCCCAGCTTAGCGCCTGCGGAAAGACGAGCATCGCCCGGCGCGCCGCTTCTACTTTTTCACGCACCAGCAGCGTCTGAAGCGTTGTCTCTTCAGCAATAGCCTGTTGTTCGTTAATCAGCGCTTCACGCTGCGTTCCCCATTCCCCGCTGCCCGGCAGCGCGGCGGTAATCAGCAAGCCTTTAGCGTCGACGCGAGACTGGAGTTCTGGCAGCTCATCAACCGTGGCGACGAACCAGCTGCCGCGGCCCGCTAATTGTAGCGCATCGCCATCGACAACTTGATTAAATTCTCTTTTTTTCAGACGGTTGCTGACAATCTGATTAAACAGCGCGCTGCGCGCCGCAGATAAAGCAAAACTGCGTTTGTTACGCTCGCGCGGCGGCGTAGCGGTTTCTCCCCAGCGCTGCGCCTGCAACAGATTGCTGCCGCCAATCCCGAAGCGCTGCGGGCCGAAATAGTTCGGCACGCCCTGGTCGCGCACGGCCTGCAAGCGGTTTTCCAGCTCTTCGCGATGGGTCACTTCACGCAGCACCAGCCTGAAGTGGTTGCCTTTAAGCGCGCCTAAACGCAGCTTGCGTTTATGACGGGCGTACTCCAGTACCTGGCACCCTTCCAGCGAAAAGGCGCTCAGGTCCGGCATCTCTTTGCCCGGCAAACGAACGCAGAACCACTGTTCCGTCACCGCGTGCTTATCTTTTTGCCCGGCAAAGCTGACTTCCCTGGCATGCACCTTGAGAAACTTAGCGAGCGCGTCCGCTACAAAGCGCGTATTGCAGCCGATTTTTACTATGCGCACCAGCAGATGCTCGCCTTCGCCGTCCGGCTCAAAGCCTAAATCTTCCGTAACGACAAAATCTTCCGGATTCGCCTTCAGCACGCCGCCGCCTTGCGGCTTGCCGTGCAGGTAAGTCAGTTGATGAACGTCGATCATGCGCCAGCCTTCATCAGAAGCGCCACCGCCTCACAGGCGATGCCTTCGCCGCGGCCGGTAAAGCCCAGTTTTTCCGTGGTGGTGGCTTTCACGTTTACCTGTTCCATATGGCAACCTAAATCCTCGGCGATAAATACGCGCATTTGAGGAATGTGCGGCGCCATTTTTGGCGCCTGGGCGATGATCGTAACGTCTACGTTGCCAAGCGTATAGCCTTTGGCCTGGATGCGACGCCAGGCTTCACGCAGCAGTTCACGGCTGTCGGCGCCCTTGAAAGCCGGGTCGGTATCCGGGAAGAGTTTGCCGATATCGCCAAGCGCCGCAGCGCCCAGCAGCGCATCGGTAAGCGCATGCAGCGCTACGTCGCCGTCGGAATGCGCCAGCAGCCCTTGCTCATAAGGAATACGGACGCCGCCAATAATAATCGGGCCAACGCCTCCAAAGGCGTGTACGTCGAAACCATGTCCGATACGCATTATGCATTCTCCATAGGGGTTAACCGGGTAAGATAAAACGCCGCCAGCGCCAGGTCTTCGGGGCGCGTCACTTTAATATTATCCGCACGCCCGGCAATCAACTCAGGGTGAAAGCCACAATATTCAAGCGCAGAGGCTTCATCGGTGATAGTGGCCCCTTCGTTGAGGGCGCGCGTCAGGCAGTCGAGCAAGAGCTCGCGGGGAAAAAGTTGAGGAGTAAGCGCATGCCAGAGATCGTCTCTGTCGACCGTATGAGCGATGCGCGCTTTGCCCGGTTCGCCGCGCTTCATGGTGTCGCGCACTGGCGCGGCAAGGATGCCGCCAACGCGACTGGTTTCAGTCATCGCGAACAGGCGTTCAAGATCGTCGCGATGCAGACAGGGGCGCGCGGCATCGTGCACCAGCACCCACGGGCACGCCTCTGCCTGTTTGAGTCCCGCCAGCACCGAGTCGGCGCGCTGGGCGCCGCCCTCCACCACCTGCACGCGGGGATGAGAAGCCAGCGGCAGCGCCGCGAAGCGCTCATCGCCCGGGCTGATGGCGATAATGACTTTGCGAACGCGCGGATGCGCCAGCAGCGGAGCCAGCGCATGTTCGAGGATCGTTTTTTCACCAATGGTGAGATATTGTTTCGGACATTCCGTTTGCATGCGGCTACCGATCCCGGCAGCCGGCACCACGGCTATCACGTCCGTAAGGGAAGGCGCCATGAGTTAACCCGAGTCTGGTTAGCGATTATTTTGTCCTGACCCGTTAGGACGCTTTGAAGCGTCCGGCACCAGGCGATAAAACGTTTCGCCCGGTTTGGTCATGCTTAATTCGTTGCGCGCGCGCTCTTCAATCGCTTCCTGACCGCCGTTGAGATCGTCAATTTCGGCGAAAAGCTGATCGTTGCGCGCCTTGAGTTTAGCGTTAGTAGCCTGCTGTACGGCAACGTCGTCGGCGACGCGGGAGTAATCGTGAACGCCATTTTTGCCAAACCACAGCGAATACTGTAGCCAGACCAGCAAAGCCAGCAATAGCAGCGTTAGTTTACCCATTCCGCCCCCTGAAAAAACGGCCTTATCATCCTATAATTTCCTGCCAGGCTCCACGCCCGACACAGTATCCAGGCGCAGCAGCAGCGCCAAAACAGCGGCAGAATGTACCACAGAACGCACTGAGATGCGTACTGCACATATTTGTAACATATTCACCGAAAAACGGCAGGCTCAGCCTTGCCTCAGCCCATCAGCCAGAAAAACAGTAACCCGAACATCAGGACGACGGTTAATAAGGTCGCGATGCTGCTGTAGAGGAGCTTGCCGTTGAGAAGAGAGTAAAGCGCGATGCCCACCACAACCGCTACGGGCATTAATGCCAGAAAGAAAGGCCAGGTATACAGAAAGAAAAACAGCGTGTTAGAGCCGTAAACCAGGAAGGGCGGGCCGAGCGCTATCAGCCACGAGATAAACCCCAGCACGGCGCCAGGCCACGACCAGGTTGTTTCTTCAGCAGGTGGCGTTTGAGCCTGTGAAATGATGATATTCGTGCCGTTGCGCATAACTTATCCTGTGACCTGACATGCCGGGAAGCGTCTTCCCGGCGCCGTCTCAGGATTTGATGATATCGTCCTGGCGCAACATATCTAACAATTGCGCAATCAAATTTGTTACCAATTGTTGGCCATCGAGGTGGATTTCCGGCTGTTCCGGCGCCTCGTAAACCGAATCGATACCGGTAAAATTGCGCAGCTCTCCGGCGCGGGCTTTTTTATAAAGCCCTTTCGGATCCCGCGCCTCGCACACCGCAAGCGGCGTATCGACAAAAACCTCGATAAACCGCCCTGCGCCAACGCGCTCGCGCACCATCGTCCGTTCGGCGCGATGCGGCGAGATAAACGCCGTCAGCACCACCAGGCCCGCATCGACCATCAGGTTCGCCACTTCGCCCACGCGGCGAATGTTTTCTTTGCGGTCGGCGTCGCTAAAGCCCAGATCGCTGCACAGCCCGTGGCGCACGTTGTCGCCATCCAGCAGATAAGTGCTGACGCCAAGCTTATGCAGCGCCTCTTCTAAAGCCCCGGCGACCGTCGATTTTCCTGAACCAGAAAGCCCGGTAAACCAGAGCACAACCCCACGGTGGCCGTGGAGTTGCTCGCGCTGTTCGGCGCTAACGGGATGGGCGTGCCAGACGACGTTTTCGTCATGCTGCGCCATTATTTGCCTCCCAGCAGGTCGCGTGCGCCCCAGTGCGGGAAGTGGCGGCGAACAAGCTGATTCAGTTCAAGTTCAAACGCGCTGTAGGCAGACGGCTCCTGGTAAACATTTTCCTGCGGCTCGCGCACCATGCCGGCGCCTACGGTGACGTTGCTCAAACGGTCGATAAAAATCATCCCGCCTGTCACCGGGTTTTCCTGATATTTGTCGAGATTCAGCGGCTCGTCGAATGTCAGATCCACAAGACCGATGCCGTTCAGCGGCAGGTTTTCCACCACGCGCTGGGTCAGGTTGTTGATATCCACCTGATACTGAATGTTGTCGACGCGGGCGCGCGTTTTCTTGCCGGCAATTTTAATGTCATAGCTCTGGCCGGGCGTCAGGGGCTGTTCCGCCATCCAGACAACATCCACCGACGCGCTCTGCACCGCAGGCACATTCTGCGACGCGTCAACCAGCAGGTCGCCGCGGCTGATGTCGATTTCATCTTTCAGCACCAGCGTTACCGCCTCGCCTGCGCCCGCCTCGTCTAAATCGCCGTCAAAGGTGACAATGCGCGCGATGGCGGATTCAACGCCCGACGGCAGCACTTTCACCCGCTGGCCCACTTTGACGATGCCGGACGCGATGGTGCCCGCATAGCCGCGGAAGTCGAGGTTCGGGCGGTTAACGTATTGCACCGGGAAGCGCAGCGGCTGCGCGTCAACGTCGCGGTTAATCTCTACGGTTTCCAGCACTTCCAGCAGCGTCGGGCCGGTATACCAGGCCATATTCAGACTGGAGATCGCCACGTTGTCCCCTTCCAGCGCAGAAAGCGGTACAAAGCGGATATCCAGATTGCCCGGTAGCTGAGCGGCGAAGTTAAGGTAATCCTGTTTGATCTCCTCGAACCGCGCTTCGCTGAACTCCACCAGGTCCATCTTGTTCACCGCAACCACCAGATGCTTAATGCCCAGCAAGGTTGAGATAAAACTGTGCCGACGAGTCTGGTCCAGCACGCCTTTACGGGCGTCGATAAGCAGAATAGCCAGGTCGCAGGTAGAGGCGCCGGTCGCCATATTACGGGTGTACTGCTCGTGCCCCGGCGTGTCGGCGATAATAAATTTACGCTTCTCGGTGGAGAAATAGCGGTACGCCACGTCGATGGTAATGCCCTGCTCGCGCTCGGCCTGTAAGCCGTCCACCAGCAGCGCCAGGTCGAGCTTCTCGCCCTGGGTGCCGTGGCGCTTACTGTCGTTATGCAGCGAGGAGAGCTGGTCTTCGTAGATCTGGCGCGTATCGTGCAGCAGGCGGCCAATCAGGGTGCTTTTCCCGTCATCCACGCTGCCGCAGGTCAGAAAGCGCAGCAGGCTTTTGTGCTGCTGGGCGTGCAGGTAGGCCTCCACGCCGCCCTCTTTGGCGATTTGTTGTGCGATGGTCGTGTTCATGACGGCTCCTTAAAAATAACCCTGGCGTTTTTTCAGCTCCATCGAGCCTGCCTGGTCGCGGTCGATAACGCGACCCTGACGTTCGCTGGTGGTCGATACCAGCATCTCTTCAATGATTTCCGGCAGCGTCTGCGCGCTGGATTCCACCGCGCCGGTCAGCGGCCAGCAGCCGAGAGTACGGAAACGCACCATGCGCTGCTTGATCTCTTCGCCCGGCTGCAAGTCGATACGATCGTCGTCGATCATCATCAGCATGCCGTCGCGCTCCAGCACCGGGCGCTCTGCCGCCAGATACAGCGGAACGATCTCAATATTTTCCAGATAGATGTACTGCCAGATATCCAGCTCGGTCCAGTTAGAGAGCGGGAAGACGCGGATGCTTTCGCCCTTGTTAATCTGGCCGTTGTAGTTGTGCCACAGCTCCGGGCGCTGGTTTTTCGGATCCCAGCGGTGGAAGCGGTCGCGGAAAGAGTAAATACGCTCTTTGGCGCGGGATTTCTCTTCATCGCGGCGCGCGCCGCCGAAAGCGGCGTCAAAACCGTATTTGTTAAGCGCCTGCTTCAGCCCTTCGGTTTTCATGATATCGGTATGCTTGGCGCTGCCGTGCACGAACGGGTTGATGCCCATCGCCACCCCTTCCGGGTTTTTATGCACCAGCAGCTCACAGCCGTAGGCTTTGGCGGTACGGTCGCGGAACTCGTACATCTCACGGAATTTCCAGCCGGTATCGACGTGCAGCAGCGGGAACGGCAGCGTGCCCGGGTAAAAGGCTTTACGCGCCAGATGCAGCATCACGCTGGAATCTTTGCCAATGGAATACATCATCACCGGGTTAGCGAATTCTGCCGCCACTTCACGAATGATATGGATGCTTTCCGCCTCCAGTTGCCGCAGGTGAGTGAGTCGTTTTTGGTCCATAACCTTTCCTTAAGCCAGATTCACCACGGAAGAGCGGAACTCCCCCGTCGGGTTGGAATGTTGATACCAGGCCAGTTGCGGGTGAAGCTTAACCACCTCCCCGATAACCAGCAGAGCCGGCATCGGCGCCTGTTTAGCAAGCGCCTCGAGTTGTTGTAGCGTGCCGGTAAAGACCTGCTGGTCTTCCCGCGTGCCGCGGCTGATGACCGCCACTGGCGTATCAGCGTCCCGGCCGTGTTGAATTAGCTGCTCGCTTATCTCTGCGGCTTTCATCGTGCCCATATAGATAGCGAGCGTCTGGCGGCTTTTCGCCAGCAATGCCCAGTCGAACGGCGCGCTGTCGGGCTTGTAGTGCCCGGTGACGAAGACCGCGCTCTGGGCATAATCGCGGTGCGTTAGCGGAATACCCGCGTAGGCCGTCGCGCCGGAAGCCGCCGTAACGCCTGGCACCACCTGAAAAGGCACCCCCGCCGCTTTCGCCGCCTCAAGCTCTTCGCCGCCGCGCCCAAAAATGAACGGGTCGCCGCCCTTCAGGCGCACCACGGTTTTTCCTTCCCGCGCAAGATCGACGAGCATCTGGTTGGTTTCATGCTGCGCCACTGCATGCGAACCGGCGCGTTTGCCTACGCAGATGCGTTCGGCGTCGCGGCGCACCAGGTCCAGCACCGCCTCGCTGACCAGATGGTCATAAAGCACTACGTCTGCCTGCTGCATCACCTGCAAGCCGCGAAGCGTCAGCAACCCCGCATCGCCCGGCCCTGCGCCGACAAGAATAATTTCGCCCGGGGCGCTTTCCGGCTCTGCCAGCGTTTGCGCCAGCGTTTCCTGTGCCGCCTGTTCATTGCCTGCGGCCATCTGGCTTGCGAAGCGTCCGCGGAAAGCGCGCTCCCAGAAGCGGCGGCGCGCATCGGTCGTGGTCAGCCGCACTTTGATTTTCTCACGCCAGCTGCCCGCCACTTCCGCCATGCGCCCCAGGTTCGCAGGCAGCAGCGCTTCAATTTTTTCCCGCAGCAGACGCGCCAGCACCGGCGCGTTGCCGCCGGAGGAAATAGCGACCACCAGCGGCGAGCGGTCAACAATGGAAGGAAAAATGAACGAACAGAGCGGCTGATCGTCCACAACATTCACCAGCCGCTGACGGGCGTTCGCCGCGTCATATACCCGGCGGTTCAGTTCGCTGTCATTCGTGGCGGCAATCACCAGAAAAACGTTATCCAGCTGCGCTTCATCAAACGCCTGCGCGAACCAGTCGATGGTTTTCGCCTCGTTAAGCTCCGCCAGTTCCGGGTGCAGCTTGCGCGCCACCACCCGGACCTGCGCGCCCGCGCGGGTCAGCAAAGCAATTTTACGCGCCGCCACTTCGCCGCCGCCGACAACAAGGACGGGGCGATTTTTCAGCGCGGCAAAAAGGGGGAGATAATCCACAACGGCAAGGCTCGCAAATAACAGGGACTACGGGGGACTATAGGGGGCGCTTGATAACGAATGAAATTACGAATTGGCATGAGTAGTTCCACAAAGGAATAAGTCGTTGACAAAGCAAATATCAAAAAGTGCTTAAGACGTGGTTTTTCGGGCGTTTGGGATGAAATGAAATTGTGTAAGCTTCATCACAGTTTCATACTAAGCGGGAAAATTTTTCCGCTCTTTTTTGATTAAGGATTATCTATGCTTTCCGCAGTGCGCCGCTTAACCCTGGGCCTGGCGCTGAGCGTATGCTTTACCCTTCCTGCCGCGGCGCGCGCGCCCGCGCTGGGGGAAACCGCCAATCAACAGACTCGCTATATCGCTACCTATTTTCCCGGCCGGATGACCGGCACCCCCGCAGAGATGCTTTCAGCGGATTATTTGCGTCAGCAGTTTGCGCAGTGGGGCTACCAGAGCGATATTCGCGCCTTTCACAGCCGCTACGTCTATCTTACGGATAATAAGCATGCCAACTGGCATAACGTGACTGGCAGCACGGTCATCGCCGCGCACGAAGGCAAGGAGCCGCAGCAGATAATCATCATGGCGCACCTCGACACCTACGCGCCGCAAAGCGATAACGATGTGGATAACAACCTGGGCGGGCTAACGCTACAGGGCGTGGACGATAACGCCGCCGGGCTTGGCGTGATGCTGGAGCTTGCGCAGCGCCTGAAAGATGTTCCCACTCGTTACGGCATTCGCTTCATCGCCACCAGCGGCGAAGAAGAGGGCAAGCTTGGCGCGGAAAACGTACTTAAGCGCATGAGCGATAAAGAGAAGAAAAATACGCTGCTGGTGATTAACCTGGACAACCTGATAGTGGGCGACCGGCTCTATTTCAACAGCGGGCAAAGCACGCCCGCCGCGGTGCGCAAACTCACCCGCGACCGCGCGCTGGCTATCGCTCGCCACCAGGGTATTCCCGCCGCCACCAATCCTGGCCTTAATCCGCAGTATCCGCAGGGCACCGGCTGCTGCAACGATGCCGAGGTGTTTGATAAAGCCGGCCTGCCCGTGCTTTCGGTAGAAGCGACAAACTGGACGCTGGGCAAGAAAGACGGTTATCAGCAACGCGCCAAAAGCAAAGCGTTTCCCGAAGGGAGCAGCTGGCATAGCGTCCGCCTTGATAACCAGGACTATCTGGATAAAGCGCTGCCCGGGCGCATTGAGAAACGCAGCCGCGACGTTATGCGCGTCATGCTGCCGCTGGTCAAAGAGCTGGCGAAAGCGGGGAAATAAAAAACGCGACCTGTTGTCGCGTTTTTTCTCTTAACCTTCGTGCAGGCCGCATTCGCGTTTCAGCCCGAAGAAGCGGGTTTCCTCTTCCGCCATGCCCGGCTCCCATTTGCGGGTCGTATGGGTATCGCCTACGGAGAGATACCCTTCGTCCCACAGCGGGTGATATTTCAGACCATGTTTTTGCAGGTACTGATAAACGGTGCGGTTATCCCAGTCGATAATCGGCAGGATTTTAAACACGCCGCGCTGAACGCCAACCACCGGCAAATTAGCCCGGCTGCCGGACTGCTCGCGGCGAAGCCCGGCAAACCAGGTGCCGGCGTTAAGCTCCTGCAACGCCCGGTTCATCGGTTCGACTTTATTAATGTCGTTGTACTTCTCAATGCCCTCCACGCCCTGCTCCCACAGCTTGCCGTAGCGCGCCTCCTGCCAGGCCGGGCTTTGCGCGGCGCGGTAGATTTTCAGGTTCAGGTTGAGCTTTTCCGTTAGCTCATCAATGAACCGGTAGGTTTCCGGGAACAGATAACCGGTATCGGTGAGGATGACGGGGATATCCGGACGCTCGCGGGTCACCAGATGCAGACAAACCGCTGCCTGGATGCCAAAGCTTGATGAAAGCACAAACTCGCCGGGCAGATGCTCCAGCGCCCAGCGCACGCGCTCTTCCGCGCTAAGCTTTTCCAGCTGCGCGTTGGTTTCGGCGAGCGCCGCCGCGCGTTCTTCTTTCGTCTGAGCATTCAGCGTATTCAGATCGAATTGAGACATGTTGACCTCGCTTGTTGACTATTTTCACCCTCCCCCTTCTTTCGCAGGGAGAAGCTGAAAAGCGCGCCGGGTTGCCATAACCCGGCACACGTTCGCCGCCCGGTCCCCTTATCGCGAAAGGGGGAGCGTCAGCGGCTTATTCCCAGAAATCCCGCGCTGGATCGAGCACCGGACGGATGATCCCGGCGCGCACGGTGAAATCGCCAAAGCCTTCGCCCGCTTCGCGCTCTTTCGCCCAGCGGCCTACCAGTTCATCGATAGCGGCCAGAATTTCCGGCTCGGTGATGTTTTCACGATACATACGCGGAATGCGCGTGCCGATGCGGTTGCCGCCAAGATGCAGGTTATAGCGCCCCGGCGCTTTGCCAACCAGCCCCAGTTCCGCCAGCATCGCGCGGCCGCAGCCGTTCGGGCAGCCAGTTACGCGCAGAACGATATGTTCATCCGCTACGCCGTGCTTTGCCATCAGCGCGTCGACTTTGTCGATAAACGTCGGCAGGAAACGCTCCGCTTCCGCCATCGCCAGCGGACAGGTCGGGAATGACACGCAGGCCATGGAGTTTTCGCGCTGCGGCGTGACGGCGTCCATCAGGCCGTGCGCCCGCGCCAGCTGTTCAATCTTCGCTTTATCGCTTTCAGGCACGCCCGCCACGATAAGGTTCTGGTTAGCGGTAAGCCGGAAATCCCCTTTATGGATCTTCGCAATTTCCAGCAGGCCGGTTTTCAGCGGACGGCCCGGGAAATCCAGAATACGGCCGTTTTCGATAAACAGCGTCAGGTGCCATTTATTGTCGATGCCTTTTACCCAGCCGATGCGATCGCCGCGGCCGGTAAATTCATAAGGGCGAATCGGCGCGAATTTAATGCCTGCGCGACGCTCCACTTCCGCTTTAAAGACATCCGGCCCCACGCGCTCCAGCGTATATTTGGTTTTGGCGTTTTTACGGTCGGTGCGGTTGCCCCAGTCGCGCTGGGTGGTCACTACCGCTTCCGCCACGGCAAGGGTATGCTCCAGCGGAATATAGCCAAACTCCGTCGCGGTGCGGGCGTAGGTTTTCTTGTTGCCGTGCTCAATGGAAAGCCCGCCGCCCACCAGCAGGTTGAAGCCCACCAGTTTGCCGTTTTCAGCAATCGCGATGAAGTTCATGTCGTTTGCGTGCAGATCGACATCATTCTGCGGCGGCACCACGACCGTGGTTTTGAATTTACGCGGCAGGTAGGTCGCCCCAAGAATAGGCTCTTCGTCAGTGGTCGCCACTTTCTCCTGGTCAAGCCAGATTTCCGCATAGGCGCGGGTGCGCGGCAGCAGATGCTCGGAGAGTTTTTTCGCCCACTCGTAAGCTTCAGCGTGCAGCTGCGATTCCACCGGGTTGGAGGTGCAGAGCACGTTACGGTTCATGTCGTTAGCGGTCGCCAGCGCGTCCAGGCCAACGGAGTGCAGCATCTGGTGCGCCGGCTTCACGTTTTTCTTCAGCAGGCCGTGATACTGGAAGGTCTGGCGGTTGGTCAGACGGATGCTGCCGTAAATGGTGTTTTCGCCTGCGAATTTATCAATGGCTATCCACTGCTGCGGCGTCATGATCCCACCCGGCAGACGGCAGCGCAGCATCATCGCATGACGCGGCTCAAGCTTCTGTTCGGCGCGTTCGGCGCGAATATCGCGATCGTCCTGCTGGTACATGCCGTGAAAGCGGATCAGCAGAAAATTATCGCCATTAAAGCCGCCGGTCAGGCCGTCATGTAAATCTTCGGCAATGGTGCCGCGCAGGAAATTACTTTCGCGCTTCATGCGTTCCGCGTCGGTAAGTTTTCCTTCGACCACCAGAGGCCCTGGGTATTTTTCGCTCATTAATAGACGTCTCGCTGGTAACGGCGCTCTACGCGCAGCTCACTTAAATATTCGTCTGCCGCCTCGGCATCCATCGCGCCGTGTTCGGCAATCACTTCCAGTAAAGCCTGGTCGACATCTCGCGCCATGCGAGTCGCGTCGCCGCAGACATAAATGTGCGCGCCGTCGTTGATCCAGCGCCACAGCTCCGCGCCTTGCTGGCGCAGTTTATCTTGTACGTAAATTTTTTCTTTTTGATCGCGCGACCAGGCAAGATCGATGCGGTTCAGCACGCCTTCTTTAACGTAACGCTGCCACTCCACCTGGTAGAGGAAATCTTCAGTAAAGTGCGGATTCCCGAAAAAGAGCCAGTTCTTGCCTTCGGCGCCTTCGGCGGCGCGCTGCTGCATGAAGGCGCGGAACGGCGCGATGCCGGTGCCTGGGCCAATCATGATCACAGGCGTTTGCGGGTTGGCAGGCAGACGGAAGTTGTCGTTATGCTCGATGAAAACGCGCACTTCGCCCTCTTCTTCCAGACGATCGGCCAGGAAGCTGGATGCCCCGCCCGCGCGCGCGCGGCCTTCGATGTCGTAACGCACCACGCCAACGGTGATATGCACTTCGCTTTCCACTTCCGCCTGCGAAGAGGCGATGGAATAGAGACGCGGCGTTAGCGGGCGCAGCAGGCCGAGCAGTTTATCGGCGTCCAGTTGCGCAGGGGCGAAACGGACCATGTCCACAATCGGCACCGTGGCGGCATAATGTTGCAGCTTCGCTTTATCGCCCACCAGCGCCAGCAGTTGTTCATTGCGGGTCAGCGTGGCGTAGTTTTCCACAATGTTGGCGGTGTTCACGGTCAGCTCGAAATGCCACTGTAGCGCTTCGCTGAGCGGCAGCGTTTTGCCTTCCACCACCACCTGCTCGTCGCCTTTCAGCCACAGCAACTCGACAAGTTCCTGCACCAGGGCGGGATCGTTCTGATACCAGACGCCCAGCGCATCGCCCGGCTGATAGCGCAAGCCGGAATCGCCTAAATCAATTTCCAGATGGCGAACATCTTTCTCGGAGCCGCGGCCGGTAATTTTTTGGTTAACGGAAAGCGTTGCCGTCAGCGGCGCTTCTTTGGTGTATGGCGTGGAGTCGACAAGATTCACCGCGCCCTGTGCGGCAACGCTTGCCTGAGCCGGCGCGGCAGGCGCGCGGGCTTTCAGCGCTTCCACTACGCGGGCGCGCCATTCCTGCGCCGCCGCCTGATATTCCACATCCGCATCCACGCGGTCGAGCAGACGCTCGGCGCCCAGTTCCGCCAGCTTGCTGTCGAAATCTTTTCCTGCCTGGCTGAAGAACTCATAAGAGGTGTCGCCCAGACCAAAGACGGCGAAGGCGGCGCCGTTCAGCTTCGGCGCTTTTTTCGAAAACAGGAACTTATGCAGCGCGACGGCCTCTTCCGGCGGCTCCCCTTCTCCTTGCGTGGAGGTGACGATCACCAACAGCTTCTCAGAGCCGATCTGCTTGAACTTATAGTCCCCGGCGTTAACCAGCTTCACGTTCAGCTTCGCCGCCAGCAGATCGTCTCGCAGCGCTTCCGCCACCCGGCGCGCGTTGCCCGTCTGGGAAGCGGAGATAAGCGTAATGGCTGGCGCTTCGGCGACAGGCGCGGAAGCTTGCGCCGCTGCGCCCGGCTGGTTTGAGATCCCCCAGAAATAACCTGAAAGCCAGGCGAGCTGGGTGGGCGTTAAGTCGTGGGTCGCCGTCTGAAGGCGAGCCAGCTGCTCCGGGCTCAGCGGGAGCAAAGCGCTTGGTGGGGCCTGCGTCGTCATGCGTCGTTATGTTCCAGTAGCAAAGCTGTTTTTTATTGTAAAAACAGAAGAGAAAGTAAGGTTAACGGGCGGCATAGTAACAATTAAAGAAGGGATGGAAATAATAAATAACCAAAAGCACTAACCGCTTTTATCACTAACGCTAAACGGTAAAACTGGTTAACTATAACGTTGATTAAAAAGCGTTATTTTTATCAGCAAAGCCTTAGCGCAGCGCTTATCGTTAACGGCGGTTTTAGTTAATGCTAAAAACGGTCAATTCCGGTACTATGCGGCGGTTTTTTGTCAGACTGAGACTGCGTTATGCCTACCACCCTGTTTAAAGATTTTATGTTCGAAGCCGCCCACCGCCTGCCCCATGTACCGGAAGGCCATAAATGCGGGCGTCTGCACGGGCATTCTTTTATGGTGCGCCTGGAAGTGACGGGCGAAGTGGACCCGCATACCGGATGGATAATTGATTTCGCCGAACTGAAAGCGGCGTTTAAGCCGGTTTATGACCGTCTCGACCACTATTATCTCAACGATATTCCGGGCCTTGAGAACCCGACCAGCGAAGTGCTGGCGAAATGGATTTGGGATCAGATGAAGCCCGTGATGCCGCTACTGAGCGCGGTGACTATCAAAGAGACCTGCACCGCAGGCTGCGTATACCGCGGCGAATAAGCGCGACGCCCGGTTGTTAACGAACAACGACGGCTTTGGCAGCAGATAAAAAAAGGGGCTTACGCCCCTTTTTTCATGCAATGTTCAGATACTTATGCGTTTGCATAGAGAGCCGCCAGTTGCGGGCGATACAGGTTTCAATACACAGACGCGTGGCGTCTTCTTTCTGGCTGATGGGTTGCAGGGCAATCACGCGCTGTTTGTCATCGTGAACTCTTGCCAGCAATTCATCCAGCGCTTCTATATCGCGCATCCGTCCTACCGGGTGTTTGACTTCATCAGCACGTTGCAGCGCCTGGTCGAGCACTTCATAACCGCCGCGCATATTCACTTTTGGCGAAACGGTCACCCAGGTTGTTGGCGTGCAGCGCACTTCATGGGTGCCGCTGGTTTCAATCTGGCAACTGAAGCCGTTTTTTTCCAGCAGGTGAGTGAGCGGCAGCAGATCGTGGATGCACGGCTCGCCGCCGGTAATGACAACGTGGCGCGCGGTATAGCCCTGGCGGCTAATCACAGCGAGTAAATCTTCGCTGCTGGCGGCGCCCCATTTATCGCTCTCTTTCGTCTTGGCTATTACGCTGTAAAGCGACACTTCCCGATCGGCGAGCTTATCCCACGTGTGTTTGGTGTCGCACCAGGCACAGCCAACCGGGCATCCCTGCAAACGAATGAAAATAGCGGGAACGCCGGTAAAGTAACCCTCGCCCTGTAGGGTCTGGAACATCTCATTAATCGGGTACTGCATGATACTCTCTGCAAATGATGTAAACCGTAATTATTGCAGAAGTTACGTTCGGGGTCATGTCCTGCGGCGCCTGCATGGATGGCACAGGCGCCGCGGCGGTTTTCCAGCGAGAGTTACTGCGCGGCTTTTCGTTTAAAATCAATAACCATACGGCCTTTGATTTTGCCCTCCTCCATTTCGTGGAAGATGGTATTGATATCTTCCAGCGGGCGCAGGGTGACGTTTGGCACCACTTTGCCTTCAGCGGCAAACTGGAAGGCTTCCGCCAGATCCTGTCGCGTGCCGACCAGCGAGCCGACCACTTCAATGCCGTCCAGCACCAGGCGTGGAATGTTAAGACTCATGGATTCCGGCGGCAATCCGACCGCCACCACGCGCGCGCCAGCGCGAACCGCATCCACCGCCGAGTTAAACGCCGCTTTCGCCACCGCCGTCACCACTGCCGCATGCGCGCCGCCGGTTTTTTCCTGAATAATTTTTGCCGCATCTTCGTTACGTGAGTTGATGGTCAGATCGGCGCCGCTCTCTTTGGCGAATTCAAGCTGCATGTCGTTCACGTCTACGGCGATGACTTTCGCGTTGAACACATTTTTCGCATATTGCAGCGCCAGGTTGCCAAGGCCGCCAAGGCCGTAAATGACAATCCACTGGCCGGGGCGGATATGAGAAATTTTTACCGCTTTGTAGGTGGTAACTCCGGCGCAAGTGATACTGCTGGCCGCAGCGGAATCCAGTCCGTCCGGCACTTTCACGGCGTAATCCGCCACAACGATACACTCTTCCGCCATGCCGCCATCCACGCTGTAACCGGCGTTTTTAACGTTGCGACAGAGCGTTTCATTGCCGCTTGAGCAATATTCGCAGTGCCCGCACCCCTGGAAAAACCAGGCAACGCTTGCGCGATCGCCAGGCTTGAGCGAAGCGACGCCCGGGCCGATGGCTTTAACCACGCCGATGCCTTCGTGCCCCAGCGTTCTGCCGGTAACATCACCGAAGTCGCCATTTTTCACGTGCAGGTCGGTGTGACAAACTCCGCAGCATTCCATAGCGAGCAAGGCTTCGCCATGCTCCAGCGGGCGCATGGTTTTATCGATAATTTCAACAGAATGATCTTTACTGACGACGGCGGCTTTCATGGTCTCTCCTCATAAAAAAATCGTGATTTTGTGATTTTCTACTTCTTTAGGGTGACGCATAACGATCTGCCGTTAAGTATGGAAGAAGGCGGTGTGAGCGCAAAAAAGAGGCATAAAAAAACCCGCCGGAGCGGGTTTTAATTACTTTACAGGAGAGGATTACGCCTGCCCTTTGATCTCTTTACGACCGTTGTACGGCGCTTTTTCACCCAGCGCTTCTTCGATACGAATCAGCTGGTTGTATTTAGCAACGCGGTCAGAACGGCTCATGGAACCGGTTTTGATCTGGCCTGCTGCGGTACCTACTGCCAGGTCGGCAATGGTTGCGTCTTCAGTTTCGCCAGAACGGTGAGAGATAACGGCAGTGTAGCCAGCATCTTTCGCCATCTTGATAGCCGCCAGGGTTTCGGTCAGAGAACCGATCTGGTTGAATTTGATCAGGATGGAGTTAGCGATGCCTTTCTCAATACCTTCTTTCAGGATCTTGGTGTTGGTAACGAACAGATCGTCGCCAACCAGCTGGATTTTGTCGCCCAGTACTTTGGTCTGGTAAGCAAAACCGTCCCAGTCAGACTCGTCCAGACCGTCTTCGATAGAAACGATCGGGTACTGTTTGGTCAGATCTTCCAGGAAGTGGGTGAATTCTTCAGAGGTGAACGCTTTGTTGCCTTCGCCAGCCAGAACGTATTTACCGTCTTTGTAGAATTCAGACGCCGCGCAGTCCATCGCCAGCGTGATGTCTTTGCCCAGCTCATAGCCAGCAGCTTTAACCGCTTCTGCGATAACAGCCAGCGCTTCGGCGTTGGAACCCAGGTTCGGCGCATAGCCGCCTTCGTCGCCTACAGCGGTGTTCATGCCTTTGCCTTTCAGCACTTTCGCCAGGTGATGGAAGACTTCAGAACCCATACGGATGGCTTCTTTAACCGTCTTCGCGCCAACCGGCTGAATCATGAATTCCTGGATATCAACGTTGTTGTCAGCGTGCTCGCCGCCGTTGATGATGTTCATCATCGGAACCGGCATGGAGAATTTGCCCGGGGTGCCGTTCAGCTCAGCGATGTGCTCATACAGCGGCATGCCTTTAGCGGCAGCAGCGGCTTTAGCAGCAGCCAGAGAAACCGCCAGAATGGCGTTTGCACCGAAGTTGGATTTGTTTTCAGTACCATCGAGGTCGATCATGATTTTGTCGATGGCAGCCTGGTCTTTAGCGTCTTTACCTACTACAGCCTGAGCGATCGGGCCGTTCACCGCAGCAACTGCTTTGGTTACGCCTTTACCCAGGAAACGGGATTTGTCGCCATCGCGCAGTTCCAGCGCTTCGCGGGAACCCGTAGAAGCACCTGACGGTGCAGCGGCCATACCTACGAAACCGCCTTCCAGGTGAACTTCGGCTTCAACAGTCGGGTTACCACGGGAGTCGATGATTTCACGACCGATGACTTTAACGATTTTGGACATTAGGTTTTCCTCAGTACAAGTTAAACTAAAACTCCAGACAAACAACGCGCGATAAATTCGCGCGTTGCCGTTCTAACTCTGCTTACTTCGCCTGACGTTTCTGGTAATCGCTCGCGGCTTTTACAAAGCCGGCAAACAGCGGATGCCCATCGCGCGGGGTGGAAGTAAATTCCGGGTGGAACTGACAAGCGACAAACCACGGGTGATTCGGCACTTCGATGATCTCGACCAACTGATCATCGCCGGAACGGCCCGCAACACGCAGACCTGCTGCTTCAATCTGTTTCAACAACATGTTGTTGACTTCGTAACGGTGACGGTGACGCTCGACAATGGTCGGCTCGCCATAAAGCTGGCGCACCAGGCTATCGTCGCTGAGCTGACACTGCTGCGCGCCAAGGCGCATCGTGCCACCGAGATCGCTTTTTTCCGTACGCGTCTCAACGTTGCCATTTTCGTCGCGCCACTCCGTGATCAGCGCAACGACTGGGTATTTACAGTCTGGCACAAATTCAGTGGAGTTGGCGTTGTCCATACCCGCAACGTGACGGGCATATTCAATCAGCGCAACCTGCATACCGAGGCAAATGCCGAGGTAAGGAATATTATTTTCGCGGGCATAGCGCGCGGTGGCGATTTTGCCTTCCACGCCGCGATAGCCGAAGCCGCCCGGGATAAGAATGGCATCCAGCCCTTTCAGCACTTCTTCGCCGCGCGTTTCGACATCCTGCGAATCGATAAGCTTGATGTTAACCGTCACGCGGTTTTTCAGCCCGCCATGCTTCAGCGCTTCGATAACCGATTTATACGCATCCGGCAGTTCAATGTATTTGCCGACCATGCCGATCGTGACTTCGCCTGCCGGGTTAGCTTCTTCATAAATAACCTGTTCCCATTCAGACAGGTTTGCTTCCGCACAGTTCAGGCTGAATCGTTTACAAATATAATCGTCGAGCCCCTGCGATTTCAACAGGCCCGGAATTTTATAGATGGAATCGACATCTTTCAGCGAAATCACCGCTTTTTCCGGTACGTTACAGAACAACGCAATTTTGGCGCGTTCGTTCGCCGGCACAGCGCGATCGGAGCGGCAGATCAGCACGTCCGGCTGAATACCGATAGAGAGCAGTTCTTTTACAGAGTGCTGCGTCGGCTTGGTTTTCACCTCGCCTGCGGCCGCCATGTAAGGCACCAGCGTCAGGTGCATAAACATGGTGTGTTCACGGCCCACTTCTACCGCCATCTGGCGGATAGCTTCAAGGAACGGCAGGGATTCGATATCGCCCACGGTGCCGCCGATTTCCACCAGCACCACATCATGGCCTTCGCCGCCTTCAAGAATACGCTCTTTGATGGCATTGGTGATGTGCGGGATAACCTGTACGGTCGCGCCCAGATAGTCGCCGCGACGTTCTTTGCGCAGGACTTCAGAGTAAATACGGCCGGTGGTGAAGTTGTTGCGGCGCGTCATGCGAGTACGGATGAAACGCTCGTAGTGACCCAGGTCCAGGTCAGTTTCAGCGCCATCTTCAGTAACGAACACTTCCCCGTGTTGAATAGGGCTCATGGTGCCCGGATCGACGTTAATGTACGGATCCAGTTTCATGATAGTTACGTTGAGGCCACGGGCTTCGAGAATGGCTGCGAGGGAGGCTGCGGCAATGCCTTTACCCAGAGAGGAAACGACCCCGCCGGTCACAAAAATATAGTTCGTTGTCATGCTGAACCTGAGAAGTTAGGTTTAAAGACGATGGAATAACCAGGACGGGAAAGCAGTATACCCGAACACGACAGGGCTCACAAACTTTCATTCTGTGCGTTCAGCGCCAGGTCTTGCCAATCTCAAGCCGTGAGAAAATAGCCGCTTTGCATGAAATGTTTTTGACGTAAATCAAGCGCTTGTTAATTAAGATTTTCCACAACAAGCGCTTTAGCGCAAAAAAGCCTTAGCGATCAGTTTCCTGGCGTTTTACTTCCTGCCACGCCGCTTCCATCTGTTCAAGCGTCGCCTGCTCAGGCCTTAACCCTTGCGCAGCAAGAATCGCCTCCACTTCACGGAAGCGGCGTTCAAATTTACGGTTCGCTTTTTGCAGCGCGATTTCCGCTTTGCTGCCGAGATGGCGGGAAAGGTTAACCGTCGCAAACAGTAAATCGCCAATCTCCTCTTCAAGCTTCGCCTCATCCACGACGGCCTGCTGCGCTTCATGCATCACTTCGTCAATTTCTTCATGCACCTTTTCAACCACCGGGCCAAGCGAGGTCCAGTCAAAACCCACCGCCGAGCAGCGCTTCTGAATTTTATGCGCGCGCATCAGTGCGGGCAGGCTTTCCGGAATATCGTCCAGCGCTGAATGTTGCGCTTTTTCGGCGCGCTCCGCGCTTTTGGTCTTTTCCCAGTTAGCCAGCACGGCTTCGCTGTCGCCGAAATTCGCTTCGCCGAAAATATGTGGATGGCGGCGTTCCAGCTTATCGCTAATGGCGGCGCAGATATCGTTAAAATTGAATCGCCCTTGCTCCTGCGCCATCTGGGCGTAAAACACCACCTGAAAAAGCAGATCCCCCAGCTCGCCGCGCAGGTCGTCAAAGTCTTCGCGCTGAATGGCGTCCAGCACTTCATAGGTTTCTTCCAGCGTATAAGGGGCGATGGTGGCGAAGGTCTGTTCTTTATCCCACGGGCAGCCGTTTTGCGGGTCGCGCAGGCGCTGCATAATGCCAAGCAGGCGGTCGATCTGATTCATGATAAGTCCTTGCAAATTCAGGGGTGGCGCCTCTCCTGAGGAGGAGAAAAGAGAAGTAAGGTCGGCTTTGCGGCGGTCGATGTCAAGGGATGCGACGGCTTAAAAAACGCAGGGGCGGCTTGCGGCGCCCCTGATGATTGTCGTTAACCGTGCAGGCGGCGGGCGTCAATGACATCCGGCACCTGATTGAGTTTGCCGAGCACGCGGCCCAGCACCTGTAGGTTATAAATTTCGATATCCATATCAATCGTGGCGAGCTGCTGGCGCGTATCGCTGCGGCTGGTGACCCCGAGCACATTCACCTTTTCGTTGGCGAGAATCGTGGTGATGTCGCGCAGCAAGCCGCTGCGGTCGTTAGCGGTAACGCGCACCACCAGCGAATAGCCCGCCGAGTAGCTTTCGCCCCAGACGGCGTCGACGATGCGCTCCGGCGCGTGCGACTGCAACTCTGCAAGCTGGTCGCAGTCGGCGCGGTGAATGGAGATGCCGCGCCCCTGCGTGATAAAGCCGACAATATCGTCGCCGGGAATAGGCTGGCAGCAGCGCGCAATGTGGTGCATCAGGTTGCCGACCCCTTCCACCACTACGCGGCCATTATCTTTACTGCGCCCCTGCGGCGAGTAGCTTTTCTGCGTGAGCTGACGCAGCGCCGCCGCATCCTGTTCTTCCGCGCTCGGCTTGTTGAACTGCGCCTGCAAGAAATTCACCATCTGGTTGAGGCGAATATCGCCGCCGCCAATCGCCGCCAGCAGTTCGTCGATTTCGTTGAAGTTGTAACGCGGCAGCAGATGCTTTTCCGCTTCTTTCAGGCTGATGCCGAGGTGCGCCAGCTCGTCATCGAGGATCTGCCGTCCGGCGAGAATGTTTTTATCGCGGTCCTGCTTGCGAAACCAGGCGTGAATTTTTGAGCGCCCGCGGCTGGTGGTGACGTAGCCCAGGTTTGGGTTCAGCCAGTCGCGGCTCGGGTTCGGCTGCTTCTGGGTGATAATTTCAATCTGGTCGCCCATCTGCAACTGATAGGTAAACGGCACAATGCGCCCGCCTATCTTGGCGCCGATGCAGCGGTGCCCCACATCGCTGTGAATGTGATAAGCAAAGTCGAGGGGGGTGGAACCTGCCGGCAGATCTACCACATCGCCTTTCGGCGTAAAAACGTAAACCCGATCGTCGAAGACCTGGCTGCGCAACTCGTCGAGCATTTCGCCGGAGTCGGCCATCTCTTCCTGCCAGGCGATAAGCTTACGCAGCCATGCGATGCGGTCTTCATGGCCGGTGCGCGCGCCGCTGGTGGCGCCCTCTTTATATTTCCAGTGCGCCGCCACGCCAAGCTCGGCGTCTTCGTGCATCTGTTTGGTACGGATCTGGATTTCGACCGTCTTGCCGCTCGGGCCTAACACCACCGTATGAATAGACTGATAGCCGTTCGGTTTCGGGTTAGCGACGTAATCATCGAATTCATCAGGCAAATGACGATAGTGAGTATGCACAATCCCCAGCGCGGCATAGCAATCCTGCAAACGCTCGGCGACAATGCGCACGGCGCGCACGTCAAACAGCTCGTCAAAAGCGAGATGCTTTTTCTGCATTTTGCGCCAGATACTGTAGATGTGCTTCGGACGGCCGTAAACTTCCGCCTTTACGCCCTCTTCTTTCATCGCCTTGCGCAGATGCGCGACAAACTCGTCAATATAATGTTCGCGATCGATACGCCGCTCGTGCAGCAGCTTCGCAATGCGCTTGTACTCCGCCGGATGCAAATAACGGAAGCAGTAATCTTCCAGCTCCCATTTAAGCTGACCAATGCCGAGGCGGTTGGCGAGCGGCGCATAGATATTGGTACATTCTTTCGCCGCCAGCACGCGCTCATCTTCCGGCGCGTCTTTTACCTCGCGCAGGTGAGCGATGCGCTCGGCAAGCTTAATCACCACGCAGCGGAAGTCGTCTACCATCGCCAGCAGCATGCGGCGGACGTTATCTACCTGATCGGAAGAGACGGCGTCGGTATGCGTGGCCTTAAGCTGGCGAATCGCCGCCATGTCGCGCACGCCGTGAATAAGAGTGACCACCGCGCTGCCGACGCTCTGCGTCAACACCTCTTCGCTGACCACGCCGCTGTCTACCAATGGAAAGAGCAACGCGGCGCGCAGGGTGTCGATATCCATGCTGAGCATTGAGAGGATCTCCACCATCTCAACGCCCCGCCACAGTACCGCTTCCGCCTGCGGATGACCGCTGGTCTGCTGTTCGCAATATCGCCAGGTTTCGGTTAAGCGTTCACACGACTGCTGACTGGCGATGCCAAGGCTCGCCACCCACTTTTCATGGTCAAATTCGCCAGCTTTATTGAGATGCGCACTTCTTACCGCAACCATCGTCCTCTCCTTAAGGGACTGGCCGTCTCGCCCGCAGGCGTACGGCTATGACTCTCGAACAAACAGCACCATCGATTCCAGATGACCAGTGTGCGGGAACATATCCAGCATTGCCAGCCGTCTGATTTGGTAACCCGCCGCCAACAAGGCTTCGCTGTCCCGGGCAAGTGTGGTGGGGTTACAGGAAACATAGACCACGCGTTTGGGCAGTAATTTCACAATGTGTTGCATTACGCCCGCCGCGCCTGCCCGCGCCGGGTCAAGCAGGACTTTTTCAAACCCCTGCTTCGCCCAGGGCTGGCGGGTGACATCCTCTTCCAGGTTTTCATGAAAGAAAACGACATTATTCAGGGCGTTAAGCCGGGCATTATAATTTCCTTTCTCCACCAGCGCAGCTACGCCTTCCACGCCGACCACGCTGTCTGCGCGCTTTGCCAGCGGCAGCGTAAAATTGCCCATGCCGCAGAAGAGATCGAGCACCCGCTCCCCTGGCTCTACCGCCAGCCATGCCAGCGCCCGCGCCACCATCTGCTGGTTCACCGCGTCGTTGACCTGAATAAAATCACGCGGGCTGAAGCTTAAGCGTAGTTCGTCTGAGGTGTACCAGGGCGCTTCTCCGCTCACCTGTTCAAGGGTATCGCTTTGGGCGGCGAGGTACAGCGCAACGCCTTCAGAATGCGAAAAGCGTTCCAGTTTTTGTCGGTCGCGGGCGCTAAGCGGCGCAAGATGACGCAACACCAGCAGCGGCCCGTTATCCGCCAGCACCAGCTCGACGTGGCCTGGGTTGCGGATAGTGTCCAGTTCGTTCAGGCAGGCGCGCAGCGGCGCGAGCAACGCCTCAAGGCGGGGCGCCAGAATAGGGCAATGGTGAACATCCACCAGCTCGCTGGAGTTCGCTTTGCGAAAACCCATCTGAAGTTTTTGCGTGCGCGGCGTAAAAGCAAGGCTCAGACGCGCGCGGCGGCGATAGCCCCACTCCGGCCCGGCGATCACCTCGTCGACATCGCGCTTCATCATGCGCCCCAGCGCCCGCGATTTACTCTCTTGTTGCAGGCTGACGCTGGCGTGCTGCTGCTGGCAGCCGCCGCATACGCCAAAGTGCGGACAGCGCGGCGCCACGCGCTCCGGGCTGTCGGAAAGCCGTTTTTTGACCGTGCCGCGCGCAAACTGGCGCTTCTCTTCAGTCAGCGTAACCTCGCCCGTTTCGCCCGGCAGCAAGCCCGCCACGAACAGCGCTTTGCCTTCATGACGCGCCACCCCCTGCCCGAAGGGGTCAAGATCGGTTACTTTAACGGTTATGATCTGACGCGTCGTCACGCGTCGCTTTGCAGAGTAGAATTGCGCCATCGCCGAGATATTTCTCAATCAACCATATTTATTGATGCTGATTGTCCCATAACGGAACCCCATGACCAACTACAGCCTGCGGGCACGCATGATGATCCTCATACTGGCCCCCACCGTTCTTATTGGCTTGCTGCTGAGTATTTTCTTTGTGGTTCACCGCTACCATGATCTTCAGCGCCAGTTAGAGGATGCTGGCGCAAGTATTATCGAACCGCTGGCGGTGGCGAGCGAATATGGCATGAGCCAGCAAAACCGCGAGTCAATCCGTCAGCTTATTAGCGTTCTTCACCGCCGCCATTCCGACATCGTTCGCGCTATTTCTATTTATGATGAGGAGAACCGGCTGTTTGTAACGTCGAATTTTCATCTCGTCCCCGATGGGCTAAAAATGCCGCGCAACGCCGTTTTGCCAGGCGGCGTCAGCGTCAGCCGCCAGGGCGACCAGATGATCCTGCGCACGCCCATCATCGCCGAAAGTTATTCACCAGATGAATCAGAAGTGACCGACGCTAAACCAGAAGGAAACCGGCTCGGTTACGTGGCGCTGGAACTCGATCTCAAATCTGTACGCCTGCAACAGTACAAAGAGATGTTTATTTCAGTGATGCTGATAATGATTTGTATCGCCTGCGCCCTGCTCTTCGCCTGGCGGCTGATGCGCGATGTCACCGGGCCTATTCGCAACATGGTGAATACTGTCGACCGCATCCGCCGCGGCCAGCTCGACAGCCGCGTGGAAGGTTTTATGCTCGGCGAGTTAGATATGCTGAAAAACGGCATTAACTCGATGGCGATGTCGCTTGCCGCTTACCATGAAGAGATGCAGCACAATATCGATCAGGCGACGTCAGATCTGCGGGAAACGCTGGAGCAGATGGAGATCCAGAACGTCGAGCTGGATCTGGCGAAAAAGCGCGCCCAGGAGGCGGCGCGTATTAAGTCTGAATTTTTGGCGAACATGTCGCACGAGCTGCGAACGCCGCTTAACGGCGTCATAGGCTTTACGCGCCTGACGCTGAAAACAGGCCTGACGCCCACCCAGCGCGACCATCTCAACACCATTGAACGCTCGGCGAACAACCTGCTCTCTATCATTAACGATGTGCTGGACTTCTCCAAGCTGGAAGCCGGCAAGCTGCTGCTGGAAAGCATTCCCTTCCCGCTGCGCACTACGCTTGATGAAGTGGTGACGCTGCTTGCGCATTCCGCCCACGACAAAGGGCTTGAGCTGACGCTGAATATCAAAAACGACGTGCCGGACAGCGTAATCGGCGACCCGCTGCGTTTTCAGCAGGTCATTACCAATCTGGTGGGCAACGCCATTAAGTTCACCGAAAGCGGTAACATCGATCTCTTTGTGGAAAAGCGCTCCATCAGCAGCAATAAGGTGCAGATTGAAGTGCAAATCCGCGATACCGGCATCGGTATTCCGGAACGTGACCAGTCGCGGCTTTTCCAGGCGTTTCGCCAGGCCGACGCCAGCATTTCACGCCGCCACGGCGGCACCGGGCTTGGCCTGGTGATTACCCAGAAGCTGGTGCATGAAATGGGCGGCGATATCTCCTTCCACAGCCAGCCGAACCGCGGGTCGACCTTCTGGTTCCATATCAGCCTGGATCTCAACCCGAATGCCATCGTTGATGGTCACGCCACCGACTCTCTGGCCGGCAAACGCCTCGCCTATGTGGAAGCGAACGCGGCGGCGGCGCAAAGCACCCTCGACCTGCTGGCCGCCACGCCGCTGAAAGTTATCTACAGCGCCACCTTCGCCACGCTGCCGGATGAGCATTACGACATGCTGCTGCTCGCCGTGCCGGTAAACCAGCGCGAGCCGCTCTCCATGGAGCACGATATGCTCGCGAAGGCCGCGACGCTCACCGACTGCCTGCTGCTGGCGCTGCCCTGCCACGCGCAGGTCGATGCCGAAGTGCTGAAGAAAGAGGGCGCGACGGCCTGTTTGCTTAAGCCCGTCACCTCTGCGCGGCTGCTGCCGCTGTTGATTGAGCACTGCCAGAAGCAGCAAGCGCCTCATCGCCTGGCCGACGCGCGCGGCAGGCTGCCGATAAAAGTGATGGCGGTGGACGACAACCCGGCTAACCTCAAGCTTATCGGCGCGCTGCTGGAAGATCAGGTGCAGAGCGTCGTCTTATGCGACAGCGGCCAGCAGGCGGTAGACTGCGCGAAGCAGCAGCAGCTCGATATTATCCTGATGGATATTCAGATGCCGGAAATGGACGGCATTCACGCCTGTGAGCTGATCCGACAGCTTCCTCACCACCAGCAAACGCCGGTGGTTGCGGTAACCGCCCATGCGCTGGCGGGGCAGAAAGAGAAACTGCTCGCCGCTGGCATGAATGACTATCTTGCCAAACCGATCGAAGAAGAGAAGCTGCACGCGCTGCTTTTACGTTACCAGCAGGGCATGCCGCTCATCACCTCGGCGCTCTCGACGCCCGTGACGCCCGTTTCGCCAGAAGCATCAAACGACGTGACGCTTGACTGGTCGCTGGCGCTACGTCAGGCGGCGAATAAAACCGATCTGGCGCGCGATATGCTCAGTATGCTGCTGGAATTCCTGCCGCAGGTGCGTAATACCGTAGAAGAACAGCTGGTGGGCGAAGAGCCGCCCGGTCTGCTGGAGATTATCCACAAGCTGCACGGTAGCTGCGGCTACAGTGGCGTGCCGCGCCTTAAAAACCTCTGCCTGCTGATTGAGCAGCAGATGCGCAGCGGCGTCGCGCCGCAGGCGCTGGAGCCAGAACTGCTTGAGCTGCTGGATGAAATGGATAATGTGGCGCGAGAGGCGCGGCGCATTCTCGGCTAACGCCTGTGAAAGCCCTCTTCTGAGGGCTTTTTATCGCGCGCTACTTCAGTTGCTGCCCGACACGCAGCGCGGCGGCGATATTCCGCGCCGCTTTTTGCAGGTTATCCCCCGCCTCGCTCAGCGCCTCTTCTAAGGTGCAAAGCCGATAAAGCACGCTGAATACAGCGTTGATGCCGTGCCGGTGCACCACGCCCACATCCGCCGTCAGGCTGCCTGCTATGCCAATCACGGGAATGTTATGTCGACGCGCCACGCGCGCCACACCTACCGGCACCTTGCCATGTACCGACTGGCTGTCGAGCCGTCCTTCGCCGGTTATCACCAGGCTCGCCCCGCGCACTGCCTCTTCAAAACCAAGCGCTTCGGTCACAATCTCTATGCCTGGCCGCAGTTGCGCGCCGCAAAACGCGAACAGCGCCGCGCCCATGCCGCCTGCCGCGCCGCCCCCTGGCAGCGTCAGCACCTCACGCTGCACGTCGCGTTTAATCACCTCAGCGTAATGCGCGAGATTCTCATCAAGCTGTTTAACCATGTCAGGCGTGGCGCCTTTTTGCGGCCCGAAGATGGCCGATGCGCCCAGCTCCCCCGTCAGCGGGTTGTTGACATCGCAGGCGACATCGATACGGCAGGTGGCCAGCCGCTTATCAAGCCCGCTCAGGTCAATGCGCGCCAGGCGCTGTAGCGCGCCGCCGCCCTGGCCGAGCGGTTTGCCGTCTTTATCCAGCAGCTTTGCGCCCAGCGCCTGCGCCATACCTGCGCCGCCGTCGTTGGTGGCGCTGCCGCCGATGCCGATAATAAGGTGCCGGGCGCCGGCGTCCAGCGCGTGGCGGATCAGTTCGCCGGTGCCCCACGAAGTAGTGATAAGCGGGTTGCGCTGCGCCGGAGGGACGATTTCAATACCGCTTGCGGCGGCCATTTCGATAAAAGCGCGCCGCCCTGTGCTGTCGAGCCCGAAAAAAGCGTCGATCTCCTCGCCAAGCGGACCGATAACCGGCACCGTGACTTTACGTCCGCCCGTGGCGGCCACCATCGCTTCTACGGTGCCTTCGCCGCCATCGGCAAGGGGAATAAGCTGATACTCCGCCTCTGGAAAAATTTCTCTGAACCCCTGCGCGATGTGGTTTGCCACTTCCAGCGCCGTCAGGCTCTCTTTCCATGAGTCCGGTGCGATTACAATTTTCATTAACGCTCCTTAGTTCAGGTAAAAAGCGCATGATGCCTGCGGCGTGACGAACGGACAGACTCAGCAATGCGAAAGGGCGTGTTTTCAGAATAGCCCTTTGGTTGATTTCCCAAAAAGAAACGGCGTCTGTGGACGCCGTTTACAACCTGCCGGAAATAGATTAGCGCACCATGCAGGGGCGCTTATTGTCGAACGTCCAGCCCGGGATCAGCGCCTGCATCGCCATCGCGTCATCGCGCGCGCCAAGGCCGTGCTGCTGATAGAGCTCATGGGCTTTCATGATCTGCTCCATATCCAGCTCCACGCCAAGTCCCGGCGCATCCGGCACCTGCACCATGCCGCCTTTGATTTGCAGCGGTTCTTTGGTCAGACGCTGGTTCCCCTCCTGCCAGATCCAGTGGGTATCGATAGCGGTAATGGTTCCGGGCGCTGCGGCAGCCACATGGGTAAACATGGCGAGCGAAATGTCGAAGTGGTTATTAGAGTGCGAACCCCAGGTGAGGCCGAATTCGTGGCACATTTGCGCGACGCGCACAGAGCCCTGCATGGTCCAGAAATGCGGGTCCGCCAGCGGAATATCGACAGACTGTAGCGACAGGGTATGCCCCATCTGCCGCCAGTCGGTGGCGATCATATTGGTCGCGGTCGGCAGGCCGGTGGCGCGGCGAAACTCCGCCATGACTTCACGCCCGGAGTAACCCTGCTCGGCGCCGCAGGGATCTTCCGCGTAAGCCAGCACGCCTTTCAACTGCTTACCGATGCGGATAGCCTCTTCCAGCGACCAGGCGCCGTTCGGGTCGAGCGTGACGCGCGCCTGCGGGAAGCGCTTCGCCAGCGCCGTTACGGCTTCCGCTTCTTCCTCGCCCGCCAGCACGCCGCCTTTGAGTTTGAAATCGTTAAAGCCATATTTCTCATAGGCCGCTTCGGCGAGGCGCACCACGGCGTCTGGCGTCATCGCTTCTTCATGGCGAATGCGGTACCAGTCGCAGCGCTCGTCGGGCTGGCTCTGGTAAGGCAGGTTAGTCAGGTTGCGGTTGCCAACGAAGAACAGATAACCGAGCATTTCCACTTCGCTGCGCTGCTGCCCGTCGCCGAGCAGGCTGGCGACGTTAACGCCAAGGTGCTTGCCGAGCAAATCAAGCAGCGCCGCTTCAATGCCGGTCACTACATGAATGGTGGTGCGCAGATCGAACGTTTGCAGCCCGCGCCCGCCTGCATCGCGGTCGGCAAACTGGTTGCGCACGGCGGTCAGCACGTTTTTGTATTCGCCCAGGGTTTTGCCTACCACCAGCGCCGCCGCATCTTCCAGCGTCTGGCGGATCTTCTCGCCGCCCGGGATCTCGCCCACGCCTGTCTGCCCGGCGTTATCCTTGATAATCACAATATTGCGGGTGAAGAAAGGCGCATGCGCGCCGCTCAGGTTCATCAGCATGCTGTCGTGCCCGGCTACCGGGATCACTTGCAGGGATGTCACGACGGGGGTCTGTTGTGTACTCATGATCTCAATCCTTTTCTTCGGTCAATCAATGACGGCCAAAAGCGGGTCGCTTGCGGTCGAATGTCCAGCCGGGCGCCAGATACTGCATTGCGGTCGCGTCGTTGCGCGCGCCGCCTGGCAATGATTTGTAAGCCTCGTGCGCCTGTTGCACCCGGTCCCAGTCCAGCTCCACGCCAAGCCCTGGCGCATCCGGCACGGCGATTTTCCCGCCCTCGATGCGCAGCGGTTCTCGCGTAAGCCGCGCGTCGCCTTCCTGCCAAATCCAGTGGGTGTCGATGGCGGTCGGCTTGCCGGGCGCGGCCGCGCCCACATGGGTGAACATGGCGAGCGAAATATCAAAATGGTTATTGGAGTGGCAGCCCCAGGTCAGGCCCCAGTCGTCGCACAACTGCGCTACGCGCACCGCGCCGGAAAGCGTCCAGAAGTGCGGGTCCGCCAGCGGGATATCTACCGCGTTCAGCATTACCGCATGGCCCATTTCGCGCCAGTTGGTGGCGATCATGTTGGTGGCGACCGGCAGGCCCGTAGCGCGGCGAAATTCCGCCATTACTTCACGCCCTGAATAGCCCTGCTCCGCGCCGCACGGGTCCTCGGCGTAAGTCAGCACATCCTGCATGCCTTTACAAAGCGCGATGGCTTCATCCAGCAGCCAGGCGCCGTTCGGGTCAACGGTAATGCGCGCATCGGGGAAGCGCTTTTTCAGCGCCTGCGCCGTTTCTATCTCCTGCTCGCCCGGCAAGACGCCGCCCTTGAGTTTGAAATCTTTAAAGCCATATTTGTCCTGCGCCGCTTCGGCAAGCCTGACCACCGCCTCGCTGGAGAGCGCTTCCTGATGGCGCAGGTGATACCAGGGATGCGACGCGCCTGCGCCGTCCAGATACGGCAGGTCGGTTTTGCGACGGTCGCCAATATAGAAGAGATAACCGAGCACCGTCACCGCGTCGCGCTGTTTGCCCGGCCCAAGCAGTTCGCAAACCGGCACGCCAAGCGCCTGGCCCAGCAGATCGAGCAGCGCCGCTTCCAGCGCCGCCACCGCGTTCACGCGCAGTTCAAACGTCCATGCGCCTTTGCCGAAAGTGTCGAAATCAGCCGCCTGGTTGCCTTTGTGCACGTTCTGCACCACTTTGTTCAGGCGCGCCACTTGCTGCCCCACCACCTGGGGAATCGCTTCCTGTAGCGTTTTCAGGATAGTCTCGCCGCCGGGCGCTTCGCCGACGCCGGTATGCCCGGCGTCATCGGTCAGCACCACAATATTGCGGGTAAACCAGGCGCTGTGCGCGCCGCCGATGTTCAGCAGCATGCTGTCGCGGCCAGCCACGGGAATGACTTTCATATCGGTAATAATCGGGCTTGCTTGCGTGGTCATTATTTTGTCTCCGCAACCGGTTTGAGTTCGATTCGCTTGATATCGCCCACCAGGAAGAGGTAGCTCAGCACGGCCACCAGCGCATGGACGCCTACATAAATCAGCGCGCCGTTAAAGGAGCCGGAGACGCCGACGATATAGCCGATAGCAATAGGCGTAACGATGCCGGAAATATTGCCGAACATATTAAACAGACCGCCGGAGAGACCGCTTATCTCTTTCGGCGCGGTGTCCGCCATTACCGCCCAGCCCAGCGCGCCGATGCCCTTGCCGAAGAACGCCATCGCCATAAAGCCGATAATCATCCACTCAACGTCAACGTAGTTGCAGAACACCATCGTCATGGAAAGCAGCATACCCAGCACGATAGGCGTTTTGCGGGCAATGTTGAGCGAGCCGGTGCGACGCATCAGCCAGTCGGAAATCACCCCACCCAGCACGCCGCCGATAAAACCGCAGACGGCAGGAATGGACGCCACAAACCCCGCTTTCAGGATAGACATGCCGCGCGCCTGTACCAGGTAAACCGGGAACCAGGTGATAAAGAAGTAAGTCAGCGCGTTAATGCAGTACTGGCCGATATAAACGCCGATCATCATACGGGAAGCGAGCAGCTGCTTGATCTGGCCCCACTTCTGGCGCATCGGCACTTTCGTCTGCGCTTTTTTCTGATCCATGTTGATCAGGCCGCCGCCCTGCTCAATGTATTCCAGCTCACGTTTATTGACGCCCGGATGCTGGTTCGGCTCGTGAATAACTTTCAGCCAGATAAAGCTGATAACGATGCCAAGCCCGCCCATAAAGAAGAAAACGTGCGACCAGCCTACCTCATGCGTCAGCCAGCCCATGATGGGCGCGAAGATAACGGTGGCGAAGTATTGCGCGGAGTTGAAAATCGCCACCGCCGTGCCCCTCTCCTGCGCCGGGAACCAGGCCGCGACGATGCGGCTGTTGCCAGGAAAAGATGGCGCTTCGGCAAGCCCTACCAGGAAGCGCAGCGTAAAGAGCGCCACGATAATGCCGAAACCGCTGAAGATATCGACGAAGCCCTGCAACAGCGTAAACAGGGACCAGATGAAGATAGACCAGAAATAAACGCGTTTGGAGCCGAAGCGGTCGAGCAGCCAGCCGCCTGGGATCTGCCCGATAACATACGCCCAGGAGAAGGCGGAGAAGACGTAGCCCATGCCGACCGGATCAAGCCCGATGTCCTTCGCCATTTCTGAACCGGCAATGGATAAGGTGGCGCGGTCACCGTAGTTAAACGAGGTGACGATAAACAGCATCACCACAATCCAATAGCGGGCGTTAGTGCGTTTTTCCGCCACGCTCGCCGCCTGGCTTAATGTATTCATTGTTGCACTCCTGAATCATAGCGGTTGGCTACATTCATTCTGAACAGCACAACCTGTAGGGTAATCAGAATGACGGGGTAAGGGTTGTCGCAGTTCTCGCGCCGGGAAATCCCCCCTTTGCTGCTGCTTTTTTATCTGACGGATTGAGTATATCGGCGCCTTTTCAGGCTCTCATCGTGCAGCGCCCTAACATTGACGGCGCAATCAGCTGTCTATTTTTGGCATTCGCCCAGGCGTATGGGAGTTATTTCACACAACCGTAAATGAAAAGCGGTTGCGCCCTGAGAGAAGCAAATTCTGTTAAAGGAGTGTGAACTTTGTCGCTTGACGGCGCAGCGGGAGAAGAAAAAGCGCAGATAAAATGGAATTGATGACAACGTTGCCCGGCGAACCGGGCATAAAGCGAGTTACTGCAACAGCGCGCTCCAGCGCTCTACCCAGGGATTAGAGAGCGCTTCAGGCTCTGGATAGTCGCTGGCGTCGATAGTCAGCACCTCGCCCACGCGGGTCGCGTGCTGTTCCTGGAGCAGCGCGTCAAACTTTTTGCCGCCGCCGCAGAAATTAGCGTAAGTGCTGTCGCCAAGCGCGATCAGGCCGTAACGGAGATCGGGCTGGTAGCCCAGTTTGTCTTTAATGCCTTCATATAAAGGCACAATGCTGTCCGGAAGATCGCCCTGCCCGGTCGTGGAGGTGACCACAAGCACGTAAGCTTCGCGATAGCTCTCCCAGTCCGCCAGTTCCGGATCTTCATAAACGGTCGCGTTATGGCCATGGCCTTTCAGAATAGCCTCCGCCTCTTCCGCCACCAGCAGCGAGTTTCCGTACATAGTCCCTACAAAAATCCCTACTTTCGCCATCGTTATACCTCTTACTTGTCAGGCTGATTTAGCTCATCCTGAACGTCAGGCGCAGTAAACTCAAGGTCCTCATTCATCGGCACAATTCCCCGCCAGCCGAAATGTGACAGCGCCTGCATCCAGGTGGCGTCAAAGCGCGCCCGCAGTTGTAACGGCTCGCCGGTAACCGGGTGGTTCAGCAATAGTTCGCTCGCGTGCAGCATCAGGCGGTCGCAGCCGAAATGTTCCGCCGCGGCGCGGTTCTGGCGCAAGTCGCCATGTTTTGAATCGCCGATGATGGGATGGCGCAGGTGCGCCATATGACGGCGCAGCTGATGCTTGCGCCCGGTTTTCGGCAGCATTTCCACAAGGCTGTAGCGCGCGGTAGGATAACGCCCCACCGCAACCGGCATTTCGCTTACCGCCAGCCCGCGATAATGCGTAACGGCAGGCTGCGGGCCTTTATCGGCCCTGGCGTATTTATCGCCGATTTTATCCAGCTCTTCAGTGAGGGCGTAATCCAGCTCGCCCTCCTCCTGCAACCAGCCGCGTACCACAGCGTGGTAACGCTTTTGAATCTGATGCTGTTCAAACTGCTGCGACAGCAGGCGGCCAGTTTCGCTGGATAGCCCCATCAGCAACACGCCGGAGGTGGGCCTGTCGAGACGATGGGCGGTAAAAACGTGCTGACCAATCTGGTCGCGCACCGTCTGCATCACCACCACTTTTTCATCACGGTCGAGCCAGCTGCGGTGCACCAGCCAGCCGGAAGGCTTATTCACCGCCACCAGCCATTCGTCCTGATAGATAATCTCCAGGCTCACGCGTTATCCCCTGTAAACAGCGCATCCAGCTCCAGCAGTAAGGCCAACACCGCCTCACGGCCCGGGTGCTGCGCTTCCAGGGCAATTTCATAATAGGGCGCAACCGCGAAAGCGCCGGGGAGTTCGCCGCCAGCATCCAGCAAGGCGTGCATACGCGGGATTAACACCCACTGCAACCATTCGTAAGGCTCCAGCGTGTCCATACAAAAAGGCTGCGTGCTGTTGAATGCCTCCGCTTGCGGCGGGGAGCTTTGCCAGAGCTGATGCTGGCGGAGCGTCGCTTCAACGCGCAAAAGCTGCTGACGAAGTTGTTCTTCGCGTGTCATGAGGACCTCGATTGGGTAGTTAGCCGGGGGCGAAGCATAGCATTGCGTGGCGCAGAGGAAAAAAGCATAAAAAAAGGGAGCACTGTAAAAACAGTGCTCCCGGTTCGTTTCGCAGCAGTCCGGCTACTTTTAGTGCTCCCTGCTCGTCCATGACAACTTTTCCAGCGGCCTTGCGACCTGTCATCCTTTTTAATGCATCCTGCATCACATCATCCTGACGTTTACTTTGCGCCCCCCTGACGCATCGTCCTTAGTCATCCTGACCCACCGTTCATCCTGATCGGCTCTCATTCTCCTTCCTGGAGGTGTCCCTTAGCGCTCCTGCGCTCTCCTCTTGCTCCGTTCCTGAAGCTTTTCCTTTGCGCTCTCCAGCGTGTCCCCTCTTGTGAAGCCCCATCATCCTGACAGCCACTTCACCGCGCGACTCCTTGTCGACGCAGATAGAATCGCTTATTGCCCGATGTCTTACAAGGCATCTTAACTACGCAATTCCACTTAAGTTTCATTCGCAAGTTGTAGATTTTTGCTTAAGCGGCTAATAAATAAAGAAATAATAAAAATGCCTTATAAGGAAATCCCGAAACGTTGCACGGATGTCTTACACGCCTGTGAGAGATCTCTTACAAAGCGAGGAGCAAAAACGGCTTACACGTCCGGCTCCAGCGCTTGCAAAAAGGCGGCCAGGTCTGGCGACAGCACGCTTTTCTGCTTTGTTCCTACCCTTTCACGCACCACTTCGCCGGTGAGGTTACAGAGCGAAATGACCTCCATTTCATCTTCCAGCGTGGCGAGAAAAAGCGTGGGCGAAAGCTTCAGGCGCTTTTGCATCACCAGATGCCCAATCAAATTCTCCTGTACGCGCTGAAAATCGTCTTCACTCCAGGCCTGTAGCAACGTCAGAGAAAGGTCGCTGAAGCGCGCCGGCATGTCGCCTGCAAGCTGCGACGCATAAAAGGCGTGCGCCGAGGGCTGCAACCGGATATCCAGCGCCCGCTCCACCGCCTCCAGCGTGGCGAAAGAAGAAAAAGGCTGCGGCTGCCATTCGACAGTTTCGCCCCGCGTAGTGATAATGCAAGGCGACGGCACGCCGTAAAGCGCCTCGCTTTGCGGGCCGGTTCCCGCTTTTTTTCGCCAGGCTTCGCAGTAGCGGTCAGTAAAAGCGGCGAGCGCCAGTCGTACTTCGTTATCCACCAGATTCTCTCTCTTTGCCAGGTACGGTACACTTAGCGCCATATTGTACCCGTATTATTGATGGTGACGCATGTCTTATGAAAACCACCAGGCGCTGAGCGGCCTGACGCTGGGTAAAACCACAGATTACCGCGACGAATATGACGCCTCCCTGCTCCAGCCTGTTCCGCGCAGCCTGAACCGCGACCCGCTCGGCCTGCGCGCTGAGAGCCTGCCGTTCCACGGTGCGGATATCTGGACGCTTTACGAGCTCTCCTGGCTTAACCAGAACGGTTTGCCGCAGGTCGCCGTCGGCGAAGTTTCCCTGGATGCCCGCAGCCGCAACCTTGTCGAGTCAAAAAGCTTTAAGCTTTATCTGAACAGTTTCAACCAGACGCGCTTTTCCTCATGGGAACAGGTGCGGGAAACGCTGCAACGCGATTTAAGCGCATGCGCCGAAGGCGATGTGGAGGTGCGCCTTTACCGTCTTAGCGAGCTTGAAGGCGAGCCGGTGGCGCATTTTCATGGCGAATGCATCGACGAGCAGGAAATTGTGATTGATAGCTATGAGTTTGATGCAAATTACCTGCAAGGCGCAGCGGGCGAAAAGGTGGTGGAAGAGACGCTGGTAAGCCACCTGCTCAAATCAAACTGCCTTATCACCAACCAGCCGGACTGGGGTTCGGTGCAGATCGCCTATCGCGGACCGCAGATAGACCGCGAAAAGCTGCTGCGTTATCTGGTTTCTTTCCGCCACCATAATGAGTTTCACGAGCAATGCGTGGAGCGCATCTTTAATGACATTCAGCGTTTTTGCCAGCCCGAAAAGCTGAGCGTTTACGCGCGCTACACTCGCCGCGGCGGGCTGGATATCAACCCCTGGCGCGCCAACACCGTTTTCCACCCCGCCACGGGACGCCTGGTTCGCCAGTAAACCGCCGCCCGCCAGGACATTTTCTCCCGGCGGGTTGTTAAACCGAACAGCCGGGGGCTATTGTAATCAGAGGGAGCGGCGTTTCTCGCCCCGTAAGGAGCTCACTTGATTACACATATTAGCCCTCTTGGCTCAATGGATTTATTGTCGCAGCTGGAAGTGGACATGCTCAAACGCACCGCCAGCAGCGATCTTTATCAACTTTTCCGCAACTGTTCGCTTGCGGTGCTCAATTCGGGAAGCCAGACCGACAACAGCAAAGAATTGCTGTCGCGCTTTGAGAGTTTCGACATCAACGTGCTGCGCCGCGAGCGCGGAGTGAAGCTTGAGCTTATCAATCCGCCGGAAGAAGCCTTTGTGGACGGGCGCATCATCCGTTCAATTCAGGCGAACCTGTTCGCCGTGCTGCGCGACATCCTCTTCGTTAACGGACAAATCTTCAACGCCGGACGCTTTCAGCACCTCAACCTGGAAGACTCTATTCACATTACTAACCTGGTCTTTTCCATTCTGCGCAACGCCCGGGCGCTGCACGTTGGCGAAGCGCCGAACATGGTGGTGTGCTGGGGCGGCCACTCCATTAATGAAACCGAATACCTGTACGCTCGCCGCGTCGGCACCCAGCTTGGCCTGCGTGAGCTGAATATCTGCACCGGCTGCGGGCCGGGCGCGATGGAAGCCCCGATGAAGGGAGCGGCGGTAGGCCACGCCCAGCAGCGCTACAAAGACGGGCGTTTTATCGGTATGACCGAACCGTCTATTATTGCCGCCGAGCCGCCAAACCCGCTGGTTAATGAGCTGATCATCATGCCCGACATCGAAAAGCGTCTCGAAGCCTTTGTGCGTATCGCCCACGGCATTATCATTTTCCCGGGCGGCGTGGGCACAGCGGAAGAGTTGCTTTATCTGCTCGGCATCCTGATGAACCCGCATAACCGCGAACAGGTGCTGCCGCTTATCCTCACCGGCCCTAAAGAGAGCGCCGATTACTTCCGCGTGCTGGACGAATTTATCGTTAATACGCTGGGCCATCAGGCACGCGAGCATTATCGCATTATCATTGACGACGCCGCCGAAGTGGCGCGGCAGATGAAAAAAGCGATGCCGATGGTAAAAGAGAACCGCCGCGAGACGGGCGATGCCTACAGCTTTAACTGGTCGATTCGCATTGCGCCCGATTTACAGGTGCCTTTTGAGCCTTCGCACGCCAACATGGCGAACCTGAAACTTTATCCTGACCAACCGACGGAGCTGCTGGCCGCCGACCTGCGCCGCGCTTTCTCGGGTATTGTGGCGGGTAACGTGAAAGAGGTGGGCATCCGCGCCATTGAGCAGTTCGGGCCGTACAAAATCCACGGCGACCCGCGCATGATGAAGCGAATGGACGACCTGCTACAGGGCTTCGTCGCCCAGCACCGTATGAAACTGCCCGGCTCCGCCTACATTCCCTGTTACGAGATTTGCACCTGATAAACCCGACTCATAAGGCGGCTCAATAGCCGCCTTTTTTATTGCGTAAATTCGCCTGCCGAAACCGTTTGCTTCGTTTTTATCCCCGCCAATAATCATTTGAATTTATCTATTAGCAAGGTTAAACGCTGTAGCGCGTCGTTTTTGCAGAGAAAAATGATCTATTCGATTCCCTTATGTTTACCTCCCGCGCCGCAAATGGCAGGCTTTGCACGCCTAAATACTGATTAATGTTTTGAAAGTAGACAGATGCCCTAAAAAACGCCCTTTATATAGGTGGATTATTGCATTTGGGATCGCGATCACTGATGCATTCGTAACATGAATGTATCTTTCCGCCCGCCAATAGTTACGGGGAAAAATTATAAAAAACCCGCTATCAACAGCGTTTCATTTTACAGTCAGGCGATTTTTCATTGGATATGACTAAAAACCTGATATTTAAGCTTCCTTCAGGAGATACAGATGGAAACCACTCAAACCAGCACAGTTGCTTCCGTTGAAGCACGCAGCGCCTGGCGCAAAACCGACACCATGTGGATGCTGGGACTTTACGGCACCGCTATTGGCGCAGGCGTACTTTTTCTGCCCATCAACGCAGGCGTAGGCGGCATGATCCCGCTTATCATCATGGCAATCCTTGCTTTCCCGATGACCTACTTCGCGCACCGCGGCCTTACCCGCTTCGTGCTTTCCGGTAAAAACCCGGGCGAAGACATCACCGAAGTTGTGGAAGAACATTTCGGCGTGGGCGCGGGCAAGCTCATCACCCTGCTCTACTTCTTCGCGATTTACCCGATCCTGCTGGTTTACAGCGTGGCGATCACCAACACCGTTGAAAGCTTCATGACGCACCAGTTGCAGATGACAGCGCCGCCGCGCGCTATTCTGTCGCTGATCCTGATTGTCGGCATGATGACCATTGTGCGCTTTGGCGAGCAGATGATTGTTAAAGCGATGAGCGTACTGGTATTTCCGTTTGTCGCCGCGCTGATGCTGCTGGCGCTTTATCTGATTCCGCAGTGGAATGGCGCCGCGCTGGAAACCCTCTCTTTGAGCAGCGCAACGACCGGCAACGGCTTGTGGATGACGCTGTGGCTCGCCATCCCGGTAATGGTCTTCTCCTTCAACCACTCGCCGATCATCTCTTCTTTCGCCGTTGCGAAGCGTGAAGAGTATGCAGAGGGCGCCGAGAAGAAATGCTCCAGCATTCTGGCTCGCGCGCATGTGATGATGGTGCTGACCGTCATGTTCTTCGTCTTCAGTTGCGTACTGAGCCTGACGCCGGAAAACCTGGCGGAAGCGAAAGCGCAGAACATCTCCATTCTCTCTTACCTGGCGAACCACTTTAACGCCCCGATCATCGCCTGGATGGCGCCGATTATCGCGATTATCGCCATCACCAAATCCTTCCTCGGCCACTATCTGGGCGCGCGCGAAGGCTTTAACGGCATGGTTATTAAGTCGCTGCGCGGCAAAGGCAAAACCATTGAAATCAACAAGCTGAACCGCATTACCGCCGTGTTCATGCTGGTGACCACCTGGATTGTGGCGACGCTCAACCCAAGCATTCTCGGTATGATCGAAACGCTGGGCGGACCGATTATCGCGATGATCCTGTTCCTGATGCCGATGTACGCCATTCAGAAAGTACCGGCGATGCGCAAATACAGCGGCCACATCAGCAACGTCTTTGTGGTTGTCATGGGCCTTATCGCTATCTCCGCTATTTCCTACTCCCTGTTTAGCTAATTGCTCTTCTGCGCCGTCTTCACGGCGGCGCACGCTCTTCCCGGCACAAGCAACGGACGCATCATGATCAGTGTTTTCGATATTTTTAAAATTGGCATTGGCCCTTCCAGCTCTCACACCGTGGGGCCGATGAAAGCGGGCAAGCAGTTCACGGACGATCTTATCGCGAAGGGATTACTGCTGCGCGTAACGCGTGTGGTAGTGGATGTTTACGGCTCGCTGTCGCTAACGGGCAAAGGCCACCATACCGATATCGCCATTATTATGGGGCTTGCTGGCAACCTGCCGGACACGGTAGACATCGACGCCATCCCGCACTTTATTCAGGACGTGAATACACATGGCCGCCTGCTGCTGGCGCAAGGCCAGCATGAGGTAGAGTTCCCTGTTGACCAGTGCATGAATTTTCATGCCGACAACCTTTCGCTGCATGAAAACGGTATGCGCATTACTGCGCTGGCGGGCGAAACGGTGCTCTACAGCCAAACTTACTACTCCATCGGCGGCGGCTTTATTGTGGATGAAGCCCATTTCGGGCAGACCAACGCGGCGCCGGTCGAGGTGCCTTATCCTTACCGCAACGCGGCCGATTTGCAGCGCCACTGCCAGCAGACCGGGCTTTCTCTTTCGGGCCTGATGATGCAAAACGAACTGGCGCTGCGCAGTAAAGCGGAGCTTGAAGCGCACCTTGCTGGCGTCTGGGATGTTATGCGCAGCGGGATCGAGCGCGGCATTACCACGGAAGGGGTGTTGCCGGGCAAACTTCGCGTACCGCGTCGCGCCGCAGCGCTTCGCCGTATGCTGGTCAGCCAGGATAAAACTAACGCTGACCCGATGAACGTGGTGGACTGGATAAACATGTTTGCGCTGGCCGTTAACGAAGAGAACGCGGCAGGCGGCCGCGTGGTGACGGCGCCCACTAACGGCGCGTGCGGCATCGTGCCGGCGGTGCTGGCCTATTACGATAAGTTCATTCGGGAGGTCAACGCCAACTCCCTGACCCGCTACCTGCTGGTGGCGAGCGCCATCGGCTCGCTCTATAAAATGAACGCCTCTATTTCCGGCGCGGAAGTGGGCTGCCAGGGGGAAGTGGGCGTCGCCTGCTCAATGGCGGCGGCGGGGCTTGCCGAACTGCTTGGCGCCAGCCCGGCGCAGGTTTGCATTGCGGCTGAAATCGGCATGGAACATAACCTGGGGCTAACCTGCGACCCGGTAGCGGGCCAGGTACAGGTGCCCTGTATCGAGCGTAACGCCATTGCGGCGGTGAAAGCGGTCAATGCGGCGCGCATGGCGCTGCGGCGCACCAGCGAGCCGCGCGTCTGTCTCGATAAAGTCATTGAAACCATGTATGAAACCGGCAAAGACATGAACGCGAAATATCGCGAAACCTCCCGCGGCGGACTGGCGATGAAAGTCGTCGCCTGCGACTAAGGCTTCATCATTTTTCCGCCCGGCCCCGGGCGGATTTTTTTGCGAGTCACCTTCCTGATTTCCTCCCTTTTCTGGCCCGCATCCTGCTGAAATGGTAGGGTTAGCCCATCTTTTACAGCGGGGTAAGCCAGTGGCCCATTTATTAATCGTCGACGCGCTCAACCTGATTCGACGCATTCATGCGGTGCAGGGTTCCCCCTGCGTTGAAGCGTGCCTTCATGCGCTTGACCAGTTAATTTTGCACAGTCAGCCCACCCACGCGGTGGCGGTTTTTGATGACGACGCGCGAAGCCAGGGCTGGCGGCATCACTTGCTGCCGGACTACAAAGCGGGGCGCCCGCCGATGCCGGAGGCGTTACAGGCGGAAATGCATGGCCTGCGCGACGCCTTCACGCGTCACGGCGTTGCCTGCTGGGTAAGCGAAGGCGATGAAGCCGACGATCTTGCGGCAACGCTTGCGGTAAAAGTGGCGGCGGCGGGCCAACAGGCCACCATCGTCTCCACCGATAAAGGCTATTGCCAGTTGCTCTCTCCCGCGGTTCGCATTCGCGACTATTTTCAGAAACGCTGGCTGGATGCGCCGTTTATCGCCGCGGAGTTTGGCGTTGAACCGCAGCAGTTACCCGATTTCTGGGGGCTTGCCGGCATCAGCAGCAGTAAAATCCCAGGCGTTGCGGGTATCGGGCCTAAAAGCGCGACGCAGTTGATTACGCAATTCGGCACGCTGGAATCGCTTTATGAAAGGCTCGACGAAGCGCCGGAGAAATGGCGCAACAAACTGGAGACGCATAAAGAAAGCGCCTTCATTTGCCGCGAAGTGGCGAGGCTTAAAACGGATTTGCAGCTCAACGGCAATTTACAGCAGCTAAGGCTGGCGGGAAGGTAAGCGCGGCGCCGATCATACGCGGCTTAGCGGCTGGCGGGCGCAACGTTTCACTGCTCTTGTCTGTCTGGTTCGCGCGTTAAGCGTACAAAAAAGGCAGGTACGCGCCCTGCCTTATTCACTTTTAACCTTTGCGGTTAACGCCTTAACGCTCGTCGCGACGGCCGCCTACCGCTGCCCACCAGCGGCGAACGTGAACGGTGACTTCCTCGCGGTCATGATAAAGCTGACGCGCCTGGATTTCTGCGTTGATGCCGTTCGCTTCCAGTTGCTCGCGGATAAAAGCGATATTCTGGGAAACCTCTTCATAGCGCTTTTTCATCGGCAGCTTCAGGTTGAAAATCGTCTCCCGACACCAGCCATTGACCAGCCATTGCGCCATCAGCGCCGCCACTTTCGCCGGCTTTTCAACCATGTCGCACACCATCCAGGAGATGTTGTTGCGGTTCGGGCGATAGCGGAAGCCATCTTCGCGCAGCCACGTGACCTGCCCGGTATCCATCAGGCTTTGCGCCATCGGGCCGTTGTCCACGGAAGAAACCCACATGTTGCGTTTTACCAGCTGATAGGTCCAGCCGCCAGGGCAGGCGCCCAGGTCAACCGCATACATCCCGTTCGCCAGCCGCTCGTCCCACTCATCGGCAGGAATAAAAACGTGAAACGCCTCTTCAAGCTTCAGCGTAGAGCGGCTCGGCGCATCCGCCGGGAACTTCAGGCGCGGAATGCCCATATAAAAAGGCGAATTGTTATTCGTGTAAGAGTAACCGGCGTAGCAGCAGCCTGGCGCAATAAAGAATACGTGCACTACCGGGCGCTTAGCCGTTTCAAAATTCGCCAGGATTTTCGCTTCGCGCAGCGCGGCACGAAGCGGCACCGTAAACTTACGGCAGAACTTCATCAGCTCTTTGCTTTCGTTGGTGTCCGCCACTTCCACGCGCAGCTCGCCGCCTTTTTCCACTACGCCCTGTAGCATGCCGACAATCGGCGTCACGCGGTCTTCAGGCGGCAAATCGGTGAGCAGCTCGCCCGCCACGATCATCTGGCGGGCAAAAATCAGCGAGCTGAACGGCAGCTCGCGGCCAAGCTTATCCGCCTCTTCTGGCTGATAACACTCAAACACCACATAACCAGACTGCTCTTTAACGCGGGCGAACCCGTAAACGCCAAGCTGCGCGGCTTTATCGGTTATCTCCGCCGCGCACTCTTTTTCAAATCCCTGGCGGCAGTACAAAATGACTTTATTCATGAACCGAACCTTTACGCTTCAGACGCACCGCGCCAATTAACATCAATACCCAACCTGCAAGGAAACTTACGCCGCCCACCGGCGTGACAAACGCCCAGAGCCTCAGGTGCGAAAGCGCCAGACAATAAAGGCTGCCGCTAAAAAGCACCGTGCCGAGCGCGAGAAAAACGCTGCTCCAGTAAAACCAGATGCTGATGCGGCGTTGCATCGCCACCGCCAGCCCAAAGATGGCAAGCGTGTGGAACGCCTGATATTCAAGGCCGGTTTGTATCCAGCCCATTTCCACAACGCCTAATGATTTGCTTAAAACGTGCGCCCCAAAAGCGCCGAGAGCCACAAAAATAAAGCCACTAATCGCGGCGAAAATCAGCATAAAACGGCTGGTCATGTTGTAACCCTAAAAGTCAGGCGCGCCGGGGCGCGCAAAATGGTGTTATTGCTCGTAGCGAAAACGGAATTTTTCTTGCTCGCTGGCCGCTTTCGCCAGTATCCATTGACGAAAGGCCGCTATTTTACCCAGTTCTGCCTGGCTGTCATGACAAACCAGATAAAATGCATTTTTACTGACCAGCACATCATTAAAAGGACAGACCAGCCGGCCTGCTTCGATCTCTGACTGCGCCATCACATTATTGGCGAGCGCGATGCCCTGCCCGTGAATAGCCGCCTGCAATACCATGGCGCTGTGGCTGAAAATCGGCCCCTGCTGCACATTGATATGATTAAGACCAAGCTGGCGCGTATAAGTTTGCCAGTCGCGGCGAGAAGCATCGTGCAGCAGCGTGTGCTTTTCCAGATCCTGCGGCGTTTTTAGCGGCTTTTCGCCGGTGAGCAGCAGCGGAGAGCAAACCGGCAGCAGATATTCGGCGTACAGCTTTTCCACTCTGAGCCCGGGCCAGTTGCCGCGCCCGTAAAAAATCGCCACATCCACATCGTCTGCAAGCTTGTCTTCTTCACGGTCCACCGCCTGAATACGTACATCGATGCCCGGGTAAGCCGAGTTAAAGCTGGAAAGCCTCGGCACCAGCCAGTGAATGGCGAAGCTTGGCAGCAGGCTTACCGTCAGGGCGCCTTTGGCGCTGCGGGCCTGAAGTTTGCGCGTCGCTTCCGTCAGCTGAGAAAAGATCTCTTTGATGTCGAGGAAGTAGCTTTGCCCCTCTTCAGTCAACAGCAGCGAGCGGTTGCGACGGCGAAACAGCTTCAGGCCCAGAAAATCCTCAAGCGACTTGATTTGATGACTTACCGCCGCCTGGGTGACAAAGAGCTCGTCTGCGGCTTTGGTAAAGCTTAAATGACGCGCGGCGGCGTCAAAAACGCGTAATGCGTTTAATGGGGGTAATCGCTTGGACATGGTTGCTGGGTTTCGTGTTAATGCTCATTAACAAAAAGGATAACAAGACGTCACCTATTAGTTTTTTTTATCTGAGACATTATAAATTGTCCGTTGAGGTTGCACCAGCAAATACCTATAGTGGCGCCACTTCCTGAGCCGGAACGAAAAGTTTTTCGGGATGAGCGTTCTGAGGGACTTTTGGCTTACGGTTGTGATGTTGTGTTGTTGTGTTTGCATTTGGTCTGCATTTCAGACCATGGTAGCAACGCTACCCTATTTCACTTCCTGTACATTTACCCTGTCTGTCCATAGTGATTAATGTAGCACCGCGAATTGCGGTGCTTTTTTTTGCCTGATACCGGGCTTATTTCTCCAGCGCAACCATCTCTTTCACGTCAGAACGGTTGATCTGCTGCTGGTTGCCGTTGGCGTCTTTATACTTAATCATGCCGGTTTCATCGTCAGTCTTTGGTTTACCGTCGGAGACGATAGAACGGCCATCGTTTGTGTGCATCACATAATTCGGGCCAGAACACGCACTCAGAGCGAAGGCCATCATACAAGCGGATACTACAGCGGCTGTCTTTTTCATCTTCTTCTCCTTGTAGAGTTTAATGCTATATAAACTTCTTCTACTGACAGGCTTAAATGTTCACCTAACATTATTCAGCATAACCTTCCCTCCCTGATTTGCCAGAATAAACAGACTAATCCGATGGTTATGAACTTCCTTGTACGGACGCGATAAATGCGCGACGATCGGGCTCTATTATGAGGAGCATTATGAAAGCATTTAATCCCGCCCGTTTTCGCGGGCAGTTTCCGGCGCTGGCCGATGCGGGCGTCTATCTTGACAGCGCCGCCACCGCCTTAAAACCGCAGGTGGTGATTGAAGCGACGCAGCAGTTTTACAGCCTGAGCGCAGGAAATGTGCACCGCAGCCAGTTTGCCGAAGCGCAGCGCTTAACGGCGCGCTACGAAGAGGCCCGTAGCGCGGTGGCGCGCTGGCTTAATGCGCCAGAAAGCAAAAATATCGTCTGGACGAAAGGCGCGACCGAAGCGCTGAATCTGGTTGCGCAGTGTTACGCTCGCCCGCGCCTGAAGGCGGATGATGAAATCATCGTCAGCGAAGCGGAACATCATGCCAACCTTGTTCCCTGGCTGATGGTGGCCGAGCAAACCGGCGCGCGCGTGGTGAAGCTGCCTGTCGGCGCCGATCGCCTGCCGAACCTTGCCAGACTTCCCGATCTGCTTAACGAACGCACCCGCATTCTGGCGCTGGGACAGATGTCGAATGTGACCGGCGGCTGCCCGGATCTCGCCCGCGCCATTACGCTTGCTCATCAGGCAGACGCCATCGTGGTTGTAGACGGCGCGCAGGGCGTAGTGCATTGCCCGCCGGACGTGCAGGCGGTGGATATCGACTTTTACGCCTTTTCAGGCCACAAACTTTACGGCCCGACCGGCATCGGCGTGCTTTATGGCAAAGGCGAATTGCTGGAGCAGATGTCGCCCTGGCTTGGCGGCGGCAAGATGATCACTCACGTCTCTTTCGACGGTTTTAAAACGCAGCCGGCGCCTTACCGTTTTGAGGCAGGAACGCCAAATGTCGCGGGGGTTATCGGTCTTAGCGCGGCGCTGGAGTGGCTGGACGAGATAGATTTAGTGAAAGCGGAAAGTTATAGCCGCGGCCTGGCCACGCTGGCTGAAGCCGGGCTGTCAAAACGACCGGGTTTTCGCTCGTTCCGCTGCCAGGATTCCAGCCTGCTGGCCTTTGATTTCGCCGGTGTGCATCACAGCGATATGGTGACGCTGCTGGCGGAATATGGCATTGCGCTGCGCGCAGGCCAGCACTGCGCGCAACCCCTGCTGGCGGCGCTTGGCATCAGCGGCACGCTGCGCGCCTCTTTCGCGCCTTACAACACCCAGAGCGATGTCGAAGCGCTGATTGCCGCCATCGACCGTGCGCTCGCTATTCTGGTGGATTAAATGACAACCGCTTACCTTGCCGGACACCCTTTCGGCGCCTCTGTTACCGCCGACACGCTGCGCCAGACTTTCGGTTCGCTGACGCAGTGGGAAGAGAAATATCGCCAGCTTATCCTGCTGGGCAAACAGTTGCCCGCCCTGCCGGATGACCTGAAACGTGAAGAGATCGAGATCCCGGGATGCGAAAACCGCGTCTGGCTCGGTCACACCCGCCAGCCAGACGGCACGCTGCATTTTTACGGCGACAGCGAAGGTCGCATTGTACGCGGTCTGCTGGCCGTGCTGCTGGTGGCGATAGAAGGCAAAACGCCGCAAGCCTTGCTGTCGCACGAGCCGCTGGCGCTCTTTGATGAACTGGGGTTGCGCGCGCAGCTTAGCGCATCGCGCAATCAGGGGTTAACGGCGCTGGCCGACGCGGTGAAACAGGCGGCCCGCGCCGGGTAATTACCGCGCCTCGCGCGCGGCTTTCGCCATCATTTTTTTCAGCGCATGGGAGACCGCCACAAAGCCGAACGTGGCGGTAACCATGGTCGCTGCGCCAAAACCGGAGGCGCAATCCATCCGTTTTGGCCCTTCCGCCGTGCTTTTCATCGCACATACCGTGCCATCCGCCTGCGGGTAAACCAGCGCTTCGGTGGAAAAGACGCAATCGACGCCAAGCTTGCCTTTGCTGTTCTTAACCACGCCAAAATCGCTTTTCAGCCGCTCGCGCAGTTTTGCCGCCAGCGGATCCTGAATCGTTTTCGCCAGATCCGCGACCTGGATTTGCGTCGGGTCAATCTGCCCGCCCGCCCCGCCGGTGGTCACCAGCGGAATTTTATAACGACGGCAATAAGCAATGAGCGCCGCTTTAGGCCGCACGCTGTCGATGGCGTCAATAACGTAGGTGAAACCCTGATTAAGATGCTGCGCTACGTTATCCGCTGTAATGAAATCATCCACCACCGTAACGCGGCACTCGGGGTTTATCTGGCGAATGCGATCCGCCATCACCTCTGCCTTCGCCAGCCCTACGTTATCGCGCAGCGCATGGATTTGCCGGTTGGTGTTAGTGACGCAGACATCATCCATGTCGATAAGCGTGATGGCGCCTATACCGGTGCGGGCCAGCGCTTCCGCCGCCCACGACCCGACGCCGCCGATGCCAACGACGCAGAGATGGGCGTTAGCGAAAAGCTCCAGCGCGGTTTCGCCATATAAACGGGCGGTGCCGCCGAAACGGCTTCGCCAGGCATCAGTAAGAACGACTGCCATGATAACCTCGGGTAATTCAAATGAGCGGGCGGCGTGACCGCCCGCAAAAGGCAGGGATTAACCGCTGAAGACATTGCCTGCGCCCGGCGCTGTTTTCAGCACCCAGACGCGACCGTAGTGATTATACCAGCCTGCGCGGTGCCCCGCTTCCGGGCCGATCCCCTGGTAAATATCGAAGTGCTGGCCTTTGATGGCGCCGCCGACATCCAGCGCCACCATCAGGCGTAGCTCATATTGTCCGTTGAACTTGCCGTTATTGTCCAGCAGCGGAACTTCCGCCAGCAGCGTGGTGCCCGGCGGGATAATTGAACGGTCAGAGGCCACCGAAGCGCGGCCGATAAGCGGCACCGCGCTCGCACCTTTCACCGGCGCATAAGATTGCGGTTTAAAGAACACAAACGACGGGTTCTGCTCAAGCAGTTCGCGCACTTCCGCTTCGCTGTGGGTTTCGCCCCACTGGCGGATCGCCTGCATCGACATGTCTTCTTTTTTCACTTCGCCGCGGTCGATCAACACTTTGCCGATGCTGCGGTAAGCGTGACCGTTTTTGCCTGCGTAGGCGAAGAAGTTAAGCGGACGTCCGTCGCCAAAATCGATATAACCGCTGCCCTGCACGTCCATAATGAAGTTATCCATCAGGGAGTTGCTGTAAGCCAGGACGTAATTTTCACTCAGCGCGCCTGCGTAAATTTCGGCGCGCGACGGCAAACGACCACGCTTAGGCGGCATGCGGTAAATCGGGTACTGGAATTCGCCCTGACGGGTATAGCGCGCCTGCACGACCGGCGTGTAGTAACCGGTGAACTGCACGTTGCCATAATTATCGGCCCCTTCCATCTGCCAGGCGTCTATACCGAACTGGCGCAGCGAACGGGTATCGCCGCCCGCGCGCAGCCACTCCTGCACGGCGCTGTAAACGCTGCTCTGGCTACCGTACAGACGCGGCGAGGCGTTGCGGATTTCGCTCACCTGCTTTGAAAAATCGCCCGCATTAATGGGCGCGCCCACGGCATCCGGCTGATTGACCAGTGAGAACGGCTGATGAAACTTACCGTCTTTATATTGTTGACCGCGATCGGTCGGTTTAGAAGAACAGGCCGCGAGGATCGCCACCATCGCTCCTGTCGCCAGATATTTTGCCAGACGCCCTTTCATTACTCTCTCCACGTTACCGCATTCCGCAGGCGAAGATAGCAAACACGCGGGTTCAATGAAACGGCTGCGCCTTAAGCAGAATCAAATAAGGATAAAAAATAAACAGATGGCGGGATATTTCAGCAAGTGCGCCTGATGATGGCGGTTTGTTTTAAAAAAAGGTTGCAACGAAAGCTCAGCGGAGTATAGTGCGCTTCCACGGACGCGGGGTGGAGCAGCCTGGTAGCTCGTCGGGCTCATAACCCGAAGGTCGTCGGTTCAAATCCGGCCCCCGCAACCAATTAACGCGCCGTGCGCGACAATGTGAAGTAGTATGACGGACGCGGGGTGGAGCAGCCTGGTAGCTCGTCGGGCTCATAACCCGAAGGTCGTCGGTTCAAATCCGGCCCCCGCAACCAATCATAAAATGAACACCCTGACGGGTGTTTTTTTTTGCCTGAAATAAGGCAAAAGGCGCGTTAACCGCGCCTTGCCAGCGTCCCGCCATCGGCGAAATAGGCTTTAATGCCCGCCAGAATCGAAACGGCCACCTCCTGCTGAAAGGCCGCCGTGCGCAACTTTTTCTCTTCCTCAACGTTACTGATAAACGCTGTCTCGACCAGTATCGAGGGAATATCCGGCGCCTTCAGTACGGCGAAGCCCGCCTGATCGACGCTGTTTTTATGCAGTTTGTTAACGTTGCCAAGGCGATTCAACACCTCTTTGCCAAATTTCAGGCTGTCGGAAATCGTCAACGACTGCACCATATCGAACATCGTATGGTCCAGGTAAACATCCCCGCTTTTGCTGACGCCGCCGACCAGGTCGGCCGCGTTCTGCGTTTGCGCCAGATATTTCGCCGCGGTGCTGGTGGCGCCTTTGGTGGAAAGCGCAAATACCGACGAACCGCGCGCCGCCCGGCTGGTAAAGGCATCGGCGTGAATAGAAACAAAGAGATCGGCGCGCTGCTTCTGCGCCTTCGCCACACGCACTTTCAGTGGGATAAAAATATCCTCGTTGCGCGTCATATAGGCTTTCATATTGCTCTCTTTTTCAATGAGCGCCCTTAATCGCCGTGCGATTTGCAACACCACATCTTTTTCACGCGTTTTGTATTTCCCTATGGCCCCGGGGTCTTCCCCACCGTGGCCCGGGTCTATCATGATGACGATAGGCCGATCGCGCCCCGCTTTGCCAGGCTGCGGGCCACCCTGCGGCGCTTTTTTATCCAGCTCGCCTTTGTTGTAATCTTCCAGCAACGCCAGTAGCGGATCCTGCTCGCTGGCGCTGTCGGCCGGATAGAGATCGATAACCAGACGCTCTTTAAATTCCGCCACCGGAGCCAGGGCAAACAGATGCGGCGTGACGTTCTTTTTCAGCTCGAAAACCATCCGCACCGTTTTGGGATCAAACTGCCCGACGCGCGCAGATTTAATAAAGGGATCGTTATGGCTTATCTGGTTGCCCAGTCCTTTCAGCACAGAGTTAAGGTGCACGCCTTCAATATCCACCACCACGCGCTCAGGATTACTAAGCGCAAACTGGCGATATTTCAGCACGCGGTTCGATTCGAGCGTGACGCGGGTATAGGCGGAAGCGGGCCAGACGCGCACCGCAACCACCTGGCTTGAAGCGGCAAAGCCAATCTGACTGACGCTTAATAACCACATGGCGCCCGTCCCCTGCAACAGCTGACGACGGCTTAAAGATTTACTGGAACCAGACATGCCTCTCCCGAGCAAAAAAACGAAACCCTGACATAACATCGTAAAAACAGGCGAAAAACTTTAGCGAATGGTGCCCTGACTGTCATCTATAAAAGGGTAAACATTCGATTTACGCTTTTTTTGCGCCATGTTTAATGCTCGTGCTGAGTGAAATTGTTGCTTGCATGGCTGAACAGAAAAGAATAAAAATACATAAATTACGAATAATAATTCATTGAGAGGTTTAGCCGTGGTGAAGGAGCGTCGAACCGAGCTGGTCCAGGGATTCCGTCATTCCGTTCCCTATATTAATGCTCATCGGGGAAAAACGTTTGTCATTATGCTTGGCGGCGAAGCCATTGAGCATGAAAATTTCTCCAATATTGTCAACGACATTGGTCTGCTTCACAGCCTTGGGATCCGGCTGGTGGTCGTCTATGGCGCGCGTCCGCAAATCGACGCTAATCTCGCCGCTCATCATCACGAACCGCTTTATCACAAGCATACCCGCGTCACCGACGCCCGCACGCTCGATCTGGTTAAACAGGCGGCCGGCCTGCTGCAACTTGATATCACCGCCCGCCTTTCTATGAGCCTTAACAACACGCCATTGCAGGGCGCGCATATCAACGTGGTAAGCGGCAACTTTATTATTGCCCAGCCGCTTGGCGTGGATGACGGCATAGACTACTGCCACAGCGGCCGCATCCGCCGTATTGACGAAGAAGCCATTCATCGCCAGCTCGACAGCGGCGCGATTGTGCTGATGGGGCCGGTGGCCGTCTCCGTTACGGGGGAAAGCTTTAACCTGACCTCAGAAGAGATAGCGACACAGCTGGCTATCAAACTTAAAGCGGAGAAGATGATCGGCTTTTGCTCTTCGCAGGGCGTAATGGATGAAAACGGCGAGATTGTTTCGGAGCTGTTCCCGAATGAAGCCCAGACGCGCGTAGAGGCGCTGGAAGCGGCGGGAGATTACCATTCCGGTACGGTACGTTTCCTGCGCGGCGCAGTGAAAGCCTGCCGCAGCGGCGTGCGCCGCAGCCACTTAATCAGCTATCAGGAAGATGGCGCATTGTTGCAGGAGCTGTTCTCGCGTGAAGGCATCGGCACACAGATTGTTATGGAAAGCGCAGAGCAGATCCGCCGCGCTACCATTAACGACATCGGCGGCATTCTTGAGCTTATTCGCCCGCTTGAGCAGCAGGGCATACTGGTGCGTCGCTCCCGCGAACAGCTGGAGATGGAAATTGATAAATTCACCATCATCCAGCGCGACAACCTGACTATCGCCTGCGCTGCGCTCTACCCTTTCCCCGAAGAGAAAATCGGCGAAATGGCCTGCGTGGCGGTGCATCCTGATTACCGCAGCTCCTCCCGTGGCGAAGCGCTGCTGGAGCGCGTGGCGAGCCAGGCGAAGCAAATGGGGCTTAGCAAGCTTTTTGTGCTGACGACCCGCAGCATTCACTGGTTCCAGGAGCGCGGCTTTACGCCAGTAGACATCGATTCGCTGCCGGAGAGCAAAAAGCAGATGTATAACTACCAGCGGCGCTCAAAAGTGCTGATGGCGGACCTTACCTGACACGGCCAGGCCGCGCAAAAGCGCGGCCTTTTTATGCCCTGAAGCTTTCCATCAGCCCGCTGCGCCGCTCGGTGCGGGTCGCTATCGCCTGCTCAAACACCCGATCGTCGGCATAAAGCGACAGCCTGCTGCGCGCACGGGTTATGGCGGTATAAACCAGTTCACGCGTTACCACGGGAACAAACTGGCCGGGGAGAATTAGCGCCGCGTGGTCAAATTCCGACCCCTGCGATTTATGCACCGTCATCGCCCAGGCGGTATCATGCGCAGGAAGGCGGCTTGGCTGCACGGGTTTTACCGAGCCATCCGGCATTGGGAACCAGACGCGCAGCCCCTGCCCCCTGTCGAGCGCAATGCCAATATCGCCGTTAAACAGCCCCAGCGAGCTGTCATTACGGCTAATCATTACCGGTCGGCCTTCATACCAGCGAGAAAGCGGCACGCGCTTGATAAAACGCCGCTGCGCCAGCGCCTGCTCCAGCCGCTCGTTTAATCCGCCCACGCCAAACGGCCCTTCACGCAGCGCGCAGAGCAATTGAAAGTCGCCAAACGCCTGCAATACGGTTTGCGGCTCTGCGCCTTCACGCAATGAACTGAGAAAACGCTCGTAGCCCTCCAGCGCATCGACAATCATTTGCGCGTAATCGTCGCCGCTTTGCAGCGGTTTTTTGGCGATATCCGTAAAGTTCTGAGTAAACGCGCTATGCGCCGCCCGGTGGTCGCTGCTGTTAACGGCGAAAGCCAGCCGCCCAATGCCGGAATGGCTGCCGAAGCGATAGCTTTTTTGCAGCAGACAAAGACAATCCCGCAACTCAGCGGCGTGCTCGCTTTCCCCTGCGGCTATCTGGCAGCCGGTGATGCGGCTCAACTCCTGCGCTCTGGCGGCAGTAAAACCGTGGCTGACATAGTGACACACATCGCCGAGCACCGCGCCGGCCTCCACCGAGGCGAGCTGATCGCGGTCGCCTAAAAAAATCACCCGCGCATGGGGCGGAAGCGCCGCGATTAGCCGCGCCATCATCGGCAGGTCAATCATTGACGCTTCATCCACGACCAGCACATCCAGATGCAGCGGATTGCCTTCATGGTAGCGCAGCCGCTGGCTGCCAGGCTGCGCCCCCAACAAGCGGTGCAGCGTGCTGGCTTCATCCGGCAGCGCCTCTTTTTGTTTTTGCGCCAGCGGTAAACGGCGCAGCGCGCCGCCAAGCGACTCGGTCAGACGCGCCGCAGCTTTGCCGGTAGGCGCGGCAAGACGAATACGTGGCGGCTTTTCCCCCGCCAGCCGGACTAACGCCGCCAGCAGTTTGGCGACGGTCGTTGTTTTTCCCGTGCCCGGACCGCCGGAAATCACGGAAATACGGCGAGTCAATGCCACCGCCGCCGCGACTTTCTGCCAGTCCACCTCATCGGCGGGCGCGAACAGCTCATTCAGCACCTCGTTCAGCTTCGCCTCATCTGCCGCGATAACCCGGTTTTGCTGGCGGAAAAAAGCGGCGACCGCCTGTTCGTGACGCCACATGCGGTTGAGATAAAGCCGCTCGCCAATAAGCTTGAGCGGCGTTGGCGCGCCGTCATCGCTTACCGCCCGGGAAGCCAGCAGCACTTCATGCCAGTTTTGCGGGTTTCCCGCCGCGTCGAACAGGGTTTTTGCAAATGCTTCCTGCGGCCTGCCGGAAAAGCAGTGTTCGACGCACAGGCGGCTCACGGGCAGACAAACATGCCCTTCGCCTGCGTCACGGCTGACCAGCGCCGCCGCCAGCATAATGGCCGGCTCGTCATTGCTCGCCACCATCATGGCGAACTGCGCATCCAGCGGCCGCAGCAGTTTCTGCTCTACCGCCTGTCGGATAAGCTCCTGCATTTTCATATCGTTGCCTCCTGTTCACCGGCAAATAGCGCATCCATGCCCTCTACCAGTTCCAGCGCCGGACGGGTGGTGAAAATGCCTTGCGAAGCGTCATCACCCGAGACCCCGCGCAAAAAAAGATAAATGACGCCGCCGAAATGGCGTTCGTAATCGTAATCCGCCAGCCGGTGGCGCAAGTAGCGATGCAACGCCAGGGTGTAAAGCTGGTATTGCAAATCGTAACGGTGCGTCTGCATCGCCTGCGCCATCGCCTCGCGGGTATAAGCCTGCGGGCTGTCGCCAAGCCAGTTGGACTTGTAATCAAGCAGGTAGTAACGCCCCTGCCAGCGGAACACCAGGTCGATAAAGCCTTTCAGCATGCCGCGCACCTGACGGAAATCGAGCGGCGGGCAGGATGCGGAAAGCGGGTCGTGGCGGCGAATAAGCGCATCCAACGCCTCGGGGGCGAGCGTGGCGTTGATCGGCACATAAAACTCCAGCTCCACCTGCTTCTCTTTCGGCCCGAGCTGGTTAAGCGATACGCCGCTTTCATTAAGCGGCGCGCGCAATATGTTCTCTATCCACTCCGTCATCACTGGCTGCCAGGCATCGTCAAAGCCGCCCAGTAAGAGCTGCTCGCTGACCCACGTTTTTTCTACCGGCTGCGTGAAATCGAGATTTTCAAACAGGCCATGCAAAAAGGTACCGGGCGACGCGCCGCGAGGAAAAGTATGCGGCGTCTTTTCAGGCTCGCCTGAAGATTCCCGGTCGCCCGCAGCATCGATATCCAGTTTTGGCACCCAGTCCTGCGCAAAAGAGGGACCATGCTGCTGCAATCCGGAATAGCTGGTGACACGCCATTCATCAACGATACGGCGTTGCAACTCGCGCGCAGCGAGGCTTAACGCCTCGCCAGGCGGCGGCGCCCAGGGCTGGTTGTCCGGCTCTGTCGGGAAATCCAGCGCGATGGCCTCATCGCATAAGGCTTCAAGGCAACGTTTAAGGCCAGCGGCATCCAGCGCCTCGCCTTTCTGGATAAGCCGGCCAAGGGCGCTGCGATGCAAATCCGTTTCGCCATTTTTTGCTCCCCGGCTACGGAAGAGCGGCGCGATGCCCAGGCTGCAATGCCAGACCGAGCGGGTAAGCGCCACATAAAGCAGGCGTAAATCTTCCGCCAGTCGTTCCGCTTCCGCAAGCTCGACGCTGCTGGCGTCGTTGCTTAAATCCAGCACTGCCGCGAAGGTTTCGCGATCGTGGTAAAAACCGGTCTTTTGTTCGCGGAAATCGGCGATAAAAGGCAGCCAGACCAGCGGATACTCCAGGCCTTTGGATTTATGGATGGTGACTATCTGCACGAGGTGCTTATCGCTCTCAAGGCGCAACTGCTGACTGGCGGCATTGGCGTCTGGCTCGGCGATATGCTGGGCCAGCCAGCGTACCAGCGCATATTCGCTGTCTGCCTGGGCGGAGGCCTCCTGCAATAGTTCGCTCAGATGAAGGATATCCGTCAGACGCCGCTCGCCGCCAGGGGTCGCCAGCAAGTTTTCTGCCACATGGCGTTTTGTCATTAGCATACGCAACATGGGCATTACGCCGCGCTTCAGCCAGATTTGCCGGTAGCCGTCAAACTCTTCCACCAGGTTATCCCAGGCGTTCTCATCCTGGTTGAGCGCTTCGATGGCTTGCGCATCCAGTCCCAGCATGCTTGCCGCCATTGCGCTGCGCAGGCGAGTCTCGATTTCAGGCGCCAGCACCGCCTGTAGCAACCAGAGCAGCTCAAGCGCTTCCTGAGTGGCGAAGACGCTGTCACGATTGGAAAGATATACGGAAGGAATATTGAGCGCATTCAGCGCTTCGCGCACAACCGACGCCTCGATCCGGTTACGCACCAGCACGGTAATATCGGATGCCCGCACCGCTCTTGTTTCGTCTCCTTTACAGAGCAACGCTTCGCCGCGCAACCCCGCCGTCAGCCAGTCGCGAATCTGGTGCGCGCAGACCCGCGCCATGTATTGTTGGTAATCGCTTACTCCGGCTCCTTCGCCTTCCATTAGCCAGAACTTCATCGCCGGTTGCGTTTTTCCCTGCACAATAAAGCGCAGCGACTGGTTACGCGACGCCGATTTCACCGGCAGAAAAGGGATATCCTGAAACAGGAAAGGATTGTCCAGCAGGCCGAACAACCGGTTTACGCTTTCCACCATCCCGGGCGCCGAACGCCAGTTGGTGTCGAGAGTATAGTGAGCGCTAACTTCGCTACGCGCCTTCATATAAGTGAAGATATCGGCGCCGCGAAAGGCGTAAATGGCCTGTTTCGGGTCGCCTATCAGCAGTAGCGCGGTTTCAGGCTGACCAAGCCAGATACGGCGGAAAATACGATATTGCTGGGGATCGGTATCCTGAAATTCGTCGATCATCGCGGCCGGATAGCGGGTACGGATAGCCAATGCCAGGGCGTCGCCGCCCGGCTGGTGCAACGCTTCATCCAGCCGACTTAGCATGTCATCGAAGCCCAGCTCGCCGCGACGGCGTTTTTCCTGGGCGACGGTAGCGCGTATTTCCGTCATCGCCCGCGCCATCACCAGGTCGCGAATAGTCAGCGGCTCCAGCAACAGCTCATCAATCGCTGCAAACAGCGGATGGCGCGGCGGCTCGCCTTTTTTTGTCTTTTCAATCAGGTTTGACTGCGCGAATTTAGCAAGCGCTTCCGGCAACTGATAAGACTGCGTCTCTTCCTGAGCCCAGGCATTAACTTTATCGAGCCAGTTGGGCAGGTTTTTACTGCTGAAACTGCGTTTATCAACACCGGAGCTGGCGATCATGGCGCCGATTTCGCCCGCAAGAGAACGCCACTGCGCTTTTATTTGATCGATGCGCTCAATGATGCGCTGATGGCGTGCTTCAAGCGTCTCTTCATCGGGTGGCGGCGTTTTAATTTGCGGCGCTTCGCCGTGCAAAAAACCGCTGATATCACGCAGCAGGGATTCCGGCCCGTCCCACAATTCGCTGATAGCACGGGCGACCGCTTTTGGCAGCGGGTAACAGTGGCGCCGCCAGAAATCCGCACACGCCTGGTAGCGCAGCAGAGATTCATCTTCAATGAGCTGTTGTTCAAACGGCATGCCGGATTCGAAGGCGTTCAGGCTAAGCATGCGCTGACAAAAACCATGAATGGTAAAAATCGCCGCCTCATCCATTTGCCGTTCGGCCAACAACAGCGTTTGCGCCGCGTGGCGCTTATCCGGGATCTCATCAAGCAGCCGCTGGTAGAGCGCATCGTCGGTGCGTTCGCGCAGGCAGGCGACGCGCAGCTCGTGAATATTGCTGCGAATACGTCCGCGCAGCTCTTCCGTGGCGGCTTCGGTAAAGGTTACGACCAGCAGCTCTTCAACGGACAGCGGCCGGGTATGGGCGTTTTCGCCGCCCAGCCCCAGCAATAACCGCAGATAAAGCGCGGCGATAGTAAAGGTTTTCCCCGTCCCGGCAGAGGCTTCTATCAGCCTTTCACCCAATAACGGCAAGCGAAGGGGATCAAGGGACTCTGCTCGTTCATCGGTCATTCTTTGTCACTCATCAGGGGTAAAGATTGTTGCAAACCGCTGACGCTCTCCTGTACTTCCCAGCCCTGCGGCGCAGCATAGTCCGCTTTGCCGTCGTGCGTGCCGGACACCTGAGATAAAACCGCCATGCCGGTTGGGGCAATCACCGCCTGGTGAAAGAAGTCGGCCAGTTTTTGCGGCGTCAGCTTTTTAATTTCCGCGACGACTTTATCACGTGAATCAAAAGCCATATTACCCCGGTCGAAATCTTTACTGACCCGCGAGGCTTCTTCTGAAAGCGTCTGCGGCGCCTGGAGCATCTGATTAATCACCCCTTGCTGCGTCTGGGCGAACTCCTGCGGATCAAGCTTGCGCAGTCGTTCCTCTACCGCTGGGAAGAACGCTTTATAGCGCTCCCACAAGAAAGCGGGCTGTTTATCGCTGCTTTGCAGCAGGAACCCTATGCCCCACTGGCGCCCGATACCCATCGGGAAGGCGAAAACGGCATACCCTAGCTGCTCCTGGGTGCGCAGCTGGTTGTAAAACCAGGGCTGAACAATCTGGCCGAGCAGCGCGCTGTAAGCCGAACTGACGGTTTCGTCATACCCTTTCGGCACAAACACCGCCGCCAGCGCCGAATCGGTGCTGCCGCCTGCTTTGTTGAAGATAACCTGCCGCTTTTTGTCTACCAGCACATCTTTATTGCGACACCATTCGTTGCCGTTCGCGCCAAGCGACGTCTTCACCGCGTGGGCAAGTTTGCCGGCCTGCTCCGGGGTTATATTGCCAAGCATCAAAAACTCAGGACGCCCCCCGGTCTTGAGGTTGCTGCGGTAGTCCATCACCTCCTGCAATGTAATGTTATCCAGCAACGCCCGACGCGCTTCGCGCTGGAAATAAGGCACCTGGGACACCATTTGCACCGGCATGATAGCCTGTTCGTAGGCTTTGCCTTTTTCCGCAGACTCCAGCATGCGGCTGTACCAGGATTTTGCCTGCTGTAGCTGCTCTTCCGTCGCGGTATAGGAGAAGTACCCATTCAGTAAGGCCTGGAAAAGCTGCGGCAACCGCTGCGTATAGCCATTGGCGTTCAGCATCAGTCCGTTGTTGGCATTGGTAGAGAAACTGATACCGCCCACCGCCGCCTGGTTGCTCAATTCATCCAGCGCCACGCCAGCCAGGTAATCATTGAGCGCAAACAGCACCTGATTTTTCGCGCTGTCCATTGCCTGCGGGTTACGCAGCACCATCGTAATATCTGCTCTCGGTTCAAGACCAAAATAGCGGCTTGGGCTATAAAGTACGCGCAGTCCCGGTTCATTAATCAGCAGTTCCGGGTGAAGGTACGTTTTTTCCGGCTTAATGAGCGTGAAATCATCCGGAATATAGGGGTTTAGTTGCGGTAATTTAAGCGCGATCTTATCCGCCTGCTCGCGCCAGCTTTTAAGCGTAGCGGCGGGGATTTTATCTACCTGATAAGGCGCATCGACAAAGTAAGCCGTTTTGTTATGCGGTTCGTCAGGGCTGATATACCAGATACGCGCGTTCTCCGGCGTCATCATCGCCAGACGCGCTTTTATCGCCTGCGGATCGTACCTGTCAGCAATGTTCACTACATCGAGCGTATGCGCGATCGGCACGCGGATCATCGTATCCGCCAGCCATTCCACATACTCCATATCGCGCGTAATAGAGGGATAGCGAAAGTCGAGATCGAGCACGTTCGCCAGCTCATCGAAATAACGCTTGTCGATGCCTTTTTCACGTAGCGTGTTCAGATAACTAAAGACAGCGGCAACGACGCTATCGCGCTGCGCCAGCCCTTTATCCGTCAGCGTGACGGAAATAGCGAGCACGCCGCTATTGCCGTTGACGACCGGGTCTGAGTCGGCGCGCACGCCTTCGGCCAGCCCCTGCTTTTGCAACCAGTCGGAAAGCGTATCCGCGCTGCGGTTGCCAATGAGATAACCGATCAGCTCATCCGTTTTGCTGCGAAACTGGTCGCTGTTGTTTTCAATACGAAACTCTATGCGCACCACTTTTCGCGGCATCACCGGCACATAATGAATAACGATCCCCTTTTGCGCATCAGTGACCACAGGAACGTTAATAGCGGGCTTTTCAATATTTTTATTCGGTACGCGGCCATAGGTCTGCGCCGCAAGCTTCGCCAGTTCCGGCAACGGACGGTTACTGTAAATGACCGCTTTCATCAGGTTGGCGGAGTAGTATTTATCGCGAAACGCCACCAGCGCCTGCTGTAACGGGCTGCCCGGCTTATCGCGCAGCGTTTCCAGATTGCCGCCAGAGAAACGAGAGCCGGGATGAGCCGGATTAAGGGTTTCCGCGCTGACCTGCGCCATGCGCATACCATCGCGGGCGCGGGCCATCGTCAGTTCAGCGTTCACCGCATTGCGCTCGCGATCGGCGTAGACTTTTGCCAGGGTTGGCGCGGCAATGGCGTCCGCCAGCCTGTCTACCGCGCCGTCCAGCGCATCGTTTTCCACTTCCAGGTAGAACGCGGTGCGATAAGGCGCCGTGCTGGCATTATGGCTGCCGCCGTGCATTTTCAGATATTCAGCAAGGCTGTCTGGCTGCGGATACTTCTTCGACCCCATCAGCGTCATGTGCTCAAGGTAGTGAGCAAGACCGAGATGGTCGTCAGGATCCTCAAGCGAACCTACCGGCAACACCAGCGCTGACAAGGACTTAACGGCCTGCGGATCGCTAACCAGCATGACCACCATACCGTTATCAAGACGAATAGCCTGGTACTGGCGGTTATCTTTTTCGCTTTTGCGGATGGTTTCCTTTATGGGTTGCCAGCCAGTATCTGCCTGAGTGAGAGGAGCCCAAAGGGCCACGGAGAAACAGAGCGCTTTAAACCAGGTCTGGCAATCAGGCATTTACGAACCTCTTAATCACAAAAACTCCTGAGCTTTTCATCATTAACAACCGCTCTCCCGTAACGGGATCGTTTTGTCGTTTTTTGCATCGGCCCTGAGCAAGATGCGCATCATAAAGGAAACGGATCCGGCTGCGCAATTTTTATACAGTAACGTTATTTTTGATTGAATCTGAAAAGCGGCAGCAGGTAGCGCTGCGCTTCGCGGATAATCGCCTCGTAATATTCCGGCTCCAGGCTACGCCAGAGACGCTGATACCAGATATCCGCGCCTTCGCCTTCCACCATCTGGTTGCCTGTCCAGGCCTGCAACAGCTTGTTGCGCGCTTTTTGCTGCGTTTCTTCATCCCAGGCGATGGTGTCGCTGGCCGGGTCGTAGCACGCCTTCAGCCATTCGCCGCCGCTCTGCGAGAGCAAAACCAGCGGGCTGCTCATTCCTTGCTTATACCCTTCAATCAAGTCGACGAGATAACCTCGCGCCTCTTGCGCCTCAAGCGCAGGAAAACGCCACTGGGTCTCTTTCCGCCCGTAAAGGCGGCTGGTTCCCTTACCGCCGCTGGCACAGTAGACCAGATGCTCAAGCCAAAGTTGCATTCCATGCTCAACCCTTAGCAGAGAAGGCCGCCAGCGTAGCAGCCCATCTTCCTGCACATGCTGCAACCAGCCGGTAAGCTGTACGTTGTTTAGCGTAAGGTCGATCTCCTGGCTTTCGCTGGTGCTGCGCTCAGCGGTGACTCTGTCCGCCAGCGTCTGCATCTCCAGCAGCTGACTTTCCCAAAAAATTTCGCCAAAAGCGCCGTAGGGCAACTCCCCTGCCGCGCGATAGCGGCGGTAGAGCATATCGGGATCTTCTTTTTCAACCAGCGTATTTAATAACTGCTGATTGAGCTGATAACGGCCCAGGCTATCCAGCGTGAAGGGCTCGGCATCCGGCAGCTCGCTCTCTTCGGTACGAAAATTTACCTTAAGGCGCATCTGGAAAAATGCCCTTACCGGGTGGCGCCAGAAGCGCTGCAACTGCTCGAAAGGCAGCTCTTCTACGGGTGCCGGCGCCAGCGGTTTAATAAACTCCGGGTGCGCCTCGCCCTGCTCGCTTGCCGCAGGCAGCCACTCGCGGGCATAGCTTTGTAATTCACGGGCCGGCAGGAAATTTTCCGCGTCAAACGGCGTGCGGGGATGCAAACGCGTAAGGTGCGCTTTAACTCTGCGGGCGCTTTCGTCGCAGTTAAGGGCTTCGTCTCCGGGCAGATAGTGGCTCTGCGCCAGATAATCGATAAGCTCCTGCACCAGTACCGAGGGATATTTCTCGCTGTTATCCTGAATGGAGCGGCCGATATAGCTGATATAAAGACGCTGTTGCGCTGATATGAGCGCCTCCAGAAAAAGGTAGCGGTCATCATCGCGACGGCTGCGATCGCCGCGCAGCGGCTTCTGGCTCATTAAATCAAACCCCAGCGGCGAGAGCGTGCGGGGATAAACGCCATCGTTCATCCCAAGCAAACAAACCACTTTGAAGGGGATAGAGCGCATCGGCATCAGCGTACAAAAGTTAACCGGCCCGGCCAGAAAACGCTGGCTGATACGCTCCTGATCGAGACGCTGCGCCAGTTCATCACGCAGCAGGTTCAGCGGCACGCTGCCATCATAATGGCCTGCCATGCCCTGCTCTATCATCTCTTGCCATTGCTGCTCAATGAGCGCTAACGCCGCCTCGGTCTCTTCATCCGGCTCGAAGAAGCTTTCCAGCATATCCCGGCAAACAGGCAGCCATTCCGCCAGCGGTCTCGGCTGAGAAAGCCCTTTACGCCAAAGGTTAAGCTGCATCAACAACTCGGCAAGGTGCCCTACCAGTTCGGCTATCAGCCCGCTGGACTCATCGTAGGGCAATACCTCCTGCCATTCGCCGACATGGCTTTCCATGGCGTAACCCAACAGCATACGCGTCAAGCCGAACTGCCAGGTATGCTGGCCTGTCGCAGGCAAAGCCAGTTCACGCACGTTGTCGTCATCAATGCCCCAGCGTACGCCTGATTCATTGACCCACTGGCGCAGGTAAAGCAGGCCTTCTTCATTGATGGAGAAGCGGGCGGCAAGCGCAGGCACCTCCAGCAAAGCTAATACATCTTCCGAGACGAAACGGCTGTCCGGCAGGGAAAGCAAAGTGATAAAAGCTTCTAGCGCCGGATGCGCCTGCCGCGCTTTACGATCGGAAATCGCCCAGGGCAGCCAGCGTTCGTTACTGGCGCTACCGAAAACGGCCTGAATAAAAGGGCTGTAGCTGTCGATGTCCGCCACCATGACGATGATATCGCGAGGCGTGAGTTCCGGGTCAGCCTCCAGCATGCGCAACAGCTGGTCATGCAATACTTCCACTTCACGTTGCGGACTATGGCAAACATGCACAGCCACACTGCGATCGTCAGGATCCAGCGGCCTTTTATTTTCGCTTCGCTCAAACTCTTCCAGCGTAACGCCTGCCAGCGCGTTGTTGCGCAGCTCCAGCAAGTCATATTGCAGGCTGTGCAGCAAATTATCAGGCTCGACATCGACGAAAACGTCGAGTTCTTCAAAGTGCTCAAGCCCTGAGAGCAGGTAAGAATAGTCGCGTCCAAGCTTGCCCCATGAAGCAAGCAGCGGATTGCCGACTTCCTGCTCGCCCTCTTCATTAAAGAGCGAAAAAGCCGTCTCGTTGTCTTTAAACAGCGGCGAGGTGCCCGCCTGCGCATGCCGCTGCCGCTGACGGCTCATGAGACGCGCCAGAAATGCCGGGTCTTTAATATCGCCCCAGTAGTAGCGGCAGGGGTTAGTAAACAACAGGTGAACATCAATATGCCTGCCGAGCGCCTGTAACGCCTGCAAATAGACCGGCGGCAAGGCCGAAATACCGCAAATAAAAACGCGGGCGGGCAGCCCAGCCGGGCGTTCAGTGGCGTTTTCCAGCTTTTCGATAAAACGTTGATAAAGATTGGCGCGGTGCCACTGCGGCTGTCCCAGTTGCGCGGTATGCTCCACTAACGCTTTCCACAGCGGCGCCTGCCACTGTTGCGCATCGCCAAGTCCTTCGACCTCCTGCCCCGCCTCCCAGCGCGTCAGCCACTCCGGACGGTAGACCAGATACTGGTCGTAGAGATCCGCCACACGTGAAGCGAGCTGAAAAAGCTTACGCTTGTCGTCATCGTCATTGAGGTAATGACGCAACATCGCAAACTCAGGACGCGGCAGCATCCCCGGCAGCAGCGTCATGAGCTTCCAGCTCATATTCTGTTTAGTAAACGCGCTCTCTTCCGGAATATTGTGCAGCACGCGCACAAACATATCCCAGATAAAACTGGCAGGCAGGGGAAACGTTATGTTGGCGGCAATACCAAACTTCTGTGCGAGGGTCATCTGCAACCACTGGGCCATACCGGTGCTCTGCACCAGCACAACTTCAGGCTCGAAAGGATCGTCGAGCGGCTGGCGTTCAACGATAAACTCCATGATCGCTTCCAGCACATCCAGCCGGTTGGAGTGGTAAACCCGTAACATAAAATCTCCTGACTACAGACCGGACGGGCAGTGTAAACGGGCTAATTGCCCTTGCCTGCCTGTTGGGCTGGTAACAATAACCGAAATGCTGACACATCCGACCAAGGATGTCTCCACCCTCGTCGCTTTCCATCCTTGCGGCAGCCCCGGCGGTGCGATTTCTGCTTGCTGACTCGCAAAACGCCACAGCTGGCGCGCCTGCCACTGCGACTGAAACCCCATCGCCAGGGCCCGGTAAAATCCGCTTAGCGAGACGATAACCACCATAAAGAGCATCATAGCGACAAGCACTTCCGGCAGGCTAAAACCCGCTTCGCTCATGGCGCGACGGGAAGCTGACATTGCGAAGCCTCCAGTGGACAAAAATCCAGCCAGCCGCGAGCGCGGTATTTTATCCCCGCCGTGTCGGGTTCAGCTCTGCGCCAGAGAATTAACGCATCGCTATGCACTGTATCCTGCGCGGCCACAACGGCTTCGCCTTTTCCTGTCTGCTTCACGCAAGCGCGCCCCTTATACGCGGTAAATGCCTGGCACTGCCACTCCCAACTTAGCGTCCAGCGCTGCTTTTCAGCCCACGCGAGAGTAGAGACAGCAGCAGAAAATTGTTTCAGCGCCCGCCTCTCACTTGCCACCGAAACATACCGGGCGTTGAGTTGTTGTTGCAATCCGCCCAACATAAGCGACCCCAACAGCAGTAACATCAAAACCGCTGAAAGCGACGACACGCCTTTTTGTTTGTTGGTCATAAGTTGTATCCAACAACGCTATGTTCAATATTGACCTGCGAACCGCCATAGCTAAGCGGCGTAGCCGCCAGGCGGATAATCATCAGCGGCGGCAAGCCGCTGCGCGCCTGCTGTTTTACAGCGAAGGCATCAACGCGCATTTTTTGCGGATCGGTGATTTTCTCCCACCCTTTGCCATCGCACTGCGTGGCGCCCCGCTGTGTTTCCAGGCTTTTCTCCCGCAAGCGGTAACCGGTTTGCTCCGCCTCCGCTGAAAAAGCCTCCCATTTGCCATTGCTGTTAGCATCCCATTGAATGATGACGCACTGCCCCTGCGAGGCGATTTTCAGCGGCTCACCGGAACAACTGCCATAGCAATATCCTGCACGCTGTAGCTGCTTACCCACAGCAAAAGCGAGTTGCCATAATTCTTCCTGCATGGCTGCCTGTTGCGTCTGGCGCAAGACGCCAAAGTGCAATGCGGGCAACATTCGCACCGCTCCAAGAAGCAATCCGCTGCTGATGGCTAAGGCAATCAGCGTCTCCAGCAAAGAAAAACCTTTTGTTTTTACTGGCATGACGCGCTTCCCCCCGCCGGACAGAGCCGTATGCGTCCCCACACGGAGACAGTAATGCGCCACTCTCCCGCCGGGCTGCTCAGCAAAATATGGCCGGGCCATGCGGTATTTCGCATGCCGTAAAAGGCGAGGTCTGGCGTGATTTCCGCAACAGTCACCTCGCTCCAGCGCGGCGAAAATTGCCGCTTGTCGCCCGGCTTACAGGTTTTCTCCTGTTCCGCTTCGCTGCCTGTGCACCACGTTTGCCCTTCCCGCTTCAACCAGAGCTTGTGGTCGCGGTTGTGCCAGTTAGCGTCTTCACGCAACTGCTCAAGGTAATCTCTGAGCTGACACGCCGTTTGCCAGAGCCGCTGTTGCTGCTGCCAGCGTTGCCAGCCATAAAGCCCACCCGCGCTCACCATAGCGACAATCGTTATTACTAACATCATTTCAATCAGGCTATAGCCCTGCTCGTTTCTGTTCATTGCGGCAGTCTGCCAGTCGCCAAAAAAACCACGAGCGCCGTTTTTCAGTTTCTGAAGTCATCTCGTAAGAAACTTTACGGCTTGCAAGCTATTGCATGAACACTGGAAGACAGCTCGGGAGAATGAAACGAGGGGAAGAAAAACCGGCGCGCAACGGCGCCGGTTATGGCAGCCTGTTTAAATCGCGACAGGTGCTTTGATAGCGGGATGCGGGTCGTAACCTTCTATTTCGAAGTCATCGAAGCAGTAGTCGAAAAGCGACGCCGGCTTGCGCTTGATAATAAGCTTCGGCAGCGGACGCGGCTCGCGGGTCAACTGCAAACGCGCTTGCTCCAGGTGGTTGCTGTAAAGGTGCGTATCGCCGCCGGTCCAGACAAAATCGCCCGGCTCCAGGTCACACTGTTGCGCCATCATATGCACCAGCAGAGCGTAGCTTGCAATATTAAACGGCAGACCGAGGAAGACATCGCAGGAGCGCTGGTAAAGCTGGCAAGACAGTTTTCCATCCGCCACGTAGAACTGGAAAAAAGCGTGGCAAGGCGCCAGCGCCATTTTATCCAGTTCGCCGACGTTCCATGCGGAAACGATGATACGTCGAGAATCCGGATCGCTCTTCAACTGGTTTAACACGGTGGTGAGCTGGTCGATATGGCGGCCATCAGGCGCAGCCCAGGCGCGCCACTGTTTGCCGTACACGGGGCCTAAATCGCCCTTTTCATCCGCCCACTCGTCCCAGATGGTGACGTTATTATCGTGGAGGTAAGCGATGTTGGTGTCGCCTTTTAAGAACCACAGCAACTCATGAATAATGGAGCGCAAATGGCAACGTTTGGTCGTCACCAGCGGAAACCCTTCGCGCAGGTTAAAGCGCATCTGGTGACCAAAAATAGAGAGCGTGCCGGTGCCGGTACGGTCGTTTTTCGGGGTGCCCTCATGGAGCACCTTATTCATCAATTCAAGATACTGTTTCATTACGTCTCACGAAATTTGCTGCTGCGGGCGACGGTAAGCCCAGACCATCATAGCGATGCCGGCAATAATCATCGGAATAGAAAGGATCTGCCCCATGCTGATGTACTGCACCCATGCGCCAGTAAACTGCGCGTCTGGCTGGCGGAAGAATTCGACGATGATACGAAACGCGCCGTAACCGATCAGGAACAGCCCCGAAACTGCGCCGGTTGGGCGAGGTTTACGGATAAAGAGGTTCAGAATGATAAACAGCACGATGCCTTCAAGCGCCAGCTCATAAAGCTGGGAAGGATGGCGCGGCAGCACGCCATAGGTGTTAAAAAGCGATTGCCACTCCGGGTGCGCTGGCAACAGCGCCATATCTTCGCCGCGGGAGTTTGGGAAAAGCATCGCGAACGAAAAATTCGGATCGACGCGGCCCCAGAGTTCGCCATTGATAAAGTTGCCAAGGCGACCGGCGCCCAGACCAAAAGGTATCAACGGCGCGATAAAATCGGACACCTGGAAAAAACTGCGCTTAGTGCGTTTCGCGAAGACAATCATAACCACAATCACGCCGATAAGGCCGCCGTGGAAGGACATGCCGCCGTCCCAGACCCGGAACAGATAAAGCGGATCCTCAAGAAACAGAGGCAGGTTATAAAAGAGGACATAACCAATACGGCCGCCGAGAAACACGCCCAGAAAACCTGCATACAGCAAATTTTCCACTTCGTTTTTCGTCCAGCCGCTGCCGGGACGATTAGCGCGACGAACGGCAAGCCACATCGCAAAAACAAAACCTACCAGGTACATCAAACCGTACCAGTGCAACGAGATCGGCCCAATAGAAAAAATTACCGGGTCAAAATCGGGAAAATGCAGATAGCCACTCTTCATCTGTCACCACAAGTCGTTGTTATTCCGCTGAAAGTGGACAGCGGTAATATGCTGCGCACCTTATTCCGGGTGCTCCCAAAGAGCCGAATCATAGCATAAAGCCCGCCAGGAGACGGCGGTAAGTTGTAAAAGATGTGTAAGAGTAAAAGCCGTTACAAGCCGCCGCGAATCAGGCCGCCCATGCCGCGCCGTTCCATAAACGCCGCCACCTGATGGCGCACTTCTGCCGCCAGTTGCGCCTCCAGGCTGCGTTGCGCCAGGGCTTGCGCTTCTTCAAGCGTAATATGACGCAGCAGATATTTAACGCGCGCCACGGAGCGACCATTCATCGACAAATGATGGAACCCCATACCTACCAACAGCGCAACGCACATCGGATCCCCTGCCATCTCCCCGCACAGGCAGAGATCGATATTATTGCGCCGCGCCTCAATCGAAATAATATTGAGCGCCCGCAACATGCCGGGGTGAAGGCTGTCGTAGAGGTTAGCCACGCGGGTATTGTTGCGATCTACCGCCAACAAATATTGCGTTAAATCGTTAGTGCCGACCGAGATAAAATCGACCCGGCTCGCCAGTTGCGGCAGCATGAAGATCATAGAAGGAACTTCCACCATTACGCCGACGCGCGGTCGGGGAATGGCGTAGCCCAGCATCTCTTCCACTTCACGCCCGGCGCGGTCAATCAGACGGCGCGCTTCGTCCACCTCGTCAATGCTGGTGATCATCGGCAGCAAAATGCTGAGATTGCCCGTCGCCGCGTTAGCGCGCAGCATGGCGCGCACCTGGATCAAAAAGATCTCGGGCTGATCAAGCGTAATGCGAATGCCGCGCCAGCCAAGACAGGGGTTCTCTTCGCTTATAGGCATATAAGGAAGCTGTTTATCCGCGCCGATATCCAGCGTGCGCAGGGTAACGGGCTTATCGATAAACATCTGCAACATGCCCTGATACTGCGCAACCTGCTCTTCTTCGGAAGGAAAGCCGCTTTGCAGCATAAAGGGAATTTCAGTGCGGTAAAGACCAATGCCGTCGATACGGCTGCCAAGCTTTTGCTCATGCTCCGGGCTGAGACCCGCATTAAGCATGACCTGCACCCGCTCGCCGCTTTTCAGCTCGCCTGGCTGCTCGACATCCCCTTCGGCAAGGCGGCTTAGCTCATTTTCTTCCGTTACCAGCCGCTGGTATTCCTGCAACAGTACCGGTTCCGGATCGACCAGCAACTCGCCGCGGTAGCCATCCACCACCAGCATTCGATGATGCAATACCGAAGGCTGAATATCTGCGCCCATCACGGTGGGAATACCCAGCGCGCGCACCATGATGGCGGCATGGGAGTTGGCTGCGCCGTCGCGAACCACGACGCCTACCAGCCTGTCCTGCGGCAGTTCGGCCAGGGTCGTCGCGGAAAGCTCATCGGCGACCAGCACGAAACGCTCAGGCCATGTATTTGGCCCCTGAATGTTGTCATCAAGATGAAACAGCAGACGCTGGCCAAGGGTGCGCAAATCGCCGGCGCGCTCTTTAAGGTAGCCGTCAGTCAGCGCCGCAAACTGCTCGGCGAATTTCTCAATAACCTTTTTTACCGCCCACTCGGCCACTGAGCCTTTATCGATTTCGTTATAAAGCTCCCGGCGCAGACGGGCGTCGGAAAGCAGGTGCGAGTAGAGATCAAAGATAGCCGCCGTCTCTTTTTGCGCGCCGACGGCGAACCGTTTGCTGTAGCGGCGAAATTCGCCCGAAGCTGCTTCCAGCGCCGCGGTAAGGCGCTCTCGCTCAAGCGCGGTATCAAGGGTGGACGCTTCGTAAACCTGCTCCATCAAAGGGAGCGTGGTGTCCATCCATCCCTGCGCTATGGCGACGCCCGGAGAAGCAGGCAGCGCCCGGATACGCGTCTGGCGATACTGACCAAACAGCGCGGCAAGCTGAGATTGCGAAAGGATGGCCGCCATTTGTGTGGCGAGCGTGACGAGAAAAGACTCTTCGCTTTCATCATACTGGCGCAGCTCGCGCTGCTGCACCACCAGCACGCCCAATAGCTGGCGACGCTGAATAATAGGCACGCCAAGAAAAGCGCGATAGCGTTCTTCTTTAACGGAAGGAATATATTTAAAGCTGGGGTGCTTCTGGGCATCCGCAAGGTTGATAGGCTCAGCCAGTCGCCCGACTAAACCTACGATCCCCTCATCAAATGCAAGCGTAACGGTACGGCCGCGCGGTTTTTTCAACCCGCGCGTCGCCATCAGGTAGTAACAGCGCCTGTCGTGATCGGCTAAATAAACCGAGCACACCTCGGTGTCCATCGCAAGACAGATGTCATTCACCAGGATGTTCAGCGCCTCGCTAAGGCGCGGGGCGCTGGCCACCTTCTCAACTATTTCTCGCAACCGGGTGAGCATGATTTGCGTGGCTTAACCTCTTTTACGTCGCCAGGCAGGGGAAGCGCTTCTTGTGGGCGGCGCCGCTTCCTGCAAGGGCATCACTACGCTTGCGAACTCTTTCATCACCCGACGATAGACATCGCGCTTAAAGGAGACAACCTGACGTACCGGATACCAGTAACTGACCCAGCGCCAGCCATCAAACTCCGGTGTGCTGCTGGTCTGCATATTGATATCGGTGTCGTTGCTCACCAACTGCAAAAGAAACCATTTTTGCTTCTGGCCGATACAAACCGGCTTTGTGTCCCAACGCACCAAACGTTTTGGTAATTTATAACGCAACCAGTTGCGGGTGGTGGCGAGGATGCGGACATCTTTTCGTTGTAAACCGACTTCTTCGAAAAGCTCGCGATACATCGCCTGTTCCGCCGATTCGCCAGGATTGATGCCACCTTGCGGAAACTGCCAGGAGTGTTGGCCAAAACGCCTGGCCCACATTACCTGCCCCTGACGATTACAGATCACGATACCAACATTCGGGCGGTAGCCATCATCATCGATCACCGGACTACCTCAAAATAAACCTGGATAGTAACGATTGTTTCATACTCCTTTGTGACGGTAAACCACTCTGTTAAGCGCACCGTCAAGGAATAAACATTGAATAATTCACAAAAACACTACGACTTATAAACAGCGTTGCGCCAGCAAGGCGGTTTTTATTCACTTTTTCTGTGGATATCATTGTGCAGAAGTAGCGGATTTCCCAGGGAAAACCCAGGACTATTCTGTACAGCCCGGATATGTAATTTTACATATAACTTTATTTTTCATAGTATTAAAATAAAAAAACGGTCTCCCTGGCAGTGAAACGTGATGATCATCACATATCTGATCCCAGGAGTGATGAAAGATCGACCAGAGCCGATTTTATCCACAGATTGTGCCAATAAGTTAGTCACAACCTGACGAAAAAGTGCAAAAACTTGTCTCGTCAAGCCTGTAAATCGAACCAGTAGTCCCGACTTTTCACAGTTATCCCATTTTTCTGTGGATAACATGGTGTAAGATCCTGTTCATTGTCAGTGACCAGATTGGTAAAACCGGCTTTACGCTGAAAATAACTGCTGCGGTATTAGCTAAAAAATCAATTGAATCAAATATCTGTGTTATTTGCTCACAGCCGGGCCTACACTGTCCACAAGCGCCTTTTTTACTGTTCATTTTTTAACCTAACGGAAAAGCTATGTTGTCACCTACCCCCTTAGGCCATCCGCCGGAAAATGAAGCTCAACTGCTTGCGCAGGCAGGCGTGCTGGCAGGCCGCACGCTCGGCGAGCTTGCTTCGCTTGCTGGTTTGCCTGTTCCCCCGGATTTAAAGCGCGATAAGGGTTGGACTGGCGTCTTGCTGGAGTTGTGGTTGGGCGCCAGCGCGGGCAGCAAACCTGAGCAGGATTTCGCCGCGCTTGGCGTGGAGTTGAAAACCATCCCCATTGACCGCCAGGGGCGTCCGCTGGAAACAACGTTTGTCTGCGTCGCGCCGCTAACGGGCAATTCTGGCGTGGTGTGGGAAACCAGCCATGTGCGCCACAAACTAAAGCGCGTGTTGTGGATCCCGGTGGAAGGCGAGCGCGCCATCCCTCTTGCCGAACGACGCGTAGGCTCGCCGCTGCTCTGGAGCCCGTCGCCGCATGAAGAGGCGCAACTGCGTCAGGACTGGGAAGAGTTAATGGATCTTATTGTGCTCGGGAATGTTGAGCGGATCACCGCCCGCCATGGCGAAGTGTTGCAGCTTCGCCCTAAAGCGGCGAACAGCAAAGCCCTTACAGAAGCTATAGGCGCACATGGCGAAACCATTCTCACGCTGCCGCGCGGCTTTTATCTGAAGAAAAACTTTACCGGCGCCCTGCTGGCGCGGCATTTTTTGTTATAAAGAGATTAAATTTTTTGCCCGGTCGACCCACATGCATATAATTAGCGTTTTCTTTATAAGCAGGACTTTTTAGATGTTATTTGCATGGGTAACAGATCCCAACGCCTGGCTGGCGCTCGGTACGCTGACGCTGCTGGAGATAGTGCTTGGGATCGATAATATTATTTTCCTCTCTCTGGTTGTCGCAAAACTGCCTAAATCGCAGCAAGGCAAAGCCCGAAAACTCGGCCTTGCCGGCGCCATGATCATGCGTCTGGCGCTGCTGGCGTCCATCGCCTGGGTCATTAAACTCACCCAACCGCTGTTTACCGTGATGGGACAGGAGATCTCCGCGCGCGATTTAATTTTGCTGCTCGGCGGTCTGTTCCTTATCTGGAAGGCGAGCAAAGAGATCCATGAATCTATCGAAGGCGAAGAAGAAGGGCTTAAAACCAACGTCCACTCTTTCTTCGGCGCGATTTTCCAGATAATGCTGCTCGATATTATCTTCAGCCTGGATTCGGTTATTACCGCAGTTGGCCTCTCCGATCACCTGTTCATTATGATGGCGGCTGTAGTCATCGCCGTAGGGGTGATGATGTTCGCGGCGCGTCCGATTGGCGAATTTGTCGAGCGCCATCCTTCGGTGAAAATGCTGGCCCTTTCGTTTTTGATCCTGGTAGGCTTTACGCTGATGCTGGAAAGTTTCGATATTCACGTACCTAAGGGCTATATCTATTTCGCCATGTTTTTCTCCATTGCGGTTGAAAGCCTCAATTTGATACGTAACAAGAAAAATCCTCTTTAAACTCAAGCGCTCCTTCGGGAGCGTTTTTTATTTCTCTTTAAGAATTGGCTGCTTTTTTGTCGCGCTTCGCTGGTTTTTACTAGAATGAGTTAGTTAATCATTCCCAATCCATACGAGGCGAATAACGATGAATAAATGGGCTGTGGTAATTTCCGCTGTGGGTCTGGCTTTTGCGGTTTCCGGCTGTAGCAGCGACTATGTTATGGCGACAAAAGATGGGCGTATGATCCTCACCGACGGCAAACCGGAAGTTGACGATGATACGGGCCTGGTAAGCTACCGCGATCCGCAGGGCAATGAACAGCAAATCAACCGCGATCAGATTTCACAAATCATTGAACGTTAAAGTATAAAAGGCCAGCTGACTCACTGGCCTTTTCGTTTTTTGTGCGGCCTCCTCTTCCCCTTTCGTCCCCCCTCTGCCATGTTTATATTCCTTTGTCGGGAAGTGCCTGACGCAGTCTGAAGAATAAGGAAGCCGGCTATGCATTATCACCGTATCCCTCATAGCTCACTTGAGATAAGCACACTGGGACTGGGCACCATGACCTTTGGTGAGCAAAACAGCGAAGCCGAGGCGCATGAGCAGCTTGACTACGCGGTAAGCCAGGGAATCAACCTCATCGACGTGGCGGAAATGTACCCGGTCCCGCCGCGCCCCGAAACCCAGGGCCTGACCGAAACCTACGTCGGCAACTGGCTAAAAAAGCGCGGCAATCGCGAAAAGCTGATTATCGCGTCTAAAGTCAGCGGTCCGAGTCGGAACAACGACAGCGGCATTCGTCAGAACCAGGCGCTGGACCGTAAAAATATCCGTGTCGCGCTGGATGAAAGCCTTAAGCGCCTGCAAACCGACTATCTTGACCTTTATCAGGTGCACTGGCCGCAGCGCGCCACTAACTGCTTTGGCAAGCTGGGTTACAGCTGGACAGAGAGCGCGCCTGCCGTAACGATCCTGGAAACGCTGGAAGCGTTAACCGAGTACCAGCGCGCCGGGAAGATCCGCTATATCGGCGTTTCCAATGAAACCGCCTGGGGCGTAATGCGCTACCTGCATCTGGCGGAAAAGCACGATCTGCCGCGAATCGTGACGATCCAGAACCCCTATAGCCTGCTCAACCGCAGCTTTGAAGTGGGCCTGGCGGAAGTGAGCCAGTTTGAAGGCGTTGAACTGCTCGCGTATTCCTGTCTCGCCTTCGGCACGCTCACCGGCAAATATCTTAATGGCGCGAAGCCTGCGGGCGCGCGCAATACGCTGTTTAGCCGCTTTACGCGCTACAGCGGTGAACAGTCGCAAAAAGCGGTGGCAGCCTATGTGGAGATCGCCAGGCGCCACGGGCTTGACCCGGCGCAGATGGCGCTGGCCTTCGTTCGCCGTCAGCCTTTTGTCGCCAGCACGCTGCTTGGCGCCACCTCGCTTGAACAGCTGAAAACCAATGTGGAAAGCCTGCATCTGGAATTGAGCGAAGAGGTGCTGGCGGAGCTGGAAGCGGTGCATCAGGTATATACCTACCCGGCGCCGTAAGCGCGGCGCTTAACCGCCCTGCAAAAGCCCTTGCTCTTAAGACAAAAAGACCCGCCGAAGCGGGTCTTTTTTTATTGCTTACGCCGCCAGATCCAGAGGCCAGCAATAGCCAGCGCGAAGATAGCGCCGAAGCCGACGCCAATGCCCACCACCGGCGCGCCAGCTTTTACCGCCAGAGAGTAAAGGCCCAGCATCAGCAGCATGGCCGTGTTCTCGCCAAGATTTTGCACCGCTATCGCATTGCCCGCTCCCACTGAGCGCTTGCCGCGTTCCTGCAACAGAGCATTAAGCGGCACCACGAAAAAGCCGCCGAAAATACCAATCAGCATCAGCAGCAGATAAGCGGGCAACAACGCCTGCTGGAGCGCGAACGCGATAACCGCGAGGCCGATCAGGATCCCTGCCGGCATGCAGCGCGCGACGGTTTCCAGGGTAACCAGTTTCGCCGCCGCGCCTGCGCCAAGCACAATGCCAATCGCCACCATCGCATTAAGGTAGGTGGGCGTCGCGTTATCGGTAATGCCAAGCGCGACCGGCACCCACAGCACCAGCAGAAAGCGCAGCGTAACGCCAGCGCCCCAGAACAGGCTGGTGCCGACCAGCGAAAAACGCGTTTCATCGTTTTTCCATAGCACCCGGCAGGCGTTAAAGAAGCTGCGGGTCATCAGCGCAAAATGCCAGGATTGCCCCGGACGCGCCGGCGCCAGTTTGGGAATAAACAGGTTGGCGACTACCGCCCCTGCGTAAACCAGCGCACACACCGCAAGCGCTGCGCCGATATGCCAGTCTGCCAGCACGCCGCCCGCCACCGAGCCGACAAGGATTGCGGCAATGGTGGATGACTCCATCAGGCCGTTGGCTTTTACTAACCGGTCGCCGGTAGTCAGTTCGCCGAGAATGCCGTATTTGGCAGGCGAATAAGCCGCCGCGCCAATCCCCACCAGCGTATAGCCAATAAAGGGGTTAAAGCCGAAGCCGATGGCTGCCGCGCCAATAAGTTTCAGGCTGTTCGCCACCATCATGACGCGTCCCTTGGCGAAGCTGTCGGCCACCTGGCCGACAAACGGCGCGAAAAGAATATAGGCGGCGACGAACACCATTTGTAGCACCGGCTGGCTCCAGTCCGGATAGACCTGCGCTTTCAGCACGGCGAGCGTGGCGAAAAGCAGCGCGTTATCGCCAAAGGCGGATAAAAATTGCGCGGCGATAACCGCCAGCATGCCGCGGGAAAAGAGCGACGGAGAAAGTTGGGCGTCATGCATGCGTCTGTTCTTCCTGGTCGACCATTGATTTCAGGGTGACGAAATCGGGCTTGCCGCTGCCCAGCACCGGCAGTTGCTTGAGGTAACGAATATCGCGCGGCACCGCCAGCTCCGGCACGCCGTGCGCCCGTGCCTGCTGCTGGAGTGTTTCGCGCGTGAGTTCGCTGTCGGTTGTAAACAGCACCAGCGCCTCGCCTTTAGCGGCATCGCTCTTGATAGCGGTGGCGTGCATTTTTTCCGGCGACACCGCCAGCGCCAGCTGTTCCACCATCTCAAGCGAAACCATTTCGCCAGCGATCTTCGCGAAGCGTTTGGCGCGTCCCTGAATCACCACATAGCCCTGTTCGTCGAAGGTGACGATATCACCGGTGTCGTACCAGCCTTTCTCGCTTTCACCGCTGGCGTTTTCCGCCGTCGGCTCCTCCAGCACACCCGGTTTTTCCACGCGCAGGTAGCCTTTCATCACGTTCGGGCCTTTCAGTTGCAGACGTCCGCCTTGCTCAATGCCCGGCACTGCCAGTAAACGCGCGTCCATAGCCGGCAAAATGCGGCCCACGGTGCCAGGCTTCGCCGCCATCGGCACGTTGATGGACACCACCGGCGCGCATTCGGTCACGCCGTAACCTTCCAGAATGCGCAGGCCGAATTTGTCCTGCCAGATTTGCTTTGTGCTCTCCTGCAATTTCTCCGCGCCAGCCACTACATAGCGCACGCGGTAGAAGTCGTACGGATGCGCAAAGCGGGCATAGTGACCAAGGAAAGTGGACGTGCCGAACAGCACGGTGCAGTTGCGGTCATAAACCAGTTCAGGCACAACGCGGTAATGAAGGGGGCTGGGGTAGAGAAAGACTTCCGCACCGGTTAAGAGCGGCGTGAACAGCCCTACCGTTAAACCAAAAGAGTGAAACAGAGGCAGCGCCGACATAAAGCGGTCGCGCGCGGTGAAGTCGGCAATAGTGCGGATTTGCTCAACGTTCGCCAGCAAACTTTTATGGCTGTGCACCACCCCTTTCGGGTTGCCTTCCGAGCCGGACGTGAAAAGCACCATCGCGGCGTCTTCCGGCTGCTGCGCCACTTGCGCCAGACGCGGCGCCAGCAGGTGGCCGAAAATCCAGAGTTTATCGGCGGTGGTGATTTCACCGCGCAGATCTTCCAGGAATACCCAGCGAACCGAGTCGATCTGCTCGATCAAATGGCCGAGCTTGCCTTTTTCAATAAACTGGCGGGAGGTAAAAATGGTGTTGATCTGCGCAGCCGTAATGGCGCTGTTCAGCCCTTTCACCCCGGCGGTGTAGTTCATCATTGCCGGAATGCGGGCGCGCATAGAGGCGCCGAAAATCACGGCGGCGCTGATGCCGGCATTCGGCAGCATCAGGCCGATGGTTTCGCCAGGCTTGCTGTACTTATCCAGAATCCGGCCGACAAAAAGCGTTTTCTTGAGCAGGCTGCGGTAAGTGTCTGGCTTGAAGTTAATATCTTCGACGCAATTTTTGCCCTCGCCGTAGCGATGCGCCGCCGAAAGCAGCGCTTCAAACAGCGTTTCGCGCGGGCGCACCGCCATTCGCGCTTCCATCATGATCTGGTGCAGCATTTCGCCCGCCAGACGACGGCGGTCGCGGGCGCGCGGCGCATCCGGCATCGGAATGGTCGTCGGCGGCAGGATATGCAGATCGATTGCCGGGAAGAGGCGGCGCTTCACCAGCCCTTTCAGACGGCTGGTAAAGGTAAGCTCCGCGCCTTCGATACGCATCGGCACCACTGTCGCGCCTGATTTCGCGGCGACGAAGCCCGCGCCGTCATAAATTTTCATCAGCGAGCCGCTGACCGAGATACGCCCTTCCGGGAAAATCACGACCGGCCTGCCCTGGCCGATTAACCGCACCAGCTGCTTAACAGACATCGGTTTTGTCGGATCCAGCGGCACAAAATCGATAAACGACGTCAGGGCGCGCATATACCACTGGTTGCTGATAGAGGTATAGACCGCAAACACCGGGCGCACCGGTAAGAAAAGCGCGAGCAGCACCCCGTCCATAAAAGAGACGTGGTTCGGCGTAATCAGCACGCGCGGCTGGCTCAATGCCCGAATGTCGCCGTGAAGCTGTACGCGGAACAGTATGCGAAAGAGGCTGCGGAAAAATCCAAGAAGCATCTCAACTCCCTTTGTCTTCAGTTATCAACGATGAAGTATAGTCGCGGCAGATTACACGAGTTGTCGAGCGTGAGCGACAGCTGAAGAACACACAGGGGGCGCGACGTCCGGATCTGGAAGAAAGATTCAGAATGCAAAAATAGGGGGTTTGGTAGGAGAAGCAGAAAACCTGCGCATCCGCGAAGGCCTGGTGTCATGCTTGTGGTTATCTTCACCCTGGCATCGCCCTGAATCGCAGGCAAAAAAAATCTGCGCATCCGCGAAGGCATGGTGTAATGCTTGTGGTCAGCAGTTAACTGGCTCCACCTGGCAATACTTCTGGTTATCTTCACCCGGGCATCGCCTGAATCGCAAGATCGCAAAATCGCAGGCAAAAAAAACCTGCGCATCCGCGAAGGCCTGGTGTAATGCTTGTGGTCAGCAGTTAACTGACTCCACCTGGCAATACTTCTGGTTATCTTCACCCGGGCATCGCCCGAATCGCAAAATCGCAGGCAAAAAAAAACCTGCGCATCCGCGAAGGCCGGGTGTAATGCTTGTGGTCAGAAGTTAACTGACTCCACCTGGCAATACTTCTGGTTATGTTCACTTGGGCATCGCCCGAATCGCAAAGTCGCAAAACCGCAGGCAAAAAAAAACCTGCGCATCCGCGCAGGTTGGTGTAATGCTTGTGGTCAGCAGTTAACTGACTCCACCTATCAATACCTCTGGGATCTCAAATCTAGCAGCAGCGGTTTACCCGCCGCTACACGGCAATCGCAACAGCGCATCGCAAAGTGTAACCAAAGGTTTTGTTTGACATTATTGCCCGTTTTTCAGTTACACATGACAAAACGGCGTGCCATGTAACGATTACACTCAGCTTTTGGATACCGCCCACAAAATACAGGCATGTTTAAGGGCACTTGCTTGAAGTGATGCGCCTTTTCCGTAACACTTAACGGTGTGTAAACGTTTACCCATGCAGAAGGTGTTTTATGGCGACTATTAAGGATGTTGCGCGGCTTGCGGGAGTCTCTGTCGCCACCGTGTCTCGCGTCATTAACGATTCCCCTAAAGCCAGCGACGCATCGCGTCAGGCGGTGACAGAAGCGATGGAAACGCTCAATTATCACCCCAACGCCAACGCCCGCGCGCTTGCCCAGCAAAATACCGAAACGGTAGGCCTTGTGGTCAGCGACGTCTCCGACCCTTTTTTCGGCGCGATGGCGAAAGCGGTGGAACAGGTCGCCTATAACACCAACAATTTTCTGCTTATCGGCAACGGTTATCACAACGAACTCAAAGAGCGGCAGGCAATAGAACAGCTTATTCGCCACCGCTGCGCCGCGCTGGTTGTGCACGCCAAGATGATCCCGGATGAAGAACTCGCCCCGCTGATGAAGCAAATTCCAGGTATGGTGTTGATTAACCGCATCCTGCCTGGCTTTGAGCGCCGCTGCGTGGCGCTCGACGACCGGTACGGCGCCTGGCTTGCCACGCGCCATCTTATTCAGCAAGGCCATACCCGTATCGGCTATCTCTGTTCAAACCATGCGATCTCCGACGCTGAAGACAGGCTGCAAGGCTATTACGACGCGCTGAAGGAGCATGGTTTGCCCTGCAATGAAAGGCTGGTGAGTTTTGGCGAGCCGGACGAGAGCGGCGGCGAGCAGGCGATGACCGAACTGCTGGGACGAGGTAAACAGTTTACCGCCGTGGCCTGCTATAACGACTCAATGGCCGCGGGCGCAATGGGCGTGTTAAACGACAACGGCGTAGACGTGCCGAAAGAGATATCGCTTATTGGCTTTGATGATGTGCTGGTTTCACGCTACGTGCGGCCAAGGCTTACTACTATCCGCTATCCGATAGTGACAATGGCGACCCAGGCGGCGGAACTGGCGCTGGCGCTGGCCGATAACCGCACGCCGCCGGAAGTCACCCACCTCTTCAGCCCAACGCTGGTAAGGCGCCACTCGGTCGGCGCGCCGCCGGAGAATCAAAGCCCGTAGCGATAAAGATGAACAGACTTATCGGGGTACTCCAGCCCGTCGCCGATATACTGCCAGCCGGAGCGTTCATAATAGTCTTTGCAGGCGGAATAAAGATAAAGCTCGCCAAAGCCTAACTGGCGGGCATAACCAATAACCGTTTCCTGCAACATTCCGCCAAGCCCCTTGCCGCGCTGCGATTCATCAATATAAAGCGCGGCGAGCCATGGAAAGAGATCCTGGCGGCTGATTAAATCGCAGCGCCACAGCCCAACGGTTCCCAGCAAGGTTTCCCCTTCGACGGCGATAAAGGTCAGCGGCAGCGCGCCTGGCTTCTGGCTGTGGTCGACGATACTGGCGAAAAAGTCGCGCGGCTGGGCGGGGCCGAACGCCTGCCAGAGCCAGTCGGTAACGCGCTCCGCATGCTGCGGGGCTTCATAAAGCGGCTGGATAATCACTGCATTTTGCCCTGAAAAATGGGTACGGATTCAAACAGGTAGCCGTCGAAATCGGGCGCATCGGCATCCGACAGCTCCAGCAGGCTGTTTTTGGTGTTTTCAAGATGCTGCCACATCGCCTGCCAGGCGCCCATGACATCGCGGCGGCGCAGGGCGGCAAGAATAGTCTGGTGTTCGCCAAGCCACTTCAACCGGTAGCTGCGGCTTTCAATATGGGCGTGCAGCTGTTGCCAGAGCGGGCTGCTGTCCATATGACGCCAGATGCTCTCGACCGTAGCGAGCAACATCTGGTTTTGCGAAGCGCCCGCCAGCACCAGGTGAAACAGCTTATAGTTATCCTGGCTGCTGTCGTTCATGGCGATGGCGCGCTGTTCCTGCTCCAGAATGCGCTTAAGGTTATCGATATCGGCTTTGGTAGCCATTTTCGCCGCAAACGCGGCGATATTGCTCTCCAGCAACTGGCGCGCCTGAAGCATCTCAAACGGCCCGATATCGCTGTTAAAAAAGCGCTCTTCCTCAGTCTCGTTTTCGGTGGGGATGCGCATCACGTAGACGCCGGAGCCCTGGCGGATATCCACCGTGCCCTGCAACTCCAGCATTAACAGCGCCTCGCGCACAATGGTGCGGCTAACGCCATATTTCTCTGCGATATTTCGCTCTGGTGGCAGCCGCGAACCGACAGGATAGTGGCCCTGGATTATCTGCTCCCTGAGGTCCTCACCAATCTCCTGGTACTGCTTTTTTTCGGGCGGAACAGCCACCTTATCCACGATATCACCTGTGTACTGAATTGAGCCTGAGAAGCTTTTCCGCCTGAAAAGCGGAAAAAACGCGCACTAGATTACCAGACTCAGCGCCTGATCGAGAACTTTCGCGCCGTTTAAGGTGCCATAAGCCATCGTATCGATAACATCGATAGGGATGTGGTGTTCATCGGTCAGCTTTTTGTTCTCGGCAAGCTTGAAGCGCACCTGCGGCCCCAGCAATACCGCCTGAATTTCTGCGCCGTGGCTTTGCAGTTCATCGCGCAGGTTTTGTTCCGGGATGGCGTAAATGTGGTATTCAAGCCCCCGCTCCGCCGCCGCCTTCTCCATTTTCGTCACCACAAGCGAGGTGGACATGCCTGCTGAACAGCACAATACGATACGTTTCATGATCGCTCCTTATTTCCACTCGTCATCAATATTCAGGTTAAGGGTGCGGGTTTCGCGAAGCGCTTTGTACCAGCTGGCTGATTTCTTCGCGCGCCGCGCCCGGTTGTTTTGCAGGTCGATTTCAATCAGCCCGTAGCGGTTTTTGAACGCATTCATTGGCGAAACGTTGTCGGTAAAGGCCCAGAGCATGTAGCCCTGGCAGTTTGCTCCCGCTTCGCGGGCAAGCAGCGTCTGGTAAAGATGCTCGCTGATAAAACCGATGCGGTAGTCATCCTGAATCACCCCTTCGGCGTCGCGGAACTGCCCTTCGTTCTCAATGCCCATGCCGCTTTCGGCGATAAACCAGGGAATGTTGCGGTAATCGTTTTTAATGCGCATCGCCATATCGAAAATGATGCGCGGATAGATTTCCCAGCCACGGGATTTATTCATACGCCGGCCCGGCAGTTCGAACGCTTCGTAGTAATAGGCCGGGTGAAACGGCGTTTGCGGGTTCCAGGCGCGCGACGGCGCTTTCACCCGATGCGGGTAATAGAGATTGATGCCAAGCTCATCGACGGTGTTATCGCGAATGAGCGCCAGCTCGTCAGCGGTGTAATCCCATTGCACGCCGTGCTGCTCCAGCAGCGCCACCAGCGCCTGCGGATAGCTGCCCTTGACCATCGGGTCGAGGAACACGCGGTTATAGAAGAGATCGTAGATTTCCGCCGCTTTTACGTCATGCGGCGCGCTGGAGCGCGGGTAGGTGACTTCCGGGTTCAGGATAGCCCCCACGCTGCCCTTGTAGCCTTTTTCGCGAAACAGTTTCACCACTTTGGCCGTGGCGAGGTTTTTATGGTGGTTCCACTGCATCCAGGTGGAGGTGTTCTGCTCATAAGGCCAGCGCAGCGCGTCCAGATAAACGCGCGTTTGCACTACAACAGGTTCGTTGAAGGTAAACCAGCGCGACACTTTCTGGTGGTAGCGTTCAAAGACCTTTTCGGCATAAAGCACAAACAGCTCTACTACTTTCTTTGACGCCCAGCCGCCATAATTTTCAAACAGATAAGCGGGCAGTTCGTAATGCTCAAGACAGATCATCGGCTCAATGCCAGCCGCCACGATCTCATCGATAAAATTGTCGTAATAGCGGGCGTACTCTTCGTCCACCACGCCGTTTTCATAATCGGTAAAAAAGCGCGACCAGTTGATGGAGGTGCGGTAGTGCGTCAGCCCCGCCTGCTTCATCAGCGCCACCTCTTCCCGGTAGCGGTTATAGAGATCGGTGGCGACAGCCGGGCCGTAGCCGTCGTGCCAGACGTGGCGGTCGTTTTTGTACCATATATCCATATAGGAATCCTGGCCTTCTTTCTTGCCGCTCCAGCCTTCGGTCTGCCAGGCGGACGAGGCCGCGCCCAGAATAAAGTCCTGCGGAATAGTAATGCTTTTTTGACTCATGCTGTCCTCACGCGTTTTTGGCCATTTCCGGGTTGGCGGCCTGCAACTGCGCCTGCTCGGCGCGACGGGAAGCCACTTTCACAAACGGCAGATAAATCAGGATTGAAACCAGGATACAGACCAGCTGCGTTACTACGGCGCCCATAGAGCCGGCGGTGGAAAGCCAGGCGTTGATCAGCGGCGGCGTAGTCCAGGGCACCATGACCACCGCTTTGCCGGCAAAGCCCATCACAGTGGCGAAATAGCCAATCGTGCCGGTCACCAGCGGGGTGATGATGAAAGGAATGGCCAGGATCGGGTTGAGCATGATCGGCATACCAAATATCACCGGCTCGTTGATGTTAAAGATGCCCGGCCCGAAAGAGAGTTTGGCTATCTCTTTCATCTCTTTGCGTTTAGTGGCGATCATCACCGCAATCAGCAGACCAATGGTGAGGCCCGAACCGCCGATGCTCATATAAACATCCCAGAACGGCATGGTGATGATATTCGGCACCTCTTTGCCCTGCTCGAAGGCGCTCATGTTGACGGTTATCGCGCCAAGCAGCAGCGGCTCGCGGATAGGCTTAATCATCTGGTTGCCGTGAATGCCGATAACCCAGAAAAGTTGCGCCACAAACATCAGCAGCAGGATCCCAGGCAGGCTTTGCACCACGCGCTCCAGCGGTTGCTGCACCACCTGGTAAACCGCATCGTAAAGGTACATGCCGGTTAACTGATGGAAGACAAAGCCGAAGGTCGCGATAACCGTGGTGGTGATAATGGCCGGGATCAGCGCGGAAAAAGAGGCGGAGACGTTAGGCGGCACGGTATCCGGCATTTTGATGCGCAAACCCGGACGGCTTTCCAGCCAGCAGTAGATCTCAACGGAAAGAATGGCGATAAACATGCCGAGGAACAGGCTGCGGGTATCGGAGAACTGGCGCGCCAGCACATCCTTCACCACATGCATCTGCCCGTCGATCATCATCTCAAGCGTGGTGGGGGTGACGCAGATAAAGCAGATCACCGCCAGCAGACCGGGAAAGAGCGTTTTAATGCCGTTAATCCGGCCAAGCTCAATACCAATCAGAAAGACCGCGCCGATATTTAAAAAATTGAGCGTCGCGTAGTTAATGGCGCTGGTAATGGGCTTGAGCGCGGCGAGAAAAGAGAGCGCCTGGAAGCTGGCCAGACCGTTTTTCGGATCCAGCACCATATTGGAAATCAGAACGGAAAACGCGCCGACGATAATCACCGGCATCAGGGTAATAAACGATGCCTTGATCGCCATAATGTAGCGGTAGCTGTTGAATTTCGTGGCGAAACTGCCCAGCGAGTCAATCAGCTTTTCCTGTAGTGCCATAGGGTATGACCTCAGTTAGGGGTTATTGTTATGGTGGACGGAGACCGCGAACTTCCGTTTTTTGGTATGCCAAAACATAGATTCCGCCGCGGTAATTATCTGTGACCGATCTCGCACTACCGATGATTGGTATTCCGCAACGGCGGTTCACAGGGAATTTGGCATACCACATTCCCTTTTCTTTAGCAGGGTATTTACCTGTGGTTAAAATTACCGCCTGAAAGCGTGATCGCGCCGGAGCTATTGGCGTAAGCTCGCCCCGCCCCGCTCAACAAACGGCGCGCTGTGATAAACTGCACAGCAATAAGCGACAGGAGAGTAATGAATGGCAACGATGCTGGATGTTTCATTGCGTGCGGGCGTTTCGAAGGCCACCGTCTCGCGCGTGCTGAACGGCACCGGGCAGGTGAAGGAGAGCACCCGTAAACAGGTGTTCCGGGCGATGGAAGAGCTGGGCTACCGGCCTAATTTTCTCGCCCGATCGCTTGCTCACCGCACCAGCAACAGCATTGGCCTTGTGCTCTCCACTTTCGACGGTTTTTACTTTGGCCGCCTGCTGCAACAGGCGTCGCGCCAGACGGAAACCCACGGCAAGCAGCTTATTGTCACCGACGGGCACGACACGCCCGCCCGCGAGCTTGAAGCGGTGCAGATGCTGGCCGACCGCCAGTGCGACGCCATCGTGCTTTATACCCGCCATATGAGCGAAAAAGAGATAATGTCGCTGATTGACGCCATTGGCGTGCCGCTGGTGGTGATTAACCGCGACGTTAGCCAGGCGCGCGAGCGCTGCGTGTTCTTCGAACAGCAGGACGCCGCGTTTCAGGCGGTGGATTACCTCATTCAGCAAGGCCACCGGGAGATTGGCTGCATTACGGTGCCGATCAACACGCCAACGGGCAAAGCGCGGCTGGCGGGTTACCGTAAAGCGCTGGAAAAACACGCCATCGCGTGGGACGAGCGGCGGGTGAGATACGGCGATTCAAAAATGCAGAGCGGCTATTCGCTTTGTCAGGAATTGCTCCAGAGCGGCGCAACGTTTACCGCACTGTTCGCAGGCAATGACGATATGGCGCTCGGCGCCTCGAAGGCGCTGCACCAGGCGGGGCTTCGCATTCCGGACGATATTTCGCTGTTCGGCTTTGACGACGCGCCCAGCGCCGCGTGGCTGGAGCCGGGGCTTTCCACCGTCTATTTGCCTATCGACAACATGATCACCACCGCCATCGACCAGGCTATCCGGCTCGCCAATGACGAGCCGCTGGAGCCTATTCCGCCTTTTACCGGCAAACTGGTGCTGCGCGATTCGGTAACGAAAGGGCCGTACTATGACGGCCCGCAGGGTTCAGAGTAATTCGAGCGCCAGCAGCTCTTCGATAGTCTGACGACGGCGAATCAGCCGCGGCTCGCCATTATCAAACAGCACTTCCGGCAGCAGCGGACGGCTGTTGTAGTTGGACGACATCGAGGCTCCGTACGCGCCGGTATCGTGAAGCACCAGATAATCGCCAGGCTTGACCTGCGCCAGCGCGCGGGTTTCCACCTTGCCCCCCTCCTGCTGGGTAAAGACATCGCCCGATTCGCACAGCGGCCCGGCGACAACGGTATCGATAAGCGGGCTGTTGCTGAGATCGCGCCCGTCTGCCGCCAGCGCTGAAATATGATGATAGCTGCCGTACATAGAAGGCCGCATCAGATCGTTAAAGCCCGCGTCGATCAACACAAAATGGCGGGATCCCATCTGCTTCACGCTACGCACCTGCGCCACCAGCACGCCAGATTCCGCAACCAGGAAACGCCCGGGTTCGATCTCAAGCTTCACCGGATGGCCGAGATGGTCGGCGATTTTTTCCCGCGCCGCATTCCACAGGCCAAAATAGTGATCGGTGTCGATAGCTTCTTCACCATAGCGATAAGGAATGGAGAGACCACCGCCTGCGGAGATAGCCTCCAGATCCTGGCCGAACTCCACAACCTGACGCACCATCGCCCCGCAGACCTGTTCGAGGTGGCCGTAATCCACGCCGGAGCCGATGTGCATATGGATGCCCACCAGCGTCAACTGATGGCGCTGCATAACGGCCAGCGCCTGCGGCAGATCGCTGTGCCAGATGCCGTGCTTGCTGTTTTCGCCGCCGGTGTTGGTTTTCTGACTGTGACCGTGGCCGAAACCCGGGTTCACGCGCAGCCAGACGCGATGCCCCGGCGACACCGCGCCAAGTTGCTCCAGCATATCCACTGAACCGGCATTCACCGGAACGCGCAGTTCGCTTACGCGCGCCAGGGTCGCCTCATCAATCACATCGGCGGTAAAAACCACGTCATCCGGGTTGTTCTGCGGATCGTAACCCGCCGCCAGCGCGCGTTCGATCTCGCCGAGCGAGACGGAATCAACCTTCACGCCCTGCTCGCGCATCAGGCGGAGGATATGAATGTTAGAGCACGCCTTCTGGGCAAAACGCACCACGTCGAACTGCTGCAACTGCGCAATGCGCTCACGGATAATCTGCGCGTCATAGGCCCAGACCGGGCAGCCAAACTGTGCGGGCAGGCGGCTGAGGTTGGCGGCATTGAGTGCGGTTTCGGTGTTGTCTAACGGACGTGGCATAGCTGGCTCCTTATTCGCTTTTCCTCATTACGCCATAACGGGAAGTGAAGAAAAAATATCGTTTTCTCGGGAGTCTATGCAAAACTGATATAGTTAAGCGCGTTTGCGCCTCGTCCTTTTCCTCGCCTGGGGAAATGCTGTGAAAAGAGATAAATGACCTCGCGGTTTTCCTGGCATAACAGCAGGCGGCGGGTCTGGCTGATGAATAAAAGGAAACCAGCATGCCTGGCGTTACGTTGCGTCATATCGAAATTTTTCATGCGGTGATGACCGCCGGCAATCTGACCGAAGCGGCCGGGCTGCTGCATACTTCACAGCCTACCGTCAGCCGGGAGCTGGCGCGTTTTGAAAAGCTGATTGGCCTTGAGCTTTTTACCCGCAGCCGCGGCAGGTTGCACCCGACCGTACAGGGGCTGCGGCTGTTTGAAGAGGTTCAGCGCTCCTGGTATGGCCTGGACCGCATAGTCAGCGCCGCCGAAAGCCTGCGCGAATTTCGCCAGGGCGAACTCTCCATTGCCTGCCTGCCGGTTTTTTCGCAATCTTTTCTGCCGCTGCTGCTGAACCCTTTTCTCACGCGCTACCCGGACGTCAGCCTGAATATCGTCCCACAGGAGTCGCCTTTGCTCGAAGAATGGCTTTCCGCACAGCGGCACGATCTGGGACTGACGGAAAACATCGCCACCCCCGCAGGCACGGAACGCCTGACGCTGCTGACCTTAAACGAAGTGTGCGTGCTGCCCGCCCGTCACCGGCTTGCGAAAAAAACGGTGCTGACGCCGCAGGATTTCGAAGGAGAAAACTACATTAGCCTTTCGCGCACCGACAGTTATCGCCAGCTGCTCGACTCGCTGTTTCAGGAGCATGAAGTGAAACGGCGGATGGTGCTGGAAACGCACAGCGCGGCATCCGTCTGTGCGATGGTGCGCGCAGGGGTGGGCATCTCGGTAGTGAATCCGCTTACCGCGCTGGATTACGCCGCAAGCGGCGTTGTGGTGCGGCGCTTCAGCGTGGCGGTGCCTTTTACGGTGAGCCTGATACGTCCGCTGCACCGTCCCGCTTCGGCGCTGGTGGAGGCGTTCAGCGCCCACCTGCAACAGCAGATGGGCCTTTTCACCACGCCGCTGGAAGCGTTACTGGCGAACTGATCAGGCTTCGTCCAGCATAAACTTCACCGCTGCGGCGGCATGGATAGCGGCAGTATCAAAGACCGGCAGCGGGCAATCTTCCTGCGCCAGCAAAAGGCCTATCTCGGTACAGCCGAAAATAATGCCCTGCGCCCCTTGCGCCGCAAGCTTAGCGATCTCCTGCTGATAAAACGCTTTTGAAGCAGAGGTGAACTGGCCGCAGCAGAGCTCGTCAAAAATAATCTGGTTGATGCGCGCCCGCCCCGCGTCGTCTGGAATAAGCGAGTGAATGCCATACTCGCTGGCGAGCCGTCCGCGATAAAAGTCCTGCTCCATGGTGTAGCGCGTGCCCAGCAGCGCCACGGTTTGCAGGCCAGCTTCGCGAATGGCGCTGCCCGTCGCCCCGGCAATATGTAAAAACGGCAGCGCGCAGCGGGTTTCGATATGGTGCGCCACTTTATGCATGGTGTTGGTGCACAGCACGATGCCCTCAGCTCCTGCCTTTTGCAGGCCCAGCGCCGCCTGCGCCAGCATCTCCCCTGCCCGGTCCCATTCGCCGCTCGCCTGGCAGGCTTCAATTTCATGGAAATCGACGCTGTGAAGAAGGATTTTTGCGGAGTGCAGGCCACCCAGCCGCCCTTTCACCCCTTCGTTTATCAACCGGTAATAAGGCACGGTCGATTCCCAGCTCATGCCGCCCAGCAAGCCAATGGTTTTCATATCGCCTCCGTGAATATATCTCCAACGTTATACCAGACAGCCATAGCAAATGTGATCGGCTTTCCACTTCCCGCGTCTCGCGTTTCCTTTATCTTTCGGCCAGGATAGATTATTTGAAACGTTGTTTTACTTATTAAGAGGCGGCTTCATGTTTACCTTTCATAAAGAGACCCGGCTTGAAGATCTCGGCAATGGCGTTTCGCGCCGTATCCTTGCCCACGACGGCAAAATGATGGCGGTAGAAGTGCATTTCGAGGAGGGCGCCGTGGGCCCGATGCATAACCATCCCCATGAACAATTAACCTATGTGCTCTCTGGCGAATTTGAATTTACCATCGGCGATGAAACGCACCGCGTCAGCGCTGGCGACACGCTTTATAAAAAGCCGCACGTTATGCACGGCTGCGTTTGCCTGAAGCCCGGCACGCTGCTCGATACCTTTACCCCCATGCGGGAAGATTTCCTGAAATAAAAGCGCAACCGGCTCGCCTTACGCGCGTTCGAAAACGACATTATTCATGGCGAGATAATTTGACGGGTTAATAGAAAATAGCCGCCAATATTATCTCGCTAATGATTACATTAATTCTGGTAGTCGCTTTTCCATCTCATTAATGGCAAAACTTCTGCGGGCAAAAAAGTGAGGCGCCGTACAGGCCCCTGGCATTTTGCTTTTTTACCGTTTCCCTTGTTAAAAACGCGGGCGCAGATTTCTGCTGGCGCCTTAAAACCCTACCCGCTTCAAATTTCCAAAACAGCGTTTCGACTCTGATCACATTTCCGTTATTTATCGAATGACGGCGAAATAAATAGCAATAAAATAAATTAAAACGTCGTTTTACAAAAAAGAAACGGCAGTTCATTTAGTTGACACGCCCGCGTTTAGCTTCACCGGCGCCGTGGCGAAAACTTGCTTCACATATCAATAAATACAAAGAGATAGCCAGAGTTTGCTTTCTGAAAGGCGGCTCTCGCTTTCGTCGTGGCACGTATCCGAACCTCTGATTTTTAACCCTTGATTGCCAGGTAGGTATGTATGAATGAAAACAAGTTGCTGGGACTGGCCTGGATATCGCCCTACATAATAGGGTTGATAGTCTTTACGGCCTTCCCTTTTGTTTCTTCTTTCTTACTCAGCTTTACCGAGTATGACTTGATGAACCCGCCCGTATTTAACGGTATTGAAAATTACCGCTATATGCTGACGGAAGATGATCTGTTCTGGAAATCAATGGGCGTCACTTTCGCCTACGTATTTCTGACGATCCCGCTGAAGCTCGCTTTTGCGCTGGGCATCGCTTTCGTGCTCAATTTCAAATTGCGCGGCATCGGCTTTTTCCGCACCGCTTATTACATTCCGTCAATTCTTGGCAGCTCCGTCGCCATCGCCGTGCTCTGGCGCGCGCTGTTTGCCATCGACGGCCTGCTGAACAGTTTTATCGGCGTGTTTGGCCTGGATCCTGTGAACTGGCTGGGCGAACCTTCGCTGGCGCTGATGTCGGTAACGCTGCTGCGCGTCTGGCAGTTTGGATCGGCGATGGTGATTTTCCTGGCGGCGTTGCAAAACGTTCCGCAGTCGCAGTATGAGGCGGCGATGATCGACGGCGCGTCAAAATGGCAGATGTTTATGAAAGTCACCGTGCCGCTGATTACGCCAGTGATTTTCTTTAACTTCATCATGCAGACTACGCAGGCATTCCAGGAATTTACCGGACCGTATGTCATTACCGGCGGCGGCCCGACCTACTACACCTATCTTTTCTCGCTCTACATCTACGACACGGCGTTCAAGTATTTCGATATGGGCTACGGCGCGGCGCTGGCGTGGGTGCTGTTCCTGGTGGTAGCGCTGTTCGCCTCCATAGCCTTTAAATCCTCGAAATACTGGGTCTTCTACTCTGCCGATAAGGGAGGCAAAAATGGCTGACATTCAACAGGAACAACTCTCTTCACGGCCTGAAGCAAGCAACGCCGAGCGCGAAGTGGCGCGCACGCTGCGCCGGGAGAAAATAAGCCGCGCAGTACGCTACGTTATTTTGCTGTTTGTCGGTCTGCTGATGCTCTATCCGCTGGCGTGGATGTTTTCGGCCTCTTTCAAGCCAAACCATGAGATTTTCACCACGCTGGGCCTGTGGCCGACCCACGCGACCTGGGATGGCTTTATCAACGGCTGGAAAACCGGCACGGAGTACAACTTCGGCCATTACATGCTGAACACCTTTAAGTATGTCATTCCAAAAGTCTTGCTGACGGTTATCTCCTCCACCATCGTGGCGTACGGCTTTGCCCGCTTTGAGATCCCCTGGAAGAAGTTTTGGTTTGCCACGCTTATCGCCACCATGCTGCTGCCAAGCACCGTGCTGCTTATCCCGCAGTACCTGATGTTCCGCGAGATGGGCATGCTGAATAGCTACCTGCCGCTCTGGCTGCCAGTGGCTTTCGCCACCCAGGGGTTCTTCGTCTTTATGCTGATTCAGTTCCTGCGCGGCGTGCCTCGCGACATGGAAGAAGCGGCGCAAATAGACGGCTGCAACTCTTTCCAGGTGCTCTGGTATGTGGTGGTGCCCATCCTTAAACCGGCAATGATCTCGGTGGCGTTGTTCCAGTTTATGTGGTCGATGAACGACTTCATTGGGCCGCTGATTTATGTCTATAGCGTCGATAAGTACCCCATCGCGCTGGCGCTCAAAATGTCTATCGACGTCACCGAAGGGGCGCCGTGGAACGAAATTCTGGCAATGGCGAGCATCTCCATTCTGCCGTCCATCATCGTCTTCTTCCTGGCCCAGCGCTACTTCGTGCAGGGCGTGGCCAGCAGCGGAATTAAAGGTTAACGAGGGAATATCATGGCTGAGGTTATTTTTAATAAGTTAGAAAAAGTCTATTCCAACGGCTTTAAAGCGGTTCATGGTATCGACCTGAAGATAGCGGACGGCGAGTTCATGGTCATTGTCGGCCCTTCGGGCTGCGCTAAATCCACGACGCTTCGCATGCTCGCCGGGCTTGAAACCATCAGCGGCGGTGAAGTGAAAATCGGCGAAAAAGTGGTGAATAACCTGGCGCCGAAAGAGCGCGGCATCGCGATGGTGTTTCAGAACTACGCGCTTTATCCGCACATGACGGTGCGCGAGAACCTCGCCTTCGGCTTGAAGCTCAGCAAGCTGCCGAAAGATCAAATCGCCCGCCAGGTGGACGAAGCGGCGAAAATCCTGGAGCTGGATGAACTGCTCGACCGTCTGCCGCGCCAGCTTTCCGGCGGCCAGGCGCAGCGTGTGGCGGTGGGCCGCGCCATTGTAAAAAAACCGGATGTCTTCCTGTTTGACGAGCCGCTTTCCAACCTTGACGCCAAGCTGCGCGCCTCCATGCGCATCCGTATTTCCGACCTGCACAAGCAGTTGAAGCAGAGCGGCAAGCCTGCCACCACGGTTTACGTTACCCACGACCAGACCGAAGCGATGACCATGGGCGACCGCATTTGCGTGATGAAGCTTGGCCATATCATGCAGGTGGATACGCCAGATAACCTTTACCACTTCCCGAAAAACATGTTCGTGGCGGGCTTTATCGGCGCGCCGGAAATGAACATCAAGCCTGGCAAAGTGGTGGAACAAGCGGGACGCCTGTTTGTAACGGTAGGCGGCGATACGCTGGCGCTGACCGAACGCCAGCAGGAAAAGCTGGCCGGTTATGCGGGTCAGAATGTCTTTTTCGGCGTGCGTCCGGAGTATGTCTCTGTCTCCGATACGCCCTATGCCGAAGCATGCGGCACCGGCGAACTGGTGCGCGTAGAGAATATGGGGCATGAGTTTTTCGTCTACCTGAAAGTGGCGGACTTCGAACTCACCTGCCGCATTCCTTCCGATGAAGCTAAGCCCATGATTGAAAAAGGGCTTAATCGCAAGGTGTACTTCAAGTTCGACATGAATAAATGTCATATTTTTGACGCAAAAACAGAACAGAACCTCTCTCTCTGACAGGAGTCCCATAATGAAAAAATTACTACTGGGCGCAGCGATTACCTCTACCCTCACCCTCTGCGCGTTTCCTTCGCTGGCGGCGGAAAACGTCGACCTGCGTATGTCCTGGTGGGGCGGCAACGGCCGTCACCAGGTCACGTTAAAGGCGCTGGAAGAATTTCATAAGCAGCATCCGGAAATTAGCGTGAAGCCGGAATACACCGGCTGGGACGGCCACCTCTCCCGCCTCACTACTCAGATAGCAGGCGGCACCGAGCCGGATGTGATGCAGACCAACTGGAACTGGCTGCCGATTTTCTCGAAAAACGGCGACGGTTTTTACGACCTTAACCAGGTTAAAGATGTTATTGACCTTAGCCAGTTTGACGCCAAAGAGCTGCAATCCACCACCGTTAACGGCAAGCTCAACGGTATTCCGATTTCCGTTACCGCCCGCGTCTTCTATTACAACAACGAAACCTGGAAAAAAGCGGGCGTGGAATACCCGAAAACCTGGGATGAGTTAATGGCGGCTGGCAAAGCGTTTGAAAGCAAGCTCGGTAAGCAATACTACCCGGTCGTGCTGGAACATCAGGATGTGCTGGCGCTGCTTAACTCTTATATGGTGCAGAAATACAACCTGGCGGCCATTGATGAGAAAACCAAAAAGTTCGCCTACAGCAAAGAGCAGTGGGTGGAATTCTTCGGCATGTACAAAAAGCTCATCGACAGCCACGTGATGCCGGACACCAAATATTACGCCTCATTCGGCAAGAGCAACATGTATGAAATGAAGCCGTGGATCCAGGGCGAATGGGCGGGCACCTACATGTGGAACTCCACCATTACCAAGTATTCCGACAACCTGAAGCCGCCGGCGAAGCTTGAACCAGGCGCCTACCCGATGCTGCCGGAAGCGAAAGACGCCGGGCTGTTCTTCAAACCGGCGCAGATGCTCTCTATCGGCAAATCCACTAAGCATCCGAAAGAGGCAGCGCAGCTGATTAACTTTCTGCTGAACAGCAAAGAAGGTGTGGCGGCGCTGGGCCTTGAGCGCGGCGTGCCGCTGAGCAAAGCGGCGGCGGAACAACTGACGAAAGAGGGCGTGATTAAAGATGAAGATCCCTCCGTCGCCGGGCTGAAGCTTGCGCAGTCGCTGCCGACGACGCTTGCCGTTTCGCCTTATTTTGACGACCCGCAGATCGTTTCGCAGTTCGGCACCGCGTTGCAGTACATCGACTACGGTCAGAAATCGGTGGAAGAGACCGCCGCTGAGTTCCAGCGCCAGGCGGAGCGTATTTTGCGTCGCGCCGCACGCTAAGTCTGTTATTCGCCTGCTGATACCCTGCCCTTTGCGGCAGGGTATTTTTTTCGTTTTATAAGGAACGTGAGCTTAGCCGCCCACAGGCTACAGCGTGCAGAGCGCAGCGCCAGCCGCCTTCTGTAAATAAAAAAGCCTCCGCGAGGGAGGCTTTTTTAACAGCGAATAACGCTTAACGCGCCAGCCAGCCGCCGTCTACCGCGACGGTGTAGCCGTTGATGTAATCAGAGGCGCTGGACGCCAGGAACACAACCGGCCCCATTAAGTCGCTCGGCAGACCCCAGCGGCCCGCCGGGATGCGATCGAGGATTTCTGCGCTGCGCTGTTCGTCGGCGCGCAGTTGTTGGGTGTTATTGGTGGCCATATAGCCAGGCGCGATAGCGTTAACATTAATGTTGTGCTTCGCCCATTCGTTCGCCATCAGGCGAGTAATGCCCATTACGCCGCTTTTGGACGCAGTATAAGAAGGCACGCGGATACCGCCCTGGAAGGAGAGCATAGAAGCGATATTGATAATTTTGCCGCCGTTACCCTGGGCGATGAACTGTTTCGCCACGGTCTGAGACATAAAGAACACGCTCTTGATGTTCAGGTTCATTACGTCGTCCCAGTCTTGCTCGCTGAAGTTGATCGCATCTTCACGGCGGATAAGGCCTGCGTTATTCACCAGCACGTCAATATGACCGAACTCCGCTACCGCGCGTTCAATAAGCTCAGGAATGGCGTCGATTTTACGCAGATCGGCGGTCAGGCTCAGGAAACGGCGGCCCAGCGCGGTGACGCGCTCGATGGTTTCCGCAGGTTCGACAATGTTAATGCCAACGATATCGCAGCCCGCCTCGGCAAGCCCGATAGCCATGCCCTGACCCAGACCGGTGTCGCAGCCGGTCACTACAGCGACTTTACCTTGAAGAGAAAATGCATCCAGAATCATGTGTGTTTCCTTGTTAATCGAGCCTGTCACGAACAGGCGTGACTGTCATTACGCTGTCCGCAGCTCGCGCCGTTTTATGACAGCAAGGGATAAAACAGCGGCAGCACGGACTTATCGTTGCCTGCCTCATCAACAAAACATCGTTTCGTTTTCATCAGTGGCATCATCTTAAACCTACCGAAACACGTTTTCAATTATACTTAAAACAATGTTTCAATTTTTTGGCCTGTTCATTCCAAATTTGATGTTGCGATCACGCTTATTCTTAATCCTGTTAAAATCGCATTCATTGCATTTCAAAAAAATCCATTTATAAACAGAAAGATGGAAATAAAATGTGATAACGCACAAACAGAGGAATACAAGAACTACGGGATGTTGAAGCCGCGCCTGAACACAAATTGGCGCCTGGTTAAATGCGCGCAACGGCAAAACAAAGGCACGAAAAAAGGACTTATGAAACAAAAGTGCGCCAGCAGTCACACAAGTTGAAACGATGTTTTGATAAATTATTAATCTATTTTTGAAAATAACTTACGGAACGATAACCGAGGAGCGCACTATGGCGAAAGGCATGCGGGTTAAACTGAATTATGAGGTCAGCCGTGACCCGGATACGGGGGCGGAAGTGACGCGCTTAACGCCGCCGGAAGTGACCTGTCACCGTAACTACTTTTATCAAAAGTGCTTCTTTAACGATGGCAGCCATTTGCTGTTTGCGGGCGAATTTGACGGGCACTGGAACTACTATCTGTTGAATCTGGAGAAAGCGGAAGCGGTGCAACTGACCGAAGGCGCTGGCGACAACACATTTGGCGGGTTTCTCTCGCCTGACGATGCCTTCCTCTATTATGTGAAAAACGATCGCGCCCTTTACGAAGTGAACTTAAAAACCCTGGCCGAACGTGAAGTCTACCGCGTGCCGCCGGAGTGGGTGGGCTACGGCACCTGGGTTGCCAACAGCGACTGCACCAAACTGGTGGGCATTGAAATTGCCGCAAGCGATTATGTGCCGCTGAGCGACTGGAAAATCTTCCACGATTTCTTTCATAAAGGGCCGCATTGCCGCCTGCTGCGCGTGGATCTGCAAACCGGCGCGAGCCAGACTATCCACGAAGAGAAGCTGTGGCTCGGCCACCCTATTTATCGCCCGTTCGACGACAATACTGTCGCGTTCTGCCATGAAGGCCCGCACGATCTGGTGGATGCGCGCATGTGGCTGGTCAACGAAGATGGCAGCAACATACGCAAAGTGAAAGAACATGCAGAAGGCGAAAGCTGCACCCATGAATTCTGGGTGCCGAATGGTTCCGCGCTGGTCTATGTCTCTTACCTGAAAGGAAAACAGGGGCGTACCGTTTATCGCTTTGACCCGGAAACGAACCTTAACGAAGAGATCATGCCGATACCTGCCTGCTCTCACCTGATGAGCAATTTTGACGGTACGTTGCTGGTGGGCGACGGCTCCGGCACGCCGGTGGATGTAAAAGACACTGGCGGTTACACCATCGACAACGATCCTTACCTCTATGTCTTTGACGTTGCGAAAAAGGCTTACTATCGCGTCGCGCGTCACGATACCTCCTGGGCCACCTTCGCCAACAGCCGCCAGGTCACCCATCCGCATCCTTCTTTTACACCAGACGACAGCGCCGTGCTTTTTAGTTCAGATAAAGACGGCAAGCCCGCCATCTATATTGCGAAATTACCTGAGCAGCGGGAAATGCTGCAAGCCTGATTCAATGAGTGGCTCCGTAAGTGGTCTTGCCCTCTCTGTACGAGAGGGCTTTTTTATTTCTGTCGATAATAAATAAAAAAAAGCCGTCCACAGGACGGCCAGCCATTTCGGAGATAAGCACAACAGAAATAATATAAAAGCACATCTGAAAAACCCTGACAGTGTTAGCAGGGTTTTAATCGAGGGTTAAAACATTATCAGAAGCTGTAAGCAACGCCAACGCGTAAACGTGTCTGGCGTTCGTCGGTGCTTTTCACGCCCACGTTACCCACTTCAAAATAAGGCGACCAGTTTTTATCGATCTTATAAGCGACTTTGGCATTATATTCGTTGGAATAGTTTTTATTATTATTACGCGCAAAGCCCTGATCGCTTTTTGCGTAGACATAGTTCAGTTCAGTACGCCATTCACCGAGCGCGAAACCAACCCAGGCATCGCCGCGGTTTACACGGTCGTCATCCTCGGCGCCGTCCGGCACGCGGGTATATTCATAACGGTAACGCGCCGCCAGATAAATACCATTGTCGAAGCTGTACTGCACATGAAGGTTCGGCTTATAAATGGTTTTGCTGTCGCCGCTTTCCAGCGTGAAACCTGGCGTAATGGCAATATTATCCGTGGCTTTCCAGCGCCAGCTGATGTTGTCTTCATGGCCGCTGCCTACCACTTCATTAAAGGGGCGGGACTGCTCGTCGCCGCCGGAACGCCATTTGGCTTCCACGCCAAAGCCAAATCCATTCTCGAAACGATGCGACACGGCTACGCGGTCGGCGTTAGAACCGCTGTCGATATATTCATGACGGAGATCCACGGTAACGGCCTGCGCCGTAAAGGTTGCGCCACACAAAACCGCCAGACCCAGAGCTTTCTTAAACATAGAGTACCCTTAGTAAAATGATGTTTCGTTTTTATGGAACTGCATTTTATTTTTAAGAAATGATTATTTAAGTGATCCGGATCGTAATTGGTTGTTTCAAAAATAACGAAAAAAGACCGCGTGATGGCGCGCAATAAAAAAGGCGTAAAAGCACAGGCAAAACCGTTTTCGATCACAAAAAAAAGCCGTTTCTGGTTTTTATTTTTTATTTAATTTTGCAGGGGATGCTTTGTTTCAAAAAGAGTGAAATAAAAGCATTTCTAATAATAAAGTGGGTGACTGGTTGAGACGGTATTATTTAAATAAAGCGTAATGCGGATACTTAGCAGAAGCAGGCGGCGCACGTAATCAGGCATCAATGCGTAATCAAATAACTATTTCCCCCAAATAAAAACGCCTTCACGAGGAAGGCGTCATTTATTCCTGGGTCTTATTACTCACGGTCGATAGCCAGCGCTACGCCCTGACCACCGCCTATGCAGAGCGTAGCGAGTCCTTTGCGCGCCTGCCGTTTTACCATCTCATGAACCAGCGACACCAGAATGCGACAGCCGGAAGCGCCAATCGGATGGCCCAGCGCAATAGCCCCGCCGTTGACGTTAACTTTGTGCTGATCCCATTCCAGCACTTTGCCGACGGATAGCGCCTGGGCGGCAAAAGCCTCGTTCGCTTCAATAAGATCCAGCTCGTTAAGCTGCCAGCCTGCCCGTTCAAGGCATCGCCTTGTGGCGTAAACCGGTGCAATGCCCATAAGCGCCGGGTCCACCCCAACGCTTGCGAAAGCGCGAATGCGCGCCATTACCGGCAGATTCAACTCTTCCGCTTTGCTGGCGCTCATCATCATGACCGCCGCCGCGCCATCGTTAATCGAAGAGGCGTTGCCCGCCGTTACGCTGCCGCTTTTTTCAAAAGCGGGCGCGAGCCTTGCAAGCCCTTCCGCGCTGGCGTCGGTGCGAGGTTGTTCATCGGTATCCACGATGATCGACGCGCCGCGCGGTCGCTCAACGGCGACCGGAACGATTTCATCGCGAAAGCGCCCGCTGTCGATGGCGGCGCGCGCCTTTTGCTGCGAAGCCAGCGCCCAGGCATCCTGTAATTCACGGCTGATGCCATATTCACGCGCCAGGTTTTCGGCAGTAACGCCCATGTGATAATCGTTAAAGGCGTCCCACAGGCCGTCATGCACCAGGCTGTCGATAAGCTGGCTGTTGCCAAGCCGCGCCCCGGTGCGGCTGTCGATAAGCACATGCGGCGCCCGGCTCATGTTTTCCTGGCCGCCGGCAATCACGATATCGGCTTCGCCGCACTGAATAGCTTGTGTCGCCAGATGGAGCGCTTTTAGCCCCGAACCGCAGACATCGTTGATGGTGATAGCGGATACGGTGTTCGGCAATCCGCCTTTAATCGCCGTTTGCCGGGCCGGGTTCTGCCCTGCGCCTGCGGTGAGCACCTGGCCAAGTATCACTTCATCAACCTTGTGCGGGCTTACGCCCGTGCGGGATAACAATGCTTCTACCACCAGGCTGCCCAGCTCTACCGCGGAGCGGGAGGCCAGCGCCCCCTGAAAACAACCGATGGGCGTACGCGCAGCCCCGACGATCACCACATCTTTCATGTTTCACACTCCCCTGACAGAACCGGCCTATAGTAGTCGATTGTTAAGAAGTGTTATCAAGCTTGTATAAAAAGAGTGAATACAATCACGGCTTATTTGTAGAGGGTTGTCAGACAGATAAAAGAAAGGGCGCCTGATGCGCCCTTTTCTTATTCTGTTGTCGCCAGCGGTTTGACCCTGACCGCCAGCAGCACCGTCGCCATCGCGGCAAGCAGCAGTAATGCGCTACCGGTAAAGACGCCGGTCGCGCCGTTCATATCAAAGATAATGCCGCCGCCTGCCGCCCCTGCGCTGATAGCCAGCTGGATGGACGCCACCAGCAGGCCGCCTGCGCTTTCGGCTTCGTCCGGCACCGTACTGGCAAGCCAGGTGGACCAGCCCACCGGCACCATGCCGAACGCCAGACCCCACAGCGCCACCAGCACGCCGTCCAGCAGCGTTAGATGGCCGAAGAGCGTTAACAGTAACGCCAGCACGCCCATCAGACCCGGCGCCAGCGCCAGCGTATGGCGAAGGCTGCGGGAGATAAAGTGCCCGGCAAGAGAAGTGCCGATAAAATTCACCACGCCGAAAGCGAGCAGGATCAGCGAAATAGCGTCAACGCCCGCTCCGGCGACTTTCTCAAGAAACGGACGCAGGTAGGTGAAGAAGGCAAAATGGCCGCTGAAAATCAGAATGGTCGACAGCAGACCCGCCACTACGCCGGGGCGCTTAAGCACTTTTATCAGCGTATGCAGGCTGCTGACGTTCTCCGGCTTCATGGCCGGCAGTACCCAGAGCTGCCACAGCAGCGCCAGTACGCCCGGCAGCGCCGTCAGCGCGAAGACCGCTCGCCAGCCAATCAGGTTGCCAAGGAAGCTGCCGAGCGGCGCGGCAACTACCGTCGCCATCGACACGCTGGAAAAGATTATCGCCAGCGCTTTCGGCACCTGCGCGGCGGGAACCAGACGCATCGCCGTTGCAGTAGACATCGCCCAGAAGCCGCCCAACGCCACGCCAAGCAGCAGACGCCCGACCAGCAGTAAATCAAACGAGGGCGCCCAGGCCACCATTACGCTGGAGACGGCCTGTAAAAAGGAGAAGAAAATCAGGACCCAGCGGCGGTCAATGTTGCGAGTGGCAGCGGTTATCAGCAAACCGCTGAAAAGCGCCACCAGCGCCGTGGCGGTAACGGCCTGGCCCGCAGTGCCTTCGCTAATGCCAAGGCTGCTTGCCATCGGGGTTAACAGGCTTGCCGGCAGGAACTCCGCAGTAATCAGCCCAAATACGCCAAGCCCGAGCGACCATACGGCAGGCCAGGCGGCTTTTGCAGGTGCCGACGTCGCGGCAGCGGCGGTGCAGGAATTCATTAACTTATCTCCAGCAATATATTTACACAGGCGGCAAGGATAGGCAGTTCTGCCAGGACGATCTATGACATATAATCCTCATCTATTGATAATTCGTCCGGAGTTGCCGCATGACCACCCACGCCCCCGATCTCACCAGCGAACTCTTGCGCGGTATGCGTCTTTCCGGCGTTAACTACCGGCGAATTGAAGCCTGCCGCCCGTTCGGCGTGCACTTTAACTACGCGCCGGGTCGCGCGCAGTTTCATTTTGTCAGCCGCGGGCCGCTGCTGCTGCGCACCGTCAGCGGCAAGATCTATGAGCTGGAGAGCGGCGACGCGCTGCTGATGCCCAACGGCGACGCTCACACGCTGCTTTCTGAACCCGAAGCCAGCGTGGTGGAAGTGGCGCAACTTGCAACCGAACCGTTGTGCAAAACGGTGTGCGAAATTAGCAAGGCAGACGAGAACGATCTTCCCCAACCGCCTGCCGTTGTATTCAGCGCTTGTATGGATTTTGAGTTGGGTGGCATGCAACCCCTGGTCAACGCCATGCCGGAAGTGATGCTGATAAGCCGCTTACAGAAGAGCTGGCCGGAGATCCAGCCGCTGCTCGCCGCGATGGAGCGCGAGTCGCTGACGCGACAGGCCGGTTACGCCACGATCCTGGCCAGGCTTGCTGACGTGGTGGCGGCGCTGATCGTTCGCGCCTGGGTAGAGTGCGGCTGCGGCAAAGCCACTGGCTGGGTGGAGGTTTTGCGCGACCCGAAGCTGAGCCGCGCCATCTATGCCATGCACCGCAAGCCTGGCGAAAACTGGACGGTGGAGAAGCTGGCGCGCGAGGCGGGCACCTCCCGCTCGGTTTTCGCCGAGCGCTTTCTTGCCGCCACTGGCAGTTCGCCGGCGCGTTACCTGACCGAGCTGCGCATGCGCCTTGCGGTGCAGTACATTAGCGAGGCGCGCCAGCCGCTGGAATCTGTCGCGTTTGAGCTTGGTTACAGTTCGCTCGCCGCCTTTAGCCGGGCATTTAAGCGCATTACCGGTAAATCGCCGGGGGCGGTACGGGAGCCGGTGGGGCTGGACGCGCTTTCCGGTCAAAGAGCCGTGTAGTTGCAAAGCGAGCGCCGGTTGTGGCGGGCAGACAACAAACGGCGCAAGGCTTCAGGCCCCTGCGCCATCTCCCTTAAAAAGTTAGAGCAACCGTTTATTACGCGCCGCTTTTCACTCATATTTTTTAGCGACGTGTGAACGCCAGCCTGATGCCCAATGCAATAAATGTCGCGCCGACAATGCGATCCAGCAGCTTTTGCAGAGATCTATTCTGCGAAACGGCGCTCGCCGCGCTTCCGGCCAGAAAGGCAAAAGTCATGTCCGTTAAGTACGCAATCATGGCATAAACCAGCCCCAGTACAAGGAACGAAACGGCATGATGATGGCCTTCAGGCGTAACAAACTGCGGAAAAAAAGAGATAAAAAACAGCAAGACTTTTGGATTAGTGAGGGTGGTGATAAAGCCTTTTGCAAGCAGATTACCGGAATCGAGCCTGCGCCTGGCCAGTGGTAGCGCATCGCTACCGGATCCTTTTTCGCTAACGGTACCGACAATCATTTTGACGCCCAGGCAAACCAGGTAAGCGGCTCCGGCATACTTAATCAGTGTGAACATCCATGGAGAAGCCGTGATCAGCGCCGTTAACCCCACCGCGCTCGCGACGGCATGGGTGCAGCTTCCTAACGCTACGCCAGTTGCAGAAATCACCCCGGCGCGCCTTCCATTCGCAACGCTTTGCCCTACGACATAGGCAATATCAGGCCCTGGAGTAATGGATAAAAGCAAAACAGAAAGAGCGAAAAGCCCAAAATGAGTAATATCAAGCACAGCTACCTCTCTTCATTCATGCGTAAATACCAAATCTCATAAAATCAACATGCATGTTAACAATGTATTATTATGCATTCTATGAATATATTTATTCAGCAAGGGATGGTGGAGAGAAAACTGAACGATGCTTGCTTGTTAGCGAGGCCATGCTTTTTATCACCGACGATGCAGTGGATAACGACGGTTACTGATAAATAACAGCGCGGCAGGAACAGAAATATTCAATGGCGCATTGAACGAGAAGCTGACACAGGGATTGAGTTTTGAAGGCAAGCGATGCTGGAGCGGGCGAAGGGAATCGAACCCTCGTATAGAGCTTGGGAAGCTCTCGTTCTACCATTGAACTACGCCCGCTTTGAGGTGCGTATGGCATTATAGCCCTTCACCTTGCGATGGCAACCCCCGCCTTTTACTAACTGACGGAATAATAAGCAGTTGCCATTTTCATTAGCAGGAAGGCGATTTCCCCTGGGGCGGCAAATAACGCTGCGGATCCAGCGCCGTGGCGCGATAGCGGATCTGGAAATGCAGCCGCACGGAGTCCGCTCCGCTGCTGCCCATGGTGGCGATTTTTTGCCCCGCCTTAACCGACTGGCCGTTATTCACAAGCGTCGTGTCATTGTGCGCGTAAGCGGTGATGTAATCGTCAGTGTGCTTGATCATGATGAGATTGCCGTAGCCGCGCAGCTGGTTGCCGACGTAGACCACTTTACCCGCCGCCGATGCGTAAATCGGCTGTCCCCGCTGGCCTGCGATATCTATCCCTTTGTTGCCGCCGTCCGACGTTGAATAACCCATTATCACTTTACCGCTTGTCGGCCAGCGCCAGCAGCGCTGCCCTACTGGCGGCGCATCCACTTTCGGCAAAGCGGCAGGCTTGCGGGAAGCTGTCGTCGTGCGGGAAGCCGTACGCGAAGCGCCTGAGCTTGCAGAGGATTTCACGCGCAGCCGCTGTCCGACTTCTATCGTATAAGGAGGAGAAATGTTGTTAAGCCGCGCCAGTTCGCCAACGCTGCTGCCGGTCATTCTTGAGATGCGGTAGAGCGTGTCGCCGCGCTTAACCGTGTAGGTCGAGCCGCTGTAGCTGCCTTTCGTCGCGTTCGACACCCCTGCTTTATTGCTGGAACAGGCGGCAAGAAAAAGACAAAAAATCAGGCAACAGCCTTTTTTCTTCAGTAAGGCGGACGACCAATCCGTGCTCAAAACAGCTCCTCGTTACAGACGTTAATCAATTGACGGCGCTTATCTTAGCAGTTCCGTTTCGTTCGCCCAAACCCGCTAAGGCTGTAAAAAAGAAAAAGCCGCGCGCTCTTTGCGGAACGCGCGGCTTGATGGCAAGCGTGACGGGTTATTTCACCGGACGCATCGCCGGGAAGAGGATCACGTCGCGAATGGTGTGGCTGTTGGTAAAGAGCATGACCATACGGTCAATACCGATACCAAGACCGGCAGTGGGCGGCAGCCCGTGCTCCAGCGCGGTTACGTAATCTTCGTCATAGAACATCGCTTCGTCGTCGCCAGCATCTTTTGCGGCAACCTGATCCTGGAAGCGCTGAGCCTGGTCTTCCGCATCGTTCAACTCGCTAAAGCCGTTGCCGATTTCGCGTCCGCCGATAAAGAACTCGAAGCGGTCGGTAATTTCCGGGTTCACGTCGTTGCGGCGCGCCAGCGGAGAAACTTCGGCCGGGTATTCAGTGATGAAGGTCGGCTGAATCAGATGCGCTTCGGCGACTTCTTCGAAGATTTCGGTCACAACGCGGCCAAGGCCCCAGCTTTTCTCGACTTTGATGCCAATGGACTCGGCAATGCCTTTCGCCTTCCCGAAATCATCCAGATCCGCCATTTCGGTTTCCGGGCGATATTTCTTGATGGCTTCGCGCATGGTCAGCTTCTCGAACGGCTTGCCAAAGTCGAACACTTCGTCGCCGTACGGCACTTCGGTGGTGCCCAGCACATCCTGCGCCAGCTGGCGGAACAGAGACTCGGTCAGCTCGATCAGATCTTTGTAGTCCGCATACGCCATATAGAGTTCCATCATGGTGAACTCAGGGTTATGACGAACGGAAATCCCTTCGTTGCGGAAGTTACGGTTGATTTCGAACACGCGCTCAAAACCGCCCACCACCAGACGCTTCAGGTAAAGCTCCGGCGCGATGCGCAGGTACATGTCGAGATCCAACGCGTTGTGATGAGTGATAAACGGACGCGCGGAGGCGCCGCCCGGGATCACCTGCATCATTGGCGTTTCCACTTCCATAAAGCCGCGGCCAACCATGAACTGACGAATGCCAGCCAGAATTTGCGAGCGCGCTTTGAAGGTATTGCGGGATTCTTCGTTGGCGATCAGGTCAAGATAACGCTGGCGGTAACGCGCTTCCTGATCCTGCAAGCCGTGGAATTTATCCGGCAGCGGGCGCAGCGCTTTGGTCAGCAGACGCAGCTCGGTGCAGTGGATAGACAGCTCGCCGGTTTTGGTTTTGAACAGTTTGCCGCGCGCGCCCAGGATATCGCCAAGGTCCCACTTTTTAAACTGCTCGTTGTAGACGCCTTCCGGCAGGTCGTCGCGTGCGACATAAAGCTGGATACGGCCGCCCACATCCTGGAGGGTAACGAAGGAAGCTTTACCCATGATGCGGCGCGTCATCATACGCCCCGCCACGCTCACTTCTACGTTCAGCGCTTCCAGATCTTCATTGGTTTTTTCATCGAACTCAGCGTGCAGATGGTCTGAGGTCTGGTCGCGGCGGAAGTCGTTCGGGAAAGCGACGCCCTGCTCACGAAGCGCAGCCAGCTTCTCACGGCGCGTTTTCAGCTCATTATTAAGATCGACTGCCGCTTCTGCGCCCTGTGGTTGTTGTTCAGACATGTTGGTTCCTCATAACCCTGCTTTCAAACTTGCTTCGATGAATTTATCCAGATCGCCATCCAGCACCGCCTGGGTATTGCGGGTTTCCACCCCGGTGCGCAGATCTTTGATGCGGGAATCGTCCAGCACGTATGAGCGAATCTGGCTGCCCCAGCCGATATCGGATTTGGTATCTTCCATGGCCTGCTTTTCAGCATTTTTCTTCTGCATTTCCAGCTCGTACAGCTTCGCTTTCATCTGCTTCATGGCCTGGTCTTTGTTCTTATGCTGCGAACGGTCATTCTGGCACTGTGTAACTATACCGGTCGGGATATGGGTAATACGCACCGCCGATTCGGTACGGTTAACGTGCTGACCGCCCGCGCCCGAAGCGCGATAGACGTCGATACGCAGATCCGCCGGGTTGATTTCGATATCGATGTCGTCGTCCACTTCCGGATAAACGAACGCGGAGCTAAACGAGGTGTGACGACGGCCGCCGGAGTCAAACGGGCTCTTACGCACCAGGCGGTGTACGCCGGTTTCAGTACGCAGCCAGCCGTAGGCGTAATCGCCGGAAATTTTAATGGTGGCGGATTTCAGGCCAGCCACTTCGCCTTCAGACTCTTCGATAACTTCCGTTTTGAAGCCGCGCGCTTCCGCCCAACGCAGGTACATGCGCAGCAACATGCTGGCCCAGTCCTGCGCTTCGGTGCCGCCGGAGCCTGCCTGAATATCGAGATAGCAGTCGGCGCTGTCATATTCGCCAGAGAACATGCGGCGAAACTCAAGCTGCGCAAGCTTCGCTTCCAGCTGATCCAGCTCGACGACGGCCTCGTTGAAGGTCTCTTCGTCGTCGGCTTCCACAGCAAGTTCAAGCAGACCGGACACGTCGTCCAGCCCCTGCGCCATCTGATCCAGCGTTTCTACGATAGCTTCCAGAGAGGAACGCTCTTTACCGAGCGCCTGAGCGCGTTCCGGTTCGTTCCAGACATCCGGCTGTTCAAGCTCGGCGTTTACTTCTTCCAGTCGTTCTTTCTTGGCATCGTAGTCAAAGATACCCCCTAAGAACGTCGCTGCGCTCCGTGAGGTCCTGAATGCGGTTTTTTACCGGGTTAATTTCAAACATGGTCTGTAAGATCTTTTAGTGATGACGAATGTCAAAATGCGGTCGTAAAACGGAAAGTCTACCGGATTTACGCCGCCTTTTATAGCGAATCCTGGCGTTAAACTGGCCAGAGATAGTCGATGATTAACTGCACGTTACGGTTGCCGCGAAACTCGTTTACATCAAGCTTGTAAGCCAGTTCCACTTCACGTACGCCCTGATCGGGCCAGCGGGTGGTATCAATGTTAAACGCGATACCATCAAGCAGAGGACCGCCGCCGACCGGCTCCAGCATAAGCTTCAGGTGGCGCTCGCCCACCAGACGCTGTTGCAGAATGCGAAAACGTCCGTCAAACAGCGGTTCGGGGAACATTTGTCCCCAGGGGCCCGCTTCGCGCAGCATTTCCGCCACTTCCAGCGTCATCTCTTGCGGCGCCAGCGCCCCGTCGGACCAGATTTCGCCCTGTAGCATCGCCGGATCAAGCCAGTCGTTCACCAGGTCGGAAAAACGTTTCTGGAATTCATCAAAACGCGCCGCTTCCAGCGACAGCCCCGCCGCCATCGCGTGACCGCCAAATTTCAGCATCATGCCGGGGTAAAGGGTATCAAGACGCTCCAGGGCGTCGCGCATATGCAGCCCCTGCACGGAGCGGCCCGAGCCTTTCAACAGCCCCTCGCCCGCTGGCGCGAAAGCGATAACCGGGCGGTGAAACCGCTCTTTGATGCGCGACGCCAGGATGCCCACCACCCCCTGATGCCACTCGGGATGGTAAATAGCGATACCGGCAGGCAGCGTTTCCGCGCTGCGCTCAAGCTGCTGGCAGAGCGCGAGCGCTTCCGCCTGCATGCCCTGCTCAATCTCTTTACGTGTCTGGTTCAGCGCGTCCAGCTCATTGGCCAGCATGCGCGCTTCGCCGATGTTGTCGCAAAGCAGCAGCGCCACGCCGACCGACATGTCATCCAGCCTGCCTGCTGCGTTGAGCCGCGGACCGAGCGCAAAACCGAGATCGCTTGCCGCGAGCCGTTGCATATCGCGGTTAGCGATCTCCAGCAACGCGCGAATGCCGGGGCGGCATTTGCCGGCGCGAATACGGCTTAAGCCTTGCCAGGTCAAAATACGGTTGTTGGCGTCCAGCGGCACGACGTCCGCTACGGTGCCGAGCGCGACGAGATCGAGATACTCGGCAAGATTAGGCATGGGAATGCCCTTCTCTTCAAACCAGCCCGCCTCACGCAAATGCGCGCGCAGCGCAAGCATCAGATAGAACGCGACCCCAACGCCCGCCAGCGATTTTGACGGAAATTCGCAGTAAGCCAGGTTTGGGTTGACCAGCGCGTCCGCTTCCGGCAGCGTTTCACCTGGCAGGTGGTGATCGGTAACCAGCACCGGGATCCCTAGCTCGTGAGCGCGGATCACTCCTGCGTGCGAGGAGATCCCATTGTCCACCGTCATGATCATCTGCGCGCCGCGAGCATGGGCCTGATCCACCACTTCCGGGCTCAGTCCGTAACCGTCGTCGAAACGGTTAGGCACCAGATAGGCGACATTGCCGCCGCCGAGGGCGCGCAGGGCCAGCACGCTAAGCGCGGTGCTGGTGGCGCCGTCGGCGTCGAAGTCACCCACGATCATAATTCGCAATCCTTCGCGAAACGCGCTGTGCAGCATTTCCACCGCCTGCTGAATGCCGCCCAGTTTCTGCCAGGGCAGCATGCCTTTGACGCTGCGCTCCAGCTCCTCAGCGCGCTTAACGCCACGGCTGGCATAAAGCCGTTTCAGCAATGGCGGTAATTCGTCGGGCAACTGAGCGGACTCATCCGCCACCCGACGACGAAGTTGCGTTTGTTGTTTCACCCGTTACTGCCCACCTGCCTTCAGCGGCTTATCATGTTCATTCAGGAAAGCTTTCATCTCTTTCGGCCCCTGATAGCCCGGAACAACGTAGCCGTTGCTCAATACAATCGCAGGGGTGCCCTGCACGCCGAATTGCACGCCCAGCGTATAATGTTTAGCAATGTTCATATCGCAGCTGGCTGGCGCGGTCTGGCCGCCGTTCATCGCGTTATCAAATGCTTTGTTCCGGTCTTTGGCGCACCAGATAGCCTGCATATCTTTCTCCGCCTGGCTTTGCAGCCCCTGGCGCGGGAAAGCGAGATAGCGCACGGTGATGCCCAGCGCGTTGTAGTCTTTCATCTCTTCATGCAGCTTGTGGCAATAACCGCAGGTAATGTCAGTGAAAACGGTGATGACATGCTGTTCCTGCGGCGCTTTGTAAACGATCATCTCTTTTTCGAGCGCGTTGAGCTTACCGAGCAGCAGCTGGTTGGTGACATTCACCGGCTGGGCGCCGCTGACGTCGTAAAGCGGCCCCTGGATCATCTGCTTGCCGTCTTCGGTAACGTAAATCACGCCGCTATCCGTCAGCACGGTTTTCATGCCCGGCAGCGGAGACGCCTGAATCTCTCCACCCTGTACGCCAAGCTTCGCCAGCGACTGGCGAATCGCGGCCTCATCGGCATGCGCGAATCCAGAAAGCGTCGCCGCCAAAAAAGAGAGCAGTAAAACCTGTTTTTTCATAACCGATCCTTTGATATCGCACTCACGCCCGCGGGTGGTGCTGTTGATGTAATTGCCGCAGCCGTTCAGTCGCCACATGAGTATAAATCTGCGTGGTGGAGAGGTCGCTATGCCCCAGCAGCATCTGCACTACGCGCAAGTCTGCGCCGTGGTTAAGCAAATGCGTGGCAAAGGCGTGGCGTAAAACGTGCGGTGATAATTTTTCGCTGTCGATACCCGCCAGTTGAGCATAATGCTTGATGCGATGCCAGAAGGTCTGGCGCGTCATTTGCTGGGCTCGGCTGCTGGGAAAAAGCACATCCAGCGACTGGCCGTTAAGCAGCCAGGGCCGACCGTGCGCGAGATACTGTTCGAGCCAGTAAACCGCCTCTTCGCCAAGCGGCACCAGCCGCTCTTTATTGCCTTTGCCGATAACCCGCACTACGCCCTGGCGCAGGCTGACGTCGCTCATCGTTAGCCCTGTCAGCTCCGATACGCGAAGCCCGGTGGCGTATAACACCTCAAGCATGGCTTTATCGCGCAGTTCGATGGGCTGATCTGTTACTGGCGCTTGCAGCAGGCGTTCAACCTGCGCTTCGCTGAGATCTTTCGGCAGCCGTTGCGGCAGCTTTGGCGAAGCGAGCATGGCGGCAGGGTCGTCCGCCCGCGCTTTTTCGCGATAAAGGTGCTGAAACAGACGGCGCATGGCGCTAAGCAAGCGGGCAGTGCTGGTCGCTTTGTATCCGCCTTCCACTCTTTCTGCCAGCAACGTCTGGAGATCGTCGCGCTGGACGGTAAGTAATGTCAGCCCGCGATGATGCAGCCATTGAGCAACCATCGTCAGGTCGCGCCGGTAGGCGCTCAGGCTGTTCTGGGCGAGATTTTTCTCAAGCCACAGCGCGTCGAGAAACGCTTCTATACGAGCTATATCTTGTTCCATCGCTTTTTCGCCTTGCTCCTGGGTCGCGCCATTATGCCTGATAGCAGGCGGGATCTGGTACACTGGCGCTTCTGCAGATGAAGAAATGAGATGTTACCGCTATGAACATTGGTCTTTTTTATGGTTCCAGCACCTGCTACACCGAAATGGCGGCAGAAAAAATCCGCGATATTCTTGGCCCCGAGCTGGTAACGCTGCATAACCTTAAAGATGACTCGCCCACCCTGATGGAGCAGTACGATGTGCTTATCCTCGGCATTCCTACCTGGGATTTCGGCGAACTCCAGGAGGACTGGGAAGCCGTCTGGACGCAGCTCGACGACCTGGCCCTTGAAGGTAAAATCGTGGCGCTCTACGGCATGGGCGACCAGCTAGGGTATGGCGAATGGTTCCTGGACGCCCTTGGCATGCTGCACGATAAACTCGCGCTGAAAGGCGTTAAGTTTATCGGCTACTGGCCTACCGAGGGCTATGAATTTACCAGCAACAAGCCGGTGATTGCCGATGGCCAGCTGTTTGTCGGCCTGGCGCTGGATGAAACCAACCAGTATGACCTGAGCGAAAGCCGCCTTGAAAACTGGTGCGAGCAAATTTTAGGTGAAATGGCGGAGCAATTTGCCTGAGTCGGTTTCAGGAAGAGGTGTGGCCTGGCCGTTGCAGCAACAAACGCCGCAGATCGCGCCACTCCCCTTCTGCCATACTGTCTGCCGCCAGCCACAAATGCTGGCGTCGGGAAGTCTGAACGTCGCGCAGGCGCAGCATCATGCCGCTAGTGAGCATCCACGGCGCGCCGACGATTTCCCATTCGCTCTCCTGCCAGCGCAAGCGATAATCGGCAGTGAGCTTCACTTCGCCCTGACAGGCATGAATGCGCCGCTGGCTGCGCACGCAGTCGAATACCACCAGAGAAAGCAGCAGCAGCCAGACCGGCATATAGCTCAGCGGCCAGGGCAGCAGCAATATGGCCGCCGCCACAAGACCGTGGATCAGCAACGAAAACCACTGCGCTCGCCAGGAGACGCGTATATCAGATTGCCACAGGACCACGTTCCTGATTCCGTGTCTGGATTAACTGCACCATCCGCGCCAATTCCGCATCCGCAGGCTTGCCGTGATTCATCAGCCAGTTAAATAAATCAGGATCGTCGCATTCAAGCAGGCGGACAAACAGCTGTTTGTCTTCATTGCTCAGCGAGTCATATTCATACTCGAAGAACGGCATGATGGAGATATCCAGTTCGCGCATGCCGCGACGGCATGCCCAGTGAATTCGGGCTTTGTTGTTGATGTCCATGTGCATATTCCCGCTTAACCGCTTTTGGAAGTCGACGGCTAGTGTACCGCTTTTTTCCCCGGCTTTTGATATGAATGTTACGAATTGCGAGGCGTTATCCAGGAAAATAATTTCCTCCAGTAATAATTTAATTTTGATGCGATGTAACTTCCATTCTTCATTAAGCGCACAAAAGGGGATATCAAAACGCTTGCATTGTCCGCAGCCTCCTCAACAATATGGAGTTATGGCGCTTCTGGCGTTAACGTAATCTCGCGTAAGCAACCTGGGACATTAATTGTTATGGTATTCACCCCGTTTCCTCCGCGTCAGCCCGCCGCCGCAGCGCGTCTGCCGCTGACGCTTATCTCTCTGGATGACTGGGCGCTCTCTACTCTGACCGGCGCCGACAGTGAAAAATATCTGCAAGGCCAGGTGACGGCAGATGTCGCCCAGCTGGCGGAGAACCAGCATTTGCTCGCCGCGCACTGCGATGCGAAGGGCAAAATGTGGAGCAACCTGCGTCTGTTTCGTCACGCCGACGGTTTTGCCTGGATTGTTCGTCGCAGCGTGCAGGAAACTCAGCTGACGCAGCTGAAAAAATATGCCGTTTTCTCAAAAGTCACTATTGCCGCTGATGATGAGGCCGTACTGTTGGGCGTAGCGGGTTTTCAGTCGCGCGCGGCGTTAGCGAATCTTTTTACCGCTCTGCCTGATGAACAAAACCCGGTGGTGCGCGAAGGCGCAACGACGCTGCTGTGGTTCAACTTGCCAGCCGAGCGTTTTCTTCTGGTAACGGATAAAACCACCGCCGCAAACATTACGGAAAAATTGCGCGGCGAAGCGCAGCTTAACTCCAGCCAGCAGTGGCTGGCGCTGGATATCGAAGCAGGCTTCCCGGTTATTGACGAGCCGAACAGCGCGCAGTTTATTCCTCAGGCGACCAACATTCAGGCGCTGGGCGGCATCAGCTTTAAAAAAGGCTGCTACACCGGCCAGGAGATGGTGGCGCGGGCGAAATTCCGCGGCGCCAACAAGCGCGCGTTGTGGTTTCTGGCAGGCAAAGCGAGCCGCGTGCCGCAGGCAGGCGAAGACCTTGAACTGCAAATGGGCGAAAACTGGCGTCGCACCGGCACCGTGCTGGCGGCAGCGCAGCTTGATGACGGCCGTTTGCTGGTGCAGGCGGTGATGAATAACGATATGGAGAGCGGCAGCGTATTCCGCGTGCGGGATGAAAGCAGCCAGACGCTGGCTATCGAGCCGCTGCCTTACTCGCTGGAAGAGGCGTAAGCCTGTAGCCCCCTCGTGCAGACGAGGGGGCCGACATTATTTAATGTAGAGATAAATGGCCAGGAAGTGACATACGCTGCCGCCGAGCACAAAGCCGTGCCAGATGGCGTGGTTGTAAGGGATGCGTTTACAGACATAAAAAATCACCCCCAGCGTATAGATTATGCCGCCCACTGCCAGCAGCGTTACGCTGCCCGCCGCCAGCTTTACCGCCATCTGATAAATCACCACCAGCGAAAGCCAGCCCATCGTCAGGTAAGTCGCCAGCGAGAGGATCTTAAAGCGGTGCGCGATGGTGAGTTTGAACAAAATCCCCAGCAGCGCCAGGCTCCAGATAACAATCATCAACCCTTTCGCCAGCGGCGAGTTCAGCCCGACCAGCAAAAAGGGGGTATAGGTGCCTGCTATCAGCAGGTAAATAGCGCAGTGGTCGAATTTCTTCAGCCAGACTTTGGCTCTGGCATGCGGAATAGCGTGATAAAGCGTGGAAGCCAGAAACAGCAGGATCATGCTGCCGCCATAAAGGCTATAACTGGTGATAGCCATGGCGCTGGCGTTGGTATCCGCCGCCTGCACCAGCAGCAGTACCAGGCCGACTATCCCAAACACCAGACCAATACCGTGGCTGATGCTGTTGGCTATTTCCTCAGCCAGCGAATATCCCTGGGCGATTAATGGTTTGCGAACCATAGTGAAGCTCCGACAGACGTGTCAAAAAATATGCAACGTGCATAGCGTAACTGAGAATGATTTCAGTGAACACCTGTTCGCTAAAATAAATCTGTTACCTGCCGCAACCGCACCGTTTCGCTTTGTTCACTACCCTTTGCAGCATCTGAAAAAGCTTACAGCTGTATTATGAAATCTTTTTGAAGGCGATGACATAAAGTTTGTCCAGCCCCGGATAAATCTCGCTAATCACCTGGCGCAGACCAGCCAGCGTCATGTTTTCCTGCCGGGCATGTTCATCGTTCAGTTCGTTAAGCGTCACGGGCGTGATGCTGATCACCTCAAGCGTGCAAAAGTAAGCGTTATCTTCGTAACGCCCGGTGCGCAAACGCTGACCCGGCCTGAAGTGGGATTCAGCCTCGTCGCGAATAGTAATGGTTTTGCGCCCGGCCAGAATGTCCGTCTCAAAGCGGGCAAAAAAAGTTATGTCGTTCGGCATCCTGTTCTCCTTCTGGAAACGTAAAAATGCATGATAAGCGCCAGCGGCAGGTTATGCATTGGCAAACGAAAGAATGGCGCTGCGAACCGGGATTTGTGGCAGCATTAGCGATATGATGAGCAGCTTGTGCTGTCAGCTATTATGCGAAGGAAGCCACGCCCGTGACGATGTTTACCCACTCCGCTATCGCAAGCCTTAATAACCTGGAGATGATGGTTTATAACTTTGTCATTAAAAACCGTGACAAAGTCATGTACATGACCATTCGCGAACTGGCGGACGCAGCGGGCGTCTCTACCACTACCGTGCTGCGTTTTTGCCGCAAGCTTAACTGCGAAGGCTATTCGGAATTCCGGGTGCGCTTTAAATTATATTTAGAGCAGAATGAACCTCAGCAAACTAATTTTGGCGCCAGCGAAATTATCAGTTTCTTCAGAAGCGTAAACAATGAAGAATTTGATAATTTGCTGGATCGCGCAGTCGATATTATTCTTGCGTCCGAACGCATTATTTTTGTTGGCGCCGGTACTTCAGGCTCCTTAGCGAAATATGGCGCGCGCTTTTTCTCAAATGTCGGGAAATTCAGCAACCATATCGACGATCCTTATTTTCCCGTTACCAATGACATGGCGAAAAATGCGCTGGCTATCTTCCTTTCCGTATCCGGCGAAACGGCGGAAATTCTGCGTTTCGCCAGCCAGTTCAGCCTTCACCGTTGTAAGGTGCTCTCTATTACCAGCCACGACAACTCCTCGCTGGCGAAACTTGCCGATTTCAACCTCTCCTGGCATGTGCCGCAAACCCGTATTGCCGGGGTATATGACATTACCACGCAGGTGCCGGTAATTTATATTCTGGAGACGCTGGGCCGCAAAATGGCGAAAAAACTGGCATAAAAAAACAGGCTGTTTTTCATTTGTAACAAGTCACGCACACCGCTATTTGTTATAGCGTGACTTTTAAAAGTCCTTTGTTAGACTCAATTCAGATTTTAATTGGCTCGTCGGCATTTATTGCTTTTTGCCCTATTTGCTGAACAACGAAGAGATAAATGAAATGAAGCAACTGACACTTCCGAAAGATTTCCTCTGGGGCGGCGCGGTAGCGGCGCATCAGGTTGAAGGCGGCTGGAACCAGGGCGGCAAAGGCCCAAGCATTTGCGACGTGCTGACAGGCGGCGCGCATGGCGTACCGCGCGAAATTACCGAATCCGTCGTGCCGGGAAAATACTACCCCAACCACGAAGCGGTCGAGTTTTACAGCCATTACAAAGAAGACATCAAGCTCTTCGCCGAAATGGGCTTTAAATGTTTTCGCACCTCCATCGCCTGGACACGCATTTTCCCGAAAGGCGACGAAGCCGAGCCGAATGAAGAAGGGCTGAAATTTTACGACGCAATGTTCGATGAGCTGCTGAAATATAACATCGAGCCCGTTATCACCCTTTCCCACTTTGAAATGCCGCTGCATCTGGTGCAGCAATATGGCGGCTGGACTAACCGTAAAGTAGTCGATTTCTTTGTACGCTTCGCCGAAGTGGTGTTTGAGCGTTACAAAAATAAGGTCAAATACTGGATGACCTTTAACGAAATCAACAACCAGCGTAACTGGCGCGCCCCGCTGTTCGGCTACTGCTGCTCCGGCGTGGTCTATACCGAGCATGACAACCCGGAAGAGACGATGTATCAGGTGCTGCACCACCAGTTCGTGGCCAGCGCGATGGCGGTGAAAATCGGCCACCGCATCAATCCGCAGATGCAGATCGGCTGCATGCTGGCGATGGTGCCGCTCTATCCTTTCTCCTGCAAGCCAGAGGATGTGATGTATGCGCAGGAATCCATGCGCGAGCGCTACGTGTTCACAGACGTGCAGCTGCGCGGCTACTACCCTTCTTACGTGTTGAACGAGTGGGAGCGCCGCGGCTTTAACATCAAAATGGAAGCGGGCGACGAACAGATCCTGCGCGAAGGCTGCTGCGACTATTTAGGCTTTAGCTATTACATGACCAACGCCGTTAAAGCCGAAGGCGGCAGCGGCGACGCGCTGACCGGCTTCCAGGGCAGCGTGCCAAACCCGCACGTGAAAGCGTCCGACTGGGGCTGGCAGATTGACCCGGTGGGCCTGCGCTATGCGCTGTGCGAGCTTTATGAGCGCTACCAGAAGCCGCTGTTTATCGTCGAAAACGGTTTTGGCGCTTACGACAAAGTGGAAGCAGATGGCAGCATCAATGACGATTACCGCATTGACTACCTGCGCGCCCATATCGCTGAAATGATGAAAGCAGTGACTTATGACGGCGTAGACCTGATGGGTTACACCCCGTGGGGCTGCATCGACTGCGTCTCGTTCACCACCGGTCAGTACAGCAAGCGCTATGGCTTTATCTATGTGAACAAGCACGACGACGGTACGGGTGATATGTCCCGCTCGCGTAAGAAAAGCTTTAACTGGTACAAAGAAGTAATTGCGAGCAACGGCGAGAAACTCTGAGGTTTCCCCTGAGCATCCCTCTCCCCGTCGGGGGAGAGGGAGCAGGATCCGCAGTGGCTACTTCCCGCCCGCCAGCTCGATAAAGCTTCCCGTCACATAAGAGGCTTTATCGCTCAGCAACCAAGCGATAGCTTCCGCCACCTCTTCCGGCTGGCCGCCGCGCTGCATCGGCAAAGCGGATTTAACCCGATCCACACGCCCAGGCTCGCCGCCGCTGGCGTGCATTTCGGTGTAAATCAAGCCGGGACGCACGCAGTTTACCCGCACGCCCTGCCCCGCCACCTCAAGAGACAAACCGATAGTTAACGTATCGACCGCCCCTTTTGACGCCGCGTAATCCACATATTCGCCGGGCGCGCCAAGCCTTGAAGCCGCTGAGGAGACGTTAACAATCGCTCCGCCCTGGCCGCCATGATGATGAGCCATGCGTTTAACGGCTTCGCGGCAGCAGAGAAAGTAGCCGGTAACGTTAGTGTGCAGCACGTTATTAATGCGCTCGGCAGTAAGCGCCTCGACGCGGCACTGGGTAAACAGAATGCCCGCATTATTAACCAGCGCGCCAAGCGGCTCGCCAAGCGCGTCTGTCTGTTCAAACATCGCCATAACCTGCGCTTCGTCTGCAATATCCGCCTGCACCGCCAGCGCTTTTCCGCCTTTGGCCTGAATGGCTTTCACGACCTCCTGCGCCGCCTGGGCGTTTTTGTGGTAATTCACCACAATGGTATAACCCTGCTCTGCCAGCAGCAGCGCCGTGGCGCGGCCAATACCGCGGCTGGCGCCGGTGATAAGTGCAACAGACATCGTTTTCTCCTTTTTATTCGGGTAATTATCGGCGATGCTTCGACGCGTGAAGGCAACAGACAAAGGTAAAAGATGAAATCGCACGCCGACATCAGCAAATTTTTAAGTTACGTTTTGCGCCACCAGCCTGAATCGGTTGGTTTACAACTCAGCAGCGAAGGCTGGGCTTCAACAGACGAACTGATCGCCTGCGCCGCTAAAGCGGGCAGGCGCCTTACGCCGGAAATCATTGAAGCCGTTGTGCGTGATAACGACAAAAAACGTTTTGTATTGAGTGAAGACAAACTACACATTCGCGCCGTGCAGGGACACTCCACAAAACAGGTAGCTATCGACTGGGAAGAAAAGGTGCCGCCGACGATGCTTTATCACGGCACGGCCACTCGCTTTATTGAAAGCATTCGCCAGAAAGGGTTGATTGCCGGTTCTCGCCACTATGTGCATCTTTCAGGCGATGAGGAGACGGCCGTCGCCGTTGGCGCACGCCACGGCAAACCGGTCGTACTGAAAATCCATGCCGAACGGATGCACCAGCAAGGCTATGCTTTTCATCAGGCGGATAACGGCGTCTGGCTGACCCTTGCCGTGCCGGTTGAGTTTATCGCGTTCGAATAAAAAAGGGCGCCGCAGCGCCCTTCGTCATCAGATTGCCGTTTACTGGTATTCGCTCATCGGCACGCAGGAGCAGAACAGGTTGCGGTCGCCGTAGACATCGTCCAGACGTTTTACCGTCGGCCAGTACTTGTTGCCGAAGCCTGCCGGGAAGGCCGCCAGCTCGCGGGTATACGGGCGATCCCAGGCTTCCATCAACTCTTGCTGCACGTGCGGCGCGTTCACCAGCGGGTTATCGTCCGCCGGCCATTCGCCTTTCGCCACGCGGTCAATCTCCATGCGGATAGCCAGCATCGCGTCGATAAAACGGTCCAGCTCGGCTTTGCTTTCCGATTCCGTCGGCTCCACCATCAGCGTGCCCGCCACCGGGAAAGACATGGTCGGCGCGTGGAAGCCGTAGTCGATAAGGCGCTTGGCGATATCCAGCTCGCTAATGCCGGTGGCTTCTTTTAACGGACGAATATCCAGAATGCACTCATGCGCCACGTGGCCGTCGCGGCCGGTATAGAGCACCGGATAAGCCGATTTCAGCCGCGTGGCGATGTAGTTGGCGTTCAGGATAGCCACCTGGCTTGCCTGCTTCAGCCCTTCGGAACCCATCATGCGGATATACATCCAGCTGATCGGCAGAATAGAAGCGCTGCCGAAAGGCGCGGCGGAAACGGCGCCCTGACGGGTCAGCATGCCTTCAATCTGCACCACGCTGTGGCCCGGCACGAAAGGCGCAAGATGCGCTTTAACGCCAATCGGTCCCATGCCCGGGCCGCCGCCGCCGTGCGGAATGCAGAACGTTTTGTGCAGGTTGAGGTGAGAGACATCCGCGCCGATGTGGCCGGGGGAAGTGATGCCCACCTGCGCGTTCATGTTCGCGCCGTCGAGGTAAACCTGGCCGCCGTACTGATGAACGATTTCGCACACTTCGCGAATCGTCTCTTCATACACGCCGTGGGTCGACGGGTAAGTCACCATGATGCAGGAAAGTTTGTCGCCCGCCTGCTCCGCCTTCACGCGCAGATCCGCCAGATCGATATTGCCCTGTTTGTCGCAGGCGACCACCACCACTTCCATTCCCGCCATTTGCGCGGAAGCGGGGTTGGTGCCGTGGGCGGAACTCGGGATAAGGCAGATATCGCGCGCGCCTTCGTTGCGGCTTTCATGATAATGGCGAATAGCCAGCAGGCCTGCGTATTCCCCTTGCGCGCCGGAGTTCGGCTGCATGCACAGCGCGTCGTAGCCGGTCAGCTTCACCAGCCAGTCGGAGAGCTGGCTTATCATATGGTGATAGCCTTCAGCCTGATCCGCCGGACAGAACGGGTGCAGCTCAGCAAATTCCGGCCAGGTGATGGGGATCATTTCCGCAGCGGCGTTCAGCTTCATGGTGCACGAGCCGAGCGGGATCATCGCCTGGTTCAGCGCCAGATCCTTACGCTCAAGCGAATGCATGTAACGCATCATTTCGGTTTCGCTGTGGTAGCGGTTAAAAACCGGATGCGTGAGGATCGCGTCGTCGCGCAGCATGGCCTGCGGAATCGAGCGGCTGTCGAGCGCGACATCTTTATCCAGCGCGTCGATATCCAGACCATGATTATCGCCCAGCAGCACGCTGAACAGACGCAGCACATCTTCGCGCGTAGTGGTTTCATCAAGCGTCACGCCTACGGCATTCAGGATGTCGCTTCGCAGATTGATTTGCGCCGCTTGCGCACGCGCCAGCACGGCGGCTTTATCCGTCACTTCCACGCAAAGCGTGTCGAACCAGGTTTTATGACGCAGCTTCAGCCCTTTGTTCTGCACGCCTGCCGCGAGGATATCCGCAAAGCGGTGAATGCGGCTGGCGATGCGCTTTAAGCCCGCCGGGCCATGGAACACGGCATAAAGGCTGGCGATATTGGCCAGCAGCACCTGAGAGGTACAGATATTGGAGTTCGCTTTTTCGCGGCGGATATGCTGTTCGCGGGTCTGCATCGCCATGCGCAGCGCGGTGTTGCCCGCCGCGTCTTTGGACACGCCGATAATACGGCCAGGCATAGAGCGTTTGAATTCGTCTTTCGCCGCAAAGAACGCCGCATGCGGGCCGCCGTAGCCCATCGGCACGCCAAAACGCTGGGCGGAGCCGAAGACGATATCCGCACCCTGCTTGCCTGGCGCCGTAAGCATAACCAGCGCCATAAAGTCCGCCGCTACGCTCACAATCACTTTGCGCTCTTTGAGTTTTTCAATCAGCGCGCTGTAGTCATGAACTTCGCCCGTGGTGCCCACCTGTTGCAGCAGCACGCCGAAAATATCCTGATGGTCGAGCGCCTTGTCCGGCGCATCCACAATGACTTCAAAACCGAACGTTTCCGCGCGGGTACGCACCACGTCCAGCGTCTGCGGATGAATATCCTGCGCCACAAAGAAGCGGTTTGCGCCTTTCAGTTTACTGACGCGTTTTGCCATCGCCATGGCTTCGGCGGCGGCGGTCGCTTCATCCAGCAGCGAGGCGGAGGCGATATCAAGCCCGGTTAAATCCAGCGTAACTTGCTGGAAGTTCAGCAACGCTTCAAGACGGCCCTGCGACACTTCCGGCTGATAAGGGGTATAAGCGGTGTACCAGCCTGGGTTTTCCAGCATATTGCGCAGGATAACCGGCGGCGTATGCACGGCGGTATAGCCCATCCCGATATAGCTTTTAAAACGCTTGTTGCGACTGGCGATGGCTTTCAGCTCCGCCAGCGCGGCGAATTCGGTGGCGGCTTCGCCGATAAAAGGCGGCGCGGCCAGTTGGATGTCGGCGGGGACGATCTGCGCGGTCAGCGCATTCAGCGAGTCCGCGCCGACGGTGCGCAGCATCTCCTGCTGTTGCGAAACAGAGGGGCCAATATGGCGTTCAATAAAAGCTTCGCGGTTTTCCAGCTGGCTCAGGGTCTGGGTCATGGGCGATATTTCCTGAAACGTGCAGTGAAGCAAATTAATGCGATGGGTGTGGTTTTGCTCTGCGAAGAAGGGAAAGCCGGCGCTTATCCCTTCTCCGGCAGGATTACTCGTCTTCTAAGAGCGCTTCATAGGCCGCCGCATCAAGCAGCGCCGCCACTTCGCCTTCGTCGCTGGCTTTGATCTTAAAGATCCAGCCTTCGCCGTAAGGCGCGCTGTTAACCAGCTCCGGGGAGTCGCTCAGCGCGTCGTTCACGGCGACGATTTCGCCGCTGACCGGAGCGTAAATATCGGAAGCCGCTTTTACTGATTCCGCCACGGCGCAGTCATCGCCTGCCGCCACGGTCGCGCCGACTTCCGGCAGGTCAACGAAAACCATGTCGCCCAGCAGCTCTTGCGCGTGCTCGGTAATGCCGACGGTGTAAGTGCCGTCCGCTTCCTTACGCAGCCATTCGTGTTCTTTGCTGTACTTCAGTTCATTCGGCACATTGCTCATGCTTATTCTCCAGATAGCAAAACTTAGTGGGCGACCGGTTTACCGGCGCGAACAAAAATTGGTTTGGTCACTTTTACCGGCATTTCGCGGTTGCGGATCTGCACAATGGCGGTATCGCCGATACCGGCAGGCACGCGCGCCAGCGCGATGCTATAACCAAGCGTAGGGGAGAAAGAGCCGCTGGTGATCACGCCTTCGCATATGCGGCCCAGTTCATCGGTAAAGCGAACCGGCTGCCCGCCGCGCAATACGCCTTTCTCGGTCATGATCAGGCCGACCAGCTGCTCAGTGCCCTCTTCGCGCTGCGCCTCGAGCGCTTCGCGGCCGATAAAATCGCGCTCCTGCGGCTGCCAGGCGACAGTCCAGCCCATATTGGCGGCAAGCGGTGAAACGCCTTCGTCCATCTCCTGGCCGTATAAATTCATCCCCGCTTCAAGGCGCAGCGTATCGCGCGCGCCCAGGCCGCAGGGCTTAACGCCCGCTTCTACCAGTTGCGCCCAGAAACCTGCCGCTTTCTCGTTCGGCATGGCGATTTCATAGCCTGCCTCGCCGGTGTAGCCCGTCGTGGCGATGAACAACTCGCCTGCCTGCACGCCGAAAAACGGTTTCATGCCCGCGACGGCTTCACGCTGTTCGTCGTTGAAAAGCGTGGCGGCTTTCGCCTGGGCGTTCGGCCCCTGCACCGCGATAAGCGATAAATCGTCGCGCACGGTAACGGAAACGGCAAACGGCTCCGCGTGTTCATTAATCCATGCGAGATCTTTCTCGCGGGTAGCGGAGTTCACCACGAGGCGGAAATAATCTTCAGAAAGGAAATAGACAATCAGGTCGTCGATGACGCCTGCGGAGGCGGTAAGCATGGCGGTATAAAGCGCTTTGCCGGGTTGGGTGAGCTTTGCAACGTCGTTTGCCAGCAGGTGGCGGAGAAATTCCCGGGTGCGCTCGCCGCGCAGGTCGACAATGGTCATATGCGAGACGTCGAACATGCCTGCGTCGTTACGCACCGCGTGATGCTCATCAATCTGCGAACCATAATGCAGCGGCATCATCCAGCCGTGAAAATCCACCATACGTGCGCCACAGTGAACATGCTGCTCATACAAAGGGGTCTGTTGGGCCATCTTTTCCTCGTTTTTCTGCCGGGTCGGTGATGGTGTTGGGCCTCTGACTGCCGCGCCCGCCATCTGTCATCGACACCGATCCCGGCATCGACGCAAACGTTACCTTTTGCCTGACGTTATCACTGAAATGGCGTGTAAACCATAAGGTGAGTTAAGCCATCACATTAGCTTATGGCCAGAACAGGGAAAATGCGCCGCGCTATTTCTGACTGCTTAATGGCAACAATGAGTATTTAATCAGTATTAAGCTCTGGCAGATAAGGCATCAATAAGTAATAACAACCAAATTCCGGCAAGAATTTCCTGAAGAGAAAAACAGAGGGATGAGAAAAAGTAATCTGAAAAAGGTGGTGAAATTAGAATATTTCAAATGAGTGAACACTTCTCTTTCCGGCTGGCGAAAAGAGAAGTGTGACGCAGTTAACGTAACCAGTCGGGCAGGTCGTGAAGCCCCATCGCCTGACGAAGCAGTTGCGGCTTAACGCCGGGCAGCGTATCGGCAAGTTTGAGTCCGAAATCGCGCAGCAGCTTTTTCGCCGGGTTGTTGCCGGCAAACAGTTCGCGAAAGCCCTGCATGCTGGCAAGCATCACCGCCGCGCTGTGCTTGCGGCTGCGCTCATAGCGGCGAAGGTAAAGGTGCTGGCCGATATCTTTGCCCTGCGCATACAGGCGGCGCAGCTCGGCTATCAGCTCGGCGGCATCCATAAAACCCAGGTTGACGCCCTGTCCGGCAAGCGGATGAATGGTATGCGCAGCGTCGCCTACCAATGCCAGCCGGTGCGCGGCGAACTGACGCGCATAGCGTCCGGTAAGCGGAAATACCTGCCGCTCGCCTTCCACTTTGGTTAGCCCCAGACGGTTATCAAACGCCACGCAAAGCGCCTGGTTAAACTCCTCTTCACGGAGATGCTGCATACGTTGCGCTTCCAGCGGCGGCAACGACCAGACGATAGAGCAAAGGTGCGGATCGTTAAGCGGCAAAAACGCGAGGATGCCGTCACCGTGAAAAACTTGCCGCGCCACCGCGCCGTGCGGCTCTTCGCTGCGGATAGTCGCCACCAGCGCCGAGTGTTCATAATCCCAGAACGTCAGCGGGATATCCGCTTTATCGCGCAGCCACGAGTTAGCGCCGTCGGCGCCCACAACCAGCCTTGCGGTCAGCATGTTGCCATCTTTCAGCGTCAAAAAGGCTTCGTTCTCGCCCCATGCCACCTGCTGTAATTCGGCAGGCGCCAGCAACGTAATGTCTTTGCCCTGCTGCGCCTTATTCCACAACGCCTGGTGAATAACGTTGTTTTCGATGATATGACCAAGATGACTGTAGCCAAAATGCTTGTCGTCAAAGTCGATGCGCCCGAAGCTGTCTTTTTCCCACACTTCCATACCGTGGTAAGCGCAGGCCCGCTGCTGCACGATATCGCGCCAGACGCCGAGCTTTTCCAGCAATTTTTCGCTGGCGGCGTTAATAGCGGATACGCGCAGCGAAGGCGGCGCATCGGCGGCTACCGGTTGCGGCGGCTGGTGCTCCAGCACCGCCACGCGCAGGCCGCAGCCTTCCAGTCCGCAGGCTACCGCCAGCCCCACCATGCCGCCGCCTACAATCGCCACATCTACGCTTTGCACATTCTTCTCCTTTAACGCGCAACCCAGCCAAGGGTGCGTTGCGCCAGCGCGTCACGCGCCGGGGTAAATAGTTCCATCGCCATTAATCCCAGGTTGCGCCCTACGACCAGCGGCGCCCAGCGGTTGGCAAAAACATGCACCAGCCCGTCGGTCACGCCGATGGTGGCGGCTCGGTCCTGGCGGCGTCGGCGCTGGTAAGCCGCCAGCACCGGGTAGCTCCCGGTATCCTGCTTCGCGCTATGCGCCTCGGCCAGCGTTTCCGCCAGGGTCATCACATCACGCAACCCGAGGTTGAACCCCTGCCCGGCGATGGGATGCAGCGTCTGGGCGGCGTTGCCCACCAGCACGGCGCGATGCGAAATAGCCTGCGAAGAGCGCGTAAGCGCCAGCGGATAAGCGCTTCGCCCGCCGGCATGGGTAATGCGCCCCAGCCGCCAGCCAAACGCTTTTTGCAGCTCATGGCAAAAGCGGGTTTCATCCCAGGCCATGATCTCCGCTTCTTTTTCCAACTGATGACACCACACCAGCGAACTGCGGCCGCCCGACATCGGCAGCAACGCAAGCGGGCCATACTCAGTGAAGCGCTCAAAGGCGCGCCCGTTATGCGGCTGTGAAGTGGTTACGTTCGCGATAACCGCCAGCTGGTGGTAAGGCTCGTGCCGCCAGGTGATGCCGCACTGCGCTCCCAGCGCCGAACGCGTACCGTCCGCCGCCACCAGCAGGCTGCCGGAAAGCGTGGCGCCGCTCTCAAGCGTCACGCTTACGCCCTCTTCGCTGCGCGTGAAGCTTGCGACTCGCTCGGGGCAATGCACCTGAACGCCAGGCGCCTTGCGCAACATGCTAAAAAGCCGCTGTCCGACATCGTGCAGTTCTACCACCTGGCCCAGCGCGGCGATGTCATACTCTTTCGCCTCCAGCGTGACGAAGCCCGCATGGCCGCGGTCGCTGACATGCACGGTTTTGATAGGCGTGGCTTTATCCGCAATCGCCTGCCAGACGCCGAACCGCGCCAGCTGCTGACAAGTGCCGTGGGCAAGCGCGATAGCCCGCGCGTCGAACCCCGGATGGGCGGCTGACTCCGGCGCGCTGGCCTCAACCAGATGCACCGGCAGCGCGCCGCGCGTGAAGTGAGAAATCGCCAGCGCCAGCGTCGCGCCGGTCATGCCGCCGCCGATGATAATGACGCTCATGCCTGACGCGCCGCCGCCATCAGCGCTTCGATATCGTCTGCGGATTTCACCACGCTGCTTGTGAGGTTCTCGTTGCCGGTTTCGGTGATGAGAATGTCATCTTCGATACGGATGCCGATGCCGCGGTATTCCGGCGGCACGTCCGCATCCGGCGCGATATACAGCCCCGGCTCAACGGTCAACACCATGCCAGGCTCCAGCGTGCGCGAACGGTCGGGGCCATAAAAGCCCACATCGTGCACATCCAGCCCCAGCCAGTGGCTCAGCCCATGCATGAAAAAAGCGCGGTGGGCGTTATCGGCAATCAGTTGCTCGACATCGCCTTTGAGAATGTCGAGCTTAACCAGCCCGCTGACCATAATGCGCACCACTTCGTCAGTCACTTCCTGAATGGAGGTTCCCGGGCGGAACAAACGCAGGGAGGTTTCAAGCGATGCCAGCACGATGTCGTAAATCGCGCGCTGGGCCGGCGTGAACTTACCGTTCACCGGGAAGGTGCGGGTAATATCGCCCGCGTAGCCCCGGTATTCGCAGCCCGCATCGATAAGCACCAGATCGCCGTCGCGCAGTTCGCTCTCGTTTTCGGTGTAATGCAAAATACAGCCGTTTTCTCCGCCGCCGACGATGGTGTTGTAGGAGGGAAAACGCGCGCCGTGGCGGTTAAATTCGTGCAGGATCTCCCCTTCCAGCTGATATTCAAACATCCCCGGGCGGCAAACCTGCATTGCCCGCGTGTGGGCAAGCGCGCTGATTTCGCCCGCACGGCGCAGCACGTCGATCTCTTCTGCCGATTTGAACAGGCGCATTTCATGCACCCACGGACGCCAGTCGGTGAGCGTAGCAGGGGCCGCCAGGTTCTGGCGCGAGCCGCGGCGCAGCTTGTCCAGCGCGCTAAAAACGATGTTGTCGGCGTAAGGATACTGGCCCTGGGCGTGGTAGACCACGTCCAGGCCATTCAGCAGCTGGTAGAGTTGCTCATCGATTTCATCAAAGGCGAGCGCGCGGTCAACAGCCAGTTTTTCCGGCGCGGCCTCCTGCCCCAGGCGGCGGCCAAACCAGATTTCAGCGGTTTTGTCGCGCACGCGGTTAAACAGCACGCTGTGATTATGCGTATCGTCGCTTTTGATTAGCACCAGCACCGCTTCCGGCTCGTTAAAGCCGGTGAAATACCAGAAGTCGCTGTTCTGTCGATACGGATATTCACTGTCGGCGCTGCGCGTGGCCTCGGGCGCGGCGAAAATCAGCGCGGCGCTGGCGGGCGCCATCTTCGCCAGCAACGCCTGGCGACGGCGGAGAAACTCTACCTGTGTCATTGCACCTCCTGCTGCGTTTTTATTTTAGTGTAGCGTGGGCTTACGAATTTCCGGCGCGGTCGGCGCATTGCGCGTAAAAGTGTCATGGCACAACAGCGCCGCTACGCGCACGTATTCAACAATCTCCTCCAGCGACATCTCCAGCTCTTCCTGGTCTTCGTCCTCGTCGTAGCCCAGTTGCGCAATGTTGCGCAGATCGTCGATGGCTTCGCCCGTTTCGCCGGTAACCTTATCAAGCTTAGGCTGCGTGACGCCAAGCCCCAGCAGGAAATGGTTAACCCAGCCCGCCAGCGCATCGGCGCGGTCGAATACGCTCACGTCGTCGCCTTCCGGCAGATAAAGCTGGAACAGAAAACCGTCGTCTTCAAGGTTGTCGCTGGTGGCGGCGTGCAGCTCGCGCAATGCCTGCGCCAGCTGCTGACCAAACGCCAGCCCCTCGTTGGTGAGGTCATGCAGCAGCGGTTGCCAGCTGGCGTCCTTGTTGCCGCCACACAGCATTCCGCTGATCAGACCGTGCATTTCCGCAGGGGTCAGCCCCACGCCTTGTTGGTTAAGCAACTGGCCGAGCTCGCCGTAGCGAGGCATTTGGTTCTGTATAGACATGCGCATTCATCGTCGTTGAGGGGATATTCATGGTATGCTACCACTCTGGGCCCTGGTGATACCAGAAAAGGGCTTGTATCTCCTTATCAGGGTAGCTATAGTGTCGCCCCTTCGCCGCCCCGGAAGGCGCGAACGGCAGGTGAATCAACAGCAGGAAGGTGGAATGTCTGCACAACCAGTCGATATCCAAATTTTTGGTCGTTCACTGCGGGTGAACTGTCCGCCAGAGCAGCGGGATGCACTAAACCAGGCGGCGGAAGATCTGAATCAACGGTTGCAAGATCTGAAAGTTCGCACTAGAGTCACCAATACTGAGCAACTGGTTTTCATCGCGGCGTTGAACGTCTGTTATGAGCTGGCTCAGGAAAAGACCAAAACCCGTGATTACGCGGCCAGCATGGAACAGCGTATTCGGATGCTCCAGCAGACCATCGAGCAAGCATTGCTTGAGCAAGGTCGCATAAGTGAGAGAACGGGACCAAAGTTTGAATAATGCTTCAGGGTCTACTATGGTAGAGTGACCGTGAAGGAAAAAATTTCTCTGAGATGTTCGCAAGTGGGCCAGTCCCCTGAGCCGATATTTCAAAAAAACAGAATGTGACGCTCCACGGTTGGTGAGCATGCTCGGTTCGTCCGAGAAGCCTGAAAACCGTGACGACGCATTCACCTTGAACCGCGGGTTCAAGGGTTACAGCCTACGGCGGCATCTCGGAGATTCCCCCTCTTTTACTACCATGACGCAACGCCCTGTTATTCCTGAACTCAGACAGCAAATCCGTAAAGAAATACGCCAGTTACGTCGTGCTATCACGCCGCAAGCGCAGCGACAATTCGCCGAGCGTGCCGCCGCGCGCATGCTGGCTTATGCGCCAGTGGTGGAAGCAAAAACCGTGGCGGCCTTTCTTTCATTCGATGGCGAGCTGGATACCCGCCCGCTTATCGAAGGGCTCTGGCGCGCCGGCAAACAGGTTTATCTGCCTGTGCTTCACCCTTTTAGCCCTGGCAATTTGCTTTTTCTACGCTACTTTCCGCACAGTGAATTACTGCTGAATCGTCTGAAAATTTATGAGCCGCCGCTTGATGTGCGCCACGTTTTGCCCCTGAGCGAACTGGATGTGCTGGTCACGCCGCTGGTGGCGTTTGACGCCCAGGGGCAGCGCCTTGGCATGGGCGGCGGCTTTTATGACCGCACGCTGCAAAACTGGCGCGAACATGCGCTTTCCCCTGTCGGTTACGCCCACGATTGCCAGCAGGTAGCCGCCCTTCCCGCAGAGAAATGGGATATCCCGCTGCCTGCGGTTGTTACGCCGTCAACGCTCTGGACATGGTAAGCGCCCACAAAAAAGCCCGCCGAAGCGGGCTTTTTTCGTAACAGGCAATCAGTAAAGCAGGCGAGCGCGGATAGTGCCCGGAATCGCTTTCATGCTCTGTAGCGCTTTGTTCGCGACCTCTTCCTCGGCATCGATATCAATCACCACATAGCCCATTTGCGGCGTGGTTTGCAGATATTGCGCGGCGATGTTAATGCCCTGCTCGGCGAAGATCTGGTTGATGGCGGTCAGCACGCCCGGACGGTTTTCATGAATATGCAGCAACCGGCTCACGGTGCCGCCGTGCAGCGGCAGCGAAACTTCCGGGAAATTCACGGCAGAGAGCGTCGAACCGTTGTCGGAATATTTCACAAGCTTGCCCGCCACCTCAAGGCCGATATTTTCCTGCGCTTCCTGCGTGGAGCCGCCGATGTGCGGCGTCAGGATAACGTTGTCGAATTCGCACAGCGGAGAGTTGAACGGATCGCTGTTTGTTGCCGGCTCCGTCGGGAATACGTCGATAGCCGCGCCCGCGAGATGCTTACGCGAAAGCGCGTCGCACAGCGCCGGAATATCCACCACGGTGCCGCGTGCGGCGTTAATCAGCAGCGCGCCGGGCTTCATCAGCGCCAGTTGCTCTGCGCCAATCATATCTTTCGTCGAGGCATTTTCCGGCACGTGCAGGCTTACCACGTCGCTCATATTGAGCAGGTCGGAAAGATGCTGCACCTGTGTGGCATTGCCAAGCGGCAGCTTGCTTTCGATATCATAAAAGAACACATGCATGCCGAGCGATTCCGCAAGGATGCCAAGCTGGGTGCCGATATGGCCGTAGCCGATAATACCCAGCTTTTTGCCGCGCGCTTCATAAGAGCCTGCCGCCTGTTTGTTCCAGATACCGCGATGCGCTTTAGCATTCGCTTCAGGAATACCGCGCATCAGCAGCAGCAGCTCGCCAATAACCAGCTCAGCCACGGAACGGGTGTTGGAGAAAGGCGCGTTAAAGACCGGCACGCCGCGTTTCGCCGCCGCATTCAGGTCAACCTGATTGGTGCCGATGCAAAAACAGCCTACCGCCACCAGCTTTTCCGCTGCGGCGAAAATCTCTTCGGTCAGATGGGTACGGGATCGCAGGCCAATAAAGTGAGCGTCACGGATCGATTCTTTCAGCGCGTCGCTGTCCAGCGCGCCTTTATGGTATTCGATATTGGTGTAACCTGCCGCGCGCAGGCTATCGATGGCTTTCTGGTGAACGCCTTCCACCAGCAAGAATTTAATTTTGTCTTTCTCCAGTGATACTTTTGCCATTTCCCGACCCTGTCTTGTCTTATCAGATAGTGTACTGAGCAATAAGTCAGCCTTCTGCCAACATATCAAAATTTGCGGGTCCGGCAATATGAACGTTTGCGTCAGCCGCCTGAAGAAAAGTCACGCAGCGCGTAAAGGCAGAAGAAAATCTTGTGTGGCGGAAATATGACGGCAGAAACAGAAAAGCAGAGGCGACAAATGTGACATATGTCACCAAATTTCGCGGTTAAGATTTTTTTACACTGACGGGGCGCGCAAGCGCCCCGGTCAGATCATTTCACAATGGTCTTAACGCCTTCCGCGGTGCCAATCAGCGCAACGTCTGCGCCGCGATTAGCGAACAACCCTACCGTCACCACGCCAGGAATAGCGTTAATCGCATTTTCCATGGCGATCGGCTCCATGATGGAAAGACCGTGAACATCAAGAATCACGTTGCCGTTGTCGGTCACCACGCCCTGACGATATTCCGGGCGCCCGCCCAGCTTCACCAGTTGACGCGCGACGCTGCTGCGGGCCATCGGGATGACCTCAACCGGCAGCGGGAAGTTGCCGAGGATATCCACCTGCTTCGAGGCGTCAGCGATGCAGATAAACTTCTCTGCTACCGAAGCGATGATCTTCTCACGCGTCAGCGCTGCGCCGCCGCCTTTGATCATCTGCATCTGGCCGTTGATCTCATCCGCGCCGTCGACGTAAATGCCAAGCGAATCCACGTCGTTGAGATCGTAAACGGGAATGCCGAGGCTTTTCAGCTTCGCGGTGGAGGCATCCGAGCTTGATACCGCGCCATCAATCTGGTTTTTGATGGTGCCGAGCGCGTCAATAAAATGCGCCGCCGTGGAGCCGGTGCCTACCCCGACAATCGTTCCCGGCTGCACATACTGAAGCGCGGCCCAGCCCACTGCTTTTTTCAGTTCATCCTGCGTCATGATCTTTTGCCTGTGTGTGAAAACTGTGGCGCATTATAGAACAGGCGCGCTGAAAAAGACCGCTTTCGCCGGAGATACTCCTCCGATCATTGCGGTTTCTGCCTGTGCCTGGCAAAAATTTATGTCATAGTGCGAAACATTACGATTCAGGAGTACGCTAAAAAGATGAAACGCCCGGACTACAGAACGCTACAGGCGCTGGATGCGGTCATTCGCGAACGTGGGTTTGAGCGCGCCGCGCAAAAGCTGTGTATCACCCAGTCCGCCGTGTCGCAGCGTATTAAGCAACTGGAAAATATGTTCGGCCAGCCTTTGCTGGTTCGCACCGTGCCGCCGCGTCCGACCGAACAAGGCCAGAAACTGCTCGCGCTATTGCGCCAGGTAGAGTTGCTGGAAGATGAATGGCTTGGCGATGAACAGACGGGCACAACGCCGCTGCTGCTTTCGCTTGCGGTCAACGCCGACAGTCTGGCGACATGGCTGCTGCCCGCACTGGCGCCGGTGCTGGTCGACTCCCCTATTCGCCTTAACCTGCAAGTAGAAGATGAAACCCGCACGCAGGAGCGCCTGCGCCGCGGCGAAGTGGTGGGCGCGGTAAGTATTCAGCCGCAAGCGCTGCCAAGCTGCCTTGTGGATAAGCTGGGGGCGCTTGACTACCTGTTTGTCGCCTCAAAAGCGTTTGCCGAACGCTACTTTCCCAACGGCGTCACCCGCTCTGCCTTGCTGAAAGCGCCCGCCGTCGCCTTCGACCACCTTGACGATATGCATCAGGCTTTCTTGCAGCAGAATTTCGACCTGCCGCCGGGCAGCGTGCCGTGCCATATCGTTAACTCTTCCGAAGCTTTTGTGCAGCTTGCCCGCCAGGGCACTACCTGCTGCATGATCCCGCATTTGCAGATTGAGAAAGAGCTGCAAAGCGGCGAGCTTATCGATCTGACTCCCGGCCTCTGCCAACGCCGGATGCTCTACTGGCACCGCTTTGCGCCGGAAAGCCGCATGATGCGCAACGTCACCGATGCGCTGCTGGAATATGGGCATAAGGTGCTGCGTCAGGAATAAAAAAACCCGCCAAAGGCGGGTTTTTCTTTAGTGGCTGGAAGCGCCATTCGCGGCTGGCGCGGCAGTTTGCCCCGGCGCGCTGTTAAGCGACGCAGGCGCAGACTGGCTCTGGTCCGCTTGCAGTTCAAACACCACATCCACCTGATCGTCAAACTGGATAGTTTGTTGATCGTAGGTGTCCTGCGCGCTGACCGGCGCGGCAGCTTCCGCTTTCATCATGCGAACCATCGGGCTCGGCTGGTAGTTTGAGACATGATAACGCACGCTGTACACCGGCCCCAGGCTGCGCTTAAAGCCGCTGGCGAGCTGTTGCGCCTGGCGAACCGCGTCGTCGATGGCCGCTTTGCGCGCCTTGTCTTTATACTCTTCCGGATGCGCAACGCCGAGCGACACGGAACGAATTTCATTAAGACCCGCTTTCAGCGCGCCATCCAGAAGTTCGTTAAGCTTATCAAGCTGGCGCAGCGTGACTTCCACGGTACGAATAGCGCGATACCCTTTAAGCTGGGCTTTGCCATCTTTCAGATATTCATACTCCGGCTGCGTGCGCAAATTCGCCGAGTTAATATCTTTTTTCTCTACATTATTTTGTTGCAGAAAACCGAGGTATTGCGCAACGCGATCGTCAGCCTGCTTCTTGGCAGACGCGGCGTCTTTCGCCGTGACGTTTACCTCAATTGCCAGCGTCGCGATATCCGGAACCGCATCCACGCTCGCCGTCCCTGAAGTCACAATATGCGGGCCGTTCGGCAATTCATTTGCCTGAAGCGTCGTTGAGCCGAGTGCGACGAAAGCCGCCAGCGCCATCACTTTAAACTTCACTGTTTCTCCTCCGTGCTGCGTTTCACTGAAGTGGCCCGACCTGCGGGTGCGGGCTTCTGGCTGCAAGCTTAACGTTCTTAAAATAAATGTCTATCAGAGAAGGTTTAGAGCAGCGCGTTTATGTGCGCTATACCCTCGCGGGCAAGCTGGAAGGCGATAACCCACATCACTACGCCGACCACGCTGTTAATAACGCGCTGCGCTTTTGCGGTGCGCAGACGCGGCGCAAGCCAGGCCGCCAGCAGCGCCAGACCAAAGAACCAGAGAACAGAAGCGCTGATGGTACCGAGCGCGAAAGCCCGCTTCGGCATTTCCGCCAGTTGCCCGCCAAGGCTGCCGAGCACCACGAACGTGTCCAGATAAACATGCGGGTTAAGCCAGGTAACGGCGAGCATGGTGGCGATAATGCGCAGCCTTCCCTGCTTCATTACCTGCGCGCTCGTCAGTTCTATATGCTGGCTGAATGCCGTTTTAAGCGCGCCGAAGCCATACCAGAGCAGAAAGGCAACGCCGCCCCACGTCACCAGCGCCAGCAGCCAGGGCGACTGCATAAGAATGGCGCTGCCGCCAAACACGCCTGCGCATATCAATACGATATCGCTCAGCGCGCACAGTGAAGCAATCATCAAATGATACTGGCGACGAATACCCTGGTTGAGCACAAACGCATTTTGCGGGCCAAGCGGCAAAATCATTGCCGCGCCTAAAGCAAGCCCTTGAAAATAATAAGTTAACACTGTGTTTTCCTGAAACTTTGCAGAGAGAAAACAAGTGTAATGCGCTTTATTTATTAGCCCAAACGCAAAATTTTAATCACTTATTAGCGTTGCTAATAACAGAAAGCACAAAAAAGCCAGCGTTACGCTGGCTTCGGGTTTACTGCGCGCCGGAAGGTTTATCCTGCGCGGCGGGCTTTGCATCTTCTGCTGACGGTTCCGTGATGATGGCAGGGCGTTTCGGCTCCGGCTTCGCTGCCTGCGCCTGCTCCTGCTCCTGTTTCGGCTGCGCCAGCTGCTTCACGTTTACGTCCATCTGCGGATACGGAATGCTGATACCTTCGGCATCCAGCGCTTTTTTCGCCCGCTCAAGGATATCCCAGTAGACTTCCTGCAAGTCGCTGCTTTTGCTCCATGCGCGGATCACGAAGTTAATGGAAGAGGCGCCCAGCTCATTCATACGCACCGTTCTTTCGCGATCTTTCAGGATACGTTCGTCAGACATCACAATATCGGTAAGGATTTCACGCACGCGATCCACATCCGCATCGTAAGAAACGCCGATGATCAGCTCATTGCGTCGAACCGGCTCACGGGAATAGTTAATGATATTGCCCGCAATGATTTTGCCGTTCGGCACCACAACATATTTACCGTCAGCGGTAATCAAGGTGGTGGAGAAAATCTGTACATGCTGCACGGTACCCGCAATGCCGCCGAGATCGACATATTCACCGGCGCGGAAAGGACGGAACGTCACCAGCAGCACGCCCGCAGCAAGGTTAGACAGCGAACCCTGCAACGCCAGGCCTACAGCCAGACCAGCGGCGCCCAGCACGGCGATGACCGATGCGGTCTGTACGCCTACGCGGCCCAGCGCGGCAATCAGCGTAAAGGCAATAATGCCGTAACGCACCAGCGCAGAAAGAAAATCCGCCACGGTGGCATCGACATGGCGCGCTACCATCACCCGGTTAATGGTGTTGGAAATGGCGCGGGCCACAATCATCCCGACAATAATAATCGCTATCGCGGCCACAATGTTGACAGCGTAGCTCAGCAGCAGTGCCTGGTTGCGTACCAGCCAGCCCCCTGCGTTGTTTATGCTGTCTACCACATTCAAATCTTCCATTCGGCGCTCCTCGTAATGACCCCGGCCAGGTTAAAAATGCACTGCCTGCAAGACGGCAGCAAAGTGTTTTAAGGGTAAACAAAACGGCGGCATTACGCCAGGCGGCTGAGGGGAGGCAGCGTTGCAGCAGGTTGATTTAACAAACAGAAAGGCCCGCCAGTGGCGGGCCTGATAGCGGATTACGGCAATTTGTTACAGAACGTCAATCGCGTTCAGTTCTTTGAATGCCTGCTCCAGACGCGTCACCATGCTGGCCTGCGCTGCACGCAGCCATACGCGCGGGTCGTAGTATTTCTTGTTCGGCTGATCTTCCCCTTTCGGGTTGCCGAGCTGACCTTGCAGGTAAGCTTCGTTCTCTTTGTAGTACTTCAGGATACCTTCCCAGGTTGCCCACTGGGTGTCGGTATCGATGTTCATTTTGATGACGCCGTAGCTTACGGAGTCTTTAATTTCCTGAGCGGAAGAACCGGAACCGCCGTGGAACACGAAGTTCAGGCTGTTGTGCGGCAGGTTGTGTTTCTTAGAAACATATTCCTGAGAATCGCGCAGGATGGTCGGGGTCAGCTTCACGTTACCCGGCTTGTAAACGCCGTGCACGTTACCGAAGGAAGCCGCGATGGTGAAACGGTGGCTGATAGCGTTCAGTTTGGTGTACGCGTAATCAACATCTTCCGGCTGGGTGTACAGAGCGGAAGCGTCCATGTGGCTGTTATCCACGCCGTCTTCTTCGCCGCCGGTGCAGCCCAGTTCAATTTCCAGGGTCATGCCCATTTTGGACATGCGCTCCAGGTATTTGGAGCAGATTTCAATGTTCTCTTCCAGAGACTCTTCAGACAGATCGATCATGTGAGAAGAGAACAGCGGCTTGCCGGTGGCAGCGAAGTGTTTTTCACCCGCGTCCAGCAGACCGTCGATCCACGGCAGCAGTTTTTTTGCGCAGTGGTCGGTGTGCAGGATAACCGGAACGCCGTAATGTTCAGCCATCTGATGAACATGGTGCGCGCCGGAAATGGCGCCCAGAATGGCGGCCTGCTGGCCTTCGCCTTTAAAGCCTTTACCGGCGATAAATGCTGCGCCGCCGTTAGAGAACTGAACGATAACCGGCGCTTTTACTTTTGCAGCGGTTTCCAGAACGGCGTTGATGGAATCAGTACCCACGCAGTTTACCGCTGGCAGCGCGAAGTTGTTCTCTTTAGCTACCTGGAACACTTTCTGTACGTCGTCACCTGTGATGACGCCCGGTTTTACGAAATCAAAAATTTTAGACATGTTACGTAGTCCTGTATCTTCGGCCGTTAGAAAAAGTGCGAGCCCTGACTGTCAAAGCACGCTGAAAACAACGGGCGAGGAAGCCTCGCCCGTAACTGTTACTGCTTAGCGCGCTCTTCGAGCATGGCGACTGCCGGCAGAACTTTGCCTTCCACGAATTCGAGGAATGCGCCGCCGCCGGTAGAGATGTAGGAGATTTTGTCGGCAATGCCGAACATATCGATCGCCGCCAGCGTATCGCCGCCGCCTGCGATGGAGAATGCGTCGCTGTCAGCAATGGCGCGGGCAACGATTTCGGTGCCTTTGCGGAAGTTCGGGAATTCAAACACGCCAACCGGGCCATTCCACAGAATGGTTTTGGCGTTTTTCAGGATTTCAGCCAGTTTTTCGGCGGAAACGTCGCCCATATCCAGGATCTGCTCATCATCTTTGATTTCAGAAACGGATTTCAGCGTCGCAGGCGCAGTTTCAGAGAACTCGGTCGCCACGCGAACGTCGGTCGGAACCGGAATATCGCAGGTGCCCAGCAGGCGTTTGGCTTCTTCAACCAGATCCGCTTCGTACAGGGATTTACCTACGTTGTGGCCCTGAGCGGCAACGAAGGTGTTCGCGATACCGCCGCCTACAATCAGCTGGTCGGCGATTTTAGACAGGGAGTCCAGCACGGTCAGCTTGGTGGAAACTTTTGAGCCGCCAACGATAGCGACCATCGGGCGAGCCGGCTCTTTCAGCGCTTTGCCCAGCGCATCCAGTTCTTCCGCCAGCAGCGGGCCTGCGCACGCTACGTCTGCGAATTTGCCAACGCCGTGGGTAGAAGCCTGCGCGCGGTGCGCGGTGCCGAACGCATCCATAACGAACACGTCGCACAGCGCGGCATATTTTTTCGCCAGCGTTTCGTCGTCTTTCTTCTCGCCCTTATTGAAACGGACGTTTTCCAGCACAACCAGTTCGCCTTCAGCGACTTCAACGCCGTCGAGGTAATCTTTAGCCAGGCGCACCGGGGCATTCAGCTTGTCTTTGAGATAGTTCACTACCGGCAGCAGAGAAAATTCTTCGTTGTACTCGCCTTCGGTCGGACGACCCAGGTGAGATGTCACCATGACTTTCGCGCCCTGTTGCAGCGCCAGTTCGATGGTCGGCAGAGAAGCGCGAATACGCGCGTCAGAAGTCACTTTCCCTTCTTTAACCGGTACGTTCAGATCGGCACGGATAAGTACGCGTTTACCTGCCAGATCCAGATCGGTCATCTTAATTACAGACATGGTGAATCCTCTCGTTGATTCTAAAGTTTTGCAGACGCAAATTGCGTCTTACCTGAAACCAATAGCTGCCATGGCTAACGTCGTGTCGAGCATTCGGTTAGCAAAGCCCCATTCATTATCACACCACACCAGTGTTTTGATGAGGTGCGCCCCACTCACCCTTGTCTGCGTGCCGTCCACAATGGCACTGTGCGGATCGTGGTTAAAATCAGTTGAGACCAACGGTAATTCCGTATAGTCAACTATACCATGAAATGCACCCTGTGCCGCTTTTTGCAGCAACAGGTTGACATCACAGGCTTTTACCGGCTGAAGCACCGAGACGCTCAGATCAATCGCCGTCACGTTGATTGTCGGCACGCGCACGGCGATCGCTTCAAAACGGTCATGAAATTTCGGAAAAATTCTACTGATGCCTGCCGCAAGACGCGTATCCACGGGGATGATGGACTGGCTGGCGGCGCGCGTGCGGCGCAAGTCAGGGTGATAGGCGTCGATAACCTGCTGATCGTGCATGGCCGAATGGATAGTCGTGACGGTGCCAGACTCAATGCCGAAAGCGTCGTCGAGCAGTTTTATCACAGGAATAATGCAATTTGTGGTGCAGGAGGCGTTAGAGACGATGCGATGTTCAGCTTCAAGCTGCGCCTGGTTGACGCCGTAAACCACCGTCGCGTCCAGATCGTTGCCGCCGGGATGGGAAAACAGCACTTTCTTCGCGCCGGCTTCAAGATGCGCCATGCCATCTGCGCGGGAACCGTAAACGCCAGTACAATCCAGGACAATATCGACGCCGAGTTCGCGCCAGGGCAACGCTTCGATGGCAGGCTGGTGCAGCAGGCGAATGGTGTCATTGCCAACCCACATCAGCTCTGCTTCCTGGCGAACATCCCAGGCGAAGCGGCCATGGCTGGTGTCATACTTCAATAAGTGAGCCATGCCTGCGGCATCCGCCAGCTCGTTGATAGCCACCACGGTGATTTCAGCCCGGCGCCCGGATTCGTATAACGCGCGAACCACGTTACGCCCGATGCGGCCGAAACCATTAATCGCTATGCGTAGGGTCATAGGTCTCCTGCAAAGCATTCCCGAATTGAGATGGCTGACAGAGTAATGCAGCCATACTCTGAGGGGAATCCTCGCCTGTCACAAACTGCATCTGTTTGATTGTTTGTCGAACATTTATCCGACTGAAACGGTTCAGCCAGAATAATCGAAACGTGGAATAAAAGGAATGATATGCAAGGGAAAGCGCCTTAACTTCTGACCTGCGTCACATTTTTGCTGGAATAAATTCCAGTTAACCGCAGCCTGTTCCTTCCCGGGCAACCACTTCCCTGCCCTCTCCAGGAGGTTACGCGACGGGTGTTATCTTCCTGGAATAAGCGCAGCTAACTTTAACCTGGGAAAATGCCATGCCGAATAATTCGGTATCTGAAAAACCTGCCGACTTAAACACGCTGCGCCTGCGTTTTCGCGGCTGCCTGCTCGGCGGCGCTGTCGGCGATGCGTTAGGCGGCCCGGTAGAATTTTTAAGCTGGCCGGAGATAACAGCGCGCTTTGGCGAGCAGGGCGTGCTCGATTACGAAGTGGCCTGGGGCGGCAAAGGGAAGATAACCGACGATACGCAAATGACGCTTTTTACTGCTGAGGGGCTGCTGCGTGGCTGGGTACGCGGCGCGATGCGCGGCATAGCGCCTGCTTTCGCCAGTACAACCGCTCACGCTTACCTGCGCTGGCTGCTGACTCAGGGCGTACGCAATCGTCACGGCCTTCTTAATACCGCTTGCCTTTCCGGCTGGCTTATTCAGCAGCCTGCGCTTTTCAGCGCTCGTGCGCCGGGCAATACCTGTCTGAGCGCATTGCGCGAGATGAAAGCCTTTGGCGAGCCCGCCCGGAATAACAGCAAAGGCTGCGGCGGCGTAATGCGCGTGGCGCCGGTAGGGTTATTTTATGCAAGCTTTAACGAAAGCGACGCCGCCCGACAGGCTTTTGATATGGGATGTAAGCTCGCCGCGCTCACCCATGGCCATCCTACCGGCTGGCTGACCGGCGGCGTACTGGCGGCGCTGGTTTTTTATCTTGCGCGCGGAGAAACGCTCAACACGGCGCTGAATAACGCGCTCGCTTTACTGAAAACAGAGCCTGCGCATGAGGAGACGCTCCACGCCCTTGAACATGCGCAAACCCTGGCGCTGGCGACAGTTTCGCCCCACGAAGCCATTGCGCAGCTTGGCGAAGGCTGGGTAGCGGAAGAGGCGCTGGCTGTCGCCCTTTATTGCGTAATGAAAGCCCGCTCTTTCGAGCATGGCGTACTGATGGCGGTTAATCACGGCGGTGATTCCGATTCCACAGGCGCCATTGCCGGCAACCTGCTTGGCGCAATCTATGGCGCAGCGACAATCCCTTCAGGCTGGTTGCAGGCGCTGGAGTTAGCGGAAGTGGTTCAGGGGATGGCGGACGACTTACTGGACTATCGGGACTGGGAAATATCAGAGTATAACTTCACGCCGTTTACCGAAGCGATGCATAAGAAATACCCCGGCGACTAGCGATAATAAAAAACGGGAGGCGCCAGGCCTCCCGTTTGTTTTGCTTTAGCAAGCGCGATTACAGCAGCGCTTTCGCCTGGCTTACCACGTTATCCACGGTGAAACCGAACTCGGTGAACAGCTGCTCTGCCGGTGCGGATTCGCCGAAGGTGGTCATGCCGACAACCGCGCCGTTCAGACCAACATACTTGAACCAGTAGTCCGCGATGCCCGCTTCGATAGCGACGCGCGCGCTAACCGCTTTCGGCAGTACTGCTTCGCGGTAAGCCGCATCCTGCTTGTCGAACGCGTCGGTAGACGGCATGGACACCACGCGCGCTTTCACGCCTTCAGCCGTGAGTTTTTCCCATGCGGCGACGGCCAGTTCAACTTCAGAACCGGTAGCGATGAAGATCAGCTGCGGCTGACCGTCACACTCTTTCAGCACGTAAGCGCCGCGGGCGATGTCTGCCAGTTGCTGCTCGCTGCGCTCCTGCTGCGCCAGGTTCTGGCGAGAGAAAATCAGCGCGGTCGGGCCGTCATGACGCTCTACAGCGTATTTCCACGCTACTGCGGATTCCACCTGGTCACACGGACGCCATGTGCTCATGTTCGGCGTTACGCGCAGCGCCGCCAGCTGTTCAACCGGCTGGTGAGTCGGGCCGTCTTCGCCAAGACCGATGGAGTCGTGGGTGTAGACCATCACCTGGCGTTGCTTCATCAGCGCCGCCATACGCACCGCGTTACGGGCATATTCCACAAACATCAGGAAGGTGGAGGTGTACGGCAGGAAACCGCCGTGCAGCGCGATGCCGTTGGCGATAGCGGTCATGCCGAATTCACGCACGCCGTAGTGAATGTAGTTGCCTGCCGCGTCTTCGTTGATCGCTTTCGAACCAGACCACAAGGTCAGGTTGGAAGGCGCGAGGTCCGCAGAGCCGCCGAGGAATTCCGGCAGCCACGGGCCGAACGCTTCAATGGTATTCTGGGAAGCCTTACGGCTGGCGATTTTTGCCGGGTTCGCCTGCAATTTCGCAATAAACTCCTGCGATTTAGCCGCGAAGTCTGCCGGCATTTCGGCTTTCATGCGGCGAGTAAATTCAGCGGCTTCCTGCGGGAAGGCTTTCGCGTAAGCGGCGAACTTCTCGTTCCAGGCGCTTTCTTTCACAGCGCCCATCTCTTTGGCATCCCACTGCGCATAAATGTCAGACGGGATCTCAAACGGCGCGTGCTTCCAGCCCAGCTGTTCACGGGTTGCCGCTACTTCCGCGTCGCCCAGCGGCGCGCCGTGGGAGTCGTGCGTGCCCGCTTTGTTCGGGGAACCGAAACCGATGATGGTTTTGCACATCAGCAGGGACGGTTTGTCGGTAACAGAACGCGCTTCTTCAATCGCGCGCTTGATAGCGTCGGCGTCATGGCCATCGACGCCGCGCACCACGTGCCAGCCGTAAGCTTCGAAACGCTTAGCGGTGTCGTCGGTGAACCAGCCCTCAATGTGACCGTCGATAGAAATGCCGTTGTCGTCGTAGAAGGCCACCAGCTTGCCAAGACCCAGCGTGCCCGCCAGGGAGCAAACTTCATGGGAGATGCCTTCCATCATGCAGCCGTCGCCCAGGAAAGCGTAGGTGTAATGGTTAACAATCTCGTGACCCGGGCGGTTGAACTGCGCCGCCAGCGTTTTTTCCGCAATGGCCATGCCCACGGCGTTAGCGATGCCCTGCCCCAGCGGACCGGTGGTCGTTTCCACGCCTGCGGTGTAGCCCACTTCCGGGTGGCCCGGGGTTTTAGAGTGCAGCTGACGGAAGTTTTTCAGCTCGTCGATCGGCAGGTCGTAGCCGGTAAGGTGCAGCAGGCTGTAAATCAGCATCGAGCCGTGACCGTTAGAGAGCACGAAACGGTCGCGGTCAGCCCAGCTCGGGTTCTGCGGGTTATGGTTCAGGAAATCACGCCACAGGACTTCGGCAATGTCAGCCATACCCATCGGGGCACCCGGATGACCGGATTTGGCTTTCTGTACTGCGTCCATGCTGAGCGCACGAATAGCATTGGCAAGCTCTTTACGAGAGGACATTTTGACTCCAGATCGGATAGTTAAAGGCCACGCCTTAGTAACGACTTGACTACCACGCGTTATGGGCTACGCCCGGAAAAAGTGGCAAACAATGTAACCCAAGCGGATGGGCATGTACATGGAGCATCCTTTTGTTGCTTAAGAAATCTCTGGATCATGCTCGCAGCTTGCGCAACGGCCTCGCTCATCGCGCACTCCCTTCTTTATACTGCTCATCATGCCGGTAAAATCAGCTGGCGATGCTCTACACTTTTTAATCACTTATTTGCGGAAGCACACACATGAAGATGCGCGCTATCCTGCTCGCCATGGGCACGGCGGCCCTGCTGAGCGGTTGTCAAAACATGGATTCTAACGGCCTGCTCACATCGGGCGCCGAGGCGTTTCAGGCTTACACGTTAAGCGATGCGCAGGTTAAAGCTTTAAGCGATGAGTCCTGTAAAGAACTGGACAGCAAGGCGACCATCGCCCCGGCAAGCAGCACCTACAGCCAGCGACTTGAGAAAATCGCCTCGGCGCTTGGCGACAACATCAACGGTCAGCCGGTGAACTACAAGGTTTACGTGACCAAAGATGTTAACGCCTTCGCCATGGCCAACGGCTGCATCCGCGTTTACAGCGGCCTGATGGATATGATGACCGACAACGAAGTGGAAGCGGTTATCGGCCATGAAATGGGTCACGTTGCGCTGGGCCATGTGAAGCGCGGCATGCAGGTGGCGCTTGGCACCAATGCGGTACGCGCCGCGGCCGCTTCCGCAGGCGGCGTTGTAGGCAGCCTGTCGCAATCGCAGCTTGGCGCGCTTGGCGAACAACTGGTTAATGCGCAATTCTCGCAGCGTCAGGAGTCGGAAGCAGATGACTACTCCTACGATCTGTTGCGCAAGCGCGGCATCAGTCCGCTGGGTCTCGCCACCAGTTTTGAAAAGCTTGCTCAACAGGAAGCAGGCCGCCAGAGCTCCATGTTTGATGACCACCCGGCCTCAACCGCCCGCGCAGAGCATATCCGCGAGCGAATGGCCGCCGACGGCATCAAATAAAAAAGCGGAGCCGCTTTCGCGCGCTCCGCCCTGCAAAAAAGCCGGTTAATACCGGCTTTTTTATCGCCTTTTACGCGCCTTTTTTCGCCGCCTGGATATAGAGCATCTCCAGCGCCAGCGTTGCCGCAGCAAGCGCGGTGATGTCTGACTGATCGTAAGCCGGCGCCACTTCCACAATGTCCATGCCGACAATGTTCAGATCCTGAATGCCGCGCAGCAATTTCAGCGCGCGATCGGAAGTCAGGCCGCCAATCACGGGCGTACCGGTACCCGGCGCGAACGCGGGATCCAGACAGTCGATGTCAAAAGTCAGGTAAACCGGCATATCGCCCACAATCTGCTTAACCTGAGCCACCACATCCGCTACGGAGCGGTCATTCACCTGCGGCGCATCCAGCACGGTAAAGCCGTTGTCTTTGTCAAACTCGGTGCGAATACCAATCTGCACGGAACGGGTCGGGTCAATCAGCCCTTCATTCGGGGCGGTGTAGAACATCGTGCCGTGGTCGAATTCGCAGCCGTTAGAGTAAGTGTCGGTATGCGCGTCGAAGTGCACCAGCGCCATTTTGCCGAAGTGTTTGGCGTGCGCGCGCAGCAGCGGCAGCGTAACGAAATGGTCGCCGCCAAAAGAGAGCATACGCTTGCCGGCCGCCAGCAGTTTCTCCGCATGCGCCTGCAAGTTCTCGCTCATTTCACGCGCGTCGCCAAAGGCATAAACCAGGTCGCCGCAATCGACTACGTTCAGGCGCTGGCGCATGTCAAAATCCCACGGGAAGCGGTTGCCTTCCCAGGCCAGGTTAGTGGAAACCTGACGGATTGCCGCCGGTCCGAAGCGGCTGCCCGCACGGCCTGACGTCGCCATATCAAACGGAATGCCGGTGATGACCCACTCAGCGTCGCTGTCGTACGGCTGGAAATTAACCGGCAAACGCAAAAAACCAAAGGCGTTGGATACCAGGGAGTTGTCGTACTGATGGCCTAAGGTGTTCATGAACATGACCTCTTGGTTACGTGAAAAAGCGATAAAAAAAATCCCCTCCGCGTCGTTAAACCCGACGAGGAAGGGATTGATAGGTGTAGAGCTTGTTGCGGCAGATTATCGCTGGTAATTCCAGCAGGTTCAAGCCTGCGGCGCTCGCGATCTGCCTTGCGTAAAAGCGCGTGCTAACGGCACAGGCAGGCGGCTTTGCGGCCCCCTGCCCCATGCTTATTCATCTTCCAGATAAGTGTAGCCGTAAAGCCCCGCTTCGAACTCTTCCAGGAACTGCTGTTGCAGCGCCTCGTCAAGCCCGGTCTGCTTCACCTGATCGCGAAAATGGGTCAGCAGCGTGTTGGGATCAAGCTGCACGTATTGCAGCATATCCGCTACGGTATCGCCTTCATCGGAAAGCTCCACTTCCACACTGCCATCCGGGAAGACAAACACGTCCACCGCTTCGGTGTCGCCGAACAGGTTGTGCATGTTGCCCAGGATCTCCTGATAAGCGCCCACCATAAAGAAGCCCAGCGGCGGCGCGTTGTCCGGGTCGTAATCCGGCAACGGCATGGTGGTCGCGATACCGTCGCCATCGACATAATGATCGATGGTGCCGTCGGAGTCGCAGGTGATGTCCAGCAGCACGCCGCGGCGGGTTGGCGCCTGATCAAGCCCTTCAAGCGGCAGCACCGGGAAGAGCTGGTCGATGCCCCACGCGTCCGGCATAGACTGGAACAGCGAGAAGTTGACGTAAATTTTATCCGCCATGCGCTCCTGCAACTCGTCAATAATCGGACGGTGCGCGCGGTTTTGCGGATCAAGCTGCTTTTGCACTTCATGGCAGAGATTTATATAAAGCTGCTCTGCCCAGGCGCGCTCCTGCAAGCTGAACGTACCGGAAGAGTAACCGATATGCACATCGTGCAGGTCCATCTGGCTGTCGTGCAGCCATTCGCGCAGCGAACGGCGGGTGCCCGGCTGGTGCATCTCTTGCCAGGTTTCCCACATGCTTTGCAGCGGACGCGGGGCATCTTCTGCCGGCGCGGTCGGCGTGGTGAATTCGTTACGCTCCACGCCGATGATGTTAGAAACCAGCACGGTATGGTGCGCCGTTACCGCACGCCCCGACTCGGTAATCACCGTCGGGTGCGGCAAACCATTTTCTTCGCAAGCGTCGCCGATAGCCCAGATGATGTTATTGGCATATTCGTTAAGCCCATAGTTCACGGAGCAATCAGACTGCGAGCGCGTGCCCTCATAGTCTACGCCCAGGCCGCCGCCTACGTCGAAGCACTGGATTTGTACGCCAAGCTTATGCAGCTCAACGTAGAAACGCGCCGATTCACGCACGCCAGTAGCGATGTCGCGAATATTCGCCATCTGCGAGCCGAGATGGAAGTGCAGAAGTTGCAGGCTGTCGAGGCGCCCTGCTTCGCGCAGCATCTCGACCAGCTTCAGCACCTGAGTCGCGGCCAGGCCGAATTTCGACTTTTCGCCGCCGGAAGATTGCCATTTGCCGGAGCCCTGGGAAGCAAGACGTGCGCGTACGCCCAGGCGCGGCACCACGTTCAGGCGCTCCGCCTCCTCCAGCACGATCTTAATTTCCGACATCTTCTCAATAACGAGGTAGACCTTATGGCCCATCTTCTCGCCGATCAGCGCCAGGCGGATGTATTCGCGGTCTTTGTAACCGTTGCAGACAATCACCGAACGCGTCATGCCGGCATGCGCCAGCACCGCCATCAGCTCTGCTTTAGAGCCCGCCTCCAGACCCAGCGGCTCGCCGGAATGGATAAGCGATTCGATAACGCGACGGTGCTGGTTTACCTTAATGGGATAAACCAGGAAGTAGTCGCCATTGTAGCCATAGGATTCACGGGCGCGCTTGAACGCCGCGTTGATGGAGCGCAGGCGGTGTTGCAGGATCTGCGGAAAGCAGAACAGCGCCGGCAGGCGCTGGCCCTGAGCTTCACGGGATTTCACCAGTTTGGCGAGATCGACGCGCGCGTCGGGGACGTCCGGATCGGGGCAAACGCTGATGTGGCCCAGCTCGTTGACGTCGTAATAATTATTGCCCCACCAGGCAATATTGTAAGTACGCAGCATCTTGCTGGCTTCCTGAGAGCTCATTGCCACCTCCTGCATAGAACGTAGTACACCCTGTTCGCCTGCTGACGAAGGGGAAACCGAAGACATGTCGTCAGACATAGCGAACCTCATGTTTTTTCAAAAGTGTAAAACAGTTAACTACTATCGCAGCGTTACAGTGCGATAACAACCCATAAACAGACGGGTTCGCCAGCAGATAGCGCTGACCGCCCGACCGAGCGACCGGTTTCTTTTCCATACTATTGTAAAACACGTAACCGAACTCCGTATGACGGGTCGGCGAAACCACGAGAAAACTCCTGAATTTCAGGAGCGCCCTTGTTCAGTGATTACCAGACGTAACCGGCCCGGGAATCCTGAGAAGCGCCGAGATGGGTGTAACATCGGCAGGTTTGCAAAGAAGATATGCAGAGTGCGGGGGATGAAAAGGCACCAGAATGGTGTGCCGGAATAAGCGGGTAACAATGGTTCATTATTTCGTATCACCTCCACGCATACGGTGATGTATGCGACAAGCCAAAGCCTTAAAAATCACTGCTTAACCCGGCTGGAAGTGGGCGACACGAGGGCAACCATCGTGCGCTTGAATGCATAAGCCGCGCGCGCCGTTTTATACCGACAACAGGGTTAAAAAGCAAAATAAAAATGTGTGCTTTGCAGGCGTTATCAGAAATCTTCTGTGGCCCTTTCTTTACTGCGCATACTGGCGCGCAAAAATCGCTGGAAATGAGGTTAAGAATTCACCTAGAATAGCCGTCCAGAAGTTAATCCATCTATACTGATTAACATTCAGACAGCCCGTTCCGTTAAATGCGGGGGCGTTTTTCCGTTCAGAATATCGCGCTGGACTGGCGCTTTTACGCAGCAGTCTGAACTAACCGAATTACTCCAGGGTGAAGAGAATATGGCTAAACACCTTTTTACGTCCGAGTCTGTATCAGAAGGGCATCCCGATAAAATCGCTGACCAGATTTCCGATGCCGTGCTGGACGCTATCCTTGAACAGGATCCGAAAGCGCGTGTAGCGTGTGAAACTTACGTTAAAACCGGCATGGTGTTGGTCGGCGGCGAAATCACCACCAGCGCGTGGGTAGATATCGAAGAAATTACCCGCAACACGGTGCGTGAGATCGGCTACGTGCATTCCGATATGGGCTTTGACGCCAACTCCTGCGCCGTCCTGAGCGCTATCGGCAAGCAATCTCCGGATATCAACCAGGGCGTTGACCGCACTGACCCGCTGGAACAGGGCGCGGGCGACCAGGGCCTGATGTTTGGCTACGCGACTAACGAAACCGATGTGCTGATGCCGGCGCCGGTCACCTATGCTCACCGTCTGGTGCAGCGCCAGGCTGAAGTGCGTAAAAACGGCACGCTGCCGTGGCTGCGCCCGGATGCGAAAAGCCAGGTTACCTTCCAGTATGACAGCGGCAAAATCGTTGGTATCGACGCGGTCGTGCTCTCTACTCAGCACGCCGAAGATATTGAGCAAAAAGCGTTGCAGGAAGCGGTCATGGAAGAGATCATCAAGCCGGTTCTGCCTGCTGAATGGCTCAACGAATCCACGAAATACTTCATCAACCCGACCGGACGCTTCGTTATTGGCGGCCCGATGGGCGATTGCGGCCTGACCGGTCGTAAAATCATCGTTGATACCTATGGCGGCATGGCGCGCCACGGCGGCGGCGCGTTCTCTGGTAAGGATCCGTCTAAGGTAGACCGTTCCGCTGCCTATGCCGCACGTTACGTTGCGAAAAACATCGTAGCGGCAGGCCTGGCCGATCGCTGTGAGATTCAGGTTTCTTACGCTATCGGCGTAGCGGAACCGACCTCCATTATGGTGGAAACCTTCGGAACCGAGAAAATCGCGACCGAGCAACTGACCCTGCTGGTGCGCGAATTCTTTGACCTGCGCCCGTATGGCCTGATCCAGATGCTGGATCTGCTCCACCCGATCTATAAAGAAACCGCGGCGTACGGCCACTTCGGTCGTGAAAACTTCCCGTGGGAGAAAACCGACAAAGCGCAACTGCTGCGCGACGCTGCCGGTCTGAAATAAATCTCCGCCGCATTGCCTCCAGGGCCAGCCTCGTGCTGGCCTTTTGCATTTCTGGCGGCCATTTCTGCGCTTTCTTTTCCGCCCGCTATACTTCCTCGCAGTACGCTTTTCGTTTCGTCCTGGAAGCGATTACATGACGATTTTGCTACATATATTTTCAGATTATTCCTTATGCATGGTAAAAGAACGCATTCTGTTACATGCCGCTTCGGTTTAGTCTGAAATTTATCCGGCTATTCTGTTGGATAGTAACCTAATAGCCTGATAAATAACGGTTTTAGCGAATTACACAACTTGACAGTGATGTAACCGATTACACTCATGTGATTCGTATCACATCTTTTTACGGTACGCTAACCTACGATTCACATTGATAAAACCAATAACCCAACTGGAGGGCGGTATGCCTGACAATAAAAAACAGGGGCGTTCAAACAAGGCCATGACGTTCTTTGTCTGTTTTCTCGCGGCCCTGGCGGGACTGCTTTTTGGCCTCGACATTGGCGTGATTGCGGGCGCATTGCCCTTTATTGCTGATGATTTCCAGATCACTTCACACCAGCAGGAATGGGTGGTCAGCTCAATGATGTTCGGCGCGGCGGTCGGCGCGGTGGGCAGCGGCTGGCTCTCTTCCAGCCTCGGGCGTAAAAAAAGCCTGATGATTGGCGCGGTGCTGTTTGTGGCAGGCTCGCTCTGCTCCGCTTTCGCGCCAAACGTTGAAATTCTGATTGTTTCCCGCGTGCTGCTGGGTCTGGCGGTAGGTATCGCTTCCTACACCGCCCCGCTCTATCTCTCTGAGATTGCGCCGGAAAAAATCCGCGGCAGCATGATCTCGATGTATCAGCTGATGATTACCATCGGTATCCTGGGCGCCTATCTTTCCGATACCGCCTTCAGTTACACCGGGAACTGGCGCTGGATGCTGGGTGTGATCACCATCCCGGCGCTGCTGCTGCTGATTGGCGTGTTCTTCCTGCCAGACAGCCCACGCTGGTTTGCCGCCAAGCGCCGCTTCCACGATGCTGAACGCGTGTTGCTGCGTCTGCGTGATTCCAGCGCCGAAGCGCGTAACGAGCTGGAAGAGATCCGTGAAAGCCTGAAGGTGAAACAGAGCGGCTGGGCGCTGTTTAAAGAGAACAGCAACTTCCGCCGCGCGGTATTCCTGGGCGTGCTGCTTCAGGTCATGCAGCAGTTCACCGGCATGAACGTGATCATGTATTACGCGCCGAAAATCTTTGAACTGGCCGGGTATTCCAACACCACCGAACAGATGTGGGGCACCGTGATTGTCGGCCTGACCAACGTGCTGGCAACCTTTATCGCTATCGGTCTGGTGGACCGCTGGGGCCGCAAGCCGACCCTTATTCTGGGCTTTATCGTGATGGCCGCGGGCATGGGCATTCTGGGCACGATGCTGCATATGGGCATTCACTCGCCGGGCGCGCAGTATTTTGCCGTCGCCATGCTGCTGATGTTTATTATCGGCTTTGCCATGAGCGCTGGCCCGCTGATCTGGGTGCTGTGCTCTGAGATCCAGCCGCTGAAAGGCCGTGATTTTGGTATTACGCTCTCAACCGCGACGAACTGGATCGCCAACATGATTGTCGGCGCCACCTTCCTGACCATGCTCAATACGCTTGGCAACGCTAACACCTTCTGGGTTTATGCGGCGCTGAACCTCTTCTTTATCGTATTGACCGTCTGGCTGGTGCCGGAAACCAAACATGTGTCGCTTGAGCACATTGAACGTAACCTGATGAAAGGTCGTCGCCTGCGCGAGATTGGCGCGCACGATTAACCTTTCCGGCCTCTCTCCTCACGGGGAGAGGCTTCTCTCTGCCGCTTGCCCTCCCCTGCGCCATTCTCTATGCTCTGCCGTTATGAAAACCCCACGTCTCCCTATTGCCGTTCAACAGGCCGTTATGCGCAGCCTGCGCGAAAATCTGCAACGCGCGAACCTGCATCTTGCCCGCAACTACCCTGAGCCGAAAATCGTTTATCAGCAACGCGGCACGGCAGCGGGCACCGCCTGGCTTGAGAGCAATGAAATTCGTCTTAACCCGGTGTTGCTGATGGAAAACCAGCAGGCGTTTCTTGACGAAGTGGTGCCGCACGAACTGGCGCATCTGCTGGTATGGAAACATTTTGGCCGCGTGGCGCCGCACGGCAAAGAGTGGAAATGGATGATGGAAACGGTGCTGGGGGTGCCTGCTCGCCGCACGCATCAGTTTGAGCTGCATTCCGTACGCCGTAATACCTTCCCTTACCGCTGTGGCTGCCAGCAGCATCAGCTTACGGTGCGTCGCCATAACCGCGTGCTGCGCGGCGAAACGGAGTATCGCTGCGTGCGCTGCGGCGAAAAGCTGCGCCCGGAACCCCCGCCTTTATCCTGAACCGGAAATTTTAAGCGTCTTTGAATTGCTTCTGGCGCTTTCCTTCGTTACGGTGCGAGCACTTGTCACATGGAGTTGGAAGATGTCTCGCAAAATTTCGCTTACGGTGGCGCTAAGCGCCGCTCTGCTTTCCAGTGGTACGTTTGCCGCAGGTATTCATAGTTTCTCTCAGGCTAAAGCCGCCAGCGTGAAAGTGAACGCTGACGTACCGGGCGATTTCTACTGCGGTTGCAAAATTACCTGGCAGGGAAAAAAGGGGATCCCGGATCTGGAGTCTTGCGGCTACAAAGTGCGTAAAAATGAAAACCGCGCTTCGCGTATCGAGTGGGAGCATGTGGTACCCGCCTGGCAATTCGGCCATCAGCGCCAGTGCTGGCAGGATGGCGGCCGTAAAAACTGCGATAAAGACCCGATCTACCGCCAGATGGAAATCGACCTGCATAACCTGCAACCTGCGGTGGGCGAAGTGAACGGCGATCGCGGTAATTTCCTCTACAACCAGTGGAAAGGCGGCGAAGGCCAGTACGGGCAGTGCGAAATGAAGGTCGACTTCAAAGACAAATCCGCAGAGCCGCCTGCCCGCGCCCGCGGCGCCATCGCCCGCACCTATTTCTATATGCGCGACCAGTACAAGCTTTCGCTTTCTCGCCAGCAGACGCAGCTGTTTGAAGCCTGGAACAAGCTCTATCCGGTGACGGCATGGGAATGCACCCGCGACGAGCGTATCGCTCGCGTGCAGGGCAATCACAACCCGTATGTTCAGCAGGCTTGCCAGGCACAAAACCGCTAACCTACACTAGCGAACATTGTTTATTGCGCGCGCCGCCAGAAGCCGGGCGCGCCCTTGCTGGCAGAAAAAGACCTATGCGAATTCCCCGCATTTATCATCCCGAACCCATTACCCCAGGCCAGGAGCTGACTCTTAGCGAAGACGCCGCCAACCATGTAGGCCGCGTGTTGCGCATGGGGGCCGGGCAGGCATTACACTTATTCGACGGCAGCAATCAGCTTTTCGACGCCGAAATTGTCCACGCAGATAAAAAAAGCGTGCGCGTGAACGTGCTTAAAGGCGAAATAGCGGACCGTGAATCGCCGTTGCACCTTCATCTGGGCCAGGTGATGTCGCGCGGCGAAAAAATGGAATTTACCATCCAGAAATCAATAGAACTGGGCGTGAATGTCATTACGCCGCTGTTTTCTGAGCGCTGCGGCGTTAAGCTTGATGCCGAACGGCTAAGTAAAAAAATTCAGCAGTGGCAAAAAATCGCCATTGCGGCCTGCGAGCAGTGCGGCCGCAACCGCGTGCCGGAGATTCGCCCTGCCATGGATCTTGAAGCCTGGTGCGCGCAGCAGGATGAAGGGCTGAAACTTAATCTTCATCCCCGCGCCGAGCACAGCATCAACACGCTGCCGCTGCCGGTTGAGCGCGTGCGGCTGCTGATTGGCCCGGAAGGCGGCCTGTCGGCGGATGAAATCGCCATGACGGCGCGCTACCATTTTACTGATATTCTGTTGGGACCTCGCGTTCTGCGCACTGAGACTACCGCGCTCACCGCCATCACCGCGCTACAGGTGCGTTTTGGCGATCTGGGCTAAAGGAGAAAGAGAATGATTAAGCTCGGCATCGTGATGGACCCCATCGCAACCATCAACATTAAAAAAGACACCAGCTTCGCTATGCTGCTGGAAGCGCAGCGCCGTGGGTATGAGCTGCACTATATGGAGATGGCGGACCTTTACCTGATTAACGGCGAAGCGCGCGCCCGCACCCGCCGCGTCAGCGTGGAGCAGAACTACGACAAGTGGTATGAATTCGGCGCTGAGCAAGATATTGAACTGGCAGAGCTCGACGTTATCCTGATGCGCAAAGACCCGCCGTTTGATACCGAATTTATTTACGCAACCTACATTCTTGAGCGCGCCGAAGAAAAAGGCACGCTTATCGTTAACAAGCCGCAGAGCCTGCGCGACTGCAACGAAAAACTCTTCACCGCCTGGTTCCCGGATCTCACCCCGGAAACGCTGGTGACCCGCAATAAAGCGCAGTTAAAAGCGTTCTGGCAAAAACATGGCGATATCATCCTCAAACCGCTGGATGGCATGGGCGGCACCTCTATCTTCCGCGTAAAAGAGGGCGATCCGAACCTTTCGGTTATTGCCGAAACCCTGACGCTGCTTGGCAGCCGCTACTGCATGGCGCAAAACTATCTGCCGGCGATTGTCGATGGAGATAAGCGCGTGCTGGTGGTGGACGGCGAACCGGTGCCTTACTGCCTGGCGCGTATTCCCCAGGGCGGCGAAACGCGTGGCAACCTGGCCGCAGGCGGCCGTGGCGAACCACGCCCGCTGAGCGAGAGCGACTGGGCTATCGCCCGCCGCGTAGCGCCGACGCTTAAAGAGAAAGGGCTGATTTTCGTTGGGCTGGATATCATCGGCGATCGCCTGACGGAAATTAACGTCACCAGCCCCACCTGCGTGCGTGAAATTGAAGCGGAATTCCCCATCTCCATCACCGGCATGCTGATGGACGCCATTGAGAAACGCCTGGCAAAATAATCTTTACGGCGGGCGCAAGCCCGCCTTTTCCTCCCACCTGGTGACAGCCCGCCACTTTGCCCGCATACTTGGCCTTGTCGCTTTTTCAACCAGGACTACAGAACCTTTGACAATGAATTTACAGCATCACTTTCTGATTGCCATGCCGGCGTTGCAGGACCCGCTCTTCCGGCGTTCCGTGGTTTACATCTGCGAATATAACGACGAAGGCGCCATGGGGATCGTTATCAACAAGCCGCTGGAGAACCTGCAAGTCGAAGGGGTTTTGCAAAAGCTTAAGATCAACCCGGAACCGCGCGACCCGGCTATTCGCCTGGACAAGCCGGTATTTCTCGGCGGGCCGCTGGCGGAAGACCGCGGTTTTATCCTGCATACGCCGCCGGATAAATTTGCTTCCAGCATCCGCATTTCCGATAACACCATCATCACGACTTCACGTGACGTGCTGGAAACCATGGGCACTGCGGAGCAGCCTTCTGACATCATCGTGGCGCTGGGCTACTCCTCATGGGAAAAAGGTCAACTGGAGCAGGAATTGCTGGAAAACGCCTGGCTTACTGCGCCTGCGGATCTCAATATCCTTTTCCGCACCCCGATTGCCGACCGCTGGCGCGAAGCGGCGAAACTCATCGGTATTGATATCCACACTATGCCCGGCGTGGCGGGGCATGCCTGATGAGCGGAACATTACTGGCCTTTGACTTCGGCACCCGCAGCATCGGCGTGGCGGTAGGCCAACGCATTACCGGCACCGCCCGTCCGCTTACGGCGCTAAAAGCGCAAAACGGCACGCCAGACTGGTCGCTTATCGAAAAGCTTCTGAAAGAGTGGCAGCCGGAAAAAGTTATCGTCGGGCTGCCGCTGAATATGGATGGCACCGAACAGCCGCTTACGGCCCGCGCCCGCAATTTTGCTAATCGCATCCATGGACGTTTTGGCGTAGCGATGGCGCTGCATGACGAAAGGCTCAGCACCGTAGAAGCGCGCTCAGGGCTTTTTTCCCGCGGCGGCTTTCGCGCGCTGGACAAAGGCAGCGTGGATTCCGCTTCCGCCGTCGTTATTCTGGAAAGTTACTTCGAGCAGCATCCCTGACCCGCACTCTCTTTTGTCCGTGGCGCGGCTACCCGCCCCGCCCGTTTCTCTTCGAGCCACTTCACATTTCCCGGCGGCGTTTTGCCAAAATCTTTGTGTTTCTATAAAAGAGACACAATAGTAAAGCGAATTAACACCGGATACGCCCGTCAGCGCAAGCAAAGAGCGATCAGGCAGCGTTGAGCAGCAGCGCCGCCAGTTCGTGTAACTGGCGAAGGCGAGCGTCGATTTCCGCTTCGGAAATATTCCACATGCCTGCCAGCGCAAGCGAGGCGTTATGCATATCCAGCGGCTTCGCCATGGAGATCTCGCCATCATCGTGACGCCAGACGACATGTCCTTGCTCACGCTGCTGCGCCAGATGGGGAGCCAGCGCCGCCCACTGTTCAGGCGTGAAGCGAGGCGCCAGCGCTTCGTCGCTTTCCGAAGCCAGCAGCGACATGCCGATAACCGATTGCCAGGCGGGGAGCATGCGAAATCCGGCCAGCGCCTGGCCCGGCGGCGAGCCTGGCGAGGCGTGGTAGATGTAAGTAACCTGGTCCTCCCACAGTACCCCGAGCGCCACCACAATTTCTTTTGGGGCGTGACGCTCAAGCTGCGGCAGCGCCTGCGAGAAAAGCGCAGATCCCCGGATAGCCTGCGCGGCAAGCGCATGAATGCCGGGCCCGGGAAGATAGCGCCGCTGCTCATCCTGCATGGTGAGGCCGATGGACGCCATGGTCATCAGAAGGCGGTTAACGCGCGTGGTGTTGATGTTCATCAGGCGCGCCAGTTCGCGACAGCCAATGGCGCGGTCGCTGGAGACCAGATATTGCAGGCAACGGATGCCGTCGATCAGGCTTTGATTGGGTTGTGATGACATAGCAGCCTTAGGTTGCGTGAATTGAGTCGTGCTCTTTAAGAAGGATACAAACATTATGCAGATCTTTCACCAAAGCGCCGCCCGGGCTTTTCCGCAAGAGCAACTTCATGCTGACTTGCTGGTGGCAGGCGGCGGGCTTTCCGGTCTCTGCGCGGCCCTCGCGGCTGCACGCGAAGGGTTGCAGGTCGTGCTGGTTCAGGACCGTCCCGTGCTCGGCGGTAATGCCTCAAGCGAGGTGCGGCTGTGGGCCAACGGCGCCACGTCGCATATGGGCAATAATAACCGCTGGGCGCGCGAAGGCGGCATTATGGGCGAAATTCTTGAAGAAAACCTGTATCGCAATAAAGAAGGCAACCCGGTTATGTTTGACCTGGTGCTGCTGGATATGGCGCAACGGGAGCCAGGACTTACGCTTTTACTCAACACCGCGCTGTTTGAGGTTTCCACAGACGGTCAGCGTATTACCAGCGTAAAAGGTTTTAACGCCATTAATGAAACCTTTTATCTCATTACGGCAGAGCAGTTTTGCGACGCTACCGGCGACGGCGTACTCGGCTACCTTGCCGGTGCGGAATACCGCGTCGGGGCGGAAGCCATTGAAGAGCTTGGCGAAAAAATGGCGCCGGGCGAACACTTCGGCCACAAGCTCGGCCATTCGATCTATTTCTACACCAAACGAACAGAAGGCCCGGTGCGCTTTACGCCGCCCTCCTTCGCCCTGCGCGAAATAACAGCCATCCCGCGCTACACGCGCCTGACTTCCACCCTCAACGGCTGCGACCTCTGGTGGCTGGAATGGGGCGGCAGGCTGGATACAGTGCACGACAGCGAAGCCATCAAGTGGGAGCTTTGGAAGATTGTCTGGGGCGTCTGGGATTACATTAAAAATTCAGGCAACTTCCCGGACGCGGAGAACATGACCATCGAATGGGTCGGCGCGATTCCCGGCAAGCGTGAAAGCCGCCGCTTTATGGGCGAACACCTGCTCTGCCAGCAGGATATTATTGAGCAGCGCGACCATTACGACGCCGTCGCCTACGGCGGCTGGTCTATCGACCTGCACCCGGCAGACGGCGTTTACAGCATGCACGACGGTTGCCGCCAGTTTCACAGCAAGGGGACTTATACCATTCCTTTGCGCTGCCTCTACAGCCGTTCGCTGGACAACCTGTTTTTAACCGGGCGGCTGATTTCGGCGTCTCACGTCGCCTTCGGCAGCGCGCGGGTCATGTGCACCTGCGGTCTGCTGGGTGAAGTGGTTGGCCGCGCCGCCGCACTTTGCCGCCAACACCAGTTTACCCCGCGCGAGCTGGCGCAGCGTGAAAACGTCCCGCTTTTGCAACAGCATTTGCAAGCCGTTGGCTGTTACCTCCCCCGGCATCGGCTTAATGATCCAACGCGCGGCGCTACCGTCTGCGCCAGTAGCGAGTACAGCTTTTCAGACCTGCCTGCCAGCGGCGAATGGCTGGGGCTGCATGCCCGCATGGCCCTGTTAGCGCCGCTAAAAGCGGGTGAGCCGCTTCCCTCTTTAACCTTCACGCTGCGCGCAACTACCCCGCAGCGCCTCAGGGTCAGCCTGTTAACCAGCGAAAAACCCGGTAATTACACGCCTGAGAAGATACTGTCTGAGCGCGAACTTTCCGTCGCTCAGACAGGCGATCACACCCTGCATTTTGATTATGCCGCCCCGCATGACCAGTACTTGTTTATCGTCTTTGACCGTAACGAAGAGGTTGAGATCGCGCTAACCGATATCGACCTGCCGGGCATCATAACGGTGTTTAACAGCCAGAACTCCCGTGTAGCGAAGCACGCCAGCCAGATTGTCAATGGCGACTTTGGCGTGGAGGCGTTCGACTTCTGGCTGCCGCGCCGCCGTCCGCATAACCTGTTGCCCGCGCTGCGCCTGGGCTCGCCGCTGCGTTGTTATCAGGCGGAGAACTTGCTGAATGGCCGCCTGCGCCCGGAGCAGCATTTCAACGGCTGGGCGCCTAGCCCTGAAGATCAACAGCCGACCATGGTCTGGCGCTGGGCGCAGCCGCAGCTTATTAACGCCCTCACGCTGGTGTTCGACAACGATTTCGACAACGCGATGGAAACCGTACAAATGGGCCATCACTTTGCTGTTAATCCGCACTGCGTTACGCGCTACCGGCTCTGGATTGATGAAACGCTGGCGGCAGACGTTACCGAAAACCACCAGTCAGTGAATGAACACAGGTTTAGCAAGCCGCGGCAGGCCTCTGAAATCAAACTGGAGATACTCGCTACCGCTGGCGCGTTGCCCGTGCTTTATTCGCTTAACGTGCGCTAGCTAACCCCATTTCGCCGTTTGCGGCGGCACGGCGGCGATTTTACCCTCGTCGATACGTGCCGCCAGGCTGTGCGCAAAGCTCTGCATCCCCTGCTGCCTGCCGGTGTCGAGTTGCCCGGGCAACTGATGGCTTTTGCCTTCGCGAATCAGGTTCGCCACCGCCGTGGTATTGATAAGTAGCTCGTACAGCGCCACGCGGCCGCCATCGCGCGCGTCTACCAGCTTTTGCGCCAGCACCGCCCGCAGGCTGCCGGCGAGTTGGCTGCGTACGCAGGTTTTCTCTTCAGCCGGAAAGACATCCACCAGCCGCTCCACAGCCTGCGCCGCGCCCCGCGTATGCAGCGTCGCCAGCACAAGGTGGCCCGTTTCGGCCGCGCTCAGGGCGAGGCGAATGGTTTCGCTATCCCGCAGCTCGCCCAGCAGGATGACATCCGGGTCTTCGCGCAGCGCGCCGCGCAAACCGTCGTTAAAGCTTCGGCAGTGAATGCCCACTTCCCGCTGCTGGATAAGAGAGCGTGCGCTGGCATGCTGAAACTCAACCGGATCTTCCAGCGTAAGGATATGCCCTTCCAGCGTCTGGTTGAGGTAATCGACCATTGCCGCCAGCGTGGTGGATTTGCCGCTGCCCGTTGCGCCCGTCACCAGAATCAGGCCGTCCGGCGACCGCAGCAGCCCGGTTAGCGCTGCTGGCGGATCAAGCGCCGATAATTGCGGGCAGCGCGTTGGCAACAGGCGCAACGCGAGCGAAAGCCCCTGCTGCTGGCGGAATGCATTTACGCGCAGCCGCGCGCCGCCTGGCAGCGTAATGGCGAAATCCAGCTGTCCGTTGAAGGCAAGCTCGCTGCGCTGGGTTTCATTAAGCCAGTTGTTGAGCAGCGCTTCAGGAACGGGCGCGGCGTGAGGGGCTGGCTCCAGCCTGCCGCATCGTCGCCATCGCGCAGGCAACGCGCTGCACAGGTGTAGATCCGAAACGTTATGCTTTACACTAAGCGCCACCAGTTCATCCATATCCATACCGCTTCCCGATAATCATGAGTGAGATAGAACGCAACTTAGCGCAAGTGCAGCAGAAGATCTCAGCGGCGGCCCAACGCTGCGGCAGGTCTTCAGAAGAAGTTACATTGCTTGCAGTAAGCAAAACCAAACCTGCGAGCGCCATCGCAGAAGCTATCGCCGCCGGACAGCGCGCCTTTGGGGAGAATTACGTGCAGGAGGGAGTGGAGAAGATCCTTCACTTTCGCCAGAGCAGCGTTGAGGGGTTGCAGTGGCACTTTATCGGCCCGTTGCAGTCCAACAAAAGCCGTCTGGTGGCCGAACATTTCGACTGGTGCCATACCGTTGATCGGTTACGCATCGCCAGCCGCCTGAGCGACCAGCGCCCTGAACATATGGCGCCGCTTAACGTGCTGATCCAAATAAACATTAGCGATGAGCAGAGCAAATCCGGCATTGCCCTGGGCGAGCTGGACGCGCTGGCGGAGCAGGTAGCGCAACTGCCGGGCGTTCGCCTGCGGGGGTTAATGGCCATTCCTGCGCCTGAACCTGACTACGCGCGCCAGTTTGCCGTCGCAAGCCAAATGGCGGTAGCATTTAGCGGGCTTAAGCGCCGTTATCCGACTGTCGATACTTTATCTCTGGGCATGACCGACGACATGGAGGCCGCGATAGCGGCAGGCAGCACCATGGTGCGCATTGGAACCGCCATTTTCGGCGCGCGGGATTACACGCGCCGTACTGAACAATAACTACTGAGGAACGCCATGCTGACGTTGACTTTTCTGGTCAAAACCCTGATTGAGCTGTACGTGATGGTACTGCTGCTGCGCATCTGGATGCAGTGGTCGCGCTGCGATTTTTATAATCCGTTCGCGCAGTTTATTGTAAAGGTAACGCAGCCGGTGATTGGGCCGCTGCGCCGCATTATTCCCTCCCTTGGGCCGATTGATACCGCCTCGCTGCTGGTGGCGTTTATTCTGACCACGCTAAAATACCCGCTGCTGCTGCTTATCCAGGCGGGCGTGCTGTCGCTGGATCCTATGAACCTGCTGGTTGGCGCGCTCTCTTTGTTAAAATCCGCAGGAACGCTGGTTTTTTGGGTCATTATCATCCGTTCGCTGATGAGCTGGGTCAGCCAGGGCCGCAGCCCTGTTGAATATGTGCTGATGCAAATGACCGAGCCGATGATGGCGCCGATTCGCCGCGTTATCCCGGCGATGGGCGGCATTGATTTCTCGGCGATGGGCGTAATTATTATCCTGTATCTCCTGAACTACCTCGGCATGGATCTCTTCCCGGGGCTGTGGTATTTGCTGTGAGCGCAGTCAGCCACAGCGCGGACGGGCTGGTTTTACGGTTATACATTCAGCCGAAAGCCAGCCGGGACGCCATCGTGGGCGAGCATGGCGACGAACTGAAAGTCGCCATCACCGCCCCGCCAGTGGATGGTCAGGCCAATGCGCACCTGCTGAAATTTCTGGCAAAGCAGTTTCGCGTCGCCAAAAGCCAGGTCATCATTGAAAAAGGCGAGCTGGGCCGCCATAAGCAAGTCAGAATCATTAATCCGCAAAACATCCCGGCGCAAGTCGCGGCGATAACCGATTAATCACAGGATTTCACTATGCAAAAAGTTGTTCTCGCTACCGGCAACGCCGGTAAGGTGCGCGAGCTGGCCTCGCTGCTGCAAGACTTTGGGCTGGAGGTAGTAGCGCAGACCGAGCTTGGGGTCGATTCCGCTGAAGAAACCGGCCTGACCTTTATTGAGAATGCCATCCTGAAAGCGCGGCACGCGGCGCAGGTTACCGGTCTGCCGGCGATTGCCGATGACTCCGGGCTGGCGGTAGAAATTCTGGGCGGCGCGCCGGGCATTTACTCTGCGCGCTATGCAGGCGTTGACGCCACCGACCAGCAGAACCTTGAAAAACTGCTGGCGGCGCTTGAAGAGGTGCCGGAAGGCAAGCGCCAGGCGCACTTTCACTGCGTGCTGGTTTATATGCGCCACGCCGAAGACCCAACGCCGCTGGTGTGCCATGGCAGTTGGCAAGGCGTGATTACCCGCGCCCCGGCTGGCGAAGGCGGCTTTGGTTATGACCCGATATTCTTTGTCCCTTCTGCGGGCAAAACCGCGGCGGAACTGACGCGGGAAGAGAAAAGCGCTATCTCCCATCGTGGGCAGGCGCTGAAACTGTTACTGGAAGCAATGCGTAATGGCTAATTTGCCACCCTTAAGTCTCTATATTCATATTCCCTGGTGCGTGCAGAAATGCCCTTACTGCGACTTTAATTCGCACGCGCTGAAAGGCGAGGTGCCGCACGACGACTACGTGCAGCACCTTCTGACCGATCTTGATAACGACGCGCCTTATGCCCAGGGGCGCGAGGTGAAAACGATATTTATCGGCGGCGGCACGCCAAGCCTGCTTTCAGGCGCCGCGATGCAACAGTTGCTTGATGGCGTGCGTGCGCGCCTGAATCTGGCTGCCGATGCGGAAATCACCATGGAAGCTAACCCAGGCACCGTGGAAGCAGACCGCTTCGTTGAATACCAGCGCGCCGGGGTTAACCGTATTTCCATTGGCGTGCAAAGCTTCAGCGAGCCGAAGCTTACGCGTCTTGGCCGTATTCACGGGCCGCAAGAGGCGAAGCGCGCCGCGAACCTGGCAGCCGGCTTAGGGCTTCGCAGTTTTAACCTCGATTTGATGCACGGCCTGCCGGACCAGTCGCTGGAAGAGGCGCTGGACGACCTGCGTCAGGCCATCGCCCTTAATCCTCCTCACCTGTCGTGGTATCAGCTGACCATTGAGCCGAATACGCTGTTTGGCTCTCGCCCGCCTACGCTGCCGGATGACGACGCGCTGTGGGATATCTTCGAGCAGGGCCATAAGCTGTTGACCGCTGCGGGATATCAGCAATATGAAACGTCGGCCTATGCGAAACCGGGTTTTCAGTGTCAGCACAATCTGAACTACTGGCGGTTTGGCGATTACCTCGGTATCGGCTGCGGCGCGCATGGCAAGGTCACATTCCCGGACGGGCGTATTCTGCGCACCGCGAAAACGCGCCACCCGCGCGGCTATATGCAAGGCAAATACCTTGATCGCCAGCATGAGGTGGAAGCGGCGGACAAACCGTTCGAGTTCTTTATGAACCGTTTTCGTTTGCTGGAAGCGGCGCCGCGCGCGGAATTCGCGCTTTATACCGGCTTAGATGAAAGCGTGATTCGCCCGCAAATAGAACACGCTATCGCGCTTGATTACCTGACAGAAACGCCGCAGAGCTGGCAAATTACCGACCACGGTAAGCTGTTCCTTAATTCGCTGCTGGAGCTGTTCCTGGCGGAATAAGCGTAAGCGAGCGGCGATAAAAGCATGCCGTCAGCCATAAAAAAAGCCGCTCATCAGCGGCTTTTTTGTCGTTGTCGCTCATGGCGAGGGGTTCACCAGCAGTTGCCCCACCGAGCCACGGTCTGCCATTTCCAGCGTCTGGCTGCGGTACAGGAACGGGAAATGGCTCCAGGAAGGCTGGCCGAACCAGACCAGCAACTCCACCTGGCCATCCACCCAGACGGTATCCTTCCAGCCGCGATCCTCCGGGAAGGGCGCTGCGCCGTTAACGTTGCGCACCAGGAAGCTCACCCCTTCGATATGGAAAGATTGCGGCATCTCCGCACGTACCGTCCAGCGCTCCCACGTGCCCTGTTGGGCCTGAACGTCAATACGTTTCATATCCCAAAGCTGGCCGTTGATGCCAGGGTCGTCGCCCAGGTTAATTGTGCGGTTATTTACCGGGGTGCCGTTTATGATTTCATCGGGCAGCAACCGCATCGGCAGATTATCGGTCACCAGCGGCAGCAGCCCGGTTGGCCGCAGCGTCAGCACCAGCGTGGAGATCAGTATGCGCGAAGGTTCGAAGAACCCACGGATCCTGTCCACAATCGACGCCGCTTCGCCGCAGGTAATAGACACTTCATCGCCGTTGGTCATATCGACCAGCACTTCGCGCCGCTCGCCAGGCGCCAGCGACAGCTGCTTGACTGATACAGGCGCGGGCAGAAATCCCTGATCGCCTGCGATAACGTGCAGCGGCCGGCCGTCGCTCATTTGCAGCTGGTAACGTCGGGCGTTAGAAGCGTTCAACAGGCGCAGACGCACCCAGCCGCGTGAAACTTCCACATAAGGACTTTGCGCGCCGTTCACCAGCAGCGTATCGCCAAGAAAGCCGCCGCTCCCCGGCTCGCTGTACTCAGGCGAACCGAAGTTATCCAGCCGCTTGTCCTGAATGATCACGGGAAAGTCGTCCACGCCGTAGTGGTTCGGCACGGGTAAGGATTTACTGACGTCATCTTCCACCAGCCACATGCCCGCCAGGCCGTTATAAACCTGCTGCGCGCTGCGGTTCGGCGTATCAGCGTGATACCAGAGCGTAGCGGCAGACTGGCGAACAGGCAGCACTGGCGCCCAGTCTGCGCTGGGACTCATCATTCTCGCCGCCCCGCCAATCAGCGGCCCTGGCACCTGTAGCCCGCTTATCGTCATGGCGACATTTTCCTGCAAGCGGTTGCTGTAAATCATCTTAACGTCGTCGCCGTTCCAGACGCGTATGGTTGGCCCCATATAGCGCCCGTTGAAGCCCCACACCTGCGCGCGGGTGCCGGCAGCAAAAGACCAGTGCGCGCGTTGCAGCGTTAAGAAGAGCGGCTGACCGCGCCGGGACTCGAGCAGCGGGGGCACAGGCAGCGCCGGTTGCTGTCCTGCCGCGCTGGCCTTCAGCGGTACCGCGCCTGCGCAGAGGGCTATACCCGATGCCTGAATAAATTGACGCCGGCTGAATGACATACTTGCTCCATGAATAAAGTCTGACGACCGGCGTTGCGCGCCTGTCGGAAGGGGCCGCCTGGCCCCACTACGGTTGCGGATTATCGCTTACCCGCGGCTTCGCGCTCGGCCACTTCTTTATTCAGCTCGTCAATTTTCGCTTCCATGAGCTGACGACAGTGCGCGGCCAGGTCGCGAACCTGATCTTTGCTCCAGGCGCTGGTATCGATGGGCGGCAGCATTTCGACAATCACCAGCCCGTTATTCCAGCGGTTAAGGTTAATTTTATTGCTGGTGTTAGAGACGCAGACCGGCACAATCGGCACGCCTGCGGCGATAGCGGCGTGGAACGCGCCCGTTTTAAAGGGCAGCAGCCCGCGGCCCCGGCTGCGCGTCCCTTCCGGGAACATCCAGACGGAAATATTACGCTTGCGGATCTGCGACACAACGGTCGCAATGGTCGTATGGGCTTTGGCGCGGTTATCGCGATCGATCAGGATGTTGCCGGTAAGCCAGTAGAGCTGGCCGAAAAACGGGATCCAGACCAGGCTTTTTTTGCCAACGGTAACGGTAGGCGGCTGGACGATATTTGCGGCCGTCACCATATCGTAGTTGTTCTGGTGGTTGCCAATGTAGATGGCATTGCCATATTTTTCCGCGCCTTCTGGCTTGCGGGTTTCCACCTTCAGACCGAAAACGGGCGCGAGACGGCCGAACAAATGGCCAAAAGTTGCAACATGACGAGGATTACGTGGACTAAACAGGCACCAGATGGAGCCAAGAATGCATACAACAATGCAATAAAGCACAACAATAATCAGACGAACAATATATAGCATAACTACCTCTGAAGCCGCAGCCGCTGGTCAGTATACCCGAATCGTTCGGGGCATGGTCAGGCGCCGCTGTCGGCTCATCATGTTGAGGATCCCAAAACAGTTATTTTTATGCGCAACGCGCTAACAAACAATGGGTTCGATGGGAAAAGTTTACGCAGAGCCGGTCAGGCCACGCCAGGTCAGTGCCGGGTTAAGCTTCGCCTCTCGCCCGCCCCCTCCCGCAAGGGAGAGGGCCGTGGTGGCCGGGTTCATCTCTGGCGCTTTGCTCCAACACCTTCTGTTTAAAAAGCCCGGCTTACTCTTCGCTGTCGCCCACTGTAGGGCGCGCCGGAGAGTCAATCTCTACGCGGTCGATGCGCTGCAAGCCGCGCATCAGCGTACCGCGACGCCCGCGCTCGCCATGCACTTTTTGCAGCTCCTCGGGGCGAAGCTTAATTTTGCGCTTGCCTACATGCAGCGTCACGGTGCTTTGCGGCGGCAGGATGTTGAGATAAGCGAGCTTATCTTCGCCTTTCGCCGCTTCTGCCGAAGGAATGGAGATGATTTTGTTGCCTTTGCCTTTAGAAAGCTGCGGCAGATCGGCAACCGGAAACATCAGCATGCGCCCCGCCTGAGTAATAGCCAGCAGCATATCGTCGTCGTGGTGGATCTCCAGCGGCGGCAGCACGCTGGCGTTTTCCGGCAGCGTGATAAGCGCTTTGCCCACGCGGTTACGGGCTATCAGATCGTTAAAGGTACAGACGAAGCCGTAGCCCGCGTCGGAAGCCATTAACAGCTTCTGCTCTTCCGGCGCCATCAGCATATGTTCAACAACGGCGCCCGGCGGCAGCGTCAACTTGCCGGTGATGGGCTCGCCTTGTCCGCGCGCGGAAGGCAGCGTTATCGGGTCAAGCGCATAGCTGCGGCCGGTGGAGTCGACAAACACAACCGGCTGGTTCGTCTTGCCTTTGGCGGACGCTTTCCAGCTGTCCCCCGCTTTATAGCTAAGCCCTGGCGCGTCGATATCGTGGCCTTTAGCGCTGCGCACCCAACCCATTTGCGAAAGCACGATGGTTACCGGCTCGGACGGCAGCATATCGTGCTCGCTCATCGCCTTCGCCTCTTCGCGCTCATTGAGCGGCGAACGGCGATCGTCGCCGTAGGCATCGGCATCCGCCTGGATCTCTTTTTTCAGCAGCGTGTTCATCTTGCGCTCGGAAGCGAGGATGCCCTGGATCTGGTCGCGCTCTTTTTCAAGGTCGCTCTGCTCGCCGCGAATTTTCATCTCTTCAAGCTTAGCGAGATGACGCAGTTTCAGTTCGAGAATGGCTTCCGCCTGGGTTTCGCTAATGCCGAAACGGCTGACCAGCACCGGCTTCGGCTCATCTTCGCTGCGGATAATATGGATAACTTCGTCGATATTAAGAAACGCAACCAGCAAACCTTCCAGGATATGCAGGCGCTTGAGGACTTTCTCCAGACGATAATTAAGACGACGGCGCACCGTATCGCGACGGAAAGCCAGCCATTCGGTGAGGATCTCCAGCAGGTTTTTCACCGACGGGCGACCATCAAGCCCAATCATATTGAGGTTGATGCGATAGCTTTTCTCCAGGTCCGTCGTGGCGAAGAGGTGGTTCATCACCTGCTCCATATCCACGCGGTTGGAGCGCGGCACAATCACCAGACGGGTCGGGTTTTCGTGATCGGATTCATCGCGCAGGTCATCGACCATCGGCAGCTTTTTCGCGCGCATCTGGTTTGCTATTTGTTCCAGTACGCGCGCGCCGGAAACCTGGTGCGGCAGCGCGCTAATAACCACTGCGCCATCTTCTTTTTTCCAGACGGCGCGCATACGCACGGAGCCGCGGCCGCTCTGGTAAATCTTACGGATTTCGTCGCGCGGGGTGATGATTTCCGCCTCGGTCGGGTAATCCGGCCCCTGCACGATATCAAGCAGGTTTTCAAGCGTGCTTTTCGGGTTCTCAATCAGGCTGATGGCCGCTTTGGCGACTTCGCGCAGGTTGTGCGGCGGAATATCGGTCGCCATGCCTACCGCGATGCCGGTGGTGCCGTTCAGCAAAATATTCGGCAGGCGAGCCGGCAACATTTTCGGCTCCTGCAACGTCCCGTCGAAGTTAGGGATCCAGTCCACTGTTCCCTGGCCTAACTCGCCCAGCAGCACTTCGGCATATTTCGACAGGCGCGATTCGGTATAACGCATCGCCGCGAAGGATTTCGGATCGTCCGGCGCCCCCCAGTTCCCTTGGCCATCGACCAGCGGGTAACGGTAAGAGAAAGGCTGCGCCATCAATACCATCGCTTCGTAACAGGCGCTGTCGCCGTGCGGGTGATATTTACCCAGTACGTCGCCCACGGTACGCGCCGACTTTTTAAATTTCGCGCTGGCGTTTAACCCCAGTTCCGACATCGCATAGACAATACGGCGCTGAACAGGCTTAAGCCCGTCGCCGATAAACGGCAGCGCGCGGTCCATGATGACGTACATGGAGTAGTTGAGATAGGCGTTTTCCGTAAACTCATGCAGCGCGAGGCGCTCTGCACCGTCGTGAGTCATATCGCTCATTAATTCTTTTCCTCAGACCGTGGTGTAGCTTTACACGCGTCAATGCCTGCCCGCCGGGCAGATCTTTGCCCGCGATAGTACCTTATCCGCAGGCGTGCTGTCACAGTATTGTATATACGATCAGGCTTTTCTGCCGGGTGGGCGTGCGTCAATTTATCGTTGCGTAGTTGCCGTCAGTATAGTGCCTTTACCGCGTTGTTCATCGTGGGAACTTGCTGGTTATCTTTCTGCTTTCGCTTTGATTATTGCTTTTTAAGCAAAAGTCTTTGCTCAATTTGCTCATTTTGCCGCGCCGCCTGCTGCGGTAAAATTAATGCCAAACGTAATAGTTAGAGGATAAATAATGAGCAACGTACTTATCATCAATGGCGCGAAAAAATTCGCTCACTCCAATGGCCAGCTTAACGACACCCTGACCGAGGTCGCGGAAGGTTTTCTGCGCGACGCCGGGCATGATGTTCAGGTGACTCGCGCCGACAGCGATTATGACGTTAAAGCCGAAGTACAGAAGTACCTCTGGGCCGACGTGATTATTTACCAGATGCCGGGCTGGTGGATGGGCGCGCCGTGGACCGTTAAGAAATACATTGACGATGTTTTCACCGAAGGCCACGGCTCGCTGTACGCAAGCGATGGCCGCACCCGCTCAGACGCATCCAAAAAATATGGCTCCGGCGGCCTGCTACAGGGCAAAAAATATATGCTGTCGCTGACCTGGAACGCGCCGCTGGAAGCGTTTGACGACAAAGAGCAGTTCTTTCACGGCGTAGGCGTGGACGGCGTTTATCTGCCGTTTCATAAGGCTAATGAATTTATCGGCCTGAGCGGTCTGCCGACCTTTATCGCTAACGACGTCATCAAAATGCCGGACGTGCCGCGCTATGTTGCAGAATATCGCGAGCATCTGGCGAAAATTTTTGCTTAACTGAAAGGCGGTTTTACAAAAGGAGTTAACCATGCTGACAGTGATTGCAGAAATTCGTACCCGCCCTGGCGCGCATCATCGCCAGGCGGTGCTGGACGCCTTTCGGAAAATTATCCCGACGGTGCTGGCGGAAGAAGGTTGCCACGGCTACGCGCCGCTTATCGATCACGCCGCAGGCGTAGATTTCCAGACCAGCGCGCCAGACTCCATCGTGATGCTGGAGAAATGGGAAAGCGTGCAGCATTTGCAGGCGCACCTGCAAACGGCGCACATGAAATCCTGGAGCGAAGCGGTAAAAGGCGATGTACTTGATACGCATATTCGCATTCTGGAAGAAGGCGTGAAGTAAGCGGCTTAGCGCTAAAAAAAGAAAGGCGATGAGAACCATCGCCTTTTTTATTGCCTGCCGGAGCGGGACCGTTATACCTCGATATCCGCGAGGTCGCCCTTTTCCTGCAACCAGTTGCGCCGATCTTCAGAACGCTTCTTGGCGAGCAACATATCCATCACCGCCTGCGTACGTTCGTCGTCGCCATCGCTGATGGTTAACTGCACCAGGCGACGGGTGTTCGGATCCAGCGTGGTTTCACGAAGCTGCATCGGGTTCATCTCGCCGAGCCCCTTGAAGCGCTGCACGTTCGGTTTGCCCTTCTTGCGCTTAAGCTGCTCCAGCACGCCGGCCTTTTCTTCTTCGTCCAGCGCGTAATAGACCTCTTTACCCAGATCGATACGGTAAAGCGGCGGCATAGCGACATAAACGTGTCCGCCTTTCACCAGCGAGCGGAAATGCTTCACGAACAGCGCGCAAAGCAGCGTGGCGATGTGCAGCCCGTCGGAGTCCGCATCCGCCAGGATACAGATCTTACCGTAGCGCAGCTGGGTCAGGTCTTCACTGTCGGGGTCAATGCCGATAGCCACGGAGATGTCATGCACCTCCTGCGACGCCAGCACCTCATCGGAGGAGACTTCCCAGGTATTCAGGATCTTGCCCTTGAGCGGCATGATAGCCTGATATTCGCGGTCGCGGGCTTGTTTGGCGGAACCGCCTGCCGAATCCCCTTCCACCAGGAAAAGCTCGGTACGCGCCAGATCCTGCGCGGTGCAGTCGGCAAGCTTGCCAGGCAGCGCCGGGCCGCTGGTGAGCTTTTTGCGCACCACTTTTTTGGCCGCGCGCAGACGACGCTGGGCGCTGGAAATTGCCATTTCCGCCAGCATTTCCGCCGCCTGCACGTTCTGATTCAGCCACAGCGAGAACGCATCTTTCACCACGCCTGAGACAAACGCCGCGCACTGGCGGGACGAGAGACGTTCTTTGGTCTGACCGGCAAACTGCGGATCCTGCATTTTCACCGAAAGCACATAGGCGCAGCGATCCCAGATATCTTCAGCGGAAAGCTTCACGCCGCGCGGCAAAATATTGCGGTATTCGCAAAATTCGCGCATCGCGTCCAGCAGCCCCTGGCGCAGGCCATTTACATGCGTGCCGCCCTGCATCGTGGGGATCAGGTTAACGTAGCTTTCCGTAAGCAGCTCGCCGCCTTCCGGCAGCCAGAGCAGCGCCCAGTCCACAGCCTCGGTATCACCCGAGAAATTGCCGATGAACGGTTTTTCCGGCAGCGTGATCAGGCCATTAACCGCCTCAGTGAGGTAGTCGTTCAGGCCATCCTGGTAACACCAGCGCTGCTCGGTATTATTAACTTCATCTTTGAACGTGATTTCCACGCCCGGGCACAGCACCGCTTTGGCTTTCAGCAAGTGAGTAAGGCGCGATACGGAAAAACGCGGGCTGTCGAAGAACTTCTCGTCCGGCCAGAAATGAACGCTGGTACCGGTGTTGCGCTTGCCGCAGGTGCCGACCACGCTCAGATCTTTCACCTTTTCGCCGTTGGCGAAAGCGATGTTGTAAACCTGCCCGTCGCGGCGCACGTTCACTTCGACCCGGGTCGACAGCGCGTTGACCACCGAGATCCCCACGCCGTGCAGGCCGCCGGAGAACTGGTAGTTTTTGTTGGAAAATTTGCCGCCTGCGTGCAAACGGCAGAGGATCAGTTCAACAGCCGGAACGCCCTCTTCAGGGTGGATGTCCACCGGCATGCCGCGCCCATCGTCGATAACTTCGAGCGACTGATCGGCGTGCAGGATAACGTCCACGCGCTTCGCGTGCCCGGCCAGCGCTTCGTCCACGCTGTTATCAATTACTTCCTGGCCCAGATGGTTGGGCCGGGTGGTATCGGTGTACATCCCCGGACGACGGCGAACCGGCTCAAGCCCGGTGAGTACCTCGATGGCATCGGCATTATAGGATTGCGTCATGATTTAATCGTCAGATAACAAAACGGAATCGATACTCCAGGCTTAGCGCAGCCCGAGGAAATCGACAATCTGGGTGAAATAATCTTCGAAGCCTACAAAAGCGTGGTTACCGCCGGTCTCCACCGTCTGGCGGCAGGAGGCGTAATACGCCACCGCCTGGCGATAATCCAGCACTTCGTCGCCTGTTTGCTGCAACAGCCAGATGAGATCCGGCGCTTCCAGCGGGTCTATCTGCATGACTTTAAGATCGTAAATGTGGCGAGACTCTAACACATATTGCTGCCCGGTGTAGGGGTTCTCATTGGCGCCTAAAAAATCAATGAGTAATTCATAAGGGCGTACCGCCGGATTCACCACGACGGCAGGCAGCATAAAACATTGCGAAAGCCAGGTCGCGTAATAACCGCCAAGCGAAGAACCCACCACGCCAAGCGCGTCGCCGCCATGCTCCATCACCAGCGATTCAAGCAGCTCCGCGGCCTCGGCCGGGTAAGCCGGCAACTGCGGCACAACCATCTCAATTTCAGGATGATGTTGCGCAAGCCAGCGTTGCAGGCTGGTGGCTTTGGCGGAGCGCGGCGAACTGTTGAAGCCGTGCAAATAGAGAAGCGTCGGCATCAGTAGCCTTCTGAGGCGATATCCGGGCGAAACTGCGCGCTGGTCAGGCGACACACTTCCGTGGTCAGCGTGCCGTCCGGGTGCAGTTCAAGCCAGCGCCAGCCAGGCGCGATAGTATCCAACGTGAAGTTGGCGCAGTGGGGCTTAAACTGCACGCAAGTGGAAGGCGTGGCGAGTATACGCCGCCCGTTCCAGTCCAGATCGAGCTCCTGATGGATATGGCCGCACAGCAAGTTTGTTACCCGAGGGAAACGGCTCAGCACTTCATCCAGCGCCGGCGCGTTGCGCAGGCTGTGCTGATCGAGCCAGCTACAACCCGCAGGCAAAGGGTGATGATGCAACAGCAGCAACGTATGACGATGGGGCGATTCGCTAAGCTTACGTTCCAGCCACTCCAGTTGATACTCGCTAAGTTCACCATGAGGTACGCCAAACACCTGGCTGTCGAGCAGCACTATTTGCCATTTATCGCCTGCCGTCACCTGTTTTGCTGGAGAGATACCCGCTTCCTGTAGCGCGCTGTACATAGCGGGCTGAAAATCATGGTTGCCGGGCAGCCAGACGCAGGGCGCGGCCATCGACGCGATGCCTGAAGCGAAGTGCTGGTAGGCCTCGGGCGAGTGATCCTGCGCCAGGTCGCCGGTTGCGACAATCAAATCGCACGGACGCTGCTGTTCATGGATAGCCGCCAGTACCGCCTGATAGCTTTCCCAGGTTTTAATGCCGAGCAGCGTTTCTTCTTTTCCGGCAAACAGGTGGGTATCGGTTATTTGCAAAATCCTGATGCTGGCGTCGCCATCAACAGGAAGGTTTAACAGGCTTTCCAAATGGTGTCCTTAGGTTTCACGATGCTAACAAACCGGAATCGCCATCGCTCCATGCGCTAAACAATAGCGCAACCAGTCAGCAAGAAACTGGTTAATTTGATGCTTTTCATCGCGCTGATGCAACTTTTTATTCGGATAATCATAGCGCGCTTTAAAACGAAATATCTGCTGGCTCGAACACACTTCCGCCACCATCGCGTCATGGTAAAGCCGAACGGACATCGACGGCAGGCTCCAGTAACTGACCTTCGGCGCAGTCTGTTCTATTTCCACAAGGGTAGTGTAACGGGTAGATTCCAGGATAGTTAATCGGTATTGCGCGCTATTGACCTGATAGCTCACGGTTTCGCCCACCTCGTCGTTGCGTGGCAGCAGGCGGCGCAGCTGAGCGAAGTTGGTTTCGCACAGGCGCATCATTTCTGGGAAGTCAGGCGTATAGCGCTTCATTTTCAGGTGTTCCACTCTTGTCTCAATGCTTCATGATGTAATTGCAGCCATTGCAATGCGATGACCGAGGCTGCGTTATCGATTTTCCCCTCTTCAACCCACAGGTATGCCTGCTCCCGACTTACCACATGAACCCGAATATCTTCGTTTTCATCAGCCAGACCGTGAATCCCTTTCGCGGTCGTGGCGTCCACTTCGCCTGCCATTAAAGAAAGGCGCTCGCTGGTGCCCCCCGGGCTTGCCAGATAACTCATGAATTTTTTAACCCGGCCGACGGACAGCCCGGCTTCTTCCATCGCTTCGCGGCGGGCGACCTCTTCAACCGTTTCGCCAGGCTCAATCATGCCTGCCACCAGCTCCAGTAACCACGGCGTTTCGCTGGTGTCGTAGGCGGCGATACGAATCTGTTCGATAAGCACTACCTCGTCGCGCACCGGGTCAAAGGGTAGCAGTACTGCGGCATGACCGCGCTCAAAAATTTCACGCTTGATTTCGCCACTCATTTCGCCGTTGAAAAGGCGGTGACGAAAGCGGTAAAGATCCAGTGAAAAAAAGCCGCGATAGAGCGTTTCTCGTGCAATAATTTCTACATCGTTTTTGGCGAACGTAACGGCTGATTTGGCGGGTTTACTCATGATGTTTTCCACTCCTTTATAGTGGCGAATCTGGTAATTTCAAGCCACTTTACCTGCTGCTGGTGCGGGTATGTGGTAGATTGATGAAATTTAAAGGCAGATGGCACGTTACGCCAAGCCGCACGGCAGGCTGACTCTGTTAGAATCGGCGATCATTTTTCGACTTCTGTCAGCGCTAACAATATTTTTGCTTCACAACAAGGAATGCAAATGAAGAAACTGCTCCCCATCCTTATCGGTCTGAGCCTGACGGGTTTCAGCGCCATGAGCCAGGCAGAGAACCTGTTGCAGGTTTATCAGCAGGCACGTTTAAGTAACCCGGATCTTCGTCGATCCGCTGCTGACCGTGACGCCGCATTCGAAAAAATTAACGAAGCACGCAGCCCCTTGCTGCCGCAGTTAGGTCTGGGTGCCGATTACACCTATACCAGCGGCTTTCGCGATAGCGACGGCGTAAATTCCAGTGTCACCAGCGGCTCGCTGCAACTGACCCAGACTATCTTTGATATGTCGAGATGGCGCGCCCTGACGTTGCAGGAAAAAACCGCAGGCGTCCAGGATGTCACTTATCAGACAGACCAGCAGACGCTGATCCTCAACACCGCTACCGCCTATTTTAACGTACTGAGCGCCATTGACGCCCTTTCTTACACAGAAGCGCAAAAACAGGCGATTTACCGCCAGTTGGATCAAACCACCCAGCGCTTTAACGTAGGCCTGGTTGCGATTACCGACGTGCAGAACGCCCGCTCCCAGTACGATACGGTGCTGGCGAACGAAGTGACCGCGCGCAACAATCTGGATAACGCAGTAGAACAACTGCGCCAGGTAAGCGGCAACTACTATCCGCAGCTTGCTTCTCTGAACGTTGATACTTTCAAAACCAACAAGCCGGACAACGTCAACGCACTGCTGAAGGAAGCGGAAAACCGCAACCTGACCCTGTTGCAGGCGCGTCTGAGCCAGGATCTGGCGCGTGAGCAGATCCGCTACGCGGAAACCGGTCACCTGCCGACGCTGGGCTTAACCGCCTCCAGCAGCGTCTCCGACACCTCTTACAGCGGCAGCGCGACGCGTGGAAACGCCATCAGCAGTTCGAGTTACGCAGACCGTAATATCGGTCAGAACTCTGTCGGCCTGAGCTTCAATCTGCCGATCTACAGCGGCGGTTCGGTAACGTCGCAGGTCAAACAGGCGCAGTTTAACTTCGTCAGCGCCAGCGAGCAGTTGGAAAGCGCGCACCGCAGCGTGATCCAGACCGTGCGTTCTTCCTGGAACAACATCAACGCTTCTATCAGCAGCATTAAAGCTTATGAGCAGGCCGTGGTTTCCGCGCAAAGCTCTCTGGACGCTTCTGAAGCGGGTTACGCGGTAGGTACGCGTACCATTGTCGACGTACTGGATGCGACCACCACGCTTTACAACGCGAAACAGCAGCTTTCCAGCGCGCGTTATAACTACCTGATCAACCAGCTCAACATTAAAGCGGCGCTCGGTACGCTTAATGAACAGGATCTGGTTGCGCTGAACACGACGCTCGGCAAGCCGATCCCGACTTCGCCGGAAAGCGTAGCGCCGGAGAATCCGCAGCAGGACGCCGCGGTAGACAGCTTCACTGCGAATGTTAATGCCGCCGCTAATGGCGAAGGCAACGACGCAGCGATGTCGACCGCCCAACCTGCCGCTTCGGTACAACCTGCCGCGGCCAGCCGCACCTCTGGCGCAAACCCGTTCCGCCAGTAATTGCCCTTCAGGCGTGATGCGTCAGCGCGCATCACGCCTTTACGTAAGGCAACGTAAAGATCCCCTGCCCTCGCGGCCCTCCGCTTTAATTTCAACCACTCATCCACTATCCTGAGCACCATAACTGTGCAATATCTCTGGGGCCAGGAAGAAAATAATGAAACGGACAAAACAGATAAATCACGCTACGTTCCGCAAAAGCTGGAACGCGCGTCACCTTACACCGGTGGCCTTTGCGGTCACCGCGGTCTTTATGCTTGCCGGTTGCGAAAAAAGCGATGAAACCGTACAGATGTTTCAGAACGCGGATGACTGCTCGCAAGCCAACCCGGGCAAAAGCGCCGAGTGCACCACGGCCTATAACAACGCCCTGAAAGAAGCCGAGCGCACCGCGCCGAAGTATGCCACTCGTGAAGATTGCGTGGCGGAATTCGGCGAAGGGCAGTGCCAGCAGGCGCCTGCTCAGGCAGGCATGGCGGGAAGCGGTTCAACGGAAAACCAGGCGCAGGCGCAGAGCAGCGGCAGTTTCTGGATGCCGCTGATGGCGGGCTACATGATGGGCCGTCTGATGGGCGGCGGCATGGGCTTCGCGCAGCAGCCGCTTTTCAGCTCCCGTAACCCGGCAAGCCCGGCTTACGGCCAATATACCGACGCCAGCGGCAAGAGCTACGGCGCCGCGCAACCGGGCCGTACCGCTACGGTTCCTAAAACCGCGCTGGCGCCGAAGCCGGCAACCACCAGCACTATTACTCGCGGCGGTTTCGGTGAAACGGTAGCGAAGCAAAGCGCGATGCAACGCAGCGCGGTGGGCACTGGCTCCCGCTCAATGGGCGGCTAAACGCAATGGAAAGAATCGCTATCAGCGAGCGCCCGGACTGGCGCGAGAAAGCAACCGAATACGGCTTCAACTTTCACACCATGTACGGCGAGCCATACTGGTGTGAAGAGGCTTATTACAAACTGACGCTGGCGCAGGTTGAACGCCTTGAGGCGGTAACGGAAGAGCTGCATCAGATGTGTTTGCAGGTGGTGGAAAAAGTGGTCGCCAGCGACGAGCTGATGGCTAAATTTCGCATTCCTAAGCACACCTGGGAGTTTGTCCGCCAGTCATGGCGTACGCAGCAACCTTCGCTTTACTCACGTCTCGATCTCGCCTGGGACGGCGCAGGCGATCCGAAGCTGCTGGAGAATAACGCCGATACGCCAACCTCTCTGTACGAAGCCGCTTTTTTTCAGTGGATCTGGCTTGAAGATCAGCTCAACGCAGGCAAGCTGCCCGCGGGCAGCGATCAGTTCAACAGTTTGCAGGAACAGCTGATTGCGCGCTTCGCCGAGCTGAAAGAGCAGCACGGCTTTAACCTGTTGCACTTCGCCTGCTGTCGCGACACGGTTGAAGATCGCGGCACGGTGCAGTATCTACAAGACTGCGCCGCCGAAGCGCAGCTGCCAGGCGAATTCCTGTTTATTGAAGATATTGGCCTTGGCGAAAAAGGACAGTTTACCGATCTTCAGGATCAGGTTATCGGCAACTTGTTCAAGCTCTACCCGTGGGAGCATATGCTGCGCGAGATGTTCTCCACCAAACTTGAAGATGCAGGCGTACGCTGGCTGGAGCCTGCCTGGAAGAGCATTATCTCGAATAAGGCGCTGCTGCCGATGCTCTGGCAAATGTTCCCTAACCATCCGAATTTGCTTCCTGCCTATTTTGCCGAAGACGATCACCCGGAGCTGGCGAAATATGTTATGAAGCCAATCTTCTCACGGGAAGGGGCCAACGTTTCTATCGTCGAAAACGGCCAGCCGATCGCGCAGGTAGAAGGGCCTTATGGCGAAGAAGGGATGATCGTCCAGCAGTTCCACCCGCTTCCTAAGTTTGGCGAAAGCTATACGCTGATCGGCAGCTGGTTGATTAACGATCGGGCGGCAGGCATCGGGATCCGTGAAGACCGCGAGCTTATCACGCAGGATCTCTCCCGCTTTTACCCGCACATTTTTGTTGAATAACTCGAATGGCGCGGCTAACGCGCCATTTTTTATCCCACCTGCACCGAAAGCATACTGAGAGACCCCATTTCCATTCCCTCTACCGGCACGCTCAATGGCTCCTCGCCATTCCACGCGCCAAGCACATAGAGTAACGGCAAAAAATGCTCCGGCGTAGGGTTCGACAGGCTGCCGCCTTCATGGTTGAGATAATTCACCAGCGGGTGCGACTGCGCTTCGCCCTGCCAGCGCAGGTTTTCTTTAACAAAGTTATTGAACGATTCCGCCCAGGCATAGGGTGCGCTTTCGCCATGCCAGCGCGCCGTGCGCAGGTTATGGACGACGTTGCCGCTCGCCACCAGCATGACGCCTTCATCACGCAACTGCGCCAGCTTTTTGCCTTGTTCATAATGCCAGACGGGCGGTTTGGTGCTGTCTATACTCAGTTGCACCATGGGGATATCAGCCTCAGGGTACATTTTAATCAGCACGCCCCAGGAGCCATGGTCAAATCCCCAGGCTTCGCGATCGAGCGTCACCGGCACTGGCGCAAGCAGTTCCGCCACGCGATGCGCAAGTTCAGGCGAACCGGGCGCAGGGTAACGCGTATCGAAAAGCGCCTGTGGAAAGTTACCGAAATCGTGAAGGGTTTCTGGCTGCTCCATAGCCGTCACGCCTGTACCGCGCGTATACCAGTGAGCCGAGACCACAACTATCGCTTTCGGGCGCGGCAAGGTATCGCCAAGCTGGCGCCAGGCGCGGGTATAATGATTGTCCTCCAGCACATTCATAGGGCTTCCGTGGCCAAGAAAAAGTGCGGGCATGCGAGAAGAAGCCATGGTGATATCCTTAATAAAGCGGAGTCGTTAATGGCTTCAACCTTACGCGCTTTGATGGCAGGAAGAACTCAGATAAGCATGATGATCATCATCAGAAATTTTGAATGTAAGAAATGTGTAAAAGACCCTGCGGTTACTCGACCTTTATTGTCCGGCCCTTTACATTAATGAGAATCATTATCATAAGGAGCGTTTCATGTCTGTGCCTCTGATCCTGACGTTACTGGCGGGCGGCGCCACTTTTATCGGCGCTTTTTTAGGGGTTCTCGGCCAGCGGCCATCTAACCGCCTGCTGGCGTTTTCGCTGGGCTTTGCCGCAGGCATCATGCTGCTCATTTCGCTGATGGAAATGCTGCCTGCCGCGTTGCATGAAGAGGGAATGTCGCCAGTACTGGGTTATGGCATGTTCATTGTTGGTTTGCTTGGCTACTTCGCCCTGGACCGCATGCTGCCGCACGCGCACCCGCAGGATTTACTGGATAAAGGCCACGGCGAAGCGCACGGCGTGCGTAATTTACGGCGTACCGCTCTGCTGCTGACGCTTGGCATCAGCCTGCATAACTTCCCGGAAGGGGTCGCCACGTTCGTTACCGCCAGCAATAACCTGGAGTTGGGCTTTGGCATTGCGCTCGCCGTTGCGCTGCACAATATTCCCGAAGGGCTGGCGGTGGCCGGGCCGGTTTATGCCGCAACGGGCTCTAAACGTAAAGCGGTGATCTGGGCAGGCGTTTCCGGTCTTGCGGAGATTATCGGCGGCGTGCTGGCATGGCTTATTCTGGGCTCGATGGTGTCGCCAGTGGTTATGGCTTCCATCATGGCTGCGGTGGCGGGGATCATGGTGGCGCTTTCAGTCGACGAGCTGATGCCGCTTGCTAAAGAGATAGACCCGCATAATAACCCAAGCTATGGCGTGCTGTGCGGCATGTCGGTAATGGGTTTTAGCCTGACGCTGCTGCAAACCAGCGGCATCGGCTGAAAAAAAAGCCCGGTATAAAAACCGGGCTTTTTACTGTTCGCTTTACGCCTTAGCTGGCTTTACGCGCATGCGCCTGGCGGTAAGCCACCAGATCTTCAATCGTGACGACAGCCATATTGTGCTGCTTCGCAAAAGCGATGCACTCCGGCGCGCGCGCCATTGAGCCGTCGTCGTTCGTCAGTTCACACAGCACGCCTGCTGGCTTAAAGCCCGCAAGCGTAACCAGATCGATAGTCGCCTCAGTGTGGCCGCCGCGCGTCAGCACGCCGCCCGGCTGCGCGCGCAGCGGGAAAACGTGGCCCGGACGGTTGAGGTCGGACGGCTTAGCGTCATCGGCAATCGCCGCGCGAATCGTCGTAATGCGGTCAGCAGCGGAAACGCCGGTGGTGACCCCGCGCGCCGCTTCAATCGTCACCGTAAAGCCGGTGCCGTAGGCGCTGGTGTTATTTTCCACCATCATCGGCAGATCGAGCTGCTGGCGGCGCTCGTCGGTAAGGCACAGGCAGACAATGCCGCTGCCGTGGCGAATAGTCAGCGCCATTTGTTCAATGGTCATGGTTTCGGCGGCGAAGATCATATCGCCTTCGTTTTCACGGTCTTCGTCGTCAAGCACCATCACACCGCGATGTTCACGCAGCGCGGCCAGCGCGTTTTCCACGCGTTCAAGCGGAGTACCAAAAGAGGAAAGAAGCGTCTGATTCATGGTAAAGAAACCTCATTAAAATTATGGATTACCAGAATCAGGGCGGTCTTAGGAGTGCCGAAAAGCGGCCAAAAAAATAACGTGAGCGGACGGCATGCCGTCGCTTGATCGTTACTCTCTCCCATCCGGACTTTAACCGTCGGCCCCGGAATTTCACCGGATCTGCTGACCTTCAGAAACAACCTGAAGCGCTCGCGGGCTTTCAGCGTTCGCTGATTTACCGCCGGTGGGGAATTTCGCCCCGCCCTGAGAATAAGCGGGTTAACTATAACGCCAATGATTATTGTCGGCAATGTATTCGATTCAAACATTTCCGGTTTATCCCCTCGGGATCAGGGATTACAATTAAAGTTCAAACCGTTGAAGATCAGGGAAACCGCTATGATTGACCCGAAGAAAATTGAACAGATCGCCCGTCAGGTCCAGGAATCGATGCCAAAAGGGATCCGCGAGTTCGGGGAAGATGTCGAGAAGAAGATCCGCCAGGTTCTGCAATCCCAGCTGTCGCGCCTTGACCTGGTGAGCCGCGAGGAATTTGATGTACAAACTCAGGTGCTGTTGCGCACCCGTGAAAAACTGACTGCGCTTGAACAGCGCCTGACCGAGCTGGAAAACCGTGGTACCGGTACGCCTGCTGCGGCTTCAGCGACCACGACAACCGCTACGCCTGCGACGGCGGCGGCAGTTACCGCCGAGCCGGTTACCCCGCCGCCGGCTATTCCGCCGGTCGATAATATCGAAAAGCAGGACTAACCGTCGTTTTCAGGCCCCCTGCCGGAGCACGGGGCCTGAGCCGTTCAGTTAGCTGTTTTTCTGTATTTTTTTGATGATATTGGTGGTAGAGCAACCATCTTCAAAGTTGAGCACCAGCACGTCGCCGCCGTTGGCCCACACTTCTTTACTGCCTGCGATCTCTTCGGGCTTATAATCGCCGCCTTTAACCAGCAGATCCGGCAGGATTTCGCCGATCAGTCGCTGCGGCGTATCTTCCTCAAAAGAGACCACCCAGTCTACCGCCTCCAGCGCGCCGAGGACGACCATGCGCTGCTCAAGCGGGTTAACCGGACGCGTCTCGCCTTTCAGACGTTTGGTCGAGGCGTCGCTGTTTACGGCTACGATAAGACGGTCGCCCAGCTTGCGCGCGTTCGCCAGATAAGAGACGTGGCCTGCGTGCAAAATGTCGAACACGCCGTTGGTCATAACCACTTTCTCGCCGCGCTTGCGCGCAGCCTGCACCGCCTCTTTCAGCCCCTGCTCGGTCATGACGCCGAAGCCGGTCTCTGAACGCCCGCGCACCGCATTTTCCAGCTCGATGGGCGAAACGGTCGACGTACCCAGCTTGCCGACCACCACGCCCGCCGCGGCGTTAGCGAAATAGCAGGCTTCTTCCAGCGTGTTGCCTGCCGCAAGCGTTGCCGCGAGTACGCCGATAACGGTGTCGCCTGCGCCGGTCACGTCATAAACTTCCTGCGCCTGCGTCGGCAGATGGAACGGTTCTTTGCCCGGTTGCAGCAGCGTCATGCCCTGCTCGGAACGGGTGACCAGCAGCGCCGAAAGCTCGTAATCGGCAATCAGTTTCATGCCGCGCTCGACAATCTCTTGCTCGCTTTTGCATTTGCCGACAACCGCTTCAAATTCAGAGAGGTTCGGCGTAAGCAGCGTCGCGCCGCGATAGCGTTCGAACTCGGTGCCTTTCGGGTCGATAAGCACCGGTACGCCCGCCTTGCGCGCAAGCTTAATCATCTGCTGTACGCTGGCTAACGCCCCTTTGGCGTAATCGGAAAGCACCAGCGCGCCAATCTGCCCCAGCGCCTGGTTAATGCGCTCGTGCAGCGGTTCCGGGTCTACGCCTTCGAAACCCTCTTCGAAATCAAGACGAATCAGCTGCTGGTTGCGGGAAAGCACACGCAGTTTGGTGATGGTCGGGTGCGTCGGCACCGAGACGAAATCACATTTGACGTTTACGCCCGCCAGCGTCTGGCTTAGGGCGCGCGCCGCATCGTCAATGCCGGTAAGTCCCACAAGGCGGGAATTCGCGCCGAGGGAGGCGATGTTCATCGCCACGTTGGCCGCGCCACCCGGGCGCTCTTCGATAGTATCGACTTTCACTACCGGCACGGGCGCTTCTGGTGAAATGCGGCTGGTGGGGCCATACCAGTAGCGGTCCAGCATCACATCGCCCACTACCATGACGCCTGCGCGCTCGAATTCGGGCAGCGTTACTTTCATTCCTGACTCTCCTGAGAGACACCAAAATTTGCGCGCGATGATAGCATAATTACGCTCAATCGCACGGTTAAGGCAGCAGCCAGCGCCGCCAGCTTGCGCGCACCTGCTCGCGTTCCGGGTTAAACGCCCCCTGCTCTACGTGGCCCGGCAATTCCTGAAGCGCCAGATGATGCAGCTCGTCGCGAAGCGTAACGTAAGCGTGGGTTAACGCTTTCGCTTCCGCCTCTTCCATAATGTCGTTTTGCGCCAGCAGCTCAAGAATGCGCACATTATCGGACCAGCGCGTCAACTTCGGCTTCTGCCCGGCGTAGCGCAGCACCAGGTACTGGGTGATGAACTCGATATCGGTAATTCCGCCTTCATCTGCTTTGATATCGAAGCGATCGCGATGCTTATTGCCAAGGTGCGCACGCATTTTTTCACGCATTTCCCGCACTTCAGTTTGCAGCTTCTCGCCTTCCCGCGTACCGGAGAGAATGTGGTGGCGGATCTCGTCGAAGCGAGATTTAAGCTGCGGCTCGCCGTAGACGATGCGGGCGCGCACCAGGGCCTGATGTTCCCAGGTCCAGGCTTCGTTTTGTTGATAATCGGCGAAAGCGTCTGTCGTGGTGACCAACATGCCAGCCGCGCCTGACGGGCGCAGACGGGCGTCCACTTCGTACAAAATGCCTGATGAAGTTCGGGTGCTGAAAAGGTGCATAATGCGCTGCGCAAGCCGCAGATAAAACTGACGCCCGTCGATTTCCCGCTCGCCATCGGTCATCACTTCCACCGGACAATCGTGCAGAAAGACCAAATCGAGATCGGAGCTGTAGCCCAGCTCCCAGCCGCCGAGCTTACCGTAACCCACAACCGCGAAACCGCGGCCTTCACGGTCGCGCAGGTGCGTCGGCTGGCCGTAGCGCGCCACCATCTGGCCCCAGGCCTGCTGCACAACGGCGTCGATAATCGCTTCCGCAAGCCATGTTAAGTGATCGCTCACTTTCATCACGGGAAGCGTGCCGGCGATATCTGCCGCCGCCACGCGCAGCAATTGCGCCTGCTTAAACTGACGCAGCGCCTCAAGCTGCTGCTCTTCATCGTCGTCCGGCACGCGCAGCAGGTACTGGCGCAGCTCGTCGCGATAGGCATTCATCGCCGTTGGCTGATAAAGGGTATTGGGGTCGAGCAACTCATCCAGCAGCAGCGGGTAGCGCGCCAGTTGCCCCGCCACCATCGGCGAGGCGGCGCACAGACGAATAAGATGTTTCAGCGCGCCGGGAAATTCCGTTAACAATTCCAGATAAGTGGTGCGGGTGACGATGCCGGAAAGCAACGGCGTAAGGCGCGACAGCGGCACCGCCGCATTATTGCTGGCGCACACTTCGCAGAGCAGGCGCGGCATTAGCTGGTCCAGCACCTGACGACCGCGCGGGCCAATAGTGCGTTTGTCTGTCTCACGGCGAAAATCGGTCAGCAGCGACAGCACCCGGGCGCGGCACTCCTCGCTAAGGTGAGCCAGCACCGGCGTGGCGTCGTCGGCGTCGAGCGCGTCATGCCATAACTCACGCCAGCCTTCGTTAAGCTTGTCCTCTTCCGCATCAGGCTCGTCGTCGCCGATAAGCTCGTTAAAGACGCGGCGCACCGCCGCCATGTGTTCATCGAGCGCCGCGTGCATGCTTTCCCATTCTTCGGCGCCCATCGCCCAGGCGAGCCGGGCGCGGTTAAGTTCATCGCCGGGCAGCGTCTGGGTTTGCTCGTCATTAATGCTTTGCAGCAGGTTTTCAAGGCGGCGTAAAAAGAGATACGACTCGCGAAGCCGCGCGGCATCGCCTTCGGGCAGCAGGTGAAGCTGTTCGATAGCCGCAAGCGTCGGCAGCAGCGAACGCGACTGCAAAGCCGGCTCGCGCCCGCCGCGGATCAGCTGGAATACCTGCACGATAAATTCGGTTTCGCGAATGCCGCCCGCGCCGAGCTTGATGTTATCGGTCAGGCCGCGGCGGCGCACCTCGCGGGCAATCATGCTCTTCATATTGCGCAGCGACTGGATCACGCTGAAGTCGATATAGCGGCGGAAAACAAACGGGCGCAGCATGGCGCGCAACTCCTGGCTCCACGCGTCGTCTTTGTCGCCCATGATGCGGGCTTTCACCATCGCATAGCGCTCCCAGTCGCGCCCCTGCTCCTGGTAATAATCTTCCAGCGCGGCGAAACTCAGCACCAGCGGGCCGCTGTCGCCGAAGGGGCGCAGCCGCATATCCACGCGGTAGACAAATCCATCCTGGGTGGGCTGGTCGAGCGCTTTAATGAGCCGCTGGCCGAGGCGGGTAAAGAACTGGGCATTGTCCAGCTCGCGCCTTCCCCCCTGCGTTACGCCGTTTTCGGGCCAGGCGAAAATTAAATCAATGTCTGAGGAGAAGTTCAGCTCGCCGCCGCCAAGCTTGCCCATGCCCAAAATCATCAGCGGCTGCGGCACGCCCTGCGCGTTGCACGGCGTTCCCCACTCTTTGCAGCAGGCGGCGTAAAGCCAGTCGCGGGCGGCGACAATCAGCGTTTCAGCAAGCTGGCTGAGCTGTTGCAGCGTCTCTTCAGTAGAAAGAAGCGAGAGCGTCTGCGCCCAGGCGATACGCACCATAATGCGGCGACGAAACAGCCGCAGCGCGCGCATCAGCGTCGCTTCGTCGTGCACTTCCTGTAGCGTCTCGTGCAGCAAGGCAGGGTAAGCCTGCCACTCCTGCGCCTGCGGCGGCGACTGCTGAAGCTCGCTTAGCCACTCCGGATGCGCGCTGACCGCTTCACGAACAAAGTCGCTGAAGGTCAGCGCCGCGCGGGCGTCGTCGTTATGAATTGCGCCGTCGAGGGCGGCGGGAAGCCGCTCCGTTACGGTTTGCCAGTGCTGTTGCAAAACTGAAGAGAGCGGCTTCATGGTGGGTTTCCCTGCGGTTATTTTTTCCCGCTGTGCAGCCAGAACGGCGCCTGCGAGATAGCCTCGTTGCGGAAATGTTCTATCTCAATACGCTGGCGGGTTTCAATGGCGTGACGCAATCCCTGCCAGTTTTCCAGCCAGAAAAGCGCGACGGTTTCATCATAGACGCCAGCCAGCAGCCGCAGCGCGTCCAGCTCGCGCGAAAGACGCGGCAGCTGATCGCCGTAGCGATCGCCCAGCGGCTGTGCAAAAGCGCTCTTCAGTTCAGAAGCGTGGCGGGAAAGATTGATATCGGCGAAGCGTTTGAACGAGTCCGCCATTTTCTGGCGCGCTTTGTCATCAAGAAACGGCTGCCAGCCGCGGGAGATCAGCCAGTCGGTCAGCGTCAGCCGGGCTGTGCTTTGTTCCGCGCTGTAAGCAACGGTCTCTGCCGACGCTTCCGAAGCCAGCGTTGCTTCGCACTGGGTCAGCAGGTCGCGTAAGCGAGTGCTTGCTTTTCTTGGCACGATAGCGCCGAACAGCGCCAGCGTATGGCGCACAAGGCCAATCGCCTCCTGCACATGGTATTTTGCTTTTTCATTGCCGCGCAGCCAAAGCTCTTCATGATAAAGCCAGTGGTCAAGCGCCAGCTCCAGCGCGGCTTCCATTCCCTGTTCAACCGTGGCTTTCGGCGGCAGCTTAAGCAGCGTCAGCGGTTTGATTTCCCGTTTCGGGTTGCCCTGCGCAAGATGATAGCCGCGGGCGGCTTTGCTGAGGTTGCCCTGGCGCAGGCCGGGTTGCGAAACCAGCTGGCGCGCAAGTTTCAGCACGTCGGCCGGGTTGCCGGAAAGCAGCTCAAGCTCCAGTTCGCAAATCGGCTCCGCATGCTCGCCCGCTTTCACTTCACCGAGATCCAGGGCCAGCTCGATGCGGCTTTCGCCTTGCGTCACGACCCATCTCTCACGATGAAAATCGGTGCTGAATAACGGCTGCGCCGCTGCCTGCATCGCCTGCGGCGTCAGCCCTTCCGGCCAGATTTCCGCCGGGAAGCGCGCCAGGTCCAGTTCGGGTTTTTCAAGCGCAATATTGTACTCGGGGCGCTGATGAAGGCCGCCAACCGTACGGCCTGCGATTTTGATCGTCATCTCATAGCAGCCGTTATCGCCGCGAATACGCAGCCCCATGCCGTGCTGGCGCAGCTGTTTATCCGGCGTCTCGTAATAGATATTAAGCAGTTGGCGGGGGGCGCTGTGTTCAGCGCTAAGGCCGCCGAGCGTTGCGCGCAGCGCATCAACGTGAGCGGGATGGACGATAAATTTCAGTTCGATTTCCTGAGCCATAGTCTCTGATTTCTGGTTGCGTCACACCGGAAGAAATTCCAGCGAACTTAATAGCCTGGTATCTGTCAGTAGATAGTATTTTGCGGAAAATTGCCACGTTTCAGGCAGAGAAGCCGCAGTAAAACCCTTGAGCCGCGGGGGCAGCGCGCGAAGGATGACCAGGATGATTCTCATTCAGGTTTGCGCTTTGCATCGTCAGACTGTTGCCACTACTATCGTTCCACATTTCCGACAATAATGACCCGATAATGCAGAAATTACGCCTTATTTGCTTTTCTTTGCTCGCGCTTGGCATCACTACCGCAGCCCATGCCGATGAAAAACGTTACGTTTCGGATGAGCTGAATACCTGGGTCCGCAGCGGCCCGGGTGATAATTATCGCCTGGTCGGCACGCTGAACGCCGGCGAGGAAGTGACGCTGTTGCAAAGCAATGACAGCACGAATTACGGCCAGGTGCGCGACAGCAACGGCCGTACCGCCTGGATCCCGCTCGGGCAGTTAAAAGCGGAGCCCAGCCTGCGCACCCGGGTGCCGGACCTGGAAAACCAAGTCAATACGCTAACGCAGAAGCTTAACAATATTGATGCCACCTGGAACCAGCGCACCGCCGACATGCAGAAAAAAGTGGCGGCGAGCGACAGCGTGATTAACGGGCTGAAAGAACAAAACCAGAAGCTGAAGAACGAACTGATCGTGGCGCAAAAGAAAGTGAACGCCGCGAATATTCAGCTGGATGATAAACAGCGCACCATCATTATGCAGTGGTTTATGTATGGCGGCGGCGTGCTGGGCGTGGGGCTGCTACTGGGGCTGCTGCTGCCGCACATGATCCCAAGCCGTAAACGAAAAGACCGCTGGATGAACTGATCTCCCTTCGGGCAGCGCTACGCTGCCCTTTTCTTTCGCCATCTCCTCTACACTTAACGTATTATCTGTCGGCAAAATTGAGAGCTGGAGAAAGTTGGGTGAAGAGTTATCTGGTTGGCGGCGCAGTACGGGACGCCCTGTTGGGCTTACCGGTGAAAGACAGAGACTGGGTGGTAGTCGGCGCTACGCCGCAGGAGATGCTGGATAACGGTTATCAGCAGGTAGGAAAAGATTTCCCGGTCTTTTTGCATCCGCATAGCCATGAAGAGTACGCGCTGGCGCGCACCGAGCGCAAATCGGGACAAGGGTATACCGGTTTTACCTGTTACGCCGCGCCGGATGTGACGCTGGAGCAGGATCTGCTGCGCCGCGATCTCACCATTAACGCCATCGCCCAGGATGAAAACGGCGGCTACATCGACCCTTATCACGGCCGCGCCGATATTGAAAAACGGCTGCTGCGCCATGTTTCTCCCGCGTTTAGCGAAGATCCGCTGCGCGTGCTGCGCGTTGCCCGCTTCGCCGCCCGCTATGCCCACCTTAATTTTCGAATCGCGCCAGAGACTCTTGAACTGATGCGCGACATGGCGCATAACGGCGAGCTGGCGCACCTGACGCCGGAGCGCGTCTGGAAAGAGACCGAAAACGCGCTTACCAGCCGCAATCCGCAAGTGTTTTTCATGGTGCTGCGTGAATGTGACGCCCTGAAAGTGCTTTTTCCGGAACTGGATGCGCTGTTTGGCGTACCGGCGCCGGAAAAGTGGCACCCGGAGATAGACACCGGCATTCACACGCTGATGACGCTTTCCATGGCGACCATGCTAAGCCCGGCGGTGGACGTGCGTTTCGCTGCCCTGCTTCACGATCTCGGCAAAGGGCTAACGCCGAAGCACCTGTGGCCGCGTCACCACGGTCACGGCCCGGCAGGCGTAAGGCTGGTGGAAAAAGTCTGCCAGCGGTTTCGCGTGCCGAATGACATCCGCGATCTCGCCAGACTGGTGGCGGAATTCCACGATCTCATCCACACCTTCCCTGTTCTGAAGCCGCGCACCATTGTTAATCTGTTTGATTCCATCGACGCCTGGCGCAAGCCGCAGCGCGTTGAGCAGATCGCCATTACCAGCGAAGCGGACGTACGCGGACGCACCGGCTTTGAAGCGAACGATTATCCACAGGGTCGTTTGCTGCGCGAGGCATGGGAAGTGGCGAAAAGCGTCTCGCCCAAAGAGGTGGTGGAGGCAGGCTTTACCGGCGCAGATATTCGCGAGGAGTTAACTAAACGGCGTATTCGCGCGGTGGCGAACTGGAAAGCGGAGCGTTGCCCCCAGCCGCAGGCTGAGGGCTGACGCTTTACATAAAGACGAGGTAGACCGCACCCGCCACGATAAAGCGATAGATGGCGAACGGAATAAACGAGATGCGCTTAATAAGATGCAGGAAAGTTTTAATTGCAACCAGCGCCACGATAAACGCGGTGATGAAGCCCACCGCGAACATCGGCAGATCGTTCATTGTTAAAAAGCCAATGCTTTTATAGAGATCGAGCGCGGTGGCGCCCATCATCATCGGCACCGCCAGCAGGAACGAGAACTCAGAGGCCGCGTAGCGGCTAACTCCCATCAGCATGCCGCCGGAAATGGTCGCCCCCGAGCGCGAGAAGCCAGGCCACAGCGCCAGACACTGGAAGCAGCCAATCATGAACGCCTGGCGGTAAGTCATGTCGTCAAGGCCCAGCGCGCGCGGCTCTTTGGGCTTCAGGCATTCAGCGGCAATCAACAGCAAGCCGCCGACCACCAACGCATACATCACGTTTATTGGGTTAAACAGCGACTTGATGGTGTCGTGAAATACCAGCCCCAGCACTACGGCGGGCACCATGCCGAGCAGAATATGGATGAGCGAAAGCCGGCCTTTGCCGGTGCCTTCGTGCGGCGGATGACCAAAATGAATGCCGATAAGCCCAAACAGGCGACGCCAGAACATCACGACCACCGCCAGAATGGAGCCGAGCTGGATAACGACTTCAAAGGTTTTCGCCGTCTCGCCTTCAAAGCCCAGCAGGTGACCGACGATAATCATATGGCCGGTACTGGAAACAGGCAGGAACTCCGTCAGCCCTTCAACCACGCCAAGTATCGCCGCCACGAGCAGCGAATGCATATCACTCATTAACTAACCCTCGTACCCCAAAAAATGACATAAAAAAGCGGCTGACGCATCACGACAGCCGCGAAAGGTCCTGCTGTAAGACCGGTATACCCGCGTTTGGTTTAATCATTATGAAATTAAATGATTTATTTAGGATTATTGCCACGCTCAATGATGACGCCGACATTCGCCGCCTGCGCGACGGCGCCAGGCTTACTGACTTTAATACGCACCCAGGGCGCATTGAAACGCGTAAGGATGATTTGCGCTACCTCTTCAGCCACGCGCTCCACCAACGCGAAGCGGCCTTGCTCTACGTGGTTGACAACCGCTTGCGTCACGTCGGCATAGCTCAGGCAGTCGTTCACGTCGTCACTGCTTGCCGCCGCCCGGTTATCCCATGCGATTTCGATATCGAACACCAGCTTTTGTTGAATGGTCTGTTCCCAGTCATACACGCCAATAGTGGTAATTACCGAAAGCTGCTCTATAAATACAATATCCATCACGCCCTGCCTGTTTTTGGGTCAGCCGGATACCACTTCCGGCGAAATATGCGTATTATCCACAGATGCAGCAAATAAAACGACATTTTCACAACGGAACAGCGTCATGAGTGCAATCGCGCCTGGAATGATCCTCCTCGCGTATCTTTGCGGCTCAATTTCCAGCGCCATTCTGGTCTGCCGCATCGCGGGTCTGCCAGACCCACGCGACAGTGGATCCGGCAATCCCGGAGCGACCAACGTCCTGCGAATTGGTGGTAAGGGAGCAGCCGCAGCGGTACTGATTTTCGACGTCCTGAAAGGGATGCTGCCAGTCTGGGGCGCTTATGCGCTGGGCGTGACGCCGTTCTGGCTTGGGCTTATCGCCATCGCCGCCTGTCTTGGCCATATCTGGCCGGTCTTCTTTAATTTTCGTGGCGGCAAGGGCGTGGCCACCGCTTTCGGCGCCATTGCGCCGATAGGCTGGGACTTGACTGGCGTAATGGCCGGCACCTGGCTGCTGACGGTGCTGTTGAGCGGTTATTCTTCGCTTGGCGCAATCATCAGCGCGCTGGTGGCGCCGTTTTATGTCTGGTGGTTTAAACCGCAGTTTACCTTCCCGGTCTCGATGCTCTCCTGTTTAATCCTGCTGCGCCATCACGACAATATCCAGCGGCTCTGGCGTGGCCAGGAGACCCGCATCTGGGAAAAACTACGCAAAAGACGGGCGCTGAAGGCACAAAAAAAGGAGTGAACATTCACTCCTTTTTTATTGCTTCGCCTGACGGTTACTGCGCTGGCGGCAGCTCCGCCAGCGGCCAGCGCGGGCGTACGGTGACGCCAAGGCCCGCCGCGCCGCCCGCCTTCAGACGCACCATTCCGGCGTACGCTATCATCGCGCCGTTATCCGTGCAGAATTCCGGACGCGCGTAAAAAACTTCGCCTTTCCGCTTTTCCATCATCTCTGCAAGGCGCGCGCGCAGCGTGCGGTTAGCGCTTACGCCGCCTGCCATCACCAGCCGCTTAAAGCCGGTTTGATCCAGCGCGCGGCGGCATTTGATCATCAGCGTATCCACTACCGCATCTTCAAACGCGCGCGAAATATCGGCACGGGTTTGATCATCGTTGCCGTTATCGCGAATGGTATTCGCGGCGAAGGTTTTCAGGCCGGAGAAGCTGAAATCCAGCCCCGGGCGGTCGGTCATTGGGCGCGGAAAGGTAAAACGCCCCGCCACGCCCTGAGCCGCAAGCTTAGAGAGCATCGGGCCGCCGGGATAATCCAGCCCCAGCAGTTTAGCGGTTTTGTCGAACGCTTCGCCCGCCGCATCGTCGATGGATTCGCCGAGCAGTTCATATTCGCCGATGCCGGTCACGCTAATCAGCTGGGTATGGCCGCCGGAGACCAGCAGCGCCACAAAGGGAAATTCAGGCGGATTATCTTCCAGCATAGGCGCCAGCAGGTGGCCTTCCATATGGTGCACCGGGATCGCCGGCACATCCCAGGCAAACGCCAGCGCGCGGCCTACGGTGGCTCCAACCAGCAGCGCGCCGACCAGCCCTGGCCCTGCGGTATAAGCTACCGCGTCGATCGCCTGCGCTTCCAGGCCCGCCTCTTTCAGCGCGGCCTGGATTAGCGGCACGGTTTTGCGCACGTGGTCGCGCGAGGCGAGCTCCGGCACGACGCCGCCGTAGTCAGCATGCAGTTTTACCTGACTATACAATTGGTTGGCTAACAGCCCTTTCTCATCGTCATAAATGGCGATGCCGGTTTCATCACAGGATGTCTCAATACCCAGTACACGCATGGCTTTTTTACCTCTTTCGCATGGCGCGCAGTGTATGACGGTACGCCTGCGATGTAAAACTTTGCTCAACCCAGGCGGGCGGCTCGTGTATAATGCCGCCCCCTGGAAGCAACTGCACAAAAAGCAGGTTTCTGCCGCTGCTGATGCTTTACAAAGCAGCAGCAATTGCAGTAAAATTCCGCACCATTTTGAAATAAGCTGGCGTTTTGATGCCAGCAGCAAACCGAATTAATCAAAGGTGAGAGGCACATGCCGGTAATTAAAGTACGTGAAAACGAGCCGTTCGACGTTGCACTGCGTCGCTTCAAGCGTTCCTGTGAGAAAGCAGGTGTTCTGGCGGAAGTTCGTCGTCGTGAATTCTATGAAAAACCGACTACCGAACGTAAACGCGCCAAAGCTTCCGCTGTGAAACGTCACGCGAAGAAACTGGCTCGCGAAAACGCACGCCGTACTCGTCTGTACTAATTCCCTGAGGGGCATCTCCCCTCAGCGACAGACAGAGTTGTAGTTGTAGAGGCCGTGCTTCCGAAAGGAATGCGCGGCTTATTTTCGTTTATGGACTGATAAAAAACGGGGCTTATGGCTGGACGAATCCCACGTGTCTTTATCAATGACCTGTTGGCTCGCACCGATATCGTCGACCTGATTGACGCACGCGTAAAGCTCAAGAAACAGGGCAAGAATTATCATGCGTGCTGTCCTTTCCATAACGAGAAAACCCCCTCTTTCACCGTAAACGGTGAAAAACAGTTTTATCACTGCTTCGGCTGCGGCGCGCACGGCAACGCCATCGACTTTCTGATGAACTACGACAAGCTCGAGTTCGTTGAAACCGTCGAGGAACTGGCGGCCATGCATAATCTCGACGTGCCCTATGAAGCAGGCAACGGTCCCAGCCAGATTGAACGCCATCAACGCCAGACGCTGTACGAACTGCTCGACGGCCTGAATGCGTTTTATCAGCAGGCGCTGGCGCAGCCGGGCGCTGAACCGGCCCGTGAGTATTTGCAAAAGCGCGGCCTGAGCGAAGAGGTGATTCGCCACTTCGCCATCGGTTACGCGCCGCCGGGCTGGGATAACGTGCTTAAGCGCTTCGGCGGCAACGGCGAGAACCGCAAATCGTTAATCGATGCGGGCATGCTGGTGACCAACGATCAGGGCCGTAGTTACGACCGTTTCCGCGAGCGGGTGATGTTCCCCATTCGCGACAAGCGAGGCCGCGTTATCGGCTTTGGCGGTCGTGTGCTGGGCGATGCCTTGCCGAAGTACCTGAACTCCCCGGAAACCGAGATTTTCCACAAGGGCCGCCAGCTATATGGCCTTTATGAAGCGCAGCAAAGCGACCCGAACCCTTCTCGCCTGTTAGTGGTTGAAGGGTATATGGACGTTGTGGCGCTCGGCCAGTACGGCATTAACTATGCGGTGGCGTCGCTAGGCACCTCAACCACAGCGGAGCATATTCAAATGCTCTTCAGGGTGACCAACACTGTCATCTGCTGTTACGACGGTGACCGCGCGGGACGCAGCGCCGCCTGGCGGGCGCTGGAAACGGCCCTGCCGTACATGACCGACGGGCGTCAGCTACGCTTTATGTTTCTGCCCGATGGTGAAGACCCGGATACGCTGGTGCGCAAAGAGGGCAAAGCAGCGTTTGAACAGCGAATGGAGCAGGCGCAGCCGCTTTCCACTTTTCTGTTTAACACTCTGCTGCCGCAGGTGGATTTAAGTTCGCCGGACGGTCGCGCGCAGCTCAGCACGCTGGCGCTGCCCTTAATCAGCCAGGTGCCCGGCGAAACGTTGCGTATTTATCTGCGCCAGGAGCTTGGCAACAAGCTCGGCATTCTGGACGACAGCCAGCTTGAGCGGCTGATGCCCCGACAATCGGATAATGCCCAATCGCGCCCGGCGCCGACGCTAAAACGCACAACCATGCGTATACTGATAGGGTTGCTGGTGCAAAACCCGGAGCTGGCGCCGCTGGTGCCGTCGCTTGCGGGGCTTGATGAAAGCAAATTGCCTGGCCTCGCGCTCTTCGCCGAATTGGTGAAGACGTGTCTTTCGCAGCCTGGTCTGACCACCGGTCAGCTGCTTGAGCACTATCGCGGCACAAAAGAGGCCGCCGCCCTTGAAAAACTCGCAACCTGGGACGATATAGCAGATAAGGACATCGCAGAAAAAACGTTCACGGACTCGCTGGACCATCTTTTCGATTCAGCGCTGGAGTTAAGATTAACGGAATTAATCGCCCGCTCGCGCACGCATGGGCTTACGCCAGCGGAGCGAGAAGAAGTACGCGTGATAACCGAAGCACGCGCCAAAAAATAAATTTCCGCGGCTTAATTGCCGATTATATATCGGGACACCCCCGAAAGCCGCATGACGGGCAGCGGCAATAAAAGAAATTAGCTCGCAATGTTATTGTTGGCGGCAACGCCTACCGACACCAACCCTCATGAAACAAGTGTGGATACCGTCTTATGGAGCAAAACCCGCAGTCACAGCTGAAGCTTCTTGTCACTCGTGGTAAGGAGCAAGGCTATCTGACCTATGCTGAGGTCAATGACCATCTGCCGGAAGATATTGTCGACTCCGACCAGATCGAAGACATCATTCAGATGATCAACGACATGGGCATCCAGGTAATGGAAGAGGCCCCGGACGCCGACGATCTGATGCTGGCGGAAAACACAGCGGATGAAGATGCTGCCGAAGCCGCCGCGCAGGTGCTTTCCAGCGTGGAATCTGAAATCGGGCGTACCACCGACCCGGTGCGCATGTATATGCGCGAAATGGGTACCGTAGAACTTCTGACGCGTGAAGGCGAAATCGACATCGCCAAACGCATCGAAGATGGTATCAACCAGGTACAGTGCTCTGTTGCAGAATACCCGGAAGCGATCACCTATCTGCTGGAGCAGTACGATCGCGTAGAAGCAGGCGAAGCCCGCCTGTCCGATCTCATCACCGGCTTTGTCGATCCCAATGCGGAAGAAGAGATGGCGCCGACCGCCACTCACGTCGGCTCTGAACTCTCTCAGGAAGAGATGGATGATGACGAGGATGAAGACGAAGAGTCTGACGACGACAGCAGCGATGATGACAACAGCATCGACCCGGAACTGGCGCGCGAGAAGTTTGTCGAGCTGCGCACCCAGTACGAAGTCACCCGCGATACCATCAAAGCCAAAGGCCGCAGCAACGCCGCTGCGCAGGAAGAGATCCTGAAGCTTTCTGAAGTCTTTAAGCAGTTCCGTCTGGTGCCGAAGCAGTTCGACTACCTGGTGAACAACATGCGCGCCATGATGGACCGCGTACGTACCCAGGAACGCATCATCATGAAGCTGTGCGTTGAGCAGTGCAAAATGCCGAAGAAGAACTTTATTACGCTCTTCACCGGCAACGAAACCAGCGAAACCTGGTTCAACGCCGCTGTCGCCATGAACAAGCCGTGGTCTGAGAAGCTCAACGACGTGGCGGAAGATGTGCATCGCAGCCTGCAAAAGTTGCAGCAGATTGAAGAAGAGACCGGCCTGACCATCGAGCAGGTTAAAGACATCAACCGTCGCATGTCTATCGGCGAAGCTAAAGCCCGCCGTGCGAAGAAAGAGATGGTGGAAGCGAACCTGCGTCTGGTGATTTCTATCGCCAAGAAATACACCAACCGCGGCTTGCAGTTCCTCGACCTGATTCAGGAAGGCAACATCGGCCTGATGAAAGCGGTGGATAAGTTTGAATACCGCCGTGGCTATAAGTTCTCTACTTACGCCACCTGGTGGATCCGTCAGGCTATCACCCGCTCCATCGCCGACCAGGCGCGTACCATCCGTATTCCGGTGCATATGATTGAGACCATCAACAAGCTCAACCGTATTTCGCGCCAGATGCTACAGGAGATGGGCCGCGAGCCGACGCCGGAAGAGCTGGCCGAGCGCATGCTGATGCCGGAAGATAAAATCCGTAAAGTGCTGAAAATCGCCAAAGAGCCTATCTCCATGGAAACGCCGATCGGCGACGATGAAGATTCGCATCTGGGGGACTTTATCGAGGATACCACCCTCGAGCTGCCGCTGGACTCCGCGACCACGGAAAGCCTGCGCGCCGCCACGCACGACGTGCTGGCAGGCCTGACCGCCCGCGAAGCGAAAGTACTGCGTATGCGTTTCGGTATTGACATGAATACCGACCATACGCTGGAAGAAGTGGGTAAACAGTTCGACGTTACCCGCGAACGTATCCGTCAGATCGAAGCGAAGGCGCTGCGCAAGCTGCGTCATCCGAGCCGCTCTGAAGTGCTGCGCAGCTTCCTCGACGATTAATCGTCGCTTCCTGATTAAGCCCTCCTCGCGAGGGCTTTTTTATTGCCGCTTTTCCTGCCCTGCCTGATAGCGCTCGCCATGCTGCTTTGTTTTGTGAGCATGCCGGTTAGTTAAGGAAAATTCATTTGTCAGGATTATGTTTCGTAATGTAATTTCCCTCTGTTTGAGCCAATCGAACCGGCTTCGTGTGTTTTTAAACACAGCAAGGAACCCCATACGAATGAATAAAATGATGCTAGCGACGCTTTGCGTCGTTCTGGCAGGCTGCGTAAACAAGTCTCAAAAGCCTGATTCTCTGGTTACGCCTGTGTCTGCTCAGCCTGCCGCAGTGGCGCCGCAGCCGGTTTCTCCGCCGCGTGCTGAACAGGACACCAGCAGCCTGATGGCGCACGAGACCTGCCGCAAGGAGCTGGAAGCGCTGCGAGCCTACGGACCGCGCACCTATAACCGTTACGCCGGCGAAATGGCGGCGCTGACCGCGAAGACCAGCAAGTTCCTTTCGGTGAAAGAGGACCTGAACCCGCGCATAAATGAGCTTGTTATGAGCGCTTATCAGTCACGCATGCAGACGCTCTGCTACAAAATTGAGACCTCGCTCGGCCAGATGCTGGTCGACCAGGCGACAGCCAACCTCGCTGAATAACGCAAAAACCGCCTCTCAGAAGGCGGTTTTTGTTTAACTTTGTCGCGCTCCGGGCAGGAGAAGCGAAGCGCCGCTGTCATCAACATACTGTGTCCCCCGCTTTCCTACTCTCCTTATGCGAAGAAAAGATATAAGGGGCTAACGTTCCAGCTTGCCACCCTGCTGTCGCCTGGAGAAGCGAAACGCCGCTGGCTTTGCCCTTCTCCCGGCAAAGGGACGGAACACCGGGTGAATGATTTTGCACAATACGAATCGTAACTGCCCTAGCGTCCCCGCATCGCCAGCGCTTCATCCAGTTCGCTATAGGCCTCAACCAGCTTATCCAGCGAGGCGCGGTTCAAACCGCTCGGGTTCGGCAACACCCACACTTCCGTTTCGCCAATGGTAATAACCTGCTTTCCCCACTTCACGCCGCGCTGGCTGAATGCCTGCTCAAACGCTTTCTTTCCCAGCACCGCCAGCGCGTGCGGCTGATACTGTTCAATCTTCTGCACAAGCAAACGCCCGCCTTCATGCAGCTCCTGCTTTGCCACTTCGCTCGCCTGCACCGTAGGGCGCTCAACCAGCATGGTGATGCCGCAGCGGGTATCCAGCAGCTCATGCTCTTCTTCAGGCTTAAGCTGGCGTTCAGTAAACCCGGCCTGATGAATAACCTTCCAGAAACGGTTGCCCGGGTGGGCGAAGTGATACCCGGTGTGCGCCGACGACTTGCCGGGGTTAATTCCACAAAAAACCACGCGCAGCCCTGGCGCGATGATATCGGTGATCATATCTATCCCCTGATAACCTACAGATTCTTAAAGTATAAAGCCTGGCGGAGAGGTTGCTTAGAAAAACAGCATACGTTACCGCGCAGGCTGGATTGACACCGCCACTTCCTTTATAATCCAGCGCCACGGCCCCTTAGCTCAGTGGTTAGAGCAGGCGACTCATAATCGCTTGGTCGTTGGTTCAAACCCAACAGGGGCCACCAAATTTTAGCTGTAAAATCATATAATTAAGCCACCTCGCAAGGGTGGCTTTTTTGTTTTTCAGATGTGGAGTGGCGACAAAATGGCTCCAGAGGCTCAGGGTTGCCATTAATCATTGCGCGCGGCTCGCTTAGTTTCGCAGGTGGGACTCATCAAACAACCATTTTCCGGCGCGTGCAGACTCGATATACATTGCTATGGTCAATGCTTTTTGATCTTCACTTTGCGGCTTACGGGAAAGGAGAGATCTCGTTTTCCAGGGATAGTAATGACTTAAAGAAAAGCGGGCTGGCTCAATATCAAAGTGACTGAAAAATTTCTCTGTCATTTCAGCTATATCATCAGCCTCGAAAAACTCTTGCAGCGTAGCGCTATCATCAATCTCAACTTTTCTGAACAGTGTTGTCACTAAAGGTAATGCGTTCTTAATAAATTGTCTGACCAGATCATCAAATGAGAGATTCGTCATTATTTACCTTCAGACACTGAACAAACTCAACGCGTCTAATGCAAATCATCGTGACTAGCCGATGAATTGTATTAGATGCTGCATCTGGCGTTCAAACATTCTCATCACCCTTACAGCTCGGCGTAACTGGAATATATAAACCCATCCCGGAATAGAAAAAGCAGCGCGCCGATTGGAACGCATACTAAAGCGTTCAACGCGACGCTTTTCCATACTTTTTATCAATCAGTGCTGATAAACCGAACACTAATAATAGTGACAACAGAAAGCTTATGACGAGCATAACAGCATAAATTAATGGCGCCCTTCCGCTAAAGCCATAATATTGCAACACCTTAAGCAATGGCTCAAAAAACGCCCAACCGTTTCCCCAGACAAACCACCAGGTAACTAAATCACTGCTGCCTGTAAAAGCATAAATCGGAAAGGTCAGGAGCAGAGCGGCTAAGATCTTTTTTATCACTTTACATATACCTTACCATAGTAATAGAGCGGGGAACCTGGCACCTTCTCCATCTTCTGTGATTTGAGAAATGTTCAAAGCCGATGATACTGAATTACATCGGGTAAAGTAATACACCCTTCGCTAACTCCAAACCGTCCTGTAGGATGTAATCGAAATTGGCCGCGCTGTACCCCATTGATAAACGTAACGTCATCTATCACACCGTCATTACGGTAGAGCGCAAACCATCCAGCCCGATGGGTACCCGCCAGGGTATCCTGCATAAAATCACGCATTTTTCCTAAGCGTCCACCGCTTTCCCTGTCAATGATATAATACTCTCCGCCGGGTAGCGGGCCATCAAAGGGCACAGGGGTAGAGTTCGGTTGATTACGATCCCGCGCGTTACCCGAAAAAGCAAAAAAGTTACCGAGACCGTGGCAAACCAGATTCGACATAGGCTTCCCGTTTAAATAAAAATAACATTGCGCCGTCATACTATTCATTTCCCTTGAATTAAGAATAACATCTCATCTATTCTTGATGTTATTTATGTAGTTGAACAAGAAAGATCGCTCGTCTGGCATGCGAATAAGCCGTCGTGGTTGCCGCGACGAGCTTTAATCTTATAATTTTGAAGCCCCCCTTTCTCACCACGCCGAATTAACAAAGCATATAATTCCCGTGCTGCGCCAAAATAAAAACAGGAGGGATTTTTTAAACAAAGAATAATCAAATTACCTGCATAAACTGCCAGCCTCGCTATACCCAGGCAATATCCGAAAAACGGCCCCAACCTCTTTTACTATTACAGTGATACCACAGTACAATTAACCGCTTAAAAACTACCATACCGAAAGCAGCGCAACCATTACTCAGCAAAAAATCGGAATCAATATAAAGCCATACCGTTACGTGACCCTTTATTAATCTCATCCTCTCCGTTACAACAACTTTTAACTTTATAAAAAGAACCGGGCATCAGGTTCGATTTCGCCCCTATCTACTTTCCCTTTTATTAAAATGGGTGAAAAAAACGTTAAGTATTACGCAATAGCCAAACTATCTTTTCCCCCAGAAATACGGCCACAGCCGCCGCCAACGCATTAAATACGATGTACATAGTGAAATAGTTATCCTCTACGCGATCGGGGTAAGGCTCCGGTTTCTCAGTCGGGATGTAATTCATCAGGTTCGTGACGGTAAATTTCAGACTTTCGGCCAGCGGGTTGAATACTCCTGAAATCATCAGCGCAAACGTGATAGCCAGAAATATCAGCAGCCGGATCGACCATTTAGCTGGACGTGGCATCACAACTCCCAGACGTATTACCAATCACCGTTACGTCACCATAAGCCCACAGCTTATCTCCCTGTAAAATGCGATGACGGTGGGCTTTTAGCAGCGCAGATCGCACCATGTAAAAGTCACGGGACAGAAAAAAGGTTATACACCCCTCACTGATTCCCGATCCGTCTGGGCGAGGTGGATGCAAACGGAAATGACCGCGCTGATAATGATGACGCGCATCGACGTCAAAGTTCATGTAGTCATCTACGAGCCCATCCTTTCTGAACAGCGCAAACCAATCGTAATAATTATTACCTGTGAATGCGTGTTTAAACCAGGTTTGAGTATGGGAGTAAAAACCACCTTCCGGACGGTCAACTATCCAGTAGCTACCCGGGGGAACGGTCGCATTCGTCATGTAAGAACATTCTGGCTTGTTTACCAGAGCGCCCAACCCGGAGAAAACCGGAAACGAACCAACGCCGCCCACATCCAAACGGGCCACGCGGCCTTCGTCGTAGAGATGATTAAAATCGACTCTGCAACTAATCATTAAGCCACCACTCGCTGATTCCATGAGTCTGTATATGAAATATTCCCGTCAAGATAAAGCCAGGTGATGCTTTCATACGCCAGCGAAACTGATTCAGTAGGGTTGTTGGCTACATTTTTAACCACTGACCAGGGCGCAAAACCGGCCGTTTCAATCGCCGTGTGAATGCCCTCCGCGCTCAGCGACTCAAGTAAGGCGCGGGCGAACGGCGCCTGCAACATTACCTCGCCCCCGCTCAGGGTCACTCCGCCGCCCGACACCAGGTAATAAGGCACATCCCGCGCCACCTCCTTGCGCACCGCGTCGAGGGTTATCGCGCTTTGCGTCGATGCGCCGCGCGCCTGCGCCCAGCTTTCCGGGTTACAACACCATGCGCAACGCATATGGCAGCCCTGGAAAAAAACCACGCTTCGGATGCCCGGGCCGTCGTGAAGCGAAAACCGCTGGATATTAAACACGTTGCCTTTGGGCGCTTCAGGTGATGTTTTGCACAGTCCGGCTGATAATTTCATCCTGTACCTCCCGGCTGAGTTCAGTGAAAAAGGCGCTATAGCCCGCAACGCGAATCATTAAATTTTTATATTTTTCAGGTTCTTTTTGCGCACGCTTCAGCTCTTCGTTATCCACGTAGCTAAACTGCATCTGCGCATTACCCAGCATGCTGGCGGTACGCAAAAGATGGATGATATGCGCGGCGCCTTCTTCGCTCTCCAGCATGCCATGCATCAGCTTCAGGTTATGCACCATGCCTATTTCCATCTCTTCGACGTTGATTCGGCTGACGGAGTTAATGACCGCCGTCGGGCCTTTGAGATCCGTTTGCTGAGCGGGGCTTATCCCGTCGGCAAGCGGTTTTCCCGCCAGCCGCCCTGAAGGCAGCGCGCCCGTTATCAGGCCAAAAGGCGTATTGTTGGAAATAGAGAGCGTGCCGTGGGTAAAACGCCCATACAGCATCCGGTAACGCCGATGCTCCTGCTCGGTGAAGTGGATAATATCTCTGGCAATTTCATCCACCTCGGTAATGTCATTGCCATATTTCGGCGCCTCAAGGCAGGCGTGATGCAATGCTTCATAGCCAACAAAATTGGCCTTTAACGCCTGGATAAGTTCCGCCAGCCCTGCGAACCGTTGTTCATAAACAACTTTTTTTACCGCCATTAGTGAGTTGGCCAGATCGGCAAGCCCTGTCCAGATCAAACCCGGCCCGTTGTTGAGCCAGGCCCCGCCGGCTGTCACGTCGGCGCCCTTTTCCATGCACCCTTCAATCAGGCTTGAAATTAACGGTTTAGGCGCATATTGCCGGTGCAAATCCTGTACAATCAGCGTGGCCTGCGCGGCTTTGGCGGTGATAGCGGCGAGCTGTTGTTTCACGGCCCGTTCAAACTTAACAAAGCTGTTTAGCTCCTCCGCCGTTCCCGTCTGCGGCCCCAGCCGCCGGCCGCTTTCGCTGAAGCCATTATTCAGTGCCAGTTCAAGCGCGCGGGTAAAGGTGGTGTAACCCACCGAAGTCCACTGGTACATCTTCCCGGATTTTTGCGGCTCCACGCAGCCCATCAGGCAGTAATCGCGGGCATCGTCATAATCGAACCCTTTACGCAGCATCATTTTGATATGCGCATCGTCGAAATGGCACGCCGGAAAGCCCGTACCGCTGCGGATCACCTCGACAATCTGGCGCAAATAGTAATAGGGCGATTGATTATGGATACGGGCGGCAAGGCTTGGCTGGTAGATTTTCAGTCTGGAAACGCAGTCCATTATCATCAGCGTTAATGGATTGGTGGCATCACCCCCTTCCCGTTTTTGCCCGCCCACCACGATATTGATAAAGGGCTGGTAGCCGGCAAAATAGGTCGCCGTGGAGGCGCTGCAAATCCATAAGCTTTCCGCGAGCTTAATCATCCAGCAGCTAAGCAACTCTTCCGCCTGGGCTGGCGTAATGCGGTTACACGCCATGTCGCGCTCAAGGTAAGGCCATAAATACTGATCAACGCGCCCGGGCGAAATGCCGGTCTGGTTTTCTTCCAGGCAAAACAGCGACTGAACAAACCACAGCGACTGCAACGCCTCATGGAACGTTTCGGGTGGAAACTCCGGCACCCGGTAACAAATCTGCGAAAGCTGCATCAGTTCAGCTTTGCGCCGGGGATCGTTCTCCTTAAGCGCCAGGCTCGCTGCGTAGTCGCCGTAGCGGTGCGCGTAGCGGATCACCGCATCGCAGGTGTGCTGTATGCCTTTATAAAAATGGTATTGCCGGATGTCCTCTTCCCGGGTCAGCTCCAGGCGCTCCATGGCGTCCAGCGCACGCTGGCGGATACCGCCCATTCCTTCACGTAGCAAAAATTGATCGTAGCCCGGGCAGGAATCGCCGCCGCCATTTTGCGTTTTAATGGTGACGTCGCAAACCCCTTCATCGTGGCACCATTCCCACAGGCCCGCCGCACGCAGGCGCGTTTCCGCCATTTCATCGAGCGAGCGCCCGCGCCAGAAAGGAAAAACGACTTCCTTTAAAATCCGCTTCGACTCATCGCTTATCTGGTAAGGATCCTGCGGGCGCGTACTGAGGCTATCCAGCTCCTCCTCCACCCATCGCCAGCTAATTTCAGGGGAAACTTCGCCGCCCCTGGCGCCGCCAGCGGGATGGCTGATAATCAGTTCATCGTCGCCAATCCATAGCGGCGCGGTTTCGCATGCCCGCAAAAAAGCCAGCGCCCGTAGGGTGTTGATTTCAAGCCCCGGATTCTCTTCATAAACTTGTGTAACGGCCTGCGCCCTTGAGACCGAAATAAACGGCTTAGCGCGAAAGTAGTTATTACGTAATTTTTCAATACGAGGAGAAAATGTGTTCATTGCTTCACTCCTTATGCAAAACCCATTAACAGAGTTCCCGTGACAATTAAACCGATGCCGGTTTTTTCAAAGAGCGTAACTTTTTGCCCATACCAGGCAGCGCCCACCACCGTGATAAACACCACGCCCATACCGCACCAGAAGGAATAGGCCACGCCCGGGATCATTAACTGCATCGCCTGTGATAAAGAATAAAAACAGGCGAAATAGCCGAGGGCGCAAAAGGCTGTCGGAAGAAAGCGGCGAAAATGCCGCGTTTGCGGCAGCATAGAGGTAGCAAACACCTCCGATAAAATAGAGATAAATAGCCACATCATGCTCATAAAAATCATCTGAATCATAATTGCCTGACCACTTTTCTGTCATTAATATGCGAAACGACAACGCCTGCCACAATAAACCACATGCCCATAAACCGACCGCCGGTAATGGGCGTATGAAAAGCGAAAATGCCGATAAGATTAATCGCGACAATGCCGACGCCTGACCATATTGCATAAGCCACGCCCATTTTTATTGTGCGAAAGACATACGTCATAATGTAAAAGCAAATAGCGTACCCGAGAACGGACAATACCGAAGGTAACACTTTGCTAAAGCCGTTTGATAAAACAAGCATTGTCGTTGCAAATATTTCAAACAGGATTGCGACGACAAGCTTCTTGTATCCGTTATTTAAGATCATAGGAAACCTGTAAGCCTCGTTAAGTCATAAAACCAGCGCCAGCGGGAGCCTGCAAGGGGTAACGCCTGCTCGTTTTCTCAGGCCCTATTCAAGCAGAACCGCCTGTGCATCAGAAGTTAAAATTAATACGGCGTAGATATATAGTTTTTTATTTTGCTTAAATTACATATGAAGCATTAACCACCACAAGGAGTTGGTCGCCAGATTTGGGTTGCATCGTGGACGAAGTAAATTAAGGCGCGAAGAGTTAATGAATGGTCGGCATCAGGGCCATTGCCATTTATTAAAAAATAAGAGGCTGAACAGCAGCGAGAAATGTCCGCAGACGTTTTTAAAGAAAATAATCTCCCTGTAATGAATTGTAAGGGGTGTTGTTTCAATAATAAATTAAAAGGATAGTAGCGCCACCAAAACCACATAAAGAGAATGGATTATGAAAAAGCTATTAAGCGTCGCCGCACTGTTAACTTTCACCGTATCCACCGCGTTTGCCGCCACAAATAAAGAGTGCGTAAAAGTTGATAACGCGCAAATTGAAGCGCTGTTTGATAAATGGAACGCCTCATTACAAACGGGTGACGCTCATAAAGTTTCGGAAAACTATTTGGGCGATGCGGTTTTATTACCGACCGTCTCTAACCAGGTACGCCTTACTGATGAAGAACGCGTCGATTATTTCAAAACTTTCCTGGAGAAAAAACCCGTCGGGAAAATTAACAGCCGAACCATTCGCCTGGGCTGCAATAAAGCCATTGATACCGGCACCTATACATTTACCTTCGCAGATAACACCCACGTTACGGCGCGCTATACATTTACCTGGGCCTGGAATGGCAAAGAGTGGAAAATTTCTTCTCATCACTCATCGGCCATGCCGGAAGGGTAAATTAACCCGGGCGAAAAAGATCCCGGCCTGAAATAACGCCGTTATTATTCGCCGACGCGTAACCCACCCTAATAAAAAGCCCGCCTGTTGCGGGCTTTTTTATGCAGGCGGATCCCGGTTGCCGAAAATGCGGGTAACGCTTACCGTGTCGTTTTGCCGCCGCTTTCCGTGAGTGATGTTGCGACGTGCTGGATGAAAGAGCGCTCATCGTGCTGCCTTACGACCGCGTTCAGATTGAACTCAACGCCGCTGCGCAAAGCGGGTCATCACCTCCCGCTTTCTGACGCCTGCAACGCCCCATTACCCACATCGCCCCGCCAGCGGTTACACTTACCCTCCCCCTTTCTACGCAGGCCCGGCATGAAATTAGATATCGACGACGACATCACCTTTCGCAAGCTCTCCATCTTTATGGCGTTTATGGAGAAGGGAAATATCGCCCGCACCGCAGAAGCGCTGGAGATCAGCGCCGTCAGCGTGCACCGCGCGCTGCACAGCCTGGAAGAAGGGGTGCGTTGCCCGCTGTTCGTCCATAAAGGGCGCAACCTGGTGGCGCTGCCCGCCGCCGAAACGCTGCTGGAATATTGCCAGGAAGCTATCGGGCTGCTGGCGAAAGGCATTGATGAAACGCGTCGCGCCGCAGGCGTCGGCCAGGGGCGACTGCGGGTCGGCACGCTCTATTCGCTCACGCTCGAAACGGTGCCAAGGCTGATTATGGGGATGAAGTTGCGCCGCCCGGATCTGGAGCTGGATCTCACCATGGGTTCAAACCAGGTGCTGCTTAATATGCTGGAAGATAATGTGCTGGACGCGATTTTGATTTCCGTCTCGGAAGCGCAAATCGACCGCAAACTGCTGGAGGTGATGCCGCTGTTCCACGACGATATTTACCTTGCGGCGCCAGCCGCGGAAGCGCTGGATAGCAGCCACGAAGCGGATCTGCGCCACTACAAAGACCGGAAATTCGTCTCGCTGGCGGAAGGGTTCGCCACTTACGCCGGGTTCCAGGAGGCGTTTCACGTGGCGGGGTTCGAGCCGGATATCGTCACCCGCGTCAACGATATTTTCTCCATGCTGAGCCTGGTGCAGGCGGGCGTCGGCTTTTCGCTGGTGCCGGGACGCATGAAAAAGCTCTATGAGAAAGACTTACAGCTGGTGAAGCTGGCGGAACCTTACCAGATGCGCCAGCAGATCGCGCTGGTCTTCGCCCGCAGCCGCGAGCGGGACCCTAACCTGCTGGCGCTGGCGGCGGAAGGCCGCATGTACGCATTAAGCCTGCATGGCAAAAGTGAATAATACCGCCGGCAGGCTTCGCCAGCGCCACGCCGCTGCGTTCTGGAGAAATGCGCTTGCTTTCCCGGCCTTCCCGGCCAGGCAGAAACGTTAATAATGCAGCTTACCCGCGAGATGCTTTGCCACCGCCACGCCGCTGCGCTCAAGGGAGATGCTCTCGCCTTCCCAGCCCGCCTGGCGGGTTAAGCAGGTAAGCACGCCGCCGGGCGGCATTTCGATCGCCAGCCTGCCTTCGCGCTCGCGCGCGGCAATCATCGCCTCCTGCCAGCGCACCGTGCGCGCCATGTTGAAAGCGAGGTCATCAGCGATGCGCTCCGGCTGCCACAACACCCGGGCGGTGCTGCCGCTCAGGTAAGCGCACTGCGGTCGGCGTAACGTAACCTCTGAAAACGCCTGTGCCAGCTTGCGCGCCGGTTCATCCAGCAACGCGCAGTGCGAAGGCACGCTCACCGCCAGCCGGTTCACTTTGGTGGCGCCCAGCGCCAGCGCCGCTTCACCCACCGCCGCCATCTGGTCATCACGCCCGGCAATCACAATCTGCGTCTCGGCGTTAAGGTTTGCGATATACGCGCCGTGCGCCGCAGTCAGTTTTTCCACCTGGTCGAGGCGCAGGCCGATGATCGCCGTCAGGCCGTAGCCTTCCGGGTAGGCCTGCTCCATCAGGACGCCGCGCAGCGCCACCAGTGTTAAGGCATCGCGAAAGTCGAGCGCCCCGGCAATGACGGCCGCCGGGTAAGCGCCAATGGACAACCCGCTGACGATATCCGGCTTCACCCCCTGCGCTATCAGCGACCGGGCGGCGGCGACGCCCGCAATCAGCAGCGCCAGCTGCACCGCCCTTGTGTGGCGCAGCGCCTGCGGCGTGTCGAGCGTTGCCAGCTCGTCGCCTAAAACCTCGCGCGCCTCGCGCTGCGTCTCGTCATCCGCCAGGTGTTGCAGCATGCCGGGGCGCTGCGTCCCCTGTCCGGGAAAGGTAAAAACAATCTTCATGCATCCTCCCTGCGCCAGGGGTCGCTCACAAGCTGCGGTCCCTGGTTGGTTTTTAACAGCGCGCGCCCGTCACGCAGCCACTCGCCGAGCGAGAACGCGCCGAGCGACGTCTCCACCTGGGTATCGGCGCGGCACGGCAGCTGTGCGACCAGGCGCTGCCATTCAGCGAACGCAGCAGGCGCAACGGGCGCGGGCGCGCGGATTGTCAGGTCGAGATCGCTTGCCGCATGCAGCACCGGCACCTCGGTCGCCAGCGCGTAGCCAGTGGAGCCGGTAATGCCCCACGCCCACGGCCAGCGCCGTTGGGCAAGCTGAATGGCGGCCTGCACCGGCTGTTGAGAGACAAACGGCGAGCGCAGAAGCCATTGCAGGTCGGCCAGCGACTCGGGCGTGACCACGCGCACAACCGCCTGCGGCGCCACCCAGCCTGCGGCGCGCTGCTCGCGCTTCATGCCGCGCACGCCGACCGGAATAAGCCCCTCCCTGCTCACGTCACGCCGCACCACAACCGGCAACCCGCTGCGCCACTGGTCATTCACCCAGGGTTCGTTAATGCCCTCAAGGGCTTCGCGGCGGCTAATCCAGAGTAAGTCGTGCGGGCGCGGCGTGGTCATGGCTCAGAGTCCTTGCGTTAAGGTGATGAAAAGCGGCAGCGAAAGTATGCTCAGCACGGAGCTTAGCAGCAGCACCGCTTCCGCATCCGGCGACTGTACGCCGAAACGGTTGCCGAACACCACGCCGAAGAAGCCCGCCGCCAGCGCAATCATCAGAATGGCGGTGATAGCCACCGGGCCGCTCAGGCCAAGCGCCAGCACAATACCCCAGGCGATAAACGGCTGAATAAGCAGTTTGGTGATCGTCGCGAGGCTCACCATCGCGTTAATTTTCAGCTTACGGGCGGAAAGAATAACACCGGTCAGGAACAGCGCGGCAGCGGTGGCGGCAAGGCCGAGCGGCTTGATAGCGGCCAGCGCCAGGTCTGGCATTTTAATGCAGATGGCAGAGAGCACCACGCCGAGCAGCGGGCCCCAGACAATCGGTTTTTTCACCGAGCGCCACATCAGCACCGGCAGCATGGCAAGCGTCGAACCGCTGTTCTCGCCGCTGGCGCGCGCTTTTTCGCGCTCAAGGATAAGCAGGCAGAACGGGGTCATCAGCACCGAGCCGCAGGCGATGGAAACCGCCACGGAAAGCGACGTGGACGACCCTTCTCCCAGCACGCTGCCAAGAATAGGCAGCCCGAGCGCGGCGTAGTTCGGCAGCGCCACGGTCAGCGTCAGTACAGCGGCGTCCTGGGGCGATTTTTTAAACGGGCCGACGGCCAGGAAGTAAATAGCGGCGTAGGTTATCCACATCGCCAGCACCAGCACCACAATCAGTGGCGTTTGTGCGACGATGCCCGCCCACGGCGTCTGCACGGTGGCGCTAAACAGCGCGGCGGGCAGCGCGAAATCCATCACAAAGATATTGAGTAAGGAAACGTTTTGGTTATCCACCATTTTTGCTTTGCCGGCCCAGAAACCGAGCAGCATGATGACAAAAATAGGTGCAAGAGCATGAACAATCACGTAAGTCATAAAATCACCTGTAATGAAAGAATAATCAGCACTGGTGCGATGGTTTGCTCTGCCGCGTGCGTCGCCCGTGGCGAGCTTTATAGTTTTTTCAGATGCGGCGGGCCGGTGGGCGTATCGCTACGCCCACGCGTGCCGCTATCCGGCAGGTCTTACTTTTATTTACCAGCTGGCGCGAAGACGTTCGCGAACCAGTTGAGAACTACGGCGGTTTTCCGCGTCAGGACGACCTTTCCGGCTCGGATCCTGGCGTGCGTCGTGAATGGCCCGTTGCAGGGTGCTGTTTACCTGCGCCAGATCGTCTGAAGTGGGGGCGTCCGGGTTGCTGATATCCAGCAGGTCGGAAAGCAGCCCCAGGGTGGCGTAGTTCGCCACGTCATACGCCATCGGCGGAATGGTGGCCGCCAGTTTTTCCAGCGCGTCGACGGTGCGAAGCGTAATGCGCGCGGCGGATTCTTTCCCCATCGCATGCACCATCACCCCTTTATCGTTAAAGGCGATGAGCTTGTTGGCCTGGTAGCCGTGGGCAAGAAACGCCCCGGACATCGCCTTGCCGACGATAAGCCCAATCACCGGGTGCCCTGCAAGGCGCGCCCTGGCATAAGCCCCTGCCGCGCCCGCCAGCGCCTGGTGAATACCGAACGCCTCTTCGCGGCGGCCATAGGCCTGGCTTGGCACGTCAATGACCGCGATGATTGGGCGCTTCACGCTGTTATCCGCGTCCGCTTTAATGGTTTCGCTGACCACTTTCGCCAGCGTCCACCCTTCCAGCAGCCCTACCTCGCCTTTCGCGGCGCGCGGGTAGTGGTTGTTGGCATCCGGCACCACGGCGATAAAACGCGCCGGCTCGCCGTTAAAATCGGCGTCCGCTACCTGCACGGAGGGGCAAAGGCCTTCCAGACGAACCGCGTTGGGCGCGAGTTTTTCAAGCCATAAGGCGCCCCGGCTTACTGCGTTAGTCATTATTTTTCCTCCCGGGCAAAAAGCTGTTTGATCTGCTCTGCGTCCGCCTGTTTCGAGGTATCGAAACGGCTCAGGCGGGCCAGGAAATCGTCATATTTATCGCTGCGGTGCTGTTCCGGCACGCCTCTGGCAATGGCGTCGTTCATGGCGGCTTTCACCGCGTTCACGCCATCGCCTACCAGCGCATCCACCAGCCCGCTCTGGTAGCGGGTCTCGCCGCCGGTCATGCTCCAGATAAACGGACGGTCGCGGGAGTCGTACTCTTCCACGCCCGCTTCCTGCTCAATAACCTGCGGACCGTTAAGGCCAAGGCGCGCCTCGCGGGTGACGATAAGATAGCTGCACAGCGCGGCGGCAATAGACATCCCGCCGAAGCAGCCCACGGTACCGGCGATGATCCCCACGACCGGGGTATAGCGGCGCAGGTCGACGATAGCCGCGTGAATATCCGCGATCGCCGCAAGGCCAAGGTTGGCCTCCTGCAAACGCACGCCGCCGGTTTCTAAGCAGAGCACCGCCTGGGTGGGGATGCCGTTGCGGTTATCTTCCGCCGCCAGCTCAAGCGCTGCGGCCATTTTCGCGCCGGAAACTTCCCCCATGCTGCCGCCCTGGAAGGTGCCTTCGATGGCGATAACTACCGCAGGCTGGCCGTTGATAGTGCCTTTCGCCACCACCATGCCGTCGTCAGCCTGCGGCACAATGCCCTGCTTACCAAGCCACGGCGACATCACCTGCTCAAACGGGTCGAGCAGTTCACGGAAGCTGCCTTCATCCAGCAGCGCTTTGGCGCGGTCACGCGCCCGGAGTTCGATAAAGCTGCGATCGTTACGCATGGTTCGCCTCCTCAAAAACTTGTTCGATGCGAATGCGGGCCACGCCCGGCGTCGCGCCGAAATCGTGGATAATCAGCTTGCCCGCGGGCAGCCCGTTCAGCAGGCTTAAGCGTTCAAAGAGCGCGTTCCAGCGCGCGGTGCTGTTATCCACGGAGGTGGTGATCTCAACATTGAGCGCCTGTTCGCTGTCTGCGGTGAAAAGCACTTCCATATCACCGGACCCGACAACCCCCGCCAGCGCTCTGCCGCTCAGCGTGCGGCTTGCGGGGAATGACAATGTAATCTGTTCCATAACACCCTCTTAATCGGTTATTCGGGATAGCGCGCCCACGCGGTCGAGATAGAGCGTGGCGGCGAGCAGGTCGGCGGCGCCGCCCGGCGAGGCGTTGAGCGCCAACATGTCGCTGTCCAGTCTTGCCAGCTCGCGGCGGCCCTCTGCGGTGGCGACGCCGCCTGCGGCCAGCACGGCGCGGGCGCCGCGCTGCATGGCGTAGTGGCCGGTCAACCCGGCGCGGTTCAGCACGCAGGTGTCGCTAAGCGACGTCATGATGGCCATTAACGCGTCCAGCCGGGCGTCGTTCTCGGCGGCGCCCCGGCGGCGGCTTTCATGCAGCTGCGGCAACGCCAGGTTCATCACATGCGGAAATCCCTGCTGCGCCTCTTCGCGCGCGCCCGGCACCTGATAACGGCGCGTGGCGCGTAGCCCCTTGCTGAAGCCTTTGGGCGCAGCGTGGTCCGGCAGGCTGGCGAGCCGCGCGGCGGCCAGGGCGATAGCGTCGGCATCTGCCGCGCCGCCCAGCATCGCCGTCGCGCTCACTAACAGCCCCAGCGCCCAGATAGCGCCGCGGTGCGTGTTCACGCCGCCGGTTGCCGCCATCATCTGCGCTTCGCCTTCGCGACCAAGACGCCCTACGGTTTCACGCAGCGCGATATCTGCCGGACGCTGCCAGCTTTGCTGCGCCAGCGCGTGAAAGGTGGGCGTCAGGCTGTGGGCCGACCGCTCCATCAGCGCAAGCGTCAGGTCGTGGTGCGCGCCGCTTCCCCGACAGTCCACCAGACCCGGCTTCGGGGTGAGCCTCGCTTCATCAATCAGGCAGGCGGTGGCGATATTCGCCAGCGCGTCGGCGGCGCCTTCAGCGTGAGTCAGTGGCTGTCTGTTCATTACCAGCTCCGGAATTTAGCAGGTGGGTTGTAAAGCCCGCCGGACCATTCCACCAGGTCGGCGACGCTGCTGGCGGCCAGCAGCGAGCGGGTGGCGTCGGCGCGGCGAATCCCCATATCTTCCGGGTAAACCACTTTGCCGCTCTTACGCAGTTCGGCGACGCGCGCCGCATCCACGCCAAGGCCGATATCGGTAATGCCCGCTACCGCCGCCACCATCGCCCGGCGTTCTTCCAGGCTTTCGGCGCGGTAGAGGTAGGCGATGCCCTCTTCGGTGAGCACATGGGTCACGTCATCGCCATAAATCATTACCGGCGCCAGCGGCATGCCGGAGGCTTTCGCCACGTCCACGGCGTCGAGTTTTTCCACGAAGGTCGGTTTCACGCCGGCCTGGAAGGTTTCGACCATCTGCACCACCAGCTTTTTACCGCGCTGCATCGGGTCCGGCTCGGTGATCATGTTGAGCCAGGCCGGGGTGGCGTGGCGGCGGCCGTGCGGATCGTGGCCCATGTTCGGCGCGCCGCCGAAGCCGGAAAGACGACCGCGGGTAACGGTAGAGGAGTTAGCGTAGCCATCTACCTGAAGCGTCGAGCCGATAAACATATCCACCGCATACTGGCCTGCCAGCTGGCAGAAGGCGCGGTTAGAGCGCATGGAGCCGTCGGCGCCGGTAAAGAAGATGTCCGGGCGGGCGCGGATGTACTCTTCCATGCCCAGCTCGCCGCCGAAGCAGTGCACGCTTTCCACCCAGCCGCTTTCAATCGCCGGGATCAGCGTCGGATGCGGGTTTAAGGTCCAGTGCTTACAGATTTTGCCTTTCAGGCCGAGCTGTTCGCCGTAAGTCGGCAGCAGCAGTTCAATGGCGGCGGTGTTAAAGCCGATGCCGTGGTTAAGCGACTGCACCTGGTGTTCGGCGTAAATGCCTTTGATAGCCATCATCGCCATCAGGATGTGTTCTTGCTTAATCAGGCGCGGGTCGCGGGTAAACAGCGGTTCGATAAAGAACGGTTTGTCCGCCACCACCACGTAGTCAATCCAGGAGCCGGGGATATCCACGCGCGGCAGGTCGCACTCGTCATCAACCAGTTCGTTAACCTGGGCGATAACGATGCCGTCGTGAAACGCGGCGGCTTCCACCAGCGCCGGGGTATCTTCGGTACTCGGCCCGGTGTAGAGGTTACCTTTGCGGTCCGCTTTGTAACCGGCAATCAATGCCACGTTTGGCGCCAGGTCAACATAGAGGCGCGAGTAAAGTTCGATGTAGGTATGGATGGCGCCGATTTCCAGCAGGCCATCTTCCAGCAGTTGCGAAATGCGTAAGCTCTGGGTGCCGGAGAACGAGAAGTCGAGTTTGCGGGCGATGCCTTTTTCGAAAATATCAAGATGCTCGCTGCGCCCTACGCTCGGCATGATCATATGCAGGTCGTGCACTTTTTCCGGGTTTACTTCGGCGAGCATGCGGGAGAGAAAATCCGCTTGTTTCTGGTTGTTGCCCTCAAGCACGACCCGGTCGCCGGGCGCGATCAGTTTTTCCAGCATATCGGCAAGCGCTTCGGTTGGAAGCACCTTGCCCTGCACGGGAACAGAAGCCAGTCGCCGCTGTTTCTCCGTGCGGCGCGTGTTCCAGACACGCGCTGGCGTTTGGTTAGCTGTCATTATTTACCTCCAGGGATAGCGAATCTTTATGATTTGCTTAACGCTGAACAAAGTCTGCGCGCTGGCGGTAAATCCATCAATTAAGTTAGCAGGCGAATCATTACTCTCAGAGTAACAATTAAAGTTGTAATGTTTGCGCCGGATCGTATTTCTCTTTCCAGTAACCTGTTAAGCGACTGATTTTGGCAGCAAAGCGGTTTATTTATTAATGCGCCTGACGCTGGCTGGCGGCGCGCCGGGTTTTAACGACGTGAAGCGTTATACCATTGCGTAAACATATAAACCGTCAGGCAAGCGAGCCCGGCTGAAAAGAGCACCATAAACGTCAGCAAAGAGATCATTAAATCGAACGTCTGGCCGAAGCTGGCCAAAAAGCCCAGCAGCAGCAGATAAACAGGCGGAATAAAATGAAACATCAGCCAGGGAATAAGAACGCTGAAAATCATTACGGTGACCAAATAAAGTAACCGGAGGTGGGTTTTGCGCATGGCTAACCGCCTTTTATTTTCTCGTGCAGCAATAAGCTTGCAGGCGTCAGTACGCTAACGCCCTTCCGCTGACTTTCTACCTGAGTTAATAAAATAAAGAAATAAAAACGTCTGCTTATATTTGCGGCCAGCGCTGGTTTTGAATAACCAGCCGGTAGCCGTCAGGGTCGACAAAGGTTTTCCCGTTTTTATCCCAGTACGGATTGAAAGCGGAAACAGCCCGAAAGCCGCTCTCTTCAAGCTCTGTGCAAACCTGTCGCCACTGCGCGGCGTCCGGGTAATAGAGCACCAGTAAATCTTCTTCTGTCGGCGCGGGCTTAACAGGATGATGCAGGCAGGCGGTCAATTCTATATGCCACGGCAGCCCGGCATGCCCCATCATAATGCCGCTAAAGCCATCGTGGTCGGTAAAGGCCCCGAGGCGCTCAAAACCCAGCCCGCGGGCATAGAGCTGAAAAGTGGTTTCCGGGCTGGCGACCGGTCTGGCAATACGCATATGCATGAAGCGCATTAATAACTCCTGTCATGAAATAATGGCGATAAAACTATACCCTTCCCGCCTTGCGGCATTTGTCCGCCAGAGCTTTTAAACGTTAAAAAGCAGGGGCGTTTATTCATTAAAAGAGTTATTAATATCGCGCCGTCATTATTTCCTGCCGCTCATATCCTTTACGCCTTCAACTACACTTTTTCATTTTGTTAAGCAGAGGAGAACGGCATGACCATTCGCGGCGTGGAACATATTGGATTAACGGTGCCCGATATTAACCAGGCGGAGCAGTTTTTTATTAACGCCCTGGAGGCGAGCGTGCTTTATCGCATCGTGCCGGATAACGATCCGCAGAAATCCATCGCCGGCGACGGGCTAACGACCATTAACGGTTTTCCTGCCGATATGCGCATTACCGGTTTAACCATGCTGCGCCTGAAAAACGGCTGCAACATTGAGCTATTCCAGGTGCTGCCCGCCGCCACGGTGAAATCAAACTCCATCGGTCACGAAGGCATCAGCCACTTCTCGGTTTATGTGGATGACATTTACGCAGCGGCGCAGAAGCTGCGTCAGCATGGCGCGCAACTCTTCGACGGGCCGAACGACTGCTTCGCCCAGGAAGAGGGCCAGGGCAACCAGACCTGGTTTTGCCGTACGCCCTTTGGCGTGCTGATCGAGTTAATTACGCTGCCTTCAGAGATTCAGTATGACCAGGGCGCCACGCAAAAACGCTGGCTCCCGGCGCGTAACGGCGAATAAAAAGCGCGGCGTTACCCGCTCTCTTGCGCCAGCTGTTTTATCAGCGCCGTTTCCGTTTCATCAAAGGCGACGCCGGTTTCGTCCAGCAGGTCATGGAACCAGCCGGGCGACGCGCCGCTGTCGATGCCGGTAAACCCAGGCCAGGGCAGCCAGGTCTGGGTGCGCCCTTTCACCAGCCCCCACTGCCAGCAACCGATGCCCTGCGCCTTGAACAGCGGCAGCTGTTCATGCATCACCGACGCCGCGTGCCGCGCCATCCATTCGGTGCAGAGTAGCGGGCGCTTAAACTGCCGCAGGTACGCAATCGCCTGATGAAGCTGCGCCAGCGGCACGTAAGCGTGGAAAGAAATAATGTCGGAGAGCGCCAGCGCCCGCTGGTCCGTGGGGTGCGAGTAAACCGGCGCGATCGGATCCTGCCCGGCGAGAATATGCCATGCGCCCACCGTTAACGGCTGTTCAGGGTCCATTTCCCGCGCCCAGCGGAACGCCTGCACCATCAGGCGATGGCTGCGTTTTTCCAGGGCGGGGTCGAAGGCGCTACGCCCGGCGGGGGTAAAAATCATGCGGTTGGTGGGCTCGTTATAAAGATCCCAGATGATGATGGTTTTATCGTGGGCGAAATGGCCGACGATGTCTTTAACATAGCGCTCAACCGGCCCCCACAGCGCCGGGCGCATGACGATATTGCGCCCCGGGCTCGCCGCCGCCTGGCTGTTATGCACGCCCGGCACGGGCAGTTTTTGCTGGCCCAGAAAAGGCGGTTCGCCAGAGAAGCCGCAGTCGTCCATCAGCGTTAACATCACGCGAATGTCGTTCTGCCGGCATATTGCCAGGAACTGCTCAATGCGGCGAATAAGCCCGTCGCGGTCATGCTCCCAGACGATAAAAGGCAGGTTGGTGCGCAGGCTGTTAAAGCCGATGGCTTTGGCCCACTGCAATTCCTGCGCGATGCAGGCGGCATCGAACGTCTCCTGCTGCCACATTTCGGTCCAGTTAACCGCCGTGCGCGGCAGGTAATTGAACCCGCGCAGCCAGCCTTGCTGCGCATGCCATTGCCAGGCTTTTTCTGTCGACCATTTACGCATAATACCGGCCTCCTGACGAAAGACCTTATTAGCTACTTTATCTCATACTGGATAAACCACCAGTATTTAGAGTGATAAAGTCGATCCGCCGCACATAATTTCAGCTAAAATATTTGTTATAAATTTCAATTAGTTATCAACAGAAAAAGCGCTTCATCAGAACGCGATAAACGCGCCGTAAGCGGTTAACTTTAAAGGCTTTTGAAAAGGGCGAGCTCTTGTAGCGCCAGGATGAAATGCGCTGTGTCGCCGTGAGGTAATCAACTGAAAAGTAAGCAGTACTCATTTTCTGACCGCCGTTCGGCGACAGCGTTTAATGCTTTCAACCGTTAACACAGCGCTTTCATTCAAATTCAGCGCGGCGTATAGCCCTACAACAAGAGGGAGTTTCTTATTTAAGTTCAGCGGCTTTGGGCTGTAAAGTTATCCAGGAAAATGGAAATTGTACAAGCTTGCGACTACGTTTATGGACATAACCACAGCCATGCCTCAGTTCAGGAAACGCGATGATGACAGGCACCGCCGACGAAGCCTTACGCCATGACTGCGAACTGCAAAGTATGCGCAAAAACATTGAACACCGACTCGATTCGCTGTTGCCGCAGACGGAAGAAAGCGATCTGGTCACGCAGGCGATGCGCGATGCCACGCTGGCGCCGGGTAAACGCATCCGCCCGCTGTTGATGCTGCTGACGGCGCGCGATTTAGGCTGCGAGCCTTCTCATCCCGGCCTGCTCGACCTCGCCTGCGCGGTGGAGATGATCCACGCCGCCTCCCTCACCCTTGACGATATTCCCTGCATGGACAACGCCGCTATGCGGCGCGGGCTTCCCACTATTCACCGCAAGTTCGGTGAAAACGTCGCCATCCTCGCGGCGGTGGCGCTGCTGAGCAAGGCGTTTGGCGTAGTCTCGGCCGCGGAAGGGTTAACGGATGCGGGGCGCGCCATAGCGGTCGGCGAGCTGTCCGCCGCGGTGGGCACCCAGGGGCTGGTGAAAGGGCAATATCAGGATCTGCGCGAAGGCTGCGAGCCGCGCAGCACCGAGGCGATTCATACCACTAACGATTTAAAAACCGGCGTGCTGTTCAGCGCTTCGCTGCAAATGGCGGCTATCGCAGCGAACGCCTCCGGCGCGGCGCGCGCGCGGCTGCGCAGCTTCGCGCTCGATTTCGGCCAGGCTTTTCAATTGCTTGACGATCTCATCGACGGCCTCGCCACCACCGGCAAGGACATCAATAAAGATGCCGGTAAATCCACGCTGGTCGCGGCGCTTGGCAACGAGCGCGTCCACCAGCGGTTGCAGGAACACTTATTGCGCGCCGACGAGCACCTGGCGGTGGTGTGCAGCCACGGCGGCGCCACCCGGCAGTTTATGCATAGCTGGTTTAACCAACAGCTGGCGGTTCACCCTGCGTTTATGACGGCTCCCCCGCTCTGTCAGCGGTAAAACAGTTCCGCTCAGCCAGCATAATCACGACGTTACCCTACCGGAGCAGTCATGAAGGAAGAACTCATCCAACGCAAGAACGATCATCTGGATATCGTTCTTGACCCTGCGCGGGCCACCAATAAAGTGACTACCGGCTTTGAGCGCTGGCGTTTTGAGCATTGCGCGCTGCCGGAACTCGACCTCGACAGTATCAATCTGGAGACGTTGCTGTTCGGCAAAAAGCTCAAGGCGCCGGTGTTGATTAGCTCCATGACCGGCGGCGCGCAGCGGGCGCAGCATATTAACCAACATCTGGCCCAGGCGGCGCAGACGCTGGGGCTGGCGATGGGCGTGGGTTCACAGCGCGTGGCGCTGGAGGCGGAAAATGATTTCGGCCTGACGGGCGAGCTGCGCCGTATCGCGCCGGATATTCCGCTGCTGGCGAACCTTGGCGCGGCGCAGATAGCCGGGCCGGGCGGCGCGGATTACGCGCGCCGGGCTGTGGAAATGATTCAAGCGGACGCGCTGATTATCCACCTCAATCCGCTTCAGGAAGCGCTGCAAAACCGGGGCGATCGCGACTGGCGCGGCGTGCTGGCGGCTATTCGCCGCACGGTGGAAGCGCTCAGCGTGCCGGTGGTGGTGAAAGAGGTCGGCGCCGGGCTGTCGTTGCCGGTGGCGAAACAGCTGGTAGAAGCGGGCGTGGCGATGCTGGATGTCGCAGGCGCAGGCGGCACCAGCTGGGCCGCCGTCGAAGGCGAACGCGCCGCCACGTCGCGCCAGCGGGCCGTCGCTATGGCGTTTGCCGACTGGGGCATTCCCACCGCCCGGGCATTGCGCGATTTGCACGACGGGCTGCCAGGCACGCCGCTTATCGCATCCGGCGGTATTAACAATGGCATTGACGCCGCCAAAGCGCTGCGCCTTGGCGCGCATCTGGTCGGCCAGGCGGCGGCGGTGCTCGGCAGCGCCAACACCTCGCAGGAGGCGGTTATCGACCACTTCGCGGTGCTGATTGAACAGCTGCGGGTGGCCTGTTTCTGCACCGGCAGCGCGGATCTGGTGGCCCTGCGCGCTGCGCCGCTGATTGCCGTCTCGCAGGAAGCATGAGCCACTACGCCGTTATCGCCCCGCCTTTTTACAGCCACGTCAAGGCGCTGGAAGCGCTGGCCGCCGAGCTTGCCGGGCGCGGCCACCGCATAACCTTTATTCAACAGGCGGAAGCCAGACCGCTGCTGGGCGACCCCCGGCTTGCCTTTCACGCCGTTGGCGAAGAGACCCACGGCACGGGCAGCCTGCCGCAAACGCTGCGTCTGCTGGCGCGTCCTGACGGGCTTTCGCTGTTCCGTCTTATCGATAATCTGGCGGGCATTACCGATATGCTCTGTCGCGAGCTGCCGGGCGCGTTGAAAACGCTGGAGGTGGACGGCCTGATTGTCGACCAGATGGAACCCGCGGGCGCGCTGGCGGCAGAGGCCGCGGGGCTGCCTTTTATCTCGGTCGCCTGCGCCCTGCCGGTGAACCGTGAAGCGGGGCTGCCGCTGCCGGTAATGCCCTTCGACTATGCGACCAACGAGCGGGCGCTGCGCATCTACCAGGCGAGCGAGCGCGTCCACGACTGGATGATGCGCCGCCAGAATGCGGTGCTGGCGCGCCATGCCGCCGCTTACGGTCTGACGCCGCGCCGCGGGCTGCATGAATGGCTTTCGCCGCTTACGCAAATCAGCCAGACGCTGCCCTCGCTCGATTTTCCCCGCTACCGCCTGCCGGAATCGTTTCACCCGGTAGGGCCGCTGCGCCCGCCTGTCGCTGCCGGGGAGCCGGAGGCGCGCCTGCGCGACGCGCCGCTTATCTTCGCCTCGCTCGGCACATTGCAGGGCCACCGTTTCGGGCTGTTTAAGAAGATAACCCGCGCCTGTCGGCGCATCGGCGCAGAGCTTGTGATAGCGCACTGCGGCGGGCTGACCGTTTCTCAGGAAGAGAAGCTGCGCGCCCTTGGCGCAAGCCAGGTGGCGGATTTTGTCGACCAGCCCGCGATGATTCGCAAGGCGCAGGCCGTCATTACGCATGGCGGATTTAATACCGTGCTGGACGCCGTCGTCGGCGACACGCCTGTCCTCGCCCTGCCGATAGCCTTCGACCAGCCCGGCGTGGCGGCGCGGGTCGTCTACAGCGGCATTGGCGAGCGCGTTTCGCGTTTCGCCACCAGCCGCACCCTGGCCCGGCAACTGCAAAAGGTGCTGACGAAGCCGCACTATCGCGAGCGCCTGACTGAAGTGCGGGCCGATCTCAAACGCGCAGGCGGCGTGACGCTCGCCGCCACGCTCGCGGAACAGGCGCTGGACAGCGCGCAGGAGAGGCGATGAAACCGCAATGGGATCTGATTCTGGTGGGAGCGGGGCTGGCGAACGGGCTGATAGCCTGGCGCCTGCGCCATCGACAGCCGCACCTGAAGGTGTTGCTGCTGGAAGCGGGGCCGCAGCCGGGCGGCAACCACACCTGGTCTTTCCACGAGCCGGACCTGACGCCAGAGCAGCTTGCCTGGCTTTCGCCGCTGGTGGCGCACCGCTGGCACGGTTATGACGTGCGTTTTCCCAACCGGGAGCGCACCCTGCCGGGCGGCTATCTGAGCCTTACCTCAGCCTGTTTCAGCGCTATGCTTCGCCAGAAGCTCGGCGAAACGCTGCGCTGCAACGCGCCGGTGAGCCAGTTGGCGCCCGGCGAAGTGACGCTGGAAAACGGCGAGCGGCTCACCGCCCGCGCGGTGATTGACGGCCGCGGGCCGAACACAGACGAGCATGTCGTCTCCGGCTTTCAGGCGTTTATCGGCCAGCAGTGGCAACTTTCGCAGCCCCACGGCCTTACGCGCCCTATCCTGATGGACGCGACGGTCGACCAGCAGCAGGGCTATCGCTTTGTTTACACCCTGCCGCTTTCGCCCGACACGCTGTTGATTGAAGATACTTATTACACCGACCACCCGGAAATAAACCAGCCGCAGGTGCGGGCCAATATCCATGACTATGCCGCCGCCCAGGGCTGGCGACTGGCCAGCCTGCAACGGGAAGAGCACGGCTGCCTGCCCATTACGCTTGCCGGCGATGTTCGCGCATTCTGGCGCAGCAAGGCGGGGCAGCCTGCAAGCGGCCTGCGCGCCGGGCTGTTTCACGCCACCACCGGCTACTCGCTGCCACACGCGGTGCGCCTTGCCGACCTTATCGCCTGGCAAACCGATTTTTCGCATTCGCATCTGTACGCGCTTATCGCCAGCCATGCGCAAAAAACATGGCGGCAGCAGCGTTTCTTCCGCCTGCTTAACCGCATGCTGTTTCTTGCCGGGCGGCCTGATGCGCGCTGGCGGGTTATGGAGCGCTTTTACGGGCTGAACGCCGGGCTGATTGCCCGCTTTTACGCCGGACGGCTTACGCCTGCCGATATCGCCCGCATTCTGAGCGGCAAGCCGCCAGTGCCTGTCGGCGAGGCGATGCTTGCCATACTTAAACAGCCGCTGCGGCAACGAGGACGATGAAAACGACCATGGAAAAGACAATTGTGATCGGCGCCGGTTTCGGCGGCCTGGCGTTAGCCATTCGGCTACAGGCGGCGGGCGTTCCTGTGCTGCTGCTGGAGCAGCGCGATAAACCCGGCGGGCGCGCCTACGTCTACGAAGACCAGGGTTTTACATTCGACGCCGGGCCGACGGTTATCACCGACCCGAGCGCCATCGAAGAGCTTTTCACGCTGGCGGGCAAAAACATGGCGGATTACGTAGAGCTGCTGCCCGTTACGCCGTTTTATCGCCTCTGCTGGGAATCGGGCAAGGTGCTGGATTACGACAACGACCAGCAGAAGCTTGAAGCGCAGATTGCGCGCTTCAACCCAAAAGATGTGGAAGGTTATCGCCAGTTTCTCGCCTATTCGCAGGCGGTGTTTAAAGAAGGCTATCTGAAGCTTGGCACGGTGCCGTTTCTTTCGTTTCGCGACATGATGAAGGCAGGCCCGCAGCTGGCGCGCCTGCAAGCCTGGCGCAGCGTTTACGGCGTGGTGTCGAAATTTATCGAAGATGATTATCTGCGCCAGGCGTTCTCATTTCATTCGCTGCTGGTGGGCGGCAACCCGTTCGCCACCTCGTCTATTTACACGCTTATCCATGCGCTGGAGCGGGAATGGGGGGTCTGGTTCGCCCGCGGCGGCACCGGCGCGCTGGTGCAGGGGCTGGTGCGGCTGTTTGAAGATCTCGGCGGCAAAATTGAACTGAACGCCCGGGTAAAACGCATCGAGGCCGCCGGCGCGCGCGTGACCGGCGTAACGCTGGAAGATGGCCGCACCTTTCCGGCCTGCGCCGTTGCCTCCAATGCCGATGTCGTTAACACCTACCAGAAGCTGCTCGGCCACCATCCCGCCGGGGCGCAGCGTTCAGGCAAACTTAAGCGCAAGCGGATGAGCAACTCGCTGTTTGTGCTCTACTTTGGTCTGAATAAACAGCACACGCAGCTTGCGCACCACACCGTCTGCTTCGGCCCACGTTACAGGGAACTGATTCACGACATTTTTAACGGCGACCAGCTTGCCGACGACTTCTCGCTCTATCTGCACGCCCCCTGCGTGACCGACCCTTCACTTGCGCCGCCCGGCTGTGGAAGCTATTACGTGCTGGCGCCGGTGCCGCACCTGGGCCGCGCCGATATCGACTGGACGGTGGAAGGCCCGCGTCTGCGCGATCGCATTTTCGATTACCTGGAGCAGCGCTACATGCCGGGCCTGCGCGACCAGCTGGTAACGCAGCGCATCTTCACGCCGTTTGATTTTCGCGACCAGCTCGACGCCCACCTCGGCTCCGCCTTTTCCATCGAGCCGCTGCTGACCCAGAGCGCCTGGTTTCGCCCGCACAAACGCGACGAACATTTCGCCAACCTTTACCTTGTCGGCGCAGGCACCCATCCGGGCGCGGGCGTGCCGGGGGTGATTGGCTCGGCGAAAGCCACCGCCGGGCTGATGCTGGAGACGCTCACGACATGAACCAACCGCTGTTAAACCACGCCACGCAGACCATGGCGGCAGGCTCGAAAAGCTTTAATACGGCGGCGAAGCTGTTTGACGCCGAAACGCGGCGCAGCGTGCTGATGCTCTACACCTGGTGTCGCCACTGCGACGATGTAATAGATGACCAGACGCTGGGGTTTGCCGCCGGGACCCGCGCCGAAACGGGTACTGAACAGCGGCTGGCGGAGCTTCAGGCGCTCACCCGGCGCGCTTACCGTGGCGAGCCGATGAGCGACCCGGCCTTCGCCGCCTTTCAGGAAGTGGCGCTCGCCCATGCCATTCCCGAGCGCCAGGCGCTGGACCATATCGAAGGCTTCGCCATGGACGTGCGCGGCGAACATTACGAGACGATTGAAGACACGCTGCGCTACTGCTACCACGTGGCGGGGGTGGTGGGGCTAATGATGGCGCGGGTGATGGGGGCGCGCGACGAGGCGGCGCTGAACCAGGCCTGCGATCTGGGGCTGGCGTTTCAGCTCACCAACATTGCGCGCGATATCGTGGAAGACGCGCACAACGGGCGCTGTTATCTGCCCGCCCGCTGGCTGCATGAAGCGGGGCTGTCGCCGGAAAACTTCGCCGCGCCGCACAACCGCGAGCGGCTTGCCGGCGTGGCCCGCCGTCTGGTGAACGAGGCGGAGCCTTATTATCGCTCGGCAAAAAGCGGCCTCGGCGCGCTGCCGTTGCGATCGGCCTGGGCCATCGCCACCGCCCGCAGCGTTTATCGCGAAATTGGCTTTAACGTGGTAAAAGCCGGGCCGCAGGCGTGGGATCGGCGCCAGAGCACCAGCAAAGCCCAAAAGCTTACTCTGCTGGCGTCGTCGGCCGGTCTTGCGCTGGGCTCGCGCTTTTCGCGGCGGGCTCCCCGCCCTGCCGGGCTGTGGCGGCGTCCGCTTTAGGCTTGCGTCCGTGGCGGCGGCGCAGCTCCGCTTTAAGCGCTTCCGGCTTCGCCGCATAAAGAAAACCGAAAGAGACGCACCCTTCTTTGCCGTTCACCGCATGATGCAGGCGGTGCGCCTGGTAAAGCCGCTTGAGGTAGCCGCGGCGCGGAATGTAATTAAACGGCCAGCGGCGATGCACCAACCCGTCGTGAACAAGGAAATAGAACACCCCATAGAGCGTCATGCCCGCGCCAATCCACTCTAATGGCCACCAGCCCGCCGTGCCCAGCGCGATTAACGCAATAGCAAGCAGCGCGAACACCACGGCATAGAGATCGTTAACCTCAAACCAGCCGTGACGCGGCTCGTGGTGCGAGCGATGCCAGCCCCATCCCCAGCCGTGCATAATGTATTTATGGGCAAGCGTCGCGATTGCTTCCATCAGGCAAAACGTCGCAATGACGATAAGCGTATTCCACAGCACCAGCATACTTTCTCCCGTTCAGTGCGAAGCTATCCCAGCATGGAGGGTAGTTCATCCCGTCAATTAAGCCACTTTTCCGCGCCGCGTGTATAAGGCTACACTGGCGAAATCGCGTTATCAGGAGCCTGTTATGGCCTTACTTTCCAGCCAGCACGGCGGCAACACCCGCGAAGCGGCGGCGCTTTACGGCTTTGAAGAAGCGCAGCTGCTCGACTTCAGCGCCAATATTAACCCGCTCGGCATGCCCGCCACGCTAAAACAAGCCATTATCGCTAACCTTGCGCTGGCGGAGCGCTACCCCGACCCCGAATACCAGGCGCTGCACCAGCGGCTGGCAACTCATCACCGCATTGCGCCCGACTGGGTGCTGGCGGGTAACGGCGAAACGGAACTGATTTTCTTGCTGACCGCCTGGCTGCGCCCCCGCCGCGCCCTGCTGCTGACGCCAGGTTTTGCCGAATACCGGCGGGCGCTGCAAAAAACAGGCTGCGAGATTGTCGATTACCCGCTGACGCAAGCGAACGGCTGGCAACCTGACGACGGGCTTCTGAAAGCGTTGACGCCCGGCCTCGACTGCCTGTTTCTCTGCACGCCCAACAACCCTACCGGGCTGTTGCCCGACGAGGCGCTTATCATGGCGATTGCGCGGCGCTGCGGGGATTGCGGCATCACGCTGATTGTGGATGAAGCGTTTCTGGATTTTGTGCCCCAGGCGCCGGGGCTTATTCCCTTTCTGGCTGAGCTTCCCCACGTCTGGGTGCTGCGCTCGCTAACCAAGTTTTTCGCCATTCCCGGCCTGCGGCTCGGTTATTTAGCCTGCGCCGACGTGCGGGCCGTCGCCGCCCTGCGTGCAGAGCGCGAGCCGTGGAGCATTAACGCCTTCGCGGCGCTTGCGGGGGAGATGTTATTTGAAGATAAAGCCTATATCGACGCCACTCTGGCGTGGCTCAACCAGCAGCGGCCCTGGCTTTACGCGGAGCTGGCGAAAATCGCGGGCGTGACGGTATGGCCGGGCGTCGCCAATTATCTCTTTTTGCGCTGCGACGCGCCGGGGCTGGATTTGCAGGCCGCGCTGCTGGCAAAACGCATTTTAATACGCAGCTGCGCCAACTACCCGGGGCTCGACGCGCGCTACTACCGCGTGGCGGTGAAATCCCGGGAGGCCAACGCGGCGCTGGTCGCGGCACTGAAGGAAATACTCCCGGCTGGCAACATTTATAGCCGATAAAAAAGCCTGTCTTGCGCGATAGCCGACTGCACAAAACCAAAACGCTCGTAGAATGCCCGGGCGTTATCGTCTATTGCATGAACCATAACGGCCTTGACGCCGATGTGGTGAGCAACCCGGGTTGCGCGCATCACCGCATCCTTCAGCAACCACTGACCGAGCTTTCGGCCCTGGTAGTTTGCATCGACCGCCAGCCGCCCCAGCAAGATAACCGGAATGGGCTCCGGCATATTTTGCCGCATCCCCCGGGAAACACTATGGCGGCTGACGGAACCGGAAGCCAGGGAGTAATAACCAGCCACAATATTCGTATCCGTCTGGCAACTGACAAACGTTCGTGAAGCCTTCAACGCCTGGTTTTTTAACGCCCGGCGTAAAAGCCAGTCGTCCAGAACAGGGTTACCACAGCGGAATTCCGTTAAAACGTGCTTATCCGTAAGCAATACAGGCTGGCTTATTCCCATTCAGGCTTCACATCCATTAAACGCTGGCGGCCTTCGGCGTTCTGGAGCGGCGACTCCAGATCCTCTATAAATGCGTCGTATTGCTCGTCATCCAGCATGAACAGACGCTGATCCAGAATGATATTCTGGGCTTCCTGACAGGCCAGCTCCAGAATGAAATCGGTGCGGGATTTTTTAACCAGACTTGCAGCGTAATCAATAACTGCTCGCTCGGCATCCGTTGCCCGCAGATTTATCTGGTTATCCCTGGCCACTTTCGGCGCACGGGTGATTACAGGCATAGACTCTCTCTAAGGTAACAATTTGCTATACGTAAAGCTTACCCCGCAAGGTAGCAATATGCTATACAAAATTTAGCGCTACTCATCAGCCCGGCAGCACGATATGGCTGCCGGCCAGCGTACCCATGTTGTTGTAAACCGCGCAGGCGGCGTCCACGAGGTGCATCGCCAGCGCCGCGCCGCTGCCTTCGCCAAGGCGCATATCCATGTTGAGATAGGGCGTGAGCTTTAATTCATCAAGCGCGATTTGCGCTCCCTTCTCCGCCGAAAGGTGGGAGGGAATAAGATAGTCATGCACTGCGGGGGCGATGCGGCAAGCGGCGAGCGCCGAGGCGTAAGAAAGAAAACCGTCCAGCACCACCGGCAGCCCGCACGACGCCGCGCCGAGCATTACGCCCGCCATGCCGACGAGATCAAACCCGCCGACTTTCGCCAGCACCTCCAGCCCGTCGCTTGCCTCCGGTTGGTTTACCGCTATTGCCCGGCGCACCACGTCGACTTTATGGTGCAGCCTTTCCTGCGGGTAGTTGGCGCCCATGCCCACCACGTCCTGCGGGTCGCGCTTCGCCAGCACGCTGATGATAGCGGCGGCGGGCGTGGTGTTGCCCATCCCAAGCTCGCCCACGCCGAAGAGCCGCACGCCCTGCGCCGCCAGTTCGCGGGTATGGTTCGCGCTTGCCAGCAGCAACTGTTCCGCCACCTCGCGCCGCATCGCCGGGCCGCGGGCGATATTGCCGGTGCCGCGCGCCACTTTCAGGCAGGCGACGCCCGCCAACGGTTCGCAGTCGATGCCGATATCAACAACGTGGACCTTCGCCCCCACGTTCGCCGCCAGCACGCATACGCCGGTGTGGTGTTGCAACATATTCAGCGCCTGGATCGCCGTGATCGCCTGCGGCGATACGGTTATCTGTTCTTCATAAACGCCGTGATCGGCGCACATCACCACAATCGCTTTTTGCGAAACCTCCAGGCGGGCGCGAAAACCCGGCATGGCGGCAAGCTGCGCCGCCAGATCCTCCAGCCGCCCGAGGCTGCCGGTGGGCTTAAGCAGGCCGTCAATATGTCGCCGCGCGCGGGCGGCGGCCTCATGGTCAGGCGCAGGAATGGCGTTAATCAGTGAGTCGAGAGTTTGCATACAGCTGTCCGTCAGGCTGGCTTACAGCAGCGCCAGCAAAAAGATAAATTCGCCAAGCTCAATGGCCGCGCCAAGGGTGTCGCCGGTTTGCCCGCCCAGCGTGCGCTTCAGCGCAAGGGCGAGCAGATAAACCGCAACCAACGTCAGCGCGAAAGCGATAAGCCCGGCCGTCTGCCCCAACAGCGCGCAGAACAGCGCGCCGATCGCAAGCGTAATGGCGCTCTGCATGCCCGTCACTTTGCCGATGAACAGGTTGCCAAGCCCCTCTTGCCGGGCATAACGCTGGCGGTACATCAGCAGCACGCAGGCGCTCCTGCCCGCCACGCAGGCGCAAACCAGCGCAGGCAGCATATGGCCGCCGCGCAGCGCCAGCTCGTTCACCACCAGCACCTTGCCGAGCAGCACGAAAATCAGCCCCAGCCCGCCGTGCGTGCCGAGGCGGCTGTCGCGCATGATCTCAAGCATGCGCTCGCGCTTGCGGGTGGAGAACACGCCGTCGCAGGTATCCGCCAGCCCGTCCAGATGAAAGCCGCCGGTCAACAGCGCCAGCGCCAGCACGCTGAAGAGCGCCGCGAGCGGCGTGCCGCACCCGCGCTCCAGCGCCAGAAACACGACGCCGCTGAGCGCGCCGAGCAGCGCGCCTGCCAGCGGAAAGAAGACGACGCCGCGAACATAGCGCTCGGTTTCCACGCCCTGCGATAAGCGCGCGGGCACCGGCAAACGGCTCATAAAAGCGAGCGTGGCGAAAAACAGACGCATCATTTAATTTTGACTCCAATCCCGGAAACCACCAGCCAGACTTCATCCGCCGCCTGCGCCAGCCGCTGGTTTACCCTGCCTGCAATATCCCGGAAATGGCGCGCCAGCCTGTTCTCCGGCACGATGCCCATTCCCACCTCATTCGTTACCAGAATGACCGGCGCGGGACAGCGTTCGCAGGCGTGGATAAGCGCAGTGATTTCCTGCTCGATCTCCGCCTCGATAGCCGCGTAATCCCACGTTTCTTCCGCCGTATCGCCGACAAACGCGAACAAGATGTTGCTGATAAGCGTGGTGACGCACTCCAGCAACACCGCTTCCCGCGGGTCGTTGTCGGGCGTGATGAGCTTATCCAGCTCGCGCCAGGCCTCGACAGTGCGCCAGTGGGCCGGGCGGCTTTGCTGATGGTGGCGCACCCGCGCCGCCATCTCGTCGTCCAGCACCCTGGAGGTGGCGATATAAAGCACCCGCTCCCCCGCCTGCGCCGCAAGCGTTTCGCCATGACGGCTTTTGCCGCTGCGCGCGCCGCCGGTAATCAGCTTCATAATTCTGGCTCCTGATGGTCGCGCATAATCTGATAAATTCTGGTGATATCAATGTGCTCGCGCATGGCACTTGCCAGCTTGTCGAACTGCTGTGATTTCCAGGCAGCGTAATCCAGCGCCTCGCCCGCAAAAGGCGCTAATCCTTTGCGCAGACGCAGGCTGTCCAGCAGGGCGCGGGTAAAGGCGCCGTTATCAAACAGACCGTGCAGGTAGCTGCCTGCCACCTGCCCGTCGGGGCTTACCGCGCCGTCCTGTTTTTCTTCGCCAAGGCGAGCGAAAGGCCGCGCGTTTTTACCTAAGGTGGTTTCGCCCATATGGATTTCATAACCCTGCAAGGCAAGGTTGCCGGCGGCGCTGAACAGCCCCGGCAGCGGCAGGGTTTCGCCCGCCACCTGCGTGGTGGTTTTTTCAAAGGCGAAACGGGTGGTGACGTCCAGCAACCCAAGCCCCATTGCCTCGCCAAGGCCCGATTCCACCGCATCTGTTATCTGGCCGCCCAGCATCTGGTAACCGCCGCAGATGCCGATGACCAGCACGCCCTTGCCATGCTGCGCGAGCAGGGCGTCGGCAAGGCCGCTTTCACGCAGCCAGCGCAGGTCGCCAAGGGTGTTTTTGCTGCCGGGCAGGATAATCAAGTCTGCGTCCGTCAGTTCGTGGGCGCGGGCGACATAACGCACGCGGGCATCCGGCTGCGCCGCCAGGGCGTTGAAATCGGTAAAGTTGGCGATGTGCGGCAACTGCACCACGGCTATCTCCAGCTCGCGCTTGTCGCGGCGGCTGTATTTGCCGCGCTGCAACGCCACGCCGTCTTCATCTTCCAGATCGATATCCAGCCAGGGCATCACCCCCACCACCGGCACGCCAGTCAGCGCTTCAATCTGTTCAATGCCGGAAGTGAGCAGCGCCACGTCGCCGCGAAACTTATTAATGATGACGCCCTTTACCCGCCAGCGTTCATGCTCCTGTAAAAGCGCCAGCGTGCCGTAAATGGCGGCGAAGACGCCGCCGCGATCGATATCCGCCACCAGCAGCACCGGACAGCGGGCCATCTCCGCCATGCCCATGTTGACGATATCCCGGTCGCGCAGATTGATTTCCGCCGGGCTGCCCGCCCCTTCCAGCACTATCGCCTCATAGTCGGCGGCCAGCGATTGGTAAACCGCGCTGACCTGCGCGCGCAGCTCAGTTTTAAAATGGTGGTAGCTCACCGCGTCCATGTTTTTCGCCACCCGGCCCATCAGCACCACCTGCGCCTGACGGTCGCTGGTAGGCTTGAGCAGCACCGGGTTCATGCGCACATCCGGGGCGATGTTCGCCGCCTGCGCCTGAAAAATCTGCGCGCGGCCCATCTCTTTGCCATCCGGCGTAATGCCGGAGTTCAGCGCCATGTTCTGCGATTTAAAGGGCGCCACGTTCAAGCCATCCTGATAAAAAATGCGGCACAGTCCGGCGACCAGCACGCTTTTGCCGACGTCGGAAGCGGTGCCCTGGAGCATAATGGCGAGGCTCATCGCGCCTCCTCAGTAAAATTACGCACGTTTGCGCTCCTTATGAAATTACGCGCCGCAGATGGCCAGACGCAGCAGGGCAAACAGCAACAGCGCCAGCGTCGACGCCACCAGCATTAAGCGCACCGAGCGGGGAATATCCTCCACCGTCACTTCGCGCCGGGCATCGCCTATCCAGGGTTTTTCCACCCATTCGCCGAAATAGCGGTTCGGCCCGCCAAGGCGAATGCCGAGCGCCCCGGCGACCGTCGCCTCTGGCCAGGCGCAGTTGGGGCTGCTGTGCTGGTAGCGGTCGCGCCAGCCGATGCGCAACGCGGCAGTTGGGTTCAGACGGCAGACAGCCGCCGCGCAGGCGAGCAATAGCCAGCTTAACCGCGCCGGGATAAAGTTAGCCGCATCGTCCAGGCGAGCGGAAACCATGCCGATGTGACGGTACTTTTCGTTTTTATAGCCCACCATGGAATCCAGCGTATTCACCGCCTTGTAGGCCAGCATCAGCGGCGCGCCGCCGACCAGCAGAAAAAAGAGCGGCGCGATAACGCCGTCGACGCTGTTTTCCGCCACCGTCTCTACCACGGCCCGCGTGATTTGCGGCGCTTCCAGTTGCGAAGTGTCGCGCCCGACGATGCGCGAAAGCTGCTGGCGGCTGCGCGAAAGCGAACCGGAACGCAGCGCCTGCTCCACGCCGCGCGCCTCGTCGGCGAGGCAGCGTGCGGCAAGCGAGACGTAAATCATCCACACTTCCAGCAGCCAGCCAAACCAGGGATGAATGGCCTGCGCCATTTTCAGCGCGCCGAACGCCGCGCCAAAGGTGATCCCCACCACCACCAGCCACAGCAACGCCCCGCCTGCGCGCAACTGGCGGGGCGTATGGCAACGGGCGCGAATCACCTTTTGCGTGCGGGAGATCAGCGCGCCTACCCAGCGTACCGGGTGCGGCCAGCGCGGCGGGTCGCCCAGCAGCAAATCGAGCGCAAAAGCGATAAACCAGGCGAGGAGCGTCACAAGCGGGCGCCTGACAAAAGCGGAATAGAACAATGGCGGTGTGTTGCGGGTTGCATCGGCCGTTCCTTGCTTGCAGGGCGCAGCCGTAAAAGGCGTCGCCACTGCCAGAATAAGAAGCGAAAATCTTGCCTCAGCAGCGGGCCGCTATGCCACTCTTATTTCTGAAAAAACGATAAACCGATGGTATCCGCAACGCGGTCATACCTGTCGAATAGCCGTCCTCCCGGCAGACCACACGCTATTACCTCGCCTTACGTTGTGAGCTATTGGCCGTGGCGACCAGCATATTCATGGCTGTTTGCGAAATTTAAGCGCTGAGGAAGCGGCAGACGCCGCCTTTTTCAGCCAGCCGCAAGCCACCCTCCTCCCTGGCAATTTCCTAAAAGAAACCATAACCATCTTTTCGCGCCATTTCCGGCGCGTTTTAACACCTTTTCGCGTGATATGAATCACATTAATCAGCCCTGCTTTCCCACCCGCTAACCGTTTGCCGCGCTATACGACCATTCAGGGTAGCTATAGCGCCGCTTAAGGATTTCTCAACCCCGCGCCCCGGTCGTTTTGTCATCATAAGCAGCATGGCAAAAGCCGCTTTTTTTCTTACCTCCGGCGCGGTGATGGGTAGCTGCCGCGCCTGTATCGACGACTGACAAACAGGTTCTTCCATGAACGCGAAAACACTTCTTAAGCACTTGCCCTGGCTCGTCCTGGGAATAATCGGTGCGTTTTGCCTCTCTATTGTCGCCCTGCGGCGCGGCGAGAGCGTAAGCGCGCTATGGATCGTAGTGGCTTCAGTCTCCGTCTATCTGGTGGCCTACCGCTATTACAGCCTTTACATCGCGCAGAAGGTCATGAAGCTCGACCCGACGCGCTCCACCCCGGCGGTCATTAATAATGACGGCCTGAACTACGTGCCGACCAACCGCTATGTGCTGTTCGGCCACCACTTCGCCGCCATCGCAGGCGCAGGCCCGCTGGTCGGGCCGGTGCTGGCGGCCCAGATGGGCTACCTGCCCGGCACGCTCTGGCTGCTGGCAGGCGTGGTGCTGGCAGGCGCGGTGCAGGATTTCATGGTGCTGTTCATCTCTTCCCGCCGCAACGGCGCTTCGCTTGGCGAGATGATCAAAGAGGAGATGGGTCCGGTTCCTGGCACCATCGCGCTGTTCGGCTGTTTCCTTATCATGATCATCATCCTGGCGGTGCTGGCGCTGATTGTGGTGAAGGCGCTGGCGGAAAGCCCCTGGGGCGTCTTTACCGTCTGCTCGACGGTGCCTATCGCGCTGTTTATGGGTATTTACATGCGCTTCCTGCGCCCGGGCCGCGTGGGCGAAGTTTCCGTTATCGGCATCGTACTGCTGGTGGCCTCCATCTGGTTTGGCGGCGTCATTGCTGCTGACCCGTACTGGGGCCCGGCGCTGACCTTTAAAGACACCACCATCACCTATGCGCTGATTGGCTATGCGTTTATCTCCGCGCTGCTGCCGGTGTGGCTTATCCTCGCGCCGCGCGACTACCTCGCCACCTTCCTGAAAATCGGCGTGATTGTCGGCCTGGCGGTGGGCATCCTGATCCTCAATCCGCAGTTAAAAATGCCGGCCGTAACGCCATTTATTGATGGCACCGGCCCACTGTGGAAAGGCGCGCTGTTCCCGTTCCTCTTTATCACCATCGCCTGTGGCGCGGTTTCCGGCTTCCATGCGCTGATTGCTTCCGGCACCACGCCGAAACTGCTCGCCAGTGAAACCGATGCGCGTTTTATCGGTTATGGCGCGATGCTGATGGAATCTTTCGTGGCGGTGATGGCGCTGGTTGCGGCGTCTATTATCGAACCGGGCCTCTACTTTGCAATGAATACCCCGCCTGCGGGCCTCGGCTTCACTATGCCGAACCTGCATGAGCTGGGCAGCGCCAACGGCCCGGCGATTATGGCGCAGTTGCAGGATGTTACCGCTCATGCCGCGGCCACGGTCAGCTCCTGGGGCTTTGTCATCTCGCCCGATCAAATCCTGCAAACCGCGAAGGACATCGGCGAGCCTTCCGTGCTGAACCGCGCAGGCGGCGCGCCGACGCTGGCTGTGGGTATTGCGCACGTGTTCCACAAAATCCTTCCGGCGGCCGATATGGGCTTCTGGTATCACTTCGGCATTCTGTTTGAAGCGCTGTTTATCCTCACCGCGCTGGACGCAGGCACCCGCTCGGGCCGCTTTATGTTCCAGGACCTGGTGGGCAACTTTGTGCCGTTCCTGAAAAAAACCGATTCGCTGATTGCCGGCATCGTGGGCACAGCGGGCTGCGTGGGCCTGTGGGGCTACCTGCTTTACCAGGGCGTGGTGGATCCGCTGGGCGGCGTGAAGAGCCTGTGGCCGCTGTTCGGTATCTCTAACCAGATGCTGGCGTCTGTCGCGCTGATGCTTGGCACCGTCGTGCTGGTGAAGATGAAACGCACGAAGTACATCTGGGTAACCGTGCTGCCTGCAATCTGGCTGCTTATCTGCACTACCTGGGCGCTGGGCCTGAAGCTGTTCAGCACCAACCCGCAAATGGAAGGCTTCTTCTACATGGCGGGCGAGTATAAAGCACGCATCCTGGCGGGCGGCGCAGAGCTGACCGAACAGCAGATTGCCAACATGAACCACATCATTGTTAACAACTACACCAACGCCGGGTTGAGCATTCTCTTCCTGATCGTGGTTTACAGCATTCTCTTCTACGGCATTCGCACCGCGATGAAAGCGCTGCGCGCCGACAAGCCGGTGGCGAAAGAGACGCCGTATGTGCCGGTGCCAGCTGAAGGGGTGAAAATCTCCTCCGGTCATTAATCACAACCTTCATGCGCCCCGCTACCTGCGGGGCGCATGCTTTTTCAGGATACAACCATGTTTGGTCAATTAGGCGAAGCGGCAAAATACCTGGGTCAGGCGGCCCGCATGTTGATTGGTATTCCGGACTACGATACCTATGTGCAACATATGAAAGAAAACCACCCCGATAAGCCTTACATGACTTACGATGAGTTCTTCCAGGAGCGTCAGCAGGCGCGCTACGGCGGGAGTGGCAAAGGCGGCATGCGTTGCTGCTGAAATTAACGGGAGAGAGATGATGCAACCTGTAGCGGTAACGCTGTTAACCGGCTTTCTCGGCGCGGGCAAGACCACGCTGCTGCGCCATATTCTTGAGGCCGACCACGGCCAGAAAATTGCGGTTATCGAAAACGAATTTGGCGAAGTGCCGATTGATAACGCGATTATCGGCGATCGCGCCACGCAGATTAAAACCCTGAGCAACGGCTGCATCTGCTGTAGCCGGTCGAATGAGCTGGAAGACGCGCTGCTCGACCTGCTCGAAAAGCGCGACAGCGGCGAAATCAACTTCGACAGGCTGGTGATTGAGTGCACCGGCATGGCGGACCCCGGCCCCATTATTCAAACCTTTTTCGCCCACGAAACGCTTTGCGAGCGCTACCTGTTAGACGGGGTGATTACCCTTGTGGACGCCGTACATGCAGACCAGCAGATGAACCAGTTCACTCTGGCGCAATCGCAGATTGGCTATGCCGACCGCATTCTGCTTACCAAAACGGATGTGGCGGGTGAAAACGATGCGCTGCTGGCAAGGCTTGCGCGCATCAACGCCCGCGCGCCGGTTTATACCGTCGTTCATGGCGAAATCGACCTCGGTCTGCTTTTCAACGTGCAGGGTTTTATGCTGGAAGAACGCATTGTTGAAAAGGCGCCGCGTTTTCATTTTGTCGCCCCTGTGCAAAACGCCGTAGGCTCTATCGTTGTGAACCTCGACTACCCGCTGGCGCTGGATGCCGTTTCGCGCACCATGGAAGGGTTGCTGCTGGATTTCGCCGACCGTCTGCTGCGCTATAAGGGAATGCTCTATATCGAAGATGCGCCGCGTCGGCTGCTTTTTCAGGGCGTGCAGCGTCTTTACAGCGCCGACTGGGACCGCGAATGGGCGCCGGAAGAAACGCGCCAGAGTACCATTGTCTTTATCGGCCTTGAGTTGCCGGAAGCGGAAATTCGCGCCGCTTTCGCCGCGCTGGCGCCGAAAGCGTAATAAACCCGATTCATGGCGGCTACGGCCGCCTTTTATTACGCGCTCATCTATTTATTATTTATGCGGCGCGCTAAAAACGTCGGGTAAATAATGAAAGCGGTAACGCGAATCAGGAATAAAAATAGTGAAGCAATACATTCTGACCAGCCGCGGGCTTGTCTTAACGGTGTCTTTTTAAGGGTGCTTTCCGCCATCGGCTTACCAGCCATTCAAACTCCTGCCAGGTGGTATCGGAATGAATATGTTCCCTTACCGCTTTCACTAAAGGCTCTGCAATATCCCATGTTTCCATCACAGTGGCATACGACGTGCGTTTAATCATATTTTCATCGTATATCCCCTCCCGGAGGCTGACAGCGACCCGCTCATAAAAGTTAAGGATGTATTGCAGCTTACGTCGCTCATTCAATATTTCGGGCGTGACAGGCGCCTCATGGGACGAAAAAACATACGACCGAAAGGATTTACCGGAAAAGTGTACCTTTTTCAGAATATGAAGCGCTTCAAGATACTGCTGATCTTTTCTGCTTGCGAAAAGAAAAATGGCCGTTTGCGTTTTTTTAGCCGTACGAACGTTATAAATAATAGTTATCGTTGCAACAATAACGCCGATAAATACGAGAACATTGTTGATTAAGTGTGAATTACTGGTTTCCATAATTATTTATTCATCTATAAAAAAGGCGGGGGTAACCCGCCTTTGAATAATTAACTCGATCAAAACCCATCAAATTCATCAAAAGCCATTTTATATTATCTCCTTAAAATATAAGAAAGCCTTAGCGCCTTCCCGAAAATAATACTTAACCCAAATTCAGGGCGCAAAATAAATTGTCGTGACCTGCGAGTTATGCCGCATTTAAATAACGGGCTTTTGCAACGTTTCTGGCGCTGTGCTTTGCCTTCTCCCAAAAACCATGACCCTGCTCGCGCCGCATTGTGCCAAGTTACAATGATGATGTTGTTTTGTTGATTTTTTGTTGTGAATAAGCCCGCAACTTGCCCCTGCTTCTCTACCCTAGACTGCTGGCATTGCCACCGAGCTTTGTCAGGAGAGACCCATGAGCAGCAGCTGCGCCGACTTTCAGAACCTCTATCAGGCCCTGCGCCGCAGCGCGGAGCGCCGCCCGGACGCGCTGGCGCTGGCATTTGAAAACGAGCGTTACCGCTACCGCGATTTTCACCAGCGCGTTCAGCAGACCATGGCGCAGCTTTCCAGCGTCTGGTCATTGCACAAAGGCGACCGCATCGTGCTTGCCTTCGGCAACCGCCCCGCCTTTTGCGAGATTTTCTTCGCCGCTATGGGCCTTGGCATTGAGGTGGTGCCGTTCAGCACCAAGCTCAAGCAGGAGGAAGGCGAAGGGCTGGTGGCGCACATTGCGCCGCAGGCGGTCTTTTTTGACGCTAACGGCCAGGACTGGCTGTCGCGTACCCAGGGGGCGCGCTGCGTGTCGCTGAGCGAATGGCAAGCGCTTGTGCTGCCAGCTGCAACGCTTGCGCAAGAGGCGAGCCTGAGCCGCGACGACGCCGCCATTATTATGTTTACCTCCGGCACGACGGGCGAGCCGAAAGGCGCGGTCATCACGCATGGCAACCTGCTTAGCGCCGTTGAGGCCTATGCGCACGGGCTGTCGCTGGGCGAAGACGACAGCACCGTGCTGGCGGTGCCGATTTACCACATTACCGGCCTCTCCGCCCTGCTGGCGCTCTTTGTATACCTGGGCGCCGCCATCTGGCTGCAACTGCGTTTTAATGCAGCAGAAGTCATGAACACCGTGCGCGAGCAGGGCATCACCTTTCTGCATGGCTCGCCCACGGTCTTTATTCTGCTTTGCCAGGCGGCGAAGGCGCAGAGCGAGAGCGTGCCGCAAACCTGGCCGACGCTGCGCGCCGTCGCCTGCGGCGCAGGGCATCTTAATGAGGGACTGGTGCGCGAGCTTAAAGAGTGCTTTCCCCGCACCGCCATTCACCCGATTTACGGCCTTACCGAGACCACCTCCCCCGCCACTATCTTCCCGCAGGATGTCTGGGGCAGCGCGAAAACCGGCAGTTCCGGCCAGGCGATCCCGGGCCTTGAGATAGCCGTTTGCGACGATGAGCAAAAACCGCTCGGCCCCGGTCACATCGGCCATATCTGGCTTAAAGGCGCGGTGGTGGTAAGCGACTACTGGCAGCGTAGCGAGCGCCGCCCCGCCTGTAACGCAGAAGGCTGGTTCAATACCGGCGATATCGGTTATCTCGACGAAGATGGCTTTCTTTTCATTAAAGATCGCAGCAAAGACATGATTAACCGCGGCGGCGAGAAAATTTATTCCATTGAGCTTGAAAACATTCTGTCCACCTACCGGGGCGTGAAAGAGGTGGCGGTTATCCCGGCGCCAAGCCCGGTTTACGGCGAAGAGCCGGTGGCGTTTATCGTCGCCGACAGCCAGCAAAGCCTGACCAGCGAAGAGATTCTGGGCTGGCTGAAGGCGAAGGTGGCGCGCTTTAAGCTGCCGGCGCGCATTATTTTCACCCGCACCCTGCCGCGCACCCATAACGGCAAAATCAGCAAGCGTCAGCTGCGGGCGCGCCTTGCTGAGCATATTCCTTATTTGTCCCCGGAGGAGAAAGCGTGAAAACGACCTTTATCAGCGCCCAGGAAGCCGCGCGCCTTATCAAAGACGGCGATACGGTCTGCACCGTCGGCATGACGCTTATCGGCGCGGCGGAATCGATACTCAAAGCGATTGAAGCGCGCTTTTTGGCGCAAAACACGCCGCGCGGCCTGACGCTGGTGCACGCCGCAGGCCAGAGCGACCGCCAGCGCGGCAACCAGCATTTCGCCCATCCGGGGCTGGTTACGCGCATTATCGGCTCCCACTGGGGCCTTGCGCCGCGCTGGATGGCGATGATCAACAACGACGACGTGGAAGCCTGGTGCCTGCCGCAGGGGCAGATGGTGCATCTTTACAGCGCGATGGCCGCCGGTCTGCCGGGGCGGCTTTCCCAGGTGGGCTTAGGCACGTTTGTCGACCCGCGCATTGAGGGCGGGCGCATGAACCGCCGCACCCGCGAGCAGCCAAACCGCGTCGAGCACCACACCTTTCGCGGCGAAGAGTTTCTCTTCTATCCCGCGATCCCGCTGGACGTGGTGATTGTGCGCGGCACCCACGCCGACGAAGACGGCAATCTCTCTACCGATGAAGAAGCCATGAAGCTTGAAGTGCTGCCTGCCGTGCTGGCGGCGAAGCGCTACGGCGCGAAGGTGCTGGCGCAGGTGAAATACCGCGTGGCGCGCGGCTCGCTGCACCCGAAAAGCGTTACCGTGCCCGGCACGCTGATAGACGCCATCGTCGTCTGCGACGAACCAGAGACTGACCACCGCCAGACCTCCGGCTGGGCCTTCGACCCGTCGCTTTGCGGCGATATCCGCCTGCCGGCGAGCGAAAGCGCCCCGTTGCCGCTTAGCCTTCGCAAGCTGATTGGCCGCATCGCCTGCCGCTACCTGACGCCGGGCTGCGTTATTAACCTCGGCACCGGCATTCCCAATGATGTGATCGGCGCGATTATTCACGAAGAAGGCGTGGGCGACGACGTCACCATTACCGTGGAATCTGGCATCTACGGCGGCTTGCAGGCGGGCGGCACCGATTTCGGCATCGGTCGCAACTTAACCGCCATGATTAGCCATCAGGACCAGATGCTCTACTACAACGGCGCGGGCGTGGACATCACCTATATGGGCGCAGGGGAAATGGACCCGCAAGGCCATGTTAACGCCACGCGGCTTGGCGCTTCCTGCCCTGGCGCGGGCGGTTTTATCGACATCACCCAGAACGCCCGCCACGTGGTGTTTTGCTCGTCGTTTACCGCCAAAGGGCTTGAGATCGCCTGTGAAAACGGCGCGCTGCGCATTGTACAGGAAGGCGAAGTCTGCAAGTTCGTCAACGCCGTCGATCAGATCTCTTACAACGGCGAACTGGCCCGTAAAAAAGGCCAGACGATGCATTACGTTACCGAGCGCGCGGTATTTGAGCTGCGCCCGGAAGGGCCGGTGCTGGTGGAGATTGCGCCGGGCATCGACCTTGAGCGCGACGTACTGGCGCAGATGGCCTTTCGCCCGCTTATCGATCCGAAATTAACCGTGATGGAGCGCGCGCTGTTTGACGAGCCGCCTTACGGCCTCGCCGCCGCGTTCTCTCGTCAGCCACAACCTGACCTGCAAGGAACTGAAAAATGAAACTCACCGGTAAAACCGCCATTGTGACCGGCGCCGCCCGCGGCATCGGCTTTGGCATCGCCCAGGTGCTTGCGCGCGAAGGCGCGCGGGTTGTCATCGCCGATATGGACCCGCGCGGCGAAGAGTCCGCCGCCGCCCTGCGCCAGTGGGGCAACGAGGCGCTGTTCATCACCTGCAATATTGCCAACAAAGCGCAGGTGGAGGCGCTGTTCGAACAGGCCGAAGCGGCCTTCGGCCAGGTCGATATTCTGGTCAACAACGCGGGCATTAACCGCGACGCCATGCTGCACAAACTGACGGAAACGGACTGGGACACGGTTATCGACGTCAACCTCAAAGGCACCTTTTTCTGCATGCAGCAGGCGGCTATCCGCATGCGCGAGCGCGGATATGGGCGCATCGTCAACATCGCCTCGGCAAGCTGGCTTGGCAACGTCGGGCAGACCAACTACGCCGCCTCTAAAGCGGGCGTGGTGGGGATGACCAAAACCGCCTGCCGGGAACTTGCCAGAAAAGGAGTAACGGTAAACGCCATCTGTCCGGGCTTTATCGACACCGACATGACCCGCGGCGTGCCGGAAAAAGTGTGGGAGATGATGATCAACAAGATCCCGGCGGGCTTCGCAGGCGAAGCGAAAGACGTGGGCGAATGCGTGGCGTTCCTCGCCTGCGACGGCGCGCGCTATATCAACGGTGAAGTGATTAACGTCGGCGGCGGCATGGTGCTGTAAGGAGAAATGATGAAACAGCCTAACGATATTGTGATTGTCAGCGGCGTTCGCACCGCCATCGGCGCCTTTAACGGCAGCTTCGCCCATACCCACCAGCATGACCTGGGCGCGGCGGTGATCCGCGAAGCGGTCGCCCGCGCGGGCATCGCGCCTGAAGAGGTGGATGAAGTGGTGGTGGGCAACGTAGGCCAGGTGGCGGAAAGCGGCTTTATCGCCCGCGTCTGCCAGCTTCGCGCCGGGCTGCCGAAAGAGACTACCGCCTACTCCGTTAACCGTCAGTGCGGCTCCGGTTTGCAGGCGATTGCCGACGGCATGATGGCTATCCAGACCGGCCAGGCGAACGTGGTGGTGGCCTGCGGCACCGAGAACATGACCCAGCTCCCTTACTACCTGCGCCAGGCGCGCGACGGCTACCGCATGGGCAACGGCGTGCTGGAAGATGGTCTTATCTCTATCCTCACCTGGCCCGAAGGGCCGTACCACAACGGCATGACGGCGGAGAACGTGGCCGAGCGTTTTAACATCAGCCGCGAAGCGATGGACGATTTTGCCTGGTCCAGCCAGCAAAAAGCGCTGAAAGCGATTAGCGAAGGGTACTTCCGCGAGCAGATCCTCGGCATCGAGGTGCCGGACGGCAAGAAAGCGACCCGCCTGTTCGATACCGACGAGCATCCGCGCAACACCCCGCGCGAAAAGCTCGCGACCCTGCGCCCGGCCTTTAAGAAAGAGGGCGTGGTGACGGCGGCCAATGCTTCCGGCATTAACGACGGCGCGGCGGCGCTGGTTTTAATGACCCGCGAGCAGGCGGAAAAGCGGGGCTTAACGCCGCGCATGCGCATCAAAGGCTGGGCGGTGGCGGGCTGCGGCGCGGAGATCATGGGCTTTGGCCCGGCGCCTTCCACCCGCCGCCTGATGGACAAGCTTGGCCTGGATATTCAGTCGGTCGATCTGATCGAGCTGAACGAAGCGTTCGCCGCCCAGGCGCTGGCGGTAATGAACGATCTGAAGCTTGATCCGGCGCGGGTGAACGTTAACGGCGGCGCTATCGCGCTTGGTCATCCGGTGGGCGCGAGCGGGGCCATCCTGCCGGTGAAACTGATGTATGAGATGGAACGCAGCGGCGCGCGCACCGGGCTTGTGACCATGTGCATCGGCGGCGGACAAGGGATTTCCATGCTGTTCGAGCGCGAAGGCGCTTAAGAAGAACGGCCCGATGTGGGGCATCGGGCCGGGACGTCGTGCGGGTCATCGCCCCTGCGACAACGTGAGCTGACACAGCGGGATCTCGCCGATCCCGGCAAAGGTCTTTGACCGTTACAACGGGAGAATAGTAACCATGTCCGCAATAAATGAAAAGCCGACGGGCGGGGCGCAGGCGCGCATCACCCACAAAAAGATCTACCGCCACCTGCTGCCGTTGTTGATCGTGGCGTACATCATCAGCTTTATCGATCGCACCAATATCGGCATGGCGAAAGCCAGCATGTCGGTGGATCTGGGCCTCTCCGCCACGGCGTTTGGCCTGGGCGCGGGGCTGTTCTTCCTGACCTATTCGGTGCTTGAAATCCCAAGCAACCTCTTTCTGGCGAAGATTGGCGCCAGGCGCTGGATAGCCCGCATCATGATAACCTGGGGGCTAATCTCCTGCGCCATGGCCTTCGTCACCGGCCCGTGGTCTTTCTACGCCATGCGCCTGCTGCTCGGTGCCGCCGAAGCGGGGCTTTATCCCGGCATTATTTACTATTTAACGCTCTGGTTTGGCCGCGAAGAGCGCGCCAAAGCCACCGGTCTGTTCCTGCTCGGCGTTTGCTTCGCCAATATTATCGGCGCGCCGCTTGGCGGCTTGCTGCTGAATATGGACGGCATTGCGGGCTGGGCGGGCTGGCAGTGGATGTTCTTTATCGAAGGCTTGCCGGCCGTGGCGCTGGCGTTCGTGGTCTGGCGCGTGCTGCCGGACAAACCCGCCGACGCGAAGTGGCTCGATAAACAGGACGTGGAATTTATCGAAACCACCCTTGCCCGCGAAGCGCGCGAGGCGAACCACGCCCCCTCCTCTTTCTCACTGAAAAAGGCGCTCGCCACCCGCGTGTTCCTGCTGCTGGTGCTGGTTTACTTCGCCCACCAGTTCTCGGTTTACGGGCTGAGCTACTTCCTGCCGGGCATTATCGGCAGTTGGGGCGATCTGTCGCCGCTCCAGGTCGGCTTGCTGACCGCCATTCCGTGGATTGCCGCTGCCTGCGGCGGCGTGCTGCTGCCCCGTTTCGCCCGCACGGAGGGCCGCTCGCGGCGCATGTTAATGGTGGGGTATCTGGTGATGGCGGTGGGCATGGCAATTGGCGCGACGGGCGGCCCTTCTGTCGCCATGATCGGCTTCTCTGTTACCGCGTTTATGTTCTTCGCCGTGCAATCCATCATCTTTAGCTGGCTGCCTTCCATTATGAGCGGCAGCCTGCTGGCGGGCAGCTTTGGCCTGCTTAACTGCCTTGGCCTGTGCGGCGGTTTTCTCGGGCCGTTTATCCTCGGCGCGTTCGAAGACCGCACCGGCTCGCCCACGTCCGGCCTGTGGTTCGCCGTCGGGCTGCTGGTTATCGGCGCGCTGGTGGCGACGCTTATCCGCAGCCGCCCCGCCTCTTCCCTTGCCGCAGGCCCGGTGGCGCGCGGCGAAAAAATCTGAACCTGGAGAACGCCATGCGTATTGAGGTATTGATTGATTTAAAAACCCGGCTTGGCGAAAGCCCGGTCTGGGACGTGGAGCAGCAAAGGCTCTACTGGGTGGACAGCCAGGACGGGCGCGTTTTCTCCTGCAACGCGCAGGGCGGCGCGATAAAAAGCTGGGACGTGCGGCAAAAAATTGGCTCTATGGCGCTGCGCCAGAATGGCGAAGGGGCGGTGGTGGCGCTTCAGCACGGCGTGCATCTGCTTGATTTCGCAAGCGGCGAGCTGGAACTGCTGCACAACCCGGAAGCGGATAAACCGCATAACCGCTTAAACGATGGCAAGGTTGACCGCCAGGGACGCTTTCTGTTTGGCTCGATGGACATGCGCGAAGAGGAGCCGAGCGGCGCGCTCTACCGGCTGGACGCCGACCTCTCGCTGCACACGCTTGAGCGCAACATCATTTGCTCTAACGCGCCCTGCTGGAGCCCCGGCGGCGAGACCTTTTACTTCGCCGACACCTGGACGGGCGAAATTCGCGCCTGGGATTACCACGCCGCCACGGGCGACATTTCCCGCGAGCGGGTCTTTTGCAAAGTGGACCGCAGCGAAGGCGGCGCGGCGGACGGCGCCACGGTGGACAGCGAAGGCTACCTGTGGAACGCGCTGGTCTACGCCGGCAAGCTGGTGCGCTATACGCCGGACGGCGAAGTGGACCGCATCATCACCATGCCGGTTAAGAAAGTGACCAGCGTGATGTTCGGCGGCGAAAACCTCGACGTGCTTTACGTCACCTCCATGGCGCAGCCGCCCCTGCCGCGCTTCCCGGAAGATAACCAGCCGCGCGGCAGCCTGTTTGCGATTTACGGCTTAGGCATTACCGGCGTGCCCGAGCGCCGCTTCGCCGGTTAACTTGCTCGCCGCGAAAAACAAACCTAATACGCGGCGCTTAACTCTGACCCTGACCATCAGCGGCCCGCATAAAAGCGGGTCGTGGAGACAACAACATGAGCATCATTAATTCTTCTCCCGCAGCGGCAAAACGCGGGAAACGGCAAGCTATACATCGTTTTTCCTGGGTTTCGTTACTGGTCTGCTGGCTGATTTGGGTACTGAACGCCTACGACCGCGAGATGATCCTGCGCTTAGGCCCGGTTATCTCCCGTGAATTTTCGCTCTCGCCCGAGCAGTGGGGCAATATCGTGGCGCTGATTATGGTGGCGCTGGCGGTGCTTGATATTCCCGGCTCCGTCTGGAGCGACCGCTACGGCTCCGGCTGGAAGCGCGCCCGCTTCCAGGTGCCGCTGGTGCTGGGCTACACCGCGCTCTCGTTTATTTCCGGCATTAAGGCGATAAGCCACGGGCTGACGAGCTTCGTGCTGCTGCGCGTGGGGGTAAACCTCGGCGCGGGCTGGGGCGAGCCGGTGGGCGTGAGCAACACCGCCGAATGGTGGCCGAAAGAAAAACGCGGTTTCGCGCTTGGCGTGCATCACACCGGCTACCCGATTGGCGCGCTGTTAAGCGGCGTGGTGGCGAGCATCGTGCTTACCACTTTCGGCGAAGGCAACTGGCGCTACTGCTTTTTGGTGGCGCTGGTCGTTGCCATTCCGCTGATGATTTTCTGGGCGAAATACTCCACCGCCGCACGCATCAACACGCTCTATAACCACATGGACGAACAGGGCTTTACCCGCCCGGCGGCGCTTGAGAGCAACAGCGTGCAAAAAGGCGACGGCATGAAGACCTTCGTCAAAACACTGCGCAACCGTAATATTTCGCTCACTGCCGGCAACACGCTGCTGACGCAAATCGTCTACATGGGCATTAATGTGGTATTGCCGCCGTATCTGTATCACGTTTCCGGGCTTTCACTTGCCGCTTCCGCCGGGCTTAGCATTATCTTTACCCTTACCGGTACGCTTGGCCAGGTTATCTGGCCGTGGCTGTCCGACAGTCTGGGGCGCAAGCGCACCCTGATTTTATGCGGTCTGTGGATGAGCGTCGGCATCGCGCTGTTTTACTTCGCCACCAATATGCCGCGTCTCGTCGCCATTCAACTCTTTTTCGGGCTGGTGGCGAACGCGGTATGGCCGATTTACTACGCGATGGCTTCAGACTCCGCCGAAGAGAGCGCCACCTCCACCGCTAACGGCATTATCACCACCGCCATGTTTATCGGCGGCGGGATTTCGCCGCTGCTGATGGGCTGGCTGATTCAGCTTGGCGGCGGCTGGGAGAGCGTCACCGGCTACGTCTACACCTTCTTCACCATGGCGGGCTGCGCGCTGCTCGGCGTGCTGTTGCAGCTGATGACGGTAGATAAAACGCCGCGCCACAGCCATTAAGAGCAACGCCTGCCCGGCGCAGGCGAAGAGAAGACCTGACCCCTCGCTCCGCCCGCGCAGGCGGGCGAGGGCCTGACCAGAACGGGCGGACATCTGCATGATTATTACTACGGCGCTGGCCAATGAGATTGTCGCCCGGGCGATGGCGATTATTCATCACAACGTTAACGTGATTGATCACCGGGGGCAGATAATCGCCTCTGGCGAACGGCACCGCCTTGGCGAGCAGCATGAGATCGCCCGCGAGGTGATCCGCACCGGCAAACGCATCAGCATTCACAATGCCGCGCAAGCGGCGCGCTTTGCGAATGTGCATCCGGGCATCAATCATCCCATTATCGTGGATGACCAGGTGGTGATGGTGGTGGGCGTCAGCGGCGACCCGACGGTCATCAGCCGCTACGCGGAGCTGGCTATTCTCACCGCTGAACTGCTGGTGCGCCAGTCGCTGGAAATGCGTGAAGTGAACTGGCGCCAGCGCCTGCGCGACACGCTGTTTGCCCAGTATCTGGAGCATGGCGAAGCGCCGCAGGGCGAAGAGGCGCTAAAGCGCCTTGCGGAGCTGGGCTTTACGCTCGCCACGCCTGTTGTGCCGGTAGTGGTGATGGTGGAAGTGGCGCAGCAGCACTTAAGCGACGTGCTGGGCACCTTGCTGAGCGAGTTTTCGCAACAGCCGGGCGTGAAAGAGGTGATCCTGCTCGGCAGCAACGAGATCCTGATTTTAGGATCGGTGAAAGAGGATCAGGAGGCGCTGCTCGGGCGGATCGGGTTTATCCTCAGCAACCAGATAAGCCACTACCACATCGGCGTGGGCGTGCGGGCGGACAGCGCGCCGGACATCCGCGAAGCGATCCAGTTCGCCCGCTCGGTGATTGAGGTGGGCAGCAAGGTGCAGCCGCAGCGGCAAATTTACTACTTTCGCGAAATGGCGATGCTCTGCCTGTTCCGGGTGCTGGAAAACAGCTACATGTTCAACTTCTTCAACAACAACGTGCGCCAGCTGCTGGAGCATGACTCCGGCGAGGCGCTGCTCGACACCCTCGACTGCTTTATCAACAACAACGCCGAGGTGGGGAAAACCTCCCAGCAGCTTGGCATTCACCGCAATACCCTCGCCTACCGGCTGGCGCAGATCAAAAAGCAGATCCAGCTCGACCCGATGGTCTTTACCGACCTTGTGCAGCTTTCGGTTTCGGTGCACTGCTACCGCCGCCAGAACCCGCGCCAGAGCGAGTGGATAGATACCTTAAGCTAACCGCTCCGCCCGCCCGGGCGGAGCACTCCCATAAATAAAACGCATAGCCAACGCAGGCGTTATGCATAAGCCATCCTGAAATCAGGCTGAAAAAGCGGTTATTTCCCTCACTTGCTTTTGCCACGTTCATCACACAATAAAAATTACTCATAGGGGTAAAACTGTTTTTTGCCGGACACCCCTGCCGCGCTGACTTAAGTTGAGGTGGCGGTTTCACAACAACAATAGCCGCTCACATCCTTACCGCCTGCTTAAGGAAGTCACCCTATGAGTCAACCTGAGGTCATTGACGTAAAAGCGTGGATCGACGCCCGTCCGGTATCCCGCTTTCAGTGGAGCGTTCTGCTGCTCTGCTTTGTCATTATTATGCTGGACGGCTACGACGCCGCCGTGATGGGCTTTATCGCCCCGGCGCTGATTGAAGACTGGGGCATCAGCCGCGCGCAGATGGGGCCGATTCTGGGCGCCGCTATGTTTGGCGTGGCCCTCGGCGCGCTGATTGCCGGCCCCCTCTCTGACCACTTCGGCCGAAAAAAAATCCTGATTTTTTCCGTGCTGGTGTTTGCAGGCTTCAGCCTGGCGGGCGCGATGGCCCGCTCGCCTGGTGAACTGGCGCTGCTGCGCTTTTGCACCGGGCTTGGCCTGGGAGCGGTGATGCCTAACTGCGTGACGCTGGTGTCGGAATATATGCCGGAGCGGCGCCGGGGGCTGATGATCACCCTGATGTACAGCGGCTTTAACTTCGGCTCCGGCTTCGGCGGATTTATCGCCGCGTACCTGCTTTCCCATTACAGCTGGCATTCGGCGCTGGTTTTCGGCGGCGCGGTGCCGCTGCTGCTGTTGCCGGTGCTAATGTGGAAACTGCCCGAGTCGGCGATGAATATGGTAGTGCGTAAAGTGCCGCGCGGCGCGATTGCCGACACCCTTAACCGCCTCGGCGGCACGTTTACGGCGAATACCGTTTTCACGCTGCAAACGCCGGAAATCAAAAAGCATGGCAAAGTGACGCAGCTTTTTCGCGACGGCTACGCCCGCGGCACGGTGGCGCTGTGGCTGACCTATTTTATGGGGCTGTTCGTTATCTACCTGCTGAACGGCTGGCTGCCGACCATTCTGCGCTCCGGCGGCTTTTCATTGCAGCAGGCGGCAATCATTACCGGCCTGTTCCAGCTCGGCGGCCCGCTTGGCGGCATTATCGTCGGCTATTTGATGGATCGCATGCAGGCGAAAGCCGTTATCGCCGCGACCTATTTCCTGGGCTGCCTGTGCCTGTTTACCCAGGGGATGATGGACTTCGGCTCGGTGATGCTCTCGGTGCTGATCTTTATCAGCGGCATGTGCATTAACGGCGCGCAGAACGGGTTGCAGGCTTATTCGCCCGCCTATTACCAGACGGAAATCCGCGCCACCGGCGTAAGCTGGATGCACGGCATGGGGCGCATCGGCGCGATTTTAAGTTCGACGCTCGGCGGCGTGATCATGCTTTCGGTGCCGGGCCACTCTTCGATTTATCTGGTGCTGGCGCTGCCCGCCCTGCTTGCCGGGTTCTGCATCCTTCTGCATCGTATGCTTAAGTTCAATACCCGGATGACCGGCATTAGCCCAGGCGATGTCACCGCCTTGTCGCAAAGTTTAAATAACCGCTAAGTGGAGTAAGCTCATGGCCCGTATCATTGGCGGCATCGCCGTATCCCATACCCCGACGATTGGTTTCGCCGTCGACCACAATAAACAGGAAGAGAGCGCCTGGGCGCCCATCTTTAAAAGCTTCGAGCCGATGCGCCGCTGGCTCGACGAGAAAAAACCGGACGTGCTGGTCTATATCTTCAACGACCACGTGACCTCGTTTTTCTTCGATCACTATTCGGCCTTTTCGCTGGGCATTGATAATGAATATGGCGTCGCGGATGAAGGCGGCGGCCCGCGCCACCTGCCGCCGGTCAAAGGCGACGCGGCGTTGTCGCGCCATATTGGCGCAAGCCTGATGGCGGACGAGTTCGATATGTCATTCTTTATGAACAAGAAGCTTGACCACGGCCTGTTTTCGCCGCTCTCCGCCCTGCTGCCGTTCGAGGCGGGCTGGCCGACAAAAGTGATCCCGTTGCAGGTTGGCGTTTTGCAGTTCCCCATTCCGAGCGCGCGCCGCTGCTATAAGCTTGGCCAGGCGCTGCGACGCGCCATTGAGAGCTACCCGGAGGATATCAGCGTGGCGCTGGTGGCCACCGGCGGCCTTTCCCACCAGGTGCACGGCGAGCGCTGCGGTTTTAACAACACCGAATGGGACGCGCAGTTTGTTGATCTCATCGTTAACGACCCGGAAAAACTCGCAGAGATGACGCTCGCCGAGTACGCCACGCTTGGCGGCATGGAAGGCTCCGAGGTGATTATGTGGCTGATTATGCGCGGCGCGCTGTCGGCGAACGTCACCGAGACCTGGCGCGACTATTACCTGCCGTCGATGACCGGCATCGCCACGCTGATCCTTGAGAACAACGCGCGCACGCCGCCGGTGGATACGCTTTCTCGCCACCGCGAGCATATCGCGCGCCAGTTGAGCGGCGTGGAAAAGCTGCCGGGCACCTATCCCTTCACCCACGAGCGCAGCCTTAACGCCATCCGCCTCAACAGCTTTCTGCATAAGCTGATTGAACCCGCATGGCGCGAGCGCTTCAAAACCGCGCCGCAAGCGCTGTATGAGGAGGCGGGACTCACGGAAGAGGAGCGCCAGCTGATTAGCGACCGCGACTGGCGCGGGCTTATCCACTACGGCGCCAGCTTTTTCCTGCTGGAGAAAATGGGCGCGGTGGTGGGGGTCTCTAACCTGCACATCTACGCGGCGATGCGCGGCGTCTCGCTGGAGGCGTTCCAGCAAACCCGCAACCAGCAGGTGCTTTACTCCGTCGCGGGCGATAAATAGCCGACGGCCTGAAAACAGGGCCAGTTGAAAAGGCTGGCCCTGGGCACCAGGTGTAAAGTCTTTTGTCGGGTGCGATACCAAAAATGCGTTGATGGTGCGCGGTCGCCGCCAAATCAGGTGGTTGCCGCCAAATCAGGTGGTTGCCGCCCCTGCGGCGGCGCAAAGCTTAAACAACGCTGGGCGGCTGGCGCGTGATATCCCCCCGGCCTGCCAGCAGCCCTTCCACTGAAATATCTTCATCAAGCGCTTCCCAGTGGATGCCGCAGGGGCTGAGTTCCCAGCCTGCGCGCCCCTCTGCGCTGGCGTTAAGGAGACGGGGAAACCAGGCAAGCGGCGCGCCGATAACGCGTGCGTCAGACAGCTCAACCCATAAAGTCTGCTCGTCAAAACGGACATATTTAGCTGAAATAGTCATACCATGCTCCGGCAAATTCATGTTGATGACGGGTAACAAGCAGCAGCAACTCTGCCATTTCGCGCGGTCTGAATCCATGACAGGAGGCAAGTTCCACCTGAGGCATAAGCCAGAATTTTGCTTCCGCCCCGTTTTTACGTACATGAATATGCGCAGGCTCTTGCGGCTTGCCCTCATTAGAATAAAAGAAAAATGCGTATCCTCGCAGACGAAGTATAACGGGCACAGGGTATAGCGCCTCCTGGCGGATCGGTTCCTGAACCCTTCTGTTATCACCTGTCTGCTGCGCTTCCCAACCGTCATTACAGCGCGTTGCGCGCCCTCTCCGGCAATAAAAAAGGGAAGACGCAACGCCTTCCCCCAAAATGCGGCGCAGGCCGCAAAGCGGCCCACGCAGTTTATTCGCCTGCCGATGCCTGGCCGTAGTCGCGCTGTATCCGCGCTCTGGAAGCGACGGCCGTCGGGTGTTGGGCGCGAAAGGCGAAATCCTGGCGCTTTTGCGGATCGTTGCCGGAATCGGTCTCTTCCTGCGAATGGCCCATCTGCGTGGCCGCCGCCATGAAACGGCCTGTATCAAGCGGCACGCAGCCTGCCGCCGCGCCAGCGTTGAGCGTAAGGCCGCCGCACAGTTCGCCGCAGCCAGTTTGCGCATAGCGGCCGCTCCAGCTCGCCATCGGCAACAGCGTTTGCCGGGTAATGGCGGGCGCCGCGCAGAAGCGCCCGTCGTTGAGCCTGTTCTCTTGCGCGGATAGCGCCTTGCTGCCGCCAGTCACGGATAAATCGCTGCCGCTTAGCGCCTCGCACGCCATTACCGGCAGCGTCACCTGCGGCGCCTGCGCGCTGCGGGTTTGCGCCCACAGCACCGCCATGTTGAGGCTGTCGATCGCCAGCAGAAAAAGACAGAGCGCGCGCCCCGCCGTCAGAAATCCTGCCATCTCCCTCGCTCCGCTTTATATCGTTATGGCTCAAAGCCTAGAGAGAGAAAGTCAGGCAAAGTGGAAGTGATTAAGGTTGTCTGTAAAGAAATGTTTCTTCCCGCGCGCAGCGGCGCAGATAGCCCAGCAGCGCCTCGGTGGCGGGCGACGGCAGACTGCCTGCGCGAAACGTCAGGCCGATGTCGCGGCGGGTCTGCGGCAGCGCCACCGGCAGCGCCGTCAGCACGCCCGCTTCCAGCTCCCAGGCAAGCTGGCTTTTCGAGACCGCCGCCAGCATGTCGGAGTGCAGCAGCAGCCCGCGCACCATCGCCAGATCCCCCGTCTCCACCACCGGGCGCGGCGCTTCAACGCCAAGCGCCGTGAAGGCGGCGTCCAGCATCAGGCGTGCGGGCGTCCCGGCGCGCGGCAGCACCCAGCGGGCCTGCGCCAGCCCGTCGCGCAGCGCGTTTTCCTTATGCAGCGGATGATCGTTGCGCGCCAGTATCACCATCTCTTCTTCAAACAGCACTTCGCTGGCTAAATCCGGCGCCTGGCGGGTATTGCGCAGCGCGCCGAGGATGAAATCAATATTGCCGGCGCGCATCTCAGACACCAGCGCGTCGAAGGGGCTTTCGTTGGTCAGCACCTGAATGCCGGGGTGCGCGGCGAGAAACGCGCTTACCGCCTGCGGCAGCAGCCGGGTGCGGCTGAGCGGCAGCGCGCCGATGCGCACCACGCCCTCAAGCACGCCGCGCCGGGCGGCGATATCGGCGTAGATATGCTGCAATTCATTCATGCAGCGGCTAAGGTTCGGGTAAATCAACGTCGCCGCCTGGCCGGGCATTACCCCCTCCGGCGTTCGGCGAAAGAGCGCGAAGCCGCTGCCTTTTTCCAGCGTTTTTAGCGCGGCGCTGACGGCGGGCTGGGTAATATTGAGCAGATTCGCCACCGTCTGGGTATGGTTAACGTGATAGAGCTGTAAAAATATCTCTAAGCGGCGGGCGTTAAATAAATAAATGGGCTCAATAAACTCTTTATTCTCTTTATTTTTAAGCCGCGCCAGAATAAGCGGCACTGCATTTAATTCCTCAATGGCGTGCTGCGCGCGCGGTAAAATACATTTCCCGTAATCCGTTAATACCATGCCGCTAAAGTGGCGCTCAAATAATGGCACCGATAAAACGTGTTCGAGATCACGAATCGAGCGCGTAATTGCAGACTGCGTGCGAAATAAATCATTGGCTGCCTGAGAAACAGAGCCGCGTTTCGCCACCTGACAAAAAGCCCTTATTTGCATGATATTTAATAGATTAGTTTCATTATCCCGCGCCATTTTCCCGCTCCTCTCGCCAGGCTTTTCTGTCCAGAACATAAATAAAAATCATAGGCTGCGCAAACAAAATGATTACCGCAAACAGGGCCGCTATGACACGCTTTTAAAAAAAGCGATGAGGGAAAAAATATGTCCGGTTCCGTTACGAAAAAAAGCGCGCTGGTCGTCAGCGCCCATTCCGCTGATTTTGTCTGGCGCGCGGGCGGCGCTATTGCGCTGCATAATGCGCGGGGTTACGACATGCATATTGTCTGCCTCTCATTTGGCGAAAGAGGCGAGTCGGCCAAATTATGGCGCAAGGGCAATATGACCGAAGAAAAGGTAAAAGCCGCCCGCCGCGAAGAGGCGATGGCCGCTGCCGATATTCTTGGCGCCAGCGTCGAATTTTTCGACCTCGGCGACTATCCGCTGCGCGCCGACAAAGCGGCGCTGTTCCGCCTGGCGGACGTATACCGCCGCGTGCAGCCGCACTTTGTGCTGACGCATTCCATGCAGGATCCCTATAACTACGACCACCCGCTGGCCTCCAGCCTTGCCCAGGAGGCGCGCATCATCGCCCAGGCGGAAGGCTACCGTCCCGGCGAAACCGTGGTGGAAGCGCCGCCGGTTTACTGCTTTGAACCGCACCAGCCGGAGCAGTGCAACTGGAAGCCGGACGTGCTGCTGGATATCACCTCCGTCTGGGATAAAAAATATCAGGCCATCCAGTGCATGCAGGGCCAGGAGCACCTCTGGGAGTACTACACCCGCGTGGCGCTGCAACGCGGCGTGCAGGCCAAGCGCAACATCGGCATTACCGGCTCGCGCGTCATCACCCACGCCGAAGGCTTTATGAGTATTTTCCCACGCGTCACGGAGGATCTGGCATGAACCTGCTCGGTAAAAAAGGGGTGGTTATCCGCAGCCTCCCCCGCAGCGAACCGGCCGTGCTGCGCCAGTACGCGGCGCTTGGCGTAGCGACCGTTCATGAGGCGCACGCGCGCCAGGGGTTGCTCAGCCCGGACATCCGCCCGATCCAGCAAGGCGTGAGCGTGGCGGGCAACGCCGTGACGGTGCTGGTGACGCCCGGGGATAACTGGATGTTCCATGTGGCGGTAGAGCAGTGCCAGCCGGGCGATATGCTGGTGGTGGCGCCCACCTCCCCCTGCACGGACGGCTTTTTCGGCGATCTGCTCGCCACCTCGTTGCAGTCTCGCGGCGTTATCGGCCTGGTGGGCGACATCGGCATCCGCGATTCGAATACGCTGCGCGAGATGGGCTTTTACGTCTGGTCCCGCGCCGTTTACGCCCAGGGAACGGTAAAAGAGACGCTCGGCTCGGTGAACGTGCCGGTATTGTGCGGCAACCAGCTGGTGACGCCGGGCGATATCGTGGTGGCGGATGACGACGGCGTGGTGATTGTTCCCCACGCGCTGGGCGACGCCGTGCTGGCGAAAGCGCTTGCCCGCGAAGAGAACGAAACCCTTAAGCGCGAACGCATGCGCAACGGCGAACTGGGGCTGGATATCTACAATATGCGCCCGCGCCTCGCGGAAAAAGGTCTGCGCTATTACGACCGCGCGCAGGACGTGGAGGAATAAGATGGCGCAGCGCAAAATCCCCTGCCTGCTGATGCGGGGCGGCACCTCAAAAGCGGCCTGCTTTCTGGCGGCGGATTTGCCCGCCGACCTGGCGCTTCGCGACCGCGTGCTGCTGGCGGTGATGGGCTCGCCCGACCCGCGCCAGATTGACGGCATCGGCGGCGCGGACCCGCTGACCAGCAAGGTGGCGATAATTACCCCTTCCGCCAGGCCGGACGCGGACGTCGATTACCTCTTCGCCCAGGTCAACGTGGAGAAAGCGGTGGTGGATTATGGTCAGAACTGCGGCAACGTGCTCGCCGCCGTCGGCCCCTTCGCCATTGAAAAAGGGCTGGTGGAGGCGCGCGCGCCGCTTACCACCGTGCGCATTTATATGGAAAACACCGGGCAGACAGCCGTCGCCTCGGTGCCGACAGACGCAGACGGCGTGGTGTATGAAGGCGGCCTGCACATCGACGGCGTGCCCGGCACGGCGAGCGAAATCGTGCTCAATTTTCTTGATATCGCCGGTTCAGGCTGCGGGGCGCTTTTCCCCACCGGCCAGCCGCGCGACCGCTTCGACGGCGTGGAGGTGACCTGCATCGACAACGGCATGCCGGTGATCCTGCTGCGGGCGGCGGACGTAGGCCGCAGCGGTTACGAAAGCCGCGACGCGCTGGATAACGACCATGAACTGAAAGCGCGGCTGGAGTCCATCCGCTTGCAGGCGGGGCCGAAGATGAACCTGGGCGACGTCTCACAGCGCACGGTGCCGAAAGTCACGCTGCTCGCCGCGCCGCGCAGCGGCGGCGCTATCTCCAGCAGGACGTTTATCCCCCACCGCTGCCATGCTTCCATCGGCGTGTTTGGCGCGGTCAGCGTCGCCACCGCCTGCATCATGCCGGACACCGTCGCCGCCGGGCTTTACCATGCCTCGCCCGCGCAGGAGGGGCGCCAGCGCGTGAGCGTGGAGCACCCGAGCGGTGAATTCAGCGTGGTGATAAGCCGCAACGCGCAGGGCGAGCTTACCGGCAGCGGCCTGCTGCGCAGCGCCCGGCTGCTGTTTGACGGGCGCGTCGCTATTCCGGCCAGCCTCTGGCCGCTCATCGAATAAGGGATACCATGATGCAGATTGCTTTTATTGGTTTTGGCGAAGCGGGCGGCATACTGGCCCGCGACCTGGCGGCCCGCTGCCGCGTCGTTATCTGGGATATAAAGCTCGACGGCGAGGAACGTGAGGCGATGCTTTCGAAAGCGCAGGCGGCGGGGGTTCACGCCGCGTCATCGCTCAGGGAGGCCGTGGCCGACGCCTCGCTGGTGTTCTCCACCGTTACCGCCTCTTGCGCGCAGGAGGTGGCGCAGCAGACCGCGCCGCTGCTGCACGCGCAGCAGACTTTCCTCGACCTCAACTCCGTCGCGCCGGACACCAAGCGCCGTAGCGCGCAAAGCTTTACCCAGGCGCGCTACATTGATGTGGCGGTGATGGCGCCGGTGCCGCCCGCCCGGCTCGCCACGCCGCTGCTTATCGGCGGGCGCGACGGCGAAGCCTTAACGGCGCAGCTTAACGCGCTGGGGCTGAATGCGCGCTATGGCGCTGAAGAGGTGGGCCGGGTGTCCGCCATCAAAATGTGCCGCAGCGTGATGATTAAGGGGCTGGAGGCTCTGACCACCGAATGCCTGAGCGCGGCGCGGAAATATGGCGTGGAAAATGAAGTGCTGGCCTCGCTGCACGCGAGTTTCCCGTCGCTTGGCTGGGACGGCGAACTGCCGGATTACCTGATTAGCCGCGTGGCGGAACATGGCGCGCGCCGGGCCGCGGAAGTGCGCGAGGTGGTCAGCATGTTAAACGACGCCGGGCTGGAGGGCTGGATGAGCCGGGGGACGGTGGAAACGCAGCAACAGATGGTGGATAAGATGGCGGCGCAGCAGATTCGCTACGCCGACCTCGCGCCTTTCCACTGGCAAACGCTGGCGGATAAGCTCAACTAACGCGGGGGCGAAGCGCCCCCTTTTTTACTTCAGGCTGCCGACCAGCGCCTGGCGCTGCTCTTCAAGCTGAATGGTGCGGTTGCAGACGTCGCGGCCGAACTGCTGGAAATCCGCTTCCTGGTTTTTCCATTCGTTCTGAATAGCGGTTTGCAGGCCGCCGAGGCTTCCCAGTACGCCCTGCAACGGGTTGCCGCCGCCTTTGATGACCGCTTTAGCGCCCATCTCGTTGATGCTGTCCTGCAAAATGCCGCCCATCGCCTGGTTCACCAGTTGCTGGCCGTCGGCCCGCACCTGATCAATCGCTTTATAATGGAACGTCAGACCGTCGGCGCGATGCTCGATGATGCGGTTCATTTGCGTTTTTAGCTGTTTATCAAGCTGCGTCAGGCGGTTACGCATGTTGCTGCTTTCGCCCACCTGTTCGGTGATGATTTTATCCAGCGCCACGCGCCCTTTTTCCACCCGCGACCGCGCGCCGTCATCAATCCACGGCAGCGTGGCGCGCAGCTGTTTCTGGTAGTCGAGCGCCTGCTGGCGCTGGGCGGCGTTCAGGCTTTGCGCTTTGCCGTTAAAGGTCACGCTGCCGTCCGGGCCGAGAAGCAGGTCGCCGTTTTCCCCCACCACCTGCACGGTCTGAGGTTTCAGCACCACGTCGTCGCGCGGCGTGACGCTGCACTGGTAGTCCGCATGGGCCTGCGCCGCCGTTATCAGCAGCGCCCCCAGCAGGGCTTTACGCATCATAGTGACTCCTGTAAGACAAAACGGGCCGGTTATACCGACCCGTTAAACTGCATTAATCCCACCACACGTCGAAAAGATCGCTTAAGCGGATCTCTTCAAGCTGCTTCTCTTCAAGCCATTTACGAACCAGCGCCTGATCTTCTTCAGTGCATTTGCCAATCTGCTCTTTGCACACCAGCCCTTCCCAGGCGAGATAGCCGCTGCCGTCGAAGGCGAGGCCGTTTGGCGCTATCACCTCGTTGATGAAATCATCAACGATTTTATCGATTTGCTCTTCCGACGTGCCTTGCGGGAAGCGCCAGGCGACAGAAAATCCCAGCTCCTGGAATTCGTCGATGTGCATCTTTTTACGCAAGCGGCGGCTGCGGTGTTTTGCCATTATTTCACCCTCTCGAACATTAAGTCCCATACGCCGTGACCGAGACGATGGCCACGCTGTTCAAACTTGGTCACCGGGCGCGAGGCCGGGCGCGGTACGTAGTCGTTGCTTTCGGAAAGATTTTTGTAGCCCTCAAGCGAAGACATCACTTCGAGCATATGTTCCGCATAAGGTTCCCAGTCGGTGGCCATGTGGAACACGCCGCCGGGCTTGAGCTTGCTTTTCACCAGCTCCGCAAACGGCGCCTGAACGATACGGCGTTTATTATGGCGCGCTTTGTGCCATGGGTCAGGGAAAAAGAGCTGCACCATGGAAAGAGAATTGTCAGGAATCATTTTGTGCAGCACTTCCACCGCGTCGTGACACATCACGCGCAGGTTCTCCACGCCCTCTTCGTGAGCGGAGCTTAAGCAGGCGCCGACCCCTGGCGAGTGAACCTCAATGCCGAGAAAATTTTGCTGCGGGTTGCTCTTCGCCATCTCTACAAGCGATGCGCCCATGCCAAAGCCAATCTCCAGCGTAACCGGCGCTTCGCGGCCAAACAGCGCGGCGAAATCGAGCGGCTGTTCGCTAAATTCAACGCCCATCACCGGCCAGTAGTGGTCCAGCGCGTGCTGCTGCCCTTTGGTCAGGCGCCCCTGGCGGCGGACAAAGCTGCGAATACGGCGCAGCGGGCGGCCGTTTTCATCAAATTCCGGTGAAATGACGTCGTTATTCATGGCGATTCATCTGTCTGAGTTAGTGTGCGGAAAACGGGCATTATCCAAAGATAGTGGGCCGATGCAAGCGCCGGAAAGTTCCTGTTTACAGCCCTGAGGCGCTGTGCTGCAATCAGCCCCCTCTTCTTTTTTACGCCGGACCTCACGCTTTAATGATGCAGCCTCAGCAATTCTCCCGCCAGGTGCTCGACTGGTATGACAAATACGGGCGCAAAACCCTTCCCTGGCAGCAGGAAAAAACGCCTTATAAAGTATGGCTTTCCGAGGTGATGCTGCAACAAACCCAGGTGACGACAGTTATTCCTTACTTTGAGCGCTTTATGGCGCGCTTTCCCACTGTTTCCGATTTAGCCGACGCGCCGCTGGATGAAGTGCTTCATCTGTGGACCGGCCTTGGCTATTACGCCCGCGCCCGCAATTTACACAAAGCGGCGCAACAGGTGGCGACGCTTCACGGCGGTCAGTTCCCGGACACGTTCGACGCCGTTTCGGCGCTGCCAGGCGTTGGCCGCTCCACCGCCGGCGCGGTTTTATCGCTCTCGCTTGGTCAGCGTTTTCCGATTCTTGACGGCAACGTTAAACGCGTGCTGGCGCGCTGCTACGCTGTAGAGGGCTGGCCGGGGCGCAAAGAGGTGGAAAAACGCCTGTGGGAGATAAGCGATGCGGTAACGCCAGCGCAAGGGGTGGAGCGCTTTAATCAGGCGATGATGGATCTCGGCGCGCTGGTCTGCACCCGCTCAAAACCGAAATGCGAGATTTGCCCGCTTAATAACGGCTGTGTGGCTTATGCCCAGGGCTCGTGGGCGAAATACCCTGGTAAAAAGCCCAAACAGCAACTGCCCGAAAAAACAGGCTATTTTTTACTGATGCAACAAGGCGACGAGGTTTACCTTAACCAGCGTCCGCCAAGCGGCCTGTGGGGCGGCCTGTTTTGTTTCCCGCAGTTCGCCAGCGAAGCGGATTTACGCGCCTGGCTGCACGAGCGCGGCGTTGAAGCGCACGGTCTGACGCAGTTAACCGCCTTTCGCCATACATTCAGCCACTTCCATCTGGACATTGTGCCGATGTGGCTTTCCGTGTCCGGCAGCGGCGCATGCATGGATGAGGGAACGGGTCTCTGGTATAACTTAGCCCTGCCGCCCGCCGTCGGGCTGGCGGCGCCTGTAGAGCGCCTGTTACAACAGTTACGCGCCGGGGCGCTGGCTTAAGCCGCGCCGCGCCGCAAAAGAGGACATTATGAGCAGAACCATTTTTTGCACTTACCTGCAACGCGAAGCCGAAGGCCAGGATTTCCAGCTGTATCCGGGAGAGCTTGGCAAGCGCATTTATAACGAGATCTCAAAAGAAGCCTGGGCGCAGTGGCAGGCGAAGCAGACCATGCTCATCAACGAGAAAAAGCTCAATATGATGAACCCGGAGCACCGCAAGCTGCTGGAGCAGGAGATGGTGAACTTCCTGTTCGAAGGGAAAGACGTACACATCGAAGGCTATACGCCGCCAGAAAAACAGTAAGGGCCTTCGGCCCTTTTGCCAAAGCCAGGACGCACTTCAGGAATGAATAAAAAACTACTCGCGCTTGCTCTGGTCGCGCCGTTATTAGTTTCCTGCTCCAGTAATAAGAAAGCTGAAAACGCCTATAACGAGGCCTGGATTAAGGACACCAACGGTTTTGACATTCTGATGGGCCAGTTTGCCCATAACATTGAAAATATCTGGGGATTCAATGAAGTCCTGATTGCAGGACCGAAAGATTATGTGAAGTACACGGATCAATACCAGACCCGCAGCCACATTAACTTCGATGAAGGGACGATCACCGTCGAGACTATCGCCGGCACCGATCCGGCGGATCGCCTGCGCAAGGCGATCGTCACCACCCTGCTGATGGGCGACGATCCTGGCTCTATCGATCTTTACTCTGACATTAACGACATTCAGATCTCTAAACAGCCGTTCCTCTATGGCCAGGTGGTGGACCAGACCGGTCAGCCGATCCGCTGGCAGGGACGCGCCAACGATTTCGCGAATTACCTGCTGCAAAATCGCCTGAAAAGCCGCAGCAACGGCCTGCATATCATCTACAGCGTCACCATTAACCTGGTGCCGAACCACCTCGATAAGCGTGCGCACAAGTACATCGGCCTGGTGCGCAAAGCGGCGCGCAAATATGGCGTGGATGAGTCGCTGATCCTCGCTATCATGCAGACCGAGTCCTCTTTCAACCCGTACGCCGTAAGCCGCTCTGATGCGCTGGGGTTGATGCAGGTAGTGCAGCACAGCGCCGGGAAAGATGTGTTCCGCTCGCAGGGCCGCTGGGGCATGCCGAGCCGCAACTATCTGTTCGATCCGGAAAGCAACATTGATACCGGCACCGCGTACCTGGCGATGCTGAACAACGTTTACCTTTCCGACATCAGCAACCCGACGTCGCGCCGCTATGCGGTGATCACCGCCTACAACGGCGGCGCGGGCAGCGTGCTGCGCACCTTTGCAAGCGACAAGATTGAAGCCGCGGCCATCATCAACAATATGGATCCGGGCGAGGTTTACCAGACGCTGACGACCCGTCACCCGTCTGCCGAGTCTCGTCGTTATCTGTATAAAGTGGATACCGCGCAGAAAACTTACCGCCGCGGCAAAGGGTGATGGCGTTGGCATAGTTTGCCGGATAAACCCACTCCACTCGTCACAGCGCTACGCTTCTGGCTAACGATGTGCGGGTGGCAAAAGGTTATGTCTGCCAGCGCGTTGCGTTTCTGTTCCTCACTTCACGCGACCGTGCCAGGGGCTTTAATAGCGGCGCCCTGGCACCCCGTTTTCCTTACCCGCGCAGCATATAGCCATATAACCGCTTAATGCCGTCGGCGTCGGTTTCGCTGTAGACCCCCTGTAATTCCGGCGAAAAGCCCGGCAGCAGGTTTACTCCCTCTTCCAGCGCCAGGAAATAGCGCAGCGCCGCGCCGCCCCACACTTCGCCCGGCACCACGCAGAGCACGCCCGGCGGATACGGCAATGCGCCTTCCGCCGCCACGCGCCCTTCGGCATCGGCGAGGCGCACCAGCTCCACCTCGCCGCGAATAAACGCCATGTTCGCATCCTGCGGGTTCACCGCCACTGGCGGCAGGCTTTCGCGGCGGAACATCGCTTTTTGCAGATCTTTAACGTTAAAACTGACGTAGAGATTGTGCATCTCCTGACAAAGCTGGCGCAGGGTGTAGCCTTTATAGCGCACCGGGTATTTCTGCCAGATGGTCGGCAGCACGTCGGCAAGCGGCGTGTCGTCTTCAATGTGGCGCTCGAACTGCGCGAGCATCGCCACCAGGTGCGCCATCTTTTCCGTGCTTTCGGCAGGCGTCAGCAGAAACAGTATCGAGTTAAGATCCGCCTTCTCCGGCACAATGCCGTTTTCGCGCAGGTAATTCGCAAGAATAGCCGCCGGTACGCCGAACTCGCTGTATTCGCCTGTCGCAGCATCGATGCCCGGCGTGGTCAGCAGCAGCTTGCACGGGTCGACCATATACTGCTCGCGCGCATAGCCGTGAAAACCGTGCCACGAGGCATTTGGCTCAAAGGTGAAGAAGCGGCGCTCGCGGGCCATCAGTTCAGTGGGGTGATCCTGCCAGGGGCGCCCCGCCACCGTTTCCGGCACGAAGGGTTTGATCATCTTGCAGTTGGCGATGATTGCTTTGCGCGCCTCAATGCCCTTCTCCACACATTCCGCCCACAGCCTGCGGCCGCTCTCCCCTTCGTGAATTTTGGCGTTCACGTCGAGCGCGGCGAACAGCGGATAAAACGGGCTGGTGGAGGCGTGCAGCATAAAGGCGTTGTTCAGCCGCTTGTGCGGGCAGAAACGCGCCTGGCCGCGCAGGTGGTTGTCTTTTTTGTGGATTTGCGATGTCTGCGAGAAGCCCGCCTGCTGCTTGTGCACCGACTGGGTAACGAAAATTCCCGGGTCGTTCTCGTTGAGCGTGAGCAGCAGCGGCGAGCAGTCGGCCATCATCGGGATAAACTGCTCGTAGCCGACCCATGCGGAATCAAACAGGATGTAGTCGCACAGCGGCCCCAGCTTATCCACCACCTGGCGGGCGTTGTAGACAGTGCCGTCGTAGGTGCCGAGCTGGATCACCGCCAGGCGGAACGGACGAGGGCGATCGGCGCGATCGGGCGCGACTTCGCGGATCCGATCGCGCAGGTAATCTTCATCAAAACAGTGGGCGTCGATGCCGCCGATAAAGCCGAACGGGTTGCGCGCCGCCTCGAGATAAACCGGCGTGGCGCCCGCCTGGATCAACGCGCCGTGGTGGTTCGACTTATGGTTGTTGCGGTCGAAAAGCACCAGGTCGCCGCGCGTCAGCAGCGCATTGGTCACTACCTTGTTGGCAGCCGACGTGCCGTTCAGCACGAAATAGGTTTTATCGGCGTTAAAAACCTTCGCCGCGAACTTCTGCGCATGCTTCGCCGATCCTTCGTGAATGAGCAGGTCGCCAAGCTTCACATCCGCATTGCACATATCGGCGCGAAAGAGGTTCTCGCCGAAGAAATCATAAAACTGCCGCCCCGCCGGGTGCTTTTTGAAAAACTCGCCGTGCTGGTGGCCCGGGCAGGCGAAGGTGCTGTTTTTCATCTCTACGTACTGGTAGAGCGTGTCGAAGAACGGCGGCAGCAGGTTTTCTTCATAGGCGACCGCTGCCGCTTCCAGCTCCAGAAAGCCCTGCGCGTTGCCGGTGATAACGCCGGTGACGTCAGCATTTACCGTTCCCTCTTCCGTCAGCACAAATACCGGCAGGTTAAAGCCGGTGCGTTTGAGCAGGGCCAGAATGCCGCTGCGCGTGTCGGCAACGGTGAGCACCACCGACGCCACGTCGGTAAAGTCGGTGTTATCCAGCGTCACCACTTCGCGGTGCGTGGAAAGTGACGTCGCCAGATCATGGCTGGCGGCGATTTTTAATGATTTCATAAGCACAAAGACCCGTAACAAAGGGGTGAGCGCCTTCAGGCACAGCATCGGGAATAGCCCGGCGAAGGTGTCTTGCGTGGTCTGACTGGGTTCCAGCTCCGACCGCCAGACATCAGTAAAAACAGAGCGGTTCTGGTCTTACTGTTGTCCTACAGTGAGCGTGCGTTAACCTCACCGCATGGTGAGCGAAGGAAGCGACCGGAAGAGACAACGGGCGTGCGGCTGCGAAAGGCTTCGCAGAGCAGGCGCTGTGGCGAGTAACAGCATAAAAGCACCCCGTGTGGTGAAGAAAAGTCGCGCAATAATGGCACCTTCTGCCGGGACGGGCAACCCGTGAAAAGCCTTTTACGCAGCGCGATTTTGCCCTGTGGTTTTAATCCTTTAAATTTCAATAAACTATTTTTAGCTTCGCGCTTAAAACTGCAAATTTCTCGCATAATAATGCGTAACAAGGGATTTCGGGCGGGCGCAACGCGAGGAAAAAGCGCATGCGGTTTATGCTTAAAGCTCACACGTTTTGCGGGAGACGACCATGGTAACAGGGCCTTTTATTAACGCCGCCGCCGTGCTGCTGGGCGGGTTGATTGGCGCGGCGCTGAGCCAGCGGCTGCCGGAGCGGCTGCGCACCTCGATGCCTTCTATCTTCGGCCTGGCGTCGATGGGCATTGGCATTTTGCTGGTGGTGAAGTGCGCCAACCTGCCGGTGATGGTGCTTTCCACCCTGCTCGGCGCGCTGATTGGCGAGCTTTGTTACCTGGAAGGCGGCATCAGCAAGGCGGTGAAGAACGCAAGCAGCCTCGCGCAGCGGCTGCGGCCCGGTAAAAAGGCGAACCCGGCGCAGGAAAACTACGTGCAAAACTTTGTCGCCATTATCATTCTGTTTTGCGCCAGCGGCACCGGGGTTTTCGGCGCCATGCGTGAGGGGATGACGGGCGACAACAGCGTGCTTATCGCCAAGGCGTTTCTCGACTTCTTCACCGCCACGATATTCGCGACCTCGCTCGGCATTGCGGTAGCGTCCATCTGCGTGCCGATGCTGCTGATTCAGCTTACGCTTGCGTATTGCGCGGTGTTTATCCTGCCTCTCACCACGCCCGCGATGATGGCGGATTTTACCGCCACCGGCGGTCTGCTGCTGCTGGCGACGGGGCTGCGTATTTGCGGCATTAAGATGTTCGCGGTGGTGAATATGCTCCCCGCCCTGCTGCTTTCGATGCCGCTTTCGGCGCTCTGGATGCATTTTTTCGCCTGAACGTTCACAAACGCAGCAAACTGCTGCGGGAATGTGCGGACGGCGCGCAATTGGGTGAAAATGTTTGACGAAAGTAGCCGATTCAGGTTTAATGCGCCCCGTTGCCCGGATAGCTCAGTCGGTAGAGCAGGGGATTGAAAATCCCCGTGTCCTTGGTTCGATTCCGAGTCCGGGCACCACTTATTCAGAGAACCCGCCCAAAAGGCGGGTTTTTGCTTTTGGGCTTTCCGGACTCTCCATCGAACTCCGTTCGATTGTTCGCCACCTCCCTGTGGCTCACCCCTGCGGGGCCAGCGCGTAAACGCGCTGTGCAAAAACGCTCCCGGCGTTTTTGTCCGAGTCCGGGCACCACTTACTCAAAGAACCCGCCCAAAAGGCGGGTTTTTACTTTTGGGCTTTCCGGACTCTTCATCGAACTTTGTTCGATTGTTCGCCACCTCCCTGTGGCTCACCCCTTCGGGGCCAGCGCGTAAACGCGCTGTGCAAAAACGCTCCCGGCGTTTTTGTCCGGGACCGGGCACCACCTTTCCTTTTTTATGCTTCCTTATAAATCCCCGTCTGTTTGTGGTTCTGTGAGTTAGCGTAAATATCTTTCTGGTACCTTTTGATTTATCCCTATGTATCCGGAAAATTTGGCATCAGAGTATGGGTCGTTCAGTTCGATGAACGATGCAGACCCGTATTATGGCCCTGAATGACAGTAAAATCCGCGCAGCTAAGCCCCTCGCTAAATCTTACAAACTCACCGACGCGCAAGGTCTGTACCTGACGGTATCCCGTAGCGGTACTAAGTTATGGTATTTTCGCTATTGCTTCGGCGGCAAAGAAAACCGCCTGGCTTTTAGCGCTTATCCGCTGGTCATGCTGGCGGAAGCCCGCAAGAAGCGCGATGCCGCGCGTAAGCTGCTGGCGTCCGGTATCTGCCCTGCCCTTCGCAGATCCGCAAGATGGATAACGCCGCTGTTAACGAATCCCGCACATTTAAATTTATCGCCACTGAGTGGCACACCAGTTGCCTGAAACTTTGGTCGGAAGGCCACGTCGATAAAATCCTGACCTGCCTGAAGCGCTATGTTTTCCCGATATCGGCGCAATGGATAGCTCACCACATAGAAAAGACGGCTGTGCGAGATACCCTTATGCACCCGCTTATGGCCGGGCAGAAGCGAAGGTTCCAGATCGTCGAGCGAGGCGCCGGTGGCGATCACCACCAGATCCGACCGACGCGCGATATCCAGGGCTGAAATATCGACAAACGGGCGGGTATCAATAATCAGGCACTGATTATTACCTGCGGCTTTCAGCGCCACGTCGTGGCGGCGATAAACGCCCGTTTCCACTGACAGGGGGTGATGCTGCCAACTTACTGATTTAGTGTATGATGGTGTTTTTGAGGTGCTCCGGTGGCTTCTGTTTCTATC
>NZ_AWFX01000023.1 GCF_000463115.2 Franconibacter helveticus LMG 23732 | reverse complement strand
TAACCGCGATCAACAACCTGTTTGACTGCTTCAGTTTTAAACTCTTCGGGATAACGCTTACCGCTCATGGGCACTTCTCTTTAAGCCATCTTAAATGACTCTGAGGTGTCTGTTAAACCCGTGGCGATTCATTTAATGGTTGATGGGGCACCTTCACCCCATCAATCTGATACCACCCTCAGATGGTTGATAGATCGACTCCGTAGTTGAGTTCCTCTGCGAAGTCCGGCAGTCCGTAACCGATGGTTTTCTTGTAGAAAGGAGAGACCTTCGCAGTCGGTGCCTTCTTCTTGTGCTTCGTGGTGTAGAGCATTCGTGCCCGCATCACCTCGAAGGAGTAACCGCGCCCTTCACGGTTCTTGTCCTTGGCCAGTCGGTTGATGGACTCCGTGTAAGCGTTGGTGACGGGCATGTCCGTCTCGAAGTAGGTCATGGTCTCTTCGCGCCAGTTTCCCACTGCCCTGACCAGATCGCTCCAGACTTCCTTTTGGCCCTTCGGGATGGTGGCTATCCACTCGTCCAGGGCGGCTTCTGCCTGGAGCCGTGTGGTGGCGTCCCAGATGCCGTAGAAGCGCTCCTTGTGCTCGTAGGCGGCCAGCAGTTGCGGGAACGCGCCTGTCCAGGTCTCCATGATGAGGCGCTCCCGGTCTGAGACTTCGTGAGCGCGTTTCAGCAGGATTTTCCGGTCTCCCTTGAGAGTCCGGCTCTGGGACGGTTTCAGCTCCTTTCTGAGGCCCTTGCGCACTCTCTCTAGGGCATCGTTGGCCATGCGCACCACATGGAACTTATCGACCACGATACGGGCCTGGGGCAGCACAGCCTTGACCGCTGCCCGGTAGGGGTTCCACATGTCCATGCTGACGATCTCGACCTTCTGCCGGTCTTTCAGCTTCATCAGGTAGTTGGTCACCACGTCCTGGCGGCGGGTGGCCAGCAGGTCGAGCAGGGTTCGCTCCTCAATGTTGGTCAGAATGCAGCGGTAGCGCTTGTTCAGGTATAGCTCGTCAATGCCCAGGATGCGGGGCGTCTCGAAGCGGTGCCAGCGCCCCAGGAACTCGGCGCGGGCGTTGAAGATGTCGCGCACCGTCTTCTCGTCCAGGCCGGTCTGTGCCGCCACAAAGGTGTAGGGGTGGTTGAAGGATTCCTTCTCCACGTACTCATGCAGCCGCAGTGTCATACGGAATCCGTCCACCATCTCCGGTAGCTGGGGCCTGAATGTTGTCTTGCAGGCCCGGCAGGTGTATCGGCGGCGGACCACCCAGAGAGTGACCCGCTTGCCGTGGATGGGCAGATCACGATAGGGAACGTCACGCTTGCCGAACCGTACGAACTCACCCTGCACGCCGCATTCCTCGCAGGCGATGGGATCGGGCACGTCCACCTGGAAGTGCATTTCGTCGTCGGTTGATTTGCAGCCCAGTACTTGGTATTGCGGCAGGTGAAGGATGTTGTCGGGAAGTTCGGTCATGGTGTTGTATAGGCGTAGGTGTCAGTCAGATCCATCCGACTCGGCATTGGTGTTTGCTTTTTTACCCAACAAGCTGCTGGAAACGAAAAGTAAGGCACCGAGGACAATTGCAATATCAGCCAGGTTGAAGGCCGGCCAATGCCAGTCTCGCCAATAGAAATCAAAGGAATCCACAACATAGCCGCGAAAGACCCGGTCAATCAGGTTGCCCATGGCGCCACCGAGGATAAGACTGTAAGCGATGGCTTCTCCTTTATGACGATTTTCAAGGATCAGCTTGATCAGAAAAATCGAGACCACTACCGCGATTCCGATAAAAAAGTAGCGCTGCCAGCCTCCACCATTCGCAAAAAGACTGAATGCGGCACCGGTGTTCCATAGGTGCACCCAGTTAAAGAACGGGGTCACCGAAACATACTCGCCATAGGCCATTGATTGCTGCACCAGCCACTTTACAGCCTGATCAGACGCTGCCAGCAGGCCCGATATGGACAATAGGGCATACGGCGAGAGCTTTTTGCCAATAATGAGCATTATTTAACCCTTCAACGCCAAAATGCGTCTGGCACCGTTAAGTACAATGCCCCCCGCGATGGTGCCGATAATCAGATCCGGATAATTGGAACCGGTCCACGCGACCAGGGCGCCGGCGGTGATGACCCCCAGGTTGATCACCACGTCGTTGGCCGAGAATATCCAGCTTGCCTTCATGTGCGCCCCGCCTTCCCGATGTTTGGATATGAGCAGCAGACAACTGGTATTGGCAATCAATGCGACGAATGCGATAGCCATCATCACCAGCGATTCAGGCTCACTACCGAATACAAAGCGTCTCACCACCTCTACGAGCACGCCCACAGCCAAGATCAGTTGCAGTACACCAGCAAGATGCGCGGCACGTACCTGCATTTTCACGCTATGTCCAACCGCATAAAGGGCAAGCCCGTACACCGCCGCATCGGCAAAATTGTCCAGGGATTCTCCAATCAGGCCGGTGGACCGGGCGATCAGACCGGCAGTCATTTCCACCACGAACAGAAGTGCATTGATGCCGAGCAACCAGCGCAGGGTCCCGGATTCTTGCTTAGCAGAAGCTGCCGAAAACTCGGCGGCCTTGATGGTCTCCGGATTTGCAGCGACGGTTTCCTGAAGCGAGGCGCCTAGCCCCAAGGTCTTCAGTTTCGAGGTGACGGGCTCGACCTCGCCGTCATGCACGACCTTCAGCCGGCGGTTCGACAAGTCGAAGGACAGCGCCCGAATCTCCTCAAAGCCGTTCAGGGCTAGGCGAATCATTCGTTCTTCTGATGGACAGTCCATCTTCGGCACGGCATAAACACTGACCCATCTCCCTGGCGCCTCGGAGGAGGCCTGTATATCGGTATCCGCTGCGGACGTTGCATCACCGCCACAGGCGCCACCACAGGATTTGCTCATGATACGACTCCACTTGAACAATGTTGTGGTACCATTTAAAACTATAAAGCTACTATAAGGTCAATAGAGTAAAGAATCCGTTGGGGAGGAGGCTGATGCGCATTGGTCAGTTGGCGCAGTTGGTAGGGGTCGAAACACAGACGATCCGCTTCTATGAACAGCAGGGCTTGTTGCCGCCGCCTGATCGGCAGGACAACGGTTACCGTGTCTATACCGAGAAGCATGGTGAGGGGCTGGCCTTCATCCGTCGCTGCAGAATCCTGGGCCTGTCACTGGCTGAGATTCACGAACTACAGAGCTATCAGGACGACCCTCATCAGCCTTGTACCGCCGTCAACGCCTTGCTCGATGATCACATCTCTCATGTGCGGTCGCAGATAACCGCTCTGCAAGCGCTTGAGAAACAACTCGTTTCACTGAGAGCGAGTTGCAACGATGACCGGGAAGTTGAGGCGTGTGGGGTTCTTGCTGGAATTAGCGAAGGAAACATGCACCAGCAGTAGGTGAAGCATCAACCAGATAATCCGATGAGATGCCGGTCTGTCTCACTCTCATGCAAAGGTAAGATCAACCATTTAATCCGCTTACCCGAAGTTTAAAAGCGCTCCTATGGATTAAGTCCAATAATGGTAATCATATTCGTACGGCTTATTCCATCGCAGTAATCGCCAACGCAACTAACCTGCTAGGAATAAACATAAGCATTGGGCCTCTACAATAGCAGTGCGCATAACAAAGATTATGTTAAATTCAATGGTAAAGTCATTATAAATCAATATCTTAAATATCGAACAAGCCCCTTTCTTCCTCAAACCTCACTGTGGTAACTTTAAAAACAATGTCCGTTCCTGAGTTTGTGATGCCTTAAAGCCATGGTGAAGATAAAAGTTTTTGGCTTCTTCAGTCAGTGCATGAACCATAATCGCACGGACTCCAATATTCTCAGCTACACGGTAACAGCGCAGAACTGCATCATGCAGTAAATCGGCCCCGAGCCCTTGGCCACGGTATGAAACATCAACTGCCAGGCGAGCAAGTATGATTACGGGAATTGGATCTGGCATATTGCGCCTGAGGCTTCCCATTGCTTCCACGTGGTTAACGCTGCCGGTGGCCAGAGAGTAAAAACCGACAACCTGTTTAGTGTCTCTTTTACAAACGACGAACGTTCGTGCTGCACCAAGAGCTTGGTTTTTTAATCCCCTCTGTTTAAGCCAGTCATCAAGTACTGCCTCACCACTGACGAACTCTGCTAGTTGATGGGAGCTGGATAATGGTTCTGGTGCTGTTACACGTCCCACTGAGGTTTCCTTGCCAGAAGTTTATCAATAGCCGCCTCATCCGAAACCGGTGCATCGAGCATATCGATAAACTCTGCATACTGCTCATCGTTAAAATTAAATACGCGACGATCGAGGATCACATTCTCCGCAGCCTGACATGCCATTTCCAGGATGAAGTCCGTGCGTGATTTATGGAGAATCTCTGCTGCAGCATCAATAAGTGCTCTTTGAGATTCTTTAGCTCTAAGGTTGAGCTGAACATCTGATTTCATGAGTGCGCTCCTTGTATAGCGATTGCTTTACAAGCATACCATATGGATTCTGTATAGCAAAAGCTATACGGTTTTTTAAGTGCAGTGAACATACGAAAGAGTCAACTTGCAACTATTAGGTAAAGCTCTTCCTCTAAATTATTTTCCTTGCTCTGGCCTACCAAATCAAACCCAACGCCCTGAATTTACTGCGTGCGATGCTTGCTAGCAGTCTCATCCGGACAATTAGCATGAAAACTATGGATTGTTATCTGGTCTAACATCTGGAAAAGTTACTGATGAGAAGGTAGTATTCGGATCGTCAGCGATCGTCTTGTGGTGGGACAGATTGTTGATTCAGATTACTTTTGTGTCCTAACTCAAACTGACGGTTTGACTGCTTTGTGGTGAGGCAGGCGGGTGGCAAAAGATGGTTTTACGGAAGAAATGCGGACTTCCGGAAACAGACAGGGACAGGACGTGTCCAGTAAAACGTTCAGGAGCAGGTAACGGGATTTCCCGGAGCCTGAATGCACAAACCCCCCGACATCTGTCATCATCTTGGCGGAAGACACAGATATCAGGGGGTCCAAAAGCAGGCGCGTGGCCTGTGAAGGATTATAACGCATGCACCACATAACACAACACCCGGCCGCCATAAGAACAGGCCGCCGTGAATGACAATCAGATTTCTGTTCACTGGTCAGATCTACCGAAAGATGAGCTAACCCGTTTCTGCCAGGATGTCGATGCCGGCACTCAGGGTAATTTCCTCATTGCACCGGTCAAAAAACTGACCCGCCGCAAACGCGGTGAGCATTCCACAAAAGCCAAATGTGAGAACCCGGCCTGGTATCGCCCGGAGCATTATAAAAAGCTCTCCGGACAGCTCGGTCATGCCTACAATCGCCTGGTGAAAAAAGACAAAGAAACCGGGCAGGTCAGCCTGCGCATGCATGTTTCTCGTCACCCTCTCTATGTCGCCGGCCGCCGTAAGGCGGGACGTAAATATGGCTTCCGTCCGGAACGTCAGCGCCTGCTCGATGCGCTCTGGCCAGTGCTCATCAGCTTCTGTGATGCCGGCAAGCATACCGTCGGCATGTGTATCTCCCGTCTTGCAAAAGAACCCAGTGCAAAGGACGCAAAAGGCAATGTCATTCCTGAAACGGAGGTGACGGTGTCACGCCTTTCACGGCTTATTGAGGAACAGGTACGGTTTGGCGTTCTGGGCCTCGCAGAAGAACGCGCCTGGGATCGTGAATCCCGCACCTGGTTGCCAACGTATGTCTATATAACCCCCGTGGGATTCCAGATGCTGGGCGTCGATATGGACAAGCTGTTTAAAGAGCAGGAGAAGAAGCTCCGTCAGAGCGCCGAGCGTGAGCAGCTGATCCGGGAAGGAGTGATGAGCGAACATGATGATGTTCAGGCCCACTCTGCGCGGAAATGCTGGTCTGGCCGTAAGCGTCGGGAGGCACTCGTTTACCGCCGCAAAAAAGGCGCGGAGCGTAAACGTGCCAACAATCTGATTAAGCTGCCGGCAGATGAACGACTCCATGCAATGTCTGAATGGATTTACCGCACCCTCCCGCCTGACGAAGCGTACTGGTGCACATCTGAGCGCCTGAAGGCTCTGGCCATCCAGCATCTTTACCAGCTGGATCTGGCGCTTTCTCCCCCGGACTAGTCACAGACGACACAACAGTCTTCTTGTTTACGGGCCCCTCACCGGGGCTTTTCGTGCTGGTTTTTTTCGGCCACTCTGCTCATTTTTCAACCTTCACTCCGTTCTCCTTCCGGTCACCATGACGTTCTGCTTGTCGTTATGGCCCCCAGTGGCCACTGTCTCTTTTTTTACACAGAAATCCGCAAACGAATAAGTGAAGTAACCCGGAAACGAATAAAAGACATTCCGCAAAACAGTCTTACTTCACCGTTTTTATCTCTCTGTTCATTTCATTCCAGAGTAGATCTTTGTCTGCAGTCACTCTGTGGATAACGAAAAATGCCTTCGCATGCAGCGGCCTCACGGCCTCGCGCTCAGAACAAAATCATAGGCAGCGTGGCCAGTAATAATGTTTCTGCGGGCAGGTTCAGGATATGCGACAACCCGTTTAAACAAATCAGTGACAGCACGACGCCAGCGACCGCCATTCGCTTCCCTCCGGGCATGCCACTGCCTGATAAGGTTGCCATACTGATGGCCAGCGTAATTCCTGCCAGCCCGTAGCTTTCCGGCTCCAGTGGCCAAATCATTAGGGCCAGGATCAGATATCCCGCAAGCATTCCTTTCCGGCCGTGCCGGTACTGCAGGGCAAGCAGCTGCGTGACGCCGGCAAATACGAACAGAATGTTCAGGGCCCACCAGGGCTGGTGATGCAGGAAGGCCAGGCTGAACACCGGCTGCGTAATGATTGCCCAGATCCACAACCGATTGGCTCTCTTCTGAAGTCGTTCCGGGGTGCGCTGTACGTTCATCGCCCATATAAGCGTGAACAGGGGGAAGGCCATCCGGCCAAGCGCATACATCATCGGCCAGGCTGGCGACAGAAACACCGTATTGGTGTGGTCGATAATCATGGCCAGAAGTGCGAGGAGCTTGACCATATCGAGAGCAGCGGGACTGAGCTGGCACGCGTTCCGGATACTGGGAAGAACGTTGGGTACTGAATGATTCATGCTGTATATTCCCCTGGCGACACGCGGTTAACAGCCAGCCCTGAACATAATGCCAGAATGCCCTGCCAGTTTGCGATGTGACCCTGACCTTTAGTTTCTCCAGAATCTTGCGCACCGCAAATTCTGATTTATCACGCAGCACGCGCATTGCACCTGCCACATCCTTATTCTGAATACAGATATTTAAAATATGAAAATCGTTCATAACACTCCCTTCCTTACTACATATATCGGCAAATATATTGATATATTTAGATTAAGGAGTGCAATTGCTTATTATTTTACCATATTTTGCATGGAAAGATTTTTATAATTATAAAACATGCTGCTGCAAAATAACTTAATATACATCTCAACCTAAAACCGATTATTCCTGGCTGATATCCGAAGATTGAGCAGGATGAAGCTTTGCATAATCTTCTCGAAGCGATTTTGCCGCGGGTTTCCAGGCTTTCGCCCACTCATCATCCATTCTTCCTACACCAACAATCTTCAGTGCGACAGCATAGGGGGTGCGCCCTTGCTGTTTTGAAAGCCACAGGATGTGATCATCAATTCTGTCATCAGGTATATCGTCGATAATGGAATGGATAACATCGAGATCCTCTGGCAGCCACGGCTTTCCAGTACGGGGAAACACCAGGTCCGGTTCGCGCGGTTTCTTTACCTTCTCGTTTTTAGCGATCTGTCTGGCTTCTTTCTCCGCAGAAATGAGCCGTAGTCGCTCCTTAAGCCCACCCAGTGTGGCAACCGTTTTAATTAAATTTTCTCGCTGTTCGCGAGTAATGCTTTGCTCATCGCAGATCAGGTCGTTCAGGGTATCGATGAGTGTATCTACCCGATTTTCTGTTAATTTCATTTCCAGTTCTCGCTTAAGGCTACAACTCAGCATTCTATTAGATATCTATTTGATTTCGCATCCCTGTTGATCTCATAAATGCAGTCCATAGTCTCGATCACTGAGCATGGAAGCCTGATGCTAAAATGATATACTGATGTAAGAACAAATCTTACATAATGAAACGGAGGGGTTATGGCCCGTACGATGACGGTGGACGTGGGTGATGAGCTGCGCGAATTTATCGATTCCCTGGTTAAGGCTGGTGATTACCGTACCCAGAGCGAGGTCATGCGAGATGCGCTGCGTCTTCTGCGAGAGAAGCAGGCTGAATCCCGCCTTCAGGAACTGCGCGATCTGCTGGCCGAAGGCATCAGCAGCGGCGAGGCGAAACCATGGAACAAGGATGCATTCCTGAATAATGTCAGGGCCAGGGTGGCAAATGAAAGAGATTGAGCTGACACCCAAAGCAGAAGAAGATCTGGAAGCAATCTGGGGCTACAGCTTCCGACAGTTCGGGATTGTTCAGGCGGATGCGTATATCAGCCGTATAGCAGCGGTTTTTAACGTGCTGGCCATGCATGACATCGGCACGCATCGCGCTGAGCTGGGAGACAATATCTGCTCGTTGCCGGTGGAACAGCACATGATCTATTTTGTGCCATCGCATTCGGTGGTTACGGTCATACGTATTCTCAGCCAGTCTCAGGATACGGCACGGCATGAACCCTGGATATAATCGGGCAAGAAACTTTAAATACATAAAAATCAATTACTTAGTTCGTGTAATCTATCTTATGTTAAATTTAGTCCGTCGTTCATTTAGTTCATAACAGGCCGCAGACTACGATTAATCATACACAGACATAATCTTTCATTTGGTTTAAAAAAAACGCTCCCGATCGGGAGCGTAAGCCAGTGACTTCGGCGTCAAATGAGGGTCTGACAAGTGGAGCTGCGGGTTAATTCTGGGTGATCTGGCTGCGATGCTTTTCAGCCTGCTGCTGATGAATAACGGAAGATTGACCATTATTCGCCTTCTCATGCACAACAGCGGCTTTCTCATGCTCGTTCATTTCGGAAAATGATTTTGCTGTTTCGTTAGAAGCTGCTGGCTTGGATTTCATCATTTTTTTATGCATTTCAGCCATGTCCTGATGGGCAGCAGAATTGCCGTTTTGCATCATGTCATGGGACATTGCGGCCTGATCGTGACTGCTCATATCCATCATTGTCATGCTGTCTCCCTGAACTGCGCTTTTTTCAGCAGATGACTGCATCTGATGGGCAGGAGCCTGTGCATTATTTACCTGGTCATGCATGTTCATTGTCTCTGCAGCCATGGCGGATGAAGCGACAGCCATAATGGCAACAAATGATACGAGAATCTTTTTCATGGTTGGGTCTCCGGTGTTTACATACCCAAACAATCAATGGCTTATAACAGAGAAAGCAGTTGATCTCAGGGCGGGTTAATCATCACTCCAGGAACCAGGTGATTGTGTTATCACGCTGCTCCTGATTTATGAATAATTATAAAAAACCGCCTCTGTTTATCGCGTGACTGAATGATGACAATTTTGTCACCTTCCAGGTTTCTCCTGAACAACGGGATTAATCCATTAACAGGCGCACTTTGAACACAATTTCACGCCCCTGCTGTTCTGCTGACAGCTCGCCGCCGTGAGCATGAATGATCGACCTTGTAATTGATAATCCCAGCCCCGCGCCTTCCGTGTTGTAGAACCTTGATGAGTCTGCGCGATAGAACCGGTCAAACAAACGTTCCAGATTAGCGGGAACCTGGCCGGACATCGTATTCGTAATCATCACGTTCACACAGTCACTGTCACGCTCAAGGTGTATCGCTGTACAGGTGTTATCGGGAGAATACTTGATTGCATTGGAAAGCAGGTTACTGAAAGCACGTCGGAGCATATCGCTGTCTCCGGCAACAACGCCCTCTCCTTCAACCGTGATTGTCTTTCCTGTTTCGTCTGCCAGGGGCTCGAACAACTCACGTAATTCATTCAGTTCGGCTGCCAGATCCACATCATGTTTATCCAGCCGCAGCAGACCATGTTCTGAACGTGCCAGAAAAAGCATGTCACTGGTCATTCGTGACAACCTTTTCAGTTCTTCCAGGTTAGCGAATAAAATTTCGCGGTAATGCGAAACATCCCTTTCCTTAGCCAGTGCAAACTGCGTCTGCATCATCAGATTACTGACTGGTGTGCGCAGCTCATGCGCGATGTCAGACGAGAAATCTGACAGTTTCCGGAATGCCCCCTCCAGGCGATCAAACATATTATTGAACTCCTGCATGGTCTCAGAGATTTCCGGCGGAGCCAGATCGGGATTTAGACGCTGATCCAGGCTGTGTACGGTCATGGAGGAAGCCAGACTGGTCATTTCCCGTAGCGGTTTCAGACCAATACGTGTGGTCAGCCAGCCCAGAAAAACAGAAATAAAGACCAGACCGATATTGAACCAGAACAGCCAGGTACTGAGTTTGTCCATAAACAGGGTGTGATACCCAGTATCCGTGGCAACCGTAATGATGACATGTTTGCTTTTACCCTGTTCCGGCGTCACGGCAACCCGCCGCGAGATACTGCGGTACACGGTGTTATTTTCTTCCGTCTGGATCATATAGTCGAGAATATCACCCGACTTATTAAGCAGGACCGCTGGAACAACAGAATTTTTGGCATAGAGTTCAACAATTTTTTCATTTTCCATGTTTTTTATAGAAATGAATAAGCCATTGTGCCCCACCATCGCATCGTTTATTTTTTCTGATAATGACTTAATATCCGTTTTGTTCCTGAACGTCTCTGTTTTAAGAAACTCTTCGGTGAGCTGAAGTTTACCTGTCAGAAAATCGCGGTCCTGATTATCGAAATAGCCATTAAGGGTGCTAATCAGGATAAAACTTGATAACCACCATACCGTAAGCATCACCGCAGAAAAAATCAGGCTCAGGCGTGTGGTCAGGGAAATTTTGAACCTCACTCTTCTCTGATCTCCAGGACATATCCGGCACCGCGAACGGTATGGATCAGTTTTGGCTCAAAGTCATCATCAATTTTACTTCTCAGACGTCTCACGGCGACATCAATCACATTCGTATCACTGTCAAAATTCATGTTCCAGACCAGGGACGAGATAAGACTCCTGGGTAACACTTCTCCGGTGCGTTGCAGCAGCAACTCAAGCAGAACGTATTCTTTACCGGTGAGATGGATCTTCTTCCCCGAACGGATCACGGTCCGGCGCACCATATCAACGGTCATATCGGCGATGGTGCAGACTGTTGCGGCCTGCGAGCGTGCCCGGCGCAGTAGGGTTCTTACACGTGCAACCAGCTCCGTAAAATCAAAGGGCTTAATCAGGTAGTCATCTGCGCCAAGCTCCAGTCCTTTCACTTTGTCCCGCACGTTGTCCTTTGCGGTTAAAAACAGGACCGGTTCTTCGTGCCCGGACTCCCTCAGTGCGCTGATGATTTGCCACCCGTCGAGGAAAGGCAGCATCACGTCCAGTATTATCAAATCATACTGTCCCTTCGACGCGGCCCCGAGACCATCGCGGCCATTATTAAAGAGATCGGCCTGATAGCCTTCCTCAACCAGTCCCTGCTGCAGGTAACGACCTGTTTTTTGTTCGTCTTCAACGATTAAAATACGCTGCATGGTCAACTCGCTGATATGAAAGTAAAAATCTCACGCATGAGCTTTGGCTGTCCCCTAGCTGACCTGAGACGGAGCAAGCATTCCGAGCCACGCTACGGCGCCCAGAATGATAATCGCAACAACGAATTCTGTCAGGATGCTGTTTCGCATCAGGGCAACGCTGCGATCATAATTCCCTTCCCTGACCATAACTTCAAGCCGGGGACCCAGGTGAAACCGGTTTGCTGCAGCCAGAAGAAGCATCAGAACAAACAGAGCCGTCTTGGCAAGCAATATCCTCCCCCAGGAACTGTTGAATAAGGGAGTTAAGTTACCCTCAGCAATATACAGATAGTTGACCAGCGCACTCAGGATCAGGGCTACAACAATCACCGTTCCTGCCGTGGCAAATTTTGCCAGGGAGTCAGATATCACAATGACGCTCTGTGCATTATGCTCGTTTCTGCGCATCAGCAGGATAGCAAATGCAACCAGAGCACCTGTCCAGGCACCTGCAGCGCCGAGATGGGTCAGATCGCTCAGTAAATGGAGATAGTAATGCAGACCGTCATGCATAATGGCGTGTCCTCCCCAGGCAAGTGTAGCCAGCGCCACGCCCCCACTCATCGTCATCAGCAGGCAGGACAATACTCTCTTATTAGTGTAAAGGAACAAAGCACCGAGTGTGGTAAACAGGGCACAGAGCCTGACAATCCAGCTAATACCCACATCAGTTTCTTCTATCACCATCTCGATAACATGGATGGATAATTCTCTGAGGTCAGTTACTCCACTCATGGCATTAGATACCAGGAGCATATTAATGCCAGTAAGAATGATGCCTGTAACAACAGCAAAGGTTATAAACGACCTGAAATTAGTCAGGTTATAGGTTTCATGTCTGACACCGCTTATTCCATATATCTGAAAAAATGGCAATCCAAATATTACCATCAAATCCAGATAAAGAAGAAAACGAATAACAATCATAATCAGGTCGTTCATAATATTACTTCACTGTAAAGGTGTAATTACCGGTAATAGGGTGCGTATCTGAAGAAACCGCGCGCCAGTCAACACGATAAGTGCCAGCGGGTAAAGGCTCTCGCGGAATAATGACCATCGATTTAGGGTCAGCGCCTGGCGCCACTTTTGCCGCGACCGGCATCGGAGAATGTGACGACATGCCTTTCATACCCGTCATCGTTAATTTTGCACCTGAGAATTTCACGGTCAGATTTTCCGAGAAATTAAGCTGAATCTTTTCCGGGGCCGCTACGGCTGAATCAGCCTGTGGCACAGAGCTTTTTAATTCCGGATGGGCCATAGCAGAGAAAGCAACGCCCATAACGAGGCCACCTGTAAGAATGGCTTTATTTAAAATCGACATTTTATTTACCTGTTTAGTTGAGTGTTTTATATCAGTGCGTTAAAACCAGATTCTGGCTCCCGCCAGGAATACTACCTGATGGTCTTTCTCACCTTCTCTTTTCGCCATATCGGATGTTTTCCCGTAAAGTTGATTCCAGGAAACGCCTATATAGGGTGCAAACTCACGGCGTATTTCATAGCGCAGCCGGAGCCCCAGCTCTGTGTCAGTCAGTCCCCTGCCGCGACCCCGCGATTCATCATCCTGACTGTAGAAATTCACCTCATAGGATGGCTGGAGTATGAGCCGGTTAGTCAGTAAAACGTCGTATTCTCCTCCCAGACGAAGGGCTGCTTTTCCGCCATTACTGACAAAACCCGTAATTTCAGACTCAAAATTATAGAGTGCCAGCCCCTGAAAACCGACAGCAGCCCAGGTCCGGGCAGAAGCAGGTCTGAAATCCTGCCTGACACCCGCAACCAAATCCCACCATGGGCCAACCGCATGTCCCCAGAGTAACTGCGCTTCAGCCGCCTCCGTTTCCCCATTGCTTCGTTCACCTTCACTCTTTAGCCAAATCCGATCTGTGTCGCCTCCAATCCAGCTGTTAACACTCCAGCTGAAATTGTTGGTGTTATCCGACCGTTGCCATTCCAGTTGATCCAGCAGAACCAGATAATTAATCGCACTGTCGTGAATCGCATGCCCCTGTAAATTGCCGAATGCAGCCTTCCGGTCGGCATCGGTAACAGGCGGAATTGGCGTTCTGCTCTCAGTTACAATGGGCTCCATTGACGTCATCTCAGTGAAATTCTCATCTGCTGGCATCTGCATGGCAGACATGTCGTGCCCGGCGTGGGGATCTGCAGAGACGGAGCCCGCCGCAATAGAAAGCTGTGAGGTAAACAAACCGGCGACCAGAACAGGTATGGCCTTCAAATTTCTCTTCATTCGCATCATTCCTCCACCCGGACTTCACGAAACATTCCCATTTCCATGTGATAGAGCAAATGGCAGTGATACGCCCAGCGGCCAAGCGCATCTGCTGTCACTCTGTAACTGCGTTTTGTACCAGGGGGAACATCTATTGTGTGTTTACGAACCATGAAATTACCGTTTTCATCTTCCAGATCGCTCCACATACCATGCAGGTGAATGGGGTGAGTCATCATGGTATCGTTGATCAGCGTGATCCTGAGCCGCTCACCGTATTTCAGCAGCACCGGTGCGGCATCTGAAAACTTGATTCCGTTAAATGACCAGGCAAACTTTTCCATGTGGCCGGTTAAATGCAGTTCTATGGTACGGCCAGGTTCACGTCCGTCAGGATCCTCAAAGCGGCTTTTCAAATCCGCGTACGTGAGAACCTTTCTTCCGTTATTTCGAAGACCAATACCCGGATCATTTAATTTCGGAGAGACGCTCATCGCCTGCATATCAACCAGTGGGTTATCCGTTTCTGACGCAGGATGACTTTGCATACCCGGCATTCCGGCCATCCGGGAATGATCCATACCGGCCATGCTGCTGTGATCCATGGGCGCGGAGGATGTCCCGCTATCCGGAAGGTCAGCACCGTCCATAGACATCATCTCTCCGCTGTTATCCATGCCTCCCATCTGGCTGTGGTCCATTCCTGCCATATCATGTCCCATTCCCCCCATACCCATATCTTCCATGGTCAACAGAGGACGGGGATCGAGGGGGGGAACGGCAGCACTTAACCCCTCTCTCGTGGCCAGTGTCCCTCGAGCGTAACCGGTCCTGTCCATGGATTGTGCGAAGATGGTATAGGCCTCACCCTGAGGCTCCACAATGACATCATAGGTTTCGGCAACGGCAATCCTGAATTCGTCAACGGTAACCGGGTTTACATACTGGCCATCTGCAGCCACGACCGTCATTTTCAGCCCGGGGATACGGATATCGAAATAGGTCATTGCCGAGCCGTTGATAAACCGTAAGCGTATCTTTTCACCGGGACGGAACAGTCCGGTCCAGTTTTTCAGCGGGGCCTGCCCGTTCATGAGATAGGTGTAGGTGTAGCCACTGACATCCGCGAGGTCAGTCGGATTCATTTTCATTTCAGCCCACATTTTCCGATCGGCAATGGTGGCTGACAGCCCCCTGGTATTCACGTCGCGGAAAAAAGAGCCAACGGTTGGTTTATTGAAATTGTAGTAATCCGACTGTTTTTTTAATTTTTTCAGCAGGCTGTGAGGATTTTCATCGGTCCAGTCAGACAACATGACCACATGCTCACGATCGTAAGCAAACGGTTCTGGCTCCCTGGCATCGATGATAATGGCACCGTATACCCCCTCCTGTTCCTGCAGACCGGAATGGCTGTGGTACCAGTAAGTCCCGTTCTGCTTAACCTTAAAGGTGTAAACGTAGGTATCATCAGGCTCTATGCCCATAAAACTCAGCCCCGGAACACCATCCATATTGGCCGGAAGAATAATGCCGTGCCAGTGAATGGACGTCTGTTCATTAAGACGGTTTTTGACCTTCAGGGTAATGGTGTCACCTTCTTTCCAGCGAAGAACGGGCCCCGGCAGGCCTCCATTGATTGTTTTGGCCTGACGCTCACTGCCCGTGATATTGACGGCCGTTTCACCAATGGTCAGGTCAAACTGAGTACCCTGCAGGGATGCGGCAACTGGCAGGCTCAGACTGGAACGCGCATTGAAACTCCATACGCCAAGACTTCCGGCTACGCCAGAGAGGGTTAACCCCTTCAGGAAAGTTCGTCGAGACGTTTTCAACAGCATGCGCATCCCCTTATTTAAAGTATGGTTACTGACAGAATTCGAGAACCGATTTAAATTAAATTACTGGTTCATCCACTTACAATGAAATGAATCTAGCACACCTTAAGAAACAAATTCATTACAATCGTGTAATGTACATAGCTGTATTACATTTACGTCATCTTCCCCACAGGTTGATTATTTTTATATATGATCATAAGGACATCTTTTATGTACCTCAGAAGGTAATTACACATGAATATATTAATCACGACCACTGCGTTTACAGCTTTATTTTGTGGGGCAGCTTTTGCTCAGTCCAGTGATATTGCCCATGAAGCACATCGATTTGTTAATAATGCCTCAGCCGTCAGTCATGTGAACTCCTCGACGCATGAAAACTTACCGGACAGGGTTAATAAAAACAACACGCCCTCATTCTCTGAAATGAATGAACATGAAAGGGCCATTGTTGCTCATTCATTTATGAACAACAGCGCGTCCTATGCGCATCAGAAAATGATTGAGGAACATAAAAAAATGCTGTCCGGCAGTGATGCAAATTCAAAGACCTCGTCTTCTTCTTTTAACGAACTGAATGCCGGAGAAAAAGCCGCTCTCGTGCATGAGCAGGTCAATAATGCCGGTGCGGAAGCACATCAGACGCAGGCAAGAAAGCTTCGCGGGCTGTATTCGACCAGGTAACTGCAGGCGGGTTAGTGCTTAGCGTCAGGTGCGCAGCAGGGCTTTACTGACGGGTTACGTAGCAGGACATGAGCCCCATATTGCTCTGCCGTAACCTGTTTCAGTCCCGTTAATCATCACCGTCGGGCTGGTCATACAGTTCCCAGAGCTTCAGGAGCAAACGGGAAACAAGATATGTTACAAAAATGACGACCATCAACGGTGCTCCCGATTAACTGACAGATGACACGCCTCCTGAAAACCCCTAGCATACGCCGCAGTGTTCATGCTAACGGCGAATTCCAGTAAATGTATTCTACCGATGTCGTAAAAGAAAATGCCTACCTTTCAGCCACCCGCTCGGGGCTGGAATCGAACGAGATCGCTACTCTTCAGCGCTCCTTGCCTTCCCGGTTTAATCTGCGGCATTTGAAAAAAAATGAATCATTAAAACTCGTACTGCAAAAGAAAGCGGGAAAATCACGTGTCGTGGCCTATAAATTTACGTCCGGTTCATTTAATTACACGGCGTATCGTATATCAGATAAAAAGTTCTATAACCTTTCCGATACTTCCGGGAAAGGCAGTCTCGATTATCCGTTACCGGCCACAGCAAGACTCAGTTCGCCTTTCAATCCTGCAAGACTTAACCCGGTATCGGGAAAAGTGAGTCCCCATAATGGCATTGATTATTCCATGCCCATGAACACGAAAATAGTCAGCGTCATCGACGGAAAAATCACCCGGGCCGAATACAACAGTACCATGGGATATTTTGTTGAAGTAACGGGAAAAGCCGGTGTTAAAACTCGCTATCTCCACCTCAATAAAATACTCGTTACTAAAGGGGCCAGGGTTACCCGGGGAGACGCTATTGCGTTATCCGGTAACAGCGGACGTTCATCCGGTCCTCATCTGCATTACGAGCTGGTCATCAATAACAATCCTGTTAACTCACTGGCGTTCCGGGCAGCGGCACCCGCTGATAACAAACTTGAACAGCATGCCTTTGCGCATGCCAGAGACTACGAACGATACCTGGACTGATAACGGGGCCGCGACGCGGCCCCGTCTGCCGGATTAATTTTTTTTATCGTTTTCACTTCCTTGATGTTGATGATCTCCATGCCCTCCGTGGCCGTGGAAAAGATGCATTAGCGGGCAGACCAGCAATAACAGATATGGCCAGTAACCTGCCACATGTGACCAGTGTTCGCGCAGGAGGGCAAATGCCGCGATCGCGGCGACAGCAATAAGCGCATAGGTGGTACTTTTCATACTGGACTCCTTCTGTTCGTAACAGCCCCTTCACTCAGTGTTATTTCCCGAGCCTGACACTTTTCAGACGCAACGCATTCACAATGACGCTGACGGAGGAAAGAGCCATGGCCGCCGCCGCAATAACTGGCGACAGCAGTATTCCATACACAGGATAAAGCAGACCTGCAGCCACAGGCACGCCAAGTGCGTTGTAGATAAATGCAAAAAACAGATTCTGTCGGATATTTTTCATGGTGATTTCTGACAGATGACGGGCCCTGTTCAGTATCATCAAGTCGCCTTTGAGAAGGGTGACTCCGGCACTTTCAATTGCCACATCTGTACCCGTTCCCATGGCTATACCCACGTCAGCCGCTGCCAGCGCCGGGGCATCATTCACACCGTCTCCGGCCATCGCAACCACATGGCCAGACGCTTTCAGTCGGGTTATCACTGCTTTTTTGCCATCCGGCAGAATCCCGGCTTCAACCTCATCTATTCCCAGTTTCCGTGCGACTGCTTCAGCGGTAAGCTGGTTATCCCCGGTGAGCATAACGATGCGGATCCCCGCCTGACGCAAAGCTTTAAGCGCATCCGGCGTGGTTGCTTTCACGGGATCCGAGATAGCTATCAGGCCTGCAAGGTGCCCGTCTGTGGCCACATAGATAACGGTAGCGCCTTCCATCCGCAACGTATCCGCAACGGCCTTTTGATTATCAATAACGATACTGTTTTCCTGCATAGCCAGTTCATTACCAATAACAACCCGTTGACCTTCGACATCGCCTGAGACACCTTTACCCGACGGCGCATTGAAATGAGTGACTGCGGGTATTGCGATCCCCTTTTCCTGTGCTGCTTTAACTACTGCCATACCCAGCGGATGCTGCGAGCCTTTTTCCACTGCGGCCGTTACACGCAAAAGAGATGTTTCCCCACCCGGATTGAGACTGATAATCCCTGTCACCGTCGGCGAACCTTCCGTGAGCGTGCCTGTTTTGTCGACAACCAGCGTGTCCACTTTTTCAAGACGCTCAAGGGCTTCGGCATTCTTGATTAACACCCCGGCCTGGGCTCCTTTGCCCACCCCCACCATTATCGACATCGGCGTGGCCAGCCCCAGCGCGCAGGGACAGGCAATAATCAGGACCGACACAGCCGCAATGAGACCGTGCGCCATCCTGGGCTCGGGCCCCCAGACAGACCAGATCATGAAAGCAACAACCGCGATAAGTATCACCAGAGGAACAAACCAGCCTGAAACGCTGTCAGCCATTCTCTGGATGGGGGCCCGCGAACGCTGTGCATCAGCGACCATCTGAACAATTCGTGAGAGCATCGTTTCATCACCGACTTTCTCTGCACGGATGATAAGACTACCTGTCTGATTAATGGTCCCCCCGATGACAGGGTCACCCTCCGTTTTGGTAACAGGCATAGATTCCCCGGTCACCATCGATTCATCAACGGTTGTTTTGCCTTCGACCACGATACCGTCGACCGGAATACTCTCTCCAGGTCTGATGCGGAGCTTATCGCCAGGCAGGACATCTTCCGCATTAATATCCGTTTCATGACCGTCTTGATCCAGCCGCCTGGCGGTTTTGGGGGCAAGGTTAAGAAGCGCAGTAATGGCACCTGAGGTTTGTTCCCTTGCCCGCAATTCAAGGACCTGTCCCAGCAGAACAAGCACCGTAATAACAGCTGCGGCTTCAAAATAAATGGCCACCAGGCCATCCATGTTTCTGAACGATGCAGGAAACCAGGAGGGGAAGACGGTTGCAATGACGCTGTAAACCCAGGCTACGCCGGTCCCCATTGCAACAAGGGTAAACATATTCAGGGAGCGGTTACGTAACGACATTCCGGCCCGGGCGAAGAATGGCCAGCCACACCACAAAACGACAGGAGAGGCCAGAAGTAACTGCAGCCATGTGTTGTACTGTGGCGGTACTGTATTCCTCAAAGCGGGAAACAGATGAGAACCCATTTCGAGTATCAGAACCGGAAACGCCAGCAACAACCCCAGCCAGAAGCGTCTTGTCATGTCGCGAAGTTCATCACTCGTCCCCGTGGATGCCGTAGCTACGAGCGGCTCCAGTGCCATTCCACAGACAGGACAGCTTCCGGGACCACTACGGCGTATCTCCGGATGCATCGGACATGTCCACACACCTTCAGAAATCTCTTTCTCCGCCTGGCGGTGAGACTGTTTTATCTTATCAGGGCTGACTTCATGGTGGTCGTGGTGATGGTGATGTTCACTGGCATCTTCGGTAAAATAATGATCGGGATGGGCTTTAAATTTGCTCTCACAGCTGGCGGAGCAGAAATAAAGCTGATGGTCCTGGTATCGAATGCTGCTGTGCGCCTTGTCAGGCAGGATGACCATCCCGCACACGGGATCTCTCACCTTATGCAATGCGTGACTCTCGTCCGGGGATGATGTCTGCTCAGAAGCAGTCTGGTTGTTATGTTCCACTGCATTGTCATTTTTCACAGTAACTCTCCTTATGCATATCTGAAGCATTTTCTGTCTTCAGGATATGTCATGGATGCGATTACCACGAATGCCGCCGGCATAAGAGTGCCTGCTGCCGGCGTCCCGTTATCAGCCGTTCCGCTGACTATTCGATTCGCTGGAAGACTTTTTTACTGCCCTCCGGTGAGAATGCGATAACATCGTAAGCCTCTTTTCGGGCCCCCATCTCCATTCCCGGACTTCCTGCTGGCATACCGGGGGTGGCGAGACCGTATATACCCGAACCAGACTGCATGGCCTTATGTATCGTTGCCGCAGGCACATGGCCTTCAATGATCAAATTACCTACAACCGCGGTATGACAACTTCGTAGTCCAGCAGGAACAGCATGCTTTTCTTTCAGGGCTGACAGCGCCTGATCATTCATGACGTGAGTTCGCACTTCGAACCCGTCTTTTTCCATCGCTTTGCCCCACAGGGAACAACAGCCACAGTTTTCAGATTTGTACATATCAATGACTTTTTCACTCGCCATTGCAGGCAGTGACAGGCCGAGAGCCAGGGCCATTAGAACCACTTTTTTCATACTCACCTCTGTATATTATCGATATAAACCCTGACGTCAGGGTGAATCAGTGCAGAAGGACGCCCACTGGGGGCGCCCTTTCAGGGTTATGACACGCTTTTTTTATGTCTGCGCAGCCAGATTAATTTGTAGGCGGCAGGAATAATGAACAGGGACAGCAGCGGAGCCGTGATCATCCCACCAATCATTGGCGCAGCAATACGGCTCATGACTTCTGAACCTGCGCCGGTTCCCCAGAGTATTGGCAGCAGACCCGCAATGATCACCGCCACGGTCATGGCTTTCGGCCGGACACGCAGTACGGCACCATGATAGAGGGCTTCATCAAGACCTTCCGGTGTGAACGTCTCTTTACGGGACAATTCCGGGTGCGCTTCAATGGCATGACGCAGATACATCAGCATGACCACGCCAAACTCTGCTGCCACCCCGGCCAGGGCGATAAACCCGGTTCCGGTCGCCACTGACATATGGAAGCCCTGCCAGTACAGGAACCATATTCCGCCAACCAGGGCGAACGGCAGGCTCATCAGGATCAGCAGGGCTTCGTCAACCCGGCGGAATGCCAGATACAACAGGATGAAAATGATCATCACCGTCATCGGCACCATCAGCTTCAGTTTCTTGTTGGCATGCTCAAGCAGTTCAAACTGTCCGGAGAATGCCACACTGGTTCCCGGTCTCAGTTTCACTTTCTCGCTGATGGCCGTCTTAATGTCGTTAACCACCGACACCATGTCCCTGCCGCGGGCATCAACATAAATCCAGCTGGCTGGCCGGGCATTTTCGGTTTTCAGCATGGTTGGTCCAGAAACGACGTTAATATCCGCGACATCGCCCAGCGTGATCTGCTGCTTCATCGGGGTCAGGATCGGCATCTGTTTCAGCGCCTGCGGACTGTTTCGGTAATCCTGCGGGTAGCGAATGTTAATAGGGTACCGGGCCACCCCTTCAACCGTCTCACCCACCATAGCACCTCCGATTGCTGAAGAGACGAACAGCTGGACATCACCTACCGTCATCCCGTAGCGGGAGGCTTTCTCCCGGTTGATATCGATATCGATGTAGCGCCCGCCCTCAAGTCGCTCAGCCAGGACAGACACCACGCCAGGCACGGTTTTGGCTACCGCCTCGATACTCTGCGCCGTCGCGTCGATATCGGACAGAACAGTCCCGGACACTTTGATACCTATCGGGCTTTTGATCCCGGTTGAGAGCATATCAATACGGTTACGGATAGGCGGCACCCAGAGGTTTGCCAGACCCGGTAAACGGACTGTCCTGTCGAGTTCATCAATAATCTTGTCAATTGTCATGCCGGGACGCCACTGATCCTCAGGTTTGAGCTGGATCGTGGTTTCCACCATTTCGAGCGGCGCGGAATCCGTTGCGGTCTCTGCTTTACCGGTCTTGCCAAATACAGAAGCCACTTCAGGAACGCTTTTGATTAACTTGTCTGTTGTCTGCAGGAGCGCTGCAGCTTCTGCCGGAGAGACGCCAGGCAAGGTCGACGGCATATACAGCAGATCGCCCTCGTTAATCTTCGGCAGAAATTCACCGCCCACCTGACTCAGTGGCCAGATAACCGTGAAAATGGACAAGGCCGCAACCAGCAGGGTTGTTTTTGGCCAGTGGAGGACCCGCAGCAGCAAAGGATGATACGCTTTGATCAGCACCCGGTTCAGGGGGTTACTTGTCTCGGCAGGAATTTTCCCCCGGATCCAGAATCCCATCAGAATAGGAATGACGATGATGGCCAGTGCGGCCGCTCCCGCCATGGAGTACGTTTTCGTGAATGCCAGCGGGCCAAACAGACGACCTTCCTGCCCTTCCAGGGTAAAGATAGGAATAAAGGACAGGGTGATGATCAGCAGGCTAATGAACAACGCGGGTCCCACTTCCACGGAGGCGTCGGTAATCACCTTCCAGCGGGTGGCGTTGTCAATCTGCTCACCCGGATGCTGATGATCCCACTCCTCAAGCCGTTTGTGCGCATTTTCAATCATCACAATGGCGGCATCCACCATCGCACCGACGGCAATCGCTATCCCTCCCAGCGACATGATATTGGCGTTCAGTCCCTGGAAGTGCATGACGATAAAGGCGATACACAGGCCAAGCGGCAGAGAGATAATCGCCACCAGGGCAGAACGTACGTGCCACAGGAACAGAGCACAGACGATGGCCACCACGATAAACTCTTCCAGAAGTTTGGAACTGAGGTTATCAATCGCCCGGTCGATTAACTGGCTGCGATCGTAGGTGGTCACGATTTCAACGCCTTCCGGCAGGCTGGCCTTCAGCGTCTCCAGTTTATCCCTCACTGCCGTGATAACGTCGCGCGCATTTTTACCCGACCGCAGGATCACCACGCCGCCAGCGACTTCTCCCTGGCCGTTCAGCTCGGCAATACCACGCCTCATTTCGGGCCCGGTCTGCACGCGGGCAACATCCCGCAGATAAACCGGCACGCCGTTCTCACCTGTTTTCAGGACGATGTTATTAAAATCATCAATGCTCTGAAGATAACCGCTGGCACGGACCATATACTCCGCTTCGGCCATTTCAACGGATGAGCCACCGGCCTCCTGGTTAGACGATTCAAGTGCCTGTTTCACTTCGGGCAGGCTGATACCGTACTGGGACAGTTTTACCGGATTGACCTGAATCTGGTACTGTTTCACCACGCCGCCAACCGAAGCGACCTCAGCCACGTTCGGGATGGTTTTCAGCTCAAATTTCAGGAACCAGTCCTGCAGAGAGCGCAGTTCTGAAAGGTCGTGTTTTCCGTTGCGATCGACAAGGGCATATTCAAAAATCCAGCCCACACCCGTGGCATCAGGACCGATTTCAGAACTCACACCGGCAGGCAGTTTTCCCTGAACCTGATTCAGATATTCCAGCACGCGGGAACGGGCCCAGTACAGATCGGTGCCGTCTTCAAAAATGACATACACATACGAATCCCCGAACTGTGAAAAACCACGCACGGTTTTTGCGCCAGGTACGGACAGCATGGTGGTGGTAAGTGGATAGGTGACCTGGTTTTCTACAATCTGCGGGGCCTGGCCGGGATAGCTGGTTTTGATAATGACCTGCACATCTGACAGGTCAGGCAAGGCATCGACCGGCGTGTTAATAATCGTCCATGTACCCCAGATGCTGAGAAACAGGGCCCCCATCATGACCAGGAAACGGTTGGCGACAGAGCGCCGGATAATCCATTCAATCATCGTCGTCTCCTCAGTGCCCTGAATGCATATTTACAGGCTGGTCAGACATTGCTGGCATACTGCTTTCTGTTTTTTCAGGGTGGCGCATACGTTCCAGCGCGCCCGTAATATTGGCTTCGGAGTCAATGAGGAACAGGCCACTGACCACCACGGTATCGCCTTCATTCAGGCCGGAACCGATGCCGGACTGTTGCTGTGATTCATGCAGAACGTGGATCTGTTTCGGCACAAACTTGCCTTCATCATCAACAGTAATCACGCGCTGTTCTTTGCCGGTATCGATAACGGCCTGGCTTGGTATCAGCAGCATCTCCTGGCTCTTGGTATTCAGTTTCAGATAGGCATTCATGCCCGGCTTGAGAAACTCATCCTTATTAGAAACCTGGAGACGGACCTGAAGCGTACGGGTTGTCTGATCCACGCTGGGAAGAATGTTCCATTTTTCGACATGGAATGTTTTATCCGGATAAGCCGGTACCGAAATTTCAAACTGCGACGTATCTTTCAGCAGATATGCGATAGATTCTGGCACTGCAGCGCTGATCCAGACCGGGTCCATTCCCTGAATCTGAGCCACCACCTTATCTTTCGAAATATTCATGCCGGTGCGCAGGTCAAATGCAGTAATGACACCATCAATAGGTGCTTTAATGGTAAAACGGGTCTGAATGCTCCGGGTAGAACGCAGTCTCTGAATATCCTCTTCCGGCATACCTGCCAGGCGAAGCCGTTCCAGAACGCCTTTAATTTGCGTGGAAGTACCACCGGTGCTGGATAACAGAAGGAATTCGCTCTGTGCTTCCACCCAGTCCGGAATGGTAATATCGATAAGTGGCGTCCCCTTCTTCACATGATCGCCAATCGTCATGGGGTAGACTTTTTCGACAAACCCGTCAGAACGCGCCTGCACAATAACAAACTGATACTCGTTATAGCTGACATTAGCCGGGATTGTCTGAGAATAATTCAGCATTCCTCGCGTGACTTTTTGCGTTTTTAATCCCAGATTCTGAACCTGGGTTGGGTCGATACGGATCCCGCCACTGCTTTTATCGCCACTGTCATCAGCATATTTTGGCACCAGGTCCATATCCATAAAGGGCGATTTTCCGGGTTTATCAAATTTGGTATCCGGTTTCATAGGGTCATACCAGAAAAGTACCTTTTTCTCCGGTGCCTTTTGTTCTGCTGGTACTGTTTTTTGTGATGAGTTTAAATACTGCCAGGCAGTAACCGATATCAGCCCCCCTGCTATGAGGCTGCTGATAATTATTGCAGCATATTTTATCTTTAAAGAAGCCATACAATTTCTCGCTGAAAAATCAAAACACCTGGCATATGCGCACGATCATTCATTCACAGTAATCCCATAATGAATGTTCAGGCGCACTGGATGTATTCGCTCCGGACTGTTAATCAGGATTGCGTAACGTTAATGCTTTTGAGTAAGGAGATATTGCCCTGCTGAATAAACGAGAAATCGACATGGTTGCCGGTTTTCAGGGCATTGATAGCGTCGTCTGCATTAACAAAAGTGAAGCGCATGGTCATTGCAGGCCAGCCCACCGCCGGGATTGCTTCGTGCGAAATGGTAATCTTTTTACTATTCATATCAATGTCTTTAACGATACCGGTGCCCTTGATAACCTGCTGTACCGAAGCATCACTGGCAGCATTCATATCGCCATGCTGATGTGTTTCAGCATGAAGACCGGCAGAAAACATGACAGAGAAGGCACCAAATAAAACGGCTTTAAGTGAATTACGCATTTTAATTTCCTGATTAATTGAATAAATTTACTCTACCCAACCGCCACCCAGCGCGGTAAACAGATTAATTTCGTTAACCTGTCGGGAATAGGTAAGATCGAGAATGGTTTGCTGCGTCGCGAAGAGGGAACGTTCTGCATCCAGCACTTCGATGTAACTGACAGCACCACTTGCATACAATCCTCTGGCACGCTGTAGAGTTATCTGAAGTGAATCAAGATAACGCTGCTGTGACTCAAGTTGCTGGCTAAGGCTGTCGCGCAGCGCAAGCGTGTCGGAAACATCCTTAAAGGCTGACTGAATTTTTTGTTCGTAATTAACCACGGACTGTTGCTGGCGAATTTCAGCCAGCTTCAGATTGGCTTTGTTCCTGCCAGCATTAAATATAGGAATTTCAATTTTAGGAATAAAATTCCACATTCCACTTCCTGACGTAAAGAGGCTGGACAGCTCCGTACTGCTTGAGGAGAGACCACTGGTCAGGGTAATGGACGGGAAAAAAGCCGCTCGCGCTGCGCCAATATTGGCATCAGCCGCTTTCAACTGGTATTCCGCTTCCATAATATCCGGACGCTGCAGCAATATTTGTGACGACAGATTTGGTGGCAATTTTACTGGTGCGATCTCCCCACCTTTAATCCCTTTTTCTGACGGAACTGCGCGGTACGTTCCCAGCACCAGTTGCAGGGCATTGTTTGCCTGAGCCAGATCGCCTTCTCGTTTGGCTATTTCGGCGCGGGTACTTTCGATTTGCCCCCTGGCTTGTTCAAGCGCCAGAACGTTCGTACTCCCGGTCACCAGTTGTTGCTCAACGAATGCATAAGACTGTTCATAATTTTTCAGCGTTTCCCGCGCAATACGGAGTTGTTCGTACGCCAGTTGCTGGCTGAAATAGCTCTGTGAAACGTTGGAGACCAGCAGGATGTGTACGGCACGACGGGCTTCTTCGCTGGCAAAGTAGTTCTGGCGATCAGCCTCACTCATGTTCTTAAGTTTGCCAAAAAAATCGAGCTCATAGCTGAGCTCCAGACCCGCGTCGTACTCCTGTGTGGTCGGCTTGTCACCTTTCAGACCACCGTTGTATGTGATCCCGGATGAGGCATTCAGTTGGGGATAACGATCTGCATCCGTGACGTTGAACTGGGCCCGGGCCTCTTCAACCTTCAGGGCAGCCATTCTCAAATCACGGTTATTATTCAGGGCTTCACCGATCAGCCTGCTGACCTGGGGATCGACAAAAAAGTTTCGCCAGCCCGTATCCTGATAGCTGTTTACCGCAGGCGTCAGACTGTTTTTAGACAATGAAAACTGCTGGGGAACCGGAGCTGGCGGACGCTGATATTCAGGTGCCAGAGAAACACAACCAGCCAGGATGAATATGGTACTGATGCTGAGTAATTTTAATTTGAACATAACGCTTCTCGTACAGGCAGACCTGGTAAATGGTTCAAACGAAGTCCAGAGTATTGATAGGGATACTTTACCGAACGCTCTCTGTTTGCCGGGTGACAGGATAATGACAATGTTGTCATTTTTGCTGTAATCCGTTGATAACGATCGTGGGCGCAATAAAATGACATTAGCAGCCAGCCGGGGAGCATGATGAAAATATTAATCGTTGAAGACGAAATTAAAACAGGTGAATATCTCAGCAAGGGGCTGACAGAGGCGGGGTTCGTCGTGGATCACGCTGATAATGGTCTGACCGGATATCATCTTGCCATGACAGCCGAGTATGATTTAGTCATCCTGGATATCATGCTGCCTGATGTAAACGGCTGGGATATCATCCGTATGCTGCGCAGTGCCGGAAAGGGGATGCCGGTATTACTGCTGACGGCCCTTGGCACGATTGAACACAGGGTCAAAGGACTTGAGCTGGGTGCGGACGATTATCTGGTGAAGCCCTTTGCGTTTGCTGAACTGCTCGCCCGGGTAAGAACCCTCCTCAGGCGGGGAAACACGATGATCACGGAAAGCCAGCTTAAAGTGGCTGACCTCTCGGTTGATCTCGTATCCAGAAAAGTCAGCCGCGCCGGGAACCGCATTGTGCTCACCAGTAAAGAGTTCAGCTTGCTGGAATTCTTCATTCGCCATCAGGGAGAAGTTCTTCCCCGCTCCCTGATTGCCTCTCAGGTCTGGGACATGAATTTTGACAGCGACACTAACGCGATTGATGTCGCAGTAAAGCGACTCCGCGCTAAAATAGACAACGATTACGGGACAAAACTGATCCAGACAGTGCGGGGCGTGGGCTACATGCTGGAGATCCCGGATGCATAGCAAACCGTCCAGACGACCTTTCTCACTCGCTCTGCGGCTGACCTTTTTTATCAGCCTGTCCACAATACTGGCGTTTATCGCCTTCACCTGGTTTATGCTGCATTCTGTTGAAAAGCATTTTGCCGAGCAGGATGTCAGCGATCTGCAACAAATCAGCACCACACTGAGCCGTATACTCCAGTCCCCGGCAGATCCGGATGAAAAAAAAGTAAGCAAAATAAAGGAATCGATCGCCAGCTACCGCAACGTTGCCCTTTTGCTCCTCAATCCCCGGGGTGAGGTGCTGTACAGCTCTGCGCAGGGGGCAGCACTACGCCCGGCCGTGAATTCAGCCGATTTTAGCGAGCACAGCCGCGCACGGGATGTCTTTCTCTGGACGGTGGAGGATACTGCGAGAGCGATGGATACCGGGTCCGGAATGAAGATGGAAACGTACCGGATTATCGCCTCCTCTGGCCAGGCGACATTTCAGGGCAAACAGCAGAACTATGTCATGCTGACTGGCCTCTCCATTAATTTCCATCTCCATTACCTCGATGCGCTGAAAAAAAATCTGATTGCGATTGCCGTCGTGATAAGCCTGCTGATTGTTCTGATCATTCGCATTGCTGTCCGTCAGGGGCACCTGCCCCTTCGTAATGTCAGCAATGCCATTAAAAACATCACCTCCGAGAATCTTGATGCGCGGCTGGAACCGACACGCGTTCCCATTGAGCTGGAGCAGCTGGTTATCTCGTTCAATCATATGATTGGAAAGATTGAGGATGTTTTTACCCGCCAGGCCAATTTCTCTGCCGATATCGCGCACGAGATCAGAACACCCATCACCAATCTGGTGACGCAGACTGAAATCGCACTGAGTCAGGATCGAACCCAGAAGGAACTTGAGGATGTCCTCTACTCCAGTCTTGAAGAGTATAACCGGATGACCAAAATGGTCAGCGACATGCTGTTTCTGGCACAGGCGGACAATAACCAGCTTATACCTGACAGGGTCCGTTTTGACCTCAGAGCAGAAGTCATGAAAGTCTTCGAGTTTTTCGAAGCCTGGGCCGAAGAACGCAATATCACGCTCAAATTTAACGGGATGCCCTGCCTGGTTGAGGGAGATCCACAAATGTTCAGAAGAGCGATCAATAATCTGTTATCCAATGCCCTGCGTTATACCCCGGAGGGACAGGCCATCACCGTCTCAATAAGAAAGCAGGAGAGCTTTTTTGACCTTGTGATTGAAAATCCAGGGAAACCGATCCCTGAAGAACATTTATCAAGGCTGTTTGACCGTTTTTATCGGGTGGATCCATCCAGACAACGAAAAGGAGAAGGCAGCGGCATCGGCCTTGCGATTGTGAAGTCAATCGTGGAAGCACATCACGGAAGAGTGCAGGTGGAATCAGACGTACGCTCCACGCGTTTTATCTTATCCGTGCCCAGACTGGAGAAAATGATCCCGGAAACCCAATGCTGAAAATAAAGATGTAAATGACAAAGATGTCATTAGCCTGTCATGCAGCAAACAGAAGCCATTCGATATAATTAGTGCAACTTATCAGGAAGGCTGGATTGCTTCATCAATACCCGGCGTCAGAGTACGCCAGGAAATGAATATCCAGCCCTCTTCCGGAGAAATAAACGCTGCCGAACTTGTTTCAGTTATGGAACTGAAAACACCGGTTGTACTTCCCCGGACATCACTAATTCAGAAATGGAGAGTTATCATGAAAAATATCGTATTAGCATCTTTGCTGGGCTTTGGTTTAATTTCATCGGCCTGGGCCACTGAAACCGTGAATATCCATGATCGCGTCAACAATGCACAGGCTCCTGCTCACCAGATGCAGTCTGCTGCGGCTCCTGTCGGGATCCAGGGGACTGCTCCTCGTATGACCGGTATGGACCAGCATGAACAGGCCATTATTGCTCATGAGACCATGACGAACGGCTCGGCGGATGCGCACCAGAAAATGGTGGAAAGTCATCAGAAGATGATGGGAAATAACACGGTATCCACGACCGTCCCGTCAACGTCTTACGCGGCGATGAATGAGCATGAAAGAGCAGCGGTTGCCCATGAATTCATGAATAACGGGCAATCCGGCCCACATCAGGCCATGGCCGAAGCGCACCGCCGCATGATCAATGCAGGCTGAATGCGACGGTAGTATCCGTGCTGTTACCTTTTCCCTGATAGATTTTCCTGAAACAACGTTGCTACATTTTTGCCCCCCGTCAGGGGGCTTTTTTGTCTGACTCAGCTACACTTAACCGGTACCTGTCTGAAAGGAATTATTATATGAAAATCAAAAACACCCTTTTTGTAATATTAATGTTATCCCTGCCAGCCATTTCTGCTGAACATTCGGAAATGAAAATGTCAGATATGCACTCATCGGCATCATCACAGGAATATATGGCTGGCATGAAAAATATGCATGAAAAAATGATGGTAATGACTCCAACTTACTGATAGTGTTTTATGTTCAGATAATGCCCGATGACCTTGTCATGCAGCTCCACCG
>NZ_AWFX01000022.1 GCF_000463115.2 Franconibacter helveticus LMG 23732 | reverse complement strand
GGTAATGACTCCAACTTATTGATAGTGTTTTATGTTCAGATAATGCCCGATGACTTTGTCATGCAGCTCCACCGATTTTGAGAACGACAGCGACTTCCGTCCCAGCCGTGCCAGGTGCTGCCTCAGATTCAGGTTATGCCGCTCAATTCGCTGCGTATATCGCTTGCTGATTACGTGCAGCTTTCCCTTCAGGCGGGATTCATACAGCGGCCAGCCATCCGTCATCCATATCACCACGTCAAAGGGTGACAGCAGGCTCATAAGACGCCCCAGCGTCGCCATAGTGCGTTCACCGAATACGTGCGCAACAACCGTCTTCCGGAGCCTGTCATACGCGTAAAACAGCCAGCGCTGGCGCGATTTAGCCCCGACATAGCCCCACTGTTCGTCCATTTCCGCGCAGACGATGACGTCACTGCCCGGCTGTATGCGCGAGGTTACCGACTGCGGCCTGAGTTTTTTAAGTGACGTAAAATCGTGTTGAGGCCAACGCCCATAATGCGGGCAGTTGCCCGGCATCCAACGCCATTCATGGCCATATCAATGATTTTCTGGTGCGTACCGGGTTGAGAAGCGGTGTAAGTGAACTGCAGTTGCCATGTTTTACGGCAGTGAGAGCAGAGATAGCGCTGATGTCCGGCGGTGCTTTTGCCGTTACGCACCACCCCGTCAGTAGCTGAACAGGAGGGACAGCTGATAGAAACAGAAGCCAC
>NZ_AWFX01000021.1 GCF_000463115.2 Franconibacter helveticus LMG 23732 | reverse complement strand
TTCAGCCTGCTGTCGCGAGGTGGCGTATATTACGCTTTCCTCTTTCAGAGTCAACCCTTAATTTCAGGATTTTTTCTCTTCCGACTCACCGTCGCTGTGTGATGTTTCTCATCAGCGCCGTGTCGATGGAGGCGCATTATAGGGAGTTCTCTTTTCACCGCAACAGGAAAATGACATAAAAATGACTGACTGCTGCATTCCCCAGCAAAACCCCGCTTTATACCTTCTTATGTACAGAGTTATCCACAAAGCCCACTAAACCCGAAATTTTGCGAGCGCCACGCAAACGTTTTCGTTACAATGCCATCCCGATGACAGCGACGCCCCACCTGGGGCGTTAGCTGAGAATTGCGAAAATAAATGTGCAATATTCAGCTAACGCTCTTTGCAATGAACCAAATCCAGGGGATTTAACACCATGCAACAACGTCGTCCTGTACGCCGCGCTCTGCTCAGCGTTTCTGATAAAGCCGGTATCGTCGAATTCGCCCAGGCGCTCTCCCAACGTGGCGTCGAGCTGCTTTCTACAGGCGGCACGGCTCGCCTGCTGGCGGAGGCGGGTCTGCCGGTTACGGAAGTTTCTGACTATACGGGCTTCCCGGAAATGATGGATGGACGCGTCAAAACACTGCATCCCAAAGTGCATGGCGGCATTCTCGGTCGCCGGGGCCAGGATGATGCGATTATGGCGCAACATGACATCGCCCCTATTGATATGGTGGTAGTGAACCTGTATCCCTTCGCGCAGACGGTAGCCCGTGAAGGCTGTACGCTGGAAGACGCGGTAGAGAATATTGATATCGGCGGCCCGACGATGGTCCGCTCCGCCGCCAAGAACCATAAAGATGTCGCAATAGTGGTTAAGAGCAGCGACTACGAAGCCATTATTAGCGAGCTGGACGCTAACGACGGCTCGCTCACGCTTGAGACTCGCTTCGATCTCGCCATTAAGGCTTTCGAGCATACCGCCGCTTACGACGGCATGATCGCTAACTACTTCGGCAGCCTCGTTCCCGCTTACCATGGTGAAACCCAGGCGCCGGCTGGCCGCTTCCCTCGCACCCTGAACCTGAACTTTATTAAGAAGCAGGATATGCGTTACGGCGAAAACAGCCATCAGCAGGCCGCCTTCTATATAGAAGAGAATATTAAAGAAGCCTCCGTCGCCACAGCGCAGCAAGTGCAGGGCAAAGCGCTTTCCTATAACAACATCGCTGATACCGATGCGGCGCTGGAGTGCGTAAAAGAGTTTAGCGAACCGGCCTGCGTTATCGTTAAGCACGCCAACCCGTGTGGCGTGGCAGTCAGCAGCTCTATCCTGGAAGCTTATGACCGCGCTTATAAAACCGACCCGACTTCCGCTTTCGGCGGCATCATCGCCTTCAACCGCGAGCTGGATGCAGAAACCGCACAGGCTATTATCTCTCGTCAGTTTGTAGAAGTGATTATCGCCCCCTCCGCCAGCGAAGAAGCGCTGAAGATCACGGCGGCTAAGCAAAATGTCCGCGTACTGGTTTGCGGCGAGTGGAAAGCGCGCGTCGCGGGCCTTGATTTCAAACGCGTTAATGGCGGGCTGCTGGTTCAGGACCGCGACCTTGGCATGGTGACAGAGCGCGATCTGCGCGTTGTCACTAAACGCCAGCCGACTGAGCAGGAGCTTCGCGACGCGCTGTTCTGCTGGAAAGTGGCGAAGTTTGTGAAGTCCAACGCCATCGTTTATGCCAAAGAGAATATGACCATCGGCATCGGCGCCGGTCAGATGAGCCGCGTTTACTCCGCCAAAATCGCTGGCATCAAAGCAGGCGATGAAGGTCTGGAGGTGAAAGGTTCCGCTATGGCTTCCGACGCCTTCTTCCCGTTCCGTGACGGCATCGACGCGGCAGCGGCTGTAGGCATTACCTGCGTTATCCAGCCAGGCGGTTCTATTCGGGACGACGAAGTTATCGCGGCAGCAGATGAGCACGGTATCGCCATGATCTTCACCGACATGCGTCATTTCCGCCATTAATCAGGGAGCGTAACGATGAAAGTATTAGTGATTGGCAACGGCGGGCGTGAACATGCACTGGCCTGGAAAGCGGCACAGTCGTCAAAAGTAGAAACGGTGTTTGTCGCGCCAGGGAATGCGGGCACGGCGCTTGAACCGACGCTGCAAAACGTCGCTATTAGCGCAACAGACATTCCGGCGCTGCTGAGCTTCGCGCAGAGCGAGAATATCGATCTCACGATTGTCGGCCCGGAAGCGCCGCTGGTGATTGGCGTGGTGGACGCGTTTCGCGAAGCAGGTCTGACGATTTTCGGCCCGACTAAAGGCGCCGCGCAGCTTGAAGGCTCAAAAGCCTTCACCAAAGATTTTCTTGCGCGCCACGCCATCCCGACGGCGGAGTACCAGAACTTTACAGATATTGAACCGGCGCTGGCTTACATCCGTGAAAAAGGCGCGCCGATTGTCATTAAAGCCGATGGTCTGGCGGCGGGCAAAGGCGTGATTGTCGCTATGACGCTGGAAGAAGCGGAAGCGGCAGCGAAAGATATGCTGGCAGGTAACGCGTTTGGCGATGCGGGCCACCGTATCGTGGTGGAAGAATTCCTCGACGGCGAAGAAGCCAGTTTTATCGTTATGGTGGATGGCGAGCATGTCGAACCGATGGCCACCAGCCAGGATCACAAACGCGTGGGCGATGGGGACACAGGCCCCAACACGGGCGGCATGGGCGCCTATTCTCCGGCGCCTGTCGTAACGGACGAGGTTTTCCAGCGCGCCATGGATCGGGTGATATGGCCGACCGTGCGCGGCATGGCGGCGGAAGGCAACACCTACACCGGCTTTCTGTACGCAGGCCTGATGATCGATAAGCAGGGCAACCCAAAGGTCATTGAGTTTAACTGCCGTTTCGGCGACCCGGAAACGCAGCCTATTATGCTGCGTTTGCAATCTGATCTTGTGGAGCTGTGTCTGGCCGCCTGCGAAGGCAAACTGGATACCGTACAGTCACAATGGGACCCGCGCCCCTCTCTTGGCGTTGTCATGGCCGCGGGCGGTTATCCGGGCGACTACCGCACTGGCGATGTCATCCATGGCCTGCCGCTGGAAGAGATCGCCAATGGCGACGGCAAGGTTTTCCATGCCGGGACAAAACTGCGTGACGATGAGCAGGTGGTCACCAGCGGCGGACGCGTGCTCTGCGTGACTGCGCTTGGCGAAAGCGTGGCGCAGGCGCAACAGCGCGCTTATAAGCTTATGGCGGATATTCACTGGGACGGTTGCTTTAGCCGTCGGGATATCGGCTATCGCGCCATTGCTCGCGAGCAGCAAAAGTAAGCCTGTCTGTGAAACTAAAGCGGCGAAATCTTTCGCCGCTTTTTTTATTTAGACACTGTCATATTCAGAAACTGTCAGGCTTCGGCTGCCAGCTACAAAAGTCTTCATTCGCCACCAGCAAAAGCTGCGCCCCCTGCGGCGATTCCAGCCAGGCTACGCTAACTTCAAGCGAAGAGTGATTCTGTCGACGTTCAATATGGCTTAACGCCAGCGCCTCAAGCTTCGGTTTTACGGTTTGCCCCTCACAGGTCGTTACCGTCCGGTCTGCATGCCAGCGCCCCTGTCGCAGCGCTACACGCCCGGCGCGCAGCGCATTGCTGGTGCTGAGCAATTGCTCCGCCCGATATTGATAAAGCGCTATCTGGTCGCTGGAAAGCTGCTGCTTCTGTCCATTGACTTCGCGTTGCATAAAACTCAGGCCGCCGCGATCGTCAAAGCGGACTTTTATGGTTTCCGCCGGCTTGCCATAGACATGAATTTCAAGAGAGGAGAGTTGTTCGCCTTGCCAGCGATATTCGCTGGTTGACGTGTCGCCGCTGCGCCACGGGCTGAAGGCAGTGAAAAGGTGAACCGCGTCGCCGTTATCCTTTCGCCAGATACGTACGGCGCCCTGGTCGGCCGCATAGCCGCTGGCGGTAAAAGCAGGGAGCGAATCATGGTGGCTACAGGCGCTCAGCAACAGCGCGCCCGCCAGCGCCCATAGCGGGCGGCGGATAAACGAAAGGGGCGATATCGCCCCTCTGTTAAAACTGTTCACTGCCATGCGCAATCTTATTTGATAGCGTCTTTCAGTGCTTTACCAGAAACAAATGCCGGCACGTTAGCTGCGGCGATTTTGATTTCTTTACCGGTCTGCGGGTTGCGGCCAGTACGCTCAGCGCGGTGGTTCACTTTGAAGGTTCCGAAACCAACCAGTTGTACAGCATCACCTTCTTTCAGAGACTCAGTAATCGCAGCCAGAGTGGATTCCAGAGCAGCTTTCGCTTGCGCTTTAGACAGGTCAGCCTTGTCCGCAATTACATCAATCAGTTGAGTCTTGTTCATAAGTTATCCTTACAATGTGTTTATCGCTTGCTAAGCATCGAGTGCGACGGAAATGCCAGAAAAGCACTCTCCTGCATACACGCACCGATAGCCACTTTTTTTCGCCTCCCAAATGTAGACCAGACGGGGGGCTAATTGGAAGCCTTCAGGAGAGACAAAACAGGCTGTAAATCACGTTTTGTTGTCTCATTGCTGCAAATTTATACCGATATTGCTAACGCCATCTTCGCGCAGGTCGCTGCGCAGGCCTTTGATTAACTCAACATCTCGTTCTTCGCAGGCGGCCAGCAGACGGAAAATCTCCCACTGAATGTCCCATTCCTGCTCTACCGCCGGGTTGGCTTTCAGCTCATCGTCGGTCATTTCGCGTCCGGCCTGGGTCATTTCCAGCATCGCCACGGTGGTGATAGAGGTCTTGCTGACTTCGATAGCATGTTCCAGCGTTTCGCCGCTCAGCCGGGAGTGAATAAGTTCGCTTAAGGCCACGCAGGCGTCGATAGCGGGATAAACGCCATAGATATCGTAATCGTCTGCGGCGGGGATCGCCTCTTCCAGCTTCTCAAGCTGGCTGTCGAAATTCACCTTTGCATCTTTAACCGTCAGCGTTTCCCAGATGAGATCCAGGATACGGCGGTAAATCGCCGCATCGCCAAAGCCGGTTTGCTGGCAGAACATGGCATAGTTGGGATACATACGTTCGCAAAGCGACGCCATAAAAGTCACGTGCTGCCAGCTTTCCAGCTTTTCAAGGCGCAGGTGAATGGGGTTTTGTAACATAGTGGTCTCTCACGAACCGAAAATTAGCGGCAGTGTACCGCAATCACCCCTGGATTTCCTGCCAACGTACAAAAGCCGGACGGCCCGAAGCGACGGCGTCGGCCCAGCGCGTCGGCTCCGGCAAACGGTAGCCTTTCGTGCAGCGCTGCACCCAGCCCAGGGCGGTATCAAGGCCCACCCGATGACCGGTTGAGACAAACAGCGGATTGCAGCGGTTTTTGCTGCGCCAGACCCAGGCAAGCTGCTCGCCTTTATCCATTAGCGGCGCCACCGCGCCCGGCTCGTCGGAAAGCGGTTCAAATTTGCCGCAGAGGCGCTTTTTAGCAACACCAATAGTCGGCACATCGATAAGCATGCCGAAATGGCTGGCGACGCCGAGTCGGCGCGGGTGGGAGATCCCATGCCCGTCCACAAACAGCAGGTCGGGTTTACGGGAAAGTTTTTCCCACGCCGCCATCAGCGCAGGATATTCGCGAAAAGAGAGAAAGCCGGGGATATAAGGCATCGTCGTGGCGATGCGCGCTACCTGATATTCCACCAGCTCCAGGGAGGGATACTTAAGCAGAACCATGGCAGCGCGGGTTACTTCGCCGCCCTGCTCAAAACCGACATCCGCGCCGCCGATAAAAGCCGGGGTGTCGGTTATCAGGCGATCCTCGCGGACCACCTCAGAAGCCAGTTCCAGTTGTTGCGCGCGCAGTGCTGCAAGATCCATTTTTTCTCCTTACTGATGATAAGGCGCAGACAGCCGATGCACCGCCTCCACGAACGCTCCAGCATGCTCTGGCGGCACATCCTGATGAATGCCATGCCCCAGGTTGAACACATGGCCTTCGCCCTTGCCGAAACCAGCAAGTATAGTCGCCACTTCCTCTTCAATGCGGGCAGGCGGCGCATAAAGCATGGAAGGATCCATGTTGCCCTGCAACGCCACTTTGTCACCGACCCGACGACGGGCGTCGGCAATATCCGTGGTCCAGTCGAGGCCCAGCGCGTCGCAGCCGGTTGCCGCCATCGCTTCCAGCCACTGACCGCCGCCTTTGGTGAAGAGCGTCACTGGCACGCGTCTGCCTTCGTTCTCACGCAGCAGACCATCAACGATTTTATGCATGTAATAGAGCGAGAACTGCTGATAGTCGCGCCCGGTCAGCACGCCGCCCCAGGTGTCGAAAATCATCACTGACTGCGCGCCTGCGCGGATTTGCGCATTGAGATAAAGCGTGACGCTTTGCGCGAGTTTATCGAGCAACGCGTGCAGCGCCATCGGCTCGGCATACATCATTTTCTTAATTTTCGTGAACGCCTTACTGCTGCCGCCTTCCACCATGTAAGTGGCGAGCGTCCAGGGGCTGCCGGAGAAACCAATCAGCGGCACTTCGCCTTTAAGTTCGCGGCGGATAGTACGCACCGCGTTCATCACATAGCCCAACTCCTGCTCCGGGTCCGGCACCGGCAGCTTATCCACATCCGCTTTGCTGGTGATGGGCGAGGTAAAGCGCGGGCCTTCGCCAGCTTCAAAATAGAGCCCCAGCCCCATCGCGTCGGGAATAGTGAGGATGTCTGAAAAAAGGATCGCCGCATCAAGCGGATAACGGCGCAGCGGCTGTAACGTTACTTCACAGGCAAGCTCCGCGTTTTTGCACAGCGACATAAAATCGCCCGCCTGGGCGCGGGTGGCTTTGTATTCCGGCAGGTAGCGTCCCGCCTGTCTCATCATCCACACCGGGGTGACATCAACAGGCTGGCGTTGCAGCGCGCGCAGGTAGCGATCGTTTTTCAGTTCGGTCATTTTTATCTTTCCTTAAGAGGCAGGCCGATAGTTTACCACGTCATTCATACTCTGCCCGGCACTGCGCGACCGTATCTTCTATCAACCGGCGCGCCACGGTGCCCGGCGGCGGCAATAGCGGCAACTGGTCATAGCGATACCAGCCGGCGTCCAGCAGCTCTTTCGGGTCGATTTTAATTTCGCCGCTCTCATATTCCGCCACAAACGCGGTCATCAGCGACTGCGGAAACGGCCAGGGTTGCGACGTTACATAGCGCAGATTTTTTACCCGAATGCTGCTCTCTTCCATCACTTCACGCGCCACCGCCTGTTCAAGCGTCTCCCCGACTTCGACAAACCCTGCCAGAACGGTATAAACGCCGTTACGGTGACGGGTATGTTGGGCAAGCAGGATTTTATCTTCACGCCGAATGGCGACGATGATGCAGGGCGCGATTTGCGGGTAGTAGCGCTCATGACAGTGGCCGCAAAGCATCGCCCACTCGCTTTTGCTGTTATGCATCGTATGCCCGCAGTAACCGCAAAATTTATGCGAGCGGAAAAACTCCGCCAGCTGCACGCCGCGCCCTGCCAGTTGAAACAACCCGACATCCTGGTCCATAAGCTGGCGCACCGAGCCCATCTCCTGGCGGCGGTTCTGGCTCACCAGCCAGACAGGCTCATTCTGCCACTCGCCAATCTGCCGGGCCGGAACGCCGACCAGATCGACCTCCTGCGCGTTGCCGTAGGGTAATTCGCCGCCAGGCAACCATAATTTCTGTTCATGGCTGACTATCCACCAGCCATGGTCTAACTTTTCTATAGGACGTTCCATACGTATTGCACTACCTCTGCTTCACTGGCATGTTGGTAACATTGTTATTACAAATTTTGGGTGTTTTACCGTTTTAATCTTTTAACTCACGGAGTCAATCATGCTAAACCAGCTAAAAAGTCTGACAGAACGCGTTGGGGGCAGTAATGAGCTAGTCGATAGCTGGCTTAATGCTCGCAACAATCTGTTGGTCGCTTATTACAATGTGGTTGGTATCAAGCCTGGCAAGGAATCGCTGACGGCGCTGGATGAAAAAGCGCTGGATGATTTTTGTCACAGCCTGGTGGATTATCTCTCCGCCGGTCATTTCAATATTTATGAACGCATTATCAGCGAAATGGAAGGCACCAGCCCACTGCTCGCCGCCACGCAGATCTACCCGCAGCTGGAAGCAAACACGCAGGAAATCATGGCGTACTACGACAGCAATCTGGAAAACGCTATCGATCACGATAACTGCATTGAATTCCAGCAAGCCCTTTCCGGCATAGGCGAAGCGCTGGCGACGCGTTTTACCTATGAAGATCAGCTCATCATGCTGGCTTTTGATAACAATCTCGGCAGCAGCGCGAATGATGAAGCCGCGCTTGCACGCCCTGCTTGAGTTTCGCTCTGTTAACGAGTAGTTTACAAACTGCCCCGCGCGTTTAGCGGGGTATTATCTTGTCGGAGTGCCCAGTACGAAAGTACGGGCTGAGACCGTTAATTCGGGATCCGCGGAACCTGATCAGGTTAATACCTGCGAAGGGAACAAGAGTAAACCTGTCGCACAGCCGCCTTTACAGGCGAGCCTGTCTGTTACTCCTTCCGTCGTTCTGACAAGCCACTCCTGAAAGTTAACTGGAATGCGCTATGTCTGTACCAACAAAACCCCATCGCCGCGAACAGCGCGCGCAAGCACAGCAGTTTATCGATACGCTGGAAGGCACCGCTTTCCCCAATTCAAAACGTATTTACCTGACCGGCAGCCGTGAAGATATACGCGTACCTCTGCGCGAAATCCAGCTTAGCCCAACGCTCACTGGCGGCAGCAAAGAAAACCCGCAGTTTGAGGCCAACGAGCCAGTGCCGGTTTACGATACTTCCGGCCCTTACGGCGACCCTGACATCGCCATTGACGTGCATCAAGGCCTGGCGAAACTGCGCCAGCCCTGGATTGCTGAACGTAATGACACTGAAGCGCTCACCGGGCGCAGCTCAGCTTACACCCGCGAACGCCTGGCGGACGACAACCTGGACGAGCTGCGCTTTAGCGGCCTGCTGACGCCGCTGCGCGCAAAGCCCGGCAAGCGCGTTACGCAACTGCACTACGCCCGCCGGGGCATCGTCACGCCGGAGATGGAGTTTATCGCGCTGCGTGAAAACATGGGGCGCGAGCGTATTCGCACCGCCGTGTTGCGCCAGCAGCATCCGGGAGAAGGGTTTGGCGCGAGGCTGCCTGAAAATATCACGCCGGAGTTTGTACGCGACGAAGTGGCCGCCGGCCGCGCTATCATCCCCGCCAATATTAACCACCCGGAAGCCGAGCCGATGATTATCGGGCGTAACTTTCTGGTAAAGGTCAACGCCAATATCGGCAATTCAGCAGTGACGTCATCCATTGAAGAAGAGGTTGAAAAGCTGGTCTGGGCGACCCGCTGGGGAGCGGACACGGTAATGGATCTCTCCACCGGTCGCTATATTCATGAAACCCGCGAATGGATTTTGCGCAACAGCCCGGTGCCCATCGGCACGGTGCCGATTTACCAGGCGCTGGAGAAAGTTAACGGCATCGCCGAAGACCTCACCTGGGCGATGTTTCGCGACACGCTGCTGGAGCAGGCGGAACAGGGCGTTGATTACTTCACCATTCACGCCGGCGTGCTGCTGCGTTACGTGCCGATGACGGCGAAGCGCCTGACCGGCATCGTTTCCCGCGGCGGTTCGATCATGGCGAAGTGGTGCCTTTCTCACCATCAGGAAAACTTTCTTTACGACCATTTCCGCGAGATCTGCGAGATCTGCGCCGCCTATGACGTTTCCCTTTCGCTTGGCGACGGCTTACGCCCCGGCTCCATTCAGGATGCCAACGACGAAGCGCAGTTTGCAGAGCTGCATACGCTGGGCGAGCTGGCAAAAATCGCCTGGGAGTATGACGTACAGGTGATGATTGAAGGCCCGGGCCACGTGCCGATGCAGATGATCCGGCGCAATATGACTGAAGAACTGGAGCAGTGCCACGAAGCGCCTTTCTATACGCTGGGGCCGCTAACCACCGACATCGCGCCGGGTTATGACCATTTCACCTCGGGCATCGGGGCGGCGATGATCGGCTGGTTCGGTTGCGCCATGCTCTGTTATGTCACGCCGAAAGAGCACCTCGGCCTGCCGAATAAAGAAGATGTGAAACAGGGGCTTATCACCTACAAAATCGCCGCTCACGCAGCCGACCTGGCCAAAGGCCACCCTGGCGCGCAAATACGCGATAACGCCATGTCAAAGGCGCGATTTGAATTCCGCTGGGAAGATCAATTCAACCTGGCGCTCGACCCGTTCACCGCCCGCGCTTACCACGACGAAACGCTGCCCCAGGAATCAGGCAAAGTGGCCCATTTCTGCTCGATGTGCGGCCCGAAATTCTGCTCAATGAAAATTACCCAGGAAGTGCGCGACTATGCGGCGAAGCAGGAAATCGCCGCTGGCATGAGCGACATGTCTAACGCGTTTCGCGCTAAAGGCGGGGAGATTTATCTGCGCAAGGAGGGAGCATGAGTTATCAGCCTGCTTTCCCGCCGACGCCCTTGCGTCTGGGGCTTTACCCGGTTGTGGACAAGGTGGAATGGATTGCGCGCCTGGCAGAAGCGGGCGTGCGCACCATTCAGTTGCGTATTAAGGACAAACAGGAGGATGACGTGGAGGCGGATGTGGTCGCCGCTATCGCGCTCGGTAAACGCTACAACGCGCGCCTGTTTATTAACGACTACTGGCGGCTGGCGATAAAACACCAGGCTTACGGCGTGCATCTCGGACAGGAGGATCTGGAAACCGCCGACCTCGCGGCCATTCGCGACGCCGGACTCCGCCTTGGCGTTTCTACCCATGACGATATGGAAATCGACGTGGCGCTGGCGGTTCGGCCTTCTTACATCGCGCTCGGGCATGTTTTCCCGACGCAGACCAAACAGATGCCTTCCGCGCCGCAGGGATTACAGCAGTTGGCGGAGCACGTAAAACGCCTTGGCGATTACCCGACGGTGGCAATTGGCGGCATCAGCCTTGAGCGCGCGCCCGCCGTGCTGGAAACCGGCGTGGGCAGCGTGGCGGTAGTCAGCGCGATTACTCAGGCTGCCGACTGGCGTAAAGCCACGGCGCAGCTGCTGGAGCTGGCGGGGGCGGGCGATGAATGACGCGGATTTCATGCGCTATAGCCGCCAGCTTCTGCTGGAGGATATTGGCCTGGCCGGTCAGCAACGGCTGCTCGCCAGCCGGGCGCTCATCGTCGGGCTGGGCGGTTTAGGCTCGCCGGCGGCGCTTTATCTCGCGGGCGCGGGCGTTGGCACCCTGCTGCTGGCGGATGACGATAAGGTGCATATCAGCAATCTCCAGCGCCAGATAGCATTTAGCGAAAAAGATATCGACCAGCCAAAGGCGCTGGCGACGCAGCGGCGGCTCGCGCAGCTCAATCCGCATTTGCAGCTTCAGGCGCTGAATACGCGGCTGGCAGGCGATGCGTTGCGCGAAGCGGTATCTCAGGTCGATCTGGTGCTGGATTGCAGCGATAACATGGCCACCCGTCAGGCGGTAAACGCCGCCTGCGTTACGCTGGAAAAACCCCTTGTCACCGCAAGCGCCGTCGGCTTTGGCGGCCAGCTTGCGGTTTTCACGCCGCCTTTCACGCATGGCTGCTACCGCTGCCTGTGGCCGCAGGAGGGCGAGCCTGAGCGCAACTGCCGCAATGCGGGTATCGTCGGCCCGGTGGTCGGCATACTGGGCGCGCTCCAGGCGCTGGAGGCGATAAAACTGCTGTGCGGCATGGACACCGAGCGCAGTTCGCTGCGTCTTTTCGACGGCCGCAGCCTGCAATGGCGCGCGCTGGCCTTGCAGCGCGCCTCCGGCTGCCCGGTATGCGGAGGGCGGCATGCGCATTTTGCTTAACGAAGAACCGCTGCAATGCGCCGATAACCTAAGCGCGAGCCAGCTGCTTTTGCAGCTTAATCTCGATAAACCTGGCACCGCCCTTGCGGTTAACCAGACCATCCTGCCGCGCGAGCGGTGGCCGCACCACATCCTACAGGAGGGTGACCACCTCCTGCTGTTTCAGGTTATCGCCGGAGGCTGAAATGTTACGCATTGCAGATAAAACTTTTACATCCCGCCTGTTTACCGGCACGGGCAAATTCGCCTCGGCGGAGATGATGGCCGCCGCCATTCGCGAAAGCGGCAGCGAGCTTGTCACGCTTGCCATGAAACGGGTGGATTTGCGAAACCGTAATGACGGCATCCTGGCGCCGTTGCAGGCGGCTGGCGTATCGCTTTTGCCGAATACCTCGGGCGCGAAAACTGCCGAAGAGGCGATTTTCGCCGCTCAGCTGGCGCGGGAAGCGCTGGGCACCCATTGGGTGAAGCTGGAAATTCACCCCGATGCCCGTTACCTGTTGCCGGACCCTATCGAAACGCTAAAAGCGGCGGAGAAGCTGGTGGCGATGGGCTTTGTCGTGCTGCCCTATTGCGGCGCGGATCCGGTGCTGTGTAAACGGCTTGAGGAGGCAGGCTGCGCGGCGGTGATGCCGCTCGGCGCGCCGATTGGCTCTAATCAGGGGCTGCAAACGCGCGCGCTGCTGGAAATTATCATTGAACAGGCGACTGTGCCGGTCGTGGTGGACGCCGGTATTGGCGTACCGAGCCACGCCGCCGAGGCGCTGGAGATGGGCGCCTCCGCCGTGCTGGTGAATACGGCGATTGCGGTGGCTGATAATCCGGTACAGATGGCGCGCGCGTTTCGTCTCGCGGTGGAAGCGGGCGCGCTGGCCGCCGCAGCAGGCGCGGGAGCGCGCTTTGACCAGGCGCAGCCTTCCAGCCCGCTCACGGATTTTTTACGTTACCGCGGGGAGGCGCAATGAATAATTTCACTGACCGCTGGCGGCAACTCGACTGGAATGACATTCAACTGCGCATTAACAGTAAAACCTCCCGGGATGTAGAGCGCGCGCTGGCCGCCCCGCGCCTTTCCCGGGACGATATGATGGCCCTGCTCTCCCCTGCCGCCAGCGCTTACCTTGAACCGCTGGCGCAGCGGGCGCAGCGTCTTACCCGCCAGCGCTTTGGCAACACGGTCAGCTTTTACGTGCCGCTTTATCTCTCTAACCTGTGCGCTAACGACTGTACTTACTGTGGTTTCTCAATGAGCAACCGTATTAAGCGCAAAACGTTAAACGCGCAGGAGATAGCACGGGAATGCGAGGCGATCCGGGACATGGGCTTTGACAGCCTGCTGCTGGTGACGGGCGAGCATCAGTCCCGCGTCGGCATGGACTATTTTCGCCGCCACCTGCCGGAAATTCGTCGCCGTTTCGCTTCGCTGCAAATGGAAGTGCAGCCGCTGTCGCAGGAGGAGTATGCCGAACTGAAAACGCTGGGGCTGGATGGCGTGCTGGTTTACCAGGAGACGTATCACGAAGCGGTATACGCCCGGCACCATCTGCGCGGCAACAAGCAGGATTTTTTCTGGCGGCTGGAGACGCCGGACCGTCTGGGCCGTGCGGGCATTGATAAAATTGGCCTCGGCGCGCTGATTGGGCTTTCTGACAGCTGGCGCACCGACTGCTTTATGGTGGCGGAACATTTGCTGTGGCTGCAACAGCATTACTGGCAGAGCCGTTATTCTGTGGCGTTCCCGCGGCTGCGCCCCTGCGCCGGCGGTATTGAGCCTGCCTCGTTAATGGATGAACAGCAGTTGGTGCAGGTCATTTGCGCCTTTCGCCTGTTTGCGCCGGAGGTGGAGCTTTCGCTGTCAACGCGAGAGTCGCCCTGGTTTCGCGATCGCGTTATTCCGCTCGCCATTAATAACGTTAGCGCCTTTTCAAAAACGCAGCCTGGCGGGTATGCGGATGATCATCCTGAACTGGAACAGTTCGCGCCTCATGACGGCCGCCGGCCCGATGAAGTCGCCCGCGCGCTGGCAGAGCGCGGTTTGCAGCCGGTCTGGAAAGACTGGGATAGCTATCTGGGAAGAGCTTAGCAAAACGTCTGCAACCCGTGTCGCTACCGCTTTTAAAGCTTCGTACTGTCTCGTAAGTTGAATAATCCGCCATTGAGACGTTTTGCCGTCGCTTTTAGGCTGCTCCTGCTGGTGATGACCAGCCGGGGCGGTCTTTCCACTCTCTCTTTTCCGCCCCGCCTCTTACAACAAAAACGAGGTCGAAACAGAAAAATGTAACCGGTTTCAGTTTTTTCAGCTTTCTTTTGTGATGCCTTACGCACAATCGCACCAAAGCGGTTGTTGCTCTTTCAAACGATAGATAATTATCAATTATCAACCTGACACAGAGAGCGGACTATGAAGAACATCGTTTTATGCTGTGCTGCGGGCATGTCCACCAGCATGCTGGTTCAACGCATGAAAGACGCGGCGCAAAAGAAAGGGGTGGAAGTTTCTGTCAAAGCGGTGCCCGTTGCGGAGTTTAAAGATAACCTCGAAAACGCAGATATTATTTTGCTGGGGCCGCAAGTGAAGTATGAACAGGCGAAGCTACAGGCCATCGCTGAACCGCTCGGCAAAAAGGTCGCGGTTATCGACATGATGGATTACGGCATGATGAAAGGCGATGCCGTGTTAGACAAAGCCCTCAAAATGCTGGAGTGAAGCCATGGAAGACTTAGAAAACATCATTATGGAATTGCTGGTGAATGCGGGCGCTGCGCGCAGCCAGGCGCTAAGCGCGCTACAACTGGCGCGTAAGGGCGATTTCGCAGGCGCTGAACAGGCGATGGAAGAGTCACGCGAGTTCGTAAAGCACGCCCATAAAATTCAGACGCAGCTTATTGGGCTGGATGAAGGCAGCGGCAAATTGCCCGTTAACCTCATCACCGTTCATTCTCAGGACCACCTGATGAACGCTATGGTCATTCAGGATCTGGCGGAAGACATGATTGAGCTTTACCGCCGTTTGCCGCTCGTAAACTAACTGCTGGCGTTCGTAGAGCTGTTTAACATGCCCGCTCAGGCGGGCATTCTTTTACAAGCGGTCTGGCGTAATGGCACCTGCCTGAAACAGCAGGTGCGATCAGGCGCGTTTTATGGCACAACAGCAGCCAGATACGTGCTTTTCAGCACCCACCTGATAATACAGGCCAGACATGCCTTCCGTTCCCTTTCCGGTTATCACCCTGCTCGTTTTGCTGATCCTGCTCGCGAAGATGTATCTGCACGGCGCAAAGCCCTCTCGCGGTCCTCTCTACTTCGTGGCAGGGTGCGCATTGCTGGTGTTGGTGTCTGCGCTACGCTGGTCTTTTGATGAGATGGCGCTTCGCCAGCTTCAGGGTTACATGGCAATCGCTCTGCCCCCGCTGACATGGCGCTGTTTTGCGAATCTTACCGGCCAGAGCCCGCAACGGCAGTGGCGGCTCTTGCTGGGGCCGCCAGCGATAGCCGCCCTTCTGCATCTCGTCATGCCTGCTGTTACGGATATTGTCCTTATGCTGCTTTACCTGGGGTACGGCATTACCCTTATCAACGTAGCGCGGCAGGGAGCGGATGTTTTTGAATTCTCCCGCTTAAGCGATTCTCCTGGGGCATCCACCATGGCCTTCGCCGCAGGCGGCTTTCTCTGTATTTCCGGCTTCACCGATTTTGCCATCGCCATCGATTTTACTTTCTTTAAAGGACAACAGGCCCCGCTTCTGGTCGCTCTCTCCCAGGGGCTGATATTGCCCTTTCTCTGCCTGGCTATTTTGTTCACCGGCAATAAACCCGCCCAGCCGGAAAAAGCAGACACCCGCTGCATCAGCGTTCAGCCGGAAGCACTGGAAACAGAGGATGAAGCGCAGCGCTGTCACCAGCTTGAGTTGATGCTTATTGACCGTAACTTGTTCCTGGATCCCGAACTTACGCTCAATACGCTGGCGAGAAAAACCGGTACGCCTGCGCGCCATATTTCCCGGGCGGTCAACCAGGCGCGCGGCTGCAACGTCTCTCAATGGATTAATGGCTTTCGTATTCAGCACGCGCAGCGGCTCTTGCGCGAAACATCCAAACCCGTTACTGCCGTTATGCTGGAGTCCGGTTTTGTTACGAAATCGAACTTTAACCGGGAATTTACGCGCCTGACGGGGATGAGCCCAACGGCGTATCGTCGTTCCGCGGGGAATAATCCAGCGCCCGATCTAAAAAGTGGCTGATCTGGTTTATCAGTTGATGATGTATTTGCTCACGGCTGGCGCGGGCGCCATCCTGACACACGACGCCTTCCCCCGGCGCGTCTTCTTCAATCAACGCCTGCGCGCCAGGTTTGCAGAGTTGCATAAAGCTAAAATGCGTCGCGCCAGCCACGCTGACGAACTGCGCCCGGTCAGCGGGTAAAAAGCGCATCAGATAGCCTGATTCGAGCTGCGCGGGGACATCGTCGCTATCTGCCTGCGCCGCCATCACCAGCACAGGAAGACGAATGCCTGCCAGGCTTTGCGGCGTAAAGCCGCGCGCCAGCCCCAGATCAAGCGAGACAACGGCTTTTATCCTCGCATTGCTAAGGTCCGCCGCAAGCCTGTCGGCTGCGCCGGGTTTGGTGATACCCAATGGCGAAGCCACTTTACAGGCCCCCAGCAAAGTGTGGTTTTCACAATCCTTGCTGAGGCGACTTGTGGAAAAACGCGCGCCGGCCAGCGCCATGACTGTCCACCCGCCCAGTGAATGGCCCGCGGCGGCAATGCGTTGTTGGTCAATATCGCCAGCGATAGAGGGCGAGGCGATGAGGTTATTCATTACGACAATCAGATCCTGCGGCCGTAACCAGAGCTTGCTTGCCTGCACAGCGTCACGGTTTCGCGTAGTCGTCCCCGGATGGTTGGGCGCGGCCACAATGTAGCCCCGGGCCGCCATCGCATGAGCAAGCCAACCAGTGTTCCCCCAGTTTCCGCCATAGCCATGAGAAAGTAACAGTAACGGGTGCCGCCCGCTGACGGGCAAAGCATTTTTTACGACAGGCGTACCGACAAATGCGGCGTTTTCCCCAACCTGCTCCACGACACCTTTTTCGGCAGAGGGATACCAGACAGCCACTTCCAGTGAGCGGCCTTCCGTGTTGTTAACGGTAAAGAGACGAAACCCCACCTCAGCGTAAGCGGCGCCGGTGAACAGTATGCTGGCGAGGACCAGAAGAAAAAGACGAGACATGATGTAAACCTCCGTGATGAGAGCCTGGGGTTTTATCATTTGCCCGGACGACCGGCGTCCTGAATCACGATCGAGGTCTTCTTTGGCGGATTTCAGGCATAAAAAAACCGCTCCGAAGAGCGGTTTTTAATCTGGCGAGCAACGATTACTCGTTGTTGTCGCCGCCAAGGCCTGCGTTCAGCAGTTCTGCAAGGCTTGCAGTCGCTTCTTCCGCACTTACCTGCGGTGCTGCCGGGGTTTCCCCCGCCGCACGACGGCGCATACGGTCCTGGTGGTACGCGTAACCGGTACCTGCCGGGATCAGACGACCCACGATGACGTTCTCTTTCAGACCGCGCAGTTCGTCGCGTTTGCCCGCAACGGCTGCTTCGGTAAGCACACGAGTTGTCTCCTGGAACGATGCCGCGGAGATGAAGGACTCGGTTGCCAGAGACGCTTTGGTGATACCCAGCAGGTCGCGCATATAGGTTGCGCTAACTTTGCCGTTCGCTTCCAGATCGCGGTTAGCGATCTTAACGCGAGAGTATTCTACCTGCTCACCTTCAAGGAACTCGGAGCTGCCCGCGCTCATGATGGTAGCTTTACGCAGCATCTGACGAACGATAACTTCGATGTGCTTATCGTTGATCTTAACGCCTTGCAGACGATAAACGTCCTGTACTTCGTTCACGATGTAACGAGTTACAGCCTGAACGCCACGCAGACGCAGAATGTCGTGCGGCGCTTCCGGACCGTCGGAAACCACGTCGCCGCGTTCCACACGTTCGCCTTCGAACACGTTAAGCTGACGCCATTTCGGAATCATCTCTTCGTACGGATCGCTGCCATCAATCGGGGTGATAACCAGACGACGCTTGCCTTTGGTCTCTTTACCGAAGGAAATGATGCCGCTGATTTCAGCAAGGATTGCCGGCTCTTTCGGACGACGCGCTTCGAACAGATCCGCAACGCGCGGCAGACCACCGGTGATGTCCTTGGTACCGCCGGATTCCTGCGGAATACGCGCCAGGGTGTCACCAGAGCTGATCTGAACGCCATCTTCCAACTGAACGATAGCTTTACCCGGCAGGAAGTACTGAGCCGGCATATCGGTGCCCGGGATCAGAACGTCGTTACCGTTAGCGTCAACGATTTTCAGCGCCGGACGCAGATCTTTACCACCCGCGGTACGTTCTGAAGAATCCAGAACCACCAGCGAGGAAAGACCGGTCAGTTCGTCGGTCTGACGCGTAATGGTCTGGCCGTCGATCATGTCCGTAAAGCGAATGTAACCTGCCACCTCGGTGATAACCGGCATGGTGTGCGGATCCCAGTTCGCTACGGTTTCGCCGCCTGCAACCTGCTCGCCGTCGCCTTTCGCCATTACCGCGCCGTAAGGCACTTTATAGCTCTCTTTGGTACGACCAAATTCGTCGATCAGCTTCAGTTCGGTGTTACGAGAGGTGATAACCAGTTTACCGCTGGAGTTCACAACCGACTTCGCATTGCTAAGGCGGATGCTACCTTTGTTTTTCACCTGGATGCTGGATTCAGCAGCCGCACGAGACGCCGCACCACCGATGTGGAACGTACGCATGGTCAGCTGAGTACCCGGCTCACCGATGGACTGCGCCGCGATAACGCCGATAGCCTCACCTTTGTTGATGATGTGGCCACGCGCCAGGTCACGACCGTAGCAGTGCGCACAGACACCAAAGTCGGTGTCACAGGTTACAACGGAACGCACCTTCACGGAGTCGACAGAGTTCGCTTCCAGCAGATCACACCAGTGCTCATGCAGCAGGGTGTTACGCGGAACCAGAATATCTGCGGTACCCGGCTTCAGAACGTCTTCCGCAGTCACACGACCCAGAACGCGATCGCGCAGCGGCTCTTTAACATCGCCACCCTCGATAACCGGGGTCATGGTGATGCCTTCCAGCGTGCCGCAATCGTCTTCGGTAACGACCAGGTCCTGCGCAACGTCAACCAGACGACGCGTCAGATAACCGGAGTTCGCCGTTTTCAGTGCGGTATCCGCCAGACCTTTACGCGCACCGTGGGTCGAGATGAAGTACTGGAGTACGTTCAGACCTTCACGGAAGTTCGCGGTGATCGGCGTTTCGATGATGGAGCCATCCGGCTTCGCCATCAGACCACGCATACCCGCCAGCTGACGAATCTGTGCAGCAGAACCACGCGCACCGGAGTCGGCCATCATGTAAATGCTGTTGAAAGAAACCTGCTGCTCTTCTTTACCTTCACGGTTGATAACCGTCTCGGTTTGCAGGTTGTCCATCATTGCTTTGGATACACGATCGTTCGCCGCAGCCCAGATATCGATAACTTTGTTGTAGCGTTCGCCAGCGGTTACCAGACCAGACTGGAACTGCTCCTGAATTTCTGCCACTTCCGCTTCGGCTTCGGCGATGATCTCGGCTTTTTTGGCCGGAATAACCATATCGTCGATACCAACAGAAGCACCAGAACGCGCTGCATACGCAAAACCGGTATACATGGTCTGGTCCGCAAAAATAACGGTCGGCTTCAGGCCCAGAATGCGGTAACAGGTGTTCAGCATTTTGGAGATCGCTTTCTTACCAAGCGGCTGGTTCACAATAGAGAACGGCAGGCCTTTCGGTACAATCATCCACAGGATCGCACGGCCTACGGTCGTGTCGATCAGGCTGGTTTTCGCCACGAACTCGCCGTTCGCGTCTTTTTCGTATTCAGTGATACGAACTTTTACGCGAGCGTGCAGTTCAGCCTGGCCGGAGCGGTACAGACGTTCCGCTTCTTTCGGGCCAGTCAGCACCATGCCTTCGCCTTTGGCATTAATCTTGTCGCGGGTCATGTAGTACAGACCCAGTACAACGTCCTGAGACGGAACGATGATAGGTTCGCCGTTCGCCGGAGACAGGATGTTGTTGGTAGACATCATCAGCGCACGCGCTTCCAGCTGGGCTTCCAGCGTCAGCGGTACGTGAACAGCCATCTGGTCACCATCGAAGTCGGCGTTGTACGCCGCACACACCAGCGGGTGCAGCTGAATAGCTTTACCTTCGATCAGTACCGGTTCGAACGCCTGAATACCCAGACGGTGCAGGGTCGGCGCACGGTTCAGCAGTACCGGGTGCTCACGGATAACTTCGTCCAGGATATCCCAAACCACCGCTTCTTCGCGCTCAACCATTTTCTTGGCGGCTTTGATGGTGGTCGCAAGGCCACGCAGTTCCAGCTTGCCGTAGATAAACGGTTTGAACAGCTCCAGCGCCATTTTCTTCGGCAGGCCGCACTGGTGCAGACGCAGGTATGGACCTACGGTAATTACGGAACGACCGGAGTAGTCCACGCGCTTACCGAGCAGGTTCTGACGGAAACGACCCTGCTTACCTTTGATCATGTCAGCCAGCGATTTCAGCGGACGCTTGTTGGAACCGGTGATCGCACGGCCGCGACGACCGTTATCCAGCAGGGCGTCTACCGCTTCCTGTAGCATACGTTTTTCGTTGCGTACGATGATGTCCGGCGCCGCCAGATCCAGCAGACGTTTCAGACGGTTGTTACGGTTGATCACGCGACGATACAGATCGTTCAGATCCGACGTAGCGAAACGACCGCCATCCAGCGGAACCAGCGGACGCAGATCCGGCGGCAGTACTGGCAGCACGGTCAGGATCATCCACTCCGGCTTGTTGCCAGACTGTACGAACGCTTCCAGCAGCTTAATACGCTTGGTCAGCTTTTTACGCTTGGTTTCAGAGTTGGTTTCGTTCAGCTCTTCGCGCAGCTGTTCGCATTCCTGCTCCAGATCCATGCTCTTCAGCAGGGCCTGAATAGCTTCTGCGCCCATTTTCGCGTCGAACTCGTCGCCGAACTCTTCCAGCGCGTCCAGATACTGCTCTTCAGTCAGGATCTGACGACGCTCGAGGTTGGTCATGCCGCCCTCGATAACCACATAAGATTCGAAGTACAGAACACGTTCGATATCGCGCAGCGGCATATCCAGCAGCAGGCCGATACGGGACGGCAGGGACTTCAGGAACCAGATGTGCGCGGTCGGAGAAGCGAGTTCGATGTGACCCATGCGCTCACGACGCACTTTAGTCTGGGTCACTTCAACGCCGCACTTCTCACAAATCACGCCGCGGTGTTTCAGGCGCTTGTACTTACCGCACAGGCACTCATAGTCTTTTACCGGCCCGAAAATACGGGCGCAGAACAGACCGTCACGCTCAGGTTTGAACGTACGGTAGTTAATGGTTTCCGGCTTTTTAACTTCACCGAACGACCATGAACGGATCATGTCTGGCGACGCCAGAGCAATTTTGATCGCATCAAACTCTTCGGTTTTAGTTTGCGCTTTCAGAAACTTTAATAAGTCTTTCACGGATTGGCTCCCGTCGGAGTTAGCACATTCTGCTGCGGAGCGTTAACTCCGCAGCAGTGACCTGTTTGAGCGAGAATTACTCGTCTTCCAGTTCGATATTGATGCCCAGCGAGCGAATCTCTTTCAACAGTACGTTGAACGATTCCGGCATGCCCGGTTCCATCTGATGGTTGCCATCCACGATGTTCTTATACATCTTGGTACGGCCATTCACGTCATCGGACTTAACGGTCAGCATTTCTTGCAGAGTGTAAGCTGCGCCGTATGCTTCAAGCGCCCACACTTCCATCTCACCAAAGCGCTGGCCACCGAACTGCGCCTTACCACCCAGCGGCTGCTGAGTAACCAGGCTGTAAGAACCGGTAGAACGAGCGTGCATCTTGTCGTCGACCAGGTGGTTCAGTTTCAGCATGTACATGTAACCTACGGTTACCGGACGCTCGAACTGTTCACCGGTGCGGCCGTCAAACAGGGTGATCTGGCCGGAAGTCGGCAGGTCGCCCAGTTGCAGCAGCTCTTTAATTTCCGCTTCTTTCGCACCGTCGAACACCGGCGTTGCGATCGGCATACCTTTACGCAAGTTTTCAGCCAGACGCAGGACTTCTTCATCACTGAAGGTGCTCAGGTCGACTTTCTGGCGAACATCAGCGCCCAGATCGTAAGCGCGCTGAATGAATTCACGCAGCTTCGCCACTTCCTGCTGCTGTTTCAGCATGGCGTTGATCTTGTCGCCGATGCCTTTCGCCGCCATACCCAGGTGAGTTTCCAGGATCTGACCGATGTTCATACGAGACGGTACGCCCAGCGGGTTCAGTACGATGTCTACCGGCGTGCCGTTTTCATCGTAAGGCATATCTTCGATCGGGTTGATCTTGGAGATAACACCTTTGTTACCGTGGCGGCCTGCCATTTTGTCACCCGGCTGAATCTGACGTTTAACGGCCAGATAGACCTTAACGATCTTCAGCACGCCCGGCGCCAGATCGTCGCCCTGGGTGATTTTGCGGCGCTTCGCTTCGAGTTTCTTCTCAAACTCGTGCTTCAGCTCGTCGTACTGCTCAGCCAGCTGTTCCAGCTGGTTCTGCTTCTCTTCGTCGGTCAGGCCCAGTTCAAGCCAGCGATCGCGCGGTAATTTGTCGAGCTTCTCAGCTTCAACGCCACCGGCAATCAGCACGGCGCGAATACGGCCAAACAGACCGGCTTCGAGGATCTGCAATTCTTCAGACAGGTCTTTCTTCGCCTGCTTCAGCTGCATCTCTTCGATTTCGAGCGCGCGTTTGTCTTTTTCCACGCCATCGCGGGTAAAGACCTGAACGTCGATAACGGTACCAGAAACGCCATTAGGCACGCGCAGAGAAGAGTCTTTAACATCAGACGCTTTCTCACCGAAGATCGCACGCAGCAGTTTCTCTTCCGGAGTCAGCTGGGTTTCACCTTTCGGCGTTACCTTACCAACCAGGATATCGCCGCCAGTCACTTCCGCACCGATGTAAACGATGCCGGATTCATCCAGTTTAGAGAGCGCGGCTTCACCCACGTTCGGGATGTCAGCGGTGATCTCTTCCGGCCCCAGCTTGGTGTCGCGAGACACGCATGCCAGTTCCTGAATGTGGATAGTGGTGAAACGGTCTTCCTGAACCACACGCTCGGAAACGAGAATGGAGTCTTCGAAGTTGTAGCCGTTCCACGGCATGAACGCTACGCGCATGTTCTGACCGAGCGCCAGCTCACCGAGGTCGGTGGACGGGCCGTCAGCCAGCACGTCGCCGCGCTCAACCGGTTCGTTCAGAGACACGCACGGCATCTGATTGATGCAGGTGTTCTGGTTAGAACGGGTATATTTGGTCAGGTTATAAATGTCGATACCCGCTTCGCCCGGATACATCTCGTCTTCGTTAACTTTGATAACGATACGGGAAGCATCCACGTACTGTACGGTACCGCCACGTTTCGCTACTGCGGTTACACCGGAGTCGACGGCAACAGCACGTTCCATACCGGTACCTACCAGCGGCTTATCAGCGCGCAGAGTCGGAACCGCCTGACGTTGCATGTTCGCACCCATCAATGCACGGTTGGCGTCATCGTGCTCCAGGAACGGGATCAGGGACGCACCGACGGAAACCACCTGCTGGGTGGAAACGTCCATATAGTCAACCTGGTCTGCGCTGAAAAGGCTCGATTCGCCTTTGCTGCGACAAGTTACCAGATCGTCTGCGAAGCGACCTTCTTCCGTCAGGTTGGTGTTCGCCTGAGCGATAACGTAGTTACCTTCTTCGATAGCGGAGAGGTAATGAATTTCGTCAGTCACCACGCCGTCACGCACTAAACGGTACGGCGTTTCGAGGAAGCCGTATTCGTTGGTCTGCGCGTAAACAGACAGGGAGTTGATAAGACCGATGTTCGGACCTTCCGGCGTTTCGATCGGGCATACACGACCGTAGTGCGTCGGGTGAACGTCTCGAACTTCAAAGCCTGCACGTTCACGGGTCAGACCGCCCGGGCCGAGCGCGGAGATACGACGCTTGTGCGTGATCTCAGACAGCGGGTTGTTCTGGTCCATAAACTGGGACAGCTGGCTGGAGCCAAAGAACTCTTTAACCGCTGCGGAAATCGGCTTCGCGTTGATCATATCCTGCGGCATCAGGGTATCGAGATCGCCCAGAGACAGACGCTCTTTAACCGCACGTTCAACACGTACCAGACCTACACGGAACTGGTTTTCCGCCATTTCACCAACAGAACGGATACGACGGTTGCCGAGGTGGTCGATATCATCCACTTCGCCTTTGCCGTTACGGATATCGATGAGCTTCTTCATCACGTCGATGATGTCGTCTTTGCTCAGGATACCGGAACCTTCGATTTCATCGCGCAGCAGAGAACGGTTGAACTTCATGCGGCCTACCGCAGAAAGGTCATAACGGTCTTCAGAGAAGAACAGGTTCTCAAACAGGCTTTCAGCCGCTTCACGAGTCGGCGGCTCGCCCGGGCGCATCATGCGGTAGATTTCTACCAGCGCGCTCAGACGATCGTTGGTTGGGTCAATGCGTACAGTCTCAGACATGTACGGACCGTGATCCAGGTCGTTGGTAAACAGCGTTTCGATACGTTTGTGGCCTGCCTGGCTCAATTTCGCCAGCAGATCCAAAGAGAGCTCCATGTTGGCAGGGCAAATCAGCTCGCCAGTGGAAGCGTCTACGTAATCTTTAGCGGCAACTTTACCTGCGATGTATTCCACCGGCACTTCGATATGCTTGATATCGTCTTTCTCAAGCTGGCGGATATGGCGCGCAGTGATACGGCGGCCTTTCTCTACATACACTTTGCCGTTAGCTTCGATGTCGAAGGACGCGGTTTCGCCACGCAGGCGTTCCGGGACCAGCTCCATTTGCAGCTTATTGTCGCGAATTTCGAACACCACTTTTTCGAAGAACAGGTCGAGGATCTGCTCAGTGGTGTACTGCAAGGCGCGCAGAATAATGGTTGCCGGCAGTTTACGACGACGGTCGATACGAACGAACAGGTTGTCTTTCGGATCGAATTCGAAGTCCAGCCAGGAACCACGGTAAGGAATGATGCGCGCATTATAAAGCACCTTACCAGAGGAGTGGGTTTTACCCTTGTCGCTGTCAAAGAAAACGCCAGGACTACGGTGGAGCTGAGAAACGATAACACGTTCAGTACCGTTAATAACGAAGGTACCGTTATCGGTCATGAGCGGAATTTCGCCCATGTAAACTTCTTGCTCTTTGATGTCTTTAACGGTGCCTTCCGGCGCTTCGCGCTCGTAGATCACCAGACGCAGCTTCACGCGCAGCGGAGCCGAATAGGTCACGCCACGGATCTGGCATTCTTTAACATCAAACACCGGTTCGCCAAGACGGTAGCTGACATATTGCAGTTCCGAATTGCCGCTATAGCTTTGAATCGGGAATACGGAGCGGAAAGCTGCTTCCAGACCGTACTGCCCTTCAGGATCTTGCTCGATAAATTTCTGGAACGAGTCAAGCTGGATAGAAAGGAGATAGGGAACATCCAGAACTTGTGGACGTTTACCAAAATCCTTACGAATACGTTTTTTCTCGGTATAGGAGTAAACCATAGGGTTCCTCAGCTCGCTGACAAGTCGACCCACTCTGTCCGTCGAAGGGACAGTTTATGCAACACCATTTTGTTGACCGGAAAATGGAACACTTTCCGCAATGCCTGTTTCTATCACTCTTAAACCATTTCATTGCGATTTACACAGCGCCAAAGCTCTGTCGCAGTATATTAAGTCGTCGATAGAAACAAGCATTGACGGGTAACCAGTAGTAAAACAGTGTGAAACGCTACTGGTCCCCTGGAGCGCAAAAAGGCTGGTGACCAAAAAGTCACCAGCCATCAGCCTGATTTCTCAGGCTGCAACCAGAAGGGTTGGCTTATTTAACTTCAACTTCAGCGCCAGCTTCTTCCAGGGATTTTTTCAGAGCTTCAGCGTCATCTTTGCTCACGCCTTCTTTCAGAGCGGCCGGAGCAGATTCTACCAGGTCTTTAGCTTCTTTCAGACCCAGGCCAGTCGCGCCACGTACTGCTTTGATAACAGCAACTTTGTTAGCGCCAGCGGCTTTCAGAATAACGTCGAATTCAGTTTTCTCTTCAGCAGCTTCAGCCGGGCCAGCAGCAGCAACAGCTACAGCAGCAGCAGCGGAAACACCGAATTTTTCTTCCATTGCAGAAATCAGTTCTACAACGTCCATTACGGACATAGCGGATACTGCTTCAATGATTTGATCTTTAGTGATAGACATTTAATTGTTCCTGAATATCAGAATAAGTTTTATACGTAAGCAAATGCGCGATTACGCAGCTTCTTTCGCATCGCGAACGGCAGCCAGAGTGCGAACCAGTTTGCCAGCAGAGGCTTCTTTCATGGTTGCCATCAGGCGTGCAATTGCTTCTTCGTAAGTCGGCAGAGTTGCCAGGCGGTCGATCTGAGACGCCGGGATCAGCTCACCTTCAAAGGCAGCGGCTTTGACCTCAAATTTTGCATTCGCTTTCGCGAAATCTTTGAACAGACGAGCAGCAGCGCCCGGGTGTTCCATAGAGTATGCAATCAGGGTCGGACCGACAAACGCGTCTTTCAGGCACTCGAACTGAGTACCTTCAACAACACGGCGCAGCAGGGTGTTACGAACAACACGCATGTATACGCCAGCTTCGCGACCTGCTTTACGCAGTTCAGTCATTTTATCTACGGTAACGCCACGGGAATCCGCGACAACCGCAGACAGCGCGCCTTTGGCTACTTCGCTGACTTCAGCAACAATCGCTTGTTTGTCTTGAAGATTTAAAGCCATTAGCTTTTGCTCCTGGGTTTTAGCCGGGACAAAATGCCCCGGAACTCACTTCACTCTTCCTCACGAAAGAGCGTCGAAATACGGTGAGCAGAAACAAGCCAAAGACTACTTAAAAAATATTCTTCAGGTTCTGTCACCGTCTACGCAGGGAATTAAGTCTCTTGCGAAACACCTGCGGTCTTGGACGGAGGCCTGGATAAGGCCAGGCTCCAACCGAAAATTCTCTTTGTCCCGTTAGCCGGGACAGTGGGCGTAAGATTGTAGACAAATCCGCCGCCCACGTAAAGGGCGATTATTAGTTCGCCGCAGCGCTCAGACCAGCCTGGTCTACAGCAACACCCGCACCCATGGTGGTGGACAGGCTAACTTTCTTGATGTACACGCCTTTAGCAGAAGACGGTTTTGCTTTTTTCAGAGCAACCAGCAGCGCTTCCAGGTTTTCTTTCAGTTTGTCAGCGTCAAAATCCACTTTACCGATGGTGGTATGGATGATGCCATTTTTGTCGTTGCGGTAACGAACCTGACCGGCTTTAGCGTTTTTAACCGCTTCAGCAACGTTCGGCGTTACGGTGCCGACTTTCGGGTTCGGCATCAGGCCACGCGGACCCAGTACCTGGCCCAGCTGGCCAACAACGCGCATTGCATCCGGAGAAGCAATAACAACGTCGAAGTTCATTTCGCCTTTTTTGATCTGGTCAGCCAGATCTTCCATACCTACCAGCTCTGCGCCAGCTGCTTTAGCAGCTTCAGCGTTCGGGCCCTGGGTAAATACAGCTACGCGAACGGAACGGCCAGTACCATGCGGCAGTACAGTTGCGCCACGTACGTTCTGGTCAGATTTACGAGCGTCGATGCCGAGGTTAACAGCAACGTCAACGCTTTCGGTGAATTTAGCAGTGGCCAGCTCTTTCAGCAGAGAGATAGCTTCGTTGATGTCGTACTGTTTGGTCGCATCAACTTTCTCACGGATTACACGCATGCGCTTGGTCAGTTTAGCCATTTCTTAGTCCTCCACTACCAGGCCCATGGAACGTGCAGTACCTTCGATGGAGCGAGTCATCGCTTCAATGTCGGCACCAGTCATGTCCGCAGCTTTGGTCTGAGCAATTTCCTGAACCTGAGCGCGAGTTACTTTACCTACTTTGTCTTTGTTCGGCTTGCCGGAACCAGACTTGATACCAGCCGCTTTTTTCAGCAGAACTGCTGCCGGCGGAGTTTTGGTAACGAAGGTGAAAGAACGGTCAGCATAAACGGTAATAACAACCGGAATCGGCAGACCTTTTTCGATGGAATCAGTTTTCGCGTTGAACGCTTTGCAGAATTCCATGATGTTAACGCCCTGCTGACCCAGTGCCGGACCGACCGGCGGGCTCGGGTTAGCCATGCCAGCTGCAACTTGCAGCTTAACGTAGGCTTGTACTTTCTTAGCCATTTAAATTTCCTCTAATGGGTATAGCGCCTCAATGAGGCTTCCCGTGATAATCAGTTTTACGTGCCATAGCCCGTAAAAACAAAAGGCGCGAAATTGTATTCCAATCTCACGCCTTGTGCAATCTGTAATTGCTCTTTTTTCGAGCGAGGCTTAGGCTTTCTCAACCTGGCTGAAATCAAGCTCGACAGGAGTCGCGCGACCAAAGATAGAAACAGATACCTTCAGGCGGCTCTTTTCGTAATCGACTTCTTCAACCACGCCGTTAAAGTCGGCAAACGGACCATCGTTAACGCGTACCATTTCGCCCGGTTCAAACAGCGTTTTCGGACGCGGTTTATCGCCAACCTGTTGCAGACGATTCATGATCGCATCAACTTCTTTATCGCTGATAGGGGCCGGACGATCGGACGTACCGCCAATGAAGCCCATTACGCGCGGTACGCTGCGAACCAGGTGCCAGCTCGCGTCATTCATGACCATCTGCACTAACACATAGCCTGGAAAGAATTTACGTTCGCTTTTACGACGTTGACCGCCACGGATTTCGACGACTTCTTCAGTCGGCACCATGACTTCGCCAAACAACTCTTCCATGTTGTGTAATTTAATATGCTCGCGCAGGGAGGTCGCTACGCGACCTTCAAAACCGGAAAACGCCTGAACGACGTACCAGCGCTTTTTAGGAGCTTCAGACATCTCAGAACCTCAGGCCAGTGATAAAAGATACCAGGCGGACCAGAATACCATCCAGCCCCCACAGGATCAGGGACATTACAGCAGTCACCGCTGCCACAATTAATGTGGTGTGCAACGTTTCCTGGCGAGTTGGCCAAACCACTTTACGAACTTCGGTTCTCGCTTCACGGGCAAAAGCAACGGTGGCTTTACCTTTGGTCGTTAACAGCGCGACACCACCCGCTGCAGCAATAAGAATCACTACCGCAAGGGCACGCAGCGGCAGAGTAATATCACGATAAATATAATTGCCCACGATCGCTACAATCAGCAGAGCTGCGACGGCGAGCCATTTCATCGCTTCCAGGCCGCGCCCGCTTCCTTGAGCTTCGGTATTCGCACTCATAAACCAACCTGTCACAATAAATCAGACAAATATTTTTGCCCCGCTAAGGCGAGGCAAACCAGACCGAATTGCTGTTAACTCTGCGCTTCGGAATTTACGCCATCGACAGAGCCTGTCTCAGCAATGATTATGAAGAATAAATCACTGATGAGCCAGGTTCTGGTGTGAGAGCGTGCAAAAAGGGCATCAAATGATGCCCTTTTCTTGCGCATTGCGTCAATTGTTATCAGCGATTAGCCGAGAACTTTAGCAACCACGCCCGCGCCAACGGTACGGCCGCCTTCGCGGATTGCGAAACGCAGACCGTCGTCCAT
>NZ_AWFX01000020.1 GCF_000463115.2 Franconibacter helveticus LMG 23732 | reverse complement strand
TGATGGAAATGGAAGCCACGCAAGCACCTTAAAATCACCATCATACACTAAATCAGTAAGTTGGCAGCATTACCGACATAACAGATTGACCTATTCCCTTTAAATTTACACAGATAACAATGTTGGCTACTTCCGCTCCTGGCACAAAGCGGACATTATCACCTTCTGTATTCACTTGTGGTCAGTTAACCCAGTCTTCCAGTATCAGGCCCGGCACCCGCGCAAACTCCCTTGTATTATTCGTCACCAGTACGGCGCCGGCGGCAATGGCGTGCCCGGCGATCGCCGTGTCGTTCGGGCCGATCGGCGTGCCGGCGAGGCGCAGCGCCACCTTAATCTCCGTGGTGGCGTCGACCGCGGCGCGATCCCAGGGCAGGACGGCATCGAGGCGGGCGCAGAACGCGTCAACCAGCTGAATATGTCGCGGGGAGGCCTTCGGGCCGGTGGCCCCGAAGCGCATCTCGGCGTAGGTGATGGCCGAAACCACGATCCGGTGATTGCGCAGTACCGCCTGCTCCAGCCGCTTCAGCACCGCTTCCGGCTGCTCGCGCATGATGAATGAGCAGATACAGGTGTCGAGCATGTAAATTTTGTTCACAGGTCAACCCGTCCTTCGTCGGTGACAACGTCCTCGCGCTCCGCCATAAAGTCCGCGTCTGCTTTTTCCAGCTGCGCGAACGAGCCCCAGGTCGGCCGGACGGGACGCAGGATGATGCTGTCCCCTTCCCGGACGATCTCCAGCTCGCTCACCCCCTCAAAATCCAGATCGCGGGGAAGGCGGATGGCGCGGTTGTTGCCGTTTTTAAAAATGGATACGGTTCTCATGGTGTTCTCTCCCGGGTAAGTGCGGATATGTGGCACATATCCGTAATGATGTGCGTTGCACCGGGTGTGTGCATATGCTCAGTATAGGCAGATGCGTCACATATGTATAGATATGACATATGCAGATGCGGGGTATATGTATATCTCACGTATATGCAGATGTGCGGCATATGGATATGCTCAGGCTATGCGTATTTCTCTCTTTTTCCGCTGGGATCCGAAAAAAGGCAGTCCCGGATCTTTGCCGGCAGACAGTCCCACAGCGTGGGGTAGTTAACGATGGCGTCTGGTTTGATACGAAAGAACCGGAGCGGGGACAGGGCGGTATGAGCGAAAAATACGAATTAAGCGTTCAGATATTTCCTGAAAGAATTCGACCTTTAAACTCACGCAAATAAGTCGTTGCTTTCACGCCAGCGCTCTTAAACTGATACAGCTCACTCTCCTGCGGAATATCAATGTGAATAAAAAACCCGCGGAAGCGGGTTTAGAAATTTCAACTCTTCTCAGGCGGCCATCCTTCGGCATTGTTCGGCGCAGTGATGACAAGCTCTGGAGCAATTCTGGCAATGCTCATGTTCATGTTTTGCACACTCATCGCCACACTGCTGACACACATCAGCGCAAACCCGGCAGAGCTCGCGGGCAGACTCGCTATTGAGCGCCATGAACTGCGCTGCAAGACGGCAGATATTTGCGCACTGCATATCCAGTTTTATGCACTCACGCATCATCTCCAGGTTCTCTTCTTCGAGACATGAAGCCGCACAATGATCGCAGGCAACTGCACAGAGATAGCAGGATTCGATGCATTTTTTGAATTCATCTAACATGATTTCTCCTTAGCTGAGGTTACTTATTAAGCCTAGAAGAGATAAAAGATTATGCAAATATGGAATTAGTTAATAACCCTTTCAGTGAATCGCCACGGATAATCTAGACACTTCCGAGCCGTTGATAATACTGGTTTTCATATTCTGTCGGTGACATCT
>NZ_AWFX01000019.1 GCF_000463115.2 Franconibacter helveticus LMG 23732 | reverse complement strand
GTCGTAACAAGGTAACCGTAGGGGAACCTGCGGTTGGATCACCTCCTTACCTTAAAGAACCTGCCTCTGTAGTGTCCACACAGATTGTCTGATAGAAAAACGAGCAGTAAAACCTCTACAGGCTTGTAGCTCAGGTGGTTAGAGCGCACCCCTGATAAGGGTGAGGTCGGTGGTTCAAGTCCACTCAGGCCTACCAGATTCCTGCTGATACCGCGTTGCGGCAACGTTCACATACTGAAGTATGTGTCGCGTTACCACGCCTTGTCTCAGCATGAATTATCGGTACAGAGGTTCTGACTACACGATGGGGCTATAGCTCAGCTGGGAGAGCGCCTGCTTTGCACGCAGGAGGTCTGCGGTTCGATCCCGCATAGCTCCACCATCACTTCAGAGTGTACTCACTGAGTATACTGCGAAGTATTTGCTCTTTAACAATCCGGAACAAGCTGAAAATTGAAACGACATGTCGTCTCATTCTTCCGTAATAAAGAATGAAGCACGATATGTTCGAGTCTCTCAAATTTTCGCAACCGAAGTGAAACATCTTCGGGTTGTGAGGTTAAGCGACTAAGCGTACA
>NZ_AWFX01000018.1 GCF_000463115.2 Franconibacter helveticus LMG 23732 | reverse complement strand
TCTTTAAGGTAAGGAGGTGATCCAACCGCAGGTTCCCCTACGGTTACCTTGTTACGACTTCACCCCAGTCATGAATCACAAAGTGGTAAGCGCCCTCCCGAAGGTTAAGCTACCTACTTCTTTTGCAACCCACTCCCATGGTGTGACGGGCGGTGTGTACAAGGCCCGGGAACGTATTCACCGTGGCATTCTGATCCACGATTACTAGCGATTCCGACTTCATGGAGTCGAGTTGCAGACTCCAATCCGGACTACGACGCACTTTATGAGGTCCGCTTGCTCTCGCGAGGTCGCTTCTCTTTGTATGCGCCATTGTAGCACGTGTGTAGCCCTGGCCGTAAGGGCCATGATGACTTGACGTCATCCCCACCTTCCTCCGGTTTATCACCGGCAGTCTCCTTTGAGTTCCCGGCCGAACCGCTGGCAACAAAGGATAAGGGTTGCGCTCGTTGCGGGACTTAACCCAACATTTCACAACACGAGCTGACGACAGCCATGCAGCACCTGTCTCAGAGTTCCCGAAGGCACCAA
>NZ_AWFX01000017.1 GCF_000463115.2 Franconibacter helveticus LMG 23732 | reverse complement strand
GATGTCACCGACAGAATATGAAAACCAGTATTATCAACGGCTCGGAAGTGTCTAGATTATCCGTGGCGATTCAATCCGCATACCAGCGAGTTAACATTAGTGCCAATTATGGATAACTACATTATCCATAAAATTCATGCAACACAGCAGTATTTGAAAGTGACCCCATAGTGCAAGGTAATTTTGCTGTCGGTTTACTTGGCATAGGTGAGCCATATAGAGCGGTTATGGCAAGCGCTTTTTGACACGATAACCTGTAGACATAAATGCCTTTGATGTGGCAGTTACAAAAAGATGTTTGCCATTATGTGGAAACGCCAGCCCGTTCATTAAATTACGGGCTGGCAATGGGTAGCTGTATTAGCCCCGGTATTTAGGCCTAACTGACGACGGCCATGGTGGGAATAACCTCAGCCTTTTTGTTATTTTCATTGGCGAGGGTGTTGTTCTTAATGCCAGCTAAGAATGCCACCGCCTTTTGTATGTCATCGAACGGTATCTGGCGGATCATATCATCTGGTAAATCCCACCACTTGCTTTCAAGTAGTGCATGTATTGTCTTTTCATCAAAGCGATATCCGATAACGTCAGCAGGTATACCGGCAACGATAGCATAAGGCGGGACATTTCTGGTTACGACAGCTCTCGCACCGATGATGGCTCCGTCCCCGATTGTTATCCCATTCTTTATGAAAGCGCCATCACCGATCCATACGTCGTTGCCTATGATGGCGGGCTCAATATACCAAAACTGATCGTGGGTCGGCATTTCTTTTGTTTTGAACCCCAGTTCATCAAAATAGAAAAATGGCGATGATGAAAGAAAGTCTTTCGGGTGACTACCGTGCCCGATTACCACGCGCTGCCAAATAGAACAGAACGAGCCGATAACTGTGCCGATGCAATGAACATGGGTGTCCGGTGCGGCATAGGTGTAACGCCCAACATGCTGGATCTGAGGAGGACCAGGATGCATAGGAGATGAAATTTGCTTCTGCTTTCTAAAGCAATTTATATATTGTTCCCACAAATAGTGAGGTTCTTGTACCAAGGGCTCCACCTGAGGAGCGATCACTGGCCGAGGATGAGCTTCATCCCAAAGAAGTTGTTTGAGAATATCTCTAATCTCTTTTTTCGGATGTATGTACGAACCAAGCCGCCTTTTATAATGCCTATATCGAGAAATAGGAGCTGGGGGCTCAATTTGTGGCATAATGACTGGTTTAGGAGGTATCGGCTTTTGAGTACGCTCGATATTCTCAAGCATTAAAGCAATGTCATAATCGGTACGGCACTTTATAAAGTTTGTTATATGCGTGATTTTATGAATATTTGAGCCTTGCTCGAAATTCCCATTAGAGAAAAACATCGCTCTACGTTTAAGGAAGGGGCAGTTGTCCTCTATAAGAACACGATCGGCGCAACTTATAACAAAATTGTATGGAGATATGCTTGCGTATTTCTTCGTCGATGAAAAGCTAGCGAAAGTATATCCTCTATCAGAGAAATAAGGTGTTTGAGCTAACTCATGGAGGTTAACCGAATCAATATAGTTTTCGATTTTTGGCAGCTGTTGCCAATAATTCCTAAAGTCTTTTGAAGACGTGAGAGATTTACGATACGCCACAAAATATGATTGGAGATGCTGAATGTCGTCTTGGCCTTTGACCTTTTCGTTATAACCGGCGAGCCCCCAGAAATCGCAGGGCGTAGAATCCATTCGTGAAAAAAAGTCGGAAAGAGAAAACAGCGGCCCAAACAAAGTGAAATTGGTAACTAAAACTTCGTCAAATTTGCTCAAATAGTCATAGCCAACATAATCAAATGCTGCCTTGTAAGCTCCAGCATCTAGACCAACATTTTCACGAATGATCAGCTGATTAGAAACAGAACGAAGTTTACGATAACCGAGAGGATTCAATTCCCCGTTTACGACTACTACTATTTCGGAAGAATGTTCACCTAGCGCCTTTATTGAGTGAACAACGTAATCATCAACGATACCGTCCGCATCCCAAAAAAAGTAGACCAGTAAACGCTTATTGTTTTCTGGGCGCGTGATGACAGTCAAGTTTTCCATAATTTATCCAATATTCGAACTATGCTTTTGCGAAAGCACATTATTTTGTTAGAAAAGTGTAATCATTGGTAACATTGTACACCGAAATCGGTTCCAAATTGGAAGTGTGATTATCGTTTTTTTTAGGTTTTTTCCGAATTTTTCTTTTTTTTGTGCATGCAAGCGGTGCATGGTTTTGCATCTGACTGGATGGCTCGATAAGGCTGTGCGCCGCCATGGCTGGAGACGATTTGGCACGGATATGCATCTGCATTAAAGCGATACATGAAGCGGACAGACGTGGCGACTTTAGCATTCAAACATGTATACGCAGGCTGCGTCAGCGCCATGCTGCCAATAAAAACGAAAAAGGATTTGCTAAAGGTGTGAAAAGCTCCTCCTGCAAAATGCCTTAGAGAGCGCGTGTGAGACTATACGGGGAGCAGCGTTGACTATAAAGCGGCGCTTAACAAACCGCTTGTTCCTCTAACTATCATGCTGAAAGCAAAGAGTTAGCGGTTTGAATGACCCTCTATCAAATTAGCACTTCTCTCATTTCCACTTTCCCGCAGATCTTGGATAAGAATACTCCAAGGCCATATTGCGCAACCGCTAAACTGACGACCAGCTGCCCGAATTTTAACGTGGCCAGGTACTGCATAACTATGCCGCATAAATTCGCATGATCCCAGAAGACTCATTAATGCCCCTGCCCGCCAGTAATCACGGGCTTTAGCTTATGTCATGCAGCTGCATGAAAACCTCTACATAAAGCGGGCAGGCGTGGCGGGGCTACGAGCGCGCGCTGATTACTTTAGTGCATAGGAGGTCTGGCTAAAGTGCTATTGATTGAACTAAGTAGTGGTTAAAGTGTCAACCAAGATGTAAACTGTCAGCAGTTGATAGTTATTAATAGATATGATTAGGAGGGCGACATGAGTGACAACAAGCGTATGTCCAATGCACCCGTATACTACGTACTAGCGCAAATCAAGTTTACGCCTGTTAAGGCGATGAAAAAGTATGTAGATGACATACAAGATGCGTTACGTTTGCAAGGCTACCCTCTCTTCGAGGGCCGAGAATCTACGCAACTTAAGTTTGAGTTTAATACACCTACTGTACCGGCTCAGCCTGCTTTTGAAACGGTCCAGCAATGGTATATGTCTAACTTGAGTCGTACTTCGGGATTTATATTAGGAAACGATTTCCTCACGTTTCACACGACAGAATACGAAACACACCAACCATTTATTAAAGAATTAATGAAAGGGTTGGCTGTAGTGATGGAACATCCTAGGCCTGCTTTAATTACTCGCTTAGGCATGAGATACTTGGACGCTGTTTTACCTGAAAATGGTGAAACAATTGAACAATATCTCTGTGAAGGGTTGCATGGTATCGATTTAGACTTAAATCAGATTCAATCAGTCAATGAATTAGTTTTCCAGACTAAGGTCGGACCAATCATCGATAATGGTTTCCTAGTTACGCGTTTGCACAAAATGCACGGGCAGTTAGGCTTCCCACCTGACATGGTTCCGGTCGGAGTTGATGTGATCCCGCGCTTTAGAACTGAACACGCTCTTTGGCATGGCATCATCGATACTGATCACTATGTGGAAGGCAACTTGCCACCGGCTATCGATTTGATCGAGCAACAATTTACTTCTCTTCATAGGGTGATAAAAGGTACATTTAATAAAATGATCTCTCAGTATGCCATTGACAAATGGGTATAACGCCGGGGAGGTGTGATATGCGTCAATCCATGACTGGTAGTTACTATGAAACGCCTAGCTTTTCTCCTGCTATTGCCGGGGCATTTGTAGTTGCATCATCATTATTCTTAAGTAGCACTGGGTCGCATTTTTCTGTCGACGATGTAAACCAATGGCGCGCTTATGTACAGCCTAAGGTTCAGTTTGGATTATCAAAACCTGAAGCCGAGGGTGATGTTGAAAATGAGGTAGTTGATATTAGAACAATATCTGACCACTTGAACAACGTCAGATATACGCTTGCTCCATCAATGTCAGAGCTTGCAAAAGATTTAGGTATAACTAGACAGGCACTCTATAAATGGTTATCAGGTGAAAGTCAGCCTGATGACATGGCAAAGGCTAGTTACATTGTGGAGCTGAGCCGGTTATCAGATCGCTTTAATGAGGCTGGCATTGTAAATGCCAAGCTCATGGCTAAGATGAAAGCCTTCGACGGATTATCAATCATTGATTTGATAAAACGAGGTGACAACTGGCAGCAATCAGTCACTACCTTAATTGAAGAAGCTCGTAATCTTAAAAACGCTGGTGTAAAAGCAAATCTGATAGGTAGCAAAGGTTCTCCTACAGATGGCTGGATGTCATCAGTTTCTATCCCAGGTTCAGGAGTAAAGGAGTAAAAAGTAGTTTATGAATGACTCTGGAACAACATGGCGCCAAGGCCAAATTCTTAAGCATGAAGATGCTGTTTCCTTAGGTTTACTTATGGAAGAGGAAACGGGCGTTAAAGTTGTCGTCATAAGTCATGATTGTGACTTACAGAGTTCTTCTGAACCTAAAGTTGAGCTTATAGCTGGCCCCTTATTAAGGGGGGCCAGCAATTTTTCCCGCGCCAAGCATCCAAGAATATTGCATTTAAATTTTGAAAATGCCGCGGATGTTGACTTAAATGCTATCGAACTTAGGCATGACAATAAGCTTCTGATAGACAAAGATAAATTCACATGTCCAGAATGTGATCCAACCCTCACAATTTCCCCCGAAGAAAAGCAAGCTCTAAAACAATGGCTTGCAGCAAGATATGGGCGTCCTGCGTTCCCGGACGTTTTTGAGAGTAGGCTACGAGCTTTTGACATTAAAAAATTTAGATTCGAAAAAGAGCTAGCAAAGATTATTAGCCAGCATTCTAGGCATTTAATAGGGGTTTTCTTCGATTTAGGGGAGGATCGATTTACCGATCTAGAAGAAGGCACACCTTACGAATTAAATATCCATATGGTTTATGATGCGATAGATGGAGGCCCAGAAGCAAGACAAGAGGCTGAACAGGCTGTTGCGCTTATAAATAAATTGTTTACAACTTATCATGGGGAACCATCAGAGAGTGAGCTTATCGCTCTAATGTCCTGTAACGCTGTTCCAGATACTGAATTCACTTTGTATGCGTTGCGCAGGATGGATCAATGGCGTGTAGAGTACATCAGTTTAATGGGTGATGAGATAGGAGATTATTTAAATCCTTCTATTTGACTGTTGAATGAGCTATGTCGCACTGGGGCGTTAAATTTTCGAACGCCCAGTGCGTAGGTATTAGCTAAGATCTAAATTATAGGCATCAAAGCGGATCACCTCTTCCCCAATCCAGTCGTTAAGCTCACTCATCCGCTTTTGCAAAGGTAATAGCTCGTTGCGGACAAACACACGAGCGGCCTTCTCCACGTCGCCGAAGCCGCCGGTGTTGGTCGGGATGATTCCCATCAGCTGCGGCGGCACGCGGTGAGCTGCAAGCATGTCATCACGGCTGATGTTCTTGATGTTCAGAAATTCATCTTTTGCCGCCACCTCAGAGAGAGGAATTATCTGAATGCCGTCTTTCTTCCCGTTCGGGCTGTACATAAACAGGTTGCGGAAGTTGCCTGGCCCTTTTGAGCGTTTAAGCGCTTCTCGAATGTTGTCTACGTCCTGTTGGTTGGCCGCCGGGTCGCTCATGTACATGATGAAGCCAGCGTGCGAGCCGTTCAGGTAATACTTACGGCGAAACAGGGTCGCCGACTCGTTCAACAGCGTTGAGGGAATTGCGGACAGGTATTCTGGCAGGCCGTAAATCTCCTGGTTTAAGTCTGGCTCCATCAGGTGGAAGACTCGACCAGGCGCGAACTCATAAGGCTGCTTCTCGTAGCCGTACTGGACGAACCAATACTGATCCGCCTCAACGCCTCGCCGGGTGAACTTGGCTAGCGAAGGTTCCAGCTTCAGCGTGCCACCGAGCCGGTTTACTCGCTGCTCAAGGTAGGAATTTCCGAACACAAGAAAGTCCTGGGCGAAGCGTGAAAACGCCTGCTTTGAAAGCCAGCGGTGCGGAATGAACGTGCTGGTCAGAATGTTGCGCTTTACGTAAATGGCGCTGCTGTGGTGAACGGCAGCGCGGAACGTACGCGCCAGTCCGTCCAGGCTGATTGGGGGTTCATACCAGTTATCGACCTGCACGCATTCCAGATAGTCCAGCAGTTCGCGCCGGTCCAGAACCGGGACGGGGTCGCCGAACGAAAAAGCCTCCGCATGTGCGGCGCCGGGCTGTGATGTCATGGTCTGCGCGGCAGACTGGCGGCGCAGCTCCTGCGCGCGGGCTTTGCGTTTATTCATTAAAAAATCTCCACGATATTGCTGTTATTAACAGTGGTTCCTTCAAGCGGCTCATTAAACAGCGCGTGCATTGTTGCCCAGGCCAGATCTGCATGGCTTGCTTCCTCGCTGCGGCTGGCTTCATAGGTCGGACGGTTGCCGCTGGCCGTTGTGGCTTTGCGGATAGCCATGAAACTTTGCGCGATATCGGTCAGGCCAGCATCAAACTCCAGGCGGCGATGACTGATAATGTCGTATGCTTTCAGGACCAAGGCATTTTTTACGTTGGGGTTGTAAACAAACTCGCGTGCGGCCGGGAAAAACTGCTTAACCGACTTATAAACACCATCACCGACGCCGGTCGAATCAATGCCGATATATGCCACGTTGTAACGTCGGGTCAGTTCCTCAATGGCTTTCGCCTGTGCGCGAAAATCCATTCCTCGCCATTGATGGCGCTCAAGAATGCGAAACTTACCGCCCGGAACAAGCGGCGGCGCCACGACAACACATCCGGCGCTATCGCCGTTCTGCGTTCCCTTCGCCGGGTCGTAACCTATCCAGACCGGGCGGTGCCCGAACGGCCGGATCATCAGTGGTTCAAAGTCGTCCCATACCTCCCAGCTGTCCACCATGCAACCCTGCATGAGGGCCAGCTGGAATACCGAGGCCAGGTCGTCCATGAATACGCACATCAGCAGGTTCTGGTAATCCTCCGGGCTGTAACGCTGGCGCAACTGCTCAAGGTCGAAAAGGTCGCAGCCGCCGCGTACCGCATCCTCTACGGTGACAATCTGGCGAAACTGACCGTCAGCGCAGAGAGCGCCGCGCGAAAGGTGGCTATGTGACAGGTCGATTTCCACCTTGTCCGCTTTTGTCCGGCCTTTGTTGAACATGGCACCTGACCAGAACGGATAGGCGCTGTGAGTGAGGCTTGACGGCGTTGAGAAATAGGTTTCGCGCCATTTCTTGTGCAGTGCCATACCTGATGCAACTTTTTGCAGCTCCTGGAATTTCGGGATCCAGAAATACTCATCCAGATACAGATTTCCGTGGTAGCTCTGCGCGGTGCGGGCATTTGTGCCGAGAAAGTACAAGCACGCGCCATTGCTTAACGTCATCGGGTCGCCTTTCAGTTCGACATCCACTTCGCGCGCAAACTCAATGATGTACTGTTTAAAGACGTGTGCCTGAGCCTTACTTGCTGAAAGAAAAATCTGGTTGCGGCCGGTGGTCAACGCATCAATCAGCGCTTCACGGGCAAAAAAGTATGTGGCGCCAATTTGACGGGATTTAAGCAGATTGCGGACGGCGTATTTATTTCCCGCTTCCCACCACTGGCGCTGGTAGTCGAACATTCCGGCGTGAAAAACTTCTTCAAGCTTCTCGATCTGCTCGTCACTAAAAACGTTTTTTTCCGGCGGCTTGCGTGGGCCTTTGTTGCGGTTCGCCACGTTAGGGTTCAGGTCGGCTTCATTACCGCCGTCGTTGTACTTACCAATGCGAGCGTGTCGTTCCGCCTGGCGGGCCAGCAAATCAATTTCTTTAAAGTCCCTCCCCTCCTTCTGCTGCTTCATGATGAGCTGACAGTATCGCGCGGCTGTGGTGAGCTGCATCTGCTCAAGCGGGCCAATCTCGCTCCAATTGTCGCGCTTCTTCCAGCTGTGAACGGTCGCGGGTTTCTCTCCCAGCATTTCGGCAATGCGGGCAATACGAATGCCGCTGAAATACAGGAACATGGCCTGTTTTCGCGGATCGAGGTCAGGGTTGAGCGTCGTCGTAGTCATGGCGCCAGACTACGGCCCGGCGAGCGCTTGATCCGCTTCGTCCTGTTGTGCCATTTTTCCCACAATCGCCCCGCATTGTTTCTGCATCCCCCTCGCCGCAACCATAAGGCTCCTGAATCGTCCTGAACAACCGGAGCCGGACAGATGGCAAAAAAAGCAAAGCGTTTTCGTATTGGGGTGGAAGGCGCCACCACGGACGGACGCACCATTGAGCGCGTATGGCTTGAGCAGATGGCGGCAAATTACAACCCGCAGCTCTACACCGCCGTAATTAACCTCGAACACATCAAGGGCTACACACCTGATAGCCCCTTCCGCCGTTTTGGCACAGTGGACAGGCTGGAAGCGGAAGAAATCAATGACGGCCCATTGAAAGGCAAGCTCGCACTGTATGGCTGGATCACGCCGACCGACGAGCTGGTTTCCATGACCGCTAAGCTGCAGAAAATCTTCACTTCCATGGAAGTGAACCCGAAATTTGCAGATACCGGGGAGGCTTATCTGGTTGGCCTCGCCGTAACCGACGACCCGGCAAGCCTGGGTACGGAAATGCTGCAATTCAGCTCATCCGCGCCGCATAACCCTCTGGCCCGCCGCAAACAGGATGAAAGCAACCTGTTCACTGCTGCTGAAGAAACTCTGATTGAGTTTGAAGACGATCAGACCTTTTTCACCCGCGTTAAAGACCTGCTGAGCCGCAAAAAAGCCGACGACAACGCGAACTTTGCCGACGTGCATCGCGCGGTTGAGGCGGTGGCGGTGGAAGTCTCGACGACCGGCGAAAACTTCGCGTCGTTCAAAGCGGATTTAACGCAACGCCTGGAAGCGCTGGAGCAGAGCCAGCAACAGCAGGCAACCGACTTCACCGCTCTGCGCGAAGAACTGTCCACCCAGGACAGCCGCGGCGACCGCCGCCCGCATTCCACTGGCGGCAACGGTGGCAATGAAGCTCTCACCAACTGCTGACGGAGTAACAGCGCAATGAAAAAAACCACCCGATTTAAACTTAACGCCTACCTGACACGCCTTGCGGAGCTTAACGGCATCAGCATTGATGATGTCGGTAAGAAGTACACCGCTGAGCCGTCGGTTGCACAGACGCTGGAAACCAAAATTCAGGAGTCCTCCGCGTTTCTGCAGCGCATCAATCTTGTGCCGGTAGATGAGCAGTCCGGCGAGCGGCTGGGGCTGGGCATCGGTCAGACTATTGCCGGAACTACCGATACCACCAAACAGGAGCGTCAGCCGACTGACCCGACCTACATCGACGGCGAAGGTTACAAATGTACTCAGACCAATTTTGATACGGCCCTGCCTTATGAAAAGCTGGATCTGTGGGCAAAATTTCAGGACTTCCAGACTCGTATCCGTGACGCCATTGTGAAGCGTCAGGCGCTGGACCGCATCATGATCGGCTTCAACGGTCTGAAGCGAGAGAAGACCTCTGACCGCGTGACTTACCCGCTGCTGCAGGATGTAAACATTGGCTGGCTGGAAAAAATCCGCCGTGAAGCGCCTGTGCGCGTGCTGAGTAAAATCGTCTCCGGGGATGGCTCCACCATTTCCGAAAAAGTGCGGATTGGTAAAGGCGGAGACTTCAAAAACCTTGATGCGCTGGTTATGGGCGCCGTCAGCGAAAAAATAGAACCGTGGTATCAGGACGATACTGAGCTTGTTGTTATTTGTGGCCGCTCGCTGATGGCGGATAAGTATTTCCCCATCGTTAACCGTGACCAGCCAAACAGTGAAGCGCTGGCCGCCGATCTCATTATCAGCCAGAAGCGCATCGGCAACCTGCAGGCGGTGCAGGCGCCCTTCTTCCCGGCTAACGCCATGCTGATTACCCGCCTGGACAACCTGTCCATCTACTGGCAGGAAGGCACGCGCCGCCGCTCGGTTATCGACAATCCGAAGCGGGACCGCGTGGAAAACTTTGAATCGGTTAACGAAGCGTATGTGGTTGAGGATTACGACTGTGTTTGCCTGATTGAAAACATCGAAATGCTGGAAGTCGAAGATGCACCGACACAGCAGGCTGCAGGCGCGGATCTGTCCGATGAGCAGATTGCTCGCATCGCTGCAGTAACGGCTGCTGTCATGCAAACCATGAACACGGCGCCAGCGTCAACCACTGAAACCCAGGCGGACGGCGAGGCATAACAATGACCAACCCGTTCCGTGCGCATACGCGCTTCATCCAGGCACAGGAGGCCGCCCGACCGGGCGGCAGTGCCGCCGCCGCGACTGGCTATGAACGGATGCTGATGCAGCTTTCCGAACATGCGCGCCGTCTCAAAGGTGTGCAGTCCACTGAACGAAAAATTGAACTGAAACGCGAGTTTCTGCCGGTCTATGACGCCTGGATTGCCGGGCTATTGGCAGCAGATGCCGCACGTCAGGACGATGTGGCGATGTTCGTTCTGATCTGGCGCATTGATGCCGGGAACTATACCGGCGCGCTGGAGATTGCCCGCCACGCGCTTAAACATGGCTGGGTGCTGCCGCAGCGCTTCAACCGCACAACGGCAACGGCCATTGCCGAAGAGTTTGCTGATGCCGCCATGCGTGCTTTTGCTGCCGGTGAGACTTTCAGCGCCGCGCTGCTGACGCAGGCGCTTGACCTGGTTGAACCGCACGACATGCCGGATCAGTCGCGTGCGCGCATCTACAAAGCGCTGGGCTATGCCTTGCGGGATAACGATCAGGGTGTCGCCGCGCTCAACCATCTTAAACGCGCTCTACAGCTGGACAGCAACTGTGGCGTGAAAACTGAAATTAAGCAGCTGGAAGCCCGGCTGCGCAAGGCCGCTGGCGGCTAACCGAACGTGCCCACGCGCGGGGCGGCACGGGGTGGCGACAGGCTATAAGCCGCATCAAAACCCCGTCCACCGCCCACCATCAGGGAGTAGTGCATGAACATGAAATTTGTTTCGCCGGAGCCGGTGAACGAAAGCGCGCCGGACGTGATCGAAAATACCTTTTTTTGGCCCACGCTGGACCTTGCAGAGTATCGCCGCGACATGCGCACAGACGGGACAGTGACGCCGGAGCGGCTGCGACTGGCGGCGCGTACTGCCATTTCAGAAGTGAACGCCGAGCTGTTCGAGTTTCGCCGTAAGCAAATGGACCGAGGCTATGCCGTCCTGGCTGATGTTCCATCAGAAAAAATCGACGGTGAAAGCGAGCGTGTGCAGTTATACCGCCGCGCGGTTTGGTGCTGGACGAAAGCCGTCACGGTTGAAAACTACCGGGATTTTGACAGCACGGCGGAAGGGAACAAAAAGGCCGATGAAATGGAGGTAAGCCTGGGTGATTTGTGGCGCGATGCACGCTGGGCGATTGCCCGCCTGCAGGAGCTGCCGCATATGACGGTGGAGCTTATCTGATGAAAGTCCGGGCGCAGCAGTATGACACGGTAGATGCGCTCTGCTGGCGTCATTACGGGCGCACGCAGGGCATGACAGAAGCGGTACTGACCGCTAATCCGGGGCTGGCCGATGTCGGCCCCATCCTGCCGCACGGTCTGGAAGTTGAGCTGCCCGAACAGGTCAGCAGTCCGACCGCTGAAACCGTGCAGCTCTGGGAGTGAAAATGAATATCGAACGGGTAGCGGCGGCAATTGCTTACGCAATAGCAACTTTTCTTGCGTGGCTGGGCGACTGGTCCATTCAGGATGTGGGAACCGTATTTGGTATGGGGATAGGTGCCGGTGCGCTGTTTATTTCCTGGTACTACCGGCGCAAAACCTATCAGTTGCTTGAGGCCGGAAAAATTAGCCGGGAGGACTATGAACGCGTCAATCGTTAAACGTTGCCTTCTTGGCGTGGTACTGGCGATTGCTGCCACGCTGCCGCAGTTTGAGCTGCTGAAAACCTCGCCGCAGGGTCTGCAACTCATTGCGGATTATGAAGGGTGCCAGCTCACGCCGTACAAGTGCACTGCCGGGGTCTGGACGAACGGGATCGGCCATACCGCTGGCGTGGTGCCGGGTAAAACCATTAACGAGCATCAGGCGGCCAGTAACCTGGTTAGTGATGTGCTGAACGTAGAGCGAAGGCTTGCCGTCTGCGTGCCGGTACAGATGCCGCAGCAGGTTTACGACGCAATGGTAAGCCTGGCGTTTAACGTCGGCACGGGTGCCGCATGCAAATCAACAATGGTGACGTTTCTTAAGCGCGGGCAGTGGTTGCAGGCGTGCAACCAGCTTCCGCGCTGGGTTTACGTCAACGGGATTAAAAACGAAGGGCTGGAGAACCGCCGCGCGCGGGAGCTGGCATGGTGCTTAAAAGGGGTGACAAAGTGAAAAACAAAATGAGTGGCTGGGTGATCCATGTGCTGTTTCTGAGTGCGCTGGCATGGGGGATTTTTCATCCGCAAAGCGTGGCGATGAGCGCAGCGGCATGCTGGGTATTTTTCATGGCGTTTGTGACCGCCGCGATTATGGCAGTGGGTATTTTCAGCTACGCCGTCTATGCGTTTTGTGAAAAAGGCATTGTGAAGCCCGGCAGAGAGGAGATGCCACCTCTCCTTTGTAAGCTGTTCGGGCTGGATAAGCCGTCAGGATTGCGCAAAGTGCTATGGCCGGTTGAAGCGGCTTTCATTATCACCGCACTGCTCTATTCCGGCTGGTTTGTGACCGCTGTTATTTACCTGCTTAGCATTGCTACCTTTCGTATCGTTCGTGGCGTGATGAAAGGGCTGCTGAAAGACTGGCGCGATGGTGTTGAACCATGTCCCGCAGCGTAGCGATTATCGGCGCGCTGTTGCTGGCCTTGTCGCTGTGGCTTGGCTGGCAACTGAGGGACGCCCGTCGGGATGTTCAGGATAAAGACGGCGTTATCACCGAGCTGAAAGACGACCTGTCACGCACAACAAGCCAGCTGGTCGCGGTTGATCTGATGGCAAAAGCGAACAACGGCTTTCAGCTTGCCTATCAACAACAACAGGACGCCATCGCCGTTGCCGTCGCGGCGCGGGCGGAAAAGTTCAAGAGGCTTACCAATGAAAACCCAGAAGTTAAGCGCTGGGCTGACGCTCCTTTGCCTGCTGACGTTATCAGGATGCAAAAGCGACCGGCAATTACCGGCGCCGCAGGTTATGCCGCTTACCTGTCCGAAAATAGCACGCTGCCAACTTCCGGCGAGTAACCCGGCCACGAACGGCGAGCTAATAGCGGCAAAGGACGCAGCAGAAGCGGCTTGGGCGCAGTGCGCAGCCAGGGTGGATATGACTGTTGATTGTCAGGAAAAATATGAACAAACCATCATCGCTACGGGAAGCACTGCAAAGCATTCCGTATCTGGCGGCTAACCCTGACGCGCTGCACCTTTTTGTTGACGATGGGAAAGTCGTCAGCACAGGCGCGCCGGGGCTTAGCTGGGAATACAGGTACACCCTGAATCTGGTCGTTACGGACTACAGCGGCGATCAGAATCTGCTAATTGCCGTCGTGCTGGCGTGGCTTGCCACCAATCAGCCCGACGATTTACACAACCCGGATCTGCGCGAAAAACTGTTCCGCTTTCAAGTGGATGTTCTGAGCAACACGCTGGCCGACATCAGCATTCATCTGGCGCTGACGGAACGTGTGCTTGTCACACAGTCTGGTGATGAAGCTGTCGTTCAGGCAGTGCCGGAACCGGAAGTACCGGACGAATACTGGACCTCGCATGGCTGAGTTTAAGCAGATTGAAAGCTGGCTTGACGCCCTGCTGTCGCAGCTCGAACCGTCACAGCGCCGCAAGCTGATGCGCGATGTCGCCGCCGGGCTGCGAAAGCAACAGCAGCAGAACATCAGAATGCAGCAAAACCCGGACGGCAGCGCTTTTGAGCCAAGAAAAAGCAGCGGCCGGGCGAAGCATGGCCGTATTAAGCGCCAGATGTTCAGCAAGCTGCGCACCGCCCGTTATCTGAAAGCCCGCGCCACTGATACAGAGGCAGAGGTTGCATTTGAAGGACAGGTGCAGCGCATCGCCCGTGTCCATCACTATGGTTTGCGGGACCGTGTGAGAAAAAACGGGCCAGTTGTAAGGTATGCGCGCCGTGAATTGTTGGGCATTTCCGACGCTTCCGAAGAACTGATCCTGTCCCTGATTATGGACCACCTCTCCCGCTGATTGTCCTGTTAACCAGACAACGCCCGGCGCTAAGCGCCACGCGGCAATAATGGAAAACTGACACAATGAAAAATCCAGAATTTACTTTTGCTGAGCTTTACCGCCTGTTGCTGAACCTCATCAGAAATGGGGTCGTTATTGAGGTGGATAGCGAAAACTGGCTGTGCCGCGTTCAGACTGGCGAGCTGCAAACGACGTGGCTCAACTGGCTGACGATGCGAGCTGGCCGGTCAAAAACATGGTGGCGCCCGTCAGTAGGCGAACAGGTTGTATTGCTGTCCATTGGTGGCGATCTCACTACAGCGTTTGTGTTACCGGCGATTTATTCAAAAGACAACCCGCCGCCGTCCATGTCTGAAGATGCGCAGGTTACGTCGTTCCCGGATGGTGGCTGGATTGAATACGAGCCGGAATCAGGGCGTTACCTGGTGAAGGCCGGAGCAAACATCGTTTTTGAGGCGCCGGAAAGCATCCAGCTTAAAACCAGTGAGTTTGTTGTTGACGCCGACAGGACCCGCATAAATAGCGAGGTAGTGATAAACGGCGACGTCACACAGTCCGGCGGCTCAATGAGTTCAAATGGCGTGGTGGTGCATACCCATAAACACAGCGGCGTAGAGCGAGGAAGCAGCAATTCAGGAGGCCCTGTCTGATGCGTTATATCGGCATGAATCAGGAAAGCGGCGTGCGTATTACCGATCTGGAACATCTACGCCAGTCCATCCGGGATATTCTTGTAACGCCGGTCGGTTCACGGCTGGCGCGCCGGGAATACGGCTCGCTGCTGGCTGCACTTATCGACCAGCCCCAAAACGACGCGCTGAAACTGCAGGTGATGGCAGCAGTCTACAGCGCTCTTTGCCGCTGGGAGCCGCGCCTTGTTCTTAACAGCATTAATATTGAACGTGGCATGGATGGCTCAATGACGGTGGATCTTACAGGCAACAGGAATGATGGCGGTCCGGCCAGCCTGTCAGTTGAACTGGGGGTAATGGTATGAGTCTTGTTGACTTGTCGCAGCTACCCGCGCCGGAAGTGGTGGAAGTTCTCGACTTTGAAACCCTTTTTGCCCTGCGTAAGGCAAATTTCATCGCGCTTTACCCTGCAGAAGAACGCGATGCAGTAAGCCGCACCCTTGAGCTGGAATCTGAGCCAGTGGTTAAGCTGCTTCAGGAGAATACTTACCGGGAAATTCTCATGCGCCAGCGCATCAATGAGGCTGCGCAGGCAGTAATGGTTGCTTATTCGCTTGGAAGTGACCTTGACCAGTTGGCGGCTAACAATGGTGTAGAACGACTGACCGTTACGCCAGCGAATGAAGAAGCTGTGCCGCCGACCAGCGCGGTAATGGAAACTGATGATGACCTTCGTTTACGGGTTCCCCAAGCATTCGAAGGTTTGTCCGTGGCTGGGCCTACAGCTGCTTATGAATTTCACGCGCGCAGCGCTGATGGGCGTGTTGCCGATGCTTCAGCAACCAGCCCGGCGCCTGCACAGGTCGTTATTACCGTGTTAAGCCGCGAAGGGAATGGTGAGTCTCCCGCCGAACTATTGGCTGTAGTAGATGCGGCGTTGAATGATGAAAGCGTACGCCCACTGGCGGACAGGGTGACGGTGCGAAGCGCGGAGATTATATCTTATGAAGTCAACGCCACGTTGTATCTCTATCCTGGCCCGGAGGCGGAACCCATCCTGACTGCCGCGCGTGCAAACCTGCAAAAGTATATTGCCAGTCAGGCCAGGCTAGGGCGCGATATTCGCCGCTCAGCAATCTTTGCCGCCCTGCATGTTGAAGGTGTGCAGAGGGTGGAGTTAGCCGCACCGTCTGAAGATGTGGTGCTTGATAAGACCCAGGCGGCATGGTGCGAGAGTTGGTCCGTTACAACTGGTGGTACAGATGAATAATAGCCTTTTACCGCCGGGATCCAGCGCACTTGAACGCAGGATTGCCCAGGCATGCAGCGATATATCAGGGCTTGATGTTCCGCTGCGTGATTTATGGAATCCTGCCAAATGTCCCTTGAAGTTTCTGCCCTATCTCGCCTGGGCGTTTTCGGTGGACCGATGGGACGAAGGCTGGGCGGAAAGTGTCAAACGGCAGGTGGTGCTCGATGCGTTTTATATTCATCAGCACAAGGGAACCATAAGCGCTATCCGGCGCGTGGTGGAGCCGTTCGGGTTCCTGATCCGCGTTATTGAGTGGTGGAAAACCGGCGAAGCGCCCGGCACGTTTCGACTGGACATCGGCGTGCAGGACCAGGGCATTACGGAAGAAACCTATCAGGAGCTGGAGCGGCTCATCAGTGACGCCAAGCCGTGCAGCCGTCACCTGCTGGGCATGTCCATCAACCTTCAGGTGAGCGGCGAAACCCGCATAGCCGCCGCGGGCTACGACGGTGACGATCTCTCAATTTACCCGTACACCCCGGAAATTCTTTCCGTCAGCGGCCCGACATATGCGGGCGCGGCGGTTCACGTTATCGACCTGATGGAAGTCGGACAATGACACAAAAATTTTACGCAATCGTGACCAACCTCGGCGCGGCCAAAATTGCCAACGCCGCCGCGCTTGGCACAAAACTGAATATCACGCGGATGGCCGTGGGCGACGGCGGCGGCACGCTGCCCACGCCGAACGCCAGCCAGACAAAGCTGGTAAACGAGGTGCGCCGGGCGGCCATCAATACGCTGAGTATCGATGCCACCAACGCCAGCCAGGTGATTGCCGAGCAGGTGATCCCCGAAACGGAGGGCGGATTCTGGATCCGGGAAATGGGGCTGTTTGATGCGGAGGGTACGCTGATTGCGGTCTGTAACACGCCGGAAACCTACAAGCCCGCCCTGCAGGAAGGCAGCGGCCGCACGCAGACCGTGCGCATGCTCATCATCGTGAACAGCACGGACGCTATCACCCTGAAGATTGATCCGGCCGTGGTGCTGGCAACGCGGCAGTATGTTGATAATGCCGTGGTTGAGGTAAAAGGCTATGCCGACGCTCTGATGGATGAGCACCTGAAAAATGAAGACCCACACGAGCAATATGCGCCTAAAAAAAGTCCTGTCTTGACCGGTACGCCTGAAGCGCCCACCGCAGCAAAGGGAAGCAAAACGAAACAGATAGCTACCACAGAGTTTGTGGCGGTAGCACTGGCTGATCAAGGCCTTCCCGACGCCATTCCCGGCCGCTTCTTGCGTCGCCGGTACATTACTGCGAGCAGCAGTTATAAGCCCGATGCGAACGTGAAAGCGATCCGTGTCAGGGTGATCGGCGGCGGGGGCGGCGGTGGCGCAGCCGGTCAGACAAACAGCGGTTACACGGCGATTGGCGGCGGCGGCGGAGCAGGTGGTTACTCTGAGCGCACGCTTACCGTGGGCGCAGATTTTCAGTCCGTTAACGTCACGATTGGCGCAGGCGGCGCGCCGGGCGGGCAGTCTGGCTATTCGGGCGGCGCGGGCGGTGCAACATCTTTCGGCTCATATTGCTCTGGTTCGGGCGGAGATGGCGGAGCGGGAACAAGCGCGACAAATAATGCCTCTTACATTATGTCAGGCGGCGCAGGCGGCTTGGGTTATGGCGGAGAAATCAATGCGTGGGGCGCGCCGGGCAGCGTTGCCATTATGCCACCCATTAACGGCGGTATCTCCGGCGCGGGCGGAATGAGTGCCATCAGCTCTGGACCGGGCGGACGGGTCGGAAATTCCGGCGGAAGCGACGGGGTTTATGGCTCTGGCGGTTCGGGTGGCATCAGCCAGGTCGTAGGTTCTACTCAGTACGGCGGACGAGGTGGTGCCGGGATCGTTATCATTGAGGAGTATTCATAATGAGCGTTTATGCAGTCGTGGAAAAAGGGACGGTAATCAATCTGGTTGTATGGGATGGTGAATCAGACTGGGCGCCTGAAAGTGGCCGCGCTATTTCAGCGGACGGCACGGTAGATATCGGATGGAAATATGACGGCGGCAAGTTTTCTGCGCCGGATAGCAGCGAGGCAGAAAAGCCGGAGTAAATCACAGGCCCGCTTCGGGCCTGTTTGCTTTGTGCCATGCCCCGCACAATGCCCGCAGGATGCGCGCGAAGCTGTCACCTTTCACCATAGCGGAACCCCTTTACAGGAGAACCGCCACATGGCTCAGGATTATCACCACGGCGTGCGCGTTGAGGAAATCAACGAGGGCACCCGAACTATTACCACCGTCAGCACGGCAATCGTCGGTCTGGTCTGCACCGGCGACGACGCCGACGCGGCAACCTTTCCGCTCAACCGCCCGGTGCTGCTGACCGACGTGCTCACCGCCAGCGGCAAGGCTGGCGAGTCCGGCACGCTGGCCCGCTCGCTGGACGCCATTGCCGACCAGGCAAAACCCGTCACCGTCGTTGTGCGCGTGCCGCAGGGCGAAACCGAGGCGGAAACCACCGCTAACATCATCGGCGGCGTAACCGATGGCCAGCGCACCGGCATGAAGGCGCTGCTGGCCGCGCAGGCCGTCTGTGGCGTCAAGCCGCGCATTCTCGGCGTGCCGGGACATGACACGCAGGCCGTTGCGACCGAGCTGCTGAGCGTGGCGCAGAGCCTGCGCGGCTTTGCCTACCTGTCGGCCTACGGCTGCAAAAGCGTAGAAGAAGCCATCGCCTACCGCGCCAACTTCAGCCAGCGCGAAGGGATGCTTATCTGGCCTGACTTCATCAACTTTGACACCGTGCTGAAAGCGGACGCGACGGCCTACGCCACCGCCCGCGCGCTCGGTCTGCGCGCCAAAATCGACGAGCAGACCGGCTGGCACAAGTCCCTGTCAAACGTCGGGGTGAACGGCGTCACCGGCATTTCCAAAGACGTGTTCTGGGACCTGCAGGATCCGGCGACGGACGCGGGCCTGCTGAACCAGAACGACGTCACCACGCTGATCCGTAAAGACGGTTTCCGCTTCTGGGGTTCCCGCTGCCTGAGCGACGACGCGCTTTTTCAGTTTGAGTGTTACACCCGCACCGCGCAGGTGCTGATGGACACCATGGCAGAGGCGCAGATGTGGGCCGTTGACGGTCCGCTGAACCCGTCGCTGGCCCGCGACATTATTGAGGGCATCCGCGCAAAGCTGCGCAGTCTCGTTAACCAGGGCTATCTCCTCGGCGCGAATTGCTGGCTTGATGATTCGGTGAACGACAAAGACACCCTCAAGGCCGGGAAGCTCACCATTGATTATGACTATACCCCGGTCCCTCCACTGGAAAACCTGATGCTGCGCCAGCGCATCACTGACCAGTATCTGATTGACTTTGCCAGCCAGGTAAAAAGCTAAGGAGCCACAATGGCACTGCCTAAAAAACTGAAATATCTGAACCTGTTTAACGACGGCAACAGCTACATCGGGCTTGTTGAGTCGCTGACGCTGCCGAAGTTCACGCAGAAGTTCGAAAAATACCGTGGTGGAGGTATGCCGGGCGCAGTGGATATCAGCATGGGCCTGGACGATGGCGCGCTTGATACGGAATTTACAGTTGGCGGCATGGAGGCTCAACTGTTTAAGCAAATGAGCGTAACCACTGTTGACGGCGTGCAACTGCGCTTCGCGGAGTCTATTCAGCGCGACGACACAGGCGAAGTGCAGGCAGTAGAACTTGTTGTTCGCGGACGCCATAAAGAGCTGGATTCCGGCGAGCATAAACAGGGCGACAGCAGCACAATGAAAGTGAGCAGCACCAACAGTTACGCCAAGCTGACCATCAACGGTGAGGTCATATATGAAGTGGACCTCGTAAACATGGTCTGGATCGTAAACGGCGTGGACCTGATGGAAGCGCACCGCGCGGCCATTGGCCTGTAACAGCTGGCGCGCTTCGTCGCGCCTATTCTCTCCCTCTTTTAAAAATGGATTAATTATGGAAAACGTAAAAAACGAACAGGCTCCAGCAACTGAAACAACCGTCACGCTCGACAGTCCGATTGTGCGCGGAACTACCACTATCACTGAAATTGTGGTGCGTAAACCTAACTCAGGTGCTTTACGCGGCGCCCGCCTGCAGGCGCTGATGGATATGGATGTGGATTCTATGATGCTGGTTCTGCCACGTGTCACTACGCCTTCCCTGACGAAAGCGGAGGTAGCTATGCTGGAACCGGGCGATTTGCTGCAGCTGTCACTGGAGTTGGTGAGTTTTTTGTTGCCGAGGTCGGCGATGTCAGCTTTCCCGCAAAGCTGATCGTTGAAGACCTGGTAGCGGACATCGCTACCGTATTTCACTGGCCGCCATCCGCCACGGCTGATATGACGCTGACGGAGCTTCTGGAGTGGCGGCATAAAGCCATTTTAAGAAGTGGGGCCACTGACGATGAGTGATCGTAACCTGCGGCTGCAGGTCGTAATGAGCGCGATTGATAAGCTCACCCGCCCTTTCAAACAGGCGCGCGCCAGCACTCAGGAGCTGGCCGCCGCCGTCAAAAAGTCCCGCGACGCCCTTAAACAGATGAACCAGACCAGTGCGCAGCTGGACGGGTTCCGTAAGTTACAGACAGAAAACCAGAAGCTGGCCGACAGACTGAGCCTTGCCCGCCAGAAAGCCTTCCTGCTGAGTAACGAGCTGGGCCAGATGGGGCCGCCAACGCAGCGCCAGATTGTAGCAATGGAGCGACAGCGGCTAACCGTACAGCGCCTGGAGGAACGCCAGGGCAAACTACAACGGCAAACAGCGCAGGTTCGGGCCGAACTTTATCGCGCCGGGATTTCTGCTAACGATGGCGCCAGCGCCACGGCACGCATTACCCGGGAAACGGAGCGCTTTAATCGCCAGCTTTCAGAACAGGAAGCCAGGTTGAAGCGCGTCGGGGAACAACAGCGAAAAATGAATGCTGCTCGCGAGCAATACAGTAAAACGCTGGAAGCTCGCGACCGGGTGGCAGGTGCCGGCGCGGCCATGACGGCTGCAGGGGTTGGAATTGGCGCGCCGGTAGTCGCGGCCGTAAAAGATTATGCAAGCCTTGAAGATGCCATGAAAGGTGTGGCGAAACAGGTAAACGGGCTGCGTGATGATAACGGAAATCGCACATCGCAATTTTATGAGCTGCAGGCCGCCATCAAAACAGCAAGCGAGACGTTACCACTTCAAAACGGCGCGGTAGATTACGCTGCGCTGGTAGAAGGCGGCGCCCGTATGGGTATAGGGGAAAACGCCAAAACATGGAAAGAGTTAAAAGCAGACCTTCTCAACTTTGCCTCCGTTTCTGCAAAAGCCGCTACAGCCTTTGAATTGCCAGCTGGACAGCTTGCTGAAGACCTCGGAAAAATTGCCGGTCTTTATAAAGTACCAGCAAAAAACATTGAGCAGCTAGGGGATGTAATTAACTACCTGGACGATAACGCCAAATCAAAAGGTAATGAAATTATCGATGTGCTGCAGCGCATGGGCGGGGTCGCTGACCGCCTCGACTTTCGAAAAGCAGCTGCGCTGGGTTCTACCTTTCTGACCCTTGGAGCGGCGCCGGAAGTGGCAGCAAGTGCAGCTAATGCAATGGTGCGAGAATTATCAATTGCAAGCATGCAAAGTGATCGCTTTTTTGATGGGCTAGATGCGCTGAAACTTAAGGCGGGACAGCTAGAAAAAGATATGGCGAATGATTCAATGGGGACTATTCGTCGTGTGCTTCAGATGGTTAATCAGAAGATAGCACCAGATAAACGACTTAATGTTTTGACGCAATTATTCGGTAAGGAATTTGGCGATGATGCAGGAAAGCTTGCTAATAACCTTGATGAATTAGACAGGCAGTTAGCGTTAGTTCAGGGAAGGGCCTCAGCGGGGTCCATGCAGAAAGAATCTGACATCAACAAAGATTCCCTTTCTGCACAATGGATGCTTACAAAAGCCGGAACCGCAAACGTAATGAGTGGACTAGGCGAAACATTGCGTACACCGCTGATGGAAATTATGAGCGCTATCCGTCAGGTAACGGGCGCGGTTCGCCGTTGGGTTGAGGCTAATCCTGAGCTGGCTGGCACACTGATTAAAGTTGCTGCGGCGCTTGCAGCTCTCGCGGTAGTGACAGGAACGCTGATGGTAGCTGTTGCGGCAGTTATCGGCCCGCTGGCTGTTGTACGATTAAGTATGCAAACGCTGGGGATCCGGATTTTACCAGGCCTGTTTGCTCAGCTTGGCGGGCTTGGTAAGGGCTTTATGTGGCTGGCTAAATCCCCCCTTACGCTGCTTTCCGGCGGTTTCGGAGGTACAGCCAGTGCGGCGGGTTTGCTGGCAGGTCCGCTTTCTTCTCTGAAAGCCTCCCTTTCTAAAATTGGCGCTACTGCTGTACGAGTTGCATCAGGTCCACTGGCTTTGCTGCGTGGTGCGATGTGGGCTGTGCTTAACCCCCTCACTGCAGCTCGTGCAGCTATGACCGGAATTGGTCGTGCCTTGCTATGGCTGGCGTCCTCTCCTTTGGCGGTGTTGCGAACTGGCCTGACACTGATTTCTGGTTCGCTTACGGTGTTGCTGAGTCCGATAGGATTAGTTATTGCCGCGCTGGCAGGCGTGGCGTTAGTTATCTGGAAATACTGGCAACCGATTAAGGCGTTCCTGAGTGGTGTTGTTGAGGGTTTCAAGGCAGCGGTCGCGCCAATTTCAGAAGCCTTTTCCCCATTGATGCCAGTTTTTAGCTGGATCGCGGATAAGGTAAAAGCCCTGTTTGGTTGGTTCAGTAATTTGCTGGCACCGGTCAAATCGACTGCCGCAGAACTAAGCGGCGCTGCTGATATAGGCAAGCGGTTCGGCAAGGCGCTTGCTGATGGACTCAATCTGGTGATGAGTCCGCTGGAGTCGCTAAAGTCGGGAGTTTCCTGGTTGCTGGAAAAGCTTGGCGTCGTCAGCAAAGAAGCTGCAAAAGCGAAGCTGCCGGAAAACATAGCTCGGCAGTCCGCTACGATCACAACCGACGGCAAAGTTCAGTTGCCTCCGGGCGGCTCGCCGTATGGCATGCGTATGTATGATAACGGTGGTTATATTCCTGCAGGCAGAGCTGGCATAGTTGGTGAATACGGCCCTGAAATTGTAAACGGCCCCGCCAATATCATGAGCCGACGCCGCACAGCTGCTCTGGCGGCTGCGACCATGTTTGCAGCTGGCGGTCTTTCGCAACCTCTTGCAGCGAAGCCGCTGCATCCGCTCAGCCTGCCCTCTGTAGAGTATCAAGACGAGGCTCCGCGCCAGCGTGTAACTCAGAATGCAGCGCCGGTTCGCAATGAATACAATTTTCATATCGTGCAGCAACCAGGGCAAAGCCAGCAAAGCCTTGTAGATGAGCTTATGCGCAGGATAAAGGCGGAGCAAAGGCAGGCTGAAGCCCGCGCGCGTAGTAACTTTTCAGATCGGGGAGACTTGAACGAATGATGATGACGCTGGGGCTTTTTGTTTTCATGTTAAAAACCGTACCTTATCAGGAATTGCAGCTACAAAAGCAATGGCGGCACGCGAGCAACAGCCGCATCGGCAAGCGGCCTTCTCTCCAGTTCCTCGGCCCTGATACAGATACCATCACATTGTCCGGTACGCTTATGCCTGCCATAACGGGCGGACGCATTTCACTTCTGGCGCTTGAGCAAATGGCGGAAACTGGCAAAGGATGGCCGCTAATTGGTGGTGAAGGGACTATTTACGGCATGTTTGTAATTGAAAGCATAAATACGACGAAGAGCGAATTTTTCAGGGATGGGGCCGCCAGGAAAATTGATTTCACCATAACGCTTAAGCGAATTGATGAAACTCTTCAGTCTATGTTAGGCGACTTATCCACCCAGCTAACGCAGTTGAAAGATAGTGCCATTAATATGGCGGGCGGGTTATTACCATGAATGGCTACAGCTGGATTAATGGCGCGGCACTGATTCCGGCTTATCGCGTTACCTTAGAAAATAATGACATCACAGCCACGCTGGAAGGGCGTTTGCTTTCATTAACTCACACAGACAACCGCGGCTTTGAAGCGGATCAGCTGGATATTGAACTGGATGATGCTGATGGGAAGGTTCAGTTGCCCCGTCGTGGCGCTGTCCTGTCGCTCGCTATTGGCTGGCAGGGCGAGCCGCTTTACAGCAAGGGTCGTTTTACTGTTGATGAAATTGAACATTCAGGTGCGCCTGACCGCCTGACAATACGCGCGCGCAGCGCAGATTTTCGCGCAACACTGAATACCAAGCGGGAAAAATCATGGCATAACACAACGATTGGCGATGTGGTGAAAGAAATTGCCGCCAGACACAAGCTGGAACAGGCGATCGGCGAAGATATGGCTAAGCAGCCCGTTGAACATATTGACCAGACTAACGAATCAGACGGTAGCTTTCTAATGCGCCTGGCTAAACAGTATGGCGCCATTGCCTCGGTTAAAAATGGCAATTTGCTTTTTATCCGGCAAGGTCAGGGGAAAACGGCAAGCGGCAAAGCGCTGCCGGTAGTCACTATCGCCCGCGATTCAGGCGATAACCACAGGTTTAGCCTGGCAGACCGTGGCGCTTATACGGGGGTTGTGGCGAGCTGGCTGCATACTAAGGAGCCTAAGAAAAAGGAGGAGGTGAAAGTAAAGCGCAGGCGGAGACGTAAAACCACAGCACAGAAGCCAGATAAAGTCCCTGAGCCAAAACAAGGGGACTACCTCATCGGCACAGACGAAAACGTTCTGGTGTTAAGCCGGACCTATGCAAACCGGGCCAACGCAGAACGCGCCGCGAAAATGACATGGGAGCGGCTTCAGCGCGGCGCGGCTTCGTTTTCAATTAGCCTGGCAAAAGGTCGCGGCGATCTGTTCCCTGAGTTGCCTGTGAAAGTTAGCGGATTCAAACAGCCAATTGATGCCGCAGAATGGACGATTACGACGGTAACAAACAGCATTAGCGAAAGCGGCTTCACTACTTCGCTGGATCTTGAGGTAAAAATTGCAGATTTAGATATGGAATAGCAAGATGGAAGTTTAAATATGCAGCGAAACGGGATACCATAGCTTGCAAATTTAAGATGAGGCCGATTGAAAATGATGAACTGTCCGCTATGCGGTAAGGCTGCACACACTAGGAGTAGCCACCAAGTCACCCCAATGACCAAGGAGCGTTACAATCAGTGCCAGAACATAGAATGCAGCCACACGTTCATCACGCTTGAAACTTTTGTCCGTTCGATTGCCTGCCCGGGAAAAGTTGTGGCGGCCCCACCCCACCCCGATAAAGGTGGACAAAGCCATATGAATTTCTGAATCAGCCCACCGACAGGTGGGCTTTTTTATGGACGTTAATGTCCACCGTCCACGTTTTGTGTGGACACTTTGTGGACATTAAGCCATAAAAAAGGGGCTGCAATATTGCAACCCCTTGTTTTTACACTACATTTTTGGATGTCGCGAAAGCGAATCTTAGTTAAGACGCTCTTTGATACGAGCAGACTTACCGGTACGCTCACGCAGGTAGTACAGTTTAGCTTTACGAACGGCACCACGACGTTTAACAGCGATGCTGTCAACAACCGGAGAGTGAGTCTGGAAGACACGCTCAACGCCTTCGCCGTTGGAAATTTTACGAACAGTGAATGCAGAGTGCAGACCGCGGTTACGAATAGCGATAACCACGCCCTCGAATGCCTGCAGACGTTTTTTGGAACCTTCAACAACCCATACTTTCACTTCCACGGTATCACCCGGACGGAAGGAAGGTACGTCCTGCTTCATCTGCTCTTGTTCAAGTTGCTTAATAATGTTGCTCATAATTTAATCTCTTATCCTGGGTAAACTGATGTTTTGGGAGGCGGCGATTACGCTTCGCCCTGCCCATCATGTTTATGTTGCTGTTGCTTATGTTCCCGCTGGAACTCCGCCAGCAACCTTGCTTGCTCTTCAGTCAGAGCCAGGTTTTCCAGAAGTTCAGGTCTTCTAAGCCAGGTGCGGCCCAGCGACTGCTTCAGACGCCAGCGACGTATCTCGGCATGGTTGCCCGACAGCAATACCGCCGGTACTTCCATTCCTTCCAACACTTCAGGACGGGTGTAGTGTGGGCAATCCAGCAACCCGTCGGCGAAAGAATCTTCCGTCGCCGATGCTTCATGCCCCAGCACTCCCGGTATAAACCGGGCGACCGAGTCAATCAGCGTCATTGCTGGCAGCTCGCCACCGCTGAGTACGTAATCGCCGATTGACCATTCTTCGTCAATTTCGGTCTGGATCACGCGCTCATCTATCCCTTCGTACCGGCCGCAAACCAGAATTAACTTCTCGTTCGTTGCCAGTTCGCTAACGCCTGCTTGATCAAGCTTGCGTCCCTGAGGTGAAAGATAAATCACCTTCGCGCCTTCGCCTGCCGCGGCTTTCGCTGCATGGATGGCGTCCCGCAAGGGTTGCACCATCATTAGCATCCCCGGTCCGCCGCCGTAAGGACGATCGTCCACGGTACGGTGCCGGTCATGCGTGAAGTCACGAGGACTCCAGCTGTCGATGCTCAGCAGGCCATTTTTTACTGCCCGGCCAGTTACCCCGTAATCGGTAATCGCGCGGAACATCTCAGGAAACAGGCTAATTATGCCAATCCACATAGCGCCGTTTATTACCGTTTATCCGGAGGTTTAAAAACCAGGATCCCAGTCTACTTCGATAGTACGAGTAGCGAGATCGACTTTCTTGATAACCTGCCCATCGAGGAACGGAAGAAGCCGCTCCTTGATACCAAACGCATCTTTCAGGTTTGCCTTGATGACGAGTACGTCATTCGACCCGGTTTCCATCATATCGATGACTTTACCAAGGTCGTAGCCTTCAGTGGTGATAACCTGGCAACCCATCAGGTCTTTCCAGTAGTAATCACCCTCTTCAAGCGCCGGCAACTGCGAGGAATCCACGACAATTTCGCAATTAGTCAGCAGATTCGCGGCATCCCTATCGTCAACGCCTTTCAGCTTGATGATGAGATCCTGATTGTGGTGACGCCAGCTTTCCAGCTCGACATGCTGCCACTGACCCGCCTTCTGGATAAACCAGGGCTGATAGTCAAAAATGCTTTCGGCGTCTTCGGTGGAGGAAAACACTCTGAGCCAACCACGGATACCGTAAGTAGAGCCCATTTTCCCCAGCACTACCGGTTCAACAGGCGCTTTCGCGGTCTCTTGCTTGCTCATCATGACCACCGTGACAGATTAAGCTGCTTTTTTTGCTTCTTTGATCAGCGCGGAAACGCGATCAGAAAGGGTAGCGCCCTGGCCAACCCAATGCTCGATACGATCCAGATTCAGGCGAGTGCCTTCTTCTTTCTCGTTAGCCATCGGGTTGAAGAAACCAACGCGCTCAATGAAGCGGCCGTTGCGTGCATTACGGCTGTCGGTTACGACAACCTGGTAGAACGGACGCTTTTTAGCGCCGTGACGAGCTAAACGAATAGTTACCATAACATCCTCTTTAGTGAATAAAACAACCGGGCCCCATCGAGGAACGGAGCCCGGCGTCATATTAAAAGCCCGAAAATTTTACTCATTTCGGCGTAAAAAGCAATCTAAAGCTCACACGCCATGAGGAAAAGATTAACGTCCCGGGAAACCAGGCGGCATCATGCCTTTCATGCCGCGCATCATTTTCGCCATTCCGCCTTTCTTCATTTTCTTCATCATGCGCTGCATGTCGTCGAATTGTTTGAGCAAGCGGTTAACGTCCTGCACCTGCATGCCGCAGCCAGCGGCGATGCGGCGCTTGCGGGAGCCTTTGATGATATCCGGGTTAGCGCGTTCTTTGAGCGTCATGGAGCTAATAATGGCTTCCATACGCACCAGCACTTTGTCGTCCATCTGCGACTTCACGTTATCCGGAATTTGCCCCATGCCCGGCAGCTTGCCCATCAGGCTCGCCATGCCGCCCATGTTTTTCATCTGCTTGAGCTGTTCCAGGAAGTCGTTTAAATCAAAGCCGTCGCCTTTTTTCAGCTTATTGGCGAGCTTCTCGGCCTGCGCGCGGTCTACTTTGCTCTCGATATCTTCAATAAGCGACAGTACGTCGCCCATGCCGAGAATGCGCGAGGCGATACGGTCCGGGTGGAACGGCTCCAGCGCTTCGGTTTTCTCGCCGACACCCAGGAACTTAATCGGCTTGCCGGTGATATGACGAATAGACAGCGCCGCGCCGCCGCGGGCGTCGCCGTCCACTTTGGTGAGCACCACGCCGGTGAGCGGCAGCGCCTCGTTAAACGCTTTGGCGGTATTCGCCGCATCCTGGCCGGTCATGGCGTCGACGACGAACAGGGTCTCTACCGGCTTAATGGCGGCATGAACCTGCTTGATTTCGTCCATCATCGCTTCGTCAACGTGCAGACGACCAGCGGTATCCACCAGCAGCACGTCGTAGAACTTGAGCTTCGCCTCTTTCAGCGCCGCGTTAACAATGTCTACCGGCTTTTGCGCCACATCGGAGGGGAAGAAATCCACGCCCACCTGCTGCGCCAGGGTTTCCAGCTGTTTGATCGCCGCCGGGCGATAGACGTCAGCGGAAACCACCATCACTTTTTTCTTCTGCTTTTCACGCAGGAATTTGCCGAGCTTGCCGACGCTTGTGGTTTTACCGGCGCCTTGCAGGCCCGCCATCAGCACTACGGCAGGCGGCTGCGCCGCCAGGTTCAGGCTCTGGTTCTCTTCGCCCATCGCCGAAACAAGTTCGCTGCGCACGATTTTGACGAATTCCTGACCAGGCGTCAGGCTCTTGTTGACTTCATGCCCCACCGCCTTCTCTTTCACGCGGTTGATGAAGTCGCGCACTACTGGCAGAGCGACATCCGCCTCCAGCAGCGCCATGCGCACTTCACGCAGGGTCTCTTTGATATTGTCTTCAGTCAGGCGTCCGCGGCCGCTGATATTGCGCAGCGTGCGCGACAAACGGTCAGTTAAATTATCAAACATTCTCTTTTGCCTAAGGGATCGCTTAAGGCCGCCGCAGCGACACTGATTCAGATTGTGGCGGAGTATAACATGAAGCCGCCCTGCATGTGATGCAACGGTTGGAGCGCGCGCCACCTAACGCTATACTGCTTTCCTTTCTTTGTCTTCGAATGACGAACCTCATATGCCTGTTTTTGCATTGCTGGCGCTTGTAGCCTACTCCGTCAGCCTGGCGCTGATTATTCCCGGTCTGCTGCGGAAAAACAGCGCATGGCGTCGGCTCGCCATCCTCTCCGCCGTCATTGCGCTTATCTGCCACGCGCTGGCGCTGGAAGCGCGTATTTTTTCCACTCATGACGGCGGACAAAACTTAAGCTTGCTCAACGTGGGCTCGCTGGTCAGCCTGATGATCTGTACGGTAATGACCATTGTCGCCTCGCGCAACCGCGGCTGGCTGCTGCTGCCGATTGTTTACGCTTTTGCTTTGATAAACCTGGCGTTCGCCACGTTTGTGCCTAATGAGTACATCACGCATCTGGAAACCACGCCGGGCATGATGGTGCATATCGGCCTGTCGCTTTTCTCCTACGCCACGCTGATCATCGCCGCGCTCTACGCCTTCCAGCTCGCCTGGATTGATTATCAGCTGAAAAACAAAAGGCTCGCTTTCAGCGCCGAAATGCCGCCGCTGATGACCATCGAGCGCAAAATGTTTCACATCACCCAGGTCGGCGTAGTGTTGCTGACGCTGACCCTCTGCACCGGCCTTTTCTACCTGCATAACCTGTTCAGCGTAGAAAATATCGATAAAGCCGTGCTTTCTATCCTCGCCTGGTTTGTCTATATCATCCTGCTGTGGGGACACTATCATGAAGGGTGGCGCGGCCGCCGGGTAGTGTGGTTCAACGTGGCGGGCGCCGCTCTGTTGACGCTCTCCTATTTTGGCAGCCGCGTGTTGCAGCAATTCGCTGGCTGAAGAGTTAAACCGTTTAAAGGAAGGACTTTTGGAACACATCTCAACCACTACGCTCATCGTCACGCTTATCGTGATGGTAGTGGTCTCCGCTTATTTTTCCGGTTCTGAAACCGGCATGATGACACTAAACCGTTACCGCCTGCGCCACCTGGCTAAACAGGGCAACCGCGCGGCGAAACGGGTCGAGAAACTGCTGCGTAAGCCGGACCGCTTAATCAGCCTTGTCCTCATTGGCAATAACCTGGTGAATATCCTCGCCTCGTCGCTGGCGACCATCGTCGGCATGCGCCTGTATGGCGATGCGGGCGTTGCTATCGCCACCGGCGTGCTGACTTTCGTCGTGCTGATTTTCGCCGAAGTGCTGCCGAAAACCATCGCGGCGCTCTATCCGGAAAAAGTGGCCTTCCCCAGCAGCTTTCTGCTCGCGCCGCTGCAAGTGCTTATGATGCCGCTGGTGTGGCTGTTTAACGTCATTACGCGTTTGTTGATGCGCATGGTGGGGATCAAAACCGATAACGTAGTGAGCGCGGCGCTCAGTAAAGAAGAATTGCGCACCATTGTTAACGAGTCGCGCTCGCAAATCTCTCGCCGCAACCAGGATATGCTGCTGTCGGTGCTGGATCTGGAAAAAGTCAGTGTCGACGACATTATGGTGCCGCGCAACGACATCGTCGGCATCGATATCAACGATGACTGGAAGTCGATTGTTCGCCAGCTTACCCACTCGCCCCATGGGCGCATCGTGCTTTATCGCGACTCGCTGGACGACGCCATCGGCATGCTGCGCGTGCGCGAAGCCTGGCGTTTGAGAAACGAGAAAAAAGAATTTTCCAAAGAGATTATTCTGCGCGCCGCCGATGAAATTTATTACGTTCCGGCCGGCACGCCGCTCAGCGTCCAGCTGGTGAAATTTCAGCGCAACAAAAAGAAAGTGGGCCTGGTGGTCGATGAGTATGGCGATATTCAGGGGCTGGTGACGGTTGAAGATATTCTTGAAGAGATTGTCGGCGACTTTACCACCTCAATGTCGCCTACGCTTGCCGAAGAAGTCACGCCGCAAAATGACGGTTCGGTGATTATCGAGGGCAGCGCCAACATTCGCGAAATCAACAAAGCCTTTAACTGGCACCTGCCGGAAGACGAAGCGCGTACCGTCAATGGCATGTTGCTGGAAGCGCTGGAAGAGATCCCGGCCGTTGATACCCGCGTGCGCATCAAAAAGTACGATATCGATATTCTCGACGTACAGGACAATATGATTAAACAGGTGCGCGTCACGCCGGTGAAGCCGCTGCGGGAAAGCGTGGAAGAATAATTCAGCGCGAAAATGCAAAAGGCCAGTCCGCAGACTGGCCTTTTTTCTGTGCGAAGATTACGCCTTCGCCACTGTTACCATCGCGGCGCGAATGGTGCGGCCGTTCAGGGTATAGCCTTTTTGCATAACCGCGGCCACATGATTCGGCGCAACGCCTTCCGCTTCCACCATCGCGATAGCCTGGTGAACGTTCGGGTCCAGCGGCACGTTGGTTTCGGCAACCACTTCAACGCCGAATTTGCGCACCACGTCGAGCATGGATTTCATGGTCAGCTCAATACCTTCGACCATAGCGGCCATATCCGTATTGTTTTTATCCGCCACTTCCAGCGCGCGATCGAGGCTGTCGATAACCGGCAGCAGCTCGTTCACGAACTTCTCAAGCGCGAATTTATGCGCCTTTTCGATATCCTGCTCGGTACGGCGGCGCAGGTTTTCCATTTCAGCTTTTGCGCGCAGTACGTTTTCGCGCTCGCGATTCTGAACTTCTGCTAACTGGGACTGCAAATCAGCAATCTGTTCATCGCGCGGATCCACCTGCTCAGCCGATTCAGCGGATTCCACCGTCTCCACTTCGTCGTGCTGTTCCGTGATGATTTCTTCCGGGGCTTGCCCGTCAGGCGTTTTCTGTTCTTTACTACTCATGAAATTCTCCGCGTTTTTTTGCATTCATCTCGCTAACTTCGCTTATTATGGGGATCAGTTTGCCGGTTTCAAGGGAACACGACAGATTGTCATGCCCTACGTCACTAAGGACCTTCACGATAATGAATACCCCTTTTAAATGCATAGGTATTGTCGGACATCCGCGCCACCCCACCGCGCTCACTACTCATGAGATGCTCTGGCGCTGGCTTTGTGAAAAAGGTTATGACGTTATCGTTGAACAGCAAATCGCGCAGGAACTTAATCTGCACAATGTGAAAACCGGCACGCTGGCGGAAATTGGCCAGCAGGCGGATCTCGCGGTGGTAGTAGGCGGCGACGGCAATATGCTTGGCGCCGCGCGCGTGCTGGCGCGCTACGATATTAAAGTTATCGGCATTAACCGCGGCAACCTCGGTTTTTTAACCGACCTTGACCCGGACAACGCGCAGCAGCAGCTGGCGGATGTGCTTGAAGGCCAATACATCAGCGAAAAACGCTTTTTGCTGGAAGCGCAGGTATGCCAGCAGCACTGCCCGAAGCGAATCAGCACAGCCATAAATGAAGTGGTGCTGCACCCGGGAAAAGTGGCGCATATGATCGAATTTGAGGTCTATATTGATGAAAAATTCGCCTTCTCCCAGCGCTCCGATGGCCTGATTATTTCCACGCCTACCGGTTCGACCGCCTATTCTCTCTCCGCAGGCGGACCTATTCTCACCCCTTCTCTGGACGCCATTACGCTGGTGCCCATGTTTCCACACACGCTCTCTGCGCGCCCGCTGGTCATTAACAGCAGCAGCACCATTCGCCTGCGCTTTTCCCATATGCGCAGCGACTTAGAAATCAGCTGTGATAGCCAGATAGCGTTGCCCATCCAGGAAGGCGAAGATGTCTTTATCCGCCGTTGCGACTATCACCTGAATCTTATACACCCAAAAGATTATAGTTATTTCAACACATTAAGCTCCAAGCTCGGCTGGTCAAAAAAATTATTCTGAAACGAGCCTGCGCCACTTTACTGTATATAAAACCAGTTTATACTGTACGCAAATACAGCTCTGTTATTTTATACAGGAAGGTAGCTATGCTGGCTCAACTTACCATCAGCAATTTCGCCATCGTTCGCGAGCTTGAAATCGATTTTCACGCCGGCATGACGGCGATAACCGGTGAAACCGGCGCAGGTAAATCCATTGCGATTGACGCGCTGGGGCTGTGCCTTGGCGGGCGTGCGGAAGCGGATATGGTGCGTCAGGGCGCCAGCCGCGCCGATTTGTGCGCGCGCTTCTCGCTGAAAGACACCCCTGCCGCGCTACGCTGGCTGGAAGAAAATCAGCTGGAAGATGGTAGTGAGTGTTTGCTTCGCCGCGTGATCAGCAGCGACGGCCGCTCCCGCGGGTTTATCAACGGCACCGCCGTGCCGTTATCGCAGCTGCGCGAGCTGGGTCAGCTTCTGATTCAAATCCACGGCCAGCATGCGCATCAGCTCCTGCTTAAACCTGAGCACCAGAAAACGCTGCTCGACGGCTATGCCGGCGAGACCACGCTGACCCAGCAAATGGCTGCCGCCTACCGCCAGTGGCATCAGAGCTGCCGCGATTTGGCGCTGCACCAGCAGTTGAGCCAGGAGCGCGCCGCGCGTGCGGAACTGCTGCATTATCAGTTAAAAGAGCTGAACGACTTCAACCCGCAGGCAGGCGAGTTCGAGCAAATCGACGAGGAGTACAAACGTCTTGCCAACAGCGGCCAGCTGCTTTCCACCAGCCAGCAGGCGCTGCATCTGCTTGCCGACGGCGAAGACGCTAACCTGCAAAGCCAGCTTTATAGCGTACGCAACCTGGTTACCGACCTTATCGGCATGGATGACAAACTCTCCGGCGTGCTTGATATGCTGGAAGAAGCGGCTATTCAAATTACAGAGGCAAGCGACGAGTTGCGCCATTATTGCGACCGTCTGGACCTTGACCCGAACCGCCTGTACGAGCTTGAACAGCGCATTTCCCGCCAGATTAACCTGGCGCGCAAGCACCATATTTCGCCGGAAGAACTGCCTGCTTTTCATCAGAAACTGCTGGATGAGCAACAACAGCTCGACGATCAGGCGGATTGCCTGGAAACATTGACGCTGGCGGTGAATAACCATCATCAGCAGGCAATGAAAGTAGCCCGTCAACTGCACGAAAGCCGCGTTGCCTATGCGCGCGAACTGAGTGGGCTGATTACAGATAGTATGCACTCACTTTCCATGCCGCACGGCAAACTGACCATCGACGTGGCTTTTGAAGAGAATCATCTGACGGCTGAAGGGGCTGACCGCATCGATTTCCGCGTCTCCACCAACCCGGGCCAGCCGTTGCAGCCGCTGGCGAAAGTCGCCTCGGGTGGCGAGCTTTCCCGTATCGCGCTGGCTATTCAGGTCATTACGGCGCGTAAGATGGAAACCCCGGCGCTGATTTTCGACGAAGTGGACGTGGGTATCAGCGGCCCGACCGCGGCGGTAGTAGGCAAGCTGCTGCGTCAGCTTGGCGAATCGACGCAGGTCATGTGCGTTACCCATCTGCCGCAGGTCGCGGGCTGCGGTCATCATCACTTCTTTGTCAGCAAAGAGACCGACGGTGCCATGACGGAAACCCACATGCAGCCGCTCGACAAGCGCGCGCGCTTGCAGGAGCTGGCCCGCCTGCTTGGCGGCAGCGAAGTAACCCGCAATACGCTCGCTAACGCCAAAGAGTTGCTGGCGGCTTAAACGCGTACTGGCTTTACTACTCTCCCGCGCATAAAAACCCGGCATCGCCTGCCGGGTTTCGCTTAAAAAAAGAGCAATCCGTACCTACATATCGTCGTTGCGACCAATTTATCTCAACTTTTTTTCACCCGCAGGGTCATAGTGAAGCGCCTTAAGGTTTTAAACTGACTGAAGGTTTATTATCATCGGCAAATTATGTATGAGCCGCGTGCTGCTCGGGCCCGAAAAGGAATCTACTCACTATGCGCTGTAAAACGCTGACTGCTGCCGCAGCGGTCCTTCTGATGTTGACCGCAGGCTGTTCCACTCTGGAGCGAGTGGTTTACCGCCCCGATATCAACCAGGGGAATTACCTGACCCCAACCGATGTCTCTAAAGTTCGTATCGGTATGACGCAACAGCAGGTTGCTTATGCTCTGGGCACGCCGATGATGAGCGATCCGTTCGGCAGCAATACCTGGTACTATATTTTCCGCCAGCAACCGGGACATGAGACAGTAACGCAACAGACCCTGACGCTGACATTCAACAGCAACGGCGTATTGACCAATATCGACAACAAGCCGAAGCTGGACGGCCAGCGCTAAGCGCTCCGCAAGAAAAACAAAAAAGGTGCCTCCAGGCACCTTTTCTTTTTTAACACCGCTCTTTTTTCTGACGCCGCTCTTTTCGACGCGGCTGTTTTTCGCGCCGTTCATTTTCTGACGCTGCTCTTTTTCGACGCCGCTGCTGCGCCTTCATCCCGCGAAGGCCAGTAAATCAGTGCGGCCGAAAGCGGCCAGTTGATGCAGCCTGCAAGCAAGCGCTATTTTTGCGCCGACTTTTCAGCACGCTTGCGCCGCAGCTCTTTCGGGTCGGCAATCAGCGGCCGGTAAATCTCCACCCGGTCGCCGTCATTAAGCACGTCCGTCAGCTTTGCCGGGCGGCTGTAAATCCCCACCTTGTTCTTTTTGAGATCGATATCATCGCGCAGTTCCAGCAGGCCGGAGGCATAAATCGCCTGCTCTATCGTCGCCCCTTCTTCCAGCGTCAGCTTACGCAGATACTGTTTTTCCGGCAGCGCATAAACCACTTCGATGTGGATCTCAGCCGACACGGTAAACCTCTTTGGCGCGGTTAGTGAATGCCTGAACCATATTAGAGGCGAGTTCTTTGAAGACCCGTCCAAAGGCCAGCTCGATGAGTTTGTTAGTGAACTCGAAGTCGAGATGAAACTCCACCTGGCACGCGCTCTCGGTCAACTCGGTGAACTTCCAGCCACCCATGAGTTTCTTGAATGGCCCGTCCACCAGCTGCATCAGAATGCTCTGGTTGTTGGTCAGCGTGTTACGGGTGGTGAACGTTTTGCTGATGCCCGCTTTAGAGACATCCACCGCCGCCGTCATCTGGCCGGGAGTGGCTTCCAGCACGCGGCTTCCTACGCAACCGGGAAGAAACTCCGGGTAGGATTTCACGTCGTTCACTAACTGATACATCTGCGCAGCGCTGTAAGGCACCAGAGCAGTACGACTGATTTGTGGCATAGCGATTCCCATAAGTCATACAACCTACAAATAATAACATTTCTCACCGGTTAAACAAAAACTCGCCGTCAGGCATGCTAAGATAGCCGTTTGTTGCCCCACCGGATGGGGTGCCTTTTTTTACCGAATTACCTATACTGAGCAGCACTATGACGAAGAAAAAAGCACACAAACCCGGCTCAGCCACCATTGCGCTTAATAAGCGCGCCCGCCATGAATATTTCATCGAAGACGAATACGAAGCGGGTCTCGCCCTTCAGGGGTGGGAAGTCAAATCCCTGCGCGCTGGCAAAGCGAACATCGGCGACAGCTATGTCATTATGCGAGATGGCGAAGCGTATCTGTTTGGCGCTAACTTCACGCCGCTTACCGTCGCCTCATCCCACGTGGTTTGCGACCCAACCCGTACCCGTAAGCTGCTGCTGAACCAGCGCGAACTGGATACGCTGTATGGTCAAATCAATCGCGAGGGCTATACCATCGTCGCGCTGTCGCTGTACTGGAAGAACGCCTGGTGCAAAGTGAAGATCGGCGTGGCGAAAGGTAAGAAGCAGCACGATAAACGTTCAGATCTGAAAGATCGCGAGTGGCAGCTCGATAAAGCGCGCATCATGAAAAACGCAGGACGATAAGCCTGCGCTACGGGAAGAAAAAAACCGGCGAAAGCCGGTTTTTTCATGGGCAGCCCAAGCATTACCGCTCCCTCAGCGCCTCTTTCACTTTGTTCAGCGGCTTGATCAGGTAATCCAGCACCGTTTTCTGCCCGGTTTTGATATCCACGTCCGCCACCATGCCGGGAAGAATCGGGAACGCCTTGCCGTTGCGGTTATGCAGCTCCGCGCTTTTGGTGCGAACGTAAACGCGGTAGTAAAACTGGTCGCGCTTCACTTCGTCCTGAATGGTATCCGGCGAGACCATCTCCACGGTGCCGTCCAGCGTGCCGTAGATAGAGGAGTCGTAAGCCGACACTTTGACCGTCGCAGGCAAGCCTGGCCGGATATAGGCGATATCGCGCGGGTTGATACGCGTTTCAATGAGCAGCTTGTCCTCCAGCGGCACTATCTCCATCAGCTTGCCGCCGGGCTGCAATACGCCGCCCACGGTAGTGACCTGAATATCCTTCACCACCCCGCGCACCGGCGAGTAAATGGTCGCTCGTGTCACCTGGTCTTCTTTACCCGCCAGTACCTGTAACTGCGCGTCTAGATCGGCATTGGTTTTCACCTGCTCCTCCCGGGCGCGGACGGCGAATTCGTTGCGGGCGTCGTCCATTTTGCCTTTCAGTTCCGCCGCCTGGCGTTGCAGACGAATCACTTCCACCTGGCTTGCAGCGCCTTTCGCCACCAGCGGCTGGGTCATGCGTAACTCGTCCATCACCAGGCCATAGGTTTTGTTGAGGTTAGCCAGCGTTTCGTTGAGATTGCGTCGGCGCGACTCGTAAAGCTGCCGCTCTCGCGCCACCAGCTCTGGCTCTTTCATAGACTCGGCGCTGAACTTCAGCGGTTCGCCGGTCAGCTCCGAGCGCAACCGTTCGCTGGAGGCGCGCAGCGCCCGCACCCGCGCCGCCGCCTCGCCGAAGTTAGACTGAAAGCGCGTCGGGTCAAGGCGCGCCAGCATCTGCCCGCGATCGACAATGTCGCCCTCATGCACCAGCAGCGCATTGACAATGCCGCCGTCCAGGCTCTCAATAACCTGCGCGCGGCTTGAAGGCGTCACTTTACCGGTTCCCACCGTCACTTCATCGAGTGTCGCAAACCACGCCCAGACGAAGAACAGGACAATCCCCAGCAGCGTCAGCCAGATAACGGAAGAGTAAAAGCGCCCCTGGCGGGCCAGTTCTTCCTGAATGGTCAGTTGACTCATTGTTCCCCCTTACGCCACCGAGGCCACGTTGCTGTTGCGTTTCGCCTGGTTGAGAATGGTATCGCGCGGGCCGTCAGCCACCACTTTGCCGTTCTCTACCACCACAATGCGGTCCACCAGCGAAAGCAGCGCCGGACGGTGCGTCACCAGCACCAGCGTGCGCCCGGTTAGCCACTGATGAAGCTGACGAATAACATACGTTTCCAGCTGTTCGTCCATTGAGGCGGTGGGTTCGTCCAGCAGCACAATCTGCGGGTTACGCACAATCAGCCGGCTCAACAGCACCATCTGCCGCTGGCCGCCGGAAAGCCCGCGCCCGCCTTCGTTAATCAGCCGGTCGAGGCTCGCCGCGTCTTTCTGCACCATTGAAAGCGCGCCGCTGATGCGCAGCGCCTGCAACAGCTCGCTTTCCGTGGCATTCGGATGGCCGAGCATCAGGTTCTGGCGCAGCGTGCCGAAGAAAAGACGCGAATCCTGCGATAAAAAGCCCACCTGGCGACGTACATCGGCAGGATCGATATGCGCCAGATCGACGCCATCAATAATCACTTTGCCTTTGCTCGCCTGCGCCTGCCCTGAAAGCAGCTTCAGCAGGGTTGATTTCCCGGCGCCGACTTTGCCGAGGATCGCCACGCGCTCGCCGGGTTTGATCTCAAGGTTCGGGATCCAGAGCGCCTGATCGCCCTTCTCCACGTCGTAGCTGTACTGCACATCCTGAAACTGGTAGTGCCCCGCCAGCACCGGACAATGCGCCATCTTGTTTTGCGCATCGCGATCGAGCGGCTTTTTCAGCAGTTCATTAAGCCCTTCCATCGCCGTTTTCGCGTGCTGCCAGCGTGAAAACACCATAGTGAGCTGCATCAGCGGCGCCAGCGTGCGCGATGAAAGCAGGCTACAGGCCACCAGCGTACCGGTGGTTATCTGGCCGTCCAGCACCAGATAACTGCCGAAGACCAGCATGCCCGCGTAAGTTATCTGCTGTACGGTGGAAGCCCAGCCGCTAAGGCGAGCGCCCCAGACGCGCTGTTTCATGCCGATAGTCGCGCCCACGCCGTGGGTATGCTCCCACTGGCGCTGGAAGTACGGCTCCGCCTGTAACGCTTTAATATCTTCAACCCCTTCGATGGACTCCACCAGCACCGCGTTGCGAATCGCGCTTTCACGCATCCCCTCTTTCGCGAGCTTCGCCATGGGCCACTGCACCAGAATGCCGGGAATAACGATAAGCGGGATGGCGATAAGCGGGATAGCCACCAGCGGCCCGCCCACCAGCGCCATAATGCCGAGGAACAGCAGCACGAAAGGAATGTCCATCGCCGCGCCGACGGTGGTAGAGGTGAGCAGCTCGCGCACCTGATCAATTTCGCGAAGCTGCGAGATAAACGATCCGGTGGATTTAGGTCGCGCGTCGTTTTTGATAGCCAGCGCTCGGGCGAAAAAAAGCGACGAAACGTTAAGATCGATATGCTTGCCCATGATGTCCGACACATGGGTGCGGGCGAGACGAATAAAAAACTCCAGTAGCGCCGCCAGCAGCACGCCGAAAAAGAGCACCCACAGGGTGGGAAAAGATTGCGCCGGAATAACCCGGTCATATACCTGCATGGAAAAGAGAATGCCCGCCAGCGCCAGCACGTTGCCGATAACCGACGCGAGAGAAATCTCCGCGAGCTTGCGCCCGGCATGACGGAAATGGCGCCAGAACCAGTGCGGCTCCCAGGGACGGGCGAAATCATCAATGCGGGAGTCGCGCCCGCGGGCGGCGATGCCGAGCAGCACGATTTCCGGCTTAATGCTCGTTAACAGCGTCTCCAGCGGCTCTTCGCGCACCAGGTCGCCCCCTTCGCTCAGCCAGTAACTGGCGAGGCCGTCGGCGTCGATATCTTCAATCAGCATCAGCCCGCCCTCTTCGAGCTGAACGATAACGGGCAGCGTCTGGCTGTTCCAGCGCATTTTATCAAGCTCGGTGAGCTTCACCTGTAGGCCCATCAGGCCCGCCAACCGATCAAGGCGCGAAGCCAGCGGCAGGTTTTCAAACCAGCGCATCTGCTGGCGCGCCGCCGGGGCATCGGCGGGAAGGCCGAAACGGCCCGCCGCGCGCGCCATGGCGCGGGTCCAGCTTTCAGTATCCGGGGTCTGGGACATCTAAAACTCCTTTTGTAGCCGCCGCTTAAAGCGACGGCAGGGTATCGCCGGTCATTCGGGTGCGTTCAATGCCGAGCATATCGAGCAGGTTGTCCACGGCGCCCGCATAGCGTACCGCCGCATCCCACGCGTCATAGCGCGCGGTGATCGCCGAGGTGTCGGCCTGAAAGACATCCTGTTCAATGCTCAGCAGATCATTAAGGCTGCGTTTGCTTAAGCGGTACTCGTCGCGATAAACGCCCCGCGCCCGCCCGGCGCTGCTAAGCTGCAACTCGCCCGCCCGCTGTCGCTGCTGCGCGCCGGTCAGGTCCGCCCAGGCGGTAGCGGCGCGCTGGTTAATATCCAGCTTGCTTGCTTCCACATCGGCGCGGGCGCTGGCGCGATCGCCTTCGGCGGCGTCGACGCGGGCGCTGACCGCCCCACCCTGGTAAATGGGCGCATCCAGCACCAGTTGCACTTCGTCATCCCAGTAATCGCCGTTGTCGTTCTGGTAACGGGTGCGGCCCGCCTGTACGGAAACGGTGGGCCAGTGCTGCGCCTGGGCCTGGCGAATACGCTGCTCGGCGGCGAGCTGTTTCGCCTGGGCGGCGCGCACCGCGTTGTTTTGCTCGTAAGGAAGGGATTTCAGAGAAATTTTCTGGCGCATTAAATCTTCCGGCAGATCCGGCAGATTGTCGGAGACCACGCCGGTCAACACGCTCAGCGCCGCCTGGGCGGAGCGGGTCTGGGCGCGGTATTGCTCAAGGCTGGCGTTCATGCCGGCGATGCGGGTCTGCGCCTGTAAAACATCCGACTGGGTACTTAAACCTGCTTCAGCGCGCAGGTTCGCCATATCCAGTACGCTGTTAAGGGAATCGAGATTGCGCTGCGCCGCCTGCGCCAGCGCCTGATAACGTTTGACCTGCAAGTAGGCCTGAAGGGTTTGCATGCCTACCTGGTTTAAGGTGTCGTAAAGACCGTATCGGTAAGCTTCCGTCAGGTTTTCCTGCTCATCGATGCTGCCGCCGGTTTTACCAAAATCGTAGATAAGCTGTTTGAGGTTAACGCCGCCCGCCGCGTTGCTGTTCAGCGAGCCGGCCGAGTCGGTGCGATGGCTGCGGCCTACGTTGCCTTGCAAAGAGATTTGCGGAAACCAGGCGCTTTCAGCCTCTTCGAGGTTGGCTTTGCCAACGCGGATTTGCGCCGCCGCCTGGGCGATTTTCGGATTGCGGGCGAAGGCGCGTAGTATCGCCTCCTTTATAGAAAGCTGCGCCTGGAGCTGTTCACTCGGCGCCGTCTGCCACTGAAACGTCTCCTCTCCATAGACGTTCAGGTTCACTCCCATCAGGGCTGCCGCAAGACACACGGAAAGCCCAAGCCGCCTGTGGCGTGCTTCGCTTTGCTTCATGATTCCACCTTAGTTATGCCCGTCCGGGCGTCGTGGTGATATTGTTAAAATAAACAGGAAAGGCCTCTTCCCTGAGGCCCCGTCGCATTACACGTGGTTAACGTGGATCCCTTGCTGAATAAGCACGTCGCCCAGGGTGTTAGCCTGCGAGCTGTTGTGGTAAACGTCGAACTGCACGCCGTCCATTTCCCGCTGCCCGCTAATTTCCCAGACATCCCCGGCGCCGTTAATCAGGTTCACCTGATCGCCCGCGCCCCCTTTCACCACCAGATCGTCTTCCGGCTTGTCGGTTACCGTCAGCGCCTGGTTCACATCCAGGGTCAGGCCGTTGGTGCCCGATTTACCAAGGTCGACAATCTCAATGTGTTGCAGTTTGCCCGCCAGCTCCGTCAGATTGAGCAGCAGGTTGACGCCATCCAGCACCAGGGTATCGGTGCCCGCGCCGCCGTCTATCTGGGTAAAGCCCAGCGAGGCGAGGTGGATGGTGTCGTTGCCTGCGCTACCCTGCACCGTATCGCCGCTCAACGACGTGCCGTCTGCGAGATCAATGCTGACGCCGCCGATGGTGTAAGCGCCGTCCACGGTGGAAGCTGCCGCCGCGCTGCTGTCTGTCGCCGCCGCCGCGCTGCTCTGCGTGTCATCGCGAACCTCGCTGGCGAGCAGGGTCTGCGCGCCAGTCTGCTGCTCATCTCCGGCGAGCGCGCTGTTATGCTCTTCGCTTGCGCTAAGCAGCGAGAAGGTTGCCGCTTCCGATTCCGCAGAGAGCGTCGTGAAGCCCGCAGGCGGCGTAGTGGAGATGATCTGCCCGCCAAGCCCGACGTTCAGGTAGCCGATATTGCCTGCCGCGTCCGCGGCGTAAATATTCAGCACGCTGGAAAGCGACAGAATTTGCAGAATATTCAGCCCAAGCCCGAGGTTGGCGCTCCAGTTACCGTTAGCGTCAGTAATGGCGGTGGTGCTGACCGTGCCATTGAGCAACGACAGGTGAACCACGGAACCGGCGCCAAGGTTGCTGGAGCCGCCGCGCAGCGTCAGACCGGAAGTCAGCAGCGTGAGCGGGTTCAGCGTCGCGAGCGGGTTGAAGGTCAGCGTCGGCGTAGTGAGTTTTACCGTTACGTCGGCGCTGGAGGTGTTGGTGTTGCCCACCTTGTCCGTCACCGTCACGCCCACTTTCAGCGCGCCGTTGGTTAACCCCTGGAGCACGGAGCTTGCCACCGGCAGCGACCAGGTGCCGTCGGGGTTTACCGCCGCGTTATAGTTATTGCCGCCGAGGTTTACCACCACCGAGGCGCCATCCGCCGCGCCGCTGATTTTCCCGCTCAGGACCTGGCCCGATGCCGCTTCGCTCACGTTCAGGTATTTGTCGTTACCAAACAGCGAGGTCAGCGAAATCGACGGCAGCGAGTGGGTAATCACATTCAGCAGCCCGCTGGTGCTGGTGCTGTTGCCCGCCGGGTTAACCACAGAGGCGTTAACCGCCAGGGTGCCGTCCAGCAGCCCGCCGAGATCCGTTTTCGGCACGGTGACCTGCCAGTTGCCGTCGCTACCCACCGTTGTGGTGTAGTTCTTGCCGCCCAGCGTGACGTTTACCAGCGAGCCGACGGCGTTAGTACTGGTGCCGGTGATCACCTGCGCATTCAGCAGATCGGCAACGTTCAGCCCGTTGTCGCCAAAAATGGAGTTAATGGCGATGGAAGGCAGCGCGCCGATGCTTACGTTCAGCCCGCCTGTCGCCGTTGCCGGGTTGCCTGCTTTATCCACCGCAGTGACCGAGACGTTCAACAGACCATCTGTCAGCCCCTGTAGCAGGTTAGTCGCTACCGGCACGCGCCAGGTGCCGTCCGCCGCCACGGTGGTGGTGAGGTTTAGCGGCCCGAGCGCCACGTTGATTTGCGTTCCCGCCGCCAGGTTGGTGGCGGTGCCGCTCAGCACCTGCGGGTTCAGCAGGTCTGAAAGGCTTAGCGTGTTGTCGCCAAAGAGCGGATTAAGCGCCAGCTGCGGCAGGTTCTGAATAAGCGCATTCACCACCTGGGTGCCGCTGCTCGCCACGTTGCCGACCGCATCAACCGCCTGCGCCGTAACAGTCACCGTGCCGTTCGCCAGCCCCTGCAACAGGGAAGCTGGCGCGGCGACCGACCAGACGCCGTTGACCACCGGCGCCAGTAGCTCGGTTCCGTTGACCAGCACGCGCACGGTGCCGCTGGCGAGGTTCGTTGTGCCGCTGATAACCTGCCCCGCTGCCGCTTCCGCCGCGTTCAGGAAGCCATCCGCGCCGCCCAACAGCGAGGTGATAGCCACCGTCGGCAGCGTGCCGATGCCGACGTTCACCACCGGCCCCGGCGCGGTCGTGCTGTTACCTTCCGGCGTGGTGATAGTGATAAGGCTGGTGAGGCTGCCGTCGGTCAGGTTCGCCAGTTGTGAAGGCGAAACCTGAATGGAGAAGAGTCCATTTGCGCCCACCGTGCCGTTGAAGGTCTGGTTGCCTAGCTGCACCGAGACCAGCGACCCCGCCGCCGCCTGGCCGACGGAACCGCTAATGGTCTGGCTGACCAGCGCGTCCGCCGCGTTAAGCAGGTTGTCGGTAAAGAGCGCGACCGTGTTCAGCACAGGTTGCAGCAGGCTCAGCGTCAGGTTGGCGCCCGCCGTGGCGCCGTTGCCGTACTGGTCAGCGGCGGTAACGCTTACCGCCACGTTGCCGCTACCCAGCGCCTGAAGCGCGCTCTGTACCGCCGCCGGGAGGTTAGCCGACCAGCTACCATCCGGCCCCACCACCACGTTAATGGCCTGGGTGTTGCCGATCTGCACGGTGAGGTTCTGGCCGTTAAGCCCGGTCGCCGTACCGCTAATCACGCCGTTCACCAGCTCCGGCACGCTAAGAATGCCGTTGCCGAACAGCGGCGCCAGGCTAATGGTCGGCGCCACGTTCGCAAGGGTAAAGCTGGCGCCCGTGTTCAGCACGTTGCCCGCCGTATCCGTTACCTGCACCTGCAAGCCCGTACTGCCCGAAGGCAGCGCGCTTAACAGCGCGTTTGGCAGCGTGGTCGTCCAGGTGCCGGTCGCCGCGTCCACAACAGCATTCAGCGTCTGGCCCGCCACGTTAACCACTACCGAGGTAACATCCGCCGCATTGCTGAGGGTGCCGCTCACTACCTGGCCTGCGCCGCCGGCAAGATCGTTGAGGTTGATGATGTTATCAAGGCCAACCAGCACGTTGCCCACTATCGGCAGGTCCGAGAGCGCCAGGTTAAAGTCGATAAGCTCGTTGGTTGTATTGCCGAAAGCATCCGTCACGCCGACGTTAAGTTGCAGCGTCTGGTCAATCAGCCCCTGCCACAGGCTCGGCGGCAGGTCGATAGTGAAAGAACCGTCGCCCGCCAGCACCGGCGCCAGCGGAATATTCACATCCGTGCCGATAACAGAAGCCGTCACCGTCGCGCCGCGGTAGTCGCCGCTTACCCGCCCCGTCAGCACCTGAGTCACCAGCGATTCCGCTACGTTCAGAATACCGTCGCCGCCGAACAGGTCGTCCACCAGCACGCCCAGCCCCTGGTTAAGCGCCACGTTAAGCGCTACCCGGTTGGTGGAGGTGTTGCCGTTCGCGTCGGTCGAGGAGATTTGAATCACCTGCGCGCCGTCGGTCAAGGTGGCGAGATCCAGCTGCGGGAAGGTGTAGGTCCAGTTGCCGTTTTGATCCACGGTCGCGGTAGAAGAGAGCGGTCCGAGGCCAATCGTCACCGTCTGGCCCGGCTCGCCGGTGCCCTGCAACAGCAGGCCGCCTGCGGCGTTCACCGTATTGAGCACTGCCGGAACGCTAAGCGCATCGACGGTCAGCAGCGGCGCGTCCACATCCACCGTTAACGGACGTTCTACCGTAGCCGGGTTGCCTGCGGCGTCGGTTACGGTCGCGGTAACCACATAGTTGCCGCTTGTCAGCCCATCGACCGCGCTCTGCGGCACTGTCGTGCTCCAGGTGCCATCCGGGTTAACCGTGGTGTAGTAGTTAACGCCGTTCAGATTGACGGTCACCGGACGGCCCGCTTCGGCGGCATTCACCTGGCCTGAGATAACCAGCGGCGCGCCGGTTTCGCTGGTGCTGAGCACGTCGTCGCCCGCCAGCACGTTAATGCCAAGGCCCTGCGGCGCGACGGTGTCTACCGCCAGCGTGCTGGTGGCGGTAAACGGATCGCCGCCAGGCGCCGGGCTTACCACGCTTGCAGTAAGGGTGTAATCGCCCTGCGCCGGGAACGCGCTGCTCGCCACTGGCACAGCCCAGGTACCATCCGCGTTGATGGTCACGGTGCCGATAGCTTGTCCGTTAAGAGACAGCGTCAGGGTCTGGCCGGCAAGATCGGTAGTACGCCCCGTGATGGTCACGACGCCGCCGCTCAGTTCCGCGGCGTTAAGCACCCCGTCGCTGGTTACCGGATCGATATTTACGCTGAATGCCGGCGGCGTGAGATCGTACGTCACCGTCAGCGTTGGGCTGGTGGCCGTGTTTCCTGCGACATCGGTAACTGTCGCCGTCAGCGTGCCATCGGCAGGGTTAAGCGTGGCGAGTTGCGCAGGCGTCAGGGCAAGCGCCCAGGTTCCGCCCGGCTGCACCGTCGTGGTAAACACCTGTCCGGAGAGGGTCACCGTCACCGTCTGGCCCACCTGCACGTTGGTGGTGGTGCCGGTAATGGTCTGCCCCTGCTGGCTTTCCACCCAGTCAAGCTGGCCGTCGCCGAACGGCGTGGCAACGGTAATGGTCGGCGTTTCGAAAGCCACGGTGACAGGCGTAATGCCCACGCCGGTGTTGCCCGCGCCATCGGTAATATTAACGGTGATGTTCTGCGGGCCGCTGGCGATGCCGTTCAGCGCGCCCGGCGCAAGCGTCACGCTCCAGGTGCTGCTCGCCACATCGACAACCGCCGGGAACTCCCTGCCGCCAATGGTGACGGTAATTTGCGTCCCTTCGGTATTCACCGGCGTGGTGTAAACGCCGCTAAAGGTCAGGGCGCCGTCAGCTTCGGCAACGGTAAGGTAGCCATCGGCAAGCGCAGAGTTTGTGGCGGGATCCAGCGTCGCGGTCGGCGGCGTAAAGGCCACCAGGAACGACGGCGCCGGGTCAAGCGTGGTGCTGTTGCCGTATTGATCCTGCGCCGTCACGCTCACCGGCACCTGCGTGCCGCTGGCGAGATTTTGCAGCGAACCGGCAGGCAGCGCCACAGACCAGCTTCCGTCGTTTTCAACGCTGGCGACATAGGCTATGCCATTAATGTTCAGCGTGACCGTTACATACTGGTTTGGCCCCGTTACGCCCGTGGAGCCGCTAATGGTGGTATCGCTTGCCGCTTCAGCAAGGTTGAGAATATTGTCGCCGCCAAACAGCGGGTCTACGGTCGGCGTCGGCAGCGTGGTTTCTACCGCGAAGGTGACCGGGTCGGAGGTATCGATGTTGCCTGCCGCATCCTGCGCCGTCACGGTAATGGCTGGCGTAGTGCCTGAAGGCAGCGACGCCAGCACTTCAGTAGGGATAGTGACTGTCCAGTCGCCGTTTGCCGCCGTCTGCGCCGTTCCCGTCCAGGTAAATGCGTTCACTGTGAGCGTCACGGTAACGGTCTGCCCTTCGCCTGTCGCGCCGGTATTGCCGGTAATGACCTGGCCCGCAGGCGCGTTAGCTTCTGCGTTTGTCAGCACCTGGTCGCCAAATAGCGGGTTGACGGTCACATCCGGCACGTTGTTGATAACCGCCGTGACGGTTTCCGCCAGGCTATTCGCATTGCCTGCGGCATCGGTCACCACAATGTTCACCGGGATCTCGCCATCCGGCAGCGCGGCAAGCTGCCCCGCCGGGATAGTGACGCTCCAGGTGCCGTCGCCGTTAGAGGTTGCTGTAATCGGCGTGCCGTTGTTAAGGGTTGCCGTCACCGTCAGCGGACGATTCGGATCCGTTACGCCGGTGTTAATGGTGAAGGTATAGTCGCCCGTGGTTTCCGCAACGGTCAGCACGTCGTCGCCAAACAGCGGCGCGGTCAGCGCAGGGGTTGGCAAAGGCGTAACGAAGCTTGTGAAGGTCTCCGGCGCGCTGGTGGCGGTGTTGCCTGCGCGGTCAGCTACCGTAACGGTCAGCGAATGCGTCCCGTCGGCAAGCGCGGCCAGCACCTCTGGCGTTAAGGCCACAGACCAGGCGCCGGTGTTATCCACCGTGCCGACAATCGGCGCGCCGCCGTCAATCGAGACCGACACCGTCTGGCCCGGCCCGGCAAGACCGGTGGAGCCGTTCAGCGTCTGGCCTGCGCCCGCTTCGGCGGCATTGAGGAAGTCATCAGTAAAGATCGTCGCAGGCAGCGTAGCCGCAGGCGTTGCCAGCACCAGCTCAAGCGTCACGCTGTTAGTGGCCGGGTTAGCGTAGGCGTCAGCCGCGCTAACCGTCGCGGTGAACTGCCCGCTACCAAGCGCCGAGAGCAGCGCGCTGCCGCCAGCGCCCACTTCCACGCTCCAGACATTTTCCGCCGTGACCGAGCCTGTGTAAGTCTGCCCGCCAATGGTCAGGGTAACCGGGGTTCCCACCGCAAGCCCGGTTGAGGTGCCGGTAATGAGAATGACGTCTGAGGCTTCAGGCCCGTTGATGACGTTATCGACAGAGACAGGGTTGAAGGCCAGCGTCGGCAGAACGTCGTTACCGACATCAACCGTAATCGGCGAGGTGCTGACGTTGCCCTGGGTGTCTGTAGCCTGCACGGTAAGCACCACATCGTCGCCGGAGAGCGCCTGCAACTGCGCCGCCGGAATAGCCAGCGTCCACTCGCCCTGCTCGTTAGCAACAACCGCAGTGGTGATCGGCTGGCCGTTCACCAGCACGATTACGCTGGCGCCCGGCGCCGTTGTGCCGCTCAGCACCTGATCCACCGCCGACTCGCCCACGTTCAGCAAGCCGTCGTCAAAGACGCTGCCCGGATTGATGGCAATCGCCGGACCGGTGAAGTCTGCCAACACATCCTGGGTTCCTGTCGCCGGGTTCTGCGCGGCGTCAGTCGCGTTGACGGTAACGGTGTAAGTGGTGCCGTCGACAAGCGCCGCCAGCGCAGCGGACGGCACAAGCACGCTCCACAAGCCGTTGGCGTCTGTCGTGGTGTTGTAGGTGACGTTGTTGAAGGTGACGGTTACCGGCGTTCCTGCCGCCAGGTTTTGCGACGTGCCGCTCAGGGTGAGATCCGCGCCGCGCTCAGCGGCGTTAATAACGTCATCCTGCGCCACGATATCCACCGTCAGCTGCGGCAGGGATCCTGGCTGCGCCACGATGTTCACTGGACGATCGACGGTGATCGGGTTGCCAGCGGCGTCGGTCACCGTCACGCTTACCGGTAATGAACCGTCGGCGATGCCTGCGGTGGCTGCCGCCGGAATTTCCACGCTCCAGGCGCCGCCCGCCTGCACTTCCCCTTCATAGGTCTGACCGTTAATCGTTACGCGAACGATCTGCCCCTGTTCTACACGCTCGGTCGTCCCGGTGATGGTAAAGGCCACGCCCACTTCGGCGGCGTTAAGATAATCATCGCCCGTGATGGGGTCGATTTGCAGCGCCGGCGCATTCAACGGCGAAGCGTCCAGCGCAAAGCTGACGGTATCGCTCGTGCTGTTGCCTGCGGCGTCGGTGACGGTGGCGGTTACCGCTACCGGGCCATCCACAGCGCCGCTCAGCGCGCCTGCCGGCAGCGTAACGCTCCAGGTGCCGTCGCTCAGCACCAGCGCGATATAAGCCTGGCCGTTAACCTGCACCACGACCTGCTGCGGATTCGCCGGATCGTAAGTTGCCGTACCGGTGATTTGCAGCGGCTGCGTCACCTCAATGCCATTGACGATGTTGTCAGCCGTTACATCGTTGATGGTCAGGGCTGGCGCAGTTTTATCCACCAGCAGCGAGCTTTGCAGCACGTTCTGGTTGCCTGCGCCGTCGGTGGCGGTGATGGTAAGCGCCAGCGTGCCGTCGCTCAAAGCCTGAAGAACGGCAGGGGTCAGCGCCAGCGACCAGTTGCCGCTCGCGTCTACCGTCGCCGGGTATTCTGTTTGCCCGATAAGCACGACGACCGTCTGGCCTGCCCCCGTTACGCCGGTAGAGCCGTTAAGCGTACCGCCTGCGGCCGCTTCGGCTGCGCTCAGTATGCCATCGGCAAACGGCGTATTGAGCGTCACCACCGGCAAAGCGCTGGTGATAAGCGTGAAATCATGCGTGGTGGAAAGCGGGTTGCCTGCGGCATCTACTGTCGATACGGCAAACGTGACGGTGCCGTCGCTGATAAGCGCGGCGTCCGCCTGCGGCACAATAACGCTCCAGCCGCCGTCAGCCTGCACGGTAGCGGTGTACTGTTTGCCGTTTAAGGTAACGATAAGCTGGCTGTCTGCCGCCACGTTGTAAGTCGTGCCGCTAATCGTCAGGCCATTGGCAATTTCGCCAAGCCCGACGCTGTCGTCGCCGGTCAGCGGCGCGACCACGACAGAGCTGAGGTCGGTGTTGACGGTGAAATCACGGCTTTGCGACGCCGGGTTGCCCGCCGCGTCGGTGACCGTCGCCGTAAGCGTATAACTTCCCGAGTTGAGGCCCGCCAGATCGGCAGGCGGTACGGTGACAGACCAGTTGCCGCTGGCGTCGACCAGCGCCGTCCAGCTGGCTGCTCCCAGCGTTATCGTAACCTGCTGGCCCACCTGCACGTTAAGCGAGGTGCCGCTGAGGGTAATGCCCGCCGCGCGCTCAGCCGCGTCGATAATGTTATTGGCGGTGACAGGATCGATATTCAGCAGCGGGGTTTGCGTGGCATCCGCCGCTACGTTAATGGTGCGTGTAGTGGTGCTGCTGTTGCCTGCGGCGTCGGTCGCGGTCACGTTAAAGACCGCCTGGCCGTTTGGCAGCCCTTGCCATACTTCCGGCGGCACGGTAACTGACCATTCGCCGCCTGCGCCCGTTACCGTGCCGTTTAACGTAACGCCGTTTATGGTTACCACGATAGCCGAACCTGTTTCTGCCCCAGCGGCGACGCCGGTCAGCGTTTGCGCCGCGCCAGCTTCGGCAATGTTCAGATAATCATCGCCCGTAAACGGATTAACGGTGATCTGCGGCGGCGTGATATCCACTGTAAACTGGGTATTCAGGGTGTCGGTATTCCCTGCTGCATCGGCAACGACAACCTGCACCGGCACGGGCGACTGGGCTTCGGTCAGGCTGCTCAGCGCGCCGGAAGGCACCGTCACGCTCCAGTTGCCCTGGCTGTCCACGGTGCCCTGATAAACCTGGCCGCCAAGCGTAACGTTAACCGTCTGCCCGGCGCCCGGGTTGCCAGTGTTGCCGCTAATAATTTGGTCGGTTGTGGTTTCGCCAGCGCTCAGCACGCCGTCATCAAAGAGAGGGTTCGAGGTTGCGGCGGGCAGATTGTTAATCAACACATTCAGCGTGTGGAGATCGGTTACCGTGCCGTCCGGCAGCTGCGCTGTGGCCTCCACGGTATAAGTCCCGTCTGTGGTAATAGCCAGCAGGGCCGCGGAAGGAATTTCCGTTTGCCAGTTGCCGTTAGCGTCAACCGTCGCGTTATAGGTCGCACCGTTGAACGTCACGACAACCGCCGTGCCGACCGGCAGCCCGGCGCTGGTGCCCTGGATAAGCAGCGGCGAACCCGCCTCGGTGCGGTTAAGGTAGTCATCGGCAGAGATAATGCTGATAGCCACCGCGTCGGTGGTGGTGTCTACGGTAACAGGGTAAGCGATGGTCGCAGACTGATTGAAGGTGTCAGTTACGCTCACCTGCAATGTGTTCGCACCTTCACTCAACGCCTGCAATACGCTAACCGGCACTTCCACACTCCAGTTACCGCTGCTGTCCACCGTCACGCTCTGCGACCAGTTGCCGAAAGAGACGCTGACCGTGCTGCCCGGCGCGGCGTCGGTTACGCTGCCGGTAAGGGTTTGCGCGGTTTTGATTTCGGCGGCATCCAGGATGTTATCGTCGGTGAACGGATTAACGTTCACCACAGGCTGAGTGGATTTTACGCTGATGATCTGCGTGGTTTCGGTAACGTTGCCTGCCGCGTCGGTAACGCTTGCGACCAGCGGATAATCGCCGGAGGTGAGGCTGACCAGCGCTTCTGCCGGCAGGTCAATCTGCCAGCGGCCATCGTCGCCAACCACGGCGGTATAGGTTTGGTTATTAAGGGTTACCGTGACCGTCTGGCCCGGTTCAGTGCTCACGCCGCTCAGCGTTTGCGTGCTCGTCAGCTCCTGCGCGTCGAGCTTGCCGTCGCTGGTCAGCGGCAGCACGCTCAGCAGCGGCGGCGTGGTGTCGAGCGTCGCGGTGGTTTCGGTGCTGCCGATGTTGCCTGCCCCGTCTGTCACCACCACCGTAACCGGAATATCGCCCTGCGGCAGCGTCTGGAGCTGCCCGGCAGGCACGGTGATCGACCAGTTGCCTTCGTTATCAACCGGCGCCGTATAGTTCTGGCCGCCCACCTGCACGGCCACCGTCTGGCCGCTGCCGGTCACGCCGGTATTGCCGCTGATTATCTGATCCTGCTGGATTTCGCCTGCGCTCAGCAGCCCGTCGCCAAAGGGCGTATCGACTACCGGTTGCGGCAGATGGTTAATCGCGACATTCAGCGTGCGTACATCCTGGGCGCTTTGATCGTTAAGCACCACTGTCGCCGTGATTTCGCGCGGGCCGTCCTGCAACAGCGCCAGATCTTCCGGCGGAATGATGGCGCTCCAGTTGCCTGCGTTATCCACCACTGCGTTATAGATTTTGCCGTTGAGGCCCACCTGCACAACGACGCCCGGGCCGCTGACGGTAGTAATGCCGCGCACTTCCAGCGGCTGAGTGGATTCCGCCGCGTTCAGGTTGTCATCCGTTGACAGAATGGCGATGGCGATGCCCGTCTGGGCGCGGTCGATGGTGATGCTGGAGGTGATATCTACGGTGGTGTTATCCGGCAGCAGCGCAGTGGCGGTCAGCGTGGCCGTGCCGTCCTGCAACGCCTGGAAATCCGCCGCGGGAATAACGGCGCTCCAGCTGCCGTCGCCCAGCACGCGTGCATAGTAAACCCGCGCGCCCAGCGTCAGGGTAATCAACGAATCTGCCGGAATGTTCTGCGTATCGCCGGTCACGATTTGCGAAAGCTGGAGCTCGGCGTTGTTCAGCGCGTTGTCGCCGCCAAGCGGGTCGATGGTCACTACCGGTACGGTGAAGTTAACCGAGAAGGATTGCTCCGCCGTGGTGGTGTTGCCCGCCGCATCGGTAAGGCTGACGCCCACCGTATAGGTCTGGCCTTCCGTCAGCCCCTGCAATGCTGTCGACGGGATAGTGGTTTGCCAGCTGCCATCGGCGTTGACCACGGCGGTATAGGTTTGACCGTTCAGCGTCAGCGTAACGGTCTGGCCTGCCTCTTCGGCAGAGGTGAAACCGCGCACCAGTTTATCGCTGGCGGCCTGGATCTCATCCAGCACGCCTGCTGGCGTGAAATCGGTAAGTTCGAGCGTAGGCGCTGTGGCGTCGACGGTGAGGTCAATGGTCTGCGTGGTCGGCAGGCCGTTCGCGTCGACCAGCGTGACGGTGATGGGGTTGCTGCCGTCAGCCAGCGCCTGCAATGCCGCTGCGGGCAGCGTCGCGCTCCAGGTGCCGTCGCCGTTAACAATCGCGGTGTAGGTTATGCCGCCAAGGGTGATGGTTACCGTCGCGCCAGCGTTATCGGCTTCCGTACGCCCGGAGATGACAATATCCTGCGCACGCTCCTGCGCGTTGATGAGATTATCGCCCGTGACAGGATCGACAATCAGCGTGGATGGCAATGGCGGATCGTCCGTCGGCAACGGGTTTTCGCCGCCGTCGCCTCCCCCGCCGTTTCCGTTATTTCCGCCGCCGTCGCCTCCCCCGCCGTTTCCGTTATCTCCGCCGCCGTTGTCACCGCCGCCACTATCTCCGCCGCCATTATCGCCGCCGCCATTATCGCCGCCGCCGTTATCTCCGTCGCCGTCACCGTCGCCGTTTCCATTGTCGCCGCCGCCGTTGTTGTTATCGTTGTCGCCTCCGCCGCCATTACCGCCGCTGCCGCCTGCGGCAATGGCAATACCTGCGATACCCGCCACCGCCGCGAGGCCGCCCAGCACGGCTGCCGTGGAGACGCCTTCTGCGCCAATCAACGCTTCAGTAGAGGTTTCAGCGAAAGTGGGAACGATAGCCTCGGCTGTCGCCGGGCCCGCTTCAGTTGCGAAAGGAAAGAGAGCATGGTGCACGCCCTGCTCATCCTGGAAGATAAGTTCACTGTGCAAGCCTTCCGCATCCAGGCGGAAAAAGTTCTGGTAGCGAACCGTAGTGCCATCCCGCATATGGACAATCAGGTCATTGCCCTGACGCTCATAAGAATTAACAGATTCCGGTGAAGCGTTAATTCTCACCACACTGGTCTGGGTTAAATTTACAATTCGATCAGCATTCTTGGAATATCGAATAACCGTATCCCCTGTTTTCTGGTTGAGTATATCTACGGTTCCGGGAAGGCTATTTTGCACGGCCATTTGGTATTTCCTCTCGCTATAAAAACAATACTGCGCGCGACTACGACGTAAAAAAATTACGTCAGCAAACATGCAGCACACCTTGGTAATGACTCCAACTTATTGATAGTGTTTTATGTTCAGATAATGCCCGATGACTTTGTCATGCAGCTCCAC
>NZ_AWFX01000016.1 GCF_000463115.2 Franconibacter helveticus LMG 23732 | reverse complement strand
TCTGTCGGTGACATCTGTTCGCTAGAACCATGCCGACGCTTACTGTTATAAAACATTTCGATGTAATCAAAAATATCACTGCGGGCTTCTTCCCGCGTTCCGTAGATCTTTTTCTTTATCCGTTCACGTTTCAACAACTGGAAAAAACTTTCTGCAACCGCATTATCATGGCAGTTACCGCGACGGCTCATGCTACCTTCCAGGCCGTGTGATTTCAGGAACGACTGCCACTCATGGCTTGTGTACTGACTGCCCTGATCCGAATGAACCAGCACCTGTTTTTCGGGATTACGCCGCCATACAGCCATCAGCAGTGCGTTCAGGACAATGTCCTTTGTCATCCGGGATTGCATGGACCAGCCGATAATTTTGCGTGAGAACAGATCAACAACAACGGCAAGATACAGCCAGCCTTCGTGGGTCCTGATGTAGGTTATGTCCGTTACCCAACGCTCATCAGGAGCATCCGGATTGAACTGTCGCTGGAGCCTGTTGGGTGACACGATACTGGCCTCGCCTTTACGTGCCCGCGGGCTTCGGTATCCGACCTGAGCCTTTATTCCGACACGTTTCATCAGTCTCCAGACTCTGTTTACTCCGCACTGTTGCCCGCTGTCACGCAGATCCAGATGGATTTTGCGATAACCATAGACGCATCCCGATTCCAGCCAGAACTGTTTAATCTGTCCTGTCAGTCTCAGGTCTGCCTGATGGCGTTGTGAATGCGGCTGCTGAAGCCAGGCGTAAAAACCACTGGGATGAACATCCAGCACCCGACAGAGCAGGCGAACAGGCCAGCAACAGGAGTTGTCACGGATAAAGGCGTACCTCAGTCGGACAGCTTTGCGAAGTACGCCGCGGCTTTTTTTAATATGTCCCGTTCGTCGGTAACCCGTTTCAGCTCTTTCTGGAGACGGCGGATCTCGGCCTGAGCATCTGACTGTTCTTTATTAGTGGAAGAATCCGGACCGTACTTCTTTATCCAGGCATAAAGGCTGTGGGTGGTGATATCGAGACGTGTTGCAACGCTGGCAACAGAATAACCGCGATCAACAACCTGTTTGACTGCTTCAGTTTTAAACTCTTCGGGATAACGCTTACCGCTCATGGGCAC
>NZ_AWFX01000015.1 GCF_000463115.2 Franconibacter helveticus LMG 23732 | reverse complement strand
TTACCGCTCATGGGCACCTCTCTTTAAGCCATCTTAAATGACTCTGAGGTGTCTGTTAAACCCGTGGCGATTCAAACCTCCTGCCGATATTCCACGCAGTGACTATAACGACTATATGGTAGATCTTTACCTTAATCGTTTACCCGGTCAGACGTTATCCCGAAGTACGTTGATATCAACGCGTGAGATGTGGCTGTCGGAAAGCGATCTGGTATCCCGGGAACAGGATATCCGTCTTAATCTGGAATTCGATTTCAAACGCCAGCCCGTACAGCCCGCCATGAATGAAGGGCATTTACTGATGTCTTCCCGCCCATGGGATAATATGGAAGAGGCTCTGCAGCAACGCTCTCTTTTCGACGACTGGCGGCAAACGCATACACTGAAGACCCTGGCTGACTGGGATGACTGGTGTGATTTTCTCTATTGCCGGACGGTGTTTTCTGATATGAAACTAAAAGTCGGAAGCAAACGTAGTGATGATATTTTAGTCAGACTATTTCTCCGGGCGCTGACTCAGTGCCAATGGGGGCTTATGCTGAAAGATAAAAAAAGTTATTCCTGTAAAGAGGTTGCTGAATGGCTGACGTCAGAAGGCTATTCAGTAACGGTGACTGATGTAAAAAATGCGGTAAGAGCAAAAATACCCCAAATGAAATTTAGTTCTGTAACACCGCGAATGAAGTCACTGATGGATATCATAGCCCGTAAATATCCGACATTCTGTCTTCCAGTCTGATAACCGTTAAATCTCCCCAACTCCTTTAACAGAAGTTGGGGGCTTAATCACAGGCAATCGGCATCAAAACAGTGAAATAACTGCCGCGCGTCAGGATGGCCATTTACATGATAGATCCGCATGGCATGACAGGTGATACTCTGGAGATTAGCCGCCAGCCTTTTCCCCATATTCACCAGTATGCCGTGTGGTATTTTACTGCTTGTACTGTTTACTGTCAGAGTAAAACAATTTGTTTCAACGCTGACCTCAATAAAATCATTTCCAAATAATGTACCGACAACCTGCCTGATTGTTTCTTCATAATCTGTCAGATCAATGACATCACGCCATCTCGCATTTACGAGTTGATACTTTCTGATATGTAAATACATAGAACCACCTTTATGTTATTTCAACCAATATGATGTTCTCCGACATTATGAAAATATTAATCATCATTGTAATTGCTGATAACCTCTCTAACCTTCGGATCTTACGTTCCCCCCTGCCTCTCCGACTTGATGGCAAAAGTGCATGGTCAAATATGCAGCAAAAACAGGTCATGTACAGGTCAGGATGATAATTATCACCCTGAACGTAAAAATACACATGGACAGGATGAGTCCACATGTTATTCGATGATTCCAGCAATGTTTTAATATATTGATAATTAATGAGTTAATTTTTTTCTCCGTCACAGTAAAAGTGGACTCATCCTGTCCGTTACTTTACTGAAAATATCCTCTTCGCTGGCATTAACCGGATAAACGAATGGATAAGCACGATAAACTTGGATATCGACTCGGATTGATATTAACTCGCCTGAACAATGGTGAGTCACTAGCCGTCCGGGAGTTATCTGAGGAATTTAACGTTTGCGAAAAAAACTATCCGTCGTGATCTTACTCAGCGCCTGTCCTATCTTAATCTGATTCGACAAAATGGTCGTTATCGCCTGTCTGACGGTGTTCTCGGTCAACGCAGCAATGCTGATTTACGTCATTTCACGCGCATCCTGGGTATTGAAGGGCTGTTCCCTCGCTGGGATGACAGACTACTGAGTATTTTGTTAGGTAACACGAAAAACAACCCGTTTCTGATAAAACAACGTCCATACGAAAACTGCGGATCATTCATGTCAATTCTGAATGTATTATCCGATGCCATCCTGTCACAGAAGAAAGTAAATTTTAATTACAAAGATAAAGAGTTTCGGGCTGTTGAGCCATACAGACTGGTTAATGACAACGGATTGTGGTATCTCGCTGCCGCCCATGACAGTACATTAAAAAGCTTTGTTATCTCATCTGTCAAAGACGTTTGCATGAGTAATATCTCTTTCAGGATAATCCCCGAAATTAATGAAAAAATAGAAAAGACAGATGGTATCTGGTATAGCGAAGACCTTATCGAAATTCTCATTTCAGTTTCCGCACATGTTGCTCCGTGGTTTACCCACCGTCATCTATTGCCAGGACAGGAAATAATTCATACTTCCCGGTCTGGCGATTTACTGGTGATATCACGTGTAACACACACAGATCATATAATGCCTTTAATGAAATACTGGATACCGGATGTCGAAGTAATACAACCGGCCTCAATCCGTCAACAACTTGCTGAAGATATACAATCCGCACTGAAACGTTACACCCAGCCAAGTAACGCCCCGTAATGACACGGATAATATAATTTTCATTGAGTGCTATTTTTGTAAGCTAAAAAATGGAGTTACCATGAAAAAATGCCCGGTTCTTCTTGTTGTATCAGGGTTTCTGACCGAAAATGATATATCATGGTTTAACCGAATTAAAGCAGGGTGTGGCCTTGATGTCAGATACTATAAATGGGAATCAGCAAATCTACTATCCATATTAAGTTCTGACATAGCGAACAAGTGGGGGTTATATACTCTCTTCCCCCTGAGAACATCTCCTTTATTGTCATCAATCTCCATCCCATTTAAAGCGCGTCAGGCCTGGTATAATGCAACGAAAGCAGCAGTTAATAACAGAGAAAAATTAGCACACGTAATAAACGAGATATACGTTAAAGAAAAGCGTAATGTGATCATAATGGGTCATTCTTTAGGGACTCGATTAATAAACAATACATTACCCTATATTAAAAATGATAATATTCTCTTAACAATCTCTATGGCCGGAGCCACCCCAATAACAAGTTATACAGAGAACATAATGAAAATGGCTTACGGTTCAAAAATGGGGCATTTAAATATCTACAGTGAACATGATAAAGTACTTAACACGATATACCCTCTCGTTGAGTCAGTAACACCAATTGGGGTTCGGGAGGTGAGATTCAGACCTGCTCGGATAATCAACTGGAAGTGGAATGTTGGTCACACTGAATATATTACTTCAAACAGGATTGATTCATTAACACACTGGTTAAATGTTACCTGTGCCGATTTAGCTGATCCAGCCGTAGAAATCACTGACGACGACATGAAATCATTTCATGATATTATTAATCTTGCAAATTCAACACATCATAAAAACACTGTCGCACCTAAATTAATATAATTTGAGTAGTTAAAAAAGGTTGCATTATAACGGGAGTGTATATTTACTCCCGTTAAGTTTCATATTTTATAGTATTGATATGGATTCGATTAAAAATTTCGTCTAACTCGTTCCCTTATCAAACTTGCCAGCCTTACCCTTCCAGGTGAAATAGTTTCCGTTACAGTTTCAACTCTCAACAAATCACGCTGTCCGGTTCGGCGACTGACCGCGAAACGCTGACATATATCATTAACCGATACCGTATTACCGGTATACAGTTGAAGTAATATCCAGCACAGCCTTTCTGCGATCCTTTCACCGCGAGTTTTATACATCTGTAAAACCTTCAGTTATCGTCAACGATGACATAGTCCATCTCAAAACCCACATAACTGACTGTATTCATGAATATTTATTACCGGTGTAATACTGTCGTTGGGGTAATGGATTAACCGTTATCACCCTGCTACTGGAGAGTGCACCATAGGGGGCAAAAATCACGAGGGATCTAAGATCCCCCGTGTCTGTGCATGTTATGTGTATCGACCGGGAAAAGGGGGCATCATCCACATACAATGATGTGCTACACACGAAGAAGATGACAAAAACGCCCACGCTCTTCCTGTTCATAACGGGTCAACAACTTTCCTGAGTTACCGTTATCTGGTAAACATCCATAGCCAGATACTCCATAAAATTCCCCTCCCACAAAGACCAGAGTTCATTCCTCTCTGCTGCCAGTGAAATATCCCCAATCAGATAATGGAAGACGTAATGACCCGACCAGCAAAAATCTATTTCCTTTTCCAGTTCCGGGTAGACTCGTCCCATGTAACTAAAGTCTGTGACATAATCGAAATACCATTCGTTATCCTGACGGATGAATCGCATTTCAACCGGATGAAATCCGCCGGATTCTGCACTGTAGTCCGGATCACGGAAATTAATAACCACTGCCTCAGTTATTTTTTGTAAAACCTGATTTGCCAGAAGCGTAGTAATATGCTGCTGAAATTCTTTAGTAACAGGCAGAGTTAATCCTGCCTGTTTTAAGGCATATTGGGTTTGCATAATAAATTTTCCTTTAGAAAGTAAATAGTGGTGTGTGGTGATTTCTGGTTGTATAACAGTACAGGAAATAAATTAATCCTCTGTAATCTTTTCCTGGCTACTGATCGTATTAAGTTTATTCAACCGCTCCCTCCAGTCCGGGTATAATACATGAGTAAATAACTTCTCTGGATGTGCCTCCAGCAGACATATATCCGGGGAGCGTAAAACAGCAGCCAGAAAACCTGCATTGTTGGCGCTTGCCCCTTTGAATAGCGGCCTGAATACTCCGGATGAGAAGCCGGTAGCAGGTTGTGTTTCCAGAACAGTTGCAATCTTTGAAAGTGAGATCCAGTCCTTAGAGAACAACCCTCCACAGCCATTTGCCACCAGACGAAGATAAAGTTCATTATCCACCTCTGATATCGCCAGTTGCCATGTCAGCATACCACTTGCCTTAGGACTGATTTTTTCTGCCTGGCCTGTTTCAATGAGCAACTGATAGTCTTTTACATCAGATAATGTTTGTTCATCTGCACTGAGATTTTCATGAATAACCTCTGCCTCATTTTTAATCTCCTTCGAAACTGACTCAACATTATTTTTAACTAATTTTGATTTACTCATTTTGCGTTCCTGGTTTTGCTTGTGTTTAATAGCGTGATTCGGCCATAGAAATTAATAAATCAATACCCTTCAGAGGGCAATCGGGGTGAAATAACAGATAAATACCGTTCCCGTTATCTTCCGTAACAGAAAGCATCAGGTAATAGTCATCTGTCAGACGGACTACAAATTCTGGATTTGCAATTAACTGATGAATCACATTTAATACCTGCGCTTTAATATCTTCAGGTACATCATCGGGCTCGACATATATTAATGTCACCCCGACTTTATCCCAGAAACTCATTGCAGAGTATTCATCTTCAAATGGGAGTACCAGCTCTGTTTTCAACAGACTCATTACTGACTCCGGAAGAGATAGTGATGGCAGACTTTGCCAGTTAGCGATAAACTTCATTAATCAATCCTTATAAGTAAAAAAACCCGATACGATTAACGTATCGGGGTTTTGGTGATGCTGCCAACTTACTGATTTAGTGTATGATGGTGTTTTTGAGGTGCTCCAGTGGCTTCTGTTTCTATCAGCTGTCCCTCCTGTTCAGCTACTGACGGGGTGGTGCGTAACGGCAAAAGCACCGC
>NZ_AWFX01000014.1 GCF_000463115.2 Franconibacter helveticus LMG 23732 | reverse complement strand
ATGGACGACGGTCTGCGTTTCGCAATCCGCGAAGGCGGCCGTACCGTTGGCGCGGGCGTGGTTGCTAAAGTTCTGGGTTAATTCTCCGGAACAGAAGAGGGCGCTTCGGCGCCCTTTTTTATTGCCCAGTGATTGTACCTGCCGTCTTTATACAGACTGCTCACTGGTCACATTTATTCGCACTTATCTTAAATTACCCTGTCAGGCAGCTTCCCTCGTGCTATTGTAATCATAACTATTCTCATTTACACTTTGCGCATAAATTGAACGGGAGCCATCATGTACGTTTGCTTGTGTAACGGTGTAAGTGATAAAAAAATTCGCGAGGCGGTACGCCAGTTTCACCCTCAATCTTTTCAACAGCTTCGAAAATTTATTCCCGTTGGTAATCAGTGCGGAAAATGCGTACGCGCAGCACGTGAAATAATGCAGGAAGAACTGATACAGATCCCGGAATACAAAGAGATTGCCTGAAGTTTGAGCTTTTTTTTGACTTACTCCGCAGCGCATCTACGCTTCAAGTAGTGGAAGCGGAGGGAAGAAAATGAAAGGTGATATTAAGATAATAACTTATCTCAATAAATTATTGGGAAATGAGCTTGTCGCAATCAATCAGTACTTTCTCCATGCGAGAATGTTTAAAAACTGGGGGCTAATGCGCCTCAACGATGTTGAATACCACGAATCGATAGATGAAATGAAACATGCCGATCAGTACATCGAGAGGATTTTGTTTCTGGAAGGTATCCCAAATCTTCAGGATTTGGGTAAGCTTCACATCGGTGAAGATGTAGAAGAAATGCTTCGCTCAGACCTTGCGCTCGAAATGGAGGGCGCAAAAGACTTGAGGGAAGCCATCGCTTATGCTGACAGCATCCATGACTATGTTAGCCGTGACATGATGATCAAAATCCTTGCGGATGAAGAACACCATATTGACTGGCTTGAGACCGAGTTAGACCTTATCAACAAAATTGGTTTGCAGAATTATATCCAGTCTCAGATTAAAGAAGAGTCGTAATGACTTGCTCTGCCGGCGCATAAAAAGTTCCGCAACTGACAGCAAACCCCGCAGCGACCAGAAAGGGTCCAAAAGGCTGTGGGGTTTTTACTATTTTTCGTCTTCCAGAAATCATCGAAGCAACCAGGAGTGTTATGAGACCTCCGGTTGCAGCAAGAAAGACAATGGTCGAAAGCGATTCCCAGCCATGCCAGGCCCCGAGCGCCGCGAGCAGTTTTACATCGCCAAAGCCTAGCCCTTCATAGCCTTTCCAAAGCCTGAACGCCCAATAAACAGTCCAAAAGCAAAAATAACCTGTCACTGCTCCGGTTACGCTCGCGCTAAGAAAATCATCGTTGTGGACCAGGTAGTAAATTACTCCTCCCCAGAGAAGAGGGCAGGTAAACCGATCCGGCAAAAGACCTGTTTTGAAGTCAATCCAGGCCAGGCGAATACTAAGTGAATGATAAAAGGTAATAAAAAGAAGCGTCGTCATTGTAGTGCCTCGCTTTGTAATACGCACATAGTAGGAGCACTACAAAAATTACAAACATCGAAACAGTAAAAGCGGGAAACAGTGCCTGATTTTTTTCTGTAAGCCTTACGACGTTGCAGAGAGTCTGGAGCAAGTTCACGTGCGCTTATTTTGTAATCACTACTTGCGCCTGTGTGAGATTTACGTATAATGCGCGGGCCTGTCATTAATGACGGCCGGTTCAATCTGAACCCTGGTAACGTTTTTTGTTGCCAACAATGTTCCCAATCGGGGAACTACGCAAGAACGGTTACACTCCCCCATCAATCGTAATGGGTGCGAGGAGTAATCATTTTCGTCTATAAAATAATTGGAGCTCTGGTCTCATGCAGAACCAAAGAATCCGTATCCGCCTGAAAGCGTTTGATCATCGCCTGATCGATCAATCAACTGCGGAAATCGTCGAGACTGCTAAGCGCACTGGTGCGCAAGTCCGTGGTCCGATCCCGCTGCCGACCCGCAAAGAGCGCTTTACCGTTCTGATCTCTCCGCACGTTAACAAAGACGCGCGCGATCAGTACGAAATCCGCACTCACAAGCGTCTGGTTGACATCGTTGAGCCAACCGAGAAAACCGTTGATGCTCTGATGCGTCTGGATCTGGCTGCCGGTGTAGACGTGCAGATCAGCCTGGGTTAATCAGGTCATTGAGCGATTGAGAGGTTGAAACAATGATTGGTTTAGTCGGTAAAAAAGTGGGTATGACCCGCATCTTCACTGAAGAAGGCGTTTCTATCCCAGTAACCGTTATCGAAGTTGAAGCAAACCGCGTTACTCAGGTTAAAGACCTGGCTAACGACGGCTACCGCGCTGTACAGGTTACCACCGGTGCTAAAAAAGCTAACCGCGTAACCAAGCCGGAAGCGGGTCACTTCGCTAAAGCTGGCGTAGAAGCTGGCCGTGGTCTGTGGGAATTCCGTCTCGCTGATGGCGAAGAATACACCGTAGGTCAGAGCATTAGCGTTGAGCTGTTTGCTGAAGTTAAAAAAGTAGACGTAACTGGCACCTCTAAAGGTAAAGGTTTCGCAGGTACCGTTAAGCGCTGGAACTTCCGTACCCAGGACGCTACCCACGGTAACTCCTTGTCTCACCGCGTTCCGGGTTCTATCGGTCAGAACCAGACTCCGGGCAAAGTGTTCAAAGGCAAGAAAATGGCAGGTCAGCTGGGTAACGAGCGTGTAACCGTTCAGAGCCTGGACGTAGTACGTGTTGACGCTGAGCGCAACCTGCTGCTGGTTAAAGGTGCTGTCCCGGGTGCAACCGGTAGCGACCTGATCGTTAAACCAGCTGTGAAGGCGTGAGGAGATAGCAATGGAATTAGTACTGAAAGACGCGCAGAGCGCGCTGACTGTTTCCGAAACTACCTTCGGTCGTGATTTCAACGAAGCGCTGGTACACCAGGTTGTAGTTGCTTACGCAGCTGGTGCTCGTCAGGGTACTCGTGCTCAGAAGACCCGTGCTGAAGTGACTGGCTCCGGTAAAAAACCGTGGCGCCAGAAAGGTACTGGCCGTGCGCGTTCCGGTTCCATCAAGAGCCCGATCTGGCGTTCTGGTGGCGTAACCTTCGCTGCGCGTCCGCAGGACCACAGTCAAAAAGTTAACAAAAAGATGTACCGCGGCGCGCTGAAAAGCATCCTGTCCGAACTGGTACGTCAGGATCGTCTGATCGTTGTCGAACAGTTCTCTGTAGAAGCGCCGAAAACCAAGCTGCTGGCACAGAAACTGAAAGACATGGCTCTGGAAGATGTGCTGATCATCACCGGTGAACTGGACGAGAACCTGTTCCTGGCTGCGCGCAACCTGCACAAGGTTGACGTACGCGATGCTGCAGGTATCGACCCGGTTAGCCTGATCGCCTTCGACAAAGTCGTAATGACTGCTGATGCTGTTAAGCAAGTTGAGGAGATGCTGGCATGATTCGTGAAGAACGTCTGCTGAAGGTGCTGCGCGCACCGCACGTTTCTGAAAAAGCGTCTACTGCGATGGAAAAAACCAACACCATCGTTCTCAAAGTTGCTAAAGACGCGACTAAAGCAGAAATCAAAGCTGCTGTGCAGAAACTGTTTGAAGTCGAAGTCGAAGTCGTTAACACCCTGGTTGTTAAAGGGAAAGTTAAACGTCACGGACAGCGTATCGGTCGTCGTAGCGACTGGAAAAAAGCTTACGTCACCCTGAAAGAAGGCCAGAATCTGGACTTCATCGGCGGCGCTGAGTAAGTCGGAGGAGTAATACAATGGCAGTTGTTAAATGTAAGCCGACATCTCCGGGTCGTCGCCACGTAGTTAAAGTGGTTAACCCTGAGCTGCACAAGGGCAAACCTTTTGCTCCGCTGCTGGAAAAAAACAGCAAAAGCGGTGGTCGTAACAACAATGGCCGTATCACCACCCGTCACATCGGTGGTGGCCACAAACAGGCTTACCGTCTGGTTGACTTTAAGCGCAACAAAGATGGTATTCCGGCAGTTGTTGAACGTCTTGAGTACGATCCGAACCGTTCCGCGAACATCGCGCTGGTTCTGTACAAAGACGGCGAACGCCGTTACATCCTGGCCCCGAAGGGCCTGAAAGCTGGCGACCAGATTCAGTCTGGCGTTGATGCTGCAATTAAAACCGGTAACACCCTGCCGATGCGTAACATCCCGGTTGGTTCTACTGTTCACAACGTAGAAATGAAACCAGGCAAAGGCGGTCAGCTGGCTCGTTCCGCTGGTGCGTACGTACAGATCGTTGCTCGTGATGGTGCTTATGTCACCCTGCGTCTGCGTTCTGGCGAAATGCGTAAAGTGGAATCCGAGTGCCGTGCAACTCTGGGCGAAGTTGGCAATGCTGAGCATATGCTGCGCGTTCTGGGTAAAGCAGGTGCTGCTCGCTGGCGTGGTGTTCGTCCGACCGTTCGCGGTACTGCGATGAACCCGGTAGACCACCCACATGGTGGTGGTGAAGGTCGTAACTTTGGTAAGCACCCGGTAACTCCGTGGGGCGTACAGACCAAAGGTAAGAAGACCCGCAGCAACAAGCGTACTGATAAATTCATCGTACGTCGCCGTAGCAAATAATTTTAGAGGATAAGCCATGCCACGTTCTCTCAAGAAAGGTCCTTTTATTGACCTGCACTTGCTGAAGAAGGTAGAGAAAGCGGTGGAAAGCGGTGACAAGAAGCCCCTGCGCACTTGGTCCCGTCGTTCAACGATCTTTCCAAACATGATCGGTTTGACCATCGCTGTCCATAATGGTCGTCAGCACGTTCCAGTATTTGTTTCCGACGAAATGGTCGGTCACAAACTGGGTGAATTCGCACCGACTCGTACTTATCGCGGCCACGCTGCTGATAAAAAAGCGAAGAAGAAATAAGGTAGGAGGAAGAGATGGAAACTTTAGCTCAACATCGCCATGCTCGTTCTTCTGCTCAGAAGGTTCGCCTTGTTGCTGACCTGATTCGCGGTAAGAAAGTGTCGCAGGCTCTGGATATTCTGACCTACACCAACAAGAAAGCTGCTGTACTGGTCAAGAAAGTTCTGGAATCTGCCATTGCTAACGCTGAACACAACGATGGCGCTGACATTGACGATCTGAAAGTCGCGAAAATCTTCGTAGACGAAGGCCCGAGCATGAAGCGCATTATGCCGCGTGCGAAAGGTCGTGCAGATCGCATCCTGAAGCGCACCAGCCACATCACTGTGGTTGTGTCCGATCGCTGAGACTCTGGAGACTAGCAATGGGTCAGAAAGTACATCCTAATGGTATTCGCCTGGGTATTGTAAAACCATGGAACTCTACCTGGTTTGCGAACACCAAAGAATTCGCTGACAACCTGGACAGCGACTTTAAAGTACGTCAGTACCTGACTAAGGAACTGGCTAAAGCGTCCGTATCTCGTATCGTTATCGAGCGTCCGGCTAAGAGCATTCGTGTAACTATTCACACTGCTCGTCCGGGTATCGTTATCGGTAAGAAAGGCGAAGACGTAGAAAAACTGCGCAAGGTCGTAGCGGATATCGCTGGCGTTCCTGCTCAGATCAACATCGCTGAAGTTCGTAAGCCTGAACTGGACGCAAAACTGGTTGCTGACAGCATCACTTCTCAGCTGGAACGTCGTGTTATGTTCCGTCGTGCTATGAAGCGTGCTGTACAGAACGCAATGCGTCTGGGCGCTAAAGGTATCAAAGTTGAAGTTAGCGGCCGTCTGGGCGGCGCGGAGATCGCACGTACTGAATGGTACCGTGAAGGTCGTGTTCCGCTGCACACCCTGCGTGCTGACATTGACTACAACACCTCCGAAGCGCACACCACTTACGGTGTAATCGGCGTTAAAGTGTGGATCTTCAAAGGTGAGATCCTGGGTGGTATGGCTGCTGTTGAACAACCGGAAAAACCGGCTGCTCAACCGAAAAAGCAGCAGCGTAAAGGCCGTAAATAAGGAGCGTCGCTGATGTTACAACCAAAGCGTACAAAATTCCGTAAAGTGCACAAAGGCCGCAACCGTGGTCTGGCGCAGGGTACGGATGTTAGCTTCGGCACCTTCGGTCTGAAAGCTGTTGGCCGTGGTCGTCTGACTGCACGTCAGATCGAAGCAGCACGTCGTGCTATGACCCGTGCAGTTAAGCGTCAGGGTAAGATCTGGATCCGTGTATTCCCGGACAAACCGATCACCGAAAAGCCGCTCGAAGTGCGTATGGGTAAAGGTAAAGGTAACGTGGAGTATTGGGTTGCCTTGATTCAGCCGGGTAAAGTCCTGTACGAAATGGACGGTGTGCCGGAAGAGCTGGCCCGTGAAGCATTCAAGCTGGCAGCAGCGAAACTGCCGATTAAAACCACCTTTGTAACTAAGACGGTGATGTAATGAAAGCAAAAGAGCTGCGTGAGAAGAGTGTTGAAGAGCTGAACACCGAGCTGCTTAATTTACTGCGCGAGCAGTTCAACCTGCGTATGCAGGCTGCAAGTGGCCAGCTGCAACAGACTCACCTGTTGAAGCAAGTGCGTCGTGATGTCGCACGCGTTAAGACTTTACTGACTGAGAAGGCGGGTGCGTAATGACCGATAAAATCCGTACTCTGCAAGGTCGCGTTGTTAGCGACAAAATGGAAAAATCCATTGTTGTTGCTATCGAGCGTTTTGTGAAACACCCGATCTACGGTAAATTCATCAAGCGTACGACCAAACTGCACGTACATGACGAGAACAACGAATGCGGTATCGGGGACGTGGTTGAAATCCGCGAATGCCGTCCGCTGTCCAAGACTAAGTCCTGGACTCTGGTTCGCGTTGTAGAGAAAGCGGTTCTGTAATACAGTAAGCGCTCTCAACAGATAAACGGCTCAGCGATGAGCCGTTTATTTTTTCTACCCATATCTTGTAAGTGGTGTTATAATGCCGCGCCCTCGATTATGGGGTTTTTTAACGACCTGAATTTCGGGTCCCGAAGTAGTAGTTGACATTAGCGGAGCACTGAAATGATCCAAGAACAGACTATGCTGAACGTCGCCGACAACTCCGGCGCGCGTCGCGTAATGTGTATCAAGGTTCTGGGTGGCTCGCACCGTCGCTACGCAGGCGTCGGCGATATCATCAAGATCACCATCAAAGAAGCAATTCCGCGTGGTAAGGTCAAAAAAGGTGATGTGCTGAAGGCGGTAGTGGTGCGCACCAAGAAGGGTGTTCGTCGCCCTGACGGTTCTGTCGTTCGCTTCGATGGCAATGCTTGTGTTCTTCTGAACAACAACAGCGAGCAGCCTATCGGTACGCGTATTTTTGGGCCGGTTACTCGTGAACTTCGTTCTGAGAAGTTTATGAAAATCATCTCTCTGGCACCAGAAGTACTCTAAGGAGCGAATCATGGCAGCGAAAATCCGTCGTGATGACGAAGTTATCGTGTTAACCGGTAAAGATAAAGGTAAGCGCGGTAAAGTAAAAAATGTTCTGTCTTCCGGCAAAGTTATTGTTGAAGGCATCAACCTGGTCAAGAAACACCAGAAGCCGGTTCCGGCTCTGAACCAGGCGGGTGGCATCGTTGAGAAAGAAGCCGCTATTCAGGTTTCCAACGTTGCGCTCTTCAATGCGGCAACCGGCAAGGCTGACCGTGTAGGCTTTAGATTTGAAGACGGCAAAAAAGTCCGTTTCTTTAAATCTAATGGCGAAACTATCAAGTAATTTGGAGTAGTACGATGGCGAAACTGCATGATTACTACAAAGACGAAGTAGTTAGCAAACTCATGACTGAGTTTAACTACAATTCTGTCATGCAAGTCCCTCGGGTCGAGAAGATCACCCTGAACATGGGTGTTGGTGAAGCGATCGCTGACAAGAAACTGCTGGATAACGCAGCAGCTGACCTGGCAGCAATCTCCGGTCAAAAACCGTTGATCACCAAAGCACGCAAATCTGTTGCAGGCTTCAAAATCCGTCAGGGCTATCCGATCGGCTGTAAAGTAACTCTGCGTGGCGAACGCATGTGGGAGTTCTTTGAGCGTCTGATCACTATTGCTGTACCGCGTATCCGTGACTTCCGTGGTTTGTCTGCGAAGTCTTTCGACGGTCGTGGTAACTACAGCATGGGTGTCCGTGAGCAGATCATCTTCCCAGAAATCGACTACGATAAAGTCGACCGCGTTCGTGGTTTGGATATTACCATTACCACTACTGCGAAATCTGACGAAGAAGGCCGTGCTCTGCTGGCTGCCTTTGACTTCCCGTTCCGCAAGTAAGGTAGGGTTACTAAATGGCTAAGCAATCAATGAAAGCACGCGAAGTAAAACGCGTAGCTTTAGCTGATAAATACTTCGCGAAACGCGCTGAACTGAAAGCGATCATCTCTGATGTGAACGCTTCTGACGAAGATCGTTGGAATGCCGTTCTTAAGCTGCAGACTCTGCCGCGTGATTCCAGCCCGTCTCGTCAGCGTAACCGCTGCCGTCAAACAGGTCGTCCGCACGCTTTCCTGCGGAAGTTCGGGTTGAGCCGTATCAAGGTCCGTGAAGCCGCTATGCGCGGTGAAATCCCGGGTCTGAAAAAGGCTAGCTGGTAATTGTCACCAATTGAATCACGGGAGTAAAGACAGATGAGCATGCAAGATCCGATCGCGGATATGCTGACCCGTATCCGTAACGGTCAGGCCGCGAATAAAGCTGCGGTCACCATGCCTTCCTCCAAGCTGAAAGTGGCAATTGCCAACGTGCTGAAGGAAGAAGGTTTTATTGAAGATTTCAAAACTGAAGGCGACACCAAGCCAGAACTGGAACTGACTCTTAAGTATTTCCAGGGCAAAGCTGTGGTAGAAAGCATTCAGCGTGTCAGCCGCCCTGGTCTGCGCATCTATAAACGTAAAGATGAGCTGCCGAAAGTTATGGGTGGTCTGGGTATTGCTGTCGTTTCTACCTCTAAAGGTGTTATGACTGATCGTGCAGCGCGCCAGGCAGGACTTGGCGGCGAAATTATCTGCTACGTAGCCTAATCGGAGGAAAAAATGTCTCGTGTTGCTAAAGCACCGGTCGTTATTCCTGCCGGCGTAGAGGTAAAACTCAACGGTCAGGTTATTTCGATCAAAGGTAAAAACGGCGAGCTGACTCGTACTCTTAACGATGCTGTTGAAGTTAAACAAGCAGATAATGCTCTGACCTTCGGTCCGCGTGATGGTTTCGTGGATGGTTGGGCTCAGGCTGGCACCGCTCGTGCTCTGCTGAATTCAATGGTTATCGGTGTTACCGAAGGCTTCACTAAGAAGCTGCAGCTGGTTGGTGTAGGTTATCGTGCAGCGGTTAAGGGTAATGTTGTAAACCTGTCTCTGGGTTTCTCTCACCCTGTTGACCATCAGCTGCCTGCTGGGATCACTGCGGAATGTCCGTCTCAGACTGAAATCGTACTGAAAGGTGCTGATAAACAGCTGATCGGCCAGGTAGCAGCTGACCTGCGCGCCTACCGTCGTCCTGAGCCTTACAAAGGCAAGGGTGTTCGTTACGCCGACGAAGTCGTGCGTACCAAAGAGGCTAAGAAGAAGTAAGGTAACACTATGGATAAGAAATCTGCTCGTATCCGTCGTGCGACCCGCGCACGTCGCAAGCTCAAAGAGCTTGGTGCGACCCGCCTGGTGGTACATCGTACCCCGCGTCATATTTACGCACAGGTAATCGCATCGAACGGTTCTGAAGTTCTGGTAGCTGCTTCTACTGTAGAAAAAGCTATTGCTGAGCAACTGAAGTACACCGGTAACAAAGACGCCGCTGCAGCTGTAGGTAAAGCTGTTGCTGAACGCGCTCTTGAAAAAGGCATCACAGGTGTCTCTTTCGACCGTTCCGGTTTCCAATATCATGGTCGTGTCCAGGCACTGGCAGATGCTGCCCGTGAAGCTGGCCTTCAGTTCTAAGGTAGAGGTGTAAGATGGCTCACATCGAGAAACAGGCTGGCGAACTGCAGGAAAAGCTGATCGCGGTAAACCGCGTATCTAAAACTGTTAAAGGTGGTCGTATCTTTAGCTTCACCGCTCTGACTGTAGTTGGTGATGGCAACGGCCGCGTTGGTTTTGGTTACGGTAAAGCACGCGAAGTTCCGGCAGCGATCCAGAAAGCGATGGAAAAAGCCCGTCGCAATATGATTAACGTCGCGCTGAACCACGGCACCCTGCAGCACCCGGTTAAAGGTGCTCACACGGGTTCTCGTGTATTCATGCAGCCGGCTTCCGAAGGTACCGGTATTATCGCCGGTGGTGCAATGCGCGCCGTTCTGGAAGTCGCTGGGGTTCATAACGTTCTGGCTAAAGCCTATGGTTCCACCAACCCGATTAACGTGGTTCGTGCAACTATCGACGGCCTGGAAAGCATGAAGTCTCCAGAAATGGTCGCTGCCAAGCGTGGTAAATCCGTTGAAGAAATTCTGGGGTAATTGACCATGGCAAAGACTATTAAAATTACTCAAACCCGCAGTGCAATCGGTCGTCTGCCGAAACACAAGGCAACGCTGCTTGGCCTGGGTCTGCGTCGTATTGGTCATACTGTAGAACGCGAGGATACTCCTGCGGTTCGCGGTATGGTCAACGCGGTTTCCTACATGGTTAAAGTTGAGGAGTAAGAGATGCGTTTAAATACTCTGTCTCCGGCCGAAGGGTCTAAGCACGCTTCCAAGCGTCTGGGTCGTGGTATCGGTTCTGGCCTCGGTAAAACCGGCGGTCGCGGTCACAAAGGTCAGAAGTCTCGTTCTGGCGGTGGCGTACGTCGTGGTTTCGAGGGCGGCCAGATGCCTCTGTACCGTCGTCTGCCGAAATTCGGCTTCACCTCTCGCAAAGCAATGGTCACTGCAGAAGTTCGTCTGTCTGACCTGGCTAAAGTGGAAGGCGACGTAGTTGACCTGAACACGCTGAAAGCAGCAAACATTATCGGTATTCAGATCGAGTTCGCGAAAGTGATCCTTTCTGGTGAAGTCACTGCTCCGGTAACTGTTCGCGGTCTGCGTGTCACTAAAGGCGCTCGTGCTGCTATCGAAGCTGCTGGCGGTAAAATTGAGGAATAAGTAGCAGATGGCAAAACAACCGGGATTAGATTTTCAAAGTGCTAAAGGCGGGCTCGGCGAACTGAAACGCAGACTGATGTTTGTTATCGGTGCGCTAATTGTGTTCCGTATTGGCTCTTTTATTCCAATCCCTGGTATTGATGCCGCTGTACTTGCCAAACTGCTTGAGCAACAGCGAGGCACCATCATTGAAATGTTTAACATGTTCTCTGGTGGTGCTCTCAGCCGTGCTTCTATTTTCGCTTTGGGTATTATGCCGTATATTTCGGCATCAATTATTATCCAGCTGCTGACAGTCGTTCATCCGACTCTGGCAGAAATGAAGAAAGAAGGGGAGTCTGGACGTCGTAAGATTAGCCAGTACACCCGTTACGGCACTCTGGTGCTGGCAATATTTCAGTCGATCGGTATTGCTACCGGTTTACCGAATATGCCTGGTATGCAAGGCCTGGTAATGAATCCGGGCTTTGCATTCTATTTCACCGCTGTTGTGAGTCTGGTTACCGGGACAATGTTCCTGATGTGGCTGGGCGAACAGATTACTGAACGTGGTATCGGTAACGGTATTTCGATCATTATCTTCGCGGGTATCGTTGCGGGACTTCCGCCGGCCATTGGCCATACCATCGAGCAAGCGCGGCAAGGCGACCTGCACTTCCTCCTGTTGCTGTTGGTTGCAGTATTAGTATTTGCAGTGACCTTCTTCGTTGTTTTTGTTGAACGTGGTCAACGCCGTATTGTGGTGAACTACGCTAAGCGCCAACAAGGTCGTCGTGTCTATGCTGCACAGAGCACACATTTACCGCTGAAAGTGAACATGGCTGGCGTTATACCAGCGATCTTCGCTTCCAGTATTATTCTGTTCCCGGCCACCATCGCGTCATGGTTCGGGGGCGGTACTGGTTGGAACTGGCTGACAACAATTTCGCTGTATTTGCAGCCTGGGCAACCGCTTTATGTGTTACTCTATGCGTCTGCAATCATCTTCTTCTGTTTCTTCTACACGGCGTTGGTTTTCAACCCGCGTGAAACAGCAGATAACCTGAAGAAGTCCGGTGCATTTGTACCAGGAATTCGTCCGGGAGAACAAACGGCGAAGTATATCGATAAAGTAATGACTCGCCTGACTTTGGTCGGTGCGCTGTATATTACTTTTATCTGCCTGATCCCGGAGTTCATGCGTGATGCAATGAAAGTGCCGTTCTACTTCGGTGGGACTTCTCTACTTATCGTTGTTGTTGTCATCATGGACTTTATGGCTCAAGTGCAAACTCTCATGATGTCCAGTCAGTATGAGTCTGCATTGAAGAAAGCGAACCTCAAAGGCTATGGCCGTTAATGGTCGCTTGAGAAGTTACGGAGAGTAAAAATGAAAGTTCGTGCTTCCGTCAAGAAATTATGCCGTAACTGCAAAATCGTTAAGCGTGATGGTGTCATCCGTGTGATTTGCAGCGCCGAGCCGAAGCATAAACAGCGTCAAGGCTGATTATCTCGCATATTTTTCTTGCAAAGTTGGATTGAGCTGGCTAGATTAGCCAGCCAATCTTTTGTATGTCTGTGCGTATCCATTTGAGTATCCTGAAAACGGGCTTTTCAGTATGGTGCGCATTTATCAAATAGTAGGAGTGCATAGTGGCCCGTATAGCAGGCATTAACATTCCTGATCATAAACATGCCGTAATCGCTTTAACTTCGATCTACGGTATCGGCAAAACCCGCTCCAAAGCTATCCTGGCTGCAGTAGGTTTTGCTGAAGATGTTAAGATCAGTGAGCTGTCTGAAGAACAAATCGACACGCTGCGTGACGAAGTTGCCAAATTTGTCGTTGAAGGTGATCTGCGCCGTGAAGTTAGCATGAGCATCAAGCGCCTGATGGATCTTGGTTGCTATCGCGGTTTGCGTCATCGTCGTGGTCTCCCGGTTCGCGGTCAGCGTACCAAGACCAACGCCCGTACCCGTAAGGGTCCGCGCAAACCGATCAAGAAATAATCGGGGTGATTGAATAATGGCAAAGGCACCAATTCGTGCACGTAAACGTGTAAGAAAGCAAGTCTCTGACGGCGTGGCTCATATCCATGCTTCTTTCAACAACACCATCGTTACTATTACTGATCGTCAGGGTAACGCTCTGGGTTGGGCAACTGCCGGTGGTTCCGGTTTCCGTGGTTCTCGCAAATCCACTCCGTTCGCAGCTCAGGTTGCAGCAGAGCGTTGCGCAGAAGCCGTGAAAGAATACGGTATCAAGAACCTGGAAGTTATGGTTAAGGGACCGGGTCCGGGCCGCGAATCTACTATTCGTGCTCTGAACGCCGCTGGTTTCCGCATCACTAATATTACTGATGTGACTCCGATCCCTCACAACGGTTGTCGTCCGCCGAAAAAACGTCGCGTCTAAGCGCTCGTTTTCTAGGATTGTTGGAGAAAGAAAATGGCAAGATATTTGGGTCCTAAGCTCAAGCTGAGCCGTCGCGAGGGCACAGACCTGTTCCTTAAGTCTGGCGTTCGCGCGATCGATACCAAGTGTAAAATTGAACAAGCTCCTGGCCAGCACGGTGCGCGTAAACCGCGTCTGTCTGACTATGGTGTGCAGTTGCGTGAAAAGCAAAAAGTTCGCCGTATCTACGGTGTGCTGGAGCGTCAGTTCCGTAACTACTACAAAGAAGCCGCGCGTCTGAAAGGCAACACCGGTGAAAACCTGTTAGCTCTGCTGGAAGGTCGTCTGGACAACGTTGTATACCGTATGGGCTTCGGCGCCACTCGTGCAGAAGCACGTCAGCTGGTTAGCCATAAAGCAATTATGGTAAACGGTCGTGTTGTTAACATCGCTTCTTATCAGGTTAGTCCGAATGACGTAGTCAGCGTTCGTGAGAAAGCGAAAAAGCAGTCTCGCGTGAAAGCCGCTCTGGAGCTGGCTGAGCAGCGTGAAAAGCCAACCTGGTTGGAAGTTGATGCTGGCAAAATGGAAGGTACGTTCAAGCGTAAGCCGGAGCGTTCTGACCTGTCTGCGGACATTAACGAACACCTGATCGTCGAGCTTTACTCCAAGTAAAGCTTAGTACCAAAGAGAGGACACAATGCAGGGTTCTGTGACAGAGTTTCTAAAACCGCGCCTGGTAGATATCGAGCAAGTGAGTTCGACGCACGCCAAGGTGACCCTTGAGCCTTTAGAGCGTGGCTTCGGTCATACTCTGGGTAACGCACTGCGCCGTATTCTGCTTTCATCGATGCCGGGTTGCGCGGTGACTGAGGTTGAGATTGATGGTGTACTACACGAGTACAGCACCAAAGAAGGCGTTCAGGAAGATATCCTGGAAATCCTGCTCAACCTGAAAGGGCTGGCGGTGAGAGTTCAAGGTAAAGATGAAGTTATCCTTACCCTGAATAAATCTGGCATTGGCCCTGTGACCGCAGCCGACATCACCCACGACGGTGATGTTGAAATCGTCAAGCCGCAGCATGTGATCTGCCACCTGACCGATGAAAACGCATCTATCAGCATGCGTATCAAAGTTCAGCGCGGTCGTGGTTATGTGCCGGCATCTGCCCGAATTCATTCGGAAGAAGATGAGCGCCCAATCGGCCGTCTGCTGGTCGACGCATGCTACAGCCCGGTAGAGCGTATTGCCTACAATGTTGAAGCAGCGCGTGTAGAACAGCGTACCGACCTGGACAAGCTGGTCATCGAAATGGAAACCAATGGCACAATCGATCCTGAAGAGGCGATTCGTCGTGCGGCGACCATCCTGGCAGAACAACTGGAAGCTTTCGTTGACTTACGTGATGTACGTCAGCCGGAAGTCAAAGAAGAGAAACCAGAATTCGATCCGATCCTGCTGCGCCCTGTTGACGATCTCGAATTGACTGTCCGCTCTGCTAACTGCCTTAAGGCAGAAGCTATCCACTATATCGGTGATCTGGTACAGCGTACCGAGGTTGAGTTGCTCAAAACGCCGAACCTCGGTAAAAAATCTCTTACTGAGATTAAAGACGTGCTGGCCTCCCGTGGTCTTTCTTTGGGCATGCGCCTCGAGAACTGGCCGCCGGCAAGCATTGCTGACGAGTAACCGGATCACAGGTTAAGGTTTTACTGAGAAGGATAAGGTCATGCGCCATCGTAAGAGTGGTCGTCAACTGAACCGCAACAGCAGCCATCGCCAGGCTATGTTCCGCAACATGGCAGGTTCTCTGGTTCGTCATGAGATCATCAAGACGACCCTGCCGAAAGCGAAAGAGCTGCGTCGCGTAGTTGAGCCGCTGATTACTCTTGCCAAGACTGATAGCGTTGCTAATCGTCGTCTGGCATTCGCCCGTACTCGTGATAACGAGATCGTGGCAAAACTGTTTAACGAGCTGGGCCCGCGTTTCGCGAGCCGTGCCGGTGGTTACACTCGCATTCTGAAGTGTGGCTTCCGTGCTGGTGACAACGCTCCGATGGCTTACATCGAGCTGGTTGATCGCGCCGAGCCGAAAGCAGAAGCAGCTGCAGAGTAATCTGTAGTAAAATTAAAAAAACCGGGCTTGCCCGGTTTTTTTATATCCATTTTTTTCCTTAAGCTATATTCCCCTTGTCCCTCTTTCGTTTCGTCATCCCGGAGATTGATTATGTGGTTGATAGATCAATGGGCAGAAAAGCATATTCTTGATGCTCAGAAAAAAGGTGAAATGGATGGATTAGCAGGCGAAGGTAAGCCTCTTGCGTTAGATGATGACTCCGCGGTTCCTGCCGGGTTACGAGCCAGCTATCGTTTATTGAAAAATGCAGGCTATCTTCCGCCAGAATTACAACAAAGAAAAGAAGCACTTGAGCTTGCCGATATGCTTAAGAGCATCGCTGATACCGATCCGCAACACCCTCTCATCGAAAAACGGCTTGCGTTACTTGAATTAAAACTCAGGCAGGCGGGCGTGAATACCGATTTTCTGCATGGAAAATATGCAGAGCGGTTTGCTAAAAAAATTCATCAGAGGTAACTATGTATCGCATCGGTGAGCTTGCCCGTCTGGCAGACGTAACTCCAGATACAATCCGCTACTACGAAAAGCAGCAGATGATGAGCCATGATGTCAGAACCGAAGGGGGTTTTAGACTTTATGGCGATGAAGATTTAAGGCGATTAAGGTTCATTCGTCATGGCCGTCAGCTTGGCTTTAGCCTTGAGGCGATTCGTGAGTTGCTTTCGATTCGTGTTGATCCAGAACACCATACCTGCCAGGAATCGAAAAGTATTGTTCAGGCCAGACTTACAGAAGTCGAAGCGAGGATCGCTGAATTACAGGTTATGCGCCAGTCGCTACAACGCCTGAATGATGCCTGTTGTGGAACTGCTCATAGCAGTGTTTATTGTTCTATTCTCGAAGCGCTTGAACAAGGCACCGATGACAAATTATCGGCATGTTGATCTTTTTCATCACCACCTCTACACTCTTATCGCTTTTTAACCCAGGAGAGATTATGAGCCGTTATCAACATACTAAAGGTAAAATACAGGATAATGCTATTGAGGCTTTACTCCACGACCCGCTTTTTCGTCAGAGAGTGGAAAAGAACCAGAAGGGAAAAGGCAGCTATCAGCGTAAGGCCAAAAATAACAAGAAAGGATACTGGGAGGCCAGTGGCAAACAAGCAAACGCTTTTTTACCACTGGCCTTCCGTCTTATGGGCGATTGTTTTGTTCTTTCAACAGATCGCGAATTTCTGTAAGCAATACTTCTTCTTTGCTCGGCCCCGCCGCTTCCTTAGGCTTTTTCTGGTGCAATTTGTTGATAAGTTTAATAGCAACAAAGATAGCGAAAGCCACAATGATGAAATCGAACACGTTTTGGATAAATACGCCATAATGCATTATTACCGCTGGCGTATCTCCTACTGCCGGACGCAACGTCCATGCAAATTGTTTGAAATCAATCCCACCGATAAGCAGCCCCAGCGGCGGCATAATAATATCCGCAACCAGTGAAGAGACGATTTTTCCGAATGCCGCACCGATAATGACACCCACCGCCAAATCAACCACATTCCCGCGCATCGCGAATTCGCGAAACTCTTTAAAAAAACTCATTTTTTTCTCCTTATTACTGCCGACCCTGTTAAGTCTAACAAAGGATGCCCCATTTTCCATGAATAGCTTGTGATAACCGGAGTAATACTCCTTACAAAAACAGGGGGTTAAGGAAAATCAAAGGTGGCAGTTTTAGCCACCGTTGAGTTACAGGAAGAAAGGGCTGGGCTGGAAAAGACGTTCTACGTCAGTGACATATTTCTTATCAGTCAGGAACATAATGACGTGGTCGCCTTGCTCAATACGTAAATTATTGTTGGCGATCATAACGTCATTACCACGTACTACTGCTCCAATAATCGTGCCCGGCGGTAGCTTAATATCATCGATAACCCTTCCGACTACGCGTGAGGTCGTTTCATCTCCATGCGCCACGGCTTCAATTGCTTCCGCTACACCACGGCGTAGCGACGAGACGCTGACAATATCTGCTTTGCGTACGTGCCCGAGGAGTGCTGAAATGGTCGCTTGTTGAGGGGAAATAGCAATATCAATAACGCTGCCCTGAACCAGATCAACGTAGGCTTTACGTTGAATAAGCACCATAACTTTTTTAGCGCCCATTCTCTTGGCAAGCATGGCGGACATGATATTCGCTTCATCGTCATTTGTTACGGCAATAAACAGATCGACTTGCTCGATATGCTCTTCAGCCAGTAACTCCTGATCAGAGGCATCGCCGTAGAATACAATAGTATGTTGAAGTTTCTCTGCCAGTTCCGCTGCTCGTTGCTGATCTCGTTCAATCAGCTTTACGCTGTACTCTTTTTCTAGTTTATGAGCAAGGCCTGCGCCGATATTGCCGCCGCCAACAAGCATAATACGCTTATAGGGCTTTTCGAGCCTCTGCAACTCGCTCATAACCGCCCGGATATGCTGTGAAGCTGCGATAAAAAAGACTTCATCACCCGCTTCAACAATGGTCGAACCTTGCGGTCGGATAGGGCGATCGTGGCGGAAAATTGCCGCAACGCGAGTATCTATATGCGGCATATGCTCACGCATAGTCGAGAGCGCATTACCGACCAGCGGGCCACCATAGTAAGCTTTTACAACCGCCAGGCTTACTTTGCCTTCGGCAAAATTAACAACTTGTAACGCACCGGGGTATTCAATCAGACGATAAATGTTGTCGATAACCAGCTGCTCTGGCGCAATCAGATGATCGATAGGCACAGCTTCAGGATTGAAAAGCCGTTCAGCATCGCGAACATAATCCGGCGCCCTGATACGCGCTATGCGATTAGGCGTATTGAACAGGGAATAGGCGACCTGACAGGCGATCATATTGGTTTCGTCGGAGCTGGTCACCGCAACAAGCATATCAGCATCGTCTGCGCCTGCTTCACGCAATACCCGCGGGTGTGAACCGTGGCCCTGCACTACGCGCAAGTCAAACTTATCCTGAAGGGTGCGCAACCGATCCCCATTGATATCAACAACGGTAATATCGTTGTTTTCACCTACCAGGTTTTCAGCCAGTGTGCCGCCTACCTGGCCCGCTCCTAAAATGATTATTTTCATTATCAGCGCTTCATGATTGGTTCGCCCGCAGGGGCATTACTTTTTAATGAGCTTAGCGTAAAAGAAGCCGTCGCCCTCATCGGACGCAGGCAGATTTTGTATGCCCGGATCCGTTGGCGTGCCGGTTTGCTTCAGCTCCGCATCAGGCGTACGGGCAAGGAAAGCAGCCACTTGCTCTTTATTCTCTTCGGGCATAATTGAGCAAGTTGCGTAAAGCAACGTGCCGCCGCGTTTCAGGTGCGGCCAGATAGCGTCAAGAATATCTGACTGTAATTGCGCGAGTTCGCGAATGTCTGAATCACGGCGCAACCATTTTATATCTGGATGGCGTCGAATCACACCTGTCGCCGAGCATGGCGCATCAAGCAAAATACGATCGAATTGTTGATCGCCGCACCACTGCTGAGGATAACGCCCATCGCCTGTTTTTACTTCAGCCTGCATGTTCAGGCGCGCAAGGTTTTCATGCACGCGCTTGATACGGCCAGGATCCACATCCACCGCCAATACTTTTGCTTGCGGAGCGGCTTCCAGAATATGCGTCGTTTTACCCCCAGGCGCAGCGCAGAGATCAAGAATCAACTCGCCATCTTTAGGCTCAAGAAGAGAGACACAACCTTGTGCTGAGGCATCCTGAACTGTTACCCACCCTTTTTCAAATCCCGGAAGGACGGAAACGGGAGCCGGTATTTCCAGGCGTACAGCGTCAGGATAGCGAGGGTGAGGAAAGCCTGTAATGCCACTTTCACTAAGTAGCGCCAGCCATTCGTCACGGTTGTGATGTTGACGATTTACACGCAGCCACATCGGGGGACGCTGATTATTCGCTTCAACAATAGCTTCCCACTGCTCAGGCCATGCTTTACGTAACCGCTGCAACAGCCAGGCGGGATGCAAAAAGCGCTCTTCCTGACGGTTAAATTCTGCCAGCAGCGTTTCCTGCTGGCGCTGAAACTGACGTAATACGCCATTAATAAGCCCCTTGAATTGCTGGCGTTTAATGGCGACTGCGCCTTCAACTGTTTCCGCCAGGGCTGCGTGCGGCGGGATGCGCGTATGCATCAGCTGATACAGCCCGACCATAATAAGATAATGTACCGTTCGTTGCTTTCCTGCCATTGGGCGAGACATGAGCTTACTGACGAGCCAGTCGAGTTGAGAAAGCGTACGTAATACGCCAAAGCAAAGCTCCTGTAATAAAGCTTTATCCTTGTCTGAGACTTTACTCTGCATTGGCGGCAGGACGTTACTGAGCGACTGGCCGTTTTCAACGACCTGTTCGACGGCCTGCGCAGCCAGGCTGCGAAGATTAATGTTTTTTTTCATGGCGATGCGCAGAAATTGGCTTGCTGGATAAATAAAAATGCCCGACATTTGTCGGGCCGGATAGCTTTCAGCCTGACGTTCAGGCAAGCACGGTACCGGGCTCGAACCATTCCCGGCGAGAGTTTAACAGATCCTGAGCAGACATCGCTTTTTTGCCGGCGGGTTGCAGCGTTTCAAGATTGAGAATGCCTTCAGCCGTCGCAACCTGAATACCGTTTTTATTCGCTTCAATAATCGTGCCGGGTTTTTTAGCAGTTGCGGCTTCGATGACGGAGGCTTGCCACACCTTAACCGGTTGCTCGTCCATCAGGAAATAGCTCACAGGCCAGGGATTGAAAGCGCGAATGCAACGCTCAAGTTGCGCTGCTGAAAGAGACCAGTCCAGTTTTGCTTCTTCTTTACTGAGCTTTTCAGCGTAAGTAACGAGGCTTTCATTTTGCACTTCAGGTTGCGCACTGCCTTCGCTGAGCTGATCTAACGTTGCGAGCAAGCCTTGCGGACCAAGCTGCGCTAATTTGTCATAAAGCGAAGCGCTGGTGTCCTGAGCGGTAATGGGGCAAGCCAGCTTATACAGCATATCGCCTGTATCAAGACCGGCATCCATTTGCATAATGGTTACGCCTGTTTCTTTATCTCCAGCCCAGAGCGAGCGCTGAATGGGCGCCGCGCCGCGCCAGCGGGGCAGTAAAGAACCATGTACGTTGATACAACCCAGACGCGGCATATCCAGTACCGCTTTGGGCAGTATAAGCCCGTAAGCGACAACCACCATGACGTCCGCTTCTAAGTCAGCAATCAACTGTTGATTTTCCGCCGGGCGTAACGATACGGGCTGAAACACAGGGATCGCGTGCTGTTGTGCAAGAACTTTAACCGGGCCTGGCATCAACTTCTTGCCACGACCGGCAGGGCGATCGGGCTGTGTAAAAACGCCTACTATCTGATGAGCAGACGACAGGAGCGCATCAAGATGACGCGCTGCAAAGTCCGGCGTTCCGGCAAAAATTATGCGTAATGAATCCGACACGTTGGTCCTTGTCTTTAACGTAAGCTTAGCTTGCCGCACGGGCTCTCATGCGATCCAGCTTTTCAACTTTTTGGCGGATACGCGTTTGCTTTAGCGGCGATAAGTAATCAATAAACAGTTTACCCATCAGATGATCCATTTCATGCTGAATACAAATAGCCAGCAGGCCATCAGCTTCCAGCTCAAACGGTTTACCATCACGATCGAGGGCGCGAATTTTTACCTTTTCTGCACGCGGTACGAAAGCGCGCTGCTCAGGAATGGAAAGACAGCCTTCTTCGATCCCCGTTTCGCCGCTTTTCTCCAGCAGTTCCGGGTTGATTAATACCAGGCGTTCGTCCCGGTTTTCGGAAACATCGATAACGATAATGCGCTGGTGGATATCAACCTGCGTGGCCGCCAGACCAATGCCTTCTTCGGCATACATGGTGTCGAACATATCATCCACGATACGCTGAATTTCTTCATTCACTTCTTTAACCGGCTCGGCGACAATGCGAAGTCGCTCGTCCGGAATATGTAACACGTGCAAAACTGACATATTTATCCAGAGCTAGATTCAGTAGTTGGTGAGATCATTACTTCCATTCTAGACAAATCCCCCCTTGATTGACAGCATCAGTAGCGAATCGCAAGGATAGAGGATGCCGCTTGTGGCAAGGGAGGAGCTATGTCGCCAGAGGAATTTTGGTTACGCCTGATGAGTGTTTTGAGCCTGAGCGGCGAAAGAATGTTACAGGCTGCGCGTTATTATCGCATGACTCCTGAAAAGCCAGCGCTTGCGCTGCGTTTTGCCCATCTTAATGACTCCCAGAAAAAGCAATTTTTTGCTTTTCCCTCTGAGCAGGTTGAAGCGACATTACGCTGGCTTTCGCAACCTCATCATCATTTGGTTACGGCTGAGGACCCAGCCTATCCGGAGCAACTGAGAGCGATCAGCGATTATCCGGGCGCACTTTTGCTTGCAGGTAATAAACAGGCTTTAAAAACGCCGCAACTGGCTGTGGTCGGCAGTCGCGCGCATTCATGGTATGGCGAACAATGGGGAAGGGCATTTTGTGAGGCGTTGGCGCGCAGCGGCCTTTCTTTAACCAGTGGGCTTGCCATAGGCATCGATGGCGTTGCGCATAAAGCTGCCTTAGCCGCTGGCGGAATAACGCTTGCTGTGTTGGGAAACGGACCAGGGCAAATATACCCGAAGCGGCACAAAGTCCTGGCGGAGCAGATTATAGCTAATAACGGCGCGATAATTTCTGAGTTTCCGCTCTCTGTCGGCCCGCGTCCATGCCATTTCCCACGCCGTAATCGAATCATAAGCGGCTTAAGCCGGGGCGTTCTGGTTGTAGAAGCCTCGCTACGCAGCGGATCGCTTGTGACTGCGCAGTGCGCGCTTGAACAAGGACGGGAAGTTTTTGCTCTGCCAGGCCCGCTTGGCAACCCCGGCTGTGAAGGGCCTCACTGGCTTATCAGGCAGGGAGCAGTATTAGTGACCAGCGCGCAAGACATTCTTGAGTATTTGCAAAATGAGCTTCCATGGCTTGTAGAGACAAAATATTCACCCAATCAAGATGAAGCTGCATTGCCATTTCCCGAGCTGTTGGCTAACGTAGGAGATGAGGTTACACCTGTTGACGTCGTCGCTGAACGTGCCGGCCAACCTGTGCCATTGACGGTAGCCCAACTACTTGAACTGGAGTTAGCAGGATGGATCGCAGCTGTACCCGGCGGCTATGTCCGATTAAGGAGGGCAGGCCATGTTCGACGTACTAATGTATTTGTTTGAAACCTACATCCATAACGAGGCTGAGATGCGGGTCGATCAGGACAAACTGACGCGAGACCTGACCGACGCCGGTTTTGATCGTGAGGATATCTACAACGCGTTACTGTGGCTTGAAAAACTAGCGGACTATCAGGACGGGCTGGTCGAGCCGATGCAGTTGGCTTCTGATCCCCTTTCAATGCGCATCTATACTCCCGAAGAAAGCCAGCGTCTGGACGCAAGCTGTCGTGGTTTTCTTTTGTTTCTTGAGCAGATTCAGGTGTTAAATCTCGAAACCCGTGAAATGGTCATTGAGCGTGTTACTGCGCTGGATACCGAAGAGTTCGATCTGGAAGATTTAAAATGGGTTGTTCTTATGGTGTTGTTCAACATTCCGGGATGTGAAAACGCTTACCAACAAATGGAAGAATTACTCTTCGAAGTAAATGAAGGTATGCTGCACTAAAAGTTATTGCGGCGTAGAGCATTATGGTCAAATCAGCACTTTTTACAGTGCGTAATCAAGAGCCCTGCCCTGAGTGCGGGGCTGAATTAGTTATCAGAAATGGCAAGCATGGTCCGTTTCTCGGTTGCTCTCGTTATCCAGAATGCGATTATATCCGTCCGCTGAAGAATCAGGCGGACGGGCATATCATCAAAGTTCTGGAAGGACAAACCTGTCCCGTCTGTCAGGCAACATTAGTGTTGCGACAGGGGCGCTTTGGCATGTTTATCGGTTGCAGCCGCTACCCCGAATGCACGCATACCGAGCTTATTGATAAGCCGGATGAAACGGCGGTGACCTGCCCGCAGTGTCGTAGCGGTAAGCTTGTTCAGCGCCGTTCGCGTTTTGGTAAAAATTTTTATTCCTGCGAGCGTTATCCCGATTGCCAATTCGTTATTAATTTTAAACCTGTAGCGGGGGATTGCCCTGTTTGCCATTACCCGTTACTTATCGAAAAGAAAACCGCGCAGGGCGTAAAACGCTTTTGCGCCAGTAAACAATGTGGAAAGCCGGTCACGGCGGAACAGAATAGTGAACAATAACCTGCCTGCAAACGAGATTTCTCAGCTCGTCGAACTCCTCAAACAACAACAAGTCATCGCTTATCCTACAGAAGCTGTTTTTGGCGTCGGTTGCGATCCTGACAGCGAAGTTGCTGTGAATCGTTTATTAGCGCTTAAGCAGCGACCGGTTGAAAAAGGATTGATTCTGATTGCCGCCAGCTTCGAGCAGTTAAAGCCTTATATAGACGACGCATCGCTAAATGCGGCGCAGCGCGAAGCGGTCTTTAAACATTGGCCGGGACCAGTGACGTTTGTATTTCCCGCTAAACCTTCAACGCCGCGCTGGCTGACGGGACGTTTTGATTCGCTGGCGGTGCGGGTAACAGACCATCCGCTGGTCATCCAGCTCTGTGAAGCGTATGGCAAGCCGCTTGTTTCAACCAGCGCTAACCTTACTGGGTTGCCGCCTTGTCGAACGGCGCAGGAAGTGCTCGAGCAGTTTGGAGAAGCTTTTCCAGTAATGAAAGGGCCAACCGGCGGGCGGCAGAATCCTTCTGAAATTCGCGACGCCCTTACAGGCAAGCTGTTCCGCCAGGGGTAAACGATGGAACATTATGCCGTTTTCGGAAACCCCATTGCTCATAGCAAATCCCCCTTTATTCATGAGCAGTTTGCGGCTCAATTGCAAATCGACCACCCCTATGGACGAATCCTGGCGCCGGTAGATAACTTTATCGAAACGCTGGAGTCGTTCTTCAATAATGGAGGAAAAGGCGCAAACATTACTGTGCCTTTCAAAGAGCAGGCCTTCGCCCGGGCAGACGAGCTTACGGAACGGGCAACCCTGGCGGGAGCGGTAAATACCCTCAAGCGCCTGGAAGATGGCCGTCTGCTGGGGGATAACACAGACGGCATAGGCCTGCTGATGGATCTGCAACGGCTTAATCTTATCAAGCCGGGCAACCGGGTATTGTTGATAGGCGCAGGGGGCGCGGCGCGAGGCGTTCTTATGCCGCTGCTATCACTGGATTGTGCAGTAACGGTAACCAACAGAACGCATGCCCGCGCTCAGGAGCTGGCTGCGCTCTTCGCGCATGTTGGAAGCGTATCTGCGGTGCCGATGGAAACGCTTGAAGGTAATGAGTTTGATCTTATCGTTAACGCGACAGCCAGCGGAATAGATGGCACGATCCCGGCGATCCCATCCTCACTGCTTACGCCAAAGGTACGCTGCTACGACATGTTCTACCAAAAAGGGCCGACGCCTTTTTTGAAATGGTGCGCCAGTTATGGAGTACAGCACTATGCGGATGGCGCAGGCATGCTGGTGGGGCAAGCGGCGCATGCGGTTCTGCTCTGGCATGGTGTACTGCCTTCCATCGACCCGGTGATTGAAAAGCTTAAGCAGGAGCTTGCTGTATGAATCAGGCCATCCAGTTTCCGGATCGCGAAGAATGGATAGCAGAATGTCAGGCGGTGTGCTTCCCGGCTCTTGTGAATGGGATGCAGGTGACCTGCGCGATTACTGGAGAGGTTCTGTCAAAGCGGTATGGCGGTGATACGCAAGAAGCTTGGCTGAACGCTTTTCACGCACACCGCTGGGATTTGGAAGAAGAAGCAGAGGCGCTTCTCAATGCGCAGCAGGAGAACGATCAAGGCTGGCTCTGGTTATCCTGAGCCAGATATTCATCCTTCCAGCGCACATAGTTGTTGGCTGAATACTTCAGGCCTTCGAGTTCAGTCTCTTTTAAAGGACGGATCTGTTTGACCGGACTGCCCAGATAAAGGTATCCGCTTTCAAGGCGTTTATTTTGCGGCACAAGGCTGCCTGCCCCAATCATCACATCATCTTCTATTACTGCCCCATCCAGAATAATGGTTCCCATGCCGACCAGAACGCGGTTGCCGATAGTACAACCATGCAGCATGACCTTATGTCCGACCGTAACCTCCTCGCCAATAAGAAGAGGATTGCCTTCGGGGTTGTATGAAGATTTATGCGTGACATGCAATACGCTTCCATCCTGAATGTTTGTCCGTCTTCCTATCGCAACGTAATTTACGTCGCCACGAATCACAACCAGTGGCCAGATGCCGACATCGTCAGCCAGACGGACGTCGCCGATAACTACGCTGGCATCATCAACCATGACGCGTTGGCCCAGTTGAGGAAAGAATGTTTGATAGGGACGAAGAACCGCAGCCATAAAAACCTCATAGATAAAATGAATACGTTCCAGACTTTGGGACCTCTTTTTCGCTCATGCAAGCGAAACTCGAGTCATAATTTGCGCAGATCGAACGGGATCACATCAATAAGGATGAAAATTCGGCAGTCAGAAAAAAAGATCGAAAAAAGGCTTGTGCTAAAAATCGGGATCCCTATAATGCGCCTCCATCGAGACGGCAACGTGAATCACTTCACAAAACAGTCCGAATCGAAAAGAGAAAATCCTGAAATTAAGGGTTGACTCTGAAAGAGGAAAGCGTAATATACGCCACCTCGCGACAGCAGGCTGAATGCCGCGTCGCACTGCTCTTTAACAATTTATCAGACAATCTGTGTGGGCACTCAGATGGACTGGATTCTTAACGTCGCAAGACGATAAATGAATACCAAGACTCATGAGTGAACACGTAATTCATTACGAAGTTTAATTCATTGAGCATCAAACTTTAATTGAAGAGTTTGATCATGGCTCAGATTGAACGCTGGCGGCAGGCCTAACACATGCAAGTCGGGCGGTAGCACAGAGAGCTTGCTCTCGGGTGACGAGCGGCGGACGGGTGAGTAATGTCTGGGAAACTGCCTGATG
>NZ_AWFX01000013.1 GCF_000463115.2 Franconibacter helveticus LMG 23732 | reverse complement strand
GATAGTGCAACGAGTTGCACTGGGTTTCCCCATTCGGACATCGTCGGGTATAACGGTTCATATCACCTTGCCGACGCTTTTCGCAGATTAGCACGTCCTTCATCGCCTCTGACTGCCAGGGCATCCACCGTGTACGCTTAGTCGCTTAACCTCACAACCCGAAGGTGTTTCACTTCGGTTGCGAAAATTTGAGAGACTCGAACA
>NZ_AWFX01000012.1 GCF_000463115.2 Franconibacter helveticus LMG 23732 | reverse complement strand
GCTGATTTAGCGACGCTGGCGGACGGCCCTTATACGCTCACCGCAAGCCTTGCCGACGCGGCGGGCAACAGCACCAGCGCGCCGCATGCCTTCACGCTGGACAAAGCCGTCACCCTGACGGTGAACCCCATCGCCACTGACGACATTATCAACGCCGCCGAGGCGGGCGCGGGCGTGGCGGTGAGCGGCACGGCTGACGCCGCGGATGTCGGGCGTACGGTCTCGCTGACCCTCAACGGCCTGAGTTACAGCGCGACGGTGCAGGCGGACGGCAGCTGGAGCGCGACGCTACCCGCCGCTGATTTAGCGACGCTGGCGGA